>JADJSH010000012.1 GCA_016711805.1 Bacteroidota bacterium
TTCAAGCAATTCATCATCTGTACAAAAAATATAATTAATCGTGCCGAGTTTGTGTTTTTCCTTTTCGGCAATAGTTTTAATCCAAGCTTTTATTTTTGTTTTTGCTTTAAATTTAAAAGTAATGCTTTGGTTGTTGAAGGAAATTGCCATATTATTTTAGGGAATTTATTTTCTTTATCATAAAGTAAAAAAACAACAAGCCAATTAAGGGGAGACTGATTTTAAAAAGGTATTCGTTTTTTTGAGTATTAACGAAGTTCATAGCTAATAAAATGATAGCTAAAACATTAAATACAATACCAATAATAAATAAAATTTTAAGATGAGATTTTTTCATTCAAAAAAACGGAGGTATTAATTCAAATTAAACGTCAATAAAACTTCTTGTCCGTTATTATTAAATTCAACTTTATCAGCTAAGTTTTTCATTAAAAAAACACCGCGTCCGTTTGGCTTATCTAAATTTGCTGGATCTGTAGGATCAGGTAAATTATTATAATCAAATCCACGACCTTCGTCAGCTACCGAAAAACAAATGTTTTTTTCGTGTGATTCAAATCCTATTTTAATATGTTTATCAGGATTACCTTTGTTGCCATGGTAAATGGCATTGTTTACTGCCTCTGTTACAGCTATTAGTATATTGCCATAACTATCTTCGTTTACATTAAACACATCGCACACATCTTCTACTAAACGCTCTACTAATCTCATATTTTCTGATGATGATGGGATATCCAATTTTTCTCCTTTAGCTGGTATCATTTGTTTACGCTATTAAAATATTCATTAACTTTTTGCTTGTAGTAAGGTGTTAAACTTGGCGAAACCGTATTTAACAACTCCAGTTCTTTTTCTCTAAGTCTTTTATACTCTAAAAATTGCGTAGGGTTACTTAAAACTTGATTTTTTGCCTCATTACTTTTCCTTTGCTCGTCCTGCTCACGTTCGCGCTCAGCTTTTTCGCTTTCTAAAAGTTTAGTTATGATATCTTGCTGGCGTTTCATTGTTTCCTGCGTAATTTGGCGGTTAACTATATCTCTTTCAGTCTGTTCCATCATGTCTGCAATATTTCCACCCGGGTTTGAACCCCCATCTTTTTTGATTTTATCCATCATTTGCTGCATTTGACGTCTTAATGCTTCCTGTTGTGCAGCCATTTTAGCCAATTGTTCACTCATTCCCTGACCTTGTTGTCCTGGCATCATACCTTTTTGTCCTCCTTGTTGACCCATTCCTCCTTGTCCACCAGGTTTTTGCCCACCCGGTTTCTGTCCAGGTTTATCTCCCGGTTTTTGTCCTCCTGGTTTCTGACCTTGTTCTAATTGTTTTTTGAGTTCGGATAATTGCTCATTTAACTTTTGCTGCATTTGCTTCATACTTTGCATACTAGGTTTTCCTTCTCCTGGCTTGCTTGATGAACTCGGTTTTTTACCTTTACCTGGTTTTTTGCAACTACCATTTCCTGGTTTACTTTCTTTTGATTCTTTAGCTTGCTTTTGCATGTCCTCTAAAGATTCGTTCAGTAATAATGCCAAGTTATTAATAGAAGTCATTGAATACTGCATGCGCATTTGGGCGTTAGACTGCTGACGTTCTGCTAATTCAGAAACAGCTTTTCCCATATTCATATTTATGGCAGAAATTTCTCTGTTTACCGTTGCGCTAATTTTAGGTTGTCTTTTACTGATTGCTAATAAACTGTCTTCAATAATTTTTGAATCGTCTTGTAATTTTTTTTGCGTTTGTGTGATTTTCAAATATTGTGGATTATCAGAGCGTAACTTAGAAAGTTGGCCCATTAAATCTTCTTGAGCAAAAGATAAGTTCAATAAATTTTCTAAAATCTGACGTACAGCCTGCATGTCTTCTTCTTCCTCTTCTTTTTGCATCTTCTCCATCGCTTGCTGCATTTGCTGTTTCATTTCTCCCATTTTATCAGAAGCTTCTTTTTGAGACTGCGATGCTTTCTTTTTATTATTCTGATTTAATTGCTCAGAACTTTTTTCCATCTCCTTACTAATCTCATTTTGCTTTTCTTCTGTTTTAGGAATTTCATTCGGACTTTCAAGAGCTGCATTTTTTTCTTGCATTTCTTTTAGGTCTTTTTTTAAATCTTCAAACTGTTTGTTTAATTCGTCTTGTTTTTTCTCAAGTGTTTTCGAATCAGCTTCTTTTTTATCCTTTGAATCAGTTTTGTCTTTGCTATCTTTATTATCGTTTTTCGAATCTTTATTATCTGATTTAGTGTCGTCTTTTTTGTCTTTATTTTCTTGATTCTCTTTAGTATCTTTGTTTCCTTCAGTTTCTTTCTTCAAGGCATCTTCTTTATTTTTCAGATCCTCTAATTTATCAATGGCTTGCTGTAGCTTTTGTTCTACTTCCATTTGTTTAAATGCCTCTAAAGTTCTGTCCAACTCTTTCTCCATGTCTTTGTTAGACAGTTTTAATTGTTCGAGTTTTTCTTGTACTTGATTTTTATCTAATTTATCTAGTAGTTTATTTAACTCATCAAATAATTTTTTCATTTCAGGAGTCATGATGTTTTCAAACAACTGCTCTAGTTGTTTTTGTTTTTCTAACAGAGATTCATCCATTTGTTGATTCTCCTGTTGCTGCTGATTATTTAATTGATTCTCTTGTTTACTTTCTTCAATTTTATTTTTAAGTTCGTTTTGTTTCTTTAAAATATCTTCAAGTTTTTTCTTTTCCTCATAACCCATTTGTTTTTTCTCAGTCAGTTTTTTACTGAGGTCATTAATTTCTTTTTGTAAATCTTTTGCTTTTTTAGCGCCATCTTCTAAATCTTTTTTAATCTCTGAATTGTTTTTGTCAGTCGCCGCATTCATTTCATCAATGGTTGGTGCTTTAAACAACATGGTTTGTGTTTTAGCAGATTTAGAACCTGTAACACCATCATTATCCCACACTTCAAAATAATATTCAATTTTATCGCCAGGCAATAATTCAAAACGAGAGGCATCTAAAAAGTAATAGTAGGGCTGAGTAATTTGTTGTTTGTTAACACCCATGACTTGTTCTCCATTTTTTACAATGGTTTTACCGGTCGAATCTTGTGTGTATTGCGTGTATTTGAAAGTTAATCGTGTAAAGCCGTAATCATCTTTTATAGTTCCAGAGAAATAAATATTTTTAGGATTTAAGGAGTCTGTTTTTTCGCTCACATCAATTAATGGAACTTGATCTGGAACCACATTAATTGTATAATTTACTGAATCAGGATTTTGTTTTAAGAAATGATTCATGGTTTTGATGCTGTAAGGCATACTTTGCATCATGCGTTTTGAAAAAGAAAATTCATCTTCCGATGATTTAGAAATATCTACCATGGTATCTCTAAAATTTAAAAATATTTGATCCGTATTTTTTGTGTGAAATACCCATTGCATTTTTGTGCCCTGAGGTATTTGCATATCACCCATATTTGATACGGTCTCATTTTTTTTGTTGAGATAAGCAGGATAACTTAATTGAATATCAAACTTCATCAACATTGGTTTTGGTAATACTTTTAATTCGTAAGATTTAGAATTAAAGCCTGCTGCCGTAAATACAAAGTCTTGATTTTGTTGAACATTTTTAAAAGTATAGGTATAATTTACATTATCAACTTTTTCCATTTTATGTTCTACACCATCTACTAAAATAAAAACTTCATTTGGGATTTCGTTCCCCTTCAGTTTTAATTCTAATACAAAATCTTGTTGTTGAATAGCTTCTAAGGAGTTATTATCAATAGCAAATTGAAAAGGTGCAGCTTTTTCAAAATAGGTTTGATGAAATACCATTCGTTCCGTTCCATCTGTAATAATGCTTGGTTTAATTGCCAATACTAATAACATTAAAGCAATAGGCGGCAAAGCAAATTTCAAGTATTTTTTATTTTCTCCAATATCAATTGCCGAAGTAAACGGAATAGGTTTTAACTCTTCCATTTTTTGATTGATACTTGCTGTTAATAAATCGGGAGATAAAATAGATCCTGAGTTACGTTGTAGTTGTAAGGTGTTTAATAGTTTATCGTTGATATTGTTAAATGTTTTCCGACAATATTGGCAGCTTCATCATACGAAATTACTTAGCCTAATTTATTTAATTTTAAAACTGGAATGGCAATGTATTTGAATAGCACAAAACCACTAGCAATTAAAAACGAATAAAATAAAATAGTTCTTGTCGTTGTTCCAAATTCAGCAAAGTATTCAGCAATTACTAAAAATAAAAAAGCAGCAACTAATAAACCACTAGTATATAATAAACCTTTAATGAGTTGATTTTTATAATACTTGCGTATAAACTCATCTAGTTTTAATATTAGGATATTTTGTTCTGAGGCCAATTTATTGGTGTTTACACAAATTTAGCGAAAACAAAGGAGGATTAAAATAAAATTTCTGTTAAAATAAAAATGCGGCTTAAATCATCATTAAGCCGCATTTTATTTATATCTAGAAGGAATTACCCTACTTTCACTTCTTTCTTTTCTTTCAGAATTTCTAAAACTTCTGAATAAATTTGCTCTTCAGAAAAACCGCATTCAGTATATAATTCGTTTGGTTCGCCATGTTCAATAAATTTGTCTGGAATACCTAATCGTTTTACTTGAGCACTGTAATTATTTTCTGCCATAAACTCTAAAATAGCACTACCAACACCGCCTACAATAGTCCCATCTTCGATGGTAATGATTTTTTTATAACGAGCAAATACTTCATGTAACATCGCTTCATCTATTGGCTTCGCAAAACGTAAATCGTAGTGAGCTACTTTAATACCGGTTGCTGAGCCTGTCGAAGCATCGGTTTCTAACTTCTCAATAGCTTTCACTGCAAAGTTTCCTGGATGTCCTAACGATAAAATAGCAACCTCTTTTCCATCTTTTAATTTGCGTCCTTTTCCAATTTCTAATTTTTTGAAAGGAGTTTTCCAATTTACCATCACACCATTACCACGTGGGTACCGAATGCTAAATGGCCCAGTAACTTCATCTAATTGCGCTGTGTACATTAAGTTACGCAACTCTTCTTCATTCATTGGTGCACTCACAATCATATTGGGGATGCAACGGAAATAAGGAATATCAAAAGCACCGTGGTGTGTTGGTCCATCAGCACCAGCAATCCCACCTCTATCTAAACATAACACAACTTTTAAATTTTGTAAAGCTACATCATGTACCACTTGATCATATGCACGTTGCATAAACGAAGAGTAAATGTTACAATATGGAATCATGCCTTGGGTTGCTAAACCTGCGCTAAACGTAACTGCATGTTGTTCAGCAATACCTACGTCAAATGCACGATCTGGCATCGCTTTCATCATAATGTTTAATGAGCAACCACTTGGCATTGCCGGTGTGATACCCATTATTTTTTTATTCTGTTCAGCTAATTCTACAATCGTATGTCCAAATACATCTTGGTATTTTGGGGGTTGAGGTTCTTTAGGAACGACTTTAATAATTTCTCCAGTCTCTTTATTAAACAAACCTGGCGAGTGCCAAACCGTTTCATTTCCTTCTTCCGAGAATTTATAGCCTTTTCCTTTTTTAGTTAAAACGTGTAATATTTTAGGGCCTGGAATATCTTTTAAATCGGCCATGATTTTCGTTAAACGAACCACATCGTGTCCGTCAACTGGCCCAAAATAACGGAACTTTAACGACTCAAATAAATTACTTTGTTTTAATAATGAAGTTTTAACTGCATTCTCTAATTTACTTGCAATTTCTTGAGCATTAGGTCCAAATTTGCTAATCTTCCCCAATAATTCCCAAACTTTATCTTTTGTTTTATTGTATGTATGAGAAGTTGTTATATCCGTTAAATAATCTCTTAAAGCACCAACGTTAGGGTCAATGCTCATGCAATTATCATTTAACACCACTAATAAATTACTATTTGAAATACCAGCATGATTTAAAGCTTCAAAAGCCTGACCAGCAGTCATAGAGCCATCACCAATAACGGCAATGTGTTGTTTATCTTTTAATCCTAAATACTGACTTGCAACCGCCATACCTAAAGCACCGCCAATAGAAGTAGAAGAGTGACCAACACCAAAGGTGTCATATTCACTTTCTGAACGTTTTGGAAAACCGCTAATACCTTTGTAAACACGGTTTGTATGAAAAATATCTCTACGACCAGTAATAATTTTATGTCCGTATGCTTGATGACCTACGTCCCAAACTAATTGGTCGTATGGTGTATTGAATACATAGTGTAAAGCTGTTGTTAGTTCAACAACACCTAAAGAAGCGCCAAAATGACCTCCTTTTACAGATACAATATCAATAATGAATTGACGCAATTCTGCACAAAACTGCTCTAATTCTTCTTCTTTTAGTTTTTTTAAATCGGCTGGGGAGTTAACCTTTGCCAATAATACACCAGGAATAACACCTGAACCTTTAACAATTTCCATTACAACAAAGATAAACTATTTTATTAATTGTAAAAACGTGATTTTTAACACTTTATTACCGTTTTATAGGTTAACAAACGTTAAACAAAATAGTTTAAAATGAATGTTTTAAGGTATTCTGTTAACTTAGTCACATGGACTTTTCAAATCATAATTTTTCTCAAATAATAGCCTTTATTAACCAAATAAGACTTATTTCGGATAAGAATGACGAGGAGTTTAATCTGTTACTAAAAGAGTTAATTGTTAAAAAATCGATTGATCAACAATTTAAAAAGGAACTAACTGATTTTTGTTACTTAACCTTAGATCATGCCTTTTTTGTAAATGCCTTTACCGAATATGGAATCAATTCTAATCGTGGATTTTTTCCAGAAATCGCAAGACGTTTAAAGCATAAAATTTTACCTAGTAATTTACCTGAAAACGAACTAAGTCATTTCATTAACTTTCTTTTCAATACATCCGATGATTTTGTTTGGCTTGAAAAAATAAATTATTCAAGTTGGGAAGCGATAACAGATTTAATAGATGTTAAACAATTGTCATTACACTCTCAAAAATTAGCGCATCAAATTCATAATGCCATTATAATTTTATGCCATCGATTGGCTAGTATTGGTATTGATCCTTATTTAGTGAGTAAGCTGCCTGAAATAGACGATAGCAACTCGCCTTTCTTTGAATTAAATCACCAGGTTTCTTTATTTGTAAAAAAACATTTAGAAAATAAAACGCTAGATATTGATCATGAAGAATTAGAATCTATATGGCAAAGTATTGCAAAGGTCGAGAGTTTATTTAATTCAATTCAAGAAAAGAAAGATGAGATAGGAACAAGTCTTCATTCAGCCTATTTGTTGCAACGAGCTCAACAGCATATTTGTAGAATTAGATTGTTGTTGAATTTATTTGTGACTAAACAAAAAACGAATAGAGTATTAACAATTTCTCAATTAGTTACCGAATTAGTAAAAGCGGAACAAACTAAAAATAGAGTTCGAAGATTTATTAAAGAAACCACTAATTTATTAGCGCATCGTATTGTGAGTCATACATCCGAAAAAGGCGAACATTATATTGGCTTTTCTAAAAAAGAAAACTACACACTTTTTAAGTCTGCCATGGGTGGTGGAGTAGTGGTTGTATTATTAGTTTATATTAAACATTTTATTCATCACTTGCATGCACCTTTATTTATTGAAGGATTTTTGTTTGGATTAAATTACAGTGCTGGTTTTGTATTTATGTATTTAGCGCATTTAACCTTAGCTACTAAGCAACCCGCTATGACGGCCGCTTTTATTGCAGATAGCATAGATAGTGGAAATGATTCTGGTAATAGACCTTGGACAATGTTTAAACAAGTAATCAGAAGTCAATTTGTATCTTTAATAGGGAATTTAGTAATTGTATTGCCTTTATGTTTTTATCAGCATGGTTAATTAATCATTATTTACATTACTCCATATTTAATTTTACAGAGGCAAAATCGCAAATGTATTCTAATCATCCTTTGTATAGTGCGTCTTTAATTTACGCTACTATTACAGGTGTGTTTTTATCTTTATCGGGAATAGTGATTGGTTATTTTGATAATAAAGTTGTTTATTCAGAAATAGCTCAGCGTATCATCAAACATCCTAAGTTAGTTTTAAAATATAGTTTAGAGAAAAGACAAAAGATTGCAGCCTTTGTAGAAAAAAACTTAGGTGGTATTGTTGGAAATATATTTTTAGGATTTTGTTTAGGAATGGCTGGCAATATTGGAAAGTTTCTTGGAATTCCTTTTGATATAAGGCATGTGACTATTTCTTCAGGCAATTTTGCTATCGCTATTGGTGGCGAACAGTCTTTTAAATTAGATTTAATTATTACAGTGTTTTTGGGTGTTATTTATATTGGTTTAATAAACATTGCTTCTAGCTTTTTAATTTCTTTTATTGTTGCTTGTCGTTCAAGAAGTTTATCTTGGAAACAATCTTTAAAAGTTTTAGTTGGATTGTGATGGTTTGAATAGGAACACGGATTCAACTGATTTAACGAATAGACACAGATTTTAAGAGTATTTATTTTTTAATAGGAACGCGGATGACGCTGATTGAGCTGATTTTCGCGGATTAGAACAGAATAAAAAATCCTTGTTAATCTGCAACATCGGTAAAATCTGTGTTCCTATTTATATTTTACACAAACACAATTTCTTTTTCTTGCTTGCCAGTAATTGTCCCAACTTTAGCGAAAAATTGTTGGTGCGAATTTAATACCTCGTCCATTTCTTTTTCATAAGAAGCATCAACACTAAATAATAAACCGCCGGAGGTTTGAGGATCGCAATAAAAAATAAAATCTAAATCCATCATGCCCATAATATGTTTAGATTGTGCATTGTAGTTGCGCGTCGTATTATCTGGAAAAACAAATTGTTTAGCGTATTCTTTAGCGGCTTCGACAATGGGAAGTTTGCTTTTATTTATTGTTGCTGATAAATTAGTATCGGCTAACATTTCTAATAAATGTCCTGCAAAACCAAATCCAGTCACATCTGTTATGGCATTTACAAATGATAATGAACCAAGTTTTTCTCCAATCGAATTTAGTGTGGTGGTTTGTTCTAATAGTAATTGATAATGAGCTTCGTTTAGTAATCCTCTTTTTAAAGCGGTACTCAATACACCAATGCCCAAAGGTTTTGTTATATAAAGAATATCATTTTCTTTAACGGCATTATTTATTTTGACATGTTCTTTTTTTATTAAGCCTGTTACGGCTAAACCAAATAAGGGTTCTTGTGTATCTACACTATGCCCTCCTGCTAAAGGAATTCCAGCTTTGGTGCAAATTTCTTGCGCACCTTTTATGACTTGTTGTGCTACTTCGGTTGGAATTTTATCTACTGGCCAACCTAAAATTGCTACAGCCATTAAAGGTTTTCCGCCCATGGCGTATATATCGCTAATGGCATTGCATGCCGAAATTTTTCCGAAATCAAAGGCATCATCAACAATGGGAGTAAAAAAATCCGTTGTGCTAATAATGCAATTACCATCTTCTAATTCGTAAACAGCAGCATCGTCTTTGGTTTCATTACCAACCAATAAATTTTTAAAAACAACATCTTGTTTACAGCCTTTTAAAATTTCTTCTAATACGGCTGGTGCAATTTTGCAGCCACAGCCCGATGCTTTACTAAATTGTGTAAGTTTTACTGACATGTTTTTTAGTTCAATGTATCTATAACTTGTTTTACTTTTAAGGCATTTATTCCAGCATCAATCGAATCAGAGTTTATATTTATAATCGGTTGTTTTTTATTTTTATAATTAAATTCATAAGCTCTATCATAATATAACAACGACAAACGAGCTACATCGGATAAATTTCTATCATCCAAATATTGTAAACATAATTTTGTATTTAAGGTTCCCAATTGTTGTGCTATTTTAATGACACATGATTTTAAAGCTTCTATGTTTACTGTAGTATAATCTGCCACTAATTTTTGCACACGCAATTCAAAGGGAATTTCCAATTTTATAATAGTTGCTTGTTTCATATGTTGCCATAAACCAATAGGTATTTTGTTAAATCCAATGGTTTGAGATTCGTCTTCTAATATAACATATTGTGAATGGTCGAGTTCAGAAAATTGATCATACAACTGATGTTCAAATACTTGTTGAGGATTTTGTTTTTGTTCGTTAATGGAACCAAAAGCAGAACCTTTATGATGAGCGATATTTTCTAAATCAACAATTTGTACATTTTGTTCCTTGAGTTTTTTTAGAATGTCTGTTTTTCCGCTACCAGTTTTTCCGCCCAATAAAATTATTTTTCTGTCTTGCTCAAAATAATCTAATACATAATTTCTGAAAGCTTTATAACCACCTTTCATAATTACGGCATCTAAACCTGAAGTATTCATGAGCCAAGCAAAACTATTACTACGCATGCCGCCTCTAAAGCAATACACAAACACTTTTTTGTTTTTTGACAATGCTTTTACTTGATTTACAAAAGAAGTCATTTTGGGAGACACAATTTCCAATCCTCTATTAACGGCCGTGTCTTTTCCTTGTTGTTTATATAAAGTGCCAATTTCGGCTCGTTCGCTATCTTCAAATAAGGGAATATTAATAGCATTTGGTAAATGACCTTTAAAAAACTCAACAGGCGCTCTCACATCTATAATGAGTTCATTTTTACTTCTACTCAAAAAGTCATTTACTTTTATAGCATCAACAGTCATTATAGCGAAACTACAGTTATTTATTGGAAATGAACATGATTTAATAGAAAGATTTGAATTTTGTAGTTTTACTGTAGTCAACAGTTTTCACTATCAAATTGTTAAAATCTTATGGCTTTATTCGACAAATAAACCCAAATGCGTTGGATTTTGTGAATTTTTTTGTATAATATTGTATAAATGAAACTAACCAAACTTTTTACCCTAGTAATTCTGCTTTTATCTATAGGAGTTACAACACCTATGATGGCTCAGGTAAGAGGTGGACGTAAGAAAGAACACCGTAATCAACGCGGCGGCGGCGGTAAGTTGTTTGGTGGAAAAAGCAGAGGTAATGCTAATTCTTTTGCCAAAGGCGGCCACAAAAAGAACTTTTTAGCTAGAATTTTTAAAGGAAATAAAAGCAATGGTCCATGGGTATATCACAAAACAAACCCTGGTAAAAAACAAAAGAAAGAGCAGCATAAATTATTTACTCGTAACCGTACTAAAGGTAAACGTTTTACAGATGGTATCATCGCTCAACAAAATAGAGAACGTAGTATGAGACGTGTAAGAGGAAACTCTAGTTTTAGTAAACGAAAACACTAAAATAGTTTTTAAAACTTTTTAATCAATCCCATCTAATCAGGTGGGATTTTTTATTTTTACGCATTAATTAAAATCTATGAACGTATTAATTTTAGGATCAGGAGGAAGAGAGCATGCTTTTGCATGGAAACTAGCTCAAAGTAAGCAATTAGAAAACTTATATATTGCCCCAGGAAATGCTGGAACTGCTCAATGTGGCACTAATGTTAATATATCAGCAACTGATTTTGATGCTATTAAAAATTTAGTGTGGGAAAAGAGTATTGATATGGTATTGGTTGGCCCTGAAGATCCATTAGTAAAAGGAGTGCATGATTATTTTTTAGCAGATGAAGTACTAAAAGAAATTCCTGTGATTGGTCCTAAAAAAGATGGCGCGCAATTAGAAGGCAGTAAAGATTTTAGTAAGCAATTTATGTTTAAACATGGTGTGCCAACCGCTAAATATAAAAGCTTTACCAAAGATAATATTACAGAAGGTGCTTCCTTTATTGATAGTTTAACACCGCCATATGTTTTAAAAGCAGATGGCTTAGCTGCAGGAAAAGGTGTATTGATTATTGACGATGCGGTAGAAGCTAAAGCAGAATTACAAAATATGATTTTGAATGCTAAGTTTGGTAATGCAGGAAATACGGTTGTGATTGAAGAATTTTTAAAAGGCATTGAACTATCTGTATTTGTGTTGACGGATGGAAAATCCTATAAAATATTACCAGCTGCTAAAGATTACAAACGCATTGGAGTAGGCGATACTGGCCTAAATACAGGTGGAATGGGAGCAGTGAGCCCAGTGCCATTTGCGGATGAAGCTTTTATTAAAAAGGTTGAAGAAAAAATTGTAAAGCCAACCATTAATGGTTTAGTAAAAGATGGCATTGATTACCGTGGTTTTATTTTTATTGGATTAATGAATTGTGATGGCGAACCAAGCGTGATTGAATACAATTGCCGCATGGGCGATCCAGAAACAGAAGTAGTAATACCACGTATTGAATCGGATTTATTAGATTTATTACAAGGAGTGGCGACACAAACCTTACACGAAAAACAATTTAGTGTAACCACAGATATTGCCACAACCGTTGTATTAGTGAGCGGTGGTTACCCTGAAGATTATGAAAAAAATAAAGTAGTAACAGGTTTAAACAAGGTTACGAATAGCCAAGTGTTTCACTCAGGTACAACTTTTAAAAATGATGAGGTGGTAACTAATGGCGGACGAGTTTTTGCTATTACCTCTTTCGGAAAAACCATTGAAGACGCTATTGCTAAAAGTTTTATAGCTGCCGAAACTCTTAACTATGATGGTAAATATTACCGTAGTGATATTGGAAAAGATTTGATGAACTGGGGGAAGTGATTAATTAATGATTAATAGTTATTTTATTTACGGAAATTATTTTATCATCAGAATAGAAGTAGACGTAATAAAATCCATTATTTAATGATGATAAATCTAAACGAATGTTATTTTCGATTTTAGTTTCTTTTATGACTCGCCCCATAATATTATAAACGGCTACACGGCCAATTTTAAAATCGTTCAAATTGATATTTATTTCACCATTTGAAGGGTTTGGATATATTTTTAAAAAATTAATATTTCTCTCTGGTTCTTCCGTGTAAGTCCATGTTCCAGCATATATAGAATCTGTAGAAAGGCAAATATCATCAATATAGTAATACGCACTTTTGTCTACATCATTATTTAGATTGATTAATTGTGTGTTAATATTATTATAGAAGTTACCTATTGTTATGTAATTATATGAAGAATCTGGAATAAAAGAGCCAGTAAGTTTTGTCCAATTTACTGAATCACTAACTATAGTGTTAAAGTTTATATCAGCATTATTATTATGGATGTTAAATCCCGAATTTCCTACTGAAAATCTTACACCAATGTTGTTTGACGATGAGTTTAGGGTAATATCCGGTTGAGAAGCTACACACACTTTTATAGAAAAATAATACTTTGTACCAATATTTAAAGGATTTAATAAATATGTTCCAATGTATTCGCGATAGTCGTATAATGAACTTGGTGAATCAAAAGTATAAGTTATTAATCCAGCATACGATTGGCCACTTGCTGCATTTTGATAACCAGCAAAATTATAGGGTGCCGAAAAAATATCTGTGGCACAAGGATTATAATAATCTGGCGTATAGGCGTTGTTATTCCAAAATTTTGCTGCTGTTATCTCGCCAACATTTGTAGGACAATGTAAAGTGTCTTCAAAACTGGGGTTTTGTATTAAATTTACTTGACAGGTAATTTTTGTGTAAATCAAAATAAATAAGATAAGAGCTTTTTTCATAATACATAATCTACTAATCAAATATAGTAAATTATACAGAAATTACCTTGCATAAACAGCCAATCGTTTTTCTATATAAACGAACTTAATTACTCCTTATCTTTCTTTTTTTCTTAAAATAACCTCTTAGTAATACATTGTTATACCTTGTGCATCCATGTGCCTGCATACACAGTAAAATGTTTACCGGTTCGACAAGCTAAGGATAATTTGTCAACGGAGTATAACTAACTTTTTATTTATTACGCGGTCTACCGTTTTAATTGTCAAATTGTAAATGCCTTCAATTAAGGTTGTCACATCAATATTTGATTTGTCACTTACGCTTTTGCTAAATACATGTCTGCCGTTTACATCATACATGTCTACGACTAATTTGTCAGTTGTATTTGCCACAATGAAGAACTGGTCGCTTGTTGGATTTGGATAAATAATAAAACTATTTTTAATATCATTTTCTTTAATTGTAGTTGTTGATTGGTTCAATTTGTTTACATAAATATCGTTTGAACCAACTGAAGTTAAATGAAGTGCACTTGCACTTGGGTCGAAATCTACGGTCCCATTATACCAACCAGCTGTATAAACATTATTTATTCCATCAACTGAAATTGAATATCCAACATCACGTGCGGTGTCTCCCATACTTATTGCCCATGAAAAATTACCGAGCGAATTTAGTTTTGAAATGAAAATATCGTCTCCGCCATTTGATGTTAGATTAATTATTCCTATGTTCGGGTCAAAATCTGCAGTCCCTGCTATGGTGCCGGTGGTATAAACATTAGAAACTCCATCTACAGCAATAGAGAATCCAAAATCTGCAGAAACTCCACCCATATTTTTTGCCCAAATAAAATTTCCAGATGAATCTAGTTTTGAAACAAATATATCGTAGCTCCCGTTTGAAACCAGATTAGCTATTCCACCATTAGGGTCGAAATCCGTGGCGCCATAAAAAGAGCCGGTTGTATAAATATTGCCCGATGCATCAACGACAATGGAGCGACTATTTTCCGGTGAAGCTCCTCCCATGCTTTTTGCCCAAACAAAATTTCCGTTTGAGTTTAATTTTGAAATAAATATGTCATTCGCACCAACTGAAGTTAAATTAGCTATACTTATACTTGGGTCAAAATCTGCTGTCCCATAAAAATCGCCCGTAGTATAAATGTTTCCTAATGCGTCTACCGTGATTGAATATGCAACATCAGTTTGACTTCCACCCATGCGTTTTGCAAAAACATAATTTCCGGCGGAATCTAATTTGGAAATGAAGATGTCATCTGCTCCGACAGAATTTAGATTAACTGTTGTCGCACTTGGATCAAAATCGGCGGTTCCCAAAAAAGTCCCGGTTGTATAAACGTTGCATGATGCATCTATTGTTAAAGCTAGTGCATTATCCGTTAATGTTCCCCCCATTTTTTTTGCCCATAAATAGTTTCCATAAGTATCTAATTTTAAAACAAAAATATCATAACTACCCGCAGAAGTTAAATTTATTACATTTGAGTTAGGGTCAAAATCAGCTGTTCCAGAAAATACACCAGTTGAATATACATTGCCACTAATATCAACAGCAATGGAGAATCCGTTATCCCATGAAGGACCGCCCATACTTTTTACCCATATTAAGTTTCCTGAAGCATCGAATTTCGAAACGAAAATATCATAGCTTCCTAAGGCAGTCAAGTTATTTACATTAATACCAGGGTCAAAATCAACCGTTCCCTCATAATAGCCAGTAGTATAAATATACCCACCGGCATCTACAACAACTGATTGTCCCAAATCGCTCGAAGGCCCACCCATGGTTACTGCCCATTGTAATGAAGGAGTTTGAGCCTTTAAATTTATCGTAATGAAAGAGACTATTAAGATTAATATTTTCATTTGTGAATTTTGCTTGTCTAATATAGTTATTTTGTCATAGTATGAATGTTAAAAAGGTGGATATTTTTGTCAAATCATTATTTGACCGTTGGGCGCATTAGGTATAACGGTTTCAAGCTAAATTCCCGTTTGGATTTTGAAACTTTGTCTACCGAAATGTTAGTTTAAAGATAAATGTTTAATAGACTTTTGCAAAGCAAAAATTAATTAATTGTCTACCGCTTTTTGCAAAAGCCGAAGCCGAATGCCCAAATGGGATTAAGTTGTGTTAGCGGTAGTTTTAATTTACGACAAATCTTTTTACAAAAGCATAATTATTATTGTCAATAAACTTGATAATATAAATTCCTTTACTTAATTCTAAGTTAATTGTAATATTAAAAATTAGTTCACTTTCAGATTCTAATACTATCTCATTTTGTAAATTATAAACAATGTATTTTGTTATACCATTATTGGATATTAAATTTAACTCACCGTTTGTTGGATTAGGGAATAATTTAATACCATTGAATAATTCATATTGATTTGTATTCAATATACTGCAATTAATGTGGCTAAATGTCGGGCTAGGCAAAATAAATCGCACTTTCTTTCCATTTAAATATAATGCATTTGTTTGATAATTGCATCCAATGCCGATTATATTAGGATTATTAATTACATCTAGGGAATCATAACTAGGGCTTGATACATATATTTTATTGTCAGGTCCTAATTTCATATCAGCGTGAGGATAATTTGAAAATTGTTTAATAATAGTTTTATTAGTAAAGATATTTGGTTGTTTTACCTTGTACTGATATAATAAAGGTGAATTTAAAACTGTTGATTGAGATGCTGCATATAATAAACTGTCATTTGGCGAAAAGCACGCCCCATCATTTAGACCTTCAACATCTAATTGAATTAGCGTGTTTATAGAGCCAAGATTTTTATCAAAATTTGCAAGGTAACGACGGTGGAAAAAAGTTGAAGCACCTAAGGTGCTGGCCTTGAAAGTTAATTGATCTCCTTTATTATTAAACACTAGTTTAAAATATGCTAATGTTGAATCTAATCCAACATTCGATATAACTGGGGGCGAAATTCCTATAGAACTCACTTGAAATGAATAAAAAATTGTCGAATCAAATTTTGCAGTTACTACCCAAAAGTCAGTTCCATTAGTATGTTTTGTTCCAGTTAACCACTCATTTGTTCCCGACAATAAATGCACAGCTTTCGTTGAAGTGATACCTCCTAATCCTCCATTTAAACTCATATCAATTATTGAATAGTATAGGCCAGTCCCTGGACAGGTTGGTTTGCCATCTTGACCAAATAAATAATATTTGTTTGTATCGCAAGGAAATGGAATAAATATAACAGATTGTTCAGCAGAATAGTGGCCTCCGAGACCATTTCCATTAAACATTATGTTATGTGTTTTATCCCAAATTGTCATTCCATTTGAATAGAAAAGTAAATTACCATTTTTATCACATTGTGTTGCTGAGCCTTCTGTCAACCCCATAGCACTATTTGACAATGGAATTGGACTACCACTATTAAAGTCTAAACCAGCCCCAGGTGTTGTGGTGTTGGAAAGGGTACCGCCAAAGTACCAAATCCTATCTTCCTTTTGAGATTTCAAGTAAGTAGAATAGAATATTATAAGTATTAAAAAATATGTCTTCATAGTATTCATAAAATTACCGCTAACTACCTTATAAGCTTAACTTTTATAAGCATATCTTGTTGTTTTTGCAAGATATGCTTAGGGTTTATAATTTTACTAGTTTATCAAATATAATAAATTAAAAAGAAAGAGTTTTCCATTAGTTAGTCAATTGATAAAAATGCAGTAGTTTCTTTAATGAAATTGCAATAACCAATCAATCTTTATAATAAATCTTATTTAAAAAGGGGTTTCTTTCCAAGTACTTAACAAGTATCGTGTCGCCTATTTTATATTTTTCTTCATCAGTAAATCCAGGTATAGAATAATAGCTGTTGCTATTGACGTCAAATACTACAATAAAATTATATTGTAATTTACCAGAAGAACGTGAACCGGATCTTGTTAAATATGTATAATCTACTTTTCCGATAATGGTTTTACCATGGTCATGGATTTGGTATGACACTATACTTTTTTCAATAAACGTGCTAAGTAATAGACCAATAAAACCAAATGCAATAAATAAAATTCCGATGGCAAGTGCTTTATCTTTGTTTGCCGTTTTTGCGATATAAAATAACCCCACACTTGCAGGAATAGCAACAGTAACTAATAAAAATTCTAAAATTCTATAATCGTGTTGGTGACCGTAAATATATTTTTCGGGAATGACAATAAATCTTAGTATGCAAACTAACACAAGATAAATGAGCGCACTGAAAATTATTTTTTTCATTATTCTAGAAAAAACTACCTTGCGTTAAATAACCATCCGCTAGGGTCCATGGTTTTTTGTCCCTTCCAAATTTGAAGGTTCATGCTCGTTTTGCCGTCTTCATCCATTATACTCCCAATTGCCTGTTTAATGGCTACTTTGTCGCCTTGTTTAACAAATACATCGCCAATATTACTGTAAACACTTAAGTACTCACCGTGACGAATGATAATTAATTTTCCGCCAGTTGGAGAGATAGCAATACTAGTGACTTCACCTTCAAAAACAGCACGCGCTTGTGAGCCTTTATTCGCACAAATCTCTACACCATTGTTATTCATCATAAATCCTTTGATTGCAGGGTGTTCATATTCGCCATAAGGTTGACAAATAACACCTTTTGTTACAGGCCAAGGTAATTTACCTCTACTGCTCGAAAAGTCTGCGCCAAGCGCTTCCGCTTCTTCTGTTAACTCAGGAGCTGTTGCTTTTACTTCTGGTGTTTTAGTTTCTGTTTTAGTTTTTGTCTTGGTTTTTGTTTTATTTTTTTCTGCAATTTTTTCTGCTTTGGCGGCTTTAGCTGCAGCAATTTTAGCAGATTCTTCTAGCTTACGTTTTATCTCTGCTTCAATTAAACGTTTAATGGCAATTTGTAAATTTTCGGCATCGCGTTTTTTCTTTTCTAATTCTTCTTTTAATTCTTTTTCTTGTTGTTGTAATTCACTTAACACAATTTCTTGTTGCTGCTTCTCACCATCTAATTGTGTTTTTTCTTCTTTCTCATTTCCTAGTAATACATTTTTTTCGTGTCGTTGCCCTTCTAGTTCTTTTAATTTTGTGCCCAACACTAATTGCGTAGCAACAATTTCATCAGCTTGTTTTTTACGAAATGTAGCGTATTGCTGAAAGTATTTAATACGCATGTATGCTTGATTAAAATCGCCCGACGAAAACAAAAACATAATTTTTGTATATGAATCTTGATTACGTTGTGCAAAATAAATCATCTTAGCATATTCGCTTTTTAATTTATCTAAGCTAGCTTTTAAGGCATTTATCTCTGTTACATTTTTTTTGATTCGAGAATTAATTTGCGCTAACTCACTATTAATAGTGCTAATTAATTCTTCGCGCACTTTAATTTTGGTATTAATAACCACTATGGTATTAATTTGCGATTTTTTGCTGGCTTTAGTTTGACTTAATTGAGAGTTAAGTTGTTTGATGTCATCATTCAACTTATTTTTTTTGTTCAGTAAATCTTTTTGTGATGGTTGCCCTTTAGTTTGAGAAAAGGTGTGAAATGAAATGCTACTAAAAAAGAATATTAAGCATAAAATAATGCTAGCGTTGTTCTTTTTTAATAGGTATAGGTTCATAGCTTTTTGGTATGTTCAGCGTTAGTTTTTGTGGCTGATTTATCTCTATGCGAACATAGTTAATTTTAAGGTCTATTTTCTTCTCTGCCTTTATCTCAATATTAACATTGTGTGGTGCAAAAACAGAGTCGGACGCTAGAAATTTCTCGTATTTCGCATGAAAACTTCTGTTTGTTGACACATCTTCAAAATCATTATTAATGATTTTAAAGTTATCAGGATTTAATCTCATGATTTGTAAAGAGCGTTTTAATGAATCTTGACCACTGTTTATACGGCGTAATTTGCGTTTTCGCACGGTACTTAACAAATATTGACAGTTTTCACGGTCAATGACTGGTTTCATTTTAGTGTCATCGTCATCAAAATCAGCACTATTTCCAATTAAAGCAGCTTGTATAAGGTCAAAATCTAAATCGGCATTTAATAATTGATTGATGTAGTTGAAATCGCCTTTAAAATATTGTTTTTTAACATATACCACCATTTTAACCGAATCGCGAGTAATCAACAGCTTTGCAATATCAATTAATCCTACTGCTTGTATGGATATCCAAATAGCACTATCTTTTCTAGCCTTTATTCTTACATCTAAATTATGATCTTCGCCATCTATGAGTGTTTCTACATCTGCTTTAGCGTATAGCCAGTCATATTTAAGCTCACTTTCTTTGATATGTTTTGATAATGATTTGGCACTTTTAAATTGTAATCTACATCTACCTGTGGTATCTTCTGTTTGAGTTTGAATAGCTGTCTGCTGAACATGTTTTTTTGATTTACATGATAACATAACGAGCAATGTACCAATAAGACACAGATAAAAAATAGAAATATGGTTCTTTTTAATCATTTAACTTTTTTTCCGCAATTTTTTTATCCAAAAATTCTGAACCTGCACCTGCTTCCTTAGCATCTATCCAATATTTTAAGGCTTCTTCTTTTCTATCTAATTTGTATAATACATCACCATAATGCTCGGCAATAGCACTTTTACTGCCAATTTTCACAGCACGTGCTAACCAAACTTCTGCTTCCTTATATTTACCTTGCTGATATAAAATCCAACCATAGGTATCTAAATAAGAACGATTATTTGGAGATAACTCATTGCTTCTTCTTGAAAATTTTTCAGCTTTCTCTAACTTTTCTTTTCTTAGTGACAAATAGTAAGCGTAGTTGTTTAAAATAGAAGCATTATCCGGATCTATTTTCAAAGCATCATCAAATGCTTTGTCTGATTTTTCGTATTGTTTATTGGAGTTATAGGCTTCTCCTAAGCTAGAGTAAAAGTCGATTAATAATAGATTATTATTGTATACAAATTCTAATCCATCCGTAAATGATTCGATGGCTTTAGTATAGTTTTTTAAAGTTGTGTTTGAAATGCCGTTAAAAAAATAAGGTAATGGTTGATTAGGAAATAACTCCATCGCCTCATAACTATGAGCTTCCAACGATTTATATTCCCCTAATTCAGCTTCTGTTCCCATTAATTGTGTCCAGATGTTATAGCTACTCTTGTCTAATTTAATAGCTAGTTCGTATTCATCACGTGCTTCTTTTACTTTTTTATCTTTCAATAAAAAATCAGCTTTGATGCTATGAACTTCAGCAGAATTTGAGTTTACTCTTAATGCAATGTCACATAATTCGTCTGCTTGTTTTTTATATTCTTCATTCACTTCAGATAGTTCGTAATAGGACGCTAAAATTTTTAATTTTGTTTCAACTTCTAAGTCAGAACTTTCAAATGCAATTTTAAGTTCTTTAAACATATTAGCATTGTCGTTCAATGATTTATAATAGTCTGCTAATGCTAGATGTATAATAGGATTTTTTGAATCTAATTTTAAAGCCGCTTGATAATTAGCCATGGCTTTTTCATTTTGATTAGTTTCCTGATAAAATTCTGACAGATACGTGTAATATCTTATTTCACTTGGGTTTGCTGCAATCAATTTTTTGAATTCAGCTTCTACTTCATCCGTTTTTTTTAATTGCTTGAGTAATTTTATTTTATTGAGCGTAAAGGCTTCGTTTTGTCCGAATTTTTTTTCTAAGTCGTCAAATGTTTTAAAAGATTTTTCGTAGTTACCGCTATACATATATTCGGCAGCTAGGCCTTCGTAAAACTCTGAGCGGTTAGGATAATTTTTAATTAATCGGGCATAAACTTCTGCGGCTTGCGAAAACTGGCGTTTGTTATGTAAACACTCGATATACAAAAGTTGATACCATTCGTTTTTAGGATCGGCGTTAGCGCACTCTTTGCCGTACTTCAGAGCATTATCATATAATCCATTAAATCGGTAGATGTTTCCTAACTCGTATTTTACCGCTGCCGAAGAAGGGTCGATTTTCAAACATTCTTTAAATGCGTTTTCGGCTAATTCAATATTGCCTTTCATTCGCTCTTTACATCCGTCAATAAAATAAAAAGCAAATTTTGTTTGATTTTCTTCAGATATGCCTTTTGTTGAAGTGTTGCTTACTTCTTTTGACGAAGTAATTGTTTCTTTTTTTGATTTACAAGAAAACATAAAGATTACCAATAATGGTAAAATTAGAGTACTAAAAATTATATTGATTTTAAATTTCAATACTATTAATTTTGATTTACAAAGAAAGTGTTGTGTAATCACTCATACTGATGTCTAAGGCTTTTCCTTTTACTTCAGCACCTTCGCCAATCATGCTATTTGCTATAATTGTATGACTTAATTTCGTGTTAGCCTGAATGATACTATTTTTAAAACAGCATCATTTACTTTACTTCCAGCTCCAATAGATACATGCGGACCAACAATAGAATTTGTAATCACTACATTGTCCCCAATAAAGCAGGGCTCGATGATGGTACTATTTTCGGTAACGATATTTTTCCCCTTTAAGTTTGATTTTCCTTTTTCAAATTCTAATACGCGTTGGTTAGTGTAAACCGTTGCGTCTTTGTTTCCGCAATCTAACCACTCAGTTACTTTTCCAGGTGTAAATGCAATTCCCTTTTGCTTCATGTTTTCTAAAGCATTGGTTAATTGAAATTCACCTTTTTCAGTAATGTTATTATCTAACAAATACTGTAATTCTTTTTTTAAATTATCACCATCTTTAAAATAGTAAATACCAATAATTGCTAAATTGCTAATGAATGTTTCTGGTTTCTCAACAAAATCTGTAATAACACCAGCCTCATTTAATTTTACAACACCAAATTGGCGAGGATCTTCAATGCCTTGTACCCAAATTACACCTTCTTGGTTGGTGTCCATAACAAAATCAGCTTTAAACAAGGTATCAGCAAAAGCTACTACGGTTTTACCAGTAATACTATCTTTGGCACACATAATTGCATGAGCAGTTCCTAACGCTTTTTCTTGGTAACAAATAGTTCCTTTAGCCCCTTGCGATTCAGCAATTTTAATTAAGTTTTCTTCTACTTCTTTTCCGAAGTCAGAACCTATAATAAAGGCAATCTCATCTACTTTTTCACCACAAACCTTTGTAATATCTTCTACAAGTCTTTGTACTATTGGTTTACCAGCAATATTAATTAAAGGTTTGGGAACAGTTAAAGTATGCGGACGCATTCTTTTTCCTTTGCCCGCCATTGGTATAATAATCTTCATAATTTCGTTATAATCAGGTAATAAATAGAAACAAATATAATATTAAAAAGTTGAGAAATTGGCAAATTGGAGGCGATAAAACCTGTTAATTTACTAGAAAAGAATTAACTATTGATAGTTGATTAGTTATAGAACGCTGATAACGCTGGTGGTTATGATTTTAATGATTTAACTTTTAAAGATAAGCGGTTAAAATGCAATAACAACTAGAGAAAGAAATTAATTTATCATTGTCTCTAATCTTAAAAAATCCGTGTTATCTACGTTTTATTTTTTTAGAAAATAGTTATAAATTCCCCGTTCTGCCTCCGTCAACTGGTAAATTAATACCATTGATGTAAGATGCAGCTGGTGATGCTAAAAACGCAACGGCATTGGCAATTTCAGAAGCTTCGCCAAAACGACCCATAGGAATTTCAGCAATCATTTCGTTAGTGACAGCATCTAAAGCGTGACCAGTTTTGGTGGATTTATTTTCAATAATAGTTTTTAATCGCACCGTTGATGTTGCGCCTGGCAGGACATTATTGACAGTGATATTAAACTTACCTAATTCGTTAGCCAACGTTTTTGCCCAATTAGCTACAGCTGCTCTAATCGTATTAGATACGCCTAAATTTGCTAAAGGTGCTTTTACTGAGGTAGAAATAATGTTGATGATTCGCCCGTATTTAGCATTTTTCATACCTTCTAAGCACGCTTGAACTAAAATATGGTTGCAAATTAAATGGTTATTGAAGGCAGACAAAAATTCTTCTGTCTTGGCTAAATGCGCAGGACCAGCAGCTGGACCACCCGTATTATTTACTAAAATATGAACGGTTGGTTGGCGTTGTAAATACGCTTCAACAATTTGTTTTAGTTCATCTGGTTTACTAAAGTCAACACATAAGTACGAATGTAGTTGACCATCAGCCGTGCTTAGTTCAGTTTTAGTAGCTTTTAAAGCTTCTTCGTTACGAGCAATTAACGTAACGCTTGCCCCTAAGTTTGCTAGTTCTAAAGCAATGGCTTTTCCAATTCCTTGTGTGCTTCCGCAAACGATGGCTTGTTTATGTTTTAAGTCTAAATTCATATTTTTTGTTTTTTAACCGCAAAGTTCGCAAAGCATAATGCAAAGCTCGCGGAGATTTTTTTATTGTATTTTAATTAATGACCTCATTTTCTTTGCGCAAAAAACTTTGTGTTCTCTGCGGTTAAGTTTTTCGTTTTGATAGAAAAAAATCTTTTAAAATTGTTGAACATTCATTTTCTAATATCCCTTTCACTATAACTGTTTTAGGATGCAATACGGATTGATTAATTTTACTATATCCTTTTTTTTCGTCGCTTGCACCAAATACTATTTTTGTAATATGACTCCAGTGAAGCGCACCAGCACACATTAAACAAGGCTCTAAAGTTACATACAAAGTACAATCATTCAAATACTTTCCGCCAATAGCATTGGCGGCTGATGTAATGGCTTGCATTTCCGCATGAGCGGTCACATCATTTAATCGTTCGGTATAATTATGTGCTCTAGCAATTATTTTATTATCGGCTACAATCACAGCGCCAACTGGAACTTCATCAGCATCAAAAGCTTTGCGAGCTTCTTTCAGCGCTTCGTTCATAAAATAGTCGTCAGAGTATAATTCCATAGTTTTGTTTAACCGCAAAGAGACAAAGTAGGGCAGAGTTCGCGGAGATTTTTGAGATTAGTTTATAGCCTTCTTTGTATTCTCTGCTTTCTCTTCGCGTTCTTTGCGGTTAAGTTTTTATAATTTACCTAATGCTGCATTCAATCTACTTATTGTTTCTTCTTTTCCTAATAACGCTAACATATCAAATAATTGGGCGCCACCAGCTACACCAGTAGTTAATACACGTACTAATTGCATGTCAATTTTACCTAATTCTGGTTCAACGGCAGCAAATAAATCATGTAAACTAGTTGTTGTCCAATTATCTAAAGCAGTTAATTTTTCTGTTAGTTTCGTATAAGTTGCCTTTGAATTCTCATTCCATTTTTTTGCCATTACTTTTTCATCGTAGCTTGTTGGTGCTGCAAAGAAGTACGAACCCAAGTCATAAAACTCAGTTACAAAATGTGCTTTCTCTTTTATTAGTCTGCAAAACTCAGTTACAAATGCTTTATCTTTTTTAATGCCTTTGGCTTCTAATAATGGCATTACAGATTCCGCTAATTGCTCATCTGTTTGCATTCTTAAATATTGTTGATTAAACCATTTTGTTTTTTCAGGGTCAAATTTCGCTCCCGATTTATTAACGCGTTCAAAAGAGAAATTAGCAATTAATTCTTCCTTACTCATGATCTCACGATTATCGCCAGGATTCCAACCAAGTAATGCCAACATATTAATAAAAGCATCTGCCGTAAATCCCGATTCTCTGTAGCCTACGTAGCTTTCACCCGTACGTTCATCATGCCAGTTGATAGGAAACATTGGTAAACCCGATTTATCTCGTTTTGATAATTTTCCATTACCGTCTGGTTTTAAAATCAATGGTAAATGTGCCAATTGCGGCATATCAGATTCTAAACCTAAATAACGATAAATTAAAATATGAGATGGAGCACTTGGTAACCATTCTTCGCCACGCACGGCATGCGTAATTTTCATTTCTATATCATCTACAATGTGCGCTAAATGATACGTTGGCATTCCGTCTGATTTTAATAATACCTTATCATCTACCTGACTAGAGTTTACAGTTACCCAGCCACGAATGATATCGTGAAAACGAATTTCTTCGTTACGAGGTACTTTTAAACGAACCACATAAGGTGCGCCGCTATCCATTAATTTTTTTACTTCGTCTTCTGGTAAGGTTAATGAGTTACGCATGTTTTGACGAGTGATAGCGTTGTATTGAGGAGCTACTACTTTAGCAGCTTCTAAGCGTTTACGCATTTCATCTAATTCTTCAGAGGTGTCAAATGCAACGTATGCATGACCAGAAGCAATTAATTGATCTGAGTATTTTTTGTAAATACCTAGTTCTTTGCGCTCGCTTTGACGATAAGGAGCATAAGGCCCATCCCCAAAACCGACACCTTCATTTGGCTCAATACCGCACCATTTTAGTGCATTAATGATATATTCTTCAGCGCCATTTACATAACGTGTTTGGTCGGTATCTTCAATACGTAACACAAAATCACCACCATGTTTTTTGGCAAATAAATAGCTAAATAAGGCAGTGCGAACACCACCCATATGTAAACCGCCAGTTGGACTTGGCGCAAAACGTAATCTTACTCTTTTTTCCATAGGGTGCAAAGATAATTATTAATTTAAACTGTTTTTAATAAAAAATAGCTAGCTTTAAGTCAGTGAAATTTAGGATTATAAGATATTTTTTAACTTTTTGCACCATTATTTTTGGACATTACTCTTATGCTCAATTGATGAATATCGATTCTTGCCTTGTAATTTTAAAAACAGCTAAAGACGATACAAACAAAGTGATGCTATTAGATGCTATAGCTTGGGAAATCAGTTACTCAAGTTTGCAAAAAGGCATTGATTATTCTAATCAAGCATATAGCTTAGCTAAAAAATTAAATTACGAAAGGTCTTATGCTCGTATTTTTAATACACAAGCAGCCATTTATACCGATATGGCAGAAATTCCTATGGCTTTAGATTTTTGCTTGGAGGGATTGAAGTATGCTAAAAACACAATCAATTGCGTGGGCAAGTATCGTTGTATAATTCTTTAGGCAATATTTACTCAAAACGAAAAGACAGTAAAAAATCTCTTTATTATTACTTACAAAGTGTTGCTGTAGCTAAAATATGTCAACCAGATATTCTGCCAGTTGCGGCTTATGGAAATATAGTAGGTATTTATACTGGTTACAAGAAATTAGATAGCGCAATGTATTATGCTAATCTGTGCTTAGATTATAACTTGAAAAACAACAATAAGGACAGGCTAAGTAATAACTATATTTCTTTATCAGAAATCTATTATGAATTAAAAGATAAAGATAAATGTTTCAAGGCGGCTACTGACGCCGTAAATGCATCTATTGCTATTAATGATGACTATACTTTAGCACATTGTTATATTCAGTTAAGTAATGCGCATTATTTAAATAAAAATTTAAAATTGGCAATTGAGGCATTGGATAAAGCTACTATTTGTGTAAAAAAAACGGGCGATATTCCAGCTTTAGAAACAATAGCCGAATATTATAGCTTATACTATGAAGAGTTAGACGACTTTAAAAACAGCTTAAGATATTTTAAAGAATATAAAATGTACAGAGATAGTGCTTTGAATTATGAAAGTATTCAGCAAGAAAAAAATGCAGAGGCTAAATACGAGAATGAGAAAAAACAAAAAGAGATTGAGCTATTAGGCGAAAAACAAAAACTAAATGAAGCAGAGAATCAAAAAAAGAAAATTTACTTATCCGCTGCTTTATTAGGTATTATCGTTCTTGGCTTCGTTTTGGTTATATTATATAGAAACAATGTTTTAAAACAAAAAACTAATAAAAACTTAGAAGCATTTAACAAGGAAATTAATCACCAAAAAGAGTTAGTTGAGGTGAAAAATAAAGAAATTACCGACAGTATTAACTATGCCAAACGAATACAACAAAGTATTTTAACTAGTGATAATTATTTTAAAAAGCATACTACAGACTTTTTTATTTTATTTAAACCAAAGGATATTGTTAGTGGAGATTTTTATTGGGCGTTAAGTCACGAACATAAGTTTATGGTGATGACCGCGGATTGTACTGGGCATGGTGTGCCGGGCGCTATGATGAGTATGATGGGAATTAATTTTTTAAATGAAATAGTTAACGAGAAGAAAATTTCGAATCCAGCTGATATTTTAAATCAATTAAGAGGTGATATTATTAAAGCATTAAATCCTGAAGGCAGTACAATTGAATCGAAAGACGGCATGGATTGTTGTTTATGTAGTTTTGATTTTAATGAAATGAAACTTACTTACTCAAATGCTAATAATAATTTTTACATCATTCGTGGTAAAGAATTGATAGTTTCTAAATCAAATAAAATGCCAGTGGGTGCGGGACATACGGCAGATAAACTATTTGAAGAGTTTGTGATGGATATTGAAAAGGGAGATTTAGTTATTACCTTAACAGATGGTTATGCCGATCAATTTGGTGGACAAAAAGGTAAAAAATTTAAGTATAAACAATTAGAGGAATTATTATTTACCAATGCACATCTGCCTTTGAAAGATATTAAAACAAAATTAAATGAGTCAATTGAATATTGGAGAGGCGATTTAGAGCAGGTGGATGATATATGTGTTATCGGTATAAAAATTTAAAATTATGGTAGGGAAAGAATTCAATCCGTTTTTGTTTTATAGTAAGCAATTACAAACTTTGCTAACGGAGGCATCGAAGCAAAAAAATCCAGCACTTTGGTTATATGCCAATGATGCCAGAACACCATTATTTATGTTGGAAGGTTTAACTAGACTTCATAAAAAGGCATTTGATGAGAAGATATTTGATAAATGGAATAAACGGTTTAAAAAACTAGAGGATTTATTTGGGGAGATTGATCAATATTTAGTTTTAGAAAAGGAATTAAAAACAAATAAAAAAGTCTCAACTGAAGTATTGAAATACTTTAACGTCAGCGCAAATAACTTTATTAATAAATGTAATCAACGTTTATCTGAGAAGGAGTGGTTAAATAAAAAACTAATTAGTTTTGATGAAAAACTGGGAGAATTTAATGTTGATTATAATAAAGAATATATTGAAGAACTTACTTTTTCGCTAATTGACGAAATTGATGCTATTCTTAGTTTTTGCGTTAAATGTGAGTACCAATTTACTAAATTGGAGGAACAGGTGCATGAATTACGTCGTAAGTTACGTTGGTTAAGTATTTATGCTCAAGCCTTACAGGGCTTAATCCAATTAAAAAAATCGACTAAAAAGTCGAAGTATCATTTGAATTATTTCACAAAAGACGTTTTAAATTCTCCTTACAATAAGTTGCCTTCAAAGCCCAAAAATACAGCTGTTATTGAGTTTGATTCGGATTCTTTTTTTGCTTTAAGTTGGTTAATTAAGGAATTAGGGAAACTAAAAGACGATGGTTTAAAAACCGAAAAATTAAGTCACGCAATTTTTATTTTGGAAGATATTACAGAACTTCAAGCCAAAGAAAAGGCGAGTGTTATTTTAGGGTTTAAAAAAACAGTAGAAGCCGATATTTTAAAACAAGCTTCAGAAATTTTAAAAGTAGCCTTATCTAAAGATAAAATATTAGATACTTTAGTTATCTCATAATTACCATCTTGCCAATTCCTTTTTTAAAGAAAGAATCCGCATCAGTTTGTCTCTTCTCAATAGATTGACCATTGCTGCGTGTAATTACTTTATATAAATAAACACCATTTGCTAATTTATCGCCATACTCATCTTTTCCATCCCAAGCATACTCAGTAATGTTACGACCAATATGTAAATTACCTAATTCGGTTTTAGTAATTTCTCGCACAACTTTACCTGTTATGGTCATAATTTGTATAGTGAATATATCAGGGATTTCGTTGCCAGTTAATGTAAACACAAATCTTGTGGATGTACTAAATGGGTTAGGGTAATTTAAAACTTCGGTAATGGTTTGTTTATTAATAATTTCAAACTGAATGTTATAATCTGTAGCGCCCGATACGTTACTACTTCTATCAACTGCCTGTACAATCATTTTATATTTACCATCTTCTGCAAATTCTGGTCGCCATTCAATTTTACAGGAATTATTTGGTAATTGTGCTGGCGTAAATTGTAATGCGTTTGAAAAGAAAATTCTTTTTTCGCTTGCTTGATTTGGAGATTTAATGAACACTTTAAAATTACTAGTATCATTTAAAGCTAAGTATTTGTTTTCATCTTTTAGTGTAACTAATACGTGAGGTTTAGATGAAATAATGTCACCATTTAAGATGTGAGTCCCATCAAAGGTTACATCCAATAAAGGATTGATATTGTCTTTGCTAACATTAAATCCAATACGAGCTACATTATTAAAATGATATTGTTCTAACTGATACTTAGCATGGTTTTCAGGATTCACATCCACCCATAAATAGTTAAAGCCAGCAAACTGACCTATGCCATTCGCATTAAATGTGTTAAACTTTATGGTATCAATAATTACTTGATTTGGAACAAATGGATTAGCTTTTAACTTATATGGCAATGGATGAATAACACGTTGAGCATCTTCAATCCAATAAGTTACTAATAAACTATCTGTAAAAGGAACAGTGCCAATGTTTTGTATTGGTAAATGTACAATTAGATTATCTCCTTCTTGTAAGGCTTGCAATGTTGCACTATTCGTAAAGCCTTGCTGCGGATTAATAGCACATTCAGGAATCGGATCAAAATATACTTGCCATTTTTTAAGTTGAGCTGGCGTTGTATATACGTTATCCCGCATGAAAGCAATTAATTGCATTTTAGGATAAATAGAAGCATCCACATAGTTTGCTAAATCATAAATATCAGTACTATCTTTAGGAAATACAGTTTGTAAAGTGTCTTTAGTACCATTAGCTTTTATTCTAATTATTTTTAAGAAAAGACTATCCTTATTAGGAGATTCCAACGACTGTTGTCTCCAATGCAAGCTGTTCCATTTTGTTGAAGGACCAATAATTTCAGATAAAATATATCCATTGTTCCAGTTTGTTTTAATAGAGTCTTCCAAATAAATAATACTAGTAGGACTAGAACCAACTACTTCATGAGCTTGCCCAGAAGACATGCCCTTTGTTCCATATATAATAATAGGAATTGTATCGCCAACAAGATTACTATTTGAAATAAAACTGCTACCAAAACTTTCAAATTGTGATTTTAATCCCGCTGAAAACCCGGAACTTAAATGGTTTTGATTAGAGTAGGCTAATATTTTAGACCCATTTGGTGCTGAATCTAATAAGTTGTATAAATCTTGTTGCCAATTTGGAGTATTGCCACAAAATCCAGATACCCCAAAATCATAGGCATATAGCGGGCGATTATAACAATGGCAATTGCCTTCGGGTGTAATACCTACAGGAGGTAGATTTTCTCGTGGTTCAGCGGAAATAGCGTCAATGATGGCAATTGACCAACCGCTAAAAACAGCACAAGGATGCAAGTGTCTCACAAAGCCATTGATAGAATAGTTAATCGATGTCCAAGGAATGACATGATGAAAGCCATTACGACAAGCTATAGAACTATAAGTATTACTAAATTCAAATTTGCGAGCCGGCCTGTTGAATTTTACAAATCTGTATTGGTCATTTTTAAATTGATGAAAATGCGATTGACCCCAACCTGTTTTTGTATTGTAAACTTGAAAAGAACTTTCTTTCCAGTTGGTGTAATCGGTTGGTAAAATAGAGTCTTTGGTGATTCTCCAAAAATAAACGGTGCTATCTGTAAATGGTAAATTTACTGTCCATTGTATAAGGCCCCCCACACTGTTTATCACTGTTGTATTTATCGGGTTAACAAATGTATCGTTGGTGTCTAACTGAATTCGGTATGCGGCTGAAGCAGCAAATGGATCAGCCGTTGTTGCTTTTAACGTAATTTGAGGAGTGTTTGGTACAATAGCATATTGATAAGGAAACACTGGCGTTACATCTCCGCCTGGGATAAATAAATCAACATAGCCGTTGGTTGTATTATTTGTTTCTGCCATTTCATTAATCTCATAATAAGAATCAATGCGCACATAAAAATGATTTAACCCCACGTGTTTTGTATAATCCTTTTCAACAAAAAAACTTAAGGTGTCTTTGTTCATTGGCGCTTTAATTTGTTTAAAATAGGTTGTTGAATCTCCGTTAGGGAGATAATGTTCAATACTCACAATAAAAGTATCTAAAATGGCCTTTGCATTGTTTTTAATAACGATATTAATACCTATTGAATCTGGGTGAGTGGTTGTATTAAAATACACGCTTGAATTCGTAATTTCATAATCTGGTTTTGGAAAGGCATTCAATCGAATAGAAGGATCTCCTTCTAAAGTCATTTCTAAGCTTGTAATATGTTGAAGCTGGTCGCCAATAGTTGATGTTTTCTTCGAGGCACTTTTAATTGCATCACCAATCCCTTTGTAATAGGTTTCGGACGCAATGGTTGTATAAAAATCCTTCGAAAAATTAAATAAGGTGTTTACAACACCAGCTGAAGAAGACGCTAAAAAACCGATACTTCCTTTATTTTGTATAAGCGTAAATACCTCGCTTGTACTATTAGCATCTGGTAAATGTATGTTGCCAGAATAACAAGAGTTTGCTAAAAACAAAGGATACTTTCCTTGATTATTGTAGGCGTTAGGATTATCAATTGCTTGATCGAAACCAGTAGTTGAACCGTGTCCAAAAAATGTAATTAATGAACAGCCATAATCTATTAATTCTTCAATTGAATCACTTACTGTAATTTGAATTGGTGCCGAAGTTGTTTTTTGAAAAGGAAATATTCTAGCACCATAAAGAGTATCTTCAATAATATTTCCAAATACATCTAAATAAGACTGAAATGCTTGTTGTTGTTGGATATCTTCTCCTCCACTAAAATGTAATATGCGTTTATGCCAATCTAATGGCGGTAAAGGTGAGGCTAATCCATTTATAGATGTGCCTTCGTGTTCTTTTACTTTATCTAGATAATTGGTAACGTCTAATCCATTTTTTGCAGAAATTCTTCCAACAGGGATAAATGGCGTGATGGAATTAGCGCCATGAATACCAGCGGTTAGAGCATTGTCTGAGGATGGATTACCAAAAGTGGGCACCTTACAGGCGTTCCAATAATTTGCATTTGCTCTTACTTCTGTATTTTGAATAGACTTTCCAATCAATAATAAATATTTAGGAGGCACTACTAAAGCATCGCTTAAATATTTACAAAAGTTTTTTATAGCCAAAGGATTTTTTGTGTTTCCATAAGCAAATTGATCATACAATTCATCAACGTCAGCCATAATTACATGATTACTTCCTCCTAATGATGTTTCTCTATACTGCTTATATAAATTAGCTTGCGATTGCAAACTTTTGTGAGTGACAATTAAAAATGCTGAGTCGGGATTACTTGTATTATAGTTAACAAAGAATCCGGTTTGATTAACGGGGACAAGCGTGGTAACAGTATTTATATTTGCAGTTGTTGTTAAAAAACATTCTTTTTGAGAGCTTGAATTTGGGATCAAGGCTTTAACATTATTTCCAGATGCAACAGTTGTGATGTATTTGTGATTGGTTAAATCATACAATATAACTTGAGAAGCACCAATGTTTACATTTTGAATATCTAAAAATGCTTTTGATCCAAAGGTTGCATTATTAACATAAAAAAGATGTTCTGATGAATTTGATAAATCTGGAATTTGAGGATATTTTAAGGAAATATAGTGAACGTTAGTAGAATGAACCGCGACAGGAATAGTTGCAAAAAAAGGATTGTCAATACTATTAACGGTTATTTGAGAAGTGTTTTGTAGTTGATTGGAAGTTATTTGTTTTTCAATAAACAATTGATTTATTCCAAAGAAGGTTGTATCGTTTAAAGTTACAGTGTTATTAGAGTTATCAAGAAATTCAAGTTTGATTTGATGATCGTATGTGACACCGCTAACATTTGATTCGGAGGCACCAGAATAACTCGTCTTTATATAGACAGGCAATGATGAAGAAGAATAAACATTTAAGTTGCTGAAATTAGTTTGTTTAAATTCTCCTCTATGTATTATTTTGCCGTAGCCTTCACCAAGCATATATCTGGGATCAGAAATAACGCTTAAAAAAGTTGTTCCTAATGAATAATTCGCTTTGTAAGCTTCAATTTTTTCAGTATAAAAATAATTAGCGGCCGTGTAACCTGTAAAATTAATGTCAGTTTCGCGCTGAACCCGTTTGTTACTAATGGATGAATTCCATGTTAAGTATGCATAATTTGTATCATTGAATAACGCAATGTAAGGATTTGGGACGCGTGTAATAGTTGTGTATGCTGTCGAGTCAAAACTTGCATCATTTTTTTTAGCATAAAATTCAATATAGTCAGTTGTGTTAAAAACATTATCACTTTCATCATTGATGTTGATGTATTGTTCTTGCCCCTTAATAAATAACTGAAAATTTTTAGGATTTATGGATGATACTGGTATTCCAGAATTAATCAAGGTATTGTAATCTATGCGGTACAGTCCAGTGTTTGGTATGCTAATTTTGTAATGTTTCTGAGAAAAGTTGATCCATTCATTTCCATACTGTTGAGCAGCTAAATTAGCTGTTATAAGAACAAGAGTCAGTAAAATGGATAGACGTTTTATCATTTAGCTAGAAGTTTTTTATTAATATCAATTTTTACAGTAAAAATATGCGAGTATAGAGAGGTTGACACATTTCCAATATTTGTCATAGCATAATCTAACGCAAAAATTTTGTACTTAATACCCACGCCAATATTGGGCTGTACCGTAGTAATATCAGCGCCGGTTACATTTTTTGCTTTTTGAATATTACCAAGTCCCCCTCTTAAATAGATAAAACCTTTATAACCAACTTCTAACCCTAAAGCTGGCTCCATGCTCCAAGCATTTGTTTTAACTACAGTGTTACGTTTACCATCAAAGGTGTTAATGAAATTTAACTCACCTCCAATAGATATTCTATCTTGCCAAACAAACCAAGTACGAGTAACACCCAGTATTAATTTAGGAACGGTTACTTCAATCGAATTACTAGGAATATCATTTCCTGTAATGGCATAAGTTTGTTTAACTTCATCTGTTAAGTTATATGACCAAGCATTAAATGTACCAGTTACATCGCGAGCCATGGCTGCAAAACGCCACTTTTTATAATCATACATCGCACCTACATCTAAACCAAAACCCCAAGCGCCACCAAATTCCCCTAACTTACGACGGATAATTTTTGCATTTGCCCCAATTTTTAAGCCTTTTATTTTAACCATATTACGGGCATACGATAATAAAACTGCCGCATCCACTGCATTAAATGATTTTAAACGAGAATAATCTACATTTCCATTGGCATCAATTAATTCGGTTGTGTTTGGGATATTATCTACTCCAAATCGAATAAAGGTTACACCCACAACGCTATTACTATCCACACGTTTAGAGCCTCCAATAAAATCGTATTTGGCAATACCAGCAAAATATTCAGCATGCATTAATCCAATTTGTACATTACTTTGTTGTAATTGTAATCCTGCTGGATTCCAATAACCTGCCGTTACATCATTTACAGAAGCTACATTGGCATTCGCCATCGAAAGTGCTCTAGCTCCAACACCCACACTTAAAAATTCGTTACTATACTTTGCAATTTGTGCAAAGCTTATGGTGGAGATAGAAACAAACAATAAAACTACTAAGTTCTTCATAATCAGCTTAAAATTACGTAAATTTTTTAAAAACGACAATATGTTGACTTAACGAATTTATCAGCGAATTATTGCCTAAAATTTTCTGAAAATGAGGTTTTATGCGCCAAAAACGCTGTTTTAAATTTAGAAAGCTTGTTTTTTAACAAATGTCTTCCAAATATTTGTCATAGAATAAGCGGCAAGAAGTATGATATATGGAAACACATGTAATGTGTGACGTTCGCTCCATTCATTAAAAATTAAGCCTACCATTAAGGCATTTAAAAGAATTATTACTGAAAAAGTGATTAAGAAATAATAAATCGCTTTTTGTTTTTTATAAGAAAAATATATGGCGAGTAATGCAAATGGATATAAAAAATGGTGACTTACGTTAATGGTATTATGAAAATTAGAATAGTAAGGACGCGTTGTTAAAAAGAACGAATTTAGTTTTTGGATAAATAATGATAAAAGTGTTTTTAAATCTTTATGTTCTACAATAAACTGATAGCAGTTGAAAAGTGTATAACTTCCTGGAGCTAATTCAGGTGATGACCAGCTTGGGAAACCATAATAAATAGAACCATTTGAAATGTATTTTGAAAAATCGTGGTAAGGCAATTGAAAGAAAAACATAATGCCAATGAATAATAGCAAGAGAGCGGAGGAGCCTAACCATAAAATTTGTTTTTTAGTGAATCTTTTTTCGAGATACAACTTAAGTAACAAAACACAAATGACTGTAAAAATGCCTGAAGGTCTTGCGAGGATAACAACTAGAGCCAGAAGAGATATTTTTAACGCTCTGTATTTTATATAATCAAATAGAGAAACATAAGCGAAGAGTAAACTCATGGCAACAAAAAATGTCTCGGAAAATAAATTGAATTGCCAGTACTGAATTAAAGGACTCACACACATCATTACTAACCATAAATAGGAAGTTTCGTAATTAATATAGCTTGAAATCAGTTTATGAAACTTATAATAAGCAAATAAACTTAATAAATAGGTGCTCATGAAAATAAGCAGAGTAGGTGCTTTTATAAAAACAAAAAATGCTAAGTAAGATACATACGAAATATAAAAAGTTTGATATTGTGTAGAGTTTATAAAATCGCCATGTGCTAAATAAGTAGCTCGCGATAAATATTTGTCCCCTTCGTTTACAGTGTTAAATCCAAATTTAAAATATAAGGCCATTAGCACACAAGTGTGAATAATAGCTAGTATTATCCAAAAAAAATAAGGATGAGAAATTAATTTTTTAGCGCTCATCTTTTGCCGTTTGACTTTAAAATAATGAATGTTATTAGCCAGTATATCGAGAAAGCAACTAAGGCGAGTAAAATCATTTGTTTTTTATAAAATTTCGCATTTGAAATTGAGTCTGCATTTGAATAGACTGCAAATGTTGATCGCTTGGAGATATATCGTTTTATTTTTTCGGAAGAGTTGTAAAGTTTTTTGTCAAATTGAGAGGCATAGTAATACACAAAATTGATATTGGAATTAAAGTAGTTGTTGTAAAATGAATTTGTATAATCATATTCTGATTTTTCAATACTGTCGTTTTTAAAACTTGAAACTAGGATGTCGTTTGAATGTAATTGATGTAAGTTGTAAAAATCAATGGAGTTTAAATAATGTCCACTTTTAGTTTGCAGTGATAAGGTATTCGACATTAAGTCTACAAAAATCCATTGATTTAATTCTTTAATATAACATTCATTAATGTTATGGCCAGCACTTAAAATGCCATTGGCTTCTCCTTTTACCCAAACAGAACGAGTTGTAATGCCTGCGGTATTTGCAAAAAAAGAAAAAATATTGGTATAACTGCCGCACCAAATTTCTGATTTACCTTGTTGTGCCAATGTAAATTGCTTTAACGGACTATATATGTCCATACTATCATTAGGTGTACCTAATTGCTGATGGATTTTTTTGTAAATATAACTACCTATTTTTTGGATTTTTGAAACAGAATTTTCTGATGGAATGACCTTCATGCTATCTAACAAAATTTGTTTGGCTATTAAAATTTCTTTGTCGGTTGTGTATTCTGATGATTGAGCCCAATGATTAATTGAATATGATTTTTTATCTTGAATAGGAAAGGACACTTGCATTAATTCAACATCTGAAGTCCTTGTTCTTCCCTTTTTTTTGTATGATGCCTCCGATACATAATTTAGACGAATGTGAATAGTAGAATCTTTTCCATTTATTTTTTTCAATTGATAGTCTTTAATTCCTTCTAGTAATTTAATCACAGGATTGCCTTTGCAAGTATAGCTTGTTGAATCTGGCAATTGAATTTTCCATACAGCACCGTTTTGTTCTTGAGAAAAATACAGAGCTAAGCTATCACTTCCATTAAAACGTGTTTTGGTTATGCTTTGTAATTCAGATGGTTGATATAATTGCTTGTAGTTTAGATATTCTGTATAAGCGTAACCATTATCTCTATTTTTATAAATTACTATATTAACAATAAGTAAAACTAAAAAGATAATGCCATTAAAAATGTGTAAACGCTTATAATTCATTTAAAGGTATAGTTGTTTAAAAATACAATTTTTTTGAATACTGTAGAATGCCACATTTTCATATATTTACGCTATTAAATGAGTATCAAAAAACATATACCCAATGCCATTACATGCTGCAATTTATTATGTGGTTGTTTAGCTATTGTGCAAGCCTTTGAAGGTAATTTAGTTTATTCTGCATACTTAGTTGGCTTAGCGGCTATCTTCGACTTTTTTGACGGTTTTGCAGCGAGAATGCTAAAGGTTAGTTCTCCCATTGGTAAGGATTTAGATAGTCTAGCAGACATGGTCACTTTTGGTGTGGTGCCAGGGATTGTAATGTTTAAACTTTTGCAAATTAACGAGTTTAGTTACGAAAATGCGGTATATTCTTTTCAGTTTATAGGAGGAATAGAGTATTTAGCTTTTACAATTCCAATATTTTCTGCCATTCGTTTGGCGAAATTTAATAATGATATTCGACAATCTGATTCATTTATAGGTGTTCCAACACCAGCAAATGCGATACTTATCGGAAGTTTGGCACTAATCATTTTGCCATTTATAAAAAAGCAATTCTATAATTTGTCAAATCAATCTAATGAAAATTTTATTGATGTTACTACGCCAGGCGAATTAGTAGATAGATTGTTTTTTATTCACTGTATGTTGCTATTTATTACATTAATTTTTAGTTTTCTTCTAGTCTCTGAACTACCACTTTTCGCGCTCAAATTCAAACATTTTAAGTGGAAGGATAACGAAATTCGTTTTGTGTTTTTAGGCTTGAGTTTAGTGATGTTAGTTGCACTTCAATTTATTGGAATTCCTTTAATTATTATTCTATACATCTTAATGAGTGTGATTAGTAATTTGACTAAGAAAAAGCTTGCTTCTTAAATTTTCCTAAAATTCTATATAAACGACTAATTTTCGTCATAAGCGGTAGGTTTGTTCTTGCTTTATATTCCTATTTTTAGTTCGTGATAAAACTACAGCAAATTCGTAAATCTTATAAATTGAATAATACCTCTTTTGAAGTATTAAAGGGTATTGACATGCATGTCAAAGAAGGAGAATTTGTTTCCATTATGGGTTCTTCTGGTTCAGGTAAATCAACTCTTTTAAATATTTTAGGAATTTTAGATAATTACGATTCGGGCACTTATACTTTAAATAATACCTTGATTAAAGATTTGTCGCAAACTAAAGCAGCACATTTACGAAATCAGTTTTTAGGTTTTGTATTTCAATCTTTTAATTTATTGTCTTTTAAAAACGCGATGGAAAATGTGGCTTTGCCATTGTATTACCAAAAAGTATCTCGCAAAGAACGTAACATTAAAGCATTAGAATATTTAGACAGGGTTGGATTAAAAGATTGGGCACATCATTTACCAAGTGAAATGAGCGGAGGGCAAAAACAGCGCGTTGCCATTGCACGTGCTTTGATAGGAAATCCTAAAGTTATTTTTGCAGATGAACCAACGGGTGCCTTAGATTCTCAAACGTCGATTGAAGTGATGGATATTTTTAAAGAAATTAATAAACAAGGAAAAACAATCGTCATAGTAACCCACGAAAATGATATTGCAGCCTTAACAGATAGAACGATTAGATTAAAAGACGGATTGATAATTTAAGAGGGGTGATTTAAGAAGTGCAAAATTCATAAATCTTAAATCATACTTCTGAAATCTTACATAAAAATGTTTGACTTAGATAAGTGGCAAGAAATATTAGGAACCATTAAAAAAAACAAACTCCGTACATTTTTAACGGCGTTTAGCGTAGCGTGGGGAATTTTTATTTTAATTGTTTTATTAGCTGCTGGTCAAGGGTTAAGAAATGGTGCTCAATCACAATTTGGAAATGATGCTCAAAATAGTATTTGGATTGATGGCGGCCAAACCAGCATGGCTTATGAAGGGTACAAACCCGGAAGAAATATTCAATTAACCAATGAAGATTTTTATCAGGTAAAAAATAAAACAGAGGGTATTGAATATGCCTCCGCTGTCTACGATGGGAGAGGCTCAAAAACATTATCGTATAAAAATGAACATGCGGCGTTTACGGTTAGGTCATGTGCCCCTGATCATCGTTTTTTAGAAAATGCCAAAATAATTAAAGGACGTTTTATCAATGAAATGGATTTTAATGAGCACCGTAAAGTATGTGCGATTGGTTTTCCAGTGCAACAAGTTTTATTTAAAGATGAGGATCCGATTAATAAATTAATTGATGTGTCGGGCACCATGTTTAAAGTGGTAGGTGTTTTTAATGATGCCGGAAAAGGGGATAACGATCGTATTTATATTCCGTTATTAACTGCTCAGCGTATTTATAACGGTAAAGATAATGTTGGTTTTATGTGGGTTACTACAGGTACTTTGAGTCCTCAACAAAACCAAAAAGTAGCAGATGAAATTAGAAGTAATTTGGCGAAAAAATTTCATTTTAATCCACTTGATTTAAATGCGGTTGGTGTATTTAATAATAATGATGAGTTTCAACGAGTTATGGGAATGTTAGATGGTATTAAATGGTTTGTATTTTTTATTGGTGTATTAACTTTAATAGCTGGGGTAGTTGGTGTGAGTAATATTATGATGATTGTAGTTAAAGAACGTACTAAAGAAATTGGTGTTCGTAAAGCATTGGGTGCCTCGCCTTGGTCTATTGTTTCTTTAATTATTCAGGAATCGGTATTTATAACATTTGTTGCTGGCTACATTGGATTAATGTTAGGTATTGGAGTTGTTGAATTAATAAAACATTTTAAATTGGAGGGAGATTTTTTTAAAAACCCAGATGTAGATTTAAGTATTGCTATAACTGCAGTTGTATTAATTGTCGTAGCAGGCGCTTTGGCTGGATTATTTCCTGCATTAAAAGCAGCAAGAGTAGAACCCATAACCGCTTTAAGAGAAAATTAATTTGATATTTGAACGAGATAATTGGCAAGAAATTTTCGCAACGATTCGTAAAAATAAATTACGAACCTTTCTTACTATGCTCGGTGTTTTCTGGGGAATATTTATGTTAGTGATTATGTTAGGCGCAGGAAATGGTTTGCGAAACGGCGTATTGAAAGAATTTGCAGGAACCGCCACTAATAGTTTTTATATATGGGCACAGCGAACTTCAAAGGCTTATAAAGGTATGCAACCTAATAGAAGCTTTAATTATACTACTGTTGATACTGAGAGATTGAAACTATTGCCCGAATTGGAAGTTGTTTCTCCAATAAATCAATTAGGCGGGCACGAAGGAACAAACAATGTAATTAGGGGGTTAAAAACCGCTGCTTGTGAAATTCAAGCATGCTATCCTAATATCGCGAAAATTTCAAATATAAAGATGAAGGATGGTCGTTTTGTAAATGAAATGGATATCAACGAAAAAAGAAAAATTTGTGTGATTGGTCCTCGCGTTGTGGAAATGTTATATAAAAAAGACGAAAAAGTAATCGGTACATACATTAGAGTAAATGGCGTTTATTTTATGGTGGTTGGTGTGACAGTTGTTACACAAGGTGGTAATGATGGCAGAGAGCAGGCACAGCGAATTAATATTCCGTATAGTACGTTTCAAAATGCCTTTAATTATGGTAATGTAGTTGGTTGGTTTGCAATTAAAGCAAAAGATAATGTTTCAGCAGAAGAGGCAGAAAAACATGTCATGTCTATTTAAAAAGAGCGTCATAAAATCGCACCAAATGATTTGAAGGCAATTGGCCACGTTAATTTAGCTGTTGAGTATAAAAAATTGAATGGATTATTTATTGGTATAGAAGTGTTAGTGTGGATTGTTGGTATTGGAACTTTATTAGCTGGCGTTATTGGCATTAGTAATATTATGTTGATTGTTGTAAAAGAACGCACTAAAGAAATAGGTGTAAAGCGCGCTTTGGGCGCTGTGCCTGCTCAAATTATTGGACAAATAGTTTTAGAGGCTATCTTTTTAACGTCTATTTCAGGTTATTTTGGTTTGGTAATTGGGATTGGATTATTGGAAGCATTAGATTCAGCGATTGGTAATTCGGGAGAAATGTTTACAAACCCAACAGTTGATTTATCAGTAGCGATAAAAGCATTAAGTGTATTAATTTTAAGCGGGGCGTTTGCGGGATTAATTCCAGCAAGTAAAGCAGTAGCTATTAAACCAGTAGAAGCATTAAGAACGGAGTAATTAGTCAATTAGAAAATGAGACGATTAGATAATTAAAAAAACAAACTAATATATAACTTCGCGAACTCTGCGAAAAAACTTTGCGTCTTTGCGGTTAGACAAAAAACAAAACTATGATAAAAAAAATAATTAAAATCACGTTACTAGTTGCCTTTATAGGCTTAATTTTTTGGACATTTTATTTCTTATATAATAAATCTCAAAAACCACCTGAGGTATTTAAAACAACCACAGCCTTTGATACGTCTATTGTAAAAAAGACAGTAGCTACCGGTTCTGTTACACCTCGTAAAGAAGTTAACATGAAATCACAAGTAAGTGGTATCATCGAGAAATTATATATTGTTGCAGGTCAACAAGTAAAGCAAGGCGATGTGATAGCGAAAATAAAAATCGTTCCTAATATGTTGAATTTAGCAAATGCTGAAAACCGAATTAGTGCAGCTCAAGTAAACTACGATAATTCAAAATTGGATTATGATAGAAATAAAGTGTTATTTGATCAAAGTGTAATTTCAAAAGCCGATATGCAAGCAGTTGAATTAAGAGTGAATTCTAATAAAGTAGAATTAGAGGCAGCGATTAATCAATTGCAAATTATTAAAGAAGGCGCTTCTAAAACTGCAGGTTCTACAAGCAATACATTTGTGAAGGCAACGATTACAGGCATGGTATTAGATGTTCCTGTTAAAGAAGGAGGACAAGTCATCGAGAGTAATACCTTTAATGAAGGAACAACGATTGCATCTGTTGCTAATATGGGTGAAATGATTTTTGAAGGGAAATTGGATGAAAGCGAAGTAGGAAAAGTACACGAAAACATGGATATCGTTTTAACCATTGGCGCTATTGATAAAGAAAGTTTTAATGCTAAATTAGAATATATTGCACCAAAAGGGATTACCGAAAATGGAGCTATTCAATTTTTAATTAGAGCATCCATTGATAAAACTAATTCATCGTTTTTACGCGCTGGTTATAGCGCTAACGCTGATATCATTTTATCTAAAAAAGATAAGGTAATGGCAATTCCTGAAAGTGTTTTACAATTTGATAAAGAAAAACCTTTTGTGGAAGTTGAAAAAGGAAATCAGATATTTGAAAAACGTTTTGTAAAAACTGGATTATCGGATGGAATTAATATTGAAATATTAGAAGGAATTCAAAAAACTGATAAATTAAAAATGCCTCAGTTAGCAGAGGAACCAAAAGAGTAGTTTCTTTATTTGTTCAAAGTTAAAGCTGCTTCAATACAATAAGCAATATCTATTGGGTAATGATTGGTTCCTTTATTTGCTCTCCGTTTTCTGCCTAATCGTGTAATGATTAGTTTTTTTTCAGGAACACAAATTACATATTGACCTAACATGCCTTGCATATAAAAAACTGTCATACCTTTATATCCGGTTAACCACCATGCATATCCGTAAGTATGATTTGGTTTACAATCCTCTTCATTACAATTAAAAGGGGAAATAGAATTGCGCACATAATTACTATCTAATAGTTGTTTGCCATTCCAATTTCCCAAGTGCATGTATAGTTTACCCATCCGGGCAAAATCTTTTGCATTGCTATTAATACAACAAAAGGCTTTTTCTAAACCATCTTTAGTGTCTAAACTCCAATAAGCACTTTGCTCACAGTTTAGTGGTGTCCATAATTTTTCGCTTAAATAAGTGGATAAAGGTTTTTTAGTTGCTTTGGCAATGCAATAACCAAGTAGGGCAGTGTTGCCACTTAAATATTTGTAAACTGTACCTGGTTCACTGGCCATTTTATTATATTGAGTAGATGCTTTCAATAAATCCGTTCCGTAATAGCCTTCGGCTGGATACGAGAATGGATTGGCATAGCTCTCGTCAAAATCTATTCCAGACGACATGGTTACTAAATGTTGTAAGGTTATTTTTGAACGCCAATCATTTTTAAATTCAGGAATGTATTTACTAACAGGTTCATTTACACTTTTTATAAATCCATCTTGAATAGCAAATCCTAACAATGCACCTGTATAAGATTTTGCCATACTAAATGAATTGGTGTGCGATGTGTCGCTATAATGATCCCAATATTGTTCATGAATTAATGTGTCGTTTTTAATAACAACAAACGCATGAACTTCTACTTCTTTAAATTTGTTTTCTAAATCGTTAGAAAGTTTCCCTGTGTTATAGTCTTTGGAAATTGGCCATGGTTGAGGGTTTGAGGCTGCAATTTTTCGGTTTTCAAAAATTTGATATTCAGTTGAGCTTGGGCCGCTTTTGCCTTGAAGATAGGTTGTTCCAATAGCTTTATATAAATACCATCTTCCAGAAAAAATGATAATTGCGTTAATGACTAAAAAAATAACCAGAACCGTAATTGATAAATATTTAATTATTTTTTTTAGAATTTTCATTCAATAATTTGGCATTCAAATAAGGAACTGAAATGTTTTTTTAGTTTTGCTTTTATTTCTGGCATATTAACCTCTTGACCTAATTCTTTATTTAAACTCGTCACAGCTTTATCCTGTATGCCACAAGGAATAATATTTTTAAAGTAATCTAAATTTGCATTTACATTAAAGCCCCAGCCATGCATGGTTACCCAACGACTGCAACGCACTCCCATAGCACAAATTTTGCGAGCTTTAAATAGGTTGTCTTCATCTAACCATACACCAGTTTCTCCTTTGCTTCTTCCGGCTTTAATACCGTATTCATCTAAAGTTAAAATAATGGTTTCCTCTAGTAAACGTAAATATTTATGAATGTCTGTAAAAAAATGATCTAGGTCTAAAATTGGATAACCAACTAATTGTCCTGGACCATGGTAAGTAATATCTCCACCTCGATTTATTTTGTAATAAGTTGCCTGCTTTTCTTCAAGCTGATTATCATTAATTAGTAAATGAGAGGCATCACCACTTTTACCTAACGTATAAACGTGCGGATGTTCTACAAATAACAAATGATTTTTTGTTTCAATTTGTTCTTGAGGTTGTAAATTTCTATTGGAAATTTTTTGAGAAATGGTTTCATTAAATAAACTTTCTTGAAAGTCCCAACAGGCTTTATAATCCATAAGGCCAAGGTCTCTAAAAAGTACTTGTTTATTCAATGTGATTTATTTTTAGCTCTTAGCTAATTCGTTTTTCAAATTAGTAATCACGTTTACTTCAACGGCATCAATGTTTTTTAAATCAGCGATGTAGCAGCTAATCCAATCTCCGATATTTATTAAATAAAAGAATTGTTCAACTTTAGATGTTCCTTTTGCAGTAATATCTGTCACAGAATGACTATACTTTGCAAATAAAGTTTTACAAATATCGTAGCGTTTAATAGTTCTTTCATAATCAAAAGATGTACGGAAAGTAACAACTGCTAATGCATCATTTTTCTCTACCCAACCTACTAATTCATTATGATTCATTTCAGGTAAAGTATGATGCCAGCATAACATTTTACTGTTTTCGTTTATTTGTTGCCTGAATCTTACAGCAGCACCTTCACAAGATCCTAGTGAATATATTACAGGTATTTTGTTCAATAATTTTTTTGCAATAATTGCTGATTCAACTTTGATTGCTTCTTTTTCATCATCCAATAATGTAATAGTTGCTTTTACTTGATGTAATAAATCCGTTTTTACAAATCCATTAAACTGAACTATTTTAAATAATTGCACTAATGAGTATCCTATGCAGGAACGTGGAGGATGTCCTCCAGGAATAATAATCGTATCAAATTTATATTTCTCAGCAATAGCACGAACTTCGCCACCACTAGTCACGCAAACAATTTGTGCGTTTTTATCAATGGCCTGCTTCATAGCAGATAATGTTTCTTCTGTATTGCCGCTATATGATGAAATAATTACCAACGAATTTGCATTTACAAATTCAGGTAAAAAATAGTCTTTATTGATAGTAATTGGAACAGGGCATTCAGTCTGAACTAATTCTGATAAGAGTGTACCGCCAATACCAGAGCCACCTAAACCAGTAACTACAATATTTTGGATGTTATTTTTTTTTGTTAAAACAGCTGCATTTGCAATGTCTAACGCTTCTTGTAATTGTTTAGTAAATCCTTCTACTAATGTCTTCATAATAAAAAAGTAATAAGGTAAAAATAGCAAAAATATTGCAATTTAATAGTAATTACAGTTAATTTAAAGTAATAATAAGGTTAGATTTTTTCGTAAGATTTAACAGAATCTACCCATTTCTGAGGGACTTCAATGGTTTCTTTGGTATCGTAATTAATACAAACTAAGGTACTTTTACCATAAGCGCATAAGTATTTATTATGCTCGTCTTCAATGGTCAAAACGTTTTCAATTTCAAAGCTTTTTGTGCCAAAACGAGTGATTTTTGTGTAGCAATACACCTCATCTTCTAATAAAATGGGACGTTTGTAATTGATTTCTGTATTCGCTAAAATCATTCCCGTTTTAATCCAATCAATACTATTACTGAAAACATCTTTAAAATATCCTACACGAGCTGTTTCAAAATAAGTAATGTGATTAGCATTATTGACATGCCCTTGTTTATCAATATCCTTAAAACGAACTTGTATTTTAAGCTTGTGAATGTATGAAGATAAAAGTTCGTGCAGTTCCATGGTTATACTTCTCTATTTAATAAATGCAAGGCAAATTCTTTTAGGCTATTTTTTTTAGCGGTATTCGCTTCTAATTCTTCCAAATGTTTTAAAGCTATATCTGTGTGCTTATTAGCTTCTTTGATTGCCAATTCTTTTACTCCTAGAGTATTGTAAAGAGCAGTTACTTGTTTTACTTTTTCTGAATTTGAAATTTCCTTAGAGAATAATAAGTTATTTAATTCTTTAGTTTGAGTTTCATTAGCTAACTCAAATGCATCTAAGAGCATAAAGGTTTTTTTGTTAGAGATGATATCGCCCCCCACTTGTTTTCCGAATTTTTCGTCATCAGCATAAACATCTAATACATCATCTAAAATTTGAAAAGCAATGCCAACATGTTTCCCAAATTCGTATAAATGTTGCTGACTTTGCTCTGATGCACCTGCGCAAATGGCACCCATTTGTAAGCTACAGCCTAATAATACAGCTGTTTTATAGGTAATCATGTGTATGTAATTTTCAACACTTACATTGTCTTGTGTTTCAAAGTTCATGTCATATTGTTGACCTTCGCATACTTCTAATCCTGTTTTTGAAAACAAATTAAGTAATTGTGGAACATGAACTTTGTTTGATTTGGCAAGCACTTCAAAGGCTTTTACCATCATGCCATCACCACTTAATAAAGCAATGTTGTGATTCCATTTTTCGTGAACGGTCGTATTTCCTCTACGCAATGGTGCATTATCTAAAATATCATCATGTATTAACGAAAAATTATGAAATAATTCTACTGATAAGGCTGCATGAATGGCTTCTTTTGGATCGGCGTCAAACAAATCACAACCAACTAAAGTTAATAAAGGACGAACGCGTTTGCCACCAAGGCCAAGAATATAGCTCATTGGTTTATACATTTCCTGAGGCTTAGCTTTACCTAAAGAAACTTGCTGTTGATCAATGGCTTGATTTAAAATACTAAATAAAGACGAGTATGCTTGCACAGGAATAAATTATTTGGCTTCTGCCATTTTTAGTAAGTAAGTTCCATAACCACTTTTGGTTAATGGAGTTGCTATTTTTATTAATTGTTCTTTAGTAATGAACCCCATTTTAAAAGCAATTTCCTCAATACAACCGATTTTTAAACCTTGACGTTCTTCAATTACTTGCACAAACTGACCAGCTTGCATTAATGAGGCAAAAGTGCCAGTATCTAACCAAGCTGTTCCTCTGTCCAGAATGGAAACTTTTAACTGTTTACGTTTTAAGTATTCTTTGTTAACGTCAGTAATTTCATATTCTCCACGAGGAGATGGTTTTAATGTTTTTGCAATTTCAACTACTGAGTTGTCGTAAAAATATAAACCTGGTACTGCATAATTTGATTTTGGTTCGGTAGGTTTTTCTTCAATTGATAAGACATTAAAATCTTTGTCAAAATCTACTACACCATATCGTTCAGGGTCGCTTACATGATATGCAAATACAACACCACCATCAGGATTATTAATTTTTTGGAGCATTCGGCCTAAACCAACCCCATAAAAAATATTATCGCCTAATACTAAGGCTACTTTATCGTTACCAATAAATTTTTCGCCAATGACAAAAGCTTGTGCTAAACCATTAGGAACTTCTTGAACAGCATAAGTAAACTTACAGCCTAATTGCTCTCCAGTTCCTAATAAGCGTTCAAAATTTGGTAAATCGGTTGGGGTAGAGATAATTAGAATTTCATTAATTCCAGCCATCATCAATACAGATAGTGGATAGTAAATCATGGGTTTATCATAAATAGGCATCATTTGTTTACTCATCGCCAATGTTAATGGATGTAAACGAGTTCCTGAGCCTCCAGCTAATATAATACCTTTCATATTGTGTTTAATTTTAGTGCTTTAAAAGTAAGATTTTTATTTTAAAACAATTGCTTTTTTCAAGTGTTTTTATGATAATATTAAGCAAATGCTTAGTAAGTTTGTAGGCAAATTTATTCTCCATGATTTCTCAAAATTCAAATAAAGCAGTTATTTATTGGCTTCTTACTGGCTGCGCCTTGGTTTATTTAATGGTTGTTATTGGATGTATAACACGTTTAACGCATTCGGGCCTATCTATTACCGATTGGAGTTTTATGGGCTCGATGCCCCCATTATCTGAAGAAGCATGGTTAGAACGTTTTGCTAAATATCAGCAAAGTCCAGAATTTATTAAGGTGAATTATTCAATGCAATTACCTGAATTTAAGCATATCTTTTTTTGGGAATATTTTCACCGTATGGTTGGTCGCACCATGATGTATGTATTTGCTATTGGTTTGATTATTTTAATTATCCGTAAAAAAATTAATAAGCAAATGCTTCCATCTTTAATTTTATTGTTTTTTATGGGAGCCATGCAAGCCGTTATTGGTTGGTGGATGGTTTACAGTGGTTTACAAGCAAAACCTGCGGTAAGTCATTTTAGATTAGCTACACATTTGATGAGTGCTTTTACGTTATTTGCATTTACATTTTGGTTTGCACTTCAATTATTAAATCCTAAAGAAGAAATAAAAGAAGCTAATGATGGAACTAAATTAAAATGGTGGTCGGTTTCTTTTTTTGTGATCTTAATTATTCAAATTATTTATGGAGCCTTTACAGCTGGTTATGTAGAAGGCGATGCTGCTAAAATACGTCCGGGACAAATATTTAATACTTGGCCAAAAATGGGCGATGATTGGATACCGGAGCAAGTAACAATGAAAGATAGTTTTTATTTAAACTTTTTTGAAAATGCTAGCGGTATTCAGTTTATGCACCGGATGTTAGCTATATTAGTTTGTGTTGTTTTATGTGTGATCTGGTACAAGTCGTCTAAATTGAAGCTAAATGCTTCTCAATACAGAGGGATTACTTTTTTAATTTATGGAGTTACTCTACAATTTATTTTGGGAGTTTTGACTTTATTATATCACGTTCCAGTTGTGTTAGGTGTATTACACCAAACTGGCGCTTTCTTTTTATTTGCAACGAGTGTGTATTTAATTTTTCATACGTTTAAGAAAAATTAATGTGAATAAATTGCTTAAATTATTAGAAGTTATAGTTGAAGCTTTTTCATTCATGAAAATAGTTTTGTCTCCTTTATTAATTGGTTTGTTTATAGGTATTGTTATTTATGCAAATAAAACAGATAATATCGGATTAACAATAGGTATTGTTGTTACACTTACTGGACTCATAGCTGGAATTTTATTGGCCTTGTGGGCGAGGAAAAACAGTGGTAGTGCAGTGGAATTTAATGCACGTATTAATGCTTCTCCAGATATTGATGAGATTATTAGAAAGGATAAACCAAATCAATAATTATTTATATTTTACCTAATCCCAATAATTGTATTTTTCTTTCTTGTTCTGAATAGTGCATTGAATTTATATTCAATGCCTTCACTTGGCATTAATGCTGGAGATTGGGCTAACTGCATTAAATTATTTATAAAGAAAAATCCAGAAAAGTTTTTAATGTTATAGGCTTGTTTAGCCGTGCTATTCTGAGATTGATGTAAAATCACCCAATCTTGCTTAGGATTAGCTTTTAAATAAGCTTTGTAGGCTTTAGTACTATCATCTAAACATACACTCACAAAAGTAACCTTGTCACTAAACTTTTTCTTCAGATCAATTATCTTTTGCATTTCTTTCATGCTATTGTCGCTTTCCGTTGAAAAGAAATTGAGGTAAATGTATTTTCCTTTGTAGTTTGAAAGATAAACATTTGCACCCGTTTTATCAGTAGCTATAAAATCAGGTGCTGGAGCGCCTGGTTGTAATTTATAAACCGACTGCAATAAATTACCAGCAATTTTTTTATGTTCCTCAATTCTGGTTTCTCTATATAATTGTTCAATGACACTTTGTACTTGCTTTTTATCAAAATCAGAACTATAGTAAAAATCAATTAAGCCTTTTAAAATTAAGAGTTCTCGAACGGTATCATTGGTAATAGATTTATCAGATCTAAATTGATTTTTTAAATCATTATAATCTGCAAATGCACTTATACTATTATAAATATTACCTCCGTTTTTTGTGGAAGCATAAGCTTTTAAATAACCTTTAAAATGAGTGTTGAAAAATTGCATGTATTCGTAGTTGCTATACAGAATTGGTTTTTTGTCGATGTACTGGTTATATAGTATTGTTTTACTGCGAGAGATATTTGAAAAAAAATCAGCAAAAGAGTATTCTAAATAATTTTTGAAATAAGGATTTTTAATATGAGCATATCTTTTTTTACTTGTCACTAAAAATGTATCCAATATGGCATTTAGTTTAGCAGGAGATAAATACGCGTCTTTTTTATTTGCGAATAGTTGATTATACTGTGTATTAAAATCAACGATTAAGGCATTTAATTCAGTACTATCTTTTCCGTAAACACTTATGTTAACAGTAGTTTCTGTGCCTTCTTGATTATTGGTTAAAGAATCTTTTCCCGGAAAATAAATGCCGTAAACAAAATTTGGTTGCACATATATTTTACCGATTAAATTGTCAATATTAATTAATATAGGTTTAGTAATGGTAGACTGCAATTTCAATTCAAAGTAACCATTTGCATCTACAGTATCGGCACTTTCTTTAGTTCTGGTGTAAGTAACATAGTCCGAAAAATCGCTTAAAACCACTTCTTTTCCAATATGAGATGCATCTGCTTTACCTTTAATGGTAATGTTTTGTGCACTACTGTTTATGGAGATAATTAATATTAGAAAAAGAAAAACTCGCATATGGTTGTATAATACCAAATATACAATTAGTTACAGATAAATTTCGGGATGATTTACTAAAATATGTTATTCTAATGATTGAGCGAAAAAACTAAAATGCACATTTCCGTATTTTCGGGTCTCCACATAATTTTTCTTAGAACTTAAATTTGTTCTTTGTCCATGCTCAATAATCAGCCACCCACCTTCATTTAAAAGCTTATGAGTAAATACTAAGTCATGAATTTGAGCAATGTTTTCTAATTCGTATGGTGGATCGGCAAAAATAACATCATAGGTTGAGTGCGATTTCTCGAGGTATTTAAAAACATCTGCTCTATCAGTTATAATTGAATTTAGTTTTAAGGCTTTAGCGGTGTCTTTAACAAAATATAAACAAGGTGAATGCTTGTCAATAGCGTAAATTTTTTGAGCGCCACGCGACGCAAATTCTAAACTAATATTGCCAGTTCCACAAAATAAATCTAAAACAGTTAATCCCTCAAAGTCAATTTTGTTATTTAAAATATTAAATAAGCCTTCTTTAGCAAAATCGGTTGTTGGCCTAACAGGTAAGTTTTTTGGTGCAATTATTTGTTTGCCTTTGTATGTACCGCCAATTATTCGCAAAACAATCTATTGATTAAAGTGTAATTAAAATGTTGTGGAGTGCCTGTAACTCCCGACCAGTTTAAGCTTTTGTTGCCAAGCGCCAGTCGTATGTTTTTGATATACTTTTTTAATGAAGTAATTAGTTCGGAATTGGCATCTAAATTTCCTACAATACTAATATTTGCAGTTAAAGGATTTAATTGATATTGCTCTAAAATAAAAAGAACATAGTATAATACGTCTTCTTGTGTTTTTATAGAAAACTGATTTGCTAATACTAATTTTTGTTCCTGCTTTACTACAACTTCTATATAATTTGCGTGAATAGATAAAACGATATGTTCTTTTAGTAATTCTTCAGAAACTAACATCAGTTTGGAGAGTACACTCAAACCATGTTTTAATTGATGGTTAGGAAAAATTAAATCTAAAGTTGATTTTAACGATTCATCTACTGCAAATATTAATTTAATCTCTGTGGTTACATCATCTGTTAAAATTAATTTATCATCTGTAGAGCCGGTATTAAATTCTAACATCGACCGATTGCTATCGCTATTATAAAATGCAGTAGGACACAGGGTAAACTGCTGAGTAAAATAATTTATATAAACGTGTAGATATTGTTTTTTTGAAAATTGAAAATGTTTAATGGCACTTATAAAGTGTTCGCTTAATGTATGTTTTAAGACATTTTCAATAGGATAGTCGCAAATAAATAAGGGCTTATTTTGTGCAGATTCCAATTCGCAAAACTGAATTAGATTTTCTGATAACTCAATAACCAGGGTATCTGCCGAGTTGGAAGATTGACCGAATGATGTATGATTTATATTAATTTCTGCTGACATTGTTTGAATTACAAAACTAAACTATTAATACGATTACGAAAATATTATTACTGTTTTTTAGGGTAAAAGACTTCTGTTGGCAGCGAATCATGAGCTTTGATGTCATAATACTCCTCTACTTGTTCTATTTTGCCATTTCTTTTAAAGGTTACTTTTGTTTCGGTATAGCCATCGCAGCTCTTTTGAAAAGCATCAAAAGTCATATCCATGGTACTTTTTTCATCCATCTTTTCAATGATTCTAACTACTCGCCAATTTTTTTTACTCACCCAAATTTGATTTGATAGTGTATCGCCTTCTAAAGCTCCAATAACGCAAACGGCTTGTTTATCCCATTTTTGGTTAGATAATACTTGAGTCTTATATCCTTCCTTTTTCAAACGAGCTTCAATATCTACGGGTTCTCTGTAATACATTCCTCCTAATAATAGTAATAGAATATTAGAATCGTATTTAGTTTTTTTAAGTTCGTTTTTTCTATAACTGTAAGAACTGTCATTTCTAAAAATCACATAATTACCTTCCGTTTTATCGCCAAAATCTATTCTAAATTTGTCGGGAAATTCAATGTATTCATGCCATTCTGAATGTCCAATAATACTGTCGTTTCTGTAATGGGTGTTTTTTTGAGAAAAAGTATATATTTTGCAGGGGCTTTGTCTGTATTTTTGATACATAAAATCAATCACATCTTTTCCGTTTTCAAATTTTATTCTTGGTGTAGCAGCATCAATATCAAGGCTTATGACTTGTGCATTAACAAATAGTTGGAATAACAGTAAGGCAATTATTATGATCTTATGGCCCATGATTAATATGTTAATTGTCGGTAAAATTCGGAACAAATAATAGCACAGGCATTAGCTGCATTTAACGATTCACTACCGTTATTAGTAGCTGCAGGAATTGTAATTGGATGAGTGATATGTTTTAATACTTCATTTGATATGCCATTAGCTTCGTTTCCTATAATAATTAAACCATCTTTTAATTCAGACGTGTAAATGTTTTTTCCTTCCAGCAGGGCCCCATAAATGGGAACATTTTTTAGTTTTGGAAATAGTTCTTCAAAATTTTGTGTAACAACATTAACTCTTAGTACAGCACCCATACTTGCTTGCAAGGTTTTTGGATTATATAATTCTGTACACTTTGGAGAGCAAATAACTTGGTGTATCCCAAACCAATCGGCAATTCTAATGATGGTTCCTAAATTCCCTGGGTCTCTAATGTCATCTAAATACAAAGTAGTGGAGGAAATCAAAGTATTTGTATTTATAGTTTGTTGACATTCTTTAACAATTGCCAATACTTGATTTGGAGTAGTTTGAAGGCTTATTTTTTTTAATTCCTCAAGACTAATTTCACAGAAATTAATTTGATTTTTTTCTAAGATAGATTGGTGATTGCTTATGTATTCAGCGGTTGCAAATACTTCTTTTACAGCATATTTTTGTTGATCTATAAATTCTGTTACTAATTTAATACCTTCAATAATAAACAAAGCTTCTTCCTCTCTGTTTTTTTTAGAGTGAAGTGATTGAATATGTTTTATCTGATTTTTACTAATCATTTTTAAAAGCTAAATTAGTAGGCTATAAATGTAAGTAAACCATTTGACCTATAAACAGGATATTCAGTTTTTTTTAAAGCGCTTTTGCAAAACAAATTTGGCTAGTTTTTGCTTATTGCTATTTTTTGTATTGTTAAGTTCCTGTGGTGTTAATAAGCACCTTAAAGAGAACGAATTGTTGTTACAAAAAACTGGCATTAAGTACAACGGAACCGCTATTGATAACAATGAGTTAGAAGCTTTTTTAAGACAAAAGCCAAATCGAAAAATTTTAAAATTAGTGCGATTTAATTTGTGGCTCTACAATCAAGTAGACCAACAAAAAATGTTGGAAAGGAAAGAAAAGCGTGATGCAAGATTTGATAGAATTAATGCAAAACGTATTGAAAGAAACGATAGAAGAAACATACGTCGAGTTAAAAAAGGAAAGGCCACTAAAGTACCAAATTTAAAGAATAAAGAAAAGCCAACTTTTCGCGAAAGTATTATGGAAGCTGGGGAACCGCCAGTTGTTTTAGATACTTTTTTAACAAAAGTTACTAAAAATCAACTTCAGAAATTTGTGTTTTCACGTGGTTACTTTGATTCTAAAGTAAGAGATAGTTTAGTTGTTGATAGAAAGGCAAAAAGAGCAAAAACGTATTATTCTATTTCTAAGTCAGAACCTTATTATATTAGATCAATTAATTATAAAATTGATGATCCTTTAATTGAATATTTTATTTTAAATGATTCCACGTCATCCTTAATTAAACACAATACCGTATATAACGAAGATGTTTTTCAAAAAGAAAGAGAGCGTATTACTGAGAGTCAATTAAATAACGGTTATTTTTATTTTGCTCCAGAGTATGTTAATTATTTAGTGGATACTAATTTAGCAGGTCACGATGTAAATGTAACCATTGGCGTGAAGATGTTTTCTCGATCTTATAATGAATACAATGATTCTTTGGTTTACATTAATCATCCGCGTTTTTATATTGAAAATGTATATGTTATACCCGAAGTAATACCTGATTTTAGAGGGAGAGCCAGCGAGGCATACATGAAAGATACTTTAGAATACAATGGCATAAAAATATTACATAACAATAAATTAAAATTTCGAAAAAAAGATTTAACCCGCGATATTTCCGTATCACCCGGGCAGCTTTATCAGCAAAATTTTTCGGAAGAAACGTATAAAGGTTTAAGCAATTTAAAAGTGTTTAGAAGTGTGTATATACAGTATGTCAAAAATCCTTACTTTTCAGATAAATTAGATTGTTATATTGTTTGCCAGCCAGTGGTTAAGCAAGCTTTAACTATCGAAACGGAAGGCACAAATACCAATAATAACTTAGGAATTGCTGGAAGTTTAGTATTTCAAAATAAGAATGCTTTTAGAGGTGCCGAGTTGGTAGAGCTGAAATTAAAAGGTTCGCTGATTGCGCAAAAACAATTTAATGAAACCCAAGAAGCCACAACAATCAACAATGTTCAAAGCACATTTAATACGATTCAATTTGGACCAGAACTAAATTTTTATTTCCCTAAACCTTTATTTCCCTTTACTTTATTTTATTATAAAAAAGATGCAAGCGAAAAACGGTATTTCGTTCAGCCTAAAACCATCGTTAATCTTTCAGTGAACTATCAATCTAGTCCAGATTATAATCGTATTATTTCAAATATTTCTTATGGTTTTAAGTTTAATAACAGTAAAGGTTTATTTTTTTATGATGTGGTTCCACTAGAAGCCTACAGTGTTAAAGCCAAGTTGTCAAATAGTTTTAATAACGACTTATTAGCTACAAACGATTTTTTTCTTTTAAATTCTTTTCAAGATCACATTACCACATTATCCAGAATTACAGCGGTTTATAATAACCAAAGCTTAACCAAAAAAAGAAATGTGATGTATTTAAAAATGTCTTTAAGTTCATCTGGCAATATATTAAGAGGTTTATATTCGGCTACAAATCAACCTCAAGATACTTTGGGAAGATATTTAATTCAAGGAATTCCCTTTTCTCAATTTGTAAAGTTAGATGTCGATTATCGGTTTTATTTTAAGATAAGAAAATTAGGTAAGCTAGTGTATCGCATCGCAGGTGGAGTAGGTAAGCCTTTAAGTAATTTATCATCGTTGCCATACGAACAAAGTTTCTTTAGTGGTGGCCCCAATGGTAACAGAGCTTGGCGGGCTAGAACCTTAGGGCCCGGAAGTTATGCGCAGCCAGAAGATGTTGCCGCTAGATATGATAAAATTGGAGACATTCAAATTGAAACTAATTTAGAATATCGTTTCCATATTTTTAAATCATTCTACGGGGCATGGTTTGTGGACGCTGGAAATATTTGGTTATCGTACAATGATCCTAATAAACCAAACGGGCAATTTAAAGTGGATAAATTTTACAAAGAATTAGGCGTAGGTTCTGGCTTTGGTATAAGGTATGATTTTTCCTTTTTTGTGTTGAGATTAGATGGAGCTATGAAAATATATGACCCACAATATATCGAAAGTAAACGTTTGGTTTTTGGCACTCAAACATTGCGCGAATCTGCTATTTTAAACTTTACCATTGGGTATCCTTTCTAATATAACAAAACAAAAAGAGCCATCTTGGTATTAAGATGACTCCCTTGCTGTTGTTTAATTGAAACTGCTATTTAGTTTGTTACTTTAATAGACCGGTTAGCTGTATTTAAGTTTATAAAATAGATTTTTTTACTAGATACGGTTGTGTTATTAAATTTGTAGGCAGTAACAGTGGCATAACCATAATCCGTTACATCTAGTGTACCCATTTCGCTTGCAGGAAAAGTATATGAGGTTTGTGATGCTGCGGTGATTTTATAAATTGATTTACTTCCAGCAGTAATTTGATAACATAATGAGTCAGCATTAGAGATACTAGCAGTGCTTAATGTAAAAGCAGAACCTTTACTTACCGAAGTAACATTTGAAACCGTTGGACTAGATGGAAATCCATTAGCAGTATAGGTTATAGCAGGTATACTTCCATTTCCTGTAATATTCCATCTTGAATTGCTGGTAAAGTTAATTCCAGTTGCCGATTTAGGAGAAAACACATAAGCATTGTTGGATTGCTTAGTGTGAGTTGAATCATTTGTTTTTACTGTACCTGCATCATCTAAAGTGCCAGAGCCAGCTGTAGAATAAAAAGAACCTGTAGCACTTCCCATAGTTACTGTTACCACAAACGTGGTATTAGGAACTGCGGTAGTCACATTAATTTTTGATGCGACACAAACTCCATTTGCGTCACTCGGGCTAGAAACAATCGGTGCTGGAGCAGATCCACCGCCTGTAGTCGTTGGCGTTTCTGGTGTTTCTTCTGGTGCAGTTTCAGGTTTTTTAACGCAAGATTCTAATGTAAAAACGCTCGCTAATAGTATCGTGCTTAAAATTTTAATGCTTGTTTTCATTTTATTAATGTATTTATGAGGTTAATTATTTATGGGTCAAAATTAGAGTAATCAAATGTATTTTAAGTACCCAACACAGGGTATTCTATATCCGTGCTAGTGGGTATTCTTAAGTTTATTGGCTCTGTTTTTTTATTATCTTTATACCCTTATTTCAAAAATAATGAGTTTCATAGAAGAATTACATAAAAGAAAAACCTTTGCTATTATTGCCCATCCCGATGCAGGTAAAACAACCTTAACTGAAAAATTATTATTATTTGGTGGAGCCATTCAATCGGCTGGGGCAGTGAAATCAAATAAGATTAAAAAGTCAACTACTTCCGATTTCATGGAAATTGAGAAACAACGTGGTATCTCGGTTTCTACGTCCGTAATGGCTTTTGATTATCGCGATTTTAAAGTCAATATTTTAGATACACCTGGTCACGAGGATTTTGCTGAAGATACTTACCGTACTTTATCTGCTGTGGATAGTGTAATTATGGTAATTGATTGTGTAAAAGGAGTAGAGCCTCAAACACGTAAATTATTAGAAGTGTGTCGTATGCGTAACACGCCTGTGATTGTGTTCGTAAACAAAATGGATCGTGAAGGACAAAATGCCTTTGATTTATTAGATGAAATTGAAAAAGAATTAAAAATTAGAGTACGTCCTTTAACTTGGCCAATTGGTATTGGTAAATCGTTTAAAGGTGTTTATAATTTATACGAGAAAAAATTATCGCTTTTTCAAGGTGATAGTAAAACAACAGTAGAAGAAAGTGTTATTTTAGATAACGTAAATGATAGCGAAATTGAAAAATACATTAGCGAAGATTTTGCGAATCAACTACGTGACGATATTACCTTGATTGATGGCGTATATGACGATTTTGATAAACGCGAATATTTAAAAGCCAATGTGAGTCCAGTATTTTTTGGAAGTGCGGTTAATAATTTTGGTATTAAAGAATTGTTAGATTGTTTTGTGGAAATTGCTCCAACACCTCAAGGCAGAGATACAGATTTAGCAGGATATATAGAACCCGAAGCTCCGAAATTTAGTGGTTTTGTATTTAAAATTCACGCTAACTTAGATCCAAAGCATCGTGATAGAATTGCTTTCTTGCGAATAGTATCAGGTAAGTTTGAACGTAATAAATATTACTACAATGTGCGTGAGCAAAAAGATATGCGTTTTAGTAATCCAACAGCTTTTATGGCGCAACAAAAATCGGTGATTGATGAGTCTTTTCCTGGTGATGTGATTGGTTTGTATGACGCAGGTAATTTTAAAATTGGCGATACCTTAACTGAAGGCGCTAAATTTCATTTCAAAGGTATTCCAAGTTTCTCACCTGAATTATTCAAATATGTGACTAATTTGGATCCAATGAAAACTAAACAATTGCAAAAAGGTTTAGAGCAGTTAACGGACGAAGGTGTTGCGCAGTTGTTTACTAAAAAAGCAGATGGTCGCAAAGTTGTTGGTACGGTGGGTGCTTTACAATTTGAAGTTATTCAACATCGTTTAAAATCGGAGTATAATGCTTCTTGTGGGTACGATTCTGTAAACTTGTATAAAGCCTTATGGATTGAATGTAGTGATAAGAAAAAGTTAGAGGAATTTTTAATTGATAAGTCAAATCACATTGCTTACGATAAAGAAAACCGTTTAGTGTTTTTAGCAGAATCAGCTTGGTTACTAGAAATGGCACAAACTAAATTTCCTGAAATTAAGTTTCATTTAAAGAGTGAGTTTTAATTAAACGTTCCGACATAAATCAGAAAACAATAACCACATAGGCACATAGAAAAATAAATGGTAAAGAGGAAGGATTAGAAAAACATGTTTTTCACACATAGTCACTATGTGTAAAGCATCGCTTCTATCTCCGACTTATTTCAGCTAACACAAACTATGTTTCTATGTGGTTAAAAAATAACTAATATTAACCCAAATACTATGGCAAATATTTTCGAATTCAACGGCTACAAGCCAATTATTGATAAATCGTCTTTCATTCATCCAAACGCAACCGTTACTGGTAATGTGATTATTGGTAAAAATGTATATGTTGGTCCTGGTGCTGCTATACGTGGCGATTGGGGCCAAATTATTATTGAAGACGGATGTAATGTGCAAGAAAACTGCACCATACACATGTTTCCTGGAACAACTGTCTTATTGAAAGAAGCAGCGCATATTGGTCACGGTGCAATTATACATGGCGGAACGATTGGTAAAAATGTACTAGTGGGTATGAATGCAGTCGTAATGGATAATTGTGTGATAGGCGATAATTGTATTATAGGCGCTTTATGTTTTGTACCTGCCGATACGGTTATTGAAAACAGAAAAGTAGTAGTTGGTAATCCTGGCAAAGTAGTGAAAGATGTGAGTGATGAAATGATTGCATGGAAAACTAAAGGAACTGCCTTATACCAGCAATTACCTGCGGATTGTTATGCTACCTTAAAAGAGTGTGAACCATTACGTCGAATGCCAGCATTTAGACCAGAACAGCAAAACGAATACAAAACCTGGAACGAAGAAAAAACGAAATCAAAAAAGAAATAGTTTCTTAATGATTATAAGAATAACAAGGAGGTTTTACAAAATTAAGTTTGATATTTAATGTCACTCCGAAAAAGAAATACCAATCCTTTGTTCTAGGATTACCACGCATCTTGTTAATATTGTTGCCAGCATTTTTTGACCTGTCTGTAAATTTTACTGTGTTCTTATTAAAAGCGAGGGTCGTTTCCCAGTCGGGGTAAGTTCCACTTACATCATCTAAATAATCCGTAAATGTCTTTCTTGGTCCCCATTCTAATCCAATACCTACTTGTTTTGATACATTCATTTTAGCGCCAATGCCAAACGGAATGGCCACTTGTGTTAATTTGTATCCTTTCGTCTGCCCTTCTGTATGTAATGGCTCTAAATCAGTCCATTTATTGCCCATATTGGCTCTTGGTTTAAAACTAAAAACGTCTATTCCTAAAAACAAATAAGAAGTAAATTTGTATTTATCATTACTGATACGATATTCTAAAAAATTAAATTCTGCAATAACATTGTATTCAATAATTTGAGATTTAAAGTTTAGGTTTCGTTGAACTTGGTCTGGATCATCACTTTGAGAGTCATCTCCCATTATATTCCCCCAATTAATTCCTGCTCTAAAAGCATAGCGGTAATTTGGTGTAAATCTATAAAATGCACCAGCAGCAGGTTGAGTTAAGTTAAATTGTTTTCTAGGATTTAAATCGCCAATGTAATATGCCCCACCAACCATAAAGCCTACTTCATGCTGACGAAAATTTCTTCTTCGCCCTTGAGAAAACAAGTTGGAGCTTAGTACTAAAAATAATAAAAATATATAAAGACAAGACTTCATTGGTATGTAAACGCTGAAATAGTTAAAATAGTGTGTGAAATGTTGTTTTTACGACTACAAAATAACGATTTTAATTTTATAAGACACATTTTTTTCTTCTACTAAAATAAAATATAAGCCCGAAGCTAAATAGTTTCTTTTTAGAGAATAATTGATGGATTCACAAGAATCTTCCATTACCATTTGGCCTGATGAATTGTAGAGTTTGATTTTTTTACTTTCAGAATTTGGAAAAATCAAATTAGTTTCGCTTGATAAAGGATTAGGAAAAACTTGTATGATTTCCGCATTGCTTAAAATTTTAATATTATCTAATACTTCTCCACAGGTCATCGTTGCAAATCCATCTAATTTACCGTAACCCCATCTGTTACTTGGTAAATTTGCTCCTGTATAAAAATCGCTATAAGCACAATTGATAATAGCCTGCTTTAATTGTTGATTGGTTGCGGTTGGATTTCTTTGAAAATACAGGGCAGCTAATCCAGCTACTACCGGGCTTGCAGCCGATGTTCCGCCAGCTGTTCGATGATAGCCACCTTGGGCTACAACAGTTGATGAACTTGCAATGTAGGTAGCTAATAAACTTAAAGGTAAAGCCGCCATAATATTTGCGCCAGTGGCTGCTATATCAGGCTTTATTCTATTATCTCTGGTTGGCCCTGTGCTGCTACTTTCGTGTAATTGTCCTGGAGTTTCAGCTTTTGTTTGTGCGTTCCCATTTACATCAATGTACTTATTTCTGTCAATATAATTTCCAACGGCAATCACTTCATCGCTGCACTGAAAACCACTTACAATGGTTTGCAAAGTATCAGCAATTTTATACTTTGCAATGTTTGGATAGATAGAAACTGAAGGTAGGTTGTTAGTTACATAATCAAAATTCCACGAATCAATCCTTCCAATTCCTGTATGTGCCATGCTCCATAAATAGTTTAAACTATCGGCATTAATCGAAACCGCCAATTCATAAACTCCAAATGAATTTATACTAGCTATGCTTTCAATAATTCCTATTCTGTTACTGTTACGATAAATGGTATCTCGTTTAACGGTGTTTAAGGCATAATTATAGGATTTGAAAGAAGTCGCGCCAACATCACTAAAACTAGGGTGAGTGACCCCAATTCTATACATCACATTTTTTATTTGCGCTGTATCAGCATATTCAGAAAAAGTAATCGTGTTGGATGAGTTTTTAATCCATGTAAAATTGGTATCCGTATTTATAACATTGTATCCAATATGAAATTTTACTCTGCCAGCATTACCACAAGCCGCAACCAACGCTCTACCTGGCACATTTGAAACTAAATTATTAATGATTTGAGTTTCCAAATCGTAGCCATCATGGCTCCCATAATAATCTCCAAGACTAGCATTTACGACTAAAGGTTTATTTAATAATTGTGATTTTGTAATGATGTACTGCAGGGCATCAGATATAGTGAAGCCTGGTCTGTTAAAATCCATCGCTACAACAATAATATCAGCTTTTGGCGCCATGCCTTCATATTTATTAATCGAAAATCCATTTCCAGCTGCAATTCCAGTACTATTGGTGCCATGGCCAAATTGCGCCACATCACTATGTGTGCACAATCCTAAATCTATTTGTGTATTGTTCCATTCTTGTCCGTAACCAAAAGGAGTAGGCGTATTAACCGCTAAAGGTTTTGTCATATCCCATAAATATTTGATACGAGAATTTCCATTAGCATCTTTAAAATCTGGGTGGTTAAAATCTGTACCAGAATCTATCACTCCAACAATAACGCCATTGCCATCATATGGCTGAGCAAGCGGACTTAATCCAGTTTTGATATTTTTAATTCTGTTTCTAATATGAGCGGTATCACTCATTAATTGTAAATGATGTTGAGTATACTCTATTCTTGCAATATTTTTTAAAGTCGATAGTTGTTTAATAGAGGAAATGCTGCCACTAATAGAAGTAATATTGCCTGCTTGGTAATTGAATTGAATGCCGGAAAATTCAGAAAAATTAATTTCTGTATTTGGTTTTGTAAGTACTAATACATTTATTTTTTCATTAGCACTTGCATGTTCTATTTTATATATCAACTCCGAATTAAAACCGATTGCGCTTTTAATTCTAATAAAGTAAGTATGGTAAAAAATGTAAAATATAACCGCATGCTGTAAATTTATAGCATTAAATTACAAATAATTTAGATATTTACAGTATGCGATTTAGTTTAGTTTTAGTTTTTTGTAGCTTTTTATGTTTTACGCATATTAAAGCCCAAGATTCTGTTGCTTTTACTAAAAATTTTAGGCTGTATGAGGGTTTGTATTTAGGCTATCAAGATTTTAGATACAATTGGCCTATTCCAAAAGAAAAAATTATCACCAAAATCAATAAAGATCAATTGGATTTTTATTCGAAATTAATTGAAGAAGAATTTATTGAATATACCGAAAGAGATGGGTCCATTACAAAAATGAAATCAGAACAAGTGTGGGGTTACTGCCAAAACAATATTATTTTCATCAATCAAGATAAAAATTTTTACAGAATTCCTGTTTTTGGCTCAATCAGTAATTTTATAGGAACTGTTGAGGTTACTAATTATTCACCTGGTTACGACCCTTTTATGAATGCTCCTATTGGTAGTAATGCTCAAAAAGTAAGAGAGATTAGACAATATTTATTTGATTTTTATAGTGGAGAAATTGCGCCATTTAGCATTGACAAAATGGAAGAATATTTAAAACGCGATGAAGCTATTTATAAGGAATATAGTGCGCTTAATAAAAAAAAGAAAAAAGAAATGGCCACAAAATATATTCGTATGTATAACGAAAAACATTTAGTTTATTTCCCTAAAGGTTGATGAAAATCAATTGCAATTAATTTGATAAAGTGTAATTTTGTAATTATAAAATAAAGAAAAATGAAAAAAATAGTTTTATGTTTATTGTTAGCTACAGCTAGTGTTGGGTTTGCTCAGTTTACAGCAAAAGATGTATTCAGTTCAAAAAGCATTGTTTGGTACGGATTAAATTTTACGGAGGCAAAAATGGTTGGTCAGTTTGATCAAGCTATGGGAGCAGGTCCTGCAAGCGCATCAGATTTAAAAAACAAATGGATGCCTAATTGGAACGGCTTAATACAAAGCGAACCTAAAAATTTTAAAATTGCAGAGGCTTTTCAAAAAAATGATGTGTTTTATGATGTAACACCTACTGAAAAAGCAAATTACGCCATTAGTACCGACGACTTAATGAGTTTTAATGCTTTTAAGTTTCCTGATGGACAAAAAACCGTTTCTAAAGTAATCTCTAAATTGGGACATGGTGAAAAAACAGAAGGCATTGGCGTTACTTTTGTAGTAGAAAGTTTTAATAAATCAACCGACGAAGCATCGATTTATGTTGCCGTTTTTGATATTAAAACTAAAAATGTTTTAATTCTTGAAAGAATAATTGGCAAACCGATGGGCATTGGCTTACGTAATTTTTGGGCAGGAGCTGTTAAACATGTAATTAAGCAAATCACCACAGAATATTATAGCAAATGGAAAACCTTAGCTAAATAAGTTAAATAGTATAAGTATTTAAAAGCGTCTCAATTAATTTTGGACGCTTTTTTATTTAGCCACATAGAAACATAGTTAGCTAGGAATGTAAAATAGCAGGTGCTATTTTGGTACACAGAGAAAGGAAGCGTAGCTTCCTGCTATGTTTCCTCAAAATTCACTAGAAGTTCCCAATGTCTCTATGTGGCTAAAAAATAGCCTGTTTTGTTGCCATAGCATAGTGTTATATTGGCTTTTTCTACTAACTTTATAACCTCAAATTTTATTTATTATGTCAGAAGTAGGAAGACAAATTATTTACAGTATGGTAAATGTATCTAAGATACATCCACCACAAAAACAAGTATTAAAAGATATCTATATCTCCTTTTATTACGGAGCCAAAATTGGTGTTTTAGGTTTAAACGGTTCAGGTAAATCATCCTTATTAAAAATAATGGCTGGTTTAGATAAAGATTATTTAGGAGAAATCCACCAATCACCTGGCTACAGCATTGGTTTATTAGAGCAAGAGCCAAATTTAGACGAAACAAAAACAGTGATTGAAATTGTTCGCGAAGGCGCACAAAAACATGTAGATATTTTAAATGAGTTTGAAGAAGTGAACAACAAGTTCATGGACGAAGAAATATTAAACGATCCAGATAAAATGGATAAGTTAATTAATCGTCAAGCTCAGTTACAAGACTTAATTGATCAACATGATTTATGGAACTTAGATACTCGTTTAGAGCGTGCCATGGATGCGTTGCGCTGTGCTGAAAGCGATACGCCAATCAAAATTTTATCAGGTGGTGAGCGTCGTCGTGTGGCTTTATGCCGTTTGTTATTACAAGAACCAGATATTTTATTATTAGATGAGCCTACCAATCACTTAGATGCAGAATCGGTGGATTGGTTAGAGATTCACTTACAACAATACAAAGGAACTGTTATTGCTGTAACGCATGATAGATACTTTTTAGATAATGTAGCTGGTTGGATTTTAGAGTTAGACCGCGGAGAGGGTATTCCTTGGAAAGGAAATTATTCTTCTTGGTTAGAGCAAAAAGGAAATCGTTTAAAGCAAGAAGAGAAAACAGAATCTAAGCGTCAAAAAACTTTGGCACGTGAGTTAGACTGGGTTCGTCAGGGAGTGAAAGGACGTGGCGTAAAACAAAAAGCCCGTTTAAATAACTACGATAAAATGATGAATGAAGACATTAAGGATAAAGAAGAAAAATTAGAAATCTTCATTCCTAACGGTCCTCGTCTTGGTAACGAAGTTATTGAAGCTATTGAAGTATCAAAAGGATTTGGAGATAGATTATTATATGAACACTTAAACTTTAAATTACCACCTGCTGGAATTGTTGGTATTATTGGGCCAAACGGAGCTGGTAAAACAACCTTGTTCCGTATGATTATGGGTGAAGAAAAACCAAACTCAGGTGAATTTAAAGTTGGGCCAACCGTAAAAATTTCTTATGTCGATCAATCTCACGCAGATTTAGATCCAAATAAAACCGTGTATGATGTATTAAGCGGTGGTTTAGATAATATTACATTAGGCGGAAAAGCAATGAACTCAAGAGCTTACATTTCTCGTTTCAACTTTGGTGGAAGCGATCAAGGAAAAAAAGTTTCTGTTTTATCAGGTGGAGAACGTAACCGTTTGCACTTAGCCATGGCTTTAAAAAATGAAGGTAACGTCTTGTTACTGGATGAGCCTACCAATGATTTAGATGTAAATACATTACGTGCCTTAGAAGAAGGTTTAGAAAACTTTGCAGGTTGCGCCGTAATTATTAGTCACGATAGATGGTTTTTAGATCGTGTTTGTACGCACATCTTAGCCTTTGAAGGCGATAGTTCAGTCTATTGGTTTGAAGGCGGATATACAGAGTATGAAGAGAACCGCAAAAAACGTTTAGGTAATGTGGAGCCTAAGCGTCCGCGTTATAAAAAGTTGGTTGTATAGAGTTCTTTATAACTGCTGCATACGTTAGTAATGGTGCGGCTGCTTTTGGCGAAAGAGGGCGAACCGCCATTCGGGGAAGCTTTTTTGCGGGGTAAATGGAGGTTGGTCTTTCGCCTTGAATTTTTGGTTCTTTTTTTTCAAGAAAAAAGAACATAAGAAACTTATATTTAGTCTTGTGTAATTTTTGAACAATAATTAAAAATTTGTAAAGCTTTTGCTAAAAATCTTCACCATATTATTTATACTTTTAAGCCTTGCCGTTAAATCGCAAGACGAAATAATTACAAAGGAATATCAATATGACCCTGATCCAAATTTAGTAATTACAAATGCATACACAGATGTGATTTATTATACTTCTTATAATAAGCAGGAAAAAATTTCTACTGATAATGTTGTTGCGATTCGCCGAAACTATAAAGAAAGTGGTTCCGTATATGAATACATGAGACCCCATGAGCGACGTATTTATGGTATTAAGGCTGGTAATGTTTTTTTTAAAGCAGATTATAGATTTAGTACTGATATCCCTGAAGAATTATCAAAATTGTATTTCATGGAAAAGTATAGGCTTTATGATAATATTCCAGACGAAAAAATTGAACACCCTACGTATATAAAAAATTCCGAAACTGGAGAAAAAATAAAGTTACCTCCAATAAAAGGCTTTTTTATAACTTTTAAAAGTGATAAGTTACGTCGAGAAATTAAAGCTAAAGTTTATTGCACCACTTTAGATTCAACTCAATTAATTATTAAAGCAGACATCAGCGGAGAAACGAATTTTTATTCCATTCAAGAAAGTGAAATTGAAGTCATCAGTATTCAATCTGACGGCGCATTAGCTGGTAGAATAGCTATGGGTGTGGTTTCAAGAGGAGCTTCATGGCAGTTTTACCAAAATAAGTGGTTAAACAAATACCATTTTCCTGTTTGGCATTTGTGTTGGTAAAGTTTAATTTTAAATGGTTTGTTAAGATTCATTTTTATATTTTTTGTAATCATTACGGTTTCTTGTTCTAAAGATCCCGCTACTTTTCATTTAGAAAATTTGAATAATAATGAAATTGGATGTTTTGGTCATGCAGGCATGGGCTTTTACTCTCCCTATCCTGTTAATTCTTGGCCCGGATTTGAATCTTGTTTAAATAGAGGAGCTGATGGAACCGAAATGGATATCCACATGACAAAAGATAGTGTGCTTGTGATCACCCATAGTAGTAATTTACAAGACAATACTTCTTGTTCGGGTGCGATTAAAGATTTGAATTGGGCTGACATGAATAATTGCGAAGTGCAATCCAATTTTTTTAAAAACTCAAAATTGCTTTCGCTCGATGAGTTTATAGAAAAAATCCCTCATCCTAAAAACTACACCTTTACATGGGATATTAAATTATCTGATTTTAATACGGAGTATTATGGTGTTTATGCTCGTGCAATAGTTAACACCATCAATAAATATGACTTAAATGAACATGTGTTTATCGAAAATCCCTTCGCTGATTTTTTACAAGTTATAAAGGATAAGGAAAACAATACGCATTTATTTGTATTGGCCGAAGATTTTGAGGAAGGCTTGCAGCAAGTAAAACAACATGATTTTTTCGGTTTATCAATGCACACTAATAAAGTAACCGCAGAGCAAGTAGAGCAAGCTCACAGTAATAATGTGCGTGTTACTATTTATGGCGTATTAACTGAAAAAGAAAATTATGCAGCCGTTGAAAAATGCCCTGATTTTATGCAAACCGATGATATCAATTATCTCTTAAAGATATTTCAAAAGTATAATAGTGGAAAAGGGTTTTTATATGATGTGACGAAGTAGTGATTTAATGTCTTACAATCACTTTCTTCATAACACTTTGTTCATCAGCATAGCTTACCCTCACAAAATAAATGCCCTCGGCAAAATTTTGCAACTCTAGTTGATGAGTTTTTGAATCAACTGTTTCGGATAACAAAATTTGCCCTGTAATACTGAGCACTTCAATTTTTGTAAAATCATTTTGGCTACTAATAGTAAGCAAGCCATTAGTTGGGTTTGGTGCCAAACTCATCTCTCCTAATTCATAACTTATATCTTTAATATCCGTAACCAAATAACTACAAGTTACACTATCACAACCCAAACTATCGGTTTTTACCAGCCACATGTTTTTAAATGGTTGACCAATATGGTTATACTGTCCTGTGATAATAAAACCTTTATCGGCGGTGGTATTAAAACCGTAAAAATAATTGGAAATTCCTGATGTTGGATGAGGATAAACTCTTTGCCATAATTGATTTCCATTTTTATCTGCCTTTACTAAATATCCAGTTCTATTATTATTTTGCAAATCAATATCTGATTTGATCATGACATAACTTGAGTCCTGTAATTGCTTTAAACTATATATTGTACCTTGCTCTTGGCTATATTTTTTAATCCATTGCACAACTCCGTTTTTATCCGTTTTTAGTACAGAGCCCGTATCATTATACATACCGCATATAGCAAAACCGCTGTCTAAGGTGGGAATAGAGCATTTTCCGCTTTCATTAGGCGATATGCCATATTGCTGCTGCCAAATAATATTACCTGCCGTATCGGTTCGCATTAAACTCATATCATAATACGGATTGCCTGTGTTATAATAACCATAATCTCCACCTAATAAATACTCCGTATTATTTTTAATGATTTCAATAGAACGGTACATTTCATCAAATGTATTTCCAAAACGCTTACGCCAGATCAAATTGCCGTTCAGGTCTGTTTTTATAAGCAGCACATCACTATAGGTGCCGCTTGAAAATGTATAACCCAAAATAATAACTTTACCATCTGGTGTTAATCGCATAGCAGTTATTTCATCATCATCTGGGTGTACATACTTTTGCAACCAAACAATATTACCTCCCGTGTCAATCTTGGCTAAAAAACCATCATCATCATTGGTTAACGTATTGGTGGTAATACCTGTTACCAAATAATTACTATCTGGCAATTCTACAAGGTCAATAAAAGAATCATAACTACCACCTATGCTTACATCGTATTGTTTTTTCCAAATTACATTACCTAAACTATTTGTTTTAACTAAATATGACGCGTTGTAATTTATTAAAGCATTTAAAACGTTACCACAGCTCAGAATGTGTCCATTTTGTAATTCTATTACTTTAACCCCAATATCCGAAATTGTATCAATACCAATAGGCAAGTTCACATTAAATTTCACTTGTGATTTTGCTATAGAGAAACAGAATAAGATAAAATATATCAGGGCATAGTGCATTTGTAAAAATTAATTTAATCTAAGTTAGTACAATAATTTAAAAAACGAATTGTTTTCAATTACAAACTAATTCTCACTTAATTTTTGCAACTTCTCCAACACAATTTGCGCAACCCTTTGCTCCGCTACTTTTTTCGATTTGTGTTCAAATACAGCTTGCTCCACACCTTCAATGGATAGTTGAATAGAGTAGGTTTTTTCTCTGCCGTTGTGTTCTTCTTTTAGGATAGTATATTCAAATTGTTTCTTTTGGCGCTGCATCATAATTTGAAACTGCGATTTATAATCCGTGTCGTTTTGCAACAACTCAGTCATATCCAAATGAACTTTAATGATGTTATTTAAAATAAATTTTTTGGTTTTCTCAAATCCTTTATCAATAAATACCGCACCAATAAAGGCTTCAAAAGCATCGCCATAAGCGCTTGAGCTTAATCTTTCTTTTTTTGTTAAGCGAGAGTTAAGTAAGGTATCAAAGCCAAATTTTTTAGAGAGGGCAAATAAATTTTGTCCGTTTACAATGCGGCTTCGCATTTGTGTTAAAAACCCTTCGTCTTTTTTAGGAAATAGTTTAAATAAATATTCAGCTACTACAGCGCCTAAAATAGCATCGCCCAAAAATTCCAAGCGTTCGTTACTTTGTTGGTGTTCGTTAATTTCGCTGGATGAAGAGCTATGACGAAAAGCTTGTTTATACAATGCCAAGTTCGTAGGATGAAATCCTAAGATATTCTTGAGCTTTTGTTTAAACTCTTTGTCTTTTTTTGAGAGGGGTGTTAATGCTGATAAAAGTTTTATCAAAACACTAAATTATGGTTTGTATTTTTTTACTACAACCGCCGCGTTATGTCCGCCAAAACCAAATGTATTACTAATAGCAACATTAATAGTACGTTTTTGAGCCTTATTAAACGTTAAGTTTAATTTCGGGTCAATTTCTGGGTCAACATTCACGTGGTTAATTGTTGGAGGAGCAATATCATTTTGCACCGCTAAAACCGTTGCAATAGCTTCTACAGCACCAGCAGCACCTAATAAATGGCCTGTCATTGATTTTGTAGAACTGATATTCATTTTATAAGCTTGCTCACCAAAAATATTGGTAATGGCTTTTAACTCAGCGCCGTCGCCTAATGGCGTACTAGTACCGTGTGTATTAATATAATCTACTTCGTTTGGAGAAATTCCAGCATCTTGTAAGGCACGCTTCATTACTAAAGTTGCACCTAAACCTTCTGGATGTGGAGCAGTAATATGGTAAGCGTCTCCGCTCATACCACCACCAATAATTTCCGCATAAATTTTTGCACCACGCGCTAAAGCGTGTTCTAATTCTTCTAAAACTAAACAAGCACCACCTTCGCCTAACACAAAACCATCACGTTCCTTATCATAAGGACGAGAAGCTGTTTCAGGAGTTTCGTTACGAGTACTCATGGCTTGGCAAGCATTAAAACCACCAATACCACTTTCGTTAATAGCCGCTTCAGATCCACCTGTAATAATTGCATTAGCTCTACCTAAACGAATATAGGTAAAAGCGTCAATTAAAGCAGTTGTTGAAGATGCACAAGCCGAAACGGTTGTGAAGTTTGGTCCTCTAAATCCAAAACGGATAGAAATATGCCCAGAGCATATATCAGCAATCATTTTAGGAATAAAGAAAGGGTTGAAACGGGGAGTTCCATCGCCTTTAGCGAAGTTGAAAGTTTCTGTTTGGAAAGTATCTAAACCTCCAATACCCGAACCCCAAATAACGCCAATTTCATTTTTGTCAATACCTTCTGCATCAAGTCCAGAGTCAGCAACTGCTTGCACCGAAGCAGCAATTCCGTAATGAGAGAAAGCATCTAAACGTTGAGCTTCTTTTCTATCAAAATAATCTTCTAGTTTAAAACCTTTTACTTCGCAAGCAAATTTGGTTTTAAATTTAGATGCATCAAAACGTGTAATAGGTGCGGCACCACTAACGCCGTTAATGATATTTGTCCAATAATCGTTAACATTACTGCCCAAAGGTGTAACAGCACCAAGTCCCGTAACTACTACGCGCTTAAATTGCATAAAGAATAATTTTAAAAAAGTAAGTTCTTAGTTTTTTGCGTTTGCTTCAATATAAGAGATAGCATCTCCTACAGTAGCAATTTTTTCTGCTTGATCGTCTGGAATAGCGATATTAAATTCTTTTTCAAATTCCATGATTAATTCTACTGTATCTAAAGAATCTGCTCCTAAGTCGTTAGTGAAACTTGCAGTTGGAGTTACTTCTTTTTCTTCTACACCTAATTTATCTACGATGATAGATTTTACTTTTGATGAAATGTCTGACATTGTGTTTTAGTTTTTAAATTCGGGACAAAGATAGTTGTATGAATTAAAAAACAAAAAAAAAAGACATTTAGTAATTAACTGTTTATCAAACAATTAATCAAAAAACGCCTTTTTTTTACTAACTGATAATGGTAATTCACGCATAAAATGCGGCTTTTTACCATTTTGTTTAATTAAGCCTAAGCCGATTTTTTAATCACACGATGATGATGATGGCGATGAGAAATTGGTCGCACGTTGTTTTTGCCATTTTTTTCATCTTCTTTTTCGTACTTCTTAGCAATTTTTAAAATAAAAAAAGCCAATACGCCAATGCCAATTACCCCAGCAATGATAAAAAAACTTGCCTGACTGTCCTTAATAAGGTTATCATAAATTTTAGTGAAAAAATTTGATGAGCCTTGTGCCTTTGCACAAATTGAGAGCGATAATAGCACAGATGTGAGTAAAATGCCCTTTTTTCCTGAATCTTTAATTGTTGTTGCCATAATTTTTAAAAATTATGTTTTTCAATTTAAAGTAGTGGACAATTTATGAATTGAAAAACGATTAAACGTTAATTTCGGGGTCTCTGATAGATTTTACGATTAAAGTCATCTTTAGTTTCGTTATTATTATTTGGTTTTTAAGAAAGAAGTGATTATATTTGTACCCGAAAATTAGATGATAGAAAAGATGAGGGACCGATAAGTCCCTTTTTATTTTACCAAAATGATAAAAAAAGAAACAATAGTTAACCTAATCAATGAGCATTTTGCTGGTACTGACAAGTTTTTGGTAGACGTAAAAATATTGAAAGGAAGTGTGATTGAAATTTATATTGATGCGCCAAACCATATTTTAATTGCCGACTGCGTTGAATTAAGCAGATTTGTAGAAGGTAATTTAGATAGAGAAAAAGAAGATTTTGAATTGCAAGTATCTTCGCCAGGAGCAACAGAAGCTTTTAAGGTAGTAGCACAATATAAGAAGTACGTAGGCACAAAAGTAAAAACAGTAACTAAAGAAGGAATTAAGCACGAAGGAACATTAATGAGTGCTGACGACAATGGATTTGTGATTGAAGAAACCAGAAGAGAGAAAAAACCAGTAGGAAAAGGAAATCATACCGTAGTAGAAAATATAACGCTAACATATAATCAAACAAAAGAAACAAAATCAGTATTACCATTTTAAAAAAACAAAACAATGGAAAGTGTAAATTTAATTGAATCATTCTCGTTATTTAAAGAAGACAAAAACATTGATCGCGCAACGTTAATGAGCATCATCGAAGATGTATTTCGTGCTATGTTAATCAAAAAATATGGCTCAGATAAAAACTTTGATATTATCGTAAACCCTGATAAAGGAGATATCGAAATTTATAAAAACAGAACCATTGTTGACGATGAGTTTGCTGAAGATTCGTTTGATTATGATCCAAATAAACATATCAGTTTAACAGATGCTCATAAAATTGAACCTGATTTCGAAATCGGTGAAGAGGTTACTGAGTTAGTAAAATTAGATGAAATTGGTCGTCGTAATGTATTATCAGTTCGTCAAAATTTAGTTCAAAAAATTCTTGAATTAGAAAAAACAAGTATTTATAACAAATACAAAGAGCGTGTTGGTGATATTATCAACGCTGAGGTTTACCAAGTTTGGAAAAAAGAAATTATGTTGTTGGATGATGAAGGCAACGAATTATTATTGCCAAAAACAGAACAAATTCCTTCTGATTTCTTCAAAAAAGGAGATTCTGTAAAAGCTGTAGTATATAAAGTAGAATTAAAAAACGGAACACCTTCAGTAATCATGTCTCGTACAGCGCCTACTTTCTTAGAGCGTTTATTTGAAATGGAAGTTCCTGAAGTATTTGATGGTTTAATCACTATCAAGAAAATTGTTCGTGAACCAGGTGAAAGAGCTAAAGTAGCTGTTGAATCTTATGATGATAGAATTGATCCGGTTGGTGCTTGTGTTGGTATGAAAGGTTCTCGTATTCACGGTATTGTTCGTGAATTAAAAAATGAAAATATTGACGTAATTAATTATACATCAAACGCTCAATTATTAATTCAACGTTCATTAAGCCCAGCAAAAGTAACTTCGGTTAAATTAAACGAAGAAACTAAACGTGCTGAGGTATTTTTAAAACCTGATCAAATCTCTTTAGCAATTGGTAAAGGTGGTTTCAATATTAAATTAGCTGGTAAATTAACTGGATACGAAATTGATGTATTCCGTGATAATGATGAAGCAGTAGTTGATATTGATGACGTTGACTTGGTAGAATTCTCTGATGAGATTGAAGAATCAGTAATTAATGCATTACAAGCAATTGGTTGCGATACAGCAAAATCAGTATTAGAATTAGACGTTGCAGATTTAGTTCGTAGAACAGGATTAACGGAAGATGTGATTGAAGATGTGAAACAAGTGTTACAATCTGAGTTCGAAGATTAATAGATTGTTAAGATTGAAGAGTTAGCTTTCTTTTAGTTAAATAAAAAAGCAATTTTGATACATAAAAAAGACGAGGAATAAAGTATGTCAGACGTAAAAACAATGCGATTAAGTAAAGTAGCTAAAGAATTTAATTTATCCTTAGGGAAAATTACTGAATTCTTGGCTTCAAAAGGTCGCCCGGTAGAAAACAATCCCAACGCCAAAATTGGCGATGAAGAATATTCTTTATTATCTAAAGAGTTTTCGGGAGATAAGTCTGCCAAAGAAGAAGCTCAAACAGTGGGCCTCAATCTTAACAAATTAAAACGCGAGTCGTTAATTGTAGAAGATGTGAAGGCTATTAAAGCTAAAGAGCTAGAAGAGCAACGCGAAAGAGAATTAGCTGCCGCTGCCGCTCAAAAAGCAGCTGATGAAAAAAGAAAAGCAGAAGAAGCGAAAGCAGAAGCTGAGAGAATGGCTAAATTGGTTACGCCAGTTGAAAAAACTGAATCAACAGATAGTACTTCAATGGTCACTGGACCTAAGGTTTTAGGTAAAATGGACTTGAGCGCCTTAAACCAAAAAACCAAACCAGATAAAAAATCTAAAAAAGATAAGGAAGAAGAGAAGGCAGCAGAGGAAAAAGCGACGAAAGCAACTAAAGGTAAAAAGAAAAAAGAAGAAGAAGTAGTTGAAGAAGTAAAACCTGTTGTTACTGAAACGCCTGTTGCTCCTGTTGAAGAACTAGAAGAACAAAAAGAGGTATTTCACGAAACGGTTTATCAAAAGTTAGAAGGACCAAAAATTATGGGTAAAATCGAATTACCTGTAATTAAAGAAGTTAAAAAAGGCGGTGCACCAAATACAGCTGCTGGAAATGCGGCGGATAAGAAAAAGCGCAAGCGTATTCGTAAAGGTGGCATGAGCCAAGAAGAAATTAAAAAAGTAGGTACTGAGCAAGCTCAGATAGCAAAAGATAGAGCCAAAGAAAAATATGGCGATCCTCGTGCTAAAAAACCAGCTACTCGCGAAGCTCGTCCAGCATTAACAGATGTTGAAATTCAAGCGCAAATAAAAGAAACATTAGCTCGTTTAAGCAGCAAGGGTTCAAAATCTAAAACATCAAAATACCGTAGAGATAAACGTGATGATGTGAGAGAGAAAATGGCTGATGAACAAGAGGCTTCAGATTTAGAAAAGAAAACATTAAAAGTTACTGAATTCGTTTCTGCTAATCAATTAGCACAAATGATGAATGTTTCTGTCACGCAAATTATTTCTACTTGTATGAGCTTAGGAATGTTTGTATCTATCAATCAACGTTTAGATGCTGAAACTTTAGCAATTGTAGCTGAAGAGTTTGGATATAAAACAGAGTTTGTAAGTGTAGAGGTTCAAGAAGCGATTGAAGAGCAAGAAGCAGAAGATCCTAATGATTTAGTAGAACGTCCGCCAATTGTTACAATCATGGGTCACGTTGATCATGGTAAAACATCATTGTTAGATTATATTCGTAAATCAAATGTAATTGCAGGTGAGGCTGGTGGAATTACGCAGCATATTGGTAGTTATAATGTGAAAATGGAAAGCGGTAAATCGGTTACATTTTTAGATACTCCTGGTCACGAAGCCTTTACTGCGATGCGTGCACGTGGTGCTAAGGTAACCGACGTTGTAATTATTGTGGTTGCCGCTGATGATAGCGTGATGCCTCAAACAAAAGAGGCGATTAACCATGCTCAAGCAGCGGGTGTGCCAATGATTATTGCCATTAACAAGATTGATAAGCCAGGAGCAAATCCTGATAAAATCCGCGAAGCTTTATCTGCTATGAATATCTTAGTAGAAGAGTGGGGTGGTAAAGTTCAATGTCAAGAGATCTCAGCTAAAATGGGAAAAAACATTGACTTATTATTAGAGAAAGTCGTTTTAGAAGCAGAGATATTAGAGTTAAAAGCGAATCCAAATGCAAAAGCATCAGGGTCTGTTATTGAAGCAAAATTAGATAAAGGACGTGGACACGTTGTAGATATTATCGTTCAAAAAGGAACGATGCGCGTTGGAGATATCGTTGTAGCAGGTTGTTACAGCGGTAGAGTAAAAGCAATGACTAACGAGCATGGATTAAATGTAAAAGAAGCAGGTCCTTCGATGCCAGTTCAATTATTAGGTTTAAATGGAGCGCCTACAGCAGGTGATAAATTTAACGTAATGAGTGATGAGCGTGAAGCACGTGAATTAGCAAACAAACGCTTACAGTTGCAACGTGAACAAGGTATCCGTACACAAAAACATATTACATTGGATGAGATAGGACGTCGTTTAGCAATAGGCGATTTCAAGGAATTAAATGTTATTGTTAAGGGTGATGTGGATGGTTCTATTGAAGCCTTATCCGATTCATTATTAAAATTATCTACTGAAAAAATTCAAGTTAACATCATTCATAAATCAGTTGGTGCTATCAGCGAAACAGATGTTATGTTAGCAAGTGCATCAAATGCTATTATCGTTGGTTTCCAAGTTCGTCCTTCGGTTACCGCGCGCAAATTAGCAGAAACTGAAGAAATTGACATCCGTTTATATTCAATTATTTACGATGCAATTAACGAAGTGAAAGCGGCAATGGAAGGAATGTTAGCTCCTGAATTTGAAGAGAAAATTGTATGTAACATTGTTGTTCGTGAAGTATTTAATATCACTAAAGTTGGAACCATTGCAGGTGCTTATGTACTAGATGGTAAGGTAATGCGTAACACTAAAGTTCGCGTTATTCGTGATGGTATTGTTTTATTTACAGGTGGATTAGGCTCATTAAAACGCTTTAAAGACGATGTAAAAGAAGTAACTGCTAACTACGAATGTGGTTTAAATATTGATGGCTTTGATGATATTAAAGTAGATGATATCATTGAAGGTTACGATATGGTTGAGATTAAAGCGAAGCTTTAAATTACGATTTACGAAGTTTGAAGTACGAATGAAGAAATAGAGTTAACGTTTTCGTTACTCCAAATTCGTAATTCTCCCTTCGCAATGGGGGATTAGCTCATTTGGCTAGAGCGCTTCGCTGGCAGTGAAGAGGTGATCGGTTCGAATCCGATATTCTCCACGTATATTACAAAAGTCAGAAGTTTACTTCTGACTTTTTTGATTTATATTTGATTAAATCAATACACTCCATGTATAATATTATTTCATTCTGTTTATTTAGTTTTATACTATTGTTTTATTCGTGTAACGAAAGCGAATTAGTTAAAAATACGAACATAATTTCTACTACAGACTCAACTTACTATATTGATAGCCTCCCATCTCAGAGTTCTTTAATAGAATCTAATAATGAAAATAATGACACTTTAAAGTTAGATTTTGATGATTTTCAAATTAAATTTCCGCATTTAAATACCTTTTCAAATAACGAGATTTCAATAAAAGATACAACGGAATTGTTTCTAGATCTGGAGTCTACGTTAGATACTTTTTTAATTTATTGGAAAAATGAAAAAATGATTTCACACTCAATTAAAGAGCAATATCAAACCGTACTGTCTGTGCAGGATGAAGGACCTCATATCGAACTTTATGAATGGAAAAATTATAAATCGGAATGGGCGGATGTAGATAGCATTTTTAGTAACGTTTTTTTAGTAAGAAAAATCACCGAAGAAGAATCTAGTCATTTTCCGAAATTTACAAAGCAAGAATTAGTGTCTTATTTGACTTTAAATGTTGATGAAAATTGGGCAAATAAAATTAGTAACCCAGAAGTTGGAAAATGGACTGAGTATTTTTGGATTGGTGTTGGAATAAGAAGAATTTCTATAAAAATTATATTGAATAACGGATTAGAAATAACAAAATTGTTAATTATCTATCCTCCCATGGGCTGTTAGTAAAATACACGATCTATCTAATCAACGCATTATCAAAAAGCCGTTTTTTATATATTTATTTTCAATCTGGCTAATTAACACAATTTAAGATGAATTACCTCTAATATTTGCCGTATTTCGGTTAAAAGTGTAAATTCGTGACTCTTAAAACTATGAGCTTAGTCGAGCAAATAAATAAACAAAATGTGCCACAACATATCGCCATTATTATGGATGGTAATGGGCGTTGGGCTAAGCAGCAAGGCGAAAACAGAATTTATGGACATTACGAAGGCGTTAATTCGGTAAGAGCCGTGGTTGAAGCTGCTGGAGAAGTGGGTGTTAAATACATCACACTTTACGCTTTTAGTACCGAAAATTGGAACCGTCCAAAAGAAGAAGTAGATGCATTAATGGAATTATTAGTTTCTACTATTAGTGCAGAAACACCACAGTTAAATAAAAAGAATGTTCGTTTACAAGCTATCGGTAACTTAAATAGTTTGCCACCAGCTTGTTTGGAAGAATTAAATGAATCTATCGAATTAACTTCAAAAAACACAGGATTAACATTAGTGTTAGCGTTGAGCTATTCAGCTAAATGGGAATTAATAGATGCCGTAAAACAAATAGCTACTCAAGTGAAAAATGGTAGTTTAGCCATTGAAGATATTAGTGAAAAACATTTTGAGCAAGGGCTTTGTACTAAAAATATTCCAGACCCTGAATTAATGATTCGTACAAGCGGAGAACACCGAATTAGTAATTTTTTATTATGGCAGTTAGCTTATGCTGAATTTTATTTTACAGAGAAGTTGTGGCCAGATTTCCGAAAAGATGACCTATACGAAGCTATTTTAAATTACCAAAACCGAGAACGTCGCTTCGGAAAAACCAGCGAACAATTAACTCAACCTTAATAATGACATTTTTAAAATACGCTGTTTTCTTTTTTTTCTTAGTTATTGGTAACATGACTAATGCTCAGATTATTTCTTCTGAATCGTCGACTGCAGAGCCTATTGATTGGTCTAAGCCAAAAGAATATACGCTTGGTCCTATAGAAGTTGAAGCTAAAGAAACTGATAAAAATGTGATTCGACTTTTATCTGGATTAACAAGTGGCGATAAGATTCAAATACCTGGAGATAAAATGTCTGAAGCCATTAAAAACTTATGGAAACAAGGTTTATTTGAAGATGTACAAATCTATTTAACTAAAATAATCGCAGACCAAGCATTCTTAAAAATCGTAGTTGTCGAAAAACCAAAACTATCTAAGTTTTCTTTTAGAGGCAAAGTCAAAAAAAATGATGCCGACGAAATTAGAGGGAAGATTCGTCTAGTCAGAGAAAAAGTAGTAACGGATTATACGCTCGGTTATATTAAAAATATTGTTAAAGACTTCTATGTAAATAAAGGATTTTATAATGCAACAGTAGATATTACAACCGAGCCCGATAAAGCCGCTAAAACTCCACACGTTATTGTATACATTAATGTAAATAAAGGTAGAAAAGTACGTATCAAAAATTTGAATATTAATGGTAATACTGTTGTTGCTGATTGGAAATTACGTCGTAAAATGAGCGATAGTAAGCCGTTTCGTTTGTATACATTTTGGAACTCAGGTAAATATTTAGAAGATAATTTAGAAAAAGATTTGCCCTCTATTATTGCAAAATATAATAGTAAAGGATACCGTGATGCTCGTATTAAAAAGGATACTGTTTATTTCGTTAAAAAAAATCGAGTAAATATTGATATTGAAATTGAAGAAGGAAATAAATTTTATTTTGGAAATATTAAATGGTTTGGAAACGCAAAATACCGTAGTGGACAATTAGATACTATTTTAAATATCAAAAAAGGTGAAGTATTTGATCAATCCTATCTGGACCAAAAGTTATTTATGAATCCAACGGGTTACGATATTTCTTCATTATACATGGACGACGGTTATTTGTTTTTTAACGTATCTCCCCAAGAAGTAAACGTTCATAATGATACCATTGATTTAGATATTCACATGTACGAGGGTAAGCAAGCTACTATTAATAGGGTGACAGTGATGGGAAATACTAAAACAAATGACCATGTTATCTACCGTGAAATTAGAACAAGACCAGGACAATTGTTCCGTCGTTCGGATATTATTCGTACACAGCGTGAATTAAGTCAGTTAGGTTATTTTGATCCTGAAAAATTAGGTGTAACTCCAACTCCAAATCCAGCTGATGGAACAGTGGATATAGAATATAAAGTAGAAGAAAAACCATCTGATCAAGTAGAATTGTCTGGCGGTTGGGGCGGTGGCCGTATTGTTGGAACATTGGGTTTGTCGTTCAACAATTTTTCGATGAAAAATATTTTTAAGCCAGAATCATGGAGTCCTTTACCTACAGGAGACGGCCAAAAATTTAGTATTAGAGCGCAAACAAACGGTATTTATTATCAGTCCTACAATATATCTTTTACTGAACCTTGGTTAGGTGGCAAAAAGCCAAATTCCTTAAGTGTTTCTGGTTTCTTCTCTATGTTTAATACGACAGGCGCTAAAAAATACGTGAATGATGATGAAGGAAATAAAATTAGAAATCCAAACAGAAGTACAATGAAAATTATTGGCGGGTCAGTTGGATTTGGTAAGCGATTAAAAAAACCAGATGATTTCTTTTCTATTTATACTGAAGCAAGTTATAATTACTATGAATTAGAAAACTATCCTTACTTCATTTTAGCAAATGGTTACGCAAACGACTTTAATGGTAAAATTAATATTACCCGTAATAGTGTTGATGCCCCAATATTCCCTAAAAATGGATCTAACTTCTCTATCTTAGGACAATTTACTCCTCCATACTCCTTGTTTAATGGAAAAAATTATGAAACAGCTACAGCTGCCGAGAAATTTAAATTTATTGAATATCAAAAATATAAATTTACAGCCGAATGGTTTACTCAGTTAACCAATAAAAGAGCTGGCGAAGGAAAAGAAGCACGTAATTTAGTTTTAAGAACAAAAATTGGTTATGGTATTTTGGGAATGTACAATAGTAAAGTAGGGGTTTCTCCTTTTGAACGTTACTACATGGGTGGTAGTGGTTTAAGTGGATATCAGAACTTTGTGGCTAGAGAAATTATTGCTTTAAGGGGATATACTGATAACTCTTTATCGAGTACTAGTGGAGATCCACTTTGCGCAAGATATACGATGGAATTACGTTACCCTATTTCATTAAATCCACAAGCTACAATTTTTGTATTAGGTTTTGCTGAAGCAGGAAATACTTGGGCTAGGTATAAAGATTTTAATCCTTTTCAAGTTAAACGAAGTGCTGGCTTTGGTTTAAGAGTGTTTTTACCAATGTTTGGCTTATTAGGTTTAGATTATGGTTGGGGCTTCGATAATATTCCTGGAAACACAGGTTCGGGTAACGGACAAGGTCAGTTCCACTTTACTTTAGGAGCTCAGCTTGGAGAATTATAAACTCAAAAAAATGTTAATTGTTAAAATAAATGTATCTTGGCACACGTTATGATTATTACTAAAAACACTAATAACAGTATTATGAAAAAATTAGCTCTATCATTTTTTGCGGTCATTTTAATGACAACTTTTTCGTTTGCCCAAAAAATTGGATACATCGATTCTGAATATATTCTTTCAAACATTCCCGAATATAAAGCTGCTCAAGCAGAAATGGATAAAATATCGGTTGACTGGCAAAAGGAAATTGAGGCAAAATATTCGGAAATTGATAAATTGTACAAAATATACCAAGCTGAGTCTGTTTTATTAACCGACGATATGAAGAAAAAACGCGAAAACGAAATCATCAATAAAGAAAAGGAAGTAAAAGAATTACAAAAACAACGTTTTGGCGTTGATGGAGAATTGTTTAACAAACGCATGGAGTTAGTAAAACCAATTCAAGATAAAATTTACAGTGCTGTTAAACAGGTAGCAGAAAGAGGTGGTTTAGCATTTATTTTTGATAAAGCTGGTCAAGTTTCTTTGCTTTATTCAAATAGTAAATATGATAAAAGCGAAGATGTTTTAAACTTCATGGGATATAACAAAACAAAAAAATAAATAAAATAAATACAAAAACAATGAAAAACATAGTAAAATCAATTGCAATTGTTGTCTTAACATTAGGAACTATTTCAATCAGTAAGGCTCAAAAAATTGCTCACATTAGCTTAGATTCTTTAATCACTACAATGGCTGAAAGTAAAACAGCTCAAGAAGTGGCTCAAAAATATTTGAAAGATTTAGAAAATCAAGTAGCAACAATGGATAATGAGCTACAAACAAAGTATGCAGACTATATGAAAAATAAGGATACGTATTCTGCTTTAGTAGCAAGTACCAAAGAAAGCGAATTACAAGATTTAAATAAGCGTATTGAAGATTTTAAAGCTCAAGCTCAACAAGATTATCAACGTAAATATGGCGAATTATCAAAACCTATTTATGATAAAGCAAAAAAAGCAATTGATTTAGTAGCTAAAGAAAACGGTTATAAATATGTTTTGGATACAAGTACTGGAAATGTATTGTATTCAGAAGCAGCTGACGACATTTTGCCTATAGTGAAGAAAAAATTGGATACCATGGAGCCAGCTCAAATACCGGGAGCGCCAGGAGCAACAAAACCAGCTCCAGGAGTTAAAACCGGTGGAGCAAAACCAGCAGGAAAATAGTGCTTTAATCTATTTAGTTCACTTAACCCATTTCGCTTTAGCGGAATGGGTTTTTTGCTTTTAACGATTGACTGTTAATAATCATTTTGTTTTACCTAAATAAAATTCGATAAAAGCATCAACTTTGGTTTATTCATTAAATCAAATAATGCTCATGCTTAAAAATCGAATTATGGGAAAGTTTAAATTTGTATTAACAGTTTTTATTTTCTTTGTTTCATTGGCTACAATAGCTCAAAACAAGGATATTCAAGAAGAAGCTGCAATTGCTTTCGATTCAAAAGATTATAAAAAAGCGTATGAGCTTTATGATAAATTATATACTCAAGTGCCCAAAAACTTTGAATATAAGTTCAGATTAGGCTACTCGTCTTTGTATTATCCCGAAAAAAAGGCTAGAGCCATTGAAATATTTGAAGATATCAAAAGAACAGATAAATCACCAGATGCAGACTATTATCTTGCTAAGGCCTATCACATTAACTATAAGTTTGATCAGGCAATAGCTTCTTATGATGCCTTTGTAGCAGCGAAAGGAACTAAAATTAAAGAAGAAGATAAACCGTTTATTGCAGATGCTAAGTTGGGCGTGATGAATTGTAATAATGGTAAAGAATTGATTGCCAAAAAAATAGTAGCTGATATTAAAAATATTGGAGCGCCTATTAATACTAATGAAACAGAGGGTGTTCCTGTAATTTCAGCAGATGAATCGATCATGATTTATACTTACATAGGTGAAAAAAGCACAGGTGGTTTATTAAATGATATGTTAAAGCCTGATAAGGAAGAAGGAACTTATCATGAAGATATATTTATCAGTACAAGAAGTAGTGATTCTACTTGGAATGCTCCAATTGCTATTGCTTCTTTAAATTCAGATGCAAACGATGCCGCTGTAGCTTTATCGCCTGATGGACAAGTTTTATTTACTTTTGCCAGCGATGTTAAAAATCCGGGAGATTTATGTGCTAGTAAATTAGTAGGAACAGAGTGGAGCAAACCTGAGAAACTAAATTCGAATATTAATTCGGAATCGTGGGAAGGTAGCTGTTCTATTACTGGTGACGGTAGATATTTATATTTTGCTTCAGAACGTCCAGGTGGATTTGGTGGTAGAGATTTATATGTATCTGAACGAGTAAATGGAGATTGGGGACCTGCAGTAAATTTAGGAGCATCAATCAATACAGAATATAATGAAGATGCGCCATTTATTCACCCAGATGGTATTACTTTATTTTTTAGTTCACAAGGTCATAAAAGTATTGGTGGATATGATATCATGTATTCTATTAAAAAAGATAATAATTGGATTGAGCCTTTAAGTATGGGCATTCCTTTAAATACAACCGAGGATGATAGATATTATGTTATTAATGCAAAAGGTGATGTTGGATATTTCTCTTCAAACAGAGGAGGAGCTGGCGGAAAAGGGCAGCAAGATATTTATACCGTAACTCCAGGGATGTTGGGAGAAAAACCAATTTTAGCTTTATTAAAAGGTAGTGTTTATGTGGATGATAAACCAACCGAAGCAAAAATCGAAGTCACTAAAAAAGAAACAAACGAATTAATTGGTCCTTACTACGCTAACTCAAAAACTGGTAAATACTTAATGGCTATTTCTCCAGGAAGTGGTTATAAAATTAAAATTACAGTAGCGGGAATGGATCCTATTGAAGAGGAAATAGATGTAGAGAAATTGCAAAAGTTTGTAGAAATCAGAAAAGATTTTTATGTGTATTCTCCAGGGTTTGAAAACAAGAAAAATCAAATCTCTGTAAAAACAATTTTAGATAGTTTATTAAATACAGCAACAAGTGTTGAGGCATTTAAAAACGACGCTGTTATAAACAATGTAGTAGATGCTAATACATCAACACCAACAAAAACAACTACGGTTGTAGAGCCAGTAAAACCAGCAACTAATGTTCCTTGTGACGGTGGCACTCCTCCAGATTTCTCAGCCGTTAAAGGTAAATCATTAAATGATCCAGCAGTATACAAACAGTTTTTAGATATTGGTGGTAATATGTGCGCTGATGGTATGGTATTCAAAATTCAAATTGCAGCTTACCAACATCCCGAAAATTATAAATATGGACATTTAAAGCAATTTGGCAAACCCGAGGAAATTAAATACCCAGATGGCATTACGCGTTTTACGCAATTAAGTTTTGCAACTATTAAAGAGGCTGAGGTTGCTCGCCAAAAAATAATCGCAAAAGGACAAAAAGATGCTTGGATAACTGTCTTTATAGATGGTAAACGCTTTACATTAGAGGAACTAATTTTAGTGAACTTTAACGGCAAAGCAATTAACTAAAAAATATTATTTTTTAAAGAGCGTGTATTTATAATGCACGCTTTTTTTATGTTAAAAATATACAGTAAGCGTTAAGGATGTTTAAAATCACAAAATGCGATGTCGAACCCCATTTTATCTAATGTAACTTTGTAGTAGATTAATAATTACTACAATGAATGATATAGATTGGGAAGATATTGAAGCTTTAGAATCCATCGCTAATCAATGTATTTATAAAGGAAAAGAAGTAGGGCAGGCAAGAGCAGCTTTGAAAGCTATCTATGGTTATAACGTTGCTTACGAAGACGAGTTAGATGAAGCTTGTGAGAATGTAAATAAGCCTAAAGAAAAGAAAGGACTTTTTTGAGCATAAAAAAAGGCGTCTACTAATTAGTAGACGCCTTTGAACTTTATAAATGTAAATTAGTTATTTAACATCACTGGCATTACTAACATCAACACATCTTCAGCAGGATTTGCTTTTTGTGTTGGAACGATAATACCAGCACGGTTAGGAGCGCTCATTTCAATGGTAATTTCGTCGCTTTCTAAATTCGTAAGCATCTCTAATACAAATTTTGAGTTAAATCCAATTTCCATATCTTCGCCAATATAAGTACACATTAATGTTTCGTGTCCTTCATTTGCGAAGTCTAAATCTTCTGCCGAAATTGTTAATTGACTTCCTGCAATTTTTAAACGAATTTGGTGAGTTGCTTTATTAGCAAATACACTCACACGACGTATGGCACCTAAAAATGCGGGACGATCAACGGTTAATTTATTTGGGTTTTGTTTAGGGATAACCGCTTCATAGTTAGGATATTTCCCATCGATTAAACGGCACACTAAATTAATATGTCCAAAGCTAAAGTAGGCATTCGTTTTATTGAATTCTACTTTCACTGCATCATCAATACCAGCCAATAGATTCTTTAAAACGTTTAATGGTTTTTTAGGCATAATAAAAGAGGCAGAAGCTCCAGCTTTAGCATCGTTACGAGTGTAACGTACTAATTTGTGAGCATCCGTCGCCACAAAGATAGAGTTCTCATCAGTAAACTGACAAAACACACCGCTCATTACTGGTCTTAAATCATCATTACCAGTAGCAAAAATGGTTTTATTAATCGCATTACCTAACACATCACTTTTAATGATGACAGAGGTTGCAGAATCTACTTTTGGTAATTTTGGGTATTCATCACCATTATGTCCTGTTAAGGTATAGTCGCCCGTTTCTGTTTTTAGTTTTGCACTAAATTTTTTATTATCGATGATAAATGAAATAGGTTGCTCTGGTAAATTACTTAATGCTTCTAATAACGTTTTTGCTGGAATTGCTAAGCTACCGTTTTCTGATGAATCAACTTTTATGCTAGTAGTAATAGTTGTTTCCATATCGCTAGCAAAAAGCGTTAAGTTGCCATTATTAAGCTCAAATAAAAAACAATCTAAAATAGGAATTGTATTACTTGAGTTTAATACTCCGCTGATAGATTTTAAATGTTTTAATAAGGTTGATGATGATACTACAAAGTTCATATATGGCTAGTTTTTAATCAACCAAATTTAACGATATGAAAACGGTAACTAGGTTTAAAACAGATGTATTTATAAACTACTTTTTAACATTATTTCCTAGGCAAAAAGTAGGGATATGTTTGCAAAATTTTACCAAAAACATAAAACTGAGCTATTCCATAATCTTTTTTGTTGTTATATCTAACGTACAATTCATCAGGATCGTAGGTGTAGTTTTTGTTGTATTCTTCGTTTTTTGCAGCGTTTGAATATTTATGAAAAAACTCACACACATTTGTTCCATTGTTTCTGTCGGTGATAGTTAAGGTGGCAAACGGAATAGCTGATTTGGATAAAGAATCTACTAAAGGATTTTTTTTATCTAATACAATTTCGCAGTTCACATTTTGAAAATATGCTAGGTATTGTTTCATTTTACCTTCGTCAAAAGGTTGATTTCCTTTGCTGGTTTTTAATCCAAAACGTTGCATACTATACAAATCAATCACAAAGGATGAGTCGGGAATTTCGTGTAAATCTAATTTTATTTGTTTTATTTGAGGTGGACGATAATTGATTAATAAACGATCTCTCCAATCAATTTCATTGGTATTATAACGCGTTGATAAAAAGCCGTCGAATCCAGGAATATGAGTAACAAAAGGATCTTCGTAGTTTTCGCCTGTTTCTAAATTTGTTAAAAGCATATAAGTTCCAGTATGGTCTTGTGTATTATTTCCAACATAATATTGTTTTACTTTTTTGCCTTTACTGTATATTTCTATTTTGGTAGATTTAGCTGCTAATACTTTTATGACATTAACTTTACCTTGTTTAGATACAGGTGATTTAACTTCAACAGATCTAATGGTATATAATAAGACTTCAATAACATCTGGTCGCACATGAAATTTTCCATCCAATACCCATCCACTTTTTGTACGTTCTACTAAAACTTGCTTCCCTTCTTTATCCGCTAAAAATATTTTATCAATAGATGCTGTGTCTTTAAATTTAAAGTCACTCGCTTCTTTGTCTAATGTTGAGGTATTTCCTTTTGTTTTATATATATAAATTGATATTCCTGAAAGAGCAATTAGAATGGCAAGAATGGCAATGGTTGATTTTTTCATAAAAAGAGATTTGAATTTATTTGCTGTATTTTTTCTTGCGGATGTAAAACTGAATAATGCCGAAGCAGATAATAATTAGTAATGGTAAACCAACATTGGTTAATTTCCATTTAGAAACTTGTGTCGCTATTTTCTTTTTATCCAGCAATCTTAATTTTACTTCTCGTGAACGCAAGTGCAATAAGCTTTCATCATCTAGTAAATAATTCATACAGTTTAATAAGAAGGTTTTATTTGCAAACTGCTGATTTGAATATCTGTCGTAACCAACAGGGTATATCATTCCAGTATTTATATTAAATTCGTTTTTAGCAATATCGCCATCGGTTACTACAATCATTTTTGTTGGTACACTTTTATCTTTAAAATTAAAAATACTGTCTTCTAAAATAGCTCTCGTGATACGGTTTTTGTAATTAGACTCAAAACTACCCTCCAGCAAACAAGCTACATTTTGAAATGAATTTTTAAACTGACTCTCTTGTGGTTTAAGTTTTACTTGAGCAGCTAATATTCTGGCAGGAGTTGGTAAAGTTTTAGTGTATCTGGAAGTTTGTAATAAAATAGTTTTGGTAACATCTTTTGCAAAAACCGTGTCCAAAGTTCCGATATATTCTGTGCGAATTAAATCTAAATTTTTTACAATGGGATGATTAGCTGCTGGTAGAATTAATGGATAGTAATTCCAAGGGAAAGGTTTAAAATCAGGTTGACCTTTCTTTATTCCAACATTTACAGGCACTTGTGCACATTGTAAATCTTGAACTAATACCTGATTTAATCGCACTCCATACTTAAATAAAATATCATCTAAGTTAAGTTCGTTTTTAAAACCTAACGAAAACCCTCTGGTTGTTAAAGTATCACGATTCACATAAATAGGTTCAATTAGCCATAATGCTTTGCCGCCATGCATGATAAACTGGTCGATGATGAATTTATCTTTTTCATCAAACATAGAGTCGGGTTGCGCAATAACAATAGCATCAGCGCCTTTTAAGGCATATAGTTTGTGATTGATATTTACACGTGACACATTGTAATATTCCGTTAAAGAGCGCATAAAATCTGCGCCTCTGATGGTATCTAATTCGCCATGACCTTCAACAAATAATACTTCTGGTTTTTTTAGTAAGGTTGTTTTTTTGATAGAATTAATTAAACCATATTCTAGTTCTTGTACCGAGATGTTGATGTTTTGTTCTTCGGATTGAGCCGACAATTGACGTTTAAATATTTGCCAAACAGATTCTTTACCTTTATAGGTAACAATTGCCCCTGGCCATATTAAGGTTTCTGAAACTTTTTGATTACTGCGGTCAACAATTTGTTCAGGCATGATGCCTTTATCAAATAATTGCTTTTCAATTTTGTCAGTTTCTTCTTTATTAGGATTATCTAAAGGATTGATTAATTCGTATTGCAAATTATCATTTGAATAGGCTCTAAATTCATCTAATATCTCCTTGGTTTCGTTTTTTAAACGAGTGAAATTTGGATTGAAATCTCCTTGTAAATACACTTTGATATAAACAACGTCATCTAACTTCTTTAATAATTCTTTGGTAGATTCTGAGAGTGTGTAACGTTTTTCGGTTGTTAAATCAAAACGTTTAAATAAAAAGGAGGCTGAAAAATTGATTAATAATAAAATAGAAATCACCACCAAAACCATGATGATATCTTTTTGCTTGCGTATAGATTTTTTCTGTGTCATATTACCACTTCCTGCTTTCTAAAACTAGTTTGGATAATAAATTAAAAAAGGCAATCAAGCTTAAAAAATAAACTACATCACGCGTATCAATCACTCCTCGACTCATGCTGATATAATGCGCATTCATTCCTAAACCTTTTACTAAAGCATCGTATTTGCCAAATATGCCTGAAGCTGAAATGAAATCGAAGCCGATATAAGTAATAAAACATAATAGTAAAGCCATAATAAAGGCAATCACTTGATTTTCGGAAATAGCAGATGCAAAAGTACCAACCGCTACAAAGCCCGCACCTAAAAATAATAAGCCAATATACGAGCCCCACATGCCACCAGTATCAATATTACCTTTTGGCGCACCTAATTGATGTACCGAATAATAATATATTAAAGTTGGAAGTAATGATACAATTACCAAAACTACGCCAGCAAAATATTTTGCTAATACAATTTGTAATTCTGTTAAAGGTCGCGTTAATAGTAATTCAATGGTTCCAGTTTTCTTTTCTTCCGAAAAGCTACGCATGGTAATTGCTGGAATTAAGAACAAATACACCCAAGGCGCTAAAATAAATAAGGGGTCAATATTGGCAAAGCCATTTTCTAAAACATTTGAGCCAGCACTTTCGGTTGGCACTAACCACATAAAAGTACCAATGCCTGTGATAAAAACTCCTATAGCAATATAGCCAATCAGTGAGCTTAAAAAACTTCGTATTTCTTTAATTAATAAGGTAAACATACAAAAACAAAAATAGCAATAGATTTTGAAAATATACTATTATCTTATACTAACTCGATTTTTTTTAATGTAATTTAGCATTCTCTTAAACATGATTAAAACGGCTAATATTATTTCTCATCTGTTTCATCCATTATTAATGGCTACTTACGGTTGTTTAATTGTTTTTTTTGGCTTAACAGATACCATTTATTTTATCTTCACCCCTTTTAAATTAAAGCTGGTTTTAACCTTCACTATTTTTTCTTTTACCTTTTTATTGCCAGTTTTAAATTTGCTGATTTTATATAAATTAGGATATGTTTCTTCTTTAAGGATTGAAAATAGAAGAGAAAGAGCCTTTCCATTATTAATGACTTCCTTATGCTATTTTGGATTGTTTTATATGATTTATGATTTCAATATTTGGCCGGCTATTAAACTATTTATTTTAGGCGGAGGCTTATGCATTTTTTTTGCAGCAATTGTTACTTTATGGTGGCAAATTAGCACACACATGATAGGCATTGGCGGCTTAATTGGTGCTTTATTAGCTATTTGTTATTTCATGCAGATGCCTATATTATTAGCCATTTGCGCTTGCGTTATGCTTGCAGGTTGTATTGGTTTTGCTCGATTGAAGCTTAATGCACACACGCCTACACAAGTATATGTAGGCTTTATTTTTGGCTGTTTGCTGCAATTTTCTTTATTTTTCTTGGCACAAAGCATTACATTTGTTTAGTCAATAAACTATGAACTTAATAACAGGAGCCACAGGATTAGTAGGTGCACATGTTGCTCTGCAACTTTTACAGCAAGGTAAATCGGTGGTTGCTATTAAGAGAGAAGGAAGTGATTTATCGAAAACTAAAAAATTATTTTCTTACTATACTTCTGATTTCGAGCAGTTATTTAATCAGATAAAATGGGTAGATGCTGATATATCAGATATCTATGCCATATTAGATGCTTTAGAAGGTGTTGATGCCGTTTATCATTGTGCGGGATTTGTTTCATTTAATCATAAACAAAAAAAACAAATTCATGCTATTAATACAGTTGGTACAGCTAATGTAGTGAATGCTTGTTTAGAAAAAGGAAATGTAAAACTGTGCTATGTAAGTTCTATTGCAACGCTTCAAAATCCAGATATTACTAAAAACATTGATGAATCTGTGTATTGGAAATCATCACCATCTGCCAGCGATTATGCAATTAGTAAATATAATGGTGAACGTGAGGTATGGCGTGGAATGGAAGAGGGATTAAATGCCGTAATTGTAAATCCAGGAATTATTTTAGGTCCAGGTTTTTGGTATCAAAGCTCAGGTAAATTAATTGATACGTGTTACAAAGGAAATCCATTTTATACGGAAGGTTCTAGCGCAACCATTGATGCTAAAGATGTAGCGGCTTGTATGATTCAATTAACAGAACAACATCATTTTGGAAAACGTTTTGTATTAATTGAAAATAATTATTCTTTTAAAGAAATATTATCTGAAACACACAAAGCCTTGGGTAAAAGAGAACCATACATGAATGCTGGAAAAGGATTATTAATGCTAGCTAAATGGATGGATAGTTTTAGATGTATGATTAGTGGTAAAGAACCTATCATTACGAAAGAAACAATTACAGCAGCTTTAGAAAAAAACACCTTCAGTAATACTCGTATTAAACAGGCGCTTAATTTTAATTTTACCCCGTTACAAGAAACTTTAAAATTTGTTTCCACAACTTTTTTAAATGATCTTAAAAAATAAATTCATGTCTAAATATTTTTATAGTTTAATTTTCATTTTAGCAGCGTCTGTTTTTTTTATTACGTGTAAAAGTACCGAAAAAACAGTACTTAAGGAAGAGTCACAACCAGTTGCTACAGAAGTATCAAAAGAATTTGAAGCTCCAAAAACCATCACCTATTTGCCGCCGCCAGCCGATTCTATTTCTGAAATATCCATTAATTTGGTGGGCGATTTAATGTGTCATTTACCGCAAACTAATAATGCGAAATTAAGTGATGGTAAGTATGATTTTAATCCAAGTTTCGAATACATTAAACCTTATTTACAAGACGCTGATTTAACCATAGGTAATTTAGAAACAACTTTTGCCGGAACTAGTCAGCCTTACGCTGGATACCCCGCTTTTAATAGCCCCGACGAGTATTGTACAGCTGTAAAAAACGCTGGTTTTGATTTTTTGGTAACTGCTAATAATCATAGTATGGATACAAGAGAAGCTGGTTTATTAAGAACGATTGAAGTCATCAAAAAACATAATTTAGGTTATGCTGGCACTTATTTAAATCAGCGTGATCACGACTCTATCCGCATCTTAACTATTAAAGGAATCAAATTAGGGATTTTAAATTATACCTACGGTACTAATGGTTCTTACCCCATTTCAGATCACAAATACATGCTTAATGTAATTGATTCTGCAGGAATCGTAACTGCCGTTAAACAAGCTAAAACACTAGGAGCAGAGATAGTTTTAGTATTTTATCACATGGGTTTAGAAAACATAACAGAGCCTACTCAAGCCCAAAAAGATGCTGTTCGTTTTGCCTTAGACGCAGGAGCTACATTGGTTATTGGAGCACATCCACACGTTGTAGGACCAACAAAACAAATGTATTCAAAAGCCATAAATGATACCGCTTTTGTAGCTTATTCGTTGGGTAATTTTTTATCAAATCAGTACTGGAGGTATACCGATGCGGGCGTTATTTTAAAGATAGTGATTCAGAAAAATTACACTAAAAAAAGAGTTTTTTTTAAGGAGGCAAGTTTTACTCCAACATGGGTGTATAGAGGCGATGGAGCCAGAAAAATGCATGTTTTATTTCCTGCTCAATGGGGGTTAGATAGTACCAAATTGCCGGTTTTTATTAGTAAATCTCATCAACAAAAAATGAAAGAAGCCTTTGATGATACGAAGTCAATTATGACTAAAACAAATTCTGAATTAAAGTTGAATTTGTTAAAATAATTGGATTTTTAAAGAAAATTAAAAAAAAAGCATTTTTTTTTTGGTTTAATAATAGAAAACTGTACATTAGTATATTATAAACCGAGATATTTTTAGAGAGATTTTTTATGCATATAGCAATTGCCGGTAATATCGGTTCAGGAAAAACAACATTAACATCGTTACTAGCCAAGCACTATAAGTGGACTCCTCATTACGAGGATGCCGATGATAACCCTTATTTGAACGATTTTTATGACGATATGCAGCGTTGGTCGTTTAATTTACAGGTATATTTCTTAAATTCTCGTTTCGGTCAAGTTCAAGAAATTAGACAAGGCAAACAAAAAGTTGTTCAGGATAGAACAATTTATGAGGATGCGTACATTTTTGCACCAAATTTGCATGCGATGGGTTTAATGACAACCCGCGATTACGAAAACTATTTTAGTTTATTTAAATTAATGGATAGTTTAGTAAAAGCACCAGATTTAATTATTTATTTAAGAGCTTCCGTTCCTACATTAGTTAAACAAATACAAAAACGTGGCAGAGATTATGAAAACTCTATTCGTTTAGATTATTTGAAAAGATTAAATGAAAGATATGAAGCTTGGATTACAACATACGAAGGCGGTAAATTATTAATTGTAGATATTGACGAGATTAATTTTTCTGAAAGTAAAGAAGACTTAGGAAAAGTAATTAGAATGATAGATGCAGAAGTAAATGGTTTATTTAAATAATAGATTTTGAGCGATAACTCACATAGCGAAAAAGAATTTGTTCAACAACAATATGAACAAATGTTGCAAGCTCACCAGCAAGATGAAACTGTTTTGGTTTCACATTATGGTGAGTTGTCTCAAAGCGTTATATCTAATTTAGAAGGAAACGTTGAAGAGAAAATTACATCTTTAGATATTTCAAAAGGGCCAATCAAAAAAATATTCTTTATCAGTGTCGAAACATTGCAAAACATGTTACTTCATGGGCAAAAGAATAACCAAGGCGAACAGCATAATTTCTTCATATTAGTTAAGAATGGAGAAAACTTAAAAGTTATTTCTTCAAATTTAGTAGCTAATTCTTCTATTCCAGCTTTAGAAAAACAAATCAATACAATCAATTCGTTTGATGATGAAAAAGCATTAAAAGCGTATTATTTAGAGCATTTAGAAAATAATACCATGAGCGATAAAGGTGGTGCTGGCTTAGGCTTTATCACTATCGGTATGAAGAGTGGAAATAAATTAAAAGTTGATTTCAAAAAAATTAACGATCAATTTTCCTTGTTTACTTTAACTTCTGCAGTTAACTTAAGCTAATTTTTTTACCGAATAATTTCCTGAGGTTCCTTCTATTAAATTAATTCCTGAATTTCTATTTTTTTCTATTAATCCAAATTTGTTTTCTATTCCCAAAAATTGCGCTCCATTAAAGGTTGCTGCTTGCAATAAAAGCTCTACTGAAATAGTTAGTTGATATTTTAAAATGATGTTTATTTCATCAATAATTGATAGTTGTGAATTACTTGCCAGACTGTCTGTTCCTATTGTAAGTTGGCAATTAGTTGAATGAAGTAAGGCAATATCGGGCAATGTGTTTTCTATATATAAATTGGCATTTGGGCATAAACACCAATATAAATGCGAATGTGTTTTTTGTGCGTTTTCAATATCATCTTTATTAGTAAATGTATTATGAACTAAAAGCGTATTTATTTTTGAATTAAAAGAAGAAATAATGGCTTGAAGACTACTTTTTCCTGTTGCTTTAAAATAATCTATTGGAACGTTTATAGTATCGTATAATCTTAAATAATCTCCCGATTTAGAATTAAAAAAATCATTCTCGGCATTACTTTCTTGATTATGGATACTGGTAGGTTTATTTAATGTACTGCAATCTTCTGATATTTTTTTTATCAATTCCAATGATGCGCTGTAAGGCGCGTGCGGAGCTAGAGATGCTGATAATTGTGCTTTTGAAAATTCAGACAATAAGCGTTTTCCTACATCAAAAACTAAATCAGCACGCTCTGGGTTTAATGCAATTAACTCAACAAAGGTGTGATAAAATAAATCAGATTGTTTTTTTGCTTCAATAGATACGTTTGTATTGCTTATGTCTCCAACTGCTACAATACCTTGCTCACGCATTTCTCTATCAGCTTGCCTCATTGCTTCTAGCTGAGCTTCTGGAGATTGATTATTTCGATTTTTAATAACTGATAAGCCAAAATCTACAATACCTGTATGTTGCTTTATAACGTTTTTTAAATGACTTAATTCTAAATGACAGTGCGTATTAATAAATCCAGGCGTAATAATGCCTTTAAAATGTTCTACATTGCTTTTTTCTATAGAATCTAAAGTTGTTATATCGCTAATTGTATTCATATCATCTAATACCAAAACGGTATGAGATGGGAAGAATCCTTTTCCTGAAAAAATCTGGTCGGCAGTAATGTAGCGCATGACCAAATTTAAGAACTTATTCATCTAAAATGATGCGTCTTTTTAAGTATTTATAGATAACTTTGTAAAACGGATGACATCAACCAAAAAAGATATACGCGCCTTAAGCGAAGCACAAATTATAGATATCCTAAAAGAAAAAGGAGAGGCTAAATTTCGTGCTAAACAAATTTATGAGTGGCTTTGGAAAAAAACAGCTCATAGCTTCGATGATATGTCTAATTTATCCAAACCATTACGCGATTGGTTAAACGAAACTTTTGTAATTAATGCGGTTACGGTTAGTGACATGCAAGTGAGTAACGATAAAACCATTAAATGTGCTATGAAATTAGCAGATGGTAATGTGGTAGAAAGTGTTTTAATTCCAACAAAGTCACGCATGACAGCTTGTATTTCATCGCAAGTGGGTTGTAGTTTAACTTGTAAGTTTTGCGCAACAGGTAAATTGAAGCGTTTACGTAATTTGAATGCTGATGAAATATATGATCAAGTGGCCTTAGTAAAGAATTTAGCAGAAACAAAATATAATCAAGCGCTTACTAATATTGTATATATGGGTATGGGTGAACCTTTGTTAAATTATGCGGAAACCATTCGTTCGGTTGATAGAATAACATCACCAGATGGTTTAGGCATGAGTCCTTCTCGTATTACAGTGAGTACAGCTGGTATTGCTAAAATGATTATGAAGTTGGGCGATGATCAAGTGAAGTTTAATTTAGCTTTATCACTACATGCAGCTAATGATGAAAAGAGAAATCACATCATGCCAATTAATGAATCTAATTCATTAGATAATTTAGAAGAAGCTCTGAATTATTTTTATGAAAAAACCGGTTCACGCGTAACCTTTGAATATATTGTGTTCAAAGATTTTAATGATGGTATTATTGATGCACGTGAGCTAGGAGACTTTTGTAAAAAGACAACTGCCAAAGTAAATATCATCGAATATAATCCTATTGATGATGGTGAGTTCAAGCAAACAACTCCAGAACGATTAGAAGCTTTTGTAAAACATTTAGAAGGAAGAGGAATTATTGTAAACGTTCGCAGAAGTAGAGGAAAAGATATTGATGCAGCTTGCGGGCAATTAGTCAATAAGAATAAATCAACGGTTCAAGTGTTTAAATAAATGAAAAAGTATATACCAACCAAACAATCAATCATCGAGTGGTTTAAGGCCATTGGTATTTCGTTTGTGTGTGTATTAATGATTCGTACTTTTTTATTCGAAATTTCACCTGTAGGTTCTCCATCAATGGAAAAATCGCTGATGACAGGGGATTATATGTTTATCAATAAATTATCTTACGGACCACGTTTATTAAAAACACTTTTTAGTATTCCATTTATCAATCAAAGTTATTATTCGGATGTGGTTTCGTTGCCTTACATGCGATTATTTGGAAGTCCTGATGTGGAAAGGAATGAAGTGGTTGTTTTTAATTATCCAATGGAAGATGAATTTCCGGTAGATCATAGAACCTATTTTGTAAAACGTTGCGTAGCCCTACCTGGCGATAGTTTTAAAATAGTTGATGGTTTAGTTTATGTGAATAATAAACTAATGGATGACGAGAATAGTTTACAATTTAACTACCACTTAAAATCGGATAAAGTTTTAGATTCAGTGTTTACATCTCAATACAACTTGGTTGAGGGAGGAAAAATATCTGACAATAATGATTATTCATTTACACTTACAAAGTCATTGGCAGATACTTTACGAAGCAAAACATTTATTACTGAAATTCAAAAAAACAATGAGAAAAAGGAAATGTGGGATGAATTTGTATTCCCATTTAACGCTCACTATAAATGGAATGTAGATAATTATGGTTCTTTAAAAATTCCCTCTAAAGGTGATACCGTAAAATTAGATTCTGTGAATCTATGTATCTATGAAAGAATTATTTCTGCTTACGAAGGCAATACATTAGAATTGAAAAGTGATAGCATTTTTATAAATGGCGAATATAAAACGAGTTATGTGATTAAACAGAACTATTATTTTATGATGGGCGATAATCGCCATAACTCGCAAGATAGTCGCCATTGGGGATTTGTACCCGAAGATCATATCATAGGAAAAGCAACACGTATTATTTTTTCTAATGATAAATTATACCACAAAGGTATAAGGTGGGATAGATTATTTCAAGGCATAAAATAAGATGAAAACGGTTTTATTGTCAACAGCTTATTTGCCTAATGTTCATTATCTTTCTCAAGTAATTAACTGCGACACTATTGTTATTGAAAAACACGAAAACTTCGTCAAACAAACCTACCGCAACCGCTGCGATATTGTAACGGCTAATGGCAAGTTAAGTTTAAGTATTCCATTAATTAAACAAGCTGACAAAGAACTGATTTCTGACAAAAAAATTTCTTATGCCGAAGATTGGCGAAAACAACATTGGCGAACTATAGTAAGTGCTTATAAAAATTCACCGTACTTTGAGTTTTTTGAAGATGAGTTTAAACCATTCTACGAAAACCAATTTGAGTTTTTATTAGATTACAATACACAGTTGTTACAAACTATATTGCATATTCTTCGAGTAAAAAAACAAATAAAATTCACTCAAACTTTTGAATTGAATCCATCGCAAGTATTTGATTTCAGAAGTTTATCTGACATACAAAAAAGCGATACTGTTATAAAGCCCTACTATCAGGTATTTGCTGATAAATTGGGCTTTACTCCAAATGTAAGTTGTTTAGATGCGTTGTTTAGCGTAGGGTTAGAAACGAAAGATCTATAAAGTGTTAATTGTCAAATCTGTAGTCGAGATGCTTTATATTGTTCTCATCTACGCTCGAATAGTCAGGCATTAAAGGGAAGAGTGATTAATGCAACTTTGCACTTATCAAACTAATAAATTCTTTTCGAGTCGTATCTTTTAAAAATTCACCCGTAAAGGCAGAAGTTGTTGTAGCACTATTTTGCTTTTGTATGCCACGCATTTGCATACATAAGTGAGAACATTCAATCACTACAGCAACGCCGTGTGGATTTAATGTTTCTTGAATGCAATCTCTAATTTCATTGGTTAAACGTTCTTGTACTTGCAGTCTGCGAGCAAAGGCATCAACTACACGTGGCAATTTACTTAATCCAACAATATGTCCGTTTGGAATGTATGCAATATGTGCTTTACCAAAAAATGGTAATAAATGATGTTCACATAAACTGTATACTTCAATGTCTTTTACAATTACCATTTGGCTATAATCCTCTTTAAACATAGCCGAGCGTAAAATTTCAGCTGGATTTAAATCATATCCTTGTGTTAAAAATTGCATGGCTTTAGCTGCTCTCACAGGTGTTTTTAGTAAGCCTTCGCGAGTTGGATTTTCACCAACATCGTCCAAAATATTTTTATACATATCAGAAATCGAATCAACTAACTTGTCGTTGTATTGATCAATTTTTTTGTAACCAGTTATGTCGTGTTCAAATTCTTCGTTTAGCATGTTTTAGTTTTTTAGGATAACAACAGAAATCAACAAAAGTTTATTCTCCAAAATATTCAACGTAATTACTATCGGTTTCGTACAATTTAATACCATGTAAAGCAGCACCCATTTCTTTGATTTTAGGTGCTAAAATGTTCCATATAAAAATCGCTACATTTTCGGTAGAAGGCATAATAGGCATTCCCTTTACATCCATGTTTAGGTTTTTATGATCTAAAACTTCCGTTACATCTGTTCTTATCAAAGTACTTAAATCTTTTAAGTTCACTACAAAGCCAGTATCGGGATTAATTTCTCCTTTTACAGTAACAAATAGTTCGTAGTTATGTCCATGCCAGTTTTTGTTGGCGCATTTGCCAAAAGTGGCATTATTTTGTTCTTCACTCCAAGCCGGATTAAATAATTTGTGTGCGGCGTTAAAATGTTCTTTGCGGGTAATATAAATCATAGTAAATTAACGGTTGTAAAAATACTAATTATAAATGAACATTTTAGTCGTATCAGCCACAGAATTTGAAGTAAAACCTTTGCTTGATTTTCTTGGAATTGCCTTACCAACAGTTGGCATAAACAATGCAAATATTGATTTTGAGGATAAAGATATTCAAGTGCTGATTACTGGAATTGGCATGGTAAATACAGCTTTTATGGTTGGAAGGCATTCTTTAAATCACTATGATTTGGTAGTTAATGCAGGAGTATGTGGTGCTTTTGATAAAAAACTTGAATTAGGCCAAATAGTAAATATTACAGAAGATATTTTGAGTGAAATGGGTGCAGAGGATGGAGATAATTTTTTGACTTACAATCAAATGAATCTTCCAGGAGAGTATATTTATTCTGGGAGCTACAAAGACTCTTATTTAATGGTAGACCTTTTAAAAAAGGTAAAAGGCATTACTGTTAATACGGTTCACGGTAATGAAACCAATATTAAAAAAGTTAAACAACTTTATGATCCTGATATAGAAAGCATGGAAGGTGCTGCGTTTTTTGCAGCATCCATCAATTCAGGAATAAATTATTCTCAGGTTAAAATAAAAACAGAAGAAATAACAAGGCCTATTTCTTATCCGCATAGTGCAAACATTATCCAAATACGAGCGATTTCAAATTATGTGGAGAAGCGAGATAAAGAGAAATGGCAAATGCCTTTGGCTATAAAAAACTTAAATGATTTTTTAATAACATTTATTAAGAATGTATAGGCTAGAAATAATTACTTTTGTAACACAATTCTAAAATTCACAAATGAACTTCTCTCTCGGTTTTTCTCCTTGTCCCAACGATTGTTTTATTTTTGATGCCCTAGTGCATAAAAAAATCGACACCCAAGGTATTGATTTTACTATTGTGATGGAAGATGTAGAAGCCTTAAATAACAGAGCTTTTAAAGAGGAATTGGATATTACAAAATTAAGCTACCACGCCTTTTTATACTTAACCAATCAATACGCTTTATTAAATAGTGGTAGTGCTTTGGGTTTTAACTGTGGACCACTTTTAGTAAAAGATTCAAAAATCAAAATTGAAAATATCGATACAGCTAGTATTGCTATTCCTGGTAAATACACAACGGCTAATTTTTTATTATCATTGGCATTTCCAAATGCAAAAAATAAAAAAGAAATTTTATTTAGCGATATTGAAGGAGCTGTGTTATCACATCACGTGGATGCGGGTTTGTTAATTCATGAAAACCGTTTTACTTACGAAGAAAAAGGCTTAGAAAAAATCATTGATTTAGGGGAATTTTGGGAAGGCTTAATTCATGCACCAATTCCACTAGGAGGTATTGTGGTTAAGAGAAATGTTGATACTAAACTTCAAAAAACAATTGATGCTTTGATAAAGCAAAGTGTTGAGTTTGCTTTTGCTAATCCCGAAAGTTGTATGCCATTTGTAAAACAACATGCACAAGAAATGAGTGAAGAGGTGATGAAAAAACACATTGCTTTATACGTCAATCAATTTTCTGTTGATTTAGGAAAAATTGGCAAAAATGCTATTCAGTTATTATTTGATAAAGCCACTGAAAATGGCTTAATCGAGGGGGTAGCCCCTCAAATTTTTGTGGACTAATTCCGTTCATCAACTGAAATGGACGATTCATATAAAAATTGACCATTTCTTGATAAAATCCTTTTATATTTATAAAAAATACATTTATGCAAAAATTAGTTTTAATAGCTTCTTCTCTTTTTTTGGGAGCTAATGCGTTTGCCCAAACGCTTACGCCTGGTATTAATTTAAGTTATATCGATTCTTCGGTAAGCCCTCGTAACGACATTTATAAATTTGCGAATGGCAAATGGTTAAATACTCAAAAAATACCAGCGAGTGACGGTAGTTGGGGAAGTTTTAATGAAATCAACGAACGTAATGTTGCTAATTTAAAAGCTTTAATGTTAGATGTATCTAAAGATACCAAGGCATTACCAGGAAGCAACAATCAAAAATTACGTGATTTTTATTCTGTGGCTATCGATTCTGTTAAAGCAGACAAAGATGGTATTAAACCAATTAGCGCTGATTTGGCAGCAATTGATTTAATTAAAACAAAAGATGAGTTATTAAAAACAACAGCAATCCTCAATAAAAAAGGTGTTGGTGGTATGCTTGGTTTTTATGTGTATTCTGATTTTAAAAATAGTAATGCTAATACCTGTTATTTAGCACAATCTGGTTTAGGCTTGCCTGATAAAGATTTTTATTTCGAAGCACAATATGAATCTGTAAAGAAAGAATATAGCGAGCATATCGCACGCATGTTTGAATGTTTAGGCAACTATCCTGAATCTGCTCAAGCAAATGCTGCAACCATTATGAAAATTGAAACAGAGTTAGCTAAAAACTGCCAAAACGCTGTTGAACAACGTGATCCTCAAAAACAATATAATCCTTTTACAAAAGCTGAGTTAGCAAAATTGACTCCTAATGTAAATTGGAATGTATATTTCGCTAATATAGGAATTGCAACTCCTGAAAACATCATTATCAATCAACCAAAGTATTACGAAGGTTTAAATACGTTAATTAATTCTATTTCAATTGCTGAGTGGAAAGTGTTTTTAAAATGGAATTTAATCCAAACAGCAGCACCTTATTTATCTAGTAAGTTTGTAAATGAAAGTTTTAAATTTCAAGGAACTGTTTTAGCTGGTAAAAAAGAAATGAAGCCTCGTTACAAGAGGGTACAAGGCTCTACTGATGAAGCTTTAGGAGAGGCATTAGGTAAGTTATATGTGGAGAAATATTTTGATGACAAATCAAAAAAACGTGTGAATGAGATGGTAGATAATTTAATTGCAGCTTATCGTGTTCGTATCGAATCTCGTGATTGGATGAGTGCAGAAACTAAAGTTCAAGCTCAATTAAAGTTAGACAAGATTATTAAAAAATTAGGTTTCCCAGATAAATGGATTGATTATACAGCCTTAACTATTACAAAAGATTCGTATTGGAAAAACATTTCAGCTGCGCGTGAATTTCAGTATAAAAGAATGTTAGATAAGATTGGTAAGCCAGTTGATAGAATGGAGTGGGGCATGACTCCACCAACGGTTAATGCATATTATAATCCAACATCAAACGAAATTGCATTCCCTGCAGGAATTATGCAAGTACCATTTTTTGATGTCAACGCTGATGATGCCTTTAATTATGGTGTAATGGGCTCTATTATTGGTCACGAGTTAACACATGGCTTTGATGATCAAGGTTCGCAGTTTGATGCTGATGGAAATTTAAAAATGTGGTGGACAGAAACTGATTATAAAAACTTTACTGATAAAACGAAGTTGATTATTGAACAGTTTGATAATTATGTAGCAATCGATACTCTTCATGTTAAAGGAGAATTAACGCAAGGAGAAAACATTGCGGATTTAGGTGGTTTAACGATGGCCTATTATGCATATCAAAAATCATTGAATGGAAAAAAATCACCTGTAATGGCTGGGTTTACAGGAGAACAACGTTTCTTCTTAGCATGGGTGCAAGGCTGGAAAACCTTAATGCGTGATGCCTATTTAAAACAAATGATTGCTACTAATCCACATTCACCAGGAAATTTCAGAGCAGTTGGTCCACTAAGTAACATGCAAGAATTTTATGATGCTTTTGGAGTGAAAGAAGGTGATGGTATGTTTAGACCAGTTGCTAAACGTGTAAATATTTGGTAAGTAGTAATGCTGCTATTATAATTTAAAGGGGGCGTATGTCCCCTTTTTTTTGTTATTATTCTTAAAAAATGGAATGCAAATAACGTTGATAGTTATGATTACACTTAGTCTTTATGATTTGAATCAGTGAACATCTGCTCTATCAGTTCTATCCGTGTTCCAATTATATTCTTTTCAGAACTACTAACCTTTATTCGTTAATAAGTTTGACTGATTTACTTAACAATAGCCTTCATTATAAATAATTTTAATCTGTTACAATTAACGATAGCTAAAATACATTATGAGCGATATACAACATTTTTTTAAACCTATTGAACTAGAAAGAGATTCTTATTCTGAAAATCAAATTGGCAGAGTAGTTAGTGCTTATACAAACGATTCTGATTTTCCGGAGCTGCAAGATATAGACATGGCTATTGTTGGTGTGTGTGAGGACAGAAGAGCAAATGCAAATGTGGGATGTGCAACGGCACCAGATAAAGTAAGAGATTATTTCTATTCTTTATATCCAGGAAGTTTTCGCCCGCGCATTGTTGATTTAGGGAATATCCAACCTGGGCATGACGTGGAAGATACTTACTATGCCTTAAAATCAACGGTTGAATATTTAATTCGTAATAATGTTATACCAATTATTATTGGTGGAAGTCAAGATTTAACTTATGCGCAGTTTTTAGGTTACGAGAAATTAGAACAAACCATTAATATTGCCGCAATTGATTCTACTTTTGATTTAGGTAATCCAGAGGAAGATGTAACTAATACAGCTTACTTAGGAAAAATCATTTTGCATCAACCAAACTTCTTATTCAACTATAGTAATATTGGATATCAAACCTATTTAGTTGATCAAACAGGCTTAAGTATGATGAATCGTTTGTATTTTGATACTTATCGTTTAGGGCAAGTTCGCGACGCTATTGAAGAATCAGAACCAATTATCCGCCATGCTGATATGTTGAGTTTTGATATTACCGCCATTAAACATAGTGATGCGCCAGCTAATCCTAACGCTTCGCCAAACGGATTTTATTCGGAAGAGGCTTGTCAAATGATGCGTTATGCGGGCATGAATGATAAATTATCTTCTGTAGGTATTTATGAAATTAATCCAGAATATGATGCACAAGGCAAAACAGCTAATTTAGCAGCACAAATGATTTGGTGTTTTATGGATGGTTTTTATAATCGTAAAAATGATTTTCCTTCACGCACAAGTCCTGACTATGTTAAATTTCATGTTGTATTGCAAGAAGAGAAATATGAAATTAATTTCTTTAAGAGTAAAAAAAGCGACCGTTGGTGGATGGAAATTCCTTACCCTCCAACCAAAGGATTAAAGTTTGAGCGACACACATTATTACCTTGTTCCTATAAAGATTACGAGATGGCGGTGAATAACGAAATTCCTGACCGTTGGTGGCAAACTTACCAGAAATTAGCTTAAAATAGTTATAAATAGAGCCCTTTTTAAACATTAAAAAGGGCTTTTTGTTTCTCTATATAAAACGTACTTTTACTGAGTAAAATTACCTCCTTCGCTAAAGCTATGGAGGATAAAATAAAATATAATGAATGTTCAGTCACTTTTAAAACGCGCCCTTAATTTGGAGTTTTTATCCATTGAAGAAGGGGTGTTTTTATATGAAAATGCTTCTACATCAGAATTGACTTTTGTAGCAAACGATATCAGAAAAATCAAGAAACACAATTCCAATAAAGTTACTTGGCAAATTGATCGTAATTTAAATACTACTAATGTTTGTATTGCCAATTGTAAGTTTTGTAATTTCTACCGCATTCCAGGTCACGCTGAGGCTTATATCACAGATATAGAAACTTATAAAAAGAAAATTGAAGAAACCATTAAATATGGTGGCGACCAACTATTATTGCAAGGAGGTCATCATCCTGATTTAGGTTTAAGTTTTTATGTGAATTTATTTAAAGAATTAAAAGCTTTATATCCTAGCATTAAATTACATTCATTAGGTCCACCAGAAATAGCACATATTACTAAACTAGAAAAATCTACTCATACCGAAGTTTTAAAAGCCTTAGTTGAAGCTGGTTTAGATAGTTTACCTGGTGCAGGTGCCGAAATTTTAAATGATCGTGTGCGTCGTTTAATCTCAAAAGGAAAGTGCACAGGACGTGAATGGTTAGATGTGATGCGTGCTTGTCACCAATTAAATATCACCACTTCTGCAACGATGATGTTTGGTCATGTGGAGACTATTTATGAACGCTTTGAACATTTAGTGTGGTTGCGCGAAGTGCAATCAGAAAAGCCAGCTCACGCAAAAGGTTTCTTAGCATTTATTCCATGGCCATTTCAGGATGATGGAACTTTATTAAAACGTGTAAAAGGAGTTTCTAATAATGTGAGTGCCGATGAATACATTCGTATGCTAGCATTAAGCCGCATTATGTTGCCAAACATTGAAAACATTCAAGCAAGTTGGTTAACTGTTGGTAAAGCAACAGCACAAATTTGTTTACACAGTGGTGCTAATGATTTTGGTAGTATTATGATTGAAGAAAATGTAGTAAGTGCTGCAGGAGCCCCGCATCGTTTTACTTATAAAACTATTCAGGATGCTATTAAAGAAGCAGGATTTGAGCCTCAGTTAAGAAATCAACAGTATGGTGAAAGAGAATTACCAGCAAACATACAAGAACAGGTTGTAAATTATTAAGAGCTATGAATGTTATCATTACAGGAGCAAGCAGAGGAATTGGTTTTGAATTAGTTCAGCAGTTTTTAAATGCTGGTGATACCGTTTTTTGTTTGACAAGAAATTTAGAACCTTTAAAAACTATATCGCATCCTAATTTAAAATCTATATCTACCGATTTGAGTTCTCAAGAAAGTATGGATGACGCTGTTGCTTTTATAAAAAAAGAAGTAAAGCAAATGGATTGTATTATTCATAATGCAGGTTCATTAGTAAATAAACCCTACGAAACTATCTCTTATAAAGAATTAGGGGAAGTTTATAAGGTAAATGTATTTGCGCCTTATTATTTAACCCAACAATTATTGCCTTTACTAGGAAAAAAATCGAAAGCACATATTGTTAATATTAGTAGCATGGGAGGCTTTCAGGGTAGTTCTAAATTTGCAGGATTATCAGCGTACAGCTCATCAAAAGCAGCTTTGGTTGGTTTAACAGAGTGTTTAGCTGAAGAATTAAAAGAAAAAAATATCTCCGTTAATTGTTTAGCTATTGGTGCAGTGCAAACAGAAATGTTAGCAGAAGCTTTCCCAGGTTATCAAGCGCCTTTATCTCCAAAACAAATGGCAGAATATATTTTTGATTTTGCTGCAAAAGGGCATTTATATTATAACGGTAAAATTTTGCCTGTATCATCTAGTACTCCTTAAACTGTAATTTGTGAAACACATTTTCTTTATAATATCTATTGTTTTCTTTTGTGATATATATTCACAAGAATTAACACAAACTATCCGTGGAACAGTTTTAGATAAGCAAACGCAAAGTCCATTGCCTGGTGCTGTTATCAGTATTTTAAATTCAGAGCCAATGAAAGCAACCACTACCGATGAAAATGGAAAATTCCGTTTTGATAATGTGTTGTTGGGTAGAAAACAATTAAAAATTTCCTTAATTTCTTATAAAGAGAAATCTCAAACGGTTGTTTTAACAACAGGGAAAGAAACGGTTTTAAACATTGAATTAGAAGAGAGTGCCGTGCAAGGTCAAGAAGTTATCATCTCCGCAGAAATTGATAAAACAAAATCTAACAATAAAATGGCAACGGTTAGTTCTCGTATTTTTAGTACGGAGGAAGCAAACCGTTATGCAGGTAGTAGAGGCGATCCAGCTCGTATGGCAGCAAACTTTGCTGGTGTAAGTGGCGCCAACGATAGTCGTAATGACATTATTGTTCGGGGAAATTCTCCTTTAGGAATTTTATGGCGGTTGAATGGTTTGGATATCCCTAATCCTAGTCATTTTGGTAGTATGGGTTCTTCGGGTGGACCAATCAGTATTTTAAATAATAATACGTTGGATAATTCTGATTTTATGACAGGCGCTTTTCCAGCAGATTATGGTAATGCAACAGCAGGCGTGTTTGATTTAAAAATGCGTTCTGGTAACAATGAAAAATATGAATTTTTAGGCATGGTTGGTTTTAATGGATTCGAATTAGGAGCAGAGGGTCCATTTAGCAAGAAAAAGAAAAACGCGTCTTTTATGGTTAATTACCGGTACTCAACACTTTCTGTTTTTAAATACATAGGGTTGGATTTTGGAACTGGTAGTGCCGTGCCGCAATACCAAGATGTAACGTTTAAAATAGATTTACCTTCTAAAAAATTAGGTAAGTTTTCTATTTGGGGCATTGGCGGCTTAAGTTATGCAGAGTTGTTGCAAAGTCAGCAATCAAAAGACAATAACTTATATGGTTATAGCGGGCGAAATATGTTGTTCAGATCAAATGTCGGTGCTGGCGGAATTTCACATACTTATTTAATGAGCAGCAGTTCTTATATCAAAACAAATATTGGCGTATCTGGTCAATACAACTATATTTTAGCTGATAGAGTGGATACAAGTACCACTCCTGAAACCATTAGACCCGAATATCGTAATACATCTTATACAACAAGATATTCTATTAATACTACCTATAATAAGAAATTTAATTCTCGCAATTTCTTAAACGCAGGTATTTATGCCGATTTGTATAATACAACATTTGTAGACAGTATTGATAGTTATGGAACTGGCTTTGTAACATTACGAAACTATAAAGGTCAAACTGCCTTAACTCGTGGATTTATACAATTGAAACATAACTTTAGTGAAAAGTTTTATGCAAACATTGGATTTACGTATCAGTACTTGCTGCTAAATGGAGCTCAATCGCCTGAACCACGCTTAGGCTTAAAGTATGAAATTAATAAAAAACAATCTCTAAGTTTTGGCGCAGGATTACATAGTCAGGTGCAACCTTTGTATGTTTATTTTGCAACAGCTAATTTAGGTAACGGACAAGTAAAAGAAACCAATCGCAATTTAGATTTCACAAAAGCAGCACATGCTGTATTAGCGTATGATGTGAATTTATTTAATAGTGTGCGTATTAAAACAGAACTGTATTATCAATATTTGTATCGAGTGCCAGTTAAAACACGTCAAGATTACTTTAGTACGGCAAATTTGGGCGCAGATTTTAATAGTCCGAATGTTGATAGCTTAGTAAACAATGGAACAGGAGAAAATTATGGGATTGAATTGACCTTAGAGAAATTTTATAGCAAAGGCTATTATTTTTTAGTAACTGCCTCTTTATTCGAAAGTAAATATACTGGTAGCGACGGCGTTTATAGAAACACAGCTTTTAATGGTAACTATGTGTTTAATGCGCTGGCAGGTAAAGAATTTAAAATAAAAGAAAAACATATTTTAGCCTTAGATGTAAAGGTGACTTACGCAGGCGGCAAACGTTATGTGCCAATTGATATTCCTGCCTCTATTGCTTATCAGGATGAAGTAAGAGATGGAACGCAGGCCTACAATCCTCAGTATGACCCCTATTTTAGAATAGATGTAAAACCTTCGTATAAATTAAATACCAAACGTTTTACGCATGAAATAAGTGTGGATATTCAAAACGTTACTAAACACAATAATATATTTCAGCAACAATACGATTTGAATACACAAACCATTAAAACAGATTACCAGTTGAAATTTTTTGTGATACCTCAGTATCGTTTAACCTTCTAAAGGTCTATTTATTCAATTTTTTTTATAAATTCGTTTAGATTATCCATTTAAAAATTTTGAATAAACTATACAGATATACATTTCTCAAATTTTTACTTGTTCTGATATTTGGTTGCCAGACTTATATTTCTTTATCGCAAACTCCATATTACTATAAAATAAACGAAGAAAATGGGTTGCCTTCCAGCGAAGTGTATCAAATTATTCAGGACGACTTTGGATATATTTGGATAGGTTGTGACGCTGGACTATATAGATACGATGGAATTCGTTTTAAATCTTATAGTTCTAAAAAACAAAATAGCAGAAGTATTTCGGGCTTAAAAATTGATAAAGATAAAAATTTATGGTGCCAAAATTTTTCCGGACAGATATATAGAGTAACTGCGGATTCATTAACTCTTGTGATTGATGCATCTAATAAAATATCTTCTTATTCTCAATATGCGATTGATAAAGAACAACATATTTGGATTGCAAACATTAAAACAATTGAGTGTTATGATTTCATTGGAAAGAAATTGGCCTCATTTTCAAAGTTAAATCATGCAAAAGATACTATATGCTGGCAAGAAGTTGAAGTAAATACTCAAGGAAAAATTTATGTGACATCTCAAAAAAATGGTATCGGAGTAATTTATAAATCAGGCTCGAAATACGATATTTCATTTCTAGATTCAACAACTACGGTTCAGCAGCGCGTTGCGCTTGACTCTTATGGTAATTCATTAATTGCTTTAACTGAAATTAATATTAAAAGGGAGTATATTATTTCTTTAGTTGTTGGTGAATCGGTGATTGAAAAAAACAGATTCTTGCCTTTTACAAAAGATGGTTTGATTTATAAAGTTTATAAAGATAATTTAAATCGTCATTGGTTGTGCACTTCTTCTGGAGTTGTAAAATTAAATAAGGATTTTAGATTAGATGAGGAAAGCAAATTCTTTTTTAACAACGATAAAATTTCCTGTATTTACCAAGATAAGGAAGGAAGTTTATGGATAAGCAGTTTGCAAAATGGAATTTATGTGATTCCTAATTATGAGTTAAGCTTATTCGATGAGCAAAGCTCTAATTTATCCGACCATAATATTACATCTTTATTAAAAACAGCTAAAAACGAATTGCTGGTTGGGACTTACACAGGTTCAATATACAAATTGAACGAGAATAATACATTTGAATTGTTTTCACAACAAAAAGAAATTGCTTATCGTACCGTGAAAAAAATGAAAGAATGGGGAGGTGGATTGTATGTTGCGCATGGACCATTATCGTTTTTTGGTCAAAAAAAGGAAACTGTTTTTGAGGTCTATAATTTCAGAGATTTTTGTTGGATAGGTGATTCCTTGTTTTTTGTGACATCTGGTATGTTTGGAGTTTTTCCAAAATTCCATTCTATTCCAAGTAGTTATATAGATAGGCGAGCTATTGCTTTTCATACTAGAGGTTGTAGAGCATTAACAATTGATAAAAAAACAAATACGATTTATTTTGCTTCAATTGATGGATTATTTAAATATTCGAATGGAAAAACATCCGAAATTAAATTAAGCGGTAAGTCTATTTTTGCTAATAAGTTAATTTTTTTATTTGATCAATTATGGGTAGGATCAGTAAACGAAGGATTGTTTGTTTTACAAAAAGAGAAAATTTGGAAACACTACAACCATGAAAATTTGTTACATGGCGATGGTGTTAAAAGTTTTAAAATAGTCGGAGAAACTGTTTTTGTAGCAACGGAGCAAGGGCTGACTAAGATTAATTGTAAAACGCAGCAATCTGAATTTTTTGATTATTCAGATGGAATCGTATCAAAAGAAATAAATGATATTGAATATATAAATGAAACTCTAATTTTGGGAACAAATAAGGGGTTATTGAAATTACCATCTCAAATCACAAAAAATACAGTTTACCCAAATATTGAAATTACATCTGTATTTGTAAATCAATTATTGATTAAGAAAGATGATAAGTTATTGAATTTAAATTATAATGAAAATAATATAGATATTGATTTTAATACTGCCTGTTTGAGGGCAAGAGGGAATTTTAAATACAAGTATCGTTTATTAGGGTTAGATGCAACTTGGCATTATAATTCAGGTATCAATAATCACATACAATATGCTTCTTTACCGAGTGGCGAATTTATTTTTGAAATTAGAGCCGTTAATGAAGATGGTTTAGAAAGTTTAAAAACAGAGCAAGTAAAATTTATCATCAAGAGTCCGTTTTGGCAACGCTGGTGGTTTTACGCTTTAATGGTGCTTTTGGGTTCGGGTGTGGTTGCTATTTTATTCATGATTCGAATCCGTTTTATTACTAGAAGAGCTGAGTTAAGAAACAAAGTCACTGCATCTCAGCTAACGGCTTTAAAATCTCAAATGAATCCACATTTCTTATTTAATACTTTAAATTCTTTACAAGATTTAATATTAAAACACGATATTAAAAATTCTAATTACTATTTAAATAAATTTAGTTTGCTAATGAGGGAGATACTTGATATGTCGGGTAAAGACGAAGTTCCATTGTCTCGTGAAATTAAATTGTTAGATACTTATTTAGAATTAGAAAAGTTACGTTTTGGCGATGAGTTTAAATTTATAATTAAAGTCGACGATGAAATAGATGTTGATCATTTACTTTTACCTCCTATGATTATTCAGCCTTTTATTGAAAATGCATTAAAACATGGATTGTTGCATAAGAAAGGAAATAAAAATTTATTTATGGAGTTTAAGTTGATGCATGATGTGTTGATTTGTGAAATCACAGATAATGGAGTGGGGAGAAAGAAATCAGAAGAAATAAAGGCAAGGAATAGTAAGACTCATCAATCGTTTGCTACAGAAGCAACCGACAAGCGTATGGATTTATTGAATTCATTTAATGATAAGCATTATAGTTTTGAAATTATTGATTTGTATGAAGATGGGAAACCATTAGGAACAAAAGTCATTATTTCTATTCCTGTTTAACGGTTGATGAATTAATTCATACAGTTCATGCATTCATGCTAATATATGTTTTATATATGACATAGGTTTGTTTCATAATCTATAAAACAAATCTTATGATCAAAATTAAAACATTAGCAACAACGGTATTATGTTTATCTGCTATAATGAATTCCTCAAACATTCATGCTCAAACTTTTGAATGTGAAGGAAAAAAAATTGTGGCTGAAGGAAAAAAAATAGTCGAATATAAAGAATCTAGCGGCAAAGGGTTAAGTGCATTTGTAGCAATCCGCCAGGATTCTATTATTTATACAAGTATCAAAACAAATCCAGACGAATCATTATATATGATTCAAAAATTTCATTTTTTTATTGGCGACGTTTTGTTTACTGATATGATGGTTCAAAGAGCATTTTATCCTAAAAAAGTTGAGGAAAAAACAATTAGCGTTGTTTCCTTGTATGCTTTTGGTAACCAACAATTAGATTGGTATGAGGAAATGCTTTGTGGGTTAAAAAAGTTTGGACTGTACAGAAAACAAGGATTGGAATTATTTTTTGATAATGATGCGGATGCTAAAGAATTTTTTACTAAAATCAAAGCAATTTATGCTACTTTGCCTCCTAAAGAAACGACAACTGGCAGCAATAGTGTCAAAAAACGGATGATAAAAGTGCGACATCTAATTATGTTACTGTGTTTAACGACATGGGAAAAGATATGTATGTTAAAAAAGATATGGACCCAATGGTGTACACTATTGCTCCTAATGCCTCTCACACATTTACTTGTAAATTAGGTGAAAAAGTATCTTGGTGCGAAAAAAATTCTACAACATTAAGAGGTACCTTATTTACGATTTCAGATCAAATGATTAAGGACAAAACAATTAAACTTTCTTCAGGTACAAAAAAATAGTTTAATTTTGTTATAACAGGTGAATACAATTAATGCCATAATTATTGATGATGAAGAAAGAGCCAGAAATACTCTTTCTTCATTGTTATTAAATTATTGCCCCGAAATAAATGTTTTAGCAACTTGCTCTAATGTTCCTGATGGTGTTTTAGCAATTAATAAACATAAGCCAGATGTTGTATTCCTAGATATAGAAATGCCCGATTATAATGGTTTTGAATTATTAGGCTTTTTTAGAGAAATTGATTTCGATATTATTTTTGTAACAGCTTACAGCGAATATGCCATCAAAGCTTTCGAAATTTCGGCCGTTGATTATATTTTGAAACCAATTGATATTGATCAATTAAAAAATTCCGTTGAAAAACTGAAACAAAAAAAACTGCACTCTCAAATGCAGGAGCAAATAGAGTTGCTTAAAGAATCTTATAAGGGTGATGATATTCGTAAAATAGCACTCTCTATGAGCAACGGCCTTACCTTTGTTGAAGTTGCAGATATTGTTTTATTAGAAGCGGATGGTGCTTACACAACCTTTTATTTAAAAGACGGACAAAAGATTTTGGTGAGTAAAAAATTGAAATTTTACGAAGATATTTTATCTAATCGTTCGTTCTTTTTTAGGACACATCGTTCATACTTTATTAATGTCAATTTCATTAAAAAATACAGCCGTAGCGAGAATGCTATCCTCATGGATAATGGAACTTCTATTAATATTTCTCGCGACAGAAAACAAGAGTTTGAAACTCTTTTAAAGGAACTTCGTGTTTCTATCTAATTGCAGTTCATGAACTAAATTTTACGGTTCGTGAACTTCAGATCTTCCAAAATCAATTAATTAGTGATTTTCGTGTAAAATTTAAATTACATGAAAAAACTATTATTATTTATTGCAGTTATTAATTTATTTCAAGCAAAATCGCAATCTGCGCAATTTGCATGGATAAAAGGTTCATCAGCTAATTATCAGTATGGTGTATATGGCACCCAAGGAGTTTCAAATGCAACAAATTTGCCCGGTTTTAGAAGTGATCATGTATCATGGACAAATAATACAGGTTCATTGTGGATGTTCGGTGGAACAGGTTATGCTGTTTCTGGAGCTGCAGGACAATTAAATGATTTATGGAAATACAATGTTAGTCTGAATGAATGGACTTGGATGAAAGGTCCCAGCACAATAAATCAAATTGGAGCATATGGTACTAAAGGTATTAGTTCGGCGACGACTACTCCTGGTTCAAGATATTCAAGTGCTACTTGGATAGATAATTCTGGAAACCTTTGGTTATTTGGTGGGAATGGACGTGCAACAACGGCAACTACTGGTTATTTAAATGATTTGTGGAAGTTTGATGTAACTACAAATGAGTGGACGTGGATGTCTGGTTCGAATGCAATAAATCAAGTTGGTACTTATGGTACGAAAGGTGTTCCTACCGCATCAACTATTCCTGGAGGAAGATATGATGCTGTAACATGGATTGATAATTCTGGAAACTTGTGGTTACATGGAGGAAATGGATTAGCTACGACGGGATCGGGTGGTTTGTTGAACGATTTATGGAAATATAATGTACTAACAAATCAATGGACTTGGGTTTCTGGTGGTAATGCAATTAATAGTGTTGGCACTTATGGTACTAAAGGAACTTCAGGGCCTTCTAATGTACCAGGTGGAAGATCTGGAGCTAAAGGTTTTAAAGATAGTAATGGTGACCTTTGGATATATGGTGGAAATGGTATTCCTGCATCAATTGGTGTAGGAATGTTGTGTGATTTGTGGAAGTATAGTTTTACAAATAATCAATGGACATGGATGAGTGGAACGAGTATTGGCGGATCAGTAGGAGTATATGGCTCAAAGGGATTTCCTTCTGCATCTAACTACCCCGGTGGTCGAATGAACATGACTAGTTGGGTAGATTCTCAAAATAATTTTTGGTTGTACGGTGGTTATGGCGCTGGTTCTGTAGCTGGTAATGGAGCCTTAAATGATTTATGGATGTATAATACTTTAAATAATACTTGGGTTTGGACATCTGGTGCTAATTCAACTGGTCAGGTTGCTGTTTACGGAACACAAGGTGTTTCATCGGCAACTAATACTCCTGGTGGCAGATATAAATCAAGTTCATGGACAGATAATGCAGGAGCATTTTGGCTTTATGGTGGAACTGTTGTTGGAGGTGAAAGAAGTGATTTATGGAAAATAGATGTTTGTCTTGCACCTGCATCTCCATCGGCAGCATCACAAACAATATGTGTTGGAAGTTCAGGAACTTTAACAGCTACTGGAAATGCAAATTTAGGTTGGTATTCTGGAGCTACTGGAGGCACATATTTAGGAAGTGGAAGCGTATATGTTACACCTACTTTAACTTCTAGTGCAACTTATTATGTGCAAGATAGTTCATGTGCTCAAAGTTTAAGAACACCTATAGTAGTTACGGCAACTCAGCCTACGATTACTATTGCAGGAACGAACACAGTATGTTCCAATTCATCAGCAACCTTAACCGCATCAGGAGCTTCAACTTATACATGGAGTACTTCTCAAGTTACAAACACGATATCTGTGGCACCAACATCTACAACTATATACACGGTTACTGGTACTGATGCATTTGGTTGCATCAGTACTAAAACTAAAACATTAACAACTATTGCATTACCTGCAGTTGCTATTGCCGGTTCGGGTTCAGTCTGCGCTGGTTCAGGATTATTTTTAACTGCATCGGGCGCAAATACTTATACTTGGAATACTGGTTCTACCGCTACTAGTATTTTAGCGGCTCCAGCTTCATCTTTTGTTTATACAGTAACAGGAAGAACAACTTCAACAGGATGTGTGAAAACACAAACAGCTTTAGTAACTGTGCAGCAAGTTACTGCAACTATTACTGGTAACTTTTCTGTATGTTTAGGAAGTACTTCAGTGTTAACTGCCAGTGGAGCCAATTCTTATACCTGGACATCAAACGTTATAGGTGCTGCTTACGGACCAACGGTTACTGCTTTCCCAAGCGCTTCTTTTAATTATTCCTTAACAGCTAAAGATTTGCAAGGTTGTACAAAAACACAAACGTTTGTTGTATCACCCCTTGCAAATCCAACCGTTAGTATCATTGTTCCTGCCACTCAGTGCGCTGGAACAAATATCACATTAACAGGTGCAGGCGCAAGCACTTATACTTGGCAACCAGGAAACATTGTAGGTACAACAGCGGTGGTTTCTCCAACCACAAATATGTCTTATTCAGTAACGGGTTCGGCTGCTAATACTTGCACAAATTCAACATCTGCATTCATATCTGTAAATGCAAAACCTAATATTAGTATAGTATCTACGCCAAGTGTTATATGTGCTGGTGCTTCGGTAAATTTATCGGGAGCCGGTGGAATTACCAATGGATATACTTGGAGCACAGGAGCTACTACTTTTTCAACTTTAGTATCGCCTTCGGTAACTACTACCTACAGTTTAATCGGAACGGCTGTAAATACTTGCACAAACTCTGCGGTGAAAACAATTACTGTAAATCCGTTACCAACATTAACCGTTACTGGTAATAATGTATTATGCGCAGGTAATTCAACAACTTTAACTGCTAGTGGCGCCAATACTTATACATGGAGCGCAGGATTCTTGGTTCCAACAATTGGTGTTACTCCATTATCGTCTACAAATTACTCTGTTATAGGTAAGGATGCAAATAACTGCACTAATACTACGACTTATTCTGTGACAGTTAATGCTTTGCCTGTTGTAATTGCAAATGCTACAACTTCGTCTGTTTGTATTGGATCTAATGTTACATTAACTGGAGCAGGAGCTTCAACTTATACTTGGACAAATGGGGTTATTGATGGGGTTTCATTTACTCCATCTACTACTGCTTCTTATACAGTTTCTGGAACAGATTTGAATGGTTGTGTTAATTCTGCACCACTATTAGTTACTGTAAATAATTTACCAAATGTAACAGCTAATAGTACAAGCACTTTAGCTTGTCTTGGCGATAATCTTGTTTTAACTGGCGGAGGTGCATCAACGTATACATGGACAGGGAGTGTTTTAGACGGAACACCATTTATTGCTGCTGCTTCAGATTCATATACCGTAACTGGAGTTGATGCTAATGGTTGCATCAATACAGCGACAGTTTCAATTTCCGTTAATATTTGTACAGGAATACAGCAATTAACTGCTAATTCAAATTCAGTGTTAGTATTTCCAAATCCTAATAATGGGGAGTTTACAATTCAATCTCATATAGCAGATGTTATAAATGTAACTAACGAGTTAGGTCAAGTAGTTGAAGCATTTGAATTAACTCAACAAAATAATTTCTCTTATAGAGTGAACCATTTACAAAACGGAATTTATTTCTTAGTTGGTAAAACAATTAAACAAAAAGTAATTGTGAGTAAATAGTATATTATGTTTTTTCCAAAAAAGCCTCTTTGAAAATAAGAGGCTTTTTGTTTTTATAAACTCAAACTGGCCATTAATAAACTCAAATGTGCTATTCGTAAAATGAACTGATAATTTTAGTATTTAAGGTCTAATTTAGTAAAAGACTTATCTGATTTAATAATTTGTATCTAGTTCTGTATTTATGAGTCAGAAAACGATAAATAGCCACATTATAAAGATTTCACATCCTCTGAATGATCATGTGAATTCATCAGTCAGTAAAATAAATATTTTCTTAACTGATTTGCAAGGACAGATTATTATAGAACAACAAAATGTTAATTGGATCGATATCTCTAATCAACCTAAAGGTTTTTATATTGCTTTTTTAACAGATTTACAAGGAGGTTTAATTAAGAAAATTAGAGTCATTAAAGAGTAAATTATAGTACTTTTTTTCATGTGGTGCTATAATTTAAGCCTCTCGCTAGTTGAGAGGCTTTTTTTTGTGGTAAAAAGTTCAAATCTCGCTTAACTATTTAGCGTTTTAATTGTTAAGTTTATATGTTGAAATTTTATAAAATATAATTATGGTACAATTAAGCACAGATACAGATTTTGAATCTCTATTAAAAGATAATAATAAAGTGATTGTTAAATATTTTGCCGATTGGTGTGGCTCATGTAAATTATTTGCCCCAAAATACAAACGTCATTCAAACGATGAATCTAATTCAGATATTTTATTTTTAGAAGTAAATGCCGAAGAAAATGAAAAAGCACGTAAACTAGGTGGAGTTGATAATCTGCCCTATTTAGCAAGTTTTAAAAATGGCGTTTTATTAGAAGGCACCGCTACTAGTAAGGAAGAGTATTTACAAAAAATGATAGATGATTTAAGAAAGTAATTATGCAAATACCAGTTATCAAAAAATTAGTAGAGCAATATTCCTTAGCTCAACTCCAATCTGCTGAAGAAGCGATGATGGAAGAACAAAAACCAGCAATTGACGTAGAAGGTAAAGATGAAGGTGAATGTTTAACTCATGTCCTTGCCTCTATTTACATTAAAGAGAAGATGGAACAAGGCACTGCTTTTAATCAAGCATTAAGAGATTTTAGCCAAAGAGTTAGAAAAAGTATTAGTTAGTCTTTTGGCTATTTTCATTTCGGGCAAAGTCGAGAAGAAATAATTTTATTTAACCAACTCTAACACTTTTTTCATATCTACATCTTCTCCATTTAATACATCCTCTTTTGTATAGTTTGTTGGATAATCTGACATTAAGCCTCTTCCTTCATTTTTCACATCAATATCATGATACAAATGATATAAGGGAATGTGAACAATAACTTTTGAATTAGGTAGAATTATTTTTCCACTGATAGCGGCGTTGCTGCCAGCAACATTCGCACCGGTTTCTTCGCCTATAATAATTGCGTTGCTTTTGTGTTTCAAGTAAGTAGAAGTGACTCCACTCATCGAAAAAGATCTGCCGTTTGTTAACACATAAATTTGTCCTTTAAATTGTTTTCTACGTTTTGGAAACGAAATAAAATAATGCCTCAATTTTCCATTCTTAAATCTCTCTGGGGGTCGTAACGCAAACATAATTGGAACAGCGCGCATTCCAAAATCCATTTTGTATTTTGGATTAAAAGCGGTTGTGTTTACTTTTTTATCAAAGGGCAATACTATTTTTTTATCTATTAGGTATGATAATAAGTTTAATCCCAAATTTATCTGTCCACCGCCATTATCTCTTAGGTCAATTACTAAATGTTGAATATTTTGATGATTAATATCTTTAAATGTCTTTCTAAAAAAACTTCGCCAACGTGCTCCTTTAAAGCCGTTAATATCTATAACTGCAATGGGTTTGCTACTTTTAATAATAGAGTAACTGCAGGTTTTAGTTTTTCTTAATGGAACTAATGAATCTTTTTTTGAAAGGATGAGCGTGTCTTTTAATGATGAAATTGCTCTTAATTTATAATCACTGATGCTATTATTTTGATGTTTTATTTTTACTGTATAATCAAATTTAAAACCGTAACAGAAAGAATAATAGTATTTAAATGAATTATAACGTGTGCTCTGTTTTTTATAAGTTTCGTTATATCCATCAGATGTTGTGATAGAATAAATGTTTTTTAAAATCGTATTAACAGGTCGTTTGTCGATATGCAATATTTCATCTCCTGGCTTAATGGTTGTGTCAGAAGAAAGGTTGTTCAATACAATTAATTTATTAGAATCTGCTACAAAAACATTAAGTGGTAAAATTGGTCGATTTGTTTTTTTTATCGCTTTAGCATATTTTTTAGATGCCGCTGCGTCGGTATGACCGCAGCCTATTTTGGCGACAATACGTTTAATGTAAAAACGTATTTGCATTTCAGTTAATGGCGTATCAATCTTTGCTTCTTGACTTAAAACAAAGGCATGCAAGCTGTCTTTACTAATATATCTATATGGATCGGGATGAAACTTGGTAAGATATTTTTCGGTGTAGTCAATATCTTCTAATACTTGTTTAACGGAGTATTTTTTTCTTATATCAAAACCTTTTTTTTGAGATAAACCACTCAAGCAAATTATAAAACATAATATACTTAAGTATACTTTCATTAATCGTTTACTAAAACGCCCATACGTTTTCCTAATCCGCTCATATATTCTCTTAATTCTTTTACGGTAGCTTCATCATTAGTGGCACGTAAATAAGTATCTGTTAATGTTGTAATGTTTTGATGGAAAAATTTTTTCATTTCATCCACACTCATGTCTTTTGTCCATAAATCAATGCGCATGGTATTGTTTTCTTTTTCGTCCCAAAGGGCTAGCATCATGCTTTTACAAATACTACCTTCGTTAGCATCCGGAGCTTCCCATTCAATTTTATGTGGCAATTGGTTTTCGTCAACGGTTATCTTAAGTTTTATCTCTGAAGTTGTCATAGTCTATAAATTTACAAAAACTCAAATTTAGTTAAAATATTTACGCTATTTTCTTAAAAACACTCAATAATACAATACATTTGTGTTATGATAGAATATCCAAGATTAACCTTACATAATGGCAAAGAATTGCCTGTTTTACGCTTTCACCCATGGATTTTTTCGGGGGCTATTAAAACGCAAGATTCTAATATTAAAGATGGGGATGTAGTAGAGGTTTACTCTGCCAAACAACAGTTTTTGGGAATGGCTCAGTACCAAAAGGGAAGCATTACAGGTCGTATTATTTCCTTTAGCAAACAACAAGTAAATGTTGATTTTTGGGTAAAAAAAATTGAAAAAGCCTTTGCCTATCGGCAGTTTTTGAATTTGGCTAACAATTCTCATACAAATGTATATCGTTTAATATTTGGAGAAGGTGATGGTTGTCCGGGTTTAATTATGGATTTTTATAACGGACATATCGTTTTTCAAGCACACAGCATTGGTATGCACAAATGTAGAATTGACATTACTGAAGCTTTAAAAAATGTGTATGGTTCTAATTTAAAAAGCGTCTATGATAAAAGTTCTGAAACATTACCAAAAGACTATTCGGCTGGTTTAGCTAACGAATTTTTATATGGCTCATGTAACGAAGACTTAATTGTTATTGAAAATGATGTGAAATTTTACATTGATTTTATTAACGGACAAAAAACAGGATTCTTTATTGACCAGCGTGAAAACAGAGAATTACTCGGGAATTATAGCAAAGGAAAACGTGTATTAAATACGTTTTCATACACGGGTGGTTTTTCCATGTATGCAGCTAAGCATGGTTGCGAGATCATTCACTCTGTTGATTCAAGTGCAAAAGCAATAGAATTATGTAATAAGAATGCGATTTTAAATAATGCAACAAATCACGAAGGTTTTGCGGTAGATACCTTTGATTATTTAAAAGATCATGGTAAAAATTACGACATTATTATTTTAGATCCTCCTGCATTTGCCAAGAGTAGAGATGTATCGCATAATGCCGTCATTGGCTACAAACGTTTAAATCAAATGGCTTTACAAAATATTAAAAAGGGAGGTATTTTATTTACGTTTTCTTGTTCAGGTGTTATTGATAAAAAATTATTTTATAATACCGTTACAGCGGCTGCTATCGAATCTCGTAGAAACATGAAATTATTACATACGCTTTCTCAGCCTGCCGATCATACAATTACGCCTAATTTTCCGGAGGGTGAGTATTTAAAAGGCTTAGCATTTTATGTGGAGTAAAAATTAGTGTTGAACGGAAATTGTTTTTAGTAATAATGAATTAAATTCGTACATCAAATTACGCTATGAACCCAATTTTAGAAGTAAAAAATATCAATAAGCAATATGGCAATCATACTGCTTTAAAAGATGTGAGCTTAATTGTTGAACCTCAAAAAATATTCGGTTTACTAGGACCAAATGGCGCAGGCAAAACCTCTTTGATTCGCATCATTAATCAAATTACAGGCCCCGATAGTGGCGAAGTTTTATTTAATGGAGAGAAATTAGCACCTAAACATGTTGATTTTATTGGTTATTTGCCAGAGGAGAGAGGATTGTACAAAAAAATGTCGGTTGGGGAGCAAGTGATGTATTTAGCTCAATTAAAGGGTTTAAAGAAAGCAGATGCCAAAGTTAAATTGAAGGAGTGGTTCATTAAATTTGAAATTGAATCTTGGTGGGATAAAAAAATTGAGGAGTTAAGTAAAGGTATGCAGCAAAAAGTTCAATTTATTGTTACGGTTTTGCATGAGCCTAAATTATTAATTTTGGATGAGCCCTTTAGTGGTTTTGATCCCATTAACGCTCAATTAATAAAAAACGAAATTTTAGAATTAAGAGATAAAGGTGCTACTATTATTTTTTCCACACATAATATGGGAAGTGTAGAAGAGTTATGTGATAATATTGCTTTGATTAATAAAGCTGAAAAATTATTAGATGGTTCCGTAAAAGATATTCGTAAACAATACAAGAGTAACACTTATAATATTGGTTTTAAAGGAAACTTGATGGGCTTTACCAATGCTTTATGGGCAGGCGCAGAGTTGCTTGATAAAAAATCTGAAGACGATGTACATCATGTAACTGTAAAAATGTTACGTCAAAATAAACCAAACGATTTGTTTCAAGCAGTTATAAATCATGCTGAAATACTTTCATTTAATGAAGTAGTTCCTTCCATGAATGATATTTTCATTTCGGTAGTAGAAAACAAAACAACGGTAAATACACAAAGCTCTTTCACAGAATAAACTTTATACGATGAACAAATTATTTTTAATCATACAACGCGAATACTTTTCTAGAGTTAAGAAAAAATCATTTTTAATTATGACCATTTTAGGTCCGTTATTAATGGCAGGTGTGATGATTGTTCCAATATGGCTTGCCATGAGAGATAAAACTGAACATCAAGTTTTTGTTTTAGATCATAGCGGCTTGTTTATAGATAAAATGCCTAATACCAAAGAAATTAAATTTACTTATGGAGTAGGCTCCATTGCTGATGCAAAGGCTAAGTTAAAAGATGGTCCGTTTGATTTGGTCATGGAAATCGACATTGAAACCATTAATGCTTTTAAAGCAACTCCATTTTTATATTACAAAAAACAACCTGGCATCGCTGTTCAGCAATATATAACCAATACAATGGAGAATATTTTGTTTGATTATCGCCTGCAAGGAGATAGTATTGACGTAACAAAAATTGACAAAGCTAGAAGACCCGTTGAAATCATCACTTTAAAAGTAAAAGAAGACGGTGCTGATGAAAAAACAAATACCGAATTAAATATGGGAGTAGGTATGTTTTTTGGCGTAGCTATTTACTTTATGATATTCCTTTACGGTTCTCAAGTTATGCGAGGTGTCATTGAAGAAAAAACAAGTCGTATTGTAGAAGTTATTGTGTCTTCTGTAAAACCATTTCAATTAATGCTTGGTAAAATTATTGGTGTTGCTTTGGTTGGATTGACTCAATTTATTTTATGGATAGTTTTAACAACCTTAATTTATATTGGAATCACAAGCACAATTTTTAAAGATCAAATTCAGGACACCATAACACAAAATGCTCAGATAGAAAAAGTCATGAAAAACGACATTCTATCTCAATCTAATAAAATGGAGAAAGTAGCAACTCCCAATGAAGTTATTAATATGCATAATTTTGCAGATGGTTTAAATGTGCCATTATTGATAAGCAGTTTCGCTTTTTATTTTTTATTCGGGTATTTGTTATATGCTGCTTTATTTGCGGCAGTTGGCTCAGCTGTTGATAGTGAAGCCGATACTCAGCAATTTATTTTACCAGTCACCATACCGCTTATTTTAAGTTTTGTAATAGCTCAAGCCATTATGTCGAACCCAAATAGTTCCATGGCGCAGTTTTTCTCTATTTTCCCATTAACATCACCTATTGTGATGATGGTACGTTTGCCGTTTGGTGTGCCTGCTTGGGAACTCGCTTTATCCATGGTGTTTTTAGTACTAGGGTTCTTGTTTTTTACCTGGTTGGCAGGTAAAATCTACCGTACAGGTATTTTGATGTATGGTAAAAAAACGACTTGGAAAGAACTAGGAAAATGGTTGTTTTACAAGGGGTAGGGTTTTTCGATAAAAAGCCTATTTTTCCCAACCAAAAACTTTGCTATTGATTCAAATTTCCTATATTCGTAGTGATATATTATGCAAAAAGAGGTATTACTAGAGGTTAAAAATTTAGTTACTGAGTTTAAATCAGATGGCGAATTAATGAAAGCAGTAAACGATGTATCGTTTACACTTCATAAAGGCGAAACTATTGGTATAGTAGGCGAGAGCGGTTCAGGTAAATCTGTAACTTCTTTGTCTATCATGCAATTAATTCCCAATCCTCCAGGGCGTGTTTCTGGTGGTGATATTATATATCATTCTAAAGATAAAGGTGTTGTAAACCTTAGAAATATTCCTGCTGAAGAAATGCGTTCGTTTCGTGGAAACGAAATTGCGATGATTTTTCAGGAACCAATGACAAGCTTAAATCCTGTTTATACATGCGGTAATCAGGTAATGGAAGTAATTTTATTACACCAAAAAATATCAAAAAAAGAAGCTAAAAAGAAAACGTTGAAGTTATTTGAACAAGTTCAATTACCTGATCCAGAACGTATTTTTAGTGTATATCCTCATCAAATTTCGGGCGGACAAAAACAACGTGTGATGATTGCCATGGCAATGAGTTGTAATCCACGTGTATTAATTGCCGATGAGCCTACAACGGCTTTAGATGTTACCGTACAAAAAACCATTTTAGATTTAATGTTGCAATTGCAACGTGAACACGAAATGGGCATTATGTTTATTACCCACGATTTAGGTGTTATTGCTGAGTTGGCGGATAAAGTAATGGTGATGTACAAAGGTAAGGTGGTAGAACAAGGCCCCGTTTTAGAAATATTCTCTAATCCAAAACATCCTTATACAAAGAGTTTATTAGCTTGCCGTCCTCCTTTAGATAAACGTTTAATGCGTTTACCTGTTTCAGCTGATTTCATGAAAACAGATGATGCAGGTAACATGATTGAAATTCCGACAACGGTTAGTGAAGCTATTAATAGCGTTATTATCACTAAGGAACATCGTGAGAATGAACATAAAGAATTATATAGCCGTTCTAAGATTTTAGAAATCCAAAATATTAAAACGTACTTTCCTAAAAATAAAACGTTCTTTGGTAAAACCATCGATTACGTGAAAGCGGTTGATGATGTGACTTTAGATGTGTATGAGGGAGAAACATTAGGTTTAGTAGGGGAGAGTGGTTGCGGTAAAACAACTTTAGGAAGAACAATTTTAAGGTTAAACGAACCAACAGAAGGAAAAATATTTTTTCAACGTAACGATTTATTGCGTTTGAAACCAGATGATATGCGACAATTGAGAAAAGACATGCAAATCATTTTTCAAGATCCTTATTCATCTTTAAATCCTCGTATTACAATTGGTGAGGCATTAATGGAGCCTATGCAAGTGCATAATATTTTATCAAACAATAATCAGCGTAAGGAAAAAGTTTACGAATTATTAAATAAAGTTGGTTTAACCGAAAAACAATATGGCCGTTATCCGCATGAGTTTAGTGGTGGGCAACGTCAGCGTGTGTGTATTGCACGCGCCTTATCTTTAAATCCAAAGTTTATTATTTGTGATGAGAGTGTGAGTGCTTTAGACGTTTCGGTTCAAGCGCAAGTATTAAATTTATTGAACGACTTAAAACGTGAGTTTAAGTTTACTTATATTTTTATTTCACATGATTTATCTGTTGTGAAATTCATGAGTGATAGAATGGTAGTGATGAATAAAGGAAAGATAGAAGAGATGGGTGATGCCGATCAAATTTATTTAAATCCACAATCAGACTATACAAAGAATTTAATTAGTTCAATTCCAAAAGGACAGTTAACAGATATTAAAGCGAGTATCGAAAAGAAAAGAATGACTTTTGATTTAGCTTAAGATATTTTCTAATTTGATATTATACATATTTTTTTGTTCGACCCCGAAGGGGTCGTATGTCAATAGTATTGACGTTTATGTTATTCATATGCGACCCCTTCGGGGTCGAATGTTTTTTATTATGAAGTTTTTTCTCTGTGCCTCTGTGGTGAATTTATTTTACCTTTGTCTATGCTCGATTTCCTAAAACAACTTACCGACCCACAAAGTATCATTCAATACGGAGGTTTATGGTTATTGCTATTTGTGGTATTTGCCGAAACAGGTTTATTGGTTGGTTTTTTTCTTCCTGGTGATTCATTGATTTTTATTTCAGGATTATTGTGCGCTACTAAACCTCAGTTATTAAACACACCTTTTATCCCTTTAATTTTATTGTTAATGTTTGCAGCTATTATTGGAAATATATTTGGTTATTGGTTCGGGAATAAAGTAGGAGCAAAATTATACACCAGGAAAGACAGTTTTTTATTTAAAAAGCAGCATTTAATTACAACCAAAGCATTTTACGATACACATGGCGGTAAAGCATTAATACTAGGGCGCTTTTTGCCAATCATCAGAACTTTTGCACCAATTTTAGCAGGCGTCATTAAAATTGATTTTAAAAAATTCATGCTCTATAACATTATTGGCGCTGTTGCTTGGATTGGAAGCATCGCTAGCATTGCTTATTTTTTAGGGAAGCAATTTCCTTGGATTGAAAATTATATTGGTTATATCGTGATTGGATTGATTGTTATCACCACGATTCCAGTTTTGATAACGTATTTGAAGGGCAAGAAGAAATAGAAATTTTATTTACTTGTAAATTGGGTACTTATATGCGTATTTCCTTCTTATGGTATCCTTTATTCCTAGGGCTAATTTATTGATACTATAATTAAGATGCCTTGTCCATAAAGGATAGTTATTTTCAAATGAGGTATTGATTATTTTTTCGTTTTTATAATTATATGAATTATATACCCAATAACTATGATTATTATATTGTATGTGATTGCAAGATATTATTTCATATATCGAATCACCATTAATGTCATATTCGGGTTCTGAGGCAAAATCAAAAAATTCAATTTTATTAAAGCTAATACTATCTATTTTAAATAAATATACCTTAGTAGATAAATCGCCAGCTAAACCGCAACCAGGATTTGGAAATACCAATTTTATATCTAGTAAACTATCATTATTTATATCAGCTACTAATGCTTTTTCAGGGTAAGCCATAGGATAACTATGATCAATTATTTTTATTTTTTGAACTAATTTTTTCCTATTATAAATGAATAGATATAATGGTTCGTCATGGTTTTGGCAACTAAATTTTATTGTTAGATTACTAAGCTGTTTTATTTTTTTGAAATTAAATTTTGATTGAAGAGCATATGGTTTTAATTGTTCTGTATTGAGAATTGGGATAGATATGTAATTAATTCGTTTTGATTCATGAAAGTGCTTCTGAGAATAAAAAAAATCAGAAATTAAGATTAAAATGCTTATGTATAAATATTTATTCACGGCTCAAGTACTTTCACTTAATATTCTCCTTCACAAACTCTTCAATCTTTTTCCAAACATCTTCATTATTCATTATAGAATTATGATCTTCATTGACTTCTAAAGCATCTGTCTTACCTTTCCAAGCCTCTTTTAATTTGTATGCATGATGTTTTGGTATCACTTGGTCGTTTGCAGAAATAAGTGCTAGCATAGGACTAGAAATGTTTGGCGCATAGGTATCCGATTCAAAACGATGTTTGATGAGTAAGCTAATTGGAACAAAAGGATATTTTTCAAAAGCCACATCAATCATGTTTTCGTAAGGTGTAATTAAAACAGTAGCATTGGTTTTGCGTTGTGATGATAAATAAGTTGCTACACCTGTTCCAATGCTTCTGCCAATGACTACAACGTTGTTTGCGTCTACTTCTGGATTAGTGATCAATTTATCATACACTTCTAAAGCATCACTAAACATGGTTTGCTCTGAAATAACTCCCTGACTCAAACCAAAACTTCTGTAGTTGATCAATGCCATGATTGTATTAGGAAAGTATTTTTTAAAATCCGATAAATGGGATACTTCCTCTGCATTGCCACCAAAATATAAAACCAAAGGGAGTTTTTCTTTAACCGTATCTTTTGAGATATAGCCACAAGTTCTGTTACCATCTTTCATCACAAAAGTAAGGGTATCAAACTCTGGAGCTGCTTCTAAAGTCTTTGAAACATCCGCTAATGTTTTTGGTTGTGGATGAAATAGTAAATCATCTTGATTAAAATATAGCAAGGCACAAATACTAACATAGAGTATCACTACAACGATACCAACGATTTTAAAGAATTTGAGAAGTTTTTTGTTCATAGTTAAAGATATAATTTTTTTTCTTTTTATAGGAGTATGTGTTAGCACCAGTTTTTATTTATAAGCGTCATATTTTATCTTCCAAGTCTTGTTTTTCTTTTTGTTTGGGACTAACAAATACTCTTTTTGTGAAAAGCCTATGCCAAGTGAAATTGAAATTGTCATTACACCCAATGAAGTCAATGAGACTTTAGAAAACCTATCAGTATTAAACTTACCTTTTTCTATTGAAACTAACGGGGCTACAATTAATGCCGATGCAAGTGATATTAATGCGGTTCGTTGAGTAAAAGTTTGCCATTTACTGCGTGTATAGTATATTTTGAATATATCTTTTATTGGGACTTTAACGAGGGCGTTTTGAGTCTTTCTATAAAAATCATGTAGAGAATCTGTTTTTGTTTTATAAAAGTCGTGTATTTCTATTTCATTAGATTTTATTACAAGAGTGTCTTTTGTAATAATAAGAAATTCGCCTCTTGTACGAAATTGAATACTGTCATGTGAAATTCCTTTTTTTTGAAAGTGGACACTTAAGTCATTGTATTTATTAATTTCCTTAGTTTTTTTGCCTCGAGATAGATAAAATGTTTCTTGTCTTAAAATGTTTACTGTATCGCAAGAAAGCGTTATGATATAAGGCATAACATGAGACTTTTTAAACTTTCCATTTGCTGGGTATTGAAATTTCCCTTGCCCATAATTCTCCGCAATATCGTTATTGAAATAGACATTATATGAATCTCCGTTGTCATACAAGGTTTTAGCTAGCCCATTTTTTTTGTCATTTTTATAATTTAAAATTACTTGAGCGTCGAAGTAAGGACCAATCCATATACCCTCTTTATGGTTATATTTATAATTAGATGTATCAATCGGAGCGATAATGGTATATCTGTATTTGAGTAGTATTTGAGTCTTACTTTCTGGAATTTGTTCTTCATTTCGCCAATTTTGTAATTTTAGTTTTTCTAACAGTGTTTCAGTGCATTCCTCAAAACTTATTTCACCCATATATGATAAAGCATAAATAGAGTCATAAACGAAGAAGCTTGCTCCTGATGCGCTTAACGAGTTGGAGTATTCACTTTTGTTAAGTGTGAAATTTATTTTCAGCCTATATTTTCCATCTTCATAGACATTTAGAGCATTGTCAATATTATTCGGAATAAATTTTAAAATTGTTTTATTGTTTTCATAAATTGTTTTGTTGTCAACGATAATTTTTAATGTGTCAATGAAAACAGTGGATAGTTTTTGTGCTTTAATAAGCCCAACCGAGAATATAAAGTATATAAGAAGTATTCTTAGTGTCATAAAATTGGTGCTAACTTACTTATAGCCGCTATAAACATTCGGCAATATAACATCTGTTTATATGATTACCGCTACTCGATAGCGTATATCAAATATAATAAAAAAAAGCTGCATCTTTTAAATGCAGCTTTTTAAAGAATTGTCTAGTTCTCGCCCTTCAACTCCACTCAGGTTGATTCCCTATGTTATGGAGTACTGACATTATTTATATTGCATAAGCCATTTTATTGCTTCTTCCTTATCGGTAAACACACGTGTTGGTACTAATGGCTTATTAAATTTGATATAGAAATTAATAAGTATTTTTTGAGCTAATGATGTGATTAAAAAAGCTTCTGCTTTTGAGTACTTTAAAGATTCCTCAGTAGCCATAAATTCTCTGGTTTGATCATCAAGAGATGAGAATGAACCACCTATAATCAATACAGGTACTTTTTCATTACCTGTTAATTCTCCAAAAGCTTTAACGTTTTCTTTTACATCTTCAATAATATATACATGATGATCATTGGCATATAGTTCAATGATGCCATCATCTCTTAAAACGATAACAGAATGTGTTAAATCAATTTTATTTGTCATGTTTAAATTCAACCATATTAAAGGTATTCATTTTAATTAATTTCCCAAATCAAAATGGTACCTAACAAAAATAGCAGCCTAAAGCTGCTATTTTTTATATTAAAATGAAGAGTTTTTAAAACTACTTTGCATAAGCTGTTGCTCGCACTTCTCGTATCACCGTTACTTTTACTTGTCCCGGGTAAGTCATTTCGGTTTGAATTTTTTGCGAGATATCAAATGCTAATTGTTCTGATCCTTTATCATCTACTTTATCAGCTGATACTAATACACGTACTTCACGTCCTGCTTGAATAGCATACGTTTTCTCCACGCCTTCATATCCTAAAGCTAGAGCCTCTAAATCTTTTAAACGTTTCATGTATTGCTCAGCAACCTCACGGCGAGCACCTGGTCTTGCACCGCTAATAGCATCACACACTTGAACAATTGGAGAATATAAAGTCGTCATCTCAATTTCATCGTGATGCGCTCCAATAGCATTACATACTTCTGGTTTCTCTTTATATTTTTCTGCCAACTTCATACCCAAAATTGCATGTGGTAATTCTGGTTCTTCATCAGGCACTTTTCCAATATCATGTAATAAACCTGCACGTTTTGCAATCTTAGGATTTAAGCCCATTTCGCTTGCCATAATCGCACAAAGGTTTGCAACTTCTCTACTGTGTTGTAATAAATTTTGTCCGTAAGATGAACGGTATTTCATACGGCCTACCATTCTAATTAATTCAGGATGTAAACCATGAATTCCTAAGTCGATACAAGTACGTTTACCAGTTTCAACAATTTCTTCATCAATCATCTTTTTAGTTTTCTCCACAATCTCTTCAATACGAGCTGGGTGAATACGACCATCCGTTACTAATTGATGTAAGGATAAACGACAAATTTCTCTTCTAATAGAATCAAAGCAAGATAACGTAATTGCATCTGGTGTATCATCTACAATAACCTCTACACCAGTTGCTGCTTCTAAAGCACGGATATTACGTCCTTCACGACCAATAATACGTCCTTTAATTTCATCACTTTCGATATGGAAAACCGTTACTGAGTTTTCAATAGCCGTTTCTGTTGCTAAACGTTGAATAGATTGAATGATGATTTTCTTTGCTTCTTTATTAGCATTGATTTTTGCTTCATCCATGGTATCTTTAATAAAAGCCATCGCTTCGGTTTTAGCCTCTGCTTTTACGCTTTCAATTAATTGAGCCTTTGCTTCATCAGCACTTAAACCCGATACTTTTTCTAATAACTCTACTTGTTTGCGGTGCGATTTTTCAATCTCTTCGCTTTTCTTTTTATAAAGATCTACTTGAGAGTTTAATTGTGTTTTTTGATGTTCTAAATCTTTATCCTTTTTAGTAGCTTCTTCTACTTTTTTTAGATAATTCGCTTTCGCGTTGTTTAGCTTTGTTTTCTAAAACAACTATTTGTTGGTTACGCTCGTTTACCGATTTATCATGCTCGGCTTTTAATTGTAAGAACTTTTCTTTGGCTTGTAAAATTTTCTCTTGCTTAAACGCTTCGGCTTTTACTTCGGCTTCTTTAATTAAGTTTTGTTTTTCCTGAACGCTGCTTTTGTTTAAGCGAGAGTTGGCAATCACAAAACCTGCTACTACGCCGGCAATTAATGCTACGGCAATAAATATAATGGCTAATACACTCATGATTTTTGTTTGTTGCACATTGTTTATACTATTTAGCTAATGTCTAGGGCAACTATCCAAACACAAACTAACAAAAAACGCACAAACCTTTGAATTGCTTCAATGTTTGTGCGTTAAAAAGGGTCTTATTTAAAAGACTATTATATATACTATTCTTCTGTTTTTTGTATGTTGTCTCTATGTTGAACTAACATTTGTTCTACATCTTCTAACACCAATTTTAGAGTGCTTAACTCTTGTTCGGCTTGGTTTTTTTCCTTTGCTAATTGGCTTACCAACTGTAAAGTAACCATTGCCATCACATCTTTTTTATCTTTTACCCCGTAATTTCTTTCAAATTCCGAGATTTTCTGATTTATTAATTCAACCGCTTGTTTAACGTTGCTTTCGTCTTCACTTTTAATTTTCAGCGTATAAATACCGCCTGCAATTTCTACTTTTACACTTACATCGCTCATTAAACTAAGCTAATTTTCTTTTTTAAGCACTCAACAGAGCTATACATTTATCAATTTCACGCACCAACTCATTTATTTGTTTCTTCATAACGGTCTTTTCAGAACCCACATTATTAGAACTTCCTGCTAAAATAACATTTTTTCTGTGATTATCCAATTCTGTTATGTCAATATTATGAGAATCAACATGTTGCGATATTGTAGCAACCGTTTCATTCATTTTTAACAATTGGTTAGCCATTTCCTCTTTTTCGTTTAATAAGCTTAAACGCTCATCGCTTAAAGTATCAATTTGTTTAAATAAACGATCAATAAAGGCATCTTGTTCGTCGGCTTTTGTAGCAGATTTTAAGCTAGCAATCTCCGTTTCATAGTTTAAAATAGAACTATTTAATTCAGAAACCTGAGCATTTAACAATAAGATGTTTGATTGATAAGAAGCTAACTGATTTTCTAATTCAGCTTTAGCAGACAATAAGTTATTATAATCTTCTTGTAAAGATGAACTTCCCTCGTTTAATGCAACAGCTGATGTTAATTCGCTACGTACATTATCTAATTCAGCTTTTAACAAATCTAGCTCTGTTTGTAAAGCCATATTATTTGCACTCAAAGCTGTAATTTCAAAGTTTTTGCTTTCTAAAGTTTCTTTTAAATCAGCTGCTTTACCTTCTGTAACTGATTTCAACTCATTTAATTCGGTTTGAACTAAAGTTAATTCAGCTTCAGTAGCTTCTAATTTATCAGAAGTGGCATCAATTTCAGAAATCAGTGATGTGTTTTCTGCTAATAACTTATTAAACTCAACTTCTTTGCTTTGTAATAATTGCGAGTTAGAAATTTCTAATTCATTTTTAAACGTTTCAAAATTTTCTTTTTCTAAATTAAAAGAAACAGATAATACTTTGAATTGCTCTTCTAATTCAGATTTTGAATTGGTTAAGCTAGTAATTAGGTTACCTTTTTCTTCAACTATATAAGTTAATTCAGAAATGCTATTGTCTTTTTCAGAAATCAATACTTCTAAATCAGAGATTTTTGAATTTAAAACGCTTACTTGTTCGTCAATGCTTGATAATTGAGATGTTTTGTAAGCTTCAAAATCTGATGATAAGGAATTGTAGCTATTAAGTTGGTTAGCAATTTCTTCTGATTTTACATTTACGCTCAATGTTAAATCTTCAATTTGAGTGTTTTGTGCATCGATATGATACACCATTTCTCTAATTTTTTCTTTAAAGTGTTCGTTCTCCACAACCACTTTACTCATGTCTTCTGATAATTTAGAATTTTGAGCGGTTGAGTGTAAAACTGTATTTGCTAATTTCTCTTCGTACTCCGCTTTTAATGTATCTAATAAAGAGCCAGAAGAGCTAGACGTATTTAATAATTCGTTTTCGTAAAATGCTTTTAACTCATTTTCTTTTTGAGAATAAGATTGCGTTAAAGATTCAATCGTAGAATTTAATTCAGTTTCAAACTCTGTTTGTTTGTTTGACAACTCTGTGTTTAAATCAGCAATTTTTGATTCGTAAGAATTGGTTAACTCTTCTTTTTCGCTAGCGTATGCTCCAGATAAAGAAGAAATTTGGTTTTCGTAAGAAGACGTAATTTCTGTTTTCTCAATATTCCATTGGTGAGTTAAACCACTAATTTTTAATTCGTATTCAGAAGTTAAGTTAGAAATAGTTTCAGAACTTGAACCAGATAAAGAAGCGACACGGCTTTCAGATTCTTGTTTCACAGATTCTAACTGAGCACTGAAATCAGATTTCAATTGTTCAATTTGAGATTCGTATGAAGTAACCGTTTCTTGATAAGTTGTATTGTAAGTATTAGTTAAATCATTAATCTTTGTTTCTAACTCTGTGCGAATACCACTTTGTTGGTAAGTTGTGTTTGATTTTAATTCGTTTAATTGAGTTTCGTAAGACGATTTTAAATTAGAGATTTCTTCTTGCGATGAGTTTTGTAATTCTTCAATTTTAGCTTCGTACTCAGATGAAATAGATACTAACTGACCATTTAACTCGTCAATTTTGCTCAACAAACCATTAATTTCATCTTGTTTCTCTTGCAATTGCTCACGAATGTTGTTGCGCAATTCTTTAAAAGAGCTTACTTCGCTTTTGTAGTTGGTGTTATCACGTTCCATAACCACCAATTTGGTGTTTAAAACGTCGATAGACACTTGCAAACGTTTGCAATCTTCATCACGTTGGATGAGTTGGTTACGGTAGTCGCTTAATGAACGTTTAATTTCATTATACTCCTTACGCAGCGCTACGTCGCTATCTAACACTTGTTGTAATTCCGATTTGATGTTTTCTACATTCATGCTCAATAAACAGTTTGTTGTTGGTTAAAAATAGACTTTAGACGAACCCATTTTACTTAACGGTTTAACTTTGCATCAACAACTCGTTGTTAATTAACTTCATACAATTTAACCTTGCCGTAATGATAAATTTCAGAACCCTATTTTTTCTTTTTTTTGTATGTTTCTCTTCAGATTTTTATGCGCAGTATAACGGTTTGGGGTTTATTTATCCTTTGGACAGAGAGGTTGTAGTTACTGGTAATTACGGGGAAATTCGCCCCAATCATTTTCATGCGGGATTAGATTTTAGTACAGACCCAAGCCTTAATTTACCAATCAAAAGTGTGGCAGATGGATATGTAAGCCGCATAAAAATTGGAAGTGGAGGTTATGGAAGAGTACTTTATGTGACACATACTAACGGTTATGTATCAGTGTATGCACATCAAAAAAAGTACGCACAAAAAATTGATGAGTACATTAAGAAGTTACAACTAGAACAGAAAAAAAATGAAATTGAAGTATATCCAAAAGCCAATGAGTTATCTGTAAAAAAAGGCGAAGTTATTGGTTATACTGGTAATTCGGGAAGTTCAACTGGTCCACATTTGCATTTTGAAATCAGAGAGGAAAAATCCGAAATTCCTATTAACCCTTTATTAGTATATGATGTAAAAGATGATGTAAAACCAGAGCTAACACATTTAGCCATTTATAGTACGGCAGATACAAACAATATAAAACGTATTTCTTCAGTTCCAGTTAAATATATAGGAGATAAATTATCCTTACCAAAATATACGCAGGTCTTAACAGAAAATACCTTTGCCATTGGTTTTGCTGGATTTGACAGAGCAAATGGTAGCACCAATAAAAACAATATTTACGAAGCTAAAGTGTTATTAGACGATAAAATCATCTATCATCACCAACTCAATAACATTAGTTTTGATAACGGACGTTATGTAAATGTGTTTAGTGAAAAAGAAGGTGGAGTTAAATTTCAAAAATGTTTTTCACCAACGTGTTACGATATTGCTATTTATAAAAGCTTGATAAATGGCGGTAAAATAGTATTGAACGATACACTGTCTCACAAAATATCTTTACAAATAAATGACGAAAAAGGAAATAAAAATGCACTAACCTTTTTTGTGAAAACAAAAAACTTAAAAGGCTATGCGGTTAATACTATAAAGCATAATGTGTTTTGTAATCAAGACGCTAATATTAAAAAAGAAGATGTCGAAGTATTTATTAAAGCTGGCACGCTCAGTGCAAATGCTTCAGTAGGCGTATACATTAATAAATTAGGTAAAGCTGTTGTAGGTAATAAAGATGAGGATTTGTTGAAAGCATTTACTCTATCGATAAAAATACCAAAAGCAATACCAGGAAAAGAAAATAAGATGGTATTGATAAATGAAGGTCACTGCATGGTGGGAACGTATGAAAACGGTTGGTTAAAGGCCGAAAGTAAATCTTTTGGTATATTTAGTTATGGTTATGATACCGTTGCACCAACAATCGTTATACCATCTTCAAAAAAGAAGGCTTCGACTAGCTCTATAAAATTTAAAGTTGCTGATAATTTAAGTGGCATTGCCGATTATCATATATATGTAAATGGTGTTTGGCAAATAGCAGAATACGATGCTAAATCAGCAACTATTAGCTGTAATTTTAGTGAAGCCAATCCTAAAACTTTAAAAATTGAAGTAACTGATAAAGTAGGAAATAAAGCTGTTTTAAATAGGGAGTTGTAAATTTTTTGTTTTGGGCGTTCCCGCCAGCTGGCGGGCTGGGCTGCCCGCTACAATCTTTTTGCAAAAGAGGCAGCAAAAAGGATTTTCGCTTGCATCCCTAACGCTTAGTAAACTTAATCCTCTAACATCCAAATGGCTTCATTCAATTCTCCTAAAGCTTTATGGTTGTTTTGTGATTTTGCTAATTCAACGCCTTGTTTGTAATACGATAATGCTAAATCACTATTATTTAACTTCTCGTTTACTTGCCCTAGTTGATAATAGCAAGGCAAATAATCAATTTTAATATCTAATACTTTTCTAAGTTGCGCTTCGGCTTCTTTAAATTCTTCAGCAGATAAATGTTCCATAGCCAAAGCATAATTTAAAAACACATCGTTGGGTTCTTTCAACAACATGTCAAAAATTAGTTCTTTTCTTGGAAGTCTTTCCATTACCTATTCGCCAGAGAATTGTTTTAAAAATCGCACATCATTCTCGAAGAATAAACGTAAATCTTTAACTCGGTATTTCAACATGGTAATACGTTCAATACCCATTCCAAATGCAAAGCCGCTATATTTTTTGCTGTCAATGCCACAGTTTTCCAATACCTGAGGATCAACCATGCCACAACCTAAAATCTCAACCCAACCAGTGTATTTACATACGTTACAGCCTTCGCCTTTGCAAATGGTACAGCTAATATCCACTTCGGCACTTGGCTCTGTAAATGGGAAATAACTAGGGCGCATTCTTATTTTAGTTTCTGTACCAAATAATTCTTTCGCAAAAAAGTTTAAGGTTTGTTTTAAATCAGCAAAGGAAACTTTTTCATCAATGTATAAACCTTCTATTTGATGAAACTGGCAGTGAGCACGCGCGCTGATTGCTTCATTACGGTAAACGCGTCCCGGAGAGATAGTACGAATAGGAGGTTTTTGATTCTCCATAATATGCACTTGCACCGATGAGGTTTGTGTACGTAGTACCATTTCTGGATTTAGTTCCACATAAAATGTATCCTGCATATCACGCGCTGGATGATTTTCAGGTGTATTTAAAGCCGTAAAATTATGCCAATCATCTTCTATTTCTCTACCATCACTTACTGTAAAACCAATACGAGCAAATACATCAATAATTTGATTTTTAACCAATGACAAAGGATGACGAGAGCCAACCTGAATGGTTGGATCAGCAGGTAAGGTTAAGTCAATTTGTTTATCTGTTGCTGAGCTACTTGAAGCCTCATGCTTTTCTTTTAATTCATTAATCTTATCTTGAGCTTTTATCTTAAGCTCATTTAACTTCTGCCCAACTTCACGCTTAATCTCAGGAGCCACTGCTTTAAAATCGTCAAACAAAGAAGTGATTTCACCTTTTTTACTTAACCATTTAATACGGTATTCTTCTACCTGCTCTTTACTTTGAGCTGCAAACTCCTCAACTTCTTGTAACAGAATGTTTATTCTTTCTAGCATAATAATTTGATAATGATGGCAAATTTAAGCAATTTTAGCTAGTGAAAAGTCATCTTTTTATACATATCCTTTTTATTTATGCTTTGTTTATGGGCACCTTTTCTTATGCCCAAAATTTGTTGAACTATAAGGTTTATCAAAACGATACTATTAACATCATTGATAAGGATAGCTTAAAGCAAGGTATTTGGAAGGAGTTTTGGAGCAATGGCGATTTGAAAAGCGAAGTTTTTTATAAAAACAATAAAAAGCAAGGGCTCGAAATTAATTGGTTTGACGAGCCGGATTGTGTAGAATTAGAAGCTTATTATAAAGATGGCATGTTAGATGGCCCATCGATTTATTATACTAAAAAGTGTAAAAAAGACTTATTTCAAACTTTTAAAAATGGCTTAAAAGAAGGGCTAGAATTGGAGTATTATCCTAACGGGCATATAAAAGCGGAAGGAAAATATAAAAAGGGAAATCTAGATGGCTATTATAGAGTCTACGATAAAAATGGCGTTTTTGCATTTGAGAGTCGAAGCAGCGATAATGAAACTAATTTACAACCTAATATTGCCGATACAGCCAATAGTGTAGTGTTTAATGTATTGAAACGTAATAAGAAGTGGAATAACAAATTAATTGTAGCGGATTTAACGGGTAGTATGTATCCATATGCGCAACAAGTAAGTACTTGGATGAAATTGCATTTTATGAAAGACACCACTAGTCAGAATTTTGCATTTTTTAATGACGGAGATAAAAAACGTGATGAGGACAAAAAAATAGGAGCCACTGGAGGTGTTTATCATTGCAAGGCAAAAACAGTTGATGAGTTAATTGCAACCATGGAAATGACCATTAAAAAAGGGCAGGGTGGAGACGCTCCAGAAAACCCAATTGAAGCAATTATATACGGTTTAAATAAAAGCGGAAAGGTAGAAGAGGTGATTTTAATTGCAGATAATTGGGCTAAAGCGAGAGATATAAAAATGTTACCACGAATTAAAGTTCCTGTAAGAGTTATTTTATGCGGTGTTTTTGATGGTATGGAAATTAATGAAGATTATTTAAATATTGCATATAAAACAAAGGGCTCTGTGCATACAATTGAACAGGACATTACGGATTTGATGAAACAGGGTAAGGATAAGAAATTCAACATTAATGGCGTAGATTATATTATTAAAAACGGAAGCATTAAAGTGTTTTAATTCTGTTATCTTTATACTCTATTTTTTTGTGCGCATCTATCATCATATATCTGAGTTATCTAATTTAACCAATTCGATTGTTACCATTGGTACATTTGATGGCGTTCATTTAGGACATCAACAAATTATTAAGCGTTTGGTGGAACTAAAAAAGAAGCAAGGTGGTGAAATTGTATTATTTACCTTTGCTCCGCATCCTCGCAAGGTTTTATTTCCAGAGCAATCAGATCTAAAATTAATAACCACCACTCAAGAAAAGTGTGAGTTGTTGCAACAGTTTGGGGTTGATCATGTATTGGTTTATCCTTTTACTAAAGCATTTTCACAAATGCAAGCCCAAGATTACATTTCAGATATTATCGCTAAAGGCTTAAAAACAAAAACTTTAGTAATTGGATACGATCATCGTTTTGGAAGCAACCGCGAAGGAAATATTGAAACCTTAAAGCAATTTGCATCTACCCATCAATTTAATGTAGAGGAAATTCCTGCTCAAGAAATTAACCAATTAAATATTAGTAGTACGCGCATCAGAAAAGCAATTGATGAAGGCGATGTGAAAACGGCGAACGAATTTTTAGGCTATTCTTTTTTTGTAACAGGAACGGTTATAAAAGGAAAACAATTAGGAAGAACCATCGGCTATCCAACCGCAAATATATTTTTGGAAGACGCCGATAAGCTAATTCCTAAAATTGGGGTGTATGCGGTAAATGTTATTTTGGATGGAATCACCTATAAAGGGATGTTGAATGTTGGAACTAATCCTACAACGGATGCAGATCATAAAATTAAAATTGAAGTAAATATTTTTGATTTTGATAAAGATATTTATGGCGAGACGTTAAAGGTAGAGTTTGTTAAATGGATACGAAATGAAGAAAAATTTGCTAACTTAGATGAACTAAAGCAAGCTTTAGCAAATGATAAAATTGCCTGTGCTCATGTATAGATTTTTTTCGAAAATAATTTTGGTTGTATTATTCACTGTTTCGGTGCAGTGTGTTAATGCTCAAGTTCCTTTGATGGATTCTTTAACGTTAGATACTTTAACGGGATTTACTAATTTACAAGAAGCACTTAAAAACCCAGATGCGGTTACCAAGTTAGTTTTGAGAAGACAACACCTGAAATCTTTTCCAAAAGAAATACTGCAATTTAAAAATTTACAATATTTAGATATTAGTAAAAACTCTATTGCGGAGTTACCCGATAGCATTGATAAATTAATCAATTTACAATATTTTGCTTGTAGTAAAACAGGCTTACAACGTTTACCTAAAGAAATTGGACGTTTAACAAATTTGGTTTATCTTAATTTTAATCAAAATGATTTGGAGTTGCTTCCTCCGCAAATTGGTAATTTAGAAAAACTAGAAATACTCGATTTATGGAGTAATAATTTTAGTGAATATCCTTCAACGCTTGGGAGTTTAAAAGCCTTGAAAGTAATTGATCTACGAAATATTTTAATTAGTGATGAGGTGCAAAGCACGATTACTAATATGCTTCCAAATTCTAAGGTTTACATGTCGCCTAGCTGTAAATGTAAGTGGTAATTTGTCTACTATTATTTCTATAATTCCTCTACTATGAAATTTAAAAATTTATTGCTGATATTAATATCTGTACCAACTATTTTTTTTGGTCAACAATTAAGTAGAAAAGTTCTTGATTACGAAAAACTTAAAATAGTGGAAGTGTATTGTGACAGCTCTACTATTATTGATCTTGAGCGAGCTATGGTGGCAATTAATGAATATCAAAGTGAGCGTGGTGTTGAAATTTCAAAATCAATATTCGATAAAAATCAATCTTGTCCTCAGATTTTTGAGGTTTATGCTTATAGTTTATTTAGAAACGGCAAATGGTTTGAAGGAATTGATATCCTAGAAAAAGGAATTGAATTGTTTGGAGCTGCCCCTGAGTTAATTAAAAGAAGATCAGAGATGAGTATTGAGATGGGACAAATGGGGATTGGAGAAAAGGTAGTTGATGGTAATTCTATTTATGTTTCAGGAAAAAATGCTTTAGCATACGATGAGAAACAGTTTAAAGAGGAAAATTACAAATCAGCTCTATTGGATTTAATATATCTAAAAGATAATTATGGTAGACCGGATGAAGCCTATTTAATTGGGATGGTTAATCAAATTTTAGGGAATTATGAAAAATCATCTGAAGCTTTTGAGACTTTGTTGGCAGATGAAGAATATATGACCATTTCGGCATATAACATAGCTGATAATTTTATGAGTCTTAAACAATTCGATAAAGCCGAAAAAGAATTCTTGAATCTTTCTATACTTTATCCAGATGAGCCAGAGATACATAATAAATTGGCTGAACTATATACGTTTAAAAACGATAGTGTTAAAGTAAAAGATTATAAAAATAAATCCTATTATTTTTCAAACATACCTTCATTTGCAGAACTAGAATACAACAATGAAAATTTTGAGCTATTGAATTTTTTTTCAAATGGTTCAGTCTCCTATAAAAATAAATCAGAAAAGCTAAAGAGTATTTATAAAACTAAAAATCAATCATATACTATTGACGTTTGTTTAATGATTTTAAAATTACATGCTAATCACGGTAACGGACTTGAAGACGATGCTAGTAACATACTTTCACAAATTGGATTGCCATCGATTGAAAAAACACATAAATTATTTCGTAGTAATATCTCTACATGCACCATTACGTATCTAGCAGATGTAATGGCTCACGTTAAGGATAGCGCTTCTTGGGAGCTTTTGGTGGCTTTCCTTCCAACAATTGCCAATATGCCAATGACTCTGATAGCACCTAGTGTGCCAGAAAAACTCTTACTATTTAATGAACGAACAGGATTAGTTGAAATTTTAAAAGTAATTAAGCCATTGCTATCTGAAAATCAGGATAATAGTGCGGATCCAATGTCTCAGTTAGGGAGTTTTAATCAGTTTGTTTATTATTATCCTTTAAAAAAATTGAAGCAAAAAGAAGTTCTCTCAGTAGCTAAAGTTCTAAATTATACAGATTCGGAATTAGAGAAGCTGAAAGAAAAAATAAAAAAATAGAGTGCTAGTAATTTAAACTCCCATTGCTTTTAATTGTTCTTCCAAAAATTTGATGCCTTCCACAAAACTATGAGGATTATATCCTAAATCACGTTTAGCTTTGTCGATAATAAAACCAGTAATGGGAGGACGTTTAGCTGGCTGCTTGATGTCGGCTGATTTAGAAGGTTTGATTAATGACTTATCTAATTTATAATAATCAGCAACTAAATGCGCTACTTCTAAAATATTTAAAAAATCTTTTCCCGAAATATTATAAATACCGCTTGCTTTTTTCTCAGCAATTAATATACAACCATCCGCTAAATCTTCGGCTAAGGTTGGTGTACGGTATTGATCGTCAACCACGTTGATTGTTTTACCTTGCTCTAAACTTTGTTTTACCCATAATACAATGTTACTTCTACTCATATTGTCTACAATACCGTAAACTAATACCGTACGAGCCATGGCCCAATGTAAGCTTGAAGCTTGTACAATTTTTTCAGCCTCTAATTTTGTTTCGGCATAATAGCTTAAAGGATTTGGTTTTTCAGTTTCATCTAATGGACCATGTGTCCCATCAAAAATAAAATCGGTTGACAGATGAATAAAATGAGGTTTATAGTTTGGATTTTCTTTTTGTAATTTTTCTAAAACAGTTACTTGATTTTTAACAGAGGTTGTATTTAAAAGTAAAGCACCTTCTTTGTCAGTTTCACAAGCATCCACATTTGTCATAGCTGCTGTATTGATAATGACATCTGGCATACAATTAGAAAATACAGATTCAACATTGTCGTAATTTGTAATATCTAATTCCGCATATTCATAGCCAGATTTATTTACTAATCTGTTTTCGCCACGTGCGGTAGCAATGCAGTTGATATTTGCTTTATCTTTTAGTTTATAAACTAATTTTTGGCCTAATAAGCCATTAGATCCTGTGATTAAAATTTTTTGCATAGGGTAAATATACAAAAACAATAAAATGGGATTACTTTGAATTTTATTTTTATTTATTCTTTTTTCTTGGCAAAAAAGAATCAAAAACCCAAGGCGAAAGACCAACTCCAATCTTTTTCTCACTCAAAATGCCTGCGCAATGCCGCCGAAAAAATTGGTCTACCCACTTGCTGGCCCAAAGCTTATTACGCTTTGTCCTGCTCTCTTTCGCCAAAAACAGCCGCACTATTACCAACGGATGATAAGTGTGCTAAAAATGGCGATAAGCTTATTTTGATAATTTTATATTACTTTGAATTACTTTTTATTTGCAATAAAATATCAAATAATTTAGCGGTGGCTACGGCATCTCCTTCGGCTCTATGTCTTGCATCATTGCTAATGCCAAGGCTTTGGCAAAGTGGGCCTAAACTATATGTTTTTTTTCCAGGAATTAATTTGCGACTTAATCTTACTGTGCATAGTTTTTCTCTTTCATACTCATAACCTAAAGCTGCAAATTCTCCTTTAATAAAATTGTAATCGAAGCTTACATTATGAGCGACAAAAGTTCGGTTTTGAGTTAATTTAAGAATGGTATTTGCTACTTCATGAAATTTTGGTGCAGTAGCAACCATTTGATTGGTAATACCTGTAATGTTAGTATAGATTGGAGCAATGTAACATTCGGGATTGATGAGTGTTGAAAATTTCTCGGTGACTTGCAAGCCATCATGAATCAAAATACATATTTCAGTAATACGTCCTCGTTGAGGTTCAAATTTTCCTCCGCAGGTTTCAATATCAATGATAGCAAACATATATTATAATTTAGTTTAAATAAAAAAGCTCATCCAATTTTATTAGGATGAGCTTTTAAAGAATGAATTATGTTAGTTGAACATGACTTTTTGAGTAGTAGATTCACCATTTTTAGTGGTTACTTTTAAGAAGTAAAGACCGCTAGCTAAATTATTTTTTTTGATGTTGAATGTTGCTTGCTCTGTGCTTTCAGATGACATTAGTTTTCCAGCAATATCAAATAATTCAACTTTATGAGAAGTATTTGAGTTTGCGAATTCAATAACCATTTCATTATCTGATGGATTAGGAAACACACTGCCAATAACATTAGTATTTGTTAATTCACTAATACCAACAAATCCAGGTGATGCACAAGTCATTAAAACGTGTGTAGTGCAAACTGTATAATTGTATAAAGTTGCTGTTTGTGCAGGTGCATTTTGAGGCATTAATGCTGGGTCGGTACAACCTAATCGAGTTACTAAATAGTCTCTCACAAATTTAATGGTAGTATCCATGTATGCTGCCGATGCAGCATAAGGCACGTGATCTTGACCATACCAAGTATATAATGGGTTATTAATTCCAACTGCATTTGCTTGTTCTTTTAACATTCTACTTCCATCTAATAAAAGCAATGGTACACCTGGATTTACCATGCCTCTATTGTATAGTACAGTAGCATCATCAGTTCCGTGCATTGAGCAAAATGGCACATCACCAGCTTCTAACCAACCATATCTACCTAAAGCACCACATAAATTAATAACACCTTTTACTTTTGTTGAGTAGCATTGGTTGCCGCTGTAACCTTCCATACCACCAAGTGATGTTAAAACAGTTGGGGTAACATAATAATTAATTTCGCATGATTTATTTAAGTATGCTGTTTGCAATGCTGTAATTGCACCAGCAGAACTACCACCAATAAAAATATTGTTTGTGTCAATTTTATAAGTGTTTGCCGTTAATTTATCTTTGTAAAAAAAGCGAATTGACGCTTTCATATCTTGAACTGCTCTTAAAACTGCTTTAATAGCATTAACAGAGTCTAATGGAAAAAATCCTAAACGGTAATTAATAGAAGCGCATACATACCCCTTTTTTGCAAACGCTTGTGATAATGCTACAACATCTCCATCTGTACTTGTACCTCCCTGAAAACTCCCACCGTGAGCCCAAATGATTAATGGACGAGCAGTATCAACATCGCCTGTTGGTTGGTAGATATCCATTTTTAAGGATGTTGTACCACCACTCCAACTTAGGTTTGAACCGTAAACCACATTACTCGTTGTGGTTACATTTGTAAATGTATCAGAAGCATAACGACCAGTAGCACAAGGGCTTTGTGCTTTTATTGATATTGCAGTTATTAATGTGGAAAAAGCTAATAAGTAAATTTTTTTCATAAGTAGATTTTTATTGTTTTTAAATTGTCTTATGGTTTATTCATCATTTGCTTAGAGTTTGTTTAGCAGCATGATGAATATTTCATATAGTGTATAGTTTAAGTTATTCTAAATTTAATAAATTAATTTAAAACTGTTTAGGTATTCATATAAATTTAACAATCCAACTACTAAAAGGTTTAGTTATGGAAATGTTACAGCAGGATATTTCATTGCATTAACCTCTGGAATACTCGATTGATAAGTTGAGTTAATTGCTTTAATAAATTCGTTCGCTAATATAGCATTTCCTCTGGCAGTTAAGTTTAAACCATCTAAGGAGTAAAATCCTCCTGAAACAAAAGAGGCGTTTACCGCCACACCATTATATACATAACTAGTTTTAACTTTTTTGAAAAAGGAGTTTACATCAACAAAAGCTAGGCCTTTAGCACTGGCAATGTTTTTTAGAATGGCATTGTAGTCGTTAATCGCATTTTCAATAGCATCAATTTCACTAGCAATTAATGTAAATCTATTTGGGATTAAAGTTGCTGCTCCCCAATTGGTATAACACTTAACAGAGTCTAACGGAATATTTAGTAAAACAAATTCACCTTCTACCATTTGTCTGTATCCTGTAAATTGTACAGTTTCATCTTCAATAAAAAAGGCGTTATCACCTTCGTAATAGGTAACTGGAACTTGCCCATTTAACTCTTCTGCTTTTTCTTTTGTTAATTTCAAACCGTTCCATGGTATAGTATTAAAATAGGCCATAGATTTAATACTTGGGATATTTGCAATAACACCTTTACTGCCATTTGCCATTAACTGGTTAATAATGTTATTGATACTAGCTTCAAAGCCAATGCCAATTGCTCCTGCCATTGGAGTAATACTATCTGAAGCTCCTCCTTTTAACGCATATTTTAAAACATCCTGTAAACCTAAGTTAACCGAAAAAAATGTGGGGTTCTTGGCAACTGCATCTGATAAAATAGAAGAAGATGGGCTTGAAGACATACGTTGATAAAATGGATTAGTATAACTTGTAACAGCCATATCAATTACTTTTACATCAGGCACCGCCATGTTATTAAATGAGCCTTGACTGGAATATATGTTTGTAAAAACAGAAGCATCGCCTTGTGTAGCAATTTTTACAGGTCCTAAAGACACCACGCCTTTGCAATCAGTTCTGTTTCCTAAAATGGATGGCGCATTATTAGCATTACCCATACCTATTGAACTTTGAGAAACGTTTGGGATTTTAAACTCACCACCGCCAATTAATTTAAATTGCTCTGCTAAAATATTTGCATACGAATTTTGTTGTGCATCGTAATATAAGGCCCCGTTACTATATCCAGCCGTCATGGAGCTTCCTAGTGCAACGTAGTTAGATACATCAATGTTTCCTTTATCAGGATCGGGAACATCAAACTTAGGTTTGCAGCTTACAATAACAGTTGTGGTAATTGCTAATGTTATTATTTTATATACTGTTGTATTCATTGTCGTTGAATTAAAATTTATATCCTATTGAAATACCAGGGGCAATAACGTTAGTTTTAAACGTGCCGCTTAAATTAGTTTCTGTATTGGTATCGGTTCGTTTTAAATGCGTAAATAAAAATGACGCATCTAATTTTAAATGTTTGGTTTCGTAACCAATGCCAGCAGTGTAGTTTACACGATTAGCATCAGGTGTTTCGGGCGTTACATAACCATTTTGTACAGGAGTAATTCCATAAGCTAAACCAAGGCGAGCTGCAAAATGCGAATCAATTTTATATTGCGCGCCTGCTCTAAAATGCAAAGGTGTTTTTATACATACGCGCAGATTTGGTATCAATTAAGGAAGTGGTATTATTTTCATAATCAAATGATAAAGTATCATAAGCTTTCCAACCAACATAATTAATATCTAAGGCAAAATTTAATTTATCAGTCGCTTTAAATCCAAACCCTAAAGTCGTTACACTTGGTAATGGTAATTTCGATTTAAATTTTCCGTTAGGGAAATTAGCAGCAACTGATTGAGGAACTGTGAAGGTTGCATCGCCATCATTTACGGCCATTTCAACCTTTGAACGATAGGTTAAACCAATACTTAACTTTTCTATCGGGTTAAAATATACACCTGCATTAAAACCATAACCTTGTGCTTTGCCATTTAATTCAGCATGCGCATAGTCGCCATCGGCATTTATAATTGGAATGTCTTTTTGTAGATTTACTTTTCCAGTAGCGTAAACAAAACCTGCACCAATCCCTAATTTATCGGTAATGCGGTAACTCACGGTTGGTTGAATAAAGATGGCTCTTAACTCTAAACGCGTTAATGCAAAACGACCTGTCCAGCCATCTTCCCATTGCACGGTACTTCCAAAAGGGGTATAAACCGCCAATCCTAATTTTAATTTAGAACTATCTTTAATTTCAAATAAACCATAGGCAGCAAAAGGAGTGCTTACAGGTGAGTTGGTGCGAGACACCTCTTTGGTATTGGCATCCATAAAAGCACCGCGTGCAAAGGTTGGTGTTACACCAGCAATAATAGAATTGCCATGTACAAAACTAGCACCTCCAGGGTTAAAGAATAAACTGCTGGCATCTTGCATATAAGCAGTACCTGCACCGCCCATACCTTGCTGTTTTTGCCCTTGTAAGTTTACCTGAAAGCCTTGTGCAAAATGCAATGCCGGAACTGAAAGAAAAACCAATAATAGAAATTTGTATAAATAGTTCATATAATGTGTTTACAATTTAATAAGGATAAATTTACTAAAATAGTTCTATAAAAAAAGTCTTCTCGCAATCAATCTTGAGCACATTTTTCTATACCTTTAATATAATGAAATTACTTTTCGGTTTTATATTATCTGTCCTCACGCATTTTATGTATGCTCAAAATTTAGTGCCAAATCCTAGTTTCGAAACACATTTTGATTGTTCATTTGGTTTAGTAGAGAATGCTGTGCCTTGGTGTGGTATTAATGGAGTATCATATTGTAATTCATGTAATTCAAATACTTTTTATACTGTCCCAACACAGTCATTTACTCCAGGATTTCCAAGTTATCAGGCTCCTCATT
>JADJSH010000013.1 GCA_016711805.1 Bacteroidota bacterium
CTAGCAATTCCCATTTTAGAAGCTAATTATCAGGAAATTGAAGAAGAATTTTTTATCTTTTTTGACGATTTACAGGCTTTTTGTAAAGAACAACCCGAATTAAACGGTTTATAAACTATTCGAGTTTTATATTGTTGAATTTACTACTTTTGTACCCTAATTTTTGAGCACAACAATATAGATATGATTACAACCGATTTAGCGATTATAGGAGCAGGCCCAGTAGGGCTTATTTGCGATTTTTGAAGCAGGATTATTAAAAATGCGTTGTCACTTAATTGACTACTTGCCTCAAGCTGGCGGACAATTATCTGAAATTTACCCTAAGAAAACCTATTTATGATATATCAGGCTGTCCAAGTGTGTTAGCTCAAGAATTAGTAGATAATTTATTAAAGCAAGCAGAGCCTTTTCACCCAGGTTATACATTTGGAGAGCGTATGAAACATTAGAAAAACGTGGCGAACGAGACTTTTGTATTAAAAAGAAATTTTAGGGCACCGAAATTCATGCTAAAGTAGTAGTAATTGCTGGTGGTTTAGGTTGCTTTGAACCTCGTAAACCAGAAGTAGCAGGCTTAGCTCAATTTGAAAATGGCAAAGGAATCAATTATATGATTTTAGATCCTAGAAATACCGCGGACAAAAAATGATTATTGCTGGTGGTGGAGATAGTGCATTAGATTGGGCAATTTACCTAAGCGAAGTATGTTCCATTTATTAACATTGAGTGCACCGTGCGAATCGTTTGGGAGCGCCCGACGAGTGTAAATAAAGTAATGAAATTAGCGGAAGAAGGAAAATCAACCTATTATTAAAATACTAATTTAACAAGTGTTGCTGGTACTGATAAATTAGAATCGGTATCGATGATTAATACTAAAACACAAGAAACACAAACTATTGCTACTGATCATTTAATTCCGTTATTTGGATTAAGTCCTAAATTAGGTCCAATTGAAAACTTTGGATTAAATATAGATAAAAGTGCAATTGAAGTAAACACCGACGATTATTCAACAAACATTGAAGGTGTGTTATGCTATTGGTGATATTAATACTTACAAAAACAAATTAAAGTTGATTTATGTGGTTTCCATGAAGCAGCTTTAATGAGCCACAGCGCATACAAACACATGAATCCTGGGTTAAGTATACCATGAAATATACAACCGTTCAAGGTTAATGAGTTTTAGTTAGTTTTTAGTTTGACTTGGGCGCATTCCTGCAAAGAGGCAGCAGGAACTGGGCTGTCGCTTCAATCTTTTGCAAGATACAGGCAAAAGGATTTTCGCTTGCATCCCTTGCGCGAGCGTGAAATTACCTATTACTATAAATTACAATTTGAATTAATACGCGTGAGGGATTGAAGTGGAAATCCTTTTTTATGAGGTACGAATAAAAAAGATTGTAACGAAAAAGCCCGCCCACAGGGACACGCCCAAATCCTAAAAAAAAATCTAGCGAATTTGTAAGGAATTTTATTTTTGCAGTATTATGACAGACATTAACATCAACGTTAAAAATCCAGATAATACCATTACAACCTTAGTTGCCCCTACTGATATGGGATTAAGTTTAATGGAATTCTTAAAAGGAACGATTATGATATTTAGCTACTTGTGGCGGTATGGCTTTATGCGCTACGTGCCATGTAGAAGTGATTAGTGGTTTTGATAAGTTACACCCAATATCTGATGATGAATGGGCTATGTTAGATACCTTACCAAATATTACGGATACTTCTCGTTTAGGCTGTCAGTTGAGGTTAGATGATAGCATGAATGAAATTACCGTGAAGATTAGTGGGTGATGGGAATTAAACCTTAATACCAATTACTAACACATCATCTACCTGTTCTAATTTTCCCTTCCAATTAGTAAACTTATTTTCGAGAATAGAGCGTTGTTCGATCCTGACAAATTTTGATTCTCCAACAAAATATCTTTAAGTTGTTTTGTATTTAAACTTTTTGCCTTTGTCGCCGCCAAATTGATCAGCAAAGCCATCGGAAAATAAATACACTAAATCATTTTTTTGTAATTGAATTTGCTTAGAGGTAAAGCTCTGCACTTGCTCATCTACAAAGGCACCCACTGGAAATTTATCTGCCTTCACTTGGAAATTCTAGTTACTGCATTTTCAATTGGGTGAATGATATATATTGGATTATTAGCTCCTGAGTAATTTAGTTCTAAGGTTTTTGTATTTACTACGCACAACGAAATATCCATTCCATCCTTTACTGAAGATTCTTGAAAGGTTTGATGCAGTGCCAATGTTAATTGATGATTGACATAATTTAAAATATCGGCAGGATTATTTAAATCTTTTTCGAGAACCGCTTTGTTTAATAAATTATAATTGACAATAGAAATTAAAGCGCCAGGTACACCATGTCCAGTGCAATCAGCAGCCGCTACAAAAAACCAAATCGCCTTTTTGTTCGATCCAATAAAAATCGCCACTTAAAATATCTTTAGGTTTATAAAACACAAAAGATTGCGGAAATATGCTGTACCATTGCTTTTCGGGAGGTAAAATAGCATTTTGTATACGTTCGGCATAGCGAATACTATCGGTAATATCTTTATTTTGTTCTTCAACAATATGTTTTTGATGCTCCCGTTTGTTTTGTTCTTCAATAATTTTATTTTTTCTTCTAAAGCAATATTGGCTTTTGTTTTGGCGTAAGCCTCTAAAAATAAAGAAGGCAATCACCAATAATAAGCCTGCAGCGATAATAAAAATGGTTTTAATAAATGATTCGCTTTTTACTTGAAGATTTAAAATTTCGTTTTCTTGTTGTTTTTTTTCGGTGGCAAAACGGGTTTGCATTTCGGCTGTAATAGAAGTTTGGTCTTTATTATACAAGGTATCTTTTAAGCTACTGCATTCCATACTGTACTCTAGAGCTTGCGAAGATTTTCCTAGCTGTTTATACAGCAAGGTTAAATTCTCTAAACATAAAATTTTATCAACAACCGATTCTCGGGATTTGGCAAGCTCGTAGGCCTTATTAAAATAAATTAAAGCTTTATCATAATTTCCTTTTTCTAAATTAATGGTACCTATATTATTACAAGCTGGAAAAATGCTTTTTCCATCATTTATTTCGATATAAATATCGTAGGCCTTTTGAAATTGCTCGAGTGCTTTATCTAAGTCCTCCAACTGATAATAAACAGCACCCAAGTTATTTAAAGTTAAAGCCATGCCCTTTTTGTTGCCAGCTTTCTCTTTTAGCTTAAGCGCCTTTTCTAAATAAGATATAGCCAAGCTTTGTTTTCCTTGCGCAGCATAAATACCGCCTATATTTGTATAGCAGCTCGCTTCTGCCACTTCATCCTTAATTTCTTGAGCCAACTGTAAAGCTTTACTATAAAAATCGAGTGCTTGTTTATAATTAGATACTTCGTCGTACAATAAGCCAATATTGATATATAAACCAGGTAAGGCATTTTTATACTTTTCTTTTTCAAACAATTTAAGCGCCTCACTAAAGTGAGTAAGAGCAGCGTCAATTTCTTCGTTTTTATAAGCTACTTTGCCTATACCTTCGTAACATTCGGCAATGCCGATATTGTTTTTTATTTTTTTATACAGAGACAAAGCTTCTGTAAATTTTAAATTGGCTTCATCGAAATTAGCCTGCAAAAAATGAGCTTCGCCTTCAACACAAGTTGCATCAGCCATGCCCTTTTTATCATCAATGTTGGCAGCCAATAGATAAGCCGCAGAAGAATAGTTAAAACACTTGGGTATATTTTTTTGTAAAAAGTATTTAGCCAAGCTAATATTTGCTTTTACTTTTTGCTGAGGAGTGGCAGCCTCTTTTAAACTTTTAAACAGAGAAAGTGAATCTTGGCTCTCCGAATAAAGAGAGAAAGTATTAACTAATACAATAAAAATAAAAAAGAAAGCGCTTTTTGTAAACATAAATTATTAGACAAGATAGTAAAAAATACGGAAAGTCAAGATGCTTCATCTCAGTTCTTTTTATGAAATAAATTGTATTTTTATAAAACTAATAGAACCATAAAAACTGGCGTAATATTGCTAAAAATGCAATATAAGCGCCATAAAATGGTTCCTATAAGCTAGTTAGCTGCAATAGGCTGACAGAAAAACAGAATTACACTAGAATGAAACATATCGCCATATTAATATTTTTGACAGGTTGTGTAATGTGTTATGACAATAAGAGTTTTATAAAAAACGAGACGGACAGTGCTGTTACACTAATTATTCAATTAGACACAAGTATCACAAGACAATATTCGTATCACTCAAACAAATATTTTCTGTTATCGTATTCAAATGACAGTACTTGTAAGAAATTATTTATAGACACTATTAACAACATTGGTATATATAAACTGAATAGTGGTGCAGCAATAAGTGTTAATGGCGGGACAAAAGAACCATATACAAAATTTAAGTATTTAGAAATACGCTCAAATAAAGACACAGTTAGGTACTTAAATAATATTTCAATACAAAAAGCTTTTACCGCAGACCTGAAACCAAATTATCACGAGCTGACAATTAAATAGCAATAACCTACAGCAGCTAACCGCACCTAAAACTTATGCGGGCAGACATCAAAGCATTTGCAATAAATGCCGCTTCGCGAAAGACATTCATTTTGCATTGCAAATGCGTAGAAACATTTTATCTTTGTTATTAATATTCGGTTGACAATGCCCTGAACCGCACAAGTTCTAGCTGCAAACCGTTAGTGGCAAGCGTATGAAAAATGAGTACATATAACTTCGACATAAAATCATTTTCGACAATATCACAAAACTTTACTTCAAGACAAGTAAATACATTTGTTGACGCTTGTAATTATATTAGACAACTTCCGTACAAAAGAAACTCTAATAAAAATGATTTATCTTCTGTGTTTGCAGACCAATATGGAACTTGTAGTACAAAGCACGCATTGTTGCGACAACTAGCTGTTGAAAATAAAGCAGACAACGTAAAGTTAATTCTAGGTGTGTTTAAAATGAGTAAACAAAATACACCTCAAATAGGTGCAACTTTAGACAAGTATGGTTTGACATACATTCTTGAAGCACACAATTATTTATCGGTAGACAACGAAATAATAGATTGTACCAAAACAGGTTTTGGTGTCGACAACTTTGTTGCCGACCTTATCGCAGAAGTCGAAATAGAATCAAATCAAATTACTGACTTTAAAGTAAGCTATCATAAAGAAATACTACAAAAATGGTTATCTGAAAATCCACAAATAAAATTATCGTTCAATGAACTGTGGACTATTAGAGAGCAATGTATCGAGGACTTAGCTAAGTGGACAGAAAACGCCAGCCACTAACACAACCTAAATCCCATTTGGGCATTCGGCTTCGGCTTTTGCAAAATCGGTAGACAATTAGTTAATTTTCGCTTTGCAAAAGTCCATTAAACATTTATCTTTAAACTAACATTTCGGTAGACAAGGTTTCAAACTCCAAACGGGAATTTAGCTTGAAACCGCCGGTAGGCGTAATTTTACAAGACATAAAACAATGAGGCAAATACTATATTTATTTTTACTTCTTATATCCATTTCCTGTAAAAGTCAAAAGACTGAAAAGATAATTGTGTCGACAACCGACAACAATGAATTATATATTAATGATGGTGACTCCACTTTACTTTATTACTACAAAATAGTCCCAAAAAATAAAATAATAGGAACACTTGTTATTCTTCCTTCGGGCGGTGAATCAACAGAAAATACTTTAAGACAACTTACTTTACAAAGTAAAGCTGTAGAAAACAATATACTTGTTATTATTCCATCTATTAATTGGGGCACTGTAGACAGAATAGCTGAATTTAATATGCTTGACAAAATTTTTGCAGAAGTGGTAAAACAACATAATGTATCGAAACAGAAATTTATTCTTGGAGGCTTGTCAAATGGCGCTATGATTTCATTAAAATATGCAGAGAAATCAGTAGAAAATCCAGCAAACTTTTATTTAATCCCAAAAGGCGTATTTGCACTAGACGCTCCATTAGACGAAGCAAGATTTTACAAATATTGTGAGCGAGAATTAGAAAGAAATATATACCAACCGGCTGTTAATGAAGCAAGATGGATTAAAAACAATTATGATAGTATTTATGGCGGGCCCCCAGAAAAATTCAAAGATATGTATATAAAAAACTCAATATATTCTTATGGGGCAAAGGATGGTGGTAACGCAAAGTATTTAAAGAATATGCCACTATTAATGTTTACTGACTTAGACACTGAGTGGTTAATGAATATGAGACATAGAGATTTATACGATTGGAATGGGATAGACATAGTGTCAATGATTAATCAATTAAAACTATTAGGTAATCAAAATGCAAATGTAATAGTAAGCCAAGGAAAAGGAATAAGACTTGACGGTTCAAGAAATCCTCACTCATGGTCTATATTACAAACAGACACTTGTATGAATTGGATACTAAACTTATTGGAAAAATAAAAACTACGCCTAACAAACGATAATGCACAGTTTGATGAACACACAATCCAAAGAGCAAAGTCAAAAAGAAGAACAAGATTGGAAAACTTCTTTTGATTATCCAAACTATACATCTGAATTGTGGGCCGCTAAATTTGGTCATACAATTGCTTGTGGAGATTTAAGACTATATTCTTTTCCAGACAAGTCTTTTGAAGCTTGGGTTCACCAACTTTTTGAAATACTTCACTCTAATGAACTAATTAAAGAACTTAGAGTAAAATTACTAAGTGAAGTAGAACGAAAACATATTGCAAAAGAAATAGAAGACGGTTTTTAATGGCCAAATAACGTTACATTTAGATGATGAAAAAAAAGAGCCCATTATCGTCGAAACTTTAGCGTGGTTGGAAAAAACTAGGGCCAGGTCTTGTAACTGGTGCCAGCGACGATGATCCTTCTGGCATAGCCACCTATTCTCAAGCGGGTGCGGCATATGGTCTTTCAACATTATGGACAGCTATTATCGCGTTTCCATTAATGGCAGCCATTCAGCAAATGTGTGCCAGAATTGGCTTAGTTACCTCGCAAGGCTTAACTGGAACTCTTAAAAAACATTATCCAAAACCAATTTTATATGTGATGCTATTGTTTAGTTTCCCTGCTATTGTGATGAATATTGGAGCAGATATTGCAGGCATGGGAGCCGTTGGAAACTTGCTATTTCCGAGTATTGATGCTAATTATTTTAGTGTTCTATTTACTGTTATTCTTTTAGGCTTAATCATCTATTTACCTTATCAAAAAATAGCATCCGTTTTAAAATACTTGTGCATCGTAATGTTAGTTTATTTTATTGTTCCTTTTTTATACAAACAAAATTATTCAGACATCTTAAAGGCCACCTTTATCCCTACCCTACAATTTGATAAGAAATTTATGGCCATCATTGTTGGTATACTTGGTACCACCATATCACCCTATCTTTTCTTTTGGCAAGCTTCGGTTGAAGTGGAAGAAATGAAATCCAAAAGAGCGCATCTCATCGTCAATAAAAAAATTATCCATGAGATCAATCAAGACGTGGATTTTGGGATGACAGTTTCTGGCTTCGTCATGTATTTTATTATTTTGACTACTGGCACTGTTTTATTTAATGGAGGTATTCATCAAATAGATACTGTAGAACAAGCAGCCATGGCATTAAAACCATTAGCTGGGAATTTAGCTTATTTACTTTTTGCCATTGGTGTTATTGGAACTGGACTAATTGCTATTCCTGTATTAAGTGGTTCTATATCCTATATCATTACCGAAACTTTTGGTTGGGAACAAGGTCTAGATAAAAAGTTTCATGAAGCCAAGGCATTCTACGTGATTATTGCCATCTCTTTGCTCCTAGGTTTATCCTTAAATTATATTGGCATTACGCCTATTCAATCGTTGATATATACCGCAATTCTTTATGGATTAACAGCACCAGTTCTCATTGCAATCATATTGCACATCTCCAACAACAAAAAAATAATGGGTAAAAACGTGAATGGAAGATTGGCCAATATTCTTGGTTTTGCGGCATTCATTATTATGACAGTGGCTTCTGTTGCCTTACTTTACATGCAATTTGCGGACTAATCCAATTTCTACAAATCCTTCATCAGGGCTTTGTATAATTCTATCATGCCTTCAATATCTTTTTTGTGAACCTTTTCGTTAGGTGTATGCACAAATTGTTCGGCTGCTCCAACAAAGCACCAGTCCCAAACATTTTCAGCCATTTGTAATTCTTTAGCATCACTTCCACCCGATCCTTCAACTTCCAATTGATAAGCCACTTTATGTTTTTTAGCAATATCAATTATTCTGTTGATATAACTACGACGAGGTATTAAACTATCTCGCATACTAATTACTGGTCCTTTTGCCGGAAATACGCCATCCGAAATCCAAGAGATATCAGAAATTAAAGCTTGAGAAATTTTATAATTATCGACTAAATATTTTTGTAAGTACGATACACTACCGCCACCGTGCTCTTCCCATGTACTAAATACAATCACACCATCTTTTAAAGTCTCAGCAACTTTTAAGGCATTATAACAACCTAAACGGTTATCCATATAACAACATTGCACGTAGTCTTTATCTTCTCTCCAATTAGCTTTAAAAACTAATTCAGTACCTGTATCAAAACTACGCTTAGCTTTATATTCCATGGTGTCTTTTACCACGTTCAAAGTTGCTTCGCATTTACCTTTGCTATCGCTTCCTACCAATTCATAACCTTTTTCAATACGTGGCCCACCAATTTTCACTAATTGTTTTCCGTAACGCACGGTAAAACCAATACTATCAGTGTGTGCAAAAATAGCGGTGCGTGGTTTACCAAACACCAACATGATATTATCCTGAAAGCCTTTTCCGTGAATCACCTTTGGTTTGTGCTTCCAGTTTTTAGATTCTTTTTTAATATAGTCTAATAAAAATTCTTTCATGGCTACTTCGTTTCCGCTTGGCGAATGAATGGCGCACATTGTTTTTAATATTGATAAATCCATAAAAGAATAATAGTGTTAAAAGGTTTTATATAGTTTTGACGTTCAAAGGTAATGAAATCAAAGTTTAAATTAAACTTTTTAAAGTAATTTAGAGTCTTTATTAAGTACAAAAAAATATATAAATTTATAAGGCTCAATAAACATATCTTAAAATGAAAAACTACTTTTACTTTTATCACTTTTTACTATAGGTTTTGTACATTCTCAAAACATTAATTTATCAAATTTAACTGTATTTGAAGGTGAGCCATATATCGCCATCAACCCCACAAATAATCAAAACATAGTTGTAGCATGGATGGGTTATGTTTTTGGAAGTGGAACAGCCTTAACCATAAAAACTAAAAATCAATTGACGGTGGGCAAACATGGTCAACTGCAGTTAACTTACCTCACATGTCACCAAATTTTAAGTCAGCAGATGTATCTATAGCTTTTGATGGAACAGGTAAATTATTTTTAACGTACATTGATTACCGAGAATCACCAGACTCAGGTGGGGTATATTTAACAAAATCATTAAATGGTGGAACCACGTGGAGCACTCCGGTTAAAGTAATCGACGCTTTAACTGATGTTACAAAAAGACCAATCGATAGACCTTGGTTATCTGTTAGTAATTCGGGCAATAATATTTATGTTACAACAAAACCTGCACCTTGGATTTTACCACCAAATCGTCCGTATTTTATAAGTTCATCAAATGGAGGAACAAGCTTTAACAATTGGCGTTATTTAGATACTACAAATTTTTTAGTAGGAAATGTCATTGCTGCACCGATGGCGGTTCCTGCCGTTACAGGTAATACAGTCATTGCAATATATCCTAGTTATCTGCCGTCGCAAAGTGTATTTGCAAAATATATTCTTGCTAAATCAACCAATGGTGGAGGAACTTTTAATTATAGTACCGTTTTTAATTCCTCATTTAACACAGCCGCAGCAAATGATTCTGCTAAATTAAGTTATCGTTTGATTATTAATCCAACAAATAGCAATCATTATGTATTTGTATGTATTGGAAGTTTGAGTGGTGTTGACTATGATATTTATATGACGGAAACTCTAAACGGTGGCTCAAGTTGGTCGGCATTGACTCGTATTAATGATGATGCCATTAATAATGGAAAAATGCAAGATTTGCTTTGGGCCGATTTTGATAACAATGGTGATTTAGCAATTACCTGGAGAGATAGAAGAAATGGATCAGGACCAGGATATGCAAGAGCATCTGAAGTATATGCTGCATTTAGACCTTCTGGATCATCCACTTTTAATCCAAATTTTAAAATTAGTAATACACTTGAAACTTATGGTAATATATTATCGGAAAATGGGAATGACGTTATGAGCATGGTAATAAAAAACGATACATTACATACTGTTTGGGGAAGTACAAGAGATGGTTCATTAGACATTTGGTATTCGCGAACAAAAAGCTTCTATAGGTGGGACAACCGACATCAAACTTTTAAATAGTGAATCATTAATTATTAATACAATTCCAAATCCCACAACAGATCACATAATGGTTTCCGTAAACAATAAAACAAAAATTGATTTGTTGGAAATTTATTCTGCTTCTGGAAAATTAATACATTCTCAAAAAAATAACGATTTTGAAATAAAATTAGATTTAAAACATTTTGCAGACGGCATTTATCAGCTAAAAATACAACAAGGAAATTTAGTGTCTTACAAAAAAATAATTAAACAATAACTCTTAGTAAATGAAAATACTAATGCGGTAATTTATCTTGAAAGTAGCCATACACCCAAGTACCAGCAACGGCACTTAAAAAGGTAATAATTATAACCGTAAAACCACTTCCTATTTGAGCGAATAATGGTCCAGGGCAAGCGCCAGTAATAGCCCAACCTAAACCAAAAATTAAACCACCAATAATAACTCCTTTGTTATTAGTTTTGGAGTCAAAATCACTTGCTCTCCGTCTAAGGTTTTAATATTAAATTTTTTAATAATGAAAACCGAAATCATTCCAACAACAACAGCTGTTCCAATAACGCCGTACATGTGAAACGATTCAAATCGGAACATTTCTTGAATACGAAACCAACTAACAATTTCTGCTTTAACAAATACAATTCCAAACAACATTCCTATAAAGGCATACACTAAGTTTGCTGTCCAAGGTTTTTTAATGTCTGAATTATTGATGCAAGTAGCCTTTAATTCAAACTCATCATTTTCTACATTTTTTAAATTTTCTGTCGTCATGATTTTCTGATTAAAGATTTAATAAAAAAGGTAAGATTAACCACGTCATAATAAAGCCACCAATCATAAAACAACAGGTTGCAATTAAAGAAGGTAACTGTAAATTGGACAAACCCATGATAGCATGGCCGCTTGTGCAACCGCCGGCATAACGTGTTCCAAAGCCAACCATAAAACCACCTACTACCATAAATATAAAACCACGTAAGGTTAATAAACTGCTCCAACTAAAAATATCGGTTGGTAATAAATGTTCGAAATCTTTTTACATTATTAGCAGATAACGCTTCCTTTGTACTTTCGGCAACAACAATAGGATTTGGATTGGTTAAAACAAAAGAGGCTATCATACCACCAATAGCAACGCCTCCTACAAAAATAAATTCCACGATTCTTTTCTCCAATCGTATTGAAAAATTTAATATTTGCCGGTATGCAAGCTGCACAAATGTGACGTAAGGAAGATGAAATCCCAAAGGATTTGTTTCCAATTAATAATAGCGAAGGAACCGTTAATCCAATAAGGACACCTGCAACGTACCAAGGCCAAGGTTGTTTTAATAATTCTAACATAGGTTTTGGTTTTAGTAAATAACATCCTCCGTCCTGCGGACACCTCCTTCAAAGGAGGAGATTTTCGTTAATTAATAGCAATTTTCTTCAACTTAGCTTTCACGGTATCATTAGGTTCTACTAATGGCAAACGAACGGTTGGTTGAGTAATTTTCTTTTTTGCTAATACTACTTTTACACCGCCAGGATTTCCATCAGCAAATAATTGCTCAGTGATCTCCGTTAATTTGTAATGTAATTTTTGTGCATTTTTTAAATCGTGTACTAAGGCAAAACGCACCATATCACTAAAATCTTTCGGATACGCATTCGCCACAACAGATATAACTCCATCAGCACCACTTGCAATTAACGGTAAGGTTAAGTTATCATCACCACTAATAATTAAGAAATTATCAGGACGGTATTTAATAATTTTCGTGCATTGCTCGATATTTCCACTAGCTTTAATCGCAATGATATTTTTAAATTCATTTGCTAAACGTAAGGTTGTTTCAGCTGTGATATTGGAAGCTGTACGCCCGGCACATTATACAATATGATCGGTAACGGACTTGCTTTTGCAATCGCTTTATAATGCTGATAAATTCTTCTTGAGACGGTTTATTGTAATAAGGAGATACAGAAAGAATGGCATCAAAACCAGATAAATCATCTTTCTTTAATTGTTCCACTAATTCAGCCGTATTATTGCCACCAACCCTAATACTAATGGAACACGTTTCTTAGTTGTCTTTTATGATATGAGCAATAACCTGCTGTTTTCTTCTTTAGATAAAGTAGCCGTTTCGCCAG
>JADJSH010000014.1 GCA_016711805.1 Bacteroidota bacterium
TAAAAAATGTATGGATGGTCAAACGGTTAAGATAAAGTACGAAATATTAAATAAAACTAAAGACATTTATGCTAGTAATCCTCAAAGTGCAAGCAAGGACTACAAAGAATTAGAAAAATATCTATTTGCCGTTGTTGGAACATTGGACATAGATTGAAACATTGAGTAAATCAACCGCCTAACTGCTAACAGCACCTTTGCCTAATTCGGGCTGACATCAAAGCTTTTGCAAAAGCGGTCGCTCCGCGAAAAGTATTTTCATTTTGCAAATGCCTAGAAACATGCTATCTTTATTTAAACGTTTAGGTAGTCTGTTGATTTAAAACTGCTCAGATTTCAACTGCCAAACGTTACGAGTCATATATGAAAAACACCATAATAATCTTTTTGACAACAATAGTCCTTTTCTCTTGTAAAAAGAACATCAAGGAGGCTGCAGTTTTCACCTTTGTTGATATATCGTTTAGTGACACTTGGACTGGAAAGATTTCGGTTCATGTTTGACAGCCTCAAAAGTCGCACATATACTTGTGAACAAACGTAACAATGGAAAACCTACTATATTGGTAAAATTAAAGACTCAACATTTTATAAAGTTAACTCTTTAATTAAATCTGGCTTGCTTAACAAGTTCGATGAAATAATTGGACTATCACCGCCTGATGGCTCACTATCTGGTATTATTATCTCTTCAAAAACACAGCAAATAAGGAGTATGTTGTTTGACCACGATACACCGAATACACTAGACTCAATCATAACTGAATTAAGTGTTTTAAATAATTACACAATCACTAAAACAACAGACACTAGTTTCAATTTTTTAAGTTATAACGTAATTACCCCAAAATTAGAAGAAGTCGAATTTGTTCCTCCAGTTGTTAAAGAAGACCTAATCGAAAAATATTAACTTATGACGAAATTTAATTTTATATTATTACTTCTCTTAACTGGACAACTATTTGGACAAAAAAGACAAATTGCTGAAGAAAACAAGGACTCGTTGAAATCATTTCAATTAATTTATAGTGTATCAGGTTGGCATAACTGCACAACCATAACTACGCTTAAAGACCCTGGTAATATGACAGTGAAAATGTATTGTAACGAAGACAAAAAGCCTATTTACAACAAAAAAATAACTATTAACAAGGAATCATTTTAGCCATTAAAAAACAAAATTGTGAATTTTCACAAAATACTTTCCTTTCCTGACACTATTAATGGAGACGGATATGACGGCTATTATTTTATGTTAACCGTAAAGTTTAATGGTAAAACAAAAACCATTAAGGGTCGTAATCCAAAATTAGACCGCTTTGAGTGGCTACAAGACTACATTGACGACGTTGTTGGTTTGACAGAAACGGGACCACATTAATTATGTTGGCGACATCAAAGCATTTGCAATTTTCAATGTCGCTCCGCGAAACATATTTTCATTTTGCAAATGTATAGAAACATAGTACCTTTATTTAAACGTTTCGGTAGACATTGTTTCAAAACCTAAACGGGAATTTAGCTTGCAACCGTTAGGGGTAATTGCTACGTTGACAAAACTATCTTTGTGACAACAAAAATGGAAGACAACTTAACATATATTTTAGCATTTGTCATCCTAATTATTCCATTCGGACTAATTTGGTTTCTCTTAGTTCGCCTTATAAAAAACTATATTAAGACTCCATTAAATTATAGTGTTTTGCTTCTATTTACTTTTGTTGCGTTAATAGCCTATTGTGGTCTATGTGGTGCATTAACTGTTTACACTAATAGTATATTGGATGGTGCAATAACTGCGATGGCATACACTACCCTTCTAATAAGCGTTTTTCTGTTTCTAGCGTCGCTTTTAATAACACTAATTTTCCTAATAATTCACATAATTGAAAAACCAAAAGTAAACTAGGCGGACAATTAAACTAGGTTTATCTAAATGGCAGCAACAACCACTAACACGCAGTATTAAGAAGTCGTAAATAATTAACAAGCTTTCTTTTTTTCCTAATATTACCTATTATGATAGATGTATCAAATACGGAGAATCAAATTCACTTTGTTACCAATTTTGAAGAGCTAGTTTCTACAGCTTTTGTTGGTGAGGTGAATGCCATTTGCTGGCGCCGTAAACTGGTAGGTGATTTTTCGGAAATTATAAAAAAGGTAAAACTAAACAGCAATATAATTGAGCTTAATAAAGAGCAACTTTTAAAACTTGAGTTGAGTGAACAAGGCCAACTTGCTCGTGAACTAATTTTAAATGATTTCGAACTATTAAAAACTCACGGTGCCTCTCCAACACTTAATATCATTAAGTGCTACGAAAAAGATGAAAGCTTTTTTCCAACCGATGTTTATTCTTTTCATGTAGATCGTTCTCCTGTGCCAACAGATACTTTTTTATGTACTTACTTTGGCGAGGCAAGCGACATATTACCAAATGCGCAAGCCCAACAAAAAGTGCTTGTTCCCGAAATACGTGATGAACTCAAAAAACTATATGATGGTAAAGATGAAGACTTTGAATCATTTTTAACGGAACATTTTTTTGATCTCCACTATCAACCTAAACCTACGGCGCAAATTATTAATTTAGGTATCGGTCACCTTTGGCGCTTGGCCGTTGATCATCCCCAAAGTAAAGTTCTTCCTTGTGTGCACCGAGCACCAAATGAAAAAGCTGGTGAAAATCGTTTGTTAATGATTTGTTGAAGTTAAATGAATAATTAACCCTTACCTTTAATTCACCTTTTGAGGTATTAGTACTATTTCAAAACCGCACATGTAACTTCAAAAACGATAAGGTGCAATTTTAAACCAAAATAAAAAATGATAACCATCGATAACTATTTAGACAATCACTACATCCATAGAAGTAATTGGTTAAGAGCCGCTGTTTTAGGAGCAAACGATGGAATCATTTCCGTTTCGAGTCTTGCCATAGGTGTTGCCGCAGCAAGTTCAACAAGAGAGCCTATCGTTTTAGCAACTGTTGCCGGATTAGTTGCAGGTGCCTTATCAATGGCTGCTGGCGAATATGTGTCGGTAAGCTCTCAAACCGATACAGAAAAAGCAGATATCGAAAGAGAAATGCAAGAGCTTAAAGAAATGCCTGTTGAAGAATTAAATATACTTGCTCAAATTTATGAGAAGAGAGGATTAAAAAAAGAAACGGCTATGCAAGTAGCTATTGAACTAACAGAAAAAGATGCCTTAGGAGCGCACATTAGAGATGAATTGGGGATAAACGAAATTAGTCAAGCTAACCCCATTCAAGCAGCTATCGCCTCAGGAACAGCATTTACGGTTGGAGGTATATTGCCTCTATTGGTGGTTCTTTTTGCGCCAGTAAAAGGAATGGAATATTGGTTATATGGTTTCACGACTATTTTTCTAATTATCTTAGGTGCTATAGCTGCAAAAACAGGCGGTTCAAGCATCTCAAAAGCAATTATCCGTATTACCATTTGGGGTACACTTGCCATGGGCTTATCAGCACTAGTAGGTTATATATTTGGAGTGAGAGTTTGATTTTGATTATTGAAATTCATTATTATAGGTAAATTTACAGAAAACATAAGTGTTGTTTTTATACTAATTTGTAGATACAATGAACCAAAAGTTGATCATTACATAAGCGAACTCAATAAATTTAAAAAGGAAATCGAACAATTAAGAGCCATTGTTTTGGATTGTGGGCTAGTAGAAGAATTAAAATGGGGCGTGCCTTGTTACATGTATCAAAAGACTAATCTCATCATGCTTGGCACGTTTAAAGAGTTTTGTATGATTAGTTTTTTGAATGGTGCTTTATTGCAAGACGAGGAAGGAATTTTAAGCAAGATGGGCGAAAACACACAAACGAGTCGTGTGATTAAATTTACGGATACTAAAGAAATTATAAAGCTAAAAACGACTATTAAAGCCTATATTTTTGAAGCTGTTGAAATAGAAAAAGCAGGTTTGAAAGTGGAACTAAAAAAAACAGAAGATTACGTAATGCCCGAAGAACTTAAAGCTACTATAAAAAAAGATGCGAAGTTTAAAAAAGCTTTTGAGGCATTAACACCAGGGCGACAAAGAGGTTACTTATTGCATTTTTCTGGTTCTAAAAACTCACAAACACGCCAATCAAGAATTGAAGCTTGCACTTCACGTATTTTAGATGGTAAAGGAATACATGATTGCATTTGTGGTTTATCTAAAAAAATGCCTGGCTGCGATGGGTCACATAAGCAATTAAAAAAATAAAATAAAAAACTATTTCACTAAAGACTTTTTAGTTAAAGGAATTAACACAATCATTCCAATAATAAAAAAGATAATTAAAGACAAAATAGAAGCACGCATGCCGCCCATAACTTGGCTAATAACACTAAAAGAAACGGTTCCTAAAATCATTCCCAGTTTTTCAATCACATCATAAAAGCTAAAAAAGCTCGTGTGATCCTCGGTTTCAGGCAAAAATTTACTGTATGTACTTCGCGATAAAGCTTGCACACCACCCATTACTAAACCAACTAAAAATGCAACAATGTAAAACTCAACTGGTGTATGCACAACGGCATAAGTAAATACGCAAATAAAAATCCAAATAGCAATGGATGTCATTAATGCTTGGATATTACCAATTTTACGAGATAGCCAAGAAAACAAGAACGAGCCTGCAATACCTACAAACTGAATAATTAATATACTTACGATTAAAGCGTTTGTTTTTGCTTTTTCGGCAGCTTCTCCTTCACCCCATTCAATCTCGTTTCGAGCAAATAATACTGCTACTACCATAATGGTTTGCACACCCATATTGAAAAAAAAGTAACTCGTTAAAAAACGTTTTAATAAAGGCATTAATTTTATTTGAGCCCACACATTTCTTAATTCTTTAAATCCTTTGGATACTAAGCCTTTTTTATCACTGCCATGTGCCTTATGATTTTTGTTGGGCAAATTAGCAAAGGTGTATTGTGCAAATCCCATCCACCAAATACCTGTGAGTAAAAAAGCGTACTTCACTTTAAAGAAACCTTTTGTGCTTACTACAATTCCATCCACAACAGTTTCTTCGTACTTAAAAACAATGATACCAATCAAACATAAAATTAATAATAACGAACTTCCAAAATAACCTAAAGCAAAACCACGGGCACTTACTTTATCTTGATTTTCAATAGAGGCAATTTCAGGTAAATAAGAATTGTAATATACCAAACTACCCCAAAAACCAATGGTTGCTGTAATAAAAGGAATAAAACTTAATTCTAAATGTTCTCTCGTAAAAAAGAAAAGGCACATACAGGAAATAGAACCTAAGTAACAAAAAAATTGAAGGAAACGTTTTTTATTACCCAAGTAATCGGCTACTCCACTTAAAATTGGTGTAATTAAAACAACAATGGATAAGGCAAAGGCGTAAATAAAAGTATAGATGTTTTGATTCTCAAACTCAAATCCTAAAAAATTAACGGTATGTCCTAAAAAGTTTTTATTTTCATCATGTGTGGTGACATAATCATAAAAATTAGGAAAGATAGCGGAAGTAATAACCAAAGGGAATACTGAGTTGGCCCAATCATAAAAGGACCAAGCTCTGATTGTTTTTGCGTTATCTTTTTCTATTAAATTCATCTCTATTAGTTTAGTAATTTTTTATGATTACGAATTAGTTTTTTATAATCTCAAACTCCACCCTTCTGTTCTTGGCTCTATCAATATCCGTATCGTTACTGGCAATAGGCTGTAAACTTCCGTAGCCTTTAAAGTACATTTTATTTTGTATGCCTTTTTTAATTAAGTATTCAAATACTTCGCGTGCGCGTTGCTTAGATATTTTTTGATTTTTACTTTTAGATCCCACGTTATCCGAATGTCCGTTAATTTGCACTTCCATTTGAGGATTGCGTAGTAGATATTGTGCCAACTTATTTAACTCTGAATAAGATTCGGGTAATAAATAGTAACGGGCATTTTCAAAAAAGATATTTTTTAAAGCAATCTTCTCTCCTACTTTCACATCTTTTTTTACATCTAATACCGAGTCTTGTTCCAAATTAAATGAGCCTACAATTTCCACTTTCACTTTTTCTACGGCTTCTTTTGCTTTTACAAGAGAAATATCATCCACAAAATAGTAAGCTTCTTTAAATCCAAACTTAAATACATTCATGCGAACCATGTCTTTTTTAACATTTGGCGAAAAATTACCGATGGTTAAATATTTCTCGCCTCCATCAGCTATATACTTACCTGAAATTTTGAACCACTGATATCCATTAATAAAGCTTCCTTTTTTAGATACGGAATCAATTAAAGCGGATTTAACCACATCGCCTTTGCTTTTGTAACCCATTTTAGTAAATAAAGCACCAAATGACTTCAAACTAGCATTGCTCCAAAAAGCTAAGCGAATATACATTTCATACTCATAAGTAGTTCCCCGGTGTAGAGGTTCGGCAAACTTAACTTGCACAAATTCTTTATATTTTTTTTGAAATCGAAGTCCTGCATAGCATTTTCCTGTTCTAGCGCCTTTAAAACGAGAAGTATCGTTACTAATAGGTTCTTGATAAAAATCGACACTAGCGATTTGTTGCCAAGGAATGGCTTGTTTAATACTTCCAGATTTCTTTCTATAATTCTCAAAACTACCATTTGGCACCAAGTTTTTGATGATTTCGGGGCTTTGCTGAGCAAAAACAAGCGAAGAAAGGCTAATTAAGGCTAATATGTATGCTTTTTTTGGATTCATTGATAATGGCAAATGTAAGTTTTAGACTATATTCCATAAATTTTTGTTATGAACATTTGTTATTATAAAAAAAAGTGTATATTTGCAATCCAATTTAAAAAAACAGATTAATACCTAAATAGAATGGCAAATCATAAGTCGGCAATAAAAAGAATTAGATCAAATAACGCTAAACGTTTACAAAATCGTTATTATGCAAAAACAACTCGTAATGCGATTAAAAAATTACGTGGTTCTGAAACTAAAAAAGAAGCAGCAGCTTTATTACCAAAAGTAGTAGCAATGTTAGATAAATTAGCTAAAAAGAGCGTTATCCATAAAAACAAAGCAGCTAACTTAAAATCTAAGTTGACTAAAAAAGTAAATGCAATAGCAAAATAATAATTGCTACAGAAATAATTCAAAATCCCACTAAATAGTGGGATTTTTTTTTAAACTTAATACTAAAATAATTAGGCTTTCAGTAATTATTTTATAATTTTGTCGGAAATAACAAAAATTACATAACCCTTATAAATGATGAATACTAAAACTTTACGAAACTTAAGTCTTGCTGTTGGTACAACTGCTTTATTAGTTGGTTGCAATGGTTTAGGAAAAATGGTAAAAAAACAATCCACTTTTTCTTATGATGTTAAACCAAATCCATTAGAAATGCATGGAGATAGCGTAGGCTTTACCGTAACAGGAAAGTATCCTGCTAAGATTTTTGCTAAAAAAGCAACCGTTACTTTAACACCAGTTGTAAAATATGCAGGTGGAGAAAAAGCTTTAAAACCAGTAATTTTAGTTGGTGAGAAAGCAACTGATCCAGGTCAAAAAATCAGTTATGAAAAAGGTGGTACTTTTAGCTACACATCTGAGAAATTTGCTTATGAACCAGCAATGAAAGTTGCTACTGTTGAGTTACGTGCTCAAGGTGTTGTAAAGAAAAAATCAAAAGATTTTACACCTGTTAAATTAGGTGACGGTACTGTTGTTACTCCTTTATTAGTGCGTAATGATGAAAAAGGAATTTATGCAAAAGATGCTTTTGTTAAATCTACACCAGTTAACCAAACAGCAAACGTATATTATTTAGTTAATAAATCGGATGTTCGCGCTAGCGAAATGAAAAGTGATGAGGTTAAAAACTTAAATACTTTTATTAGCGAAAACATTAATAACGTTTGGTACGAATTCAAAGATATCAATGTATCTGCTTACGCATCTCCAGATGGTGAGTTATCATTAAATGAAAATTTAGCTAAAGACCGTGCTAAATCTGGTTCTAAAGCTTTAATGAATGAGTTTAAGAAAAACAAAAACAAAGATCAAAAATTTGGTAAAGAAGAAGCAAACTATGTAACACAAACTACTGCTGAAGATTGGAATGGATTCAAATCTTTAATGGAAGGTTCTGCTATTGCTGATAAAGATTTAATCTTACGTGTATTAACAATGTACACTGATTTAGATCAACGTGAAAAAGAAATCAAAAATTTATCTAAAACTTATACTGAAGTAGCTGATAAAATTTTACCAAAATTACGTCGTTCAGTTTTAACGGTTAACGTTAACAAAAAATCTCGTACAGATGAGCAAATCACTAAATTAACAACTACTTTCCCTGATTCTTTATCAGTTGAAGAGATGTTATATGGTGCTACTTTAACTAATGATGTAAATACTAAAGTGGCTATTTACACTGCTGCTGAGAAAAATATGGTACTGATTGGAGAACATCTAACAACTTAGGTGTGGCTTTATTAATGAATAATAAAGTTGCTGAAGCTGGTGAAGCATTTAAACGTGCTGAAGCTAATGCTGCTGGAAACCCAATTGTAATGAATCACATGGGAATTATTGCTGCTAAAGCAGGTGACCGTAAAAAAGCAATGGAATATTATGACAAAGCAAACGGTGCTGGTCCAGAAGTAAACTACAACAAAGGTATCATGAATGTACGTGATGGTAAATATGCTGATGCAGTTTCTAACTTTGGAGATAACAAAGGATTTAACAAAGCATTAGCTGAATTATTAAACGGTAACAATGGTGCAGTAGCAACTACTTTAGATAACAGTAATGAAAAAGATATGGCAATGGCTTCTTACTTAAAAGCAGTTGCTGCAGCTCGTAACAATAATACAGCTGACGTTATCTCTAACTTAAAAACAGCTATCGAAAAAGATGGTTCTTTAAAAGCTTGGGCTAAAGATGATGCAGAGTTCTTAAAATTACGCGACAACGCTGATTTCAAAGGAATGACTAACTAAGATATTGTAATTCTAAAAAAGCTCTCTGAAAAATCAGAGAGCTTTTTTTTTGCCTAAAAATCTGTATATTTAAAAACGAAACTTTGTAAATAGTTATGGCAAAAGTAATTCCGTTTAAAGCAATACGTCCCGAAAATGATAAAGTACATTTAGTGGCCTCCCGATCTGTTGATGGTTATAATTCAGCAGAGCTAAGAGATAAATTAGCAGGAAACCCCTACTCTTTTTTACATGTCATTAATCCTGATTTTGAAGATGGTATTAAAACAAAACCAGGCTCAAAAGAAAGATTACATAAAGTAAAAAATCACTTTAAAAAATTTGTTACAGAAAAAATATTTTTGCGTGATGAAAGTCCTTGTTATTACCTATACCGACAAGTGAAAGAAGGAAATGAATTTATTGGAATAATTGCTTGCACTAGTATTGATGATTATATGAGCGGCGTCATTAAAATACACGAACAAACATTAACCACACGCGAAGAAAAATTAAAAGATTATTTAGAAGTGTGTGAGTTTAATGCAGAACCTGTTTTATTTTGCTATCCTAATGACGAAGTGATTGATGCTGTATCAGAAGAAATAGCAGCTACCCGCCCCGATTACGATTTTACAACCACTGATAAAGTACGACACACAGTTTGGGTAATTAGTTCTCGTAAAACAGTCAAACAAATTGCTGAACGTTTTACAGCTATTCCTAATATTTATATTGCCGATGGACATCACCGTTCGGCATCAGCAACATTACTAGGTAAATTAAGACGTAGCACTCGCAAATCATATACTGGAGAAGAAGCGTTTAATTACTATTTAGGTGTATTTTTTCCAGAGACTCATTTAAAAATATATGATTATAACCGCGTTGTAAAAGATTTAAATGGTTTATCAGTTGGGCAAATCATACAACAACTAAAAACTAATTTTACGGTTGAAGAAGTAAATGCTGCTGATTTTAAGCCAAACAAAAAACACGAACTATCTATGTATGCGGATAATAAATGGTATTCATTAAAAGCAAAAGATACGATTTATAATGCTAAGGACCCCATTGATAGTTTGGATGCGGCTATCTTAACCAAATATATTTTATCGCCTGTGTTTGATATACATGATTTGAAAACGGATAAACGCATTGGCTTTATTCCTGGTGTACGCGGCAGTAAAGAATTAAAAAAACAAGTAGACGAAGGTAAAGCAGCTATAGCCTTTGGTTTATATCCTGTAACCATGGAGCATTTAAAATGGATTGCCGATACCAATAATATCATGCCTCCAAAATCTACTTGGGTTGAGCCTAAGATGCGAAGCGGTTTATTGATTTATAGTTTGGAAGAATAGTTTTCAATTAGAAAATTAGTTAATGAGATAATTAGAAAATGTTAGAACAGGCAAGTGAGATATCAAAAGTAACTATTAATGAAGTTGAATTATTAAGAAACATCAGTGTTCAAACATTTACGGAAACCTTTGCGCATCAAAACTCTGAAAGTGATATGCGAAAATATGTGTCTGAAAATTTAAGCATTGAACAGTTGAGCAAAGAACTAAACATAAAAGGCTCATCATTTTATTTTTTAAATTTAAACTCCGACGTCATCGGTTATTTAAAAATCAATACTGGTAAAGCTCAAACAGAACTAAAGAACGACATTTCTCTTGAAATTGAACGCATCTATATAAAACATGAATTTCATGGTAAAAATATAGGCAAACAACTTCTTGACAAAGCCATTGAAATTGCTAAAGAACATCATTACCAATATATTTGGCTAGCTGTTTGGGAACTCAATTTAAAAGCCATTGCATTCTATAAAAAACATAACTTTGTAGAGTTTGACAAACATATCTTTAAATTAGGTGATGACGAACAGATTGATATTATGATGAAAATGAACTTAAATTAATATGTCTATTTCCGAAAACATAAAACACATTCACTCTCAAATTCCAGAGAACGTTACATTAATTGCGGTATCTAAAACAAAACCCACCGAGATGCTTTTAGAAGCATATGAGGCTGGTCAACGACATTTTGGAGAGAATTATGTGCAAGAGTTAGTTGACAAAGAAGCTCAATTGCCAAAAGATATACACTGGCATTTTATAGGTCATTTACAAAGTAATAAAGTAAAATACATTGCTCCATTTGTATATTTAATTCATGGGGTGGATAGCTTTAGCTTATTGAAAGAAATAAACAAACAAGCTCAGAAAAACAATCGTGTGATTGATTGCTTGTTGCAAATTTATATTGCGCAAGAAGAAACCAAATTTGGCTTAGACTTTAAAGAAGCTTTAGATATTTTAAACTCGACAGAATTTAAAGAATTGAAAAACATTGCTATCAAAGGCTTTATGGCCATGGCTTCTAATACCGAAAAGGAAGTACAAATTAGAGCAGAATTTAAATCTTTAAAAGAGTTTAGCAAGCAATTTCCTAATTATAGCGTCCTAAGTTTTGGAATGAGTGGCGACTATTTATTAGCTATAGAAGAAGGTTCAACAATGATAAGAGTTGGCAGTAGTATTTTTGGAGAAAGAAATTACACGAAGTAATTACTTATCCATTTCTTTTAAATTTTGGCATATAAAGCCACAAAAATAACATCTACTACCACCATAAAAATTAAAAATCCCATAGCAATAGCGGCATTATTACCGCATGGAGGTCCCATCATACTTAAAGAATTTTTACCCATAAATATAAAACTAGAGTATGGCAAAATTTCGGCAATAGCATAAATATAAAAGCCTTTTTTGGTTCTATTCCACATTAATAAAACACCTAAAAAAGAAGCTAAGGTGTATACTAATCCAAGGTATGGTGCCACTTTGCTAAATGGGTTACTTTGCATTTCAATCATTTGGTCTTCCATCTGATCAGCCATCTCCTCATTTACCGCTCTCACTTGCTCTACATTTTTTTGCATTGCCTCTGGTGTGCTTTGGTAAATTCCCCAAATACCAGACAATAAGCCTAATCCGCACATAATAAATGAAAGGATACATAAAACTGTTAAAAATTGAGAACGTTTTGGTTCTTCAAAAGGATTGCTTTCTAAAATCATTTTAATTTGTTTACTAATTGAGTCAAAGATAATTGTATTAAATCCTAAATCAAAACCGCTCGTCACGATACCGTTCGAAATTTATTTAAGGTATTTAAAATTCGAAAAATACATTCCTATAAAGGCAATTGATACAATGACAGAAAAATAAGAACCTGAAATTATATCATAAGTTAAAGCTAAACCATTAATTACTGCATAAATATAAAATCCCCATTTTTGAAGTTTCCACATTTTAACAACGCCCAATAAAGAGGTCATATACATGATAATTGCTACAGCAACCATCATTAAAAATTTTTGAGGCCCTAAATCCAATAATGTTTGTAATGCTTTTGCTGATCTTCGCTAATAGGAGGCATGCCATCAGCACCCACTAATAATTTTTCCAAAACAGAAAAAATAGAACTACTGAAAATCAATAATAAAAACAAGCAGAACAATAAAAATCCGCTCCATATAAAACTTAAAATACATAGTACTGTCAAAAACTGAGGTCTTTGTGGCCTTTCATTTTCAAATTGATTTTCTGGCGTAATCGTATTTTCCATAATTATTATTTTGTATTGCTAAGGGTAGCTATTATTGAAATAAATAGCTGTATTGATTTTTTATTTTATAATACTATTTAAAAAAGCAAAGGTACAAATACTACCAAAAAAAAGAGGATAGTCATCATAACTTCTAATAATATAACCTTACTAGAAATTTCTGTCTTTCTAATATAATAATAAGTGACAAAAAACAATCTTAAAAAAACTGTGAAACAAAAAATAAATAACATCCAAAGGCATGTTTATTAAATAATTTTCCTTCATTAAATTGAAAATGGGTAAAAGAAGAAAATGCTCTTGAAAAGCCACAAGTGGAACAATCTTCACCTGTCATATCTTTTACAATACAACCAATAGGATGATTATTGGGATAAAAAAAATAGGAATAGCCTAATGCTATTCCTATTAAAATTACAAAAATGAAGTTTACAATAAAGTAAGCGTTATTTTTGTGAGTCATTTTTAGTGTTGTTGTAAAGAGTCAGCTACTTGTTGAACTGCAGCTTCCATTTCTTGTCTTAATTTAGCTGTATCTAAATTTTCTAAAGCATCTTTTAAATTTTCTAATCCTGGCGCTGCTTCTGTAGCAATTTTATTTATTGCGTAGTATTGCCAAGCTGCGATTGATGTACCTACTAATGAACATACTAAACCAGCAATAGCCATACCTTTTGCTGCTCCTGCTTTATTTGCTTGAACAATACTAATAATTGATAATACCAATCCGATAATACCTGGAAATATAGCATACATACCTAAGCAAGGTACAAATGATACCACTGCAGCTAAAATACCTAATACTAAACCGGCAATTCCTAGTCCTTTTCCTGCTTTTGAATTTGTTGTAGTTGTTGTTTCTTCCATAATGTTCTGTGTTTTTAATTAATTTTTTAAATGATTATTTATACTAAACTAGAAACTTTTTATTGTTTAACCAAAAGTTCAAGCTTTAGTTATTAACAACCGTCTAAAAAATAACACATTAATAAACTTAAAACTGCCATTCATCTATGAATTCAACTCTATCCATCGTTTATAATTTTTAGAGTTTATGTCCTTCTGTTTAAGTTTCAATAAGTCAAAATAAGTGGCTGGTTTTGAGCTTTTTACCAATTTTATGGTTTTTAAATACTGGCTAGAAGAAACCGTTAATTCAATATCTGTTTCTTTAAAATACTGCATCCAATCATTAAAATCATTTTTTAAAGTATAGCCATTTACCGCAATAATTTCATCGCCACTACTTAAACCCGCTTTCCAACTTGGAGAATAAGGTGCAATTAACGATACTTTTCTATTCAATCCAAAGTCCAAGGTTTTAAAACCATAAAGCGATTCGCAAGATTGTGGACTAGCTGTTTTTACTAATTCAACATCAATATAACTCAAGCATTCATTTAAAGGTATTTCAAAATCTTCTGTTCCGTAAACGTATTTATCAAAAAATGGTTTTAATGAAGTCCCAGCCGCTTTTTCACATAAACTAATAATATCTTTTTCTGAATAACCTTTTTGTTTTTTACCAAAATCGGTATACAATGCTCTGCAAACATCACTTAACCCTTTTTGATTATTGCTGTGTTTCATGATTAAAGTATCCAACATAAAGGCCACTAAATTTCCTTCATCGTAGATAGAGGTTTTACGATACGGCGCTCCTGGCACATAACCATCTAACCAGGTATCCCAACTCGAATGTGCAACTGATAAATTAAAGCGTCCGTAATTATGAAAATGCTTCGTTAAACGCTCCTCTAAAGTGTCAAAATACTCTTGAGTATTAAAAACACCGCTCGTTAGCAATAATAAATCGCCATAATAGGATGTAAAGCCTTCATATACATATCCAGTGCGTGCATAATTTTCTTTAGTGAAGTCGTAAGGCAACATTTCAACCGGGCGAATGTATTTGATATTCCACGTATGAAATAATTCGTGACAAGACACCCCTAAAATATCTTCGTAGGTTTTTCCTTTGTTCACATTATAACCAGGACCAATAGCTATAACGGTTGATTTTTGATGTTCAACACCATGATAGAACTTGAAAGGTAAAATTTGAAATAAGAAATGGTATTCATCGGTTGGAATACCTTGCCAAAAATTCAGTTGAGTTTGAGTAAATTTCTTAAAATCTGTTTTAAACTTATCCCAGTCAGGTTTGCATTCACCTATAAAATGCAACCAAAATTTAATTCCGTTTACTTCATAAAAATCTGATTGAAGCGCAGCGCTTGCCATAATTGGACTATCCGCTAATTCATCAAAAGTGGACGCAACAAAATTCTTGTTCACTTTTTTAAGAGAAGTAGCTACTTTATAGTTTTCTGGAATATCTAATTCAACCGTATGTTCTTCTTGCATTCTAGCAGGAACATATAGACACAAATGAACTGGGTTAACATATAACTGAGTTTCATCGGCATAACAATTACCTGCATTAATTTCGGTAGTATGATAACTATAAGTGACTTTTATTTTTTTAGCGCCATTCGTTTCAATTACCCATAAATCTTTAGTGGATTTTTGATAAACAAGAGGTTTGTCATTTTCATCAAAAACATCAACTCGTTTTACATTTTTAGCAAAATTACCTAATTCGTAACGTCCTGGTCGCCATGCTGGTAATTGAAGTTCAAGGCTTGGAGAAGAAACAGCGTCAATCGTTAAATCAACATATATATAATGAGATTGAGGGTTTTTGAGGTATAATTTGTAATGAATCATAGGATAAATTTAGCTTCTAAATTATATAAAGCATAAGTAAAAACAAATTATATTTACAGATAATAATGAAGTTAATTATCATATCTATTCTATTATCATTTGCTGGCTTTAGTCAAGTAAATGACTCGTTGTTATATCAAATCAAAACTATTGAAAACGATACAGAAAGAGTTAACCAATTATACAAAACCGGTTTTGATATTAGAAATACAGATCCTGAACTATCCTACAAAATTGCAACTCTATGTGAAAAAGAAGCCTTAAAAAGTAAGAGTGTCGTGCATCTTGCTAAGAGCAATAATTTATTAGCGCTTTTATTTTACAAAAAAGGAGATTATACCAAAGCCCTTCAATATCAAAAAAAATCATTGCAATTAAGTCAGGCTATCAATAACCAATTTTGGATTGCTATTAATCAAGCAAATCTTGGCAATATCTATAGTGATATTAATTACCCTAAATTAGCTGAATACTCTTATTTACAATCCTTACAAGCATCTAACCAAACAGGAAATACACTTCAAATTGCTCGTTGCTTAATTAATATTGGCGTTTTAAAACATGAACAAAAAGAATTTAATGCTGCGATTAAGCAATTTGAAGAGGCAATGAAATATGCCAATGACATAGGTAACCAAGAATTAATGGCTGATTGTTATAACAATATAGGCACCATGTTGAGAGAGCAACATAAATTAGATAGTGCCTTGTTATATTTAGAAGAAGGATTAAAAATAAGACAGTTAATTGATAACGAATTTGAACTGGCAGATAGCTATAATAATATTGCGATGGTGTATGTTTTACAAAAAAACTTTAATCAGGCGTCAAACTATATTTTATTAGCTAATGATATTTGTTCAAGATATCAATATCCAGAGGCATTAGTTGAGTTATATCAAACACAATCTGAATTTTATGAAGCTCAACAAAATTTTGAACAAGCAAATATTTTCCTCAAAAAATATTATACTTTAAAAGATAGTTTACAGCAAATAGACCAAGAAAATAAAGATTTGATATTTATTGATGAAGAAATTTCCTTGAAAAGTAAAAATCATAGCACTTCAAATACCTCAAACAATTGGTTATTATTTCCTTTAATCATATTACTAATTGGTATTCCTTTATTTTTAATCCGTTATAAAAGATGAGTAAAAAAGATAAAACAAGAGTTAATGTAGTTTATTCTACAAATCCTAATTTCAGTTATGAAAATGAGGAAGAAACTAACCATGATACATTACCACCACAACAACAAAATTTAAAATTGTTTTTAGACCGAATTGGTGGCGGGAAACTCGTAACACGTATTAGTGGTTTTGTTGGAACTGAAAACGATTTAAATGATTTAGCAAAAACACTCAAACAAAAATGTGGCGTTGGAGGTAATGCTAAAGACGGAAATATTTTGATTCAAGGAGATAACCGCGACAAACTATTAGACCTATTAACCAAAGCGAACTACAAAGCCAAAAAAGCAGGAGGTTAATTTAAACTGTAATTTTTACAAATAATTGAATTATAGAGTAAAAATCCCGATATTAGAAACTCTAAAACTAAACCACTATGAACGCACTTGTTGAAATTTTAAAAATCATGATTCCTGCCGGAGCAGTTTTTGCAGCGGCCTATTTTTTAGTTAAACGTTTTTTAGATAATGATCAAAAAAGACGTGAACACGAATTAAAAAAAACAACGCTTGGAACCATCACTCCATTAAAAATTCAAGCCTTTGAAAGAATTGTTATTTATTTAGAACGCATTAATCCAAATAGCCTAGTAATTCGTGTTAACAAAAATGGTATGTCTGCTCGTCAGTTACATATGGAATTAGTAAATGCTATTAAAACAGAATATGAGCATAACTTATCACAGCAAATTTACTTAACAGCTGGTGCATGGGAATTAGTAAAAACATCTAAAGAAGAAATTATTCAATTAGTAAATATTTCATCATCAAAAGTACCAGCTGATGCCAATAGCTCTGAATTAGCTATGATGATTTTGAACATTACCGCTAATCTTGGAAAAAAATTACCAAACGATGTAGCGATTGATTATCTTAAAAAAGAAATTGCTCAAATATTTTAAATAAAATTTTGTTAGTGCGCTTGTTACGCTAAGTATAGTCTAAGCGCATGAACATAAAACAAGTACCATGCAAAAATTATTTACCGAATTCAACCCAACTAATGCTGCTCAATGGAAAGAGCAATTAGTGAAAGATTTAAAAGGCATTGATTATAATACTTTAGTTTGGAAAACAAACTCAGGCATCGATGTTCAACCTTTTTATACTAAAGAAAACCTAAGCACAAACCCAACTCCCGTTTTTGCAAAAAACGATTGGGCTATTTGCGAGAACGTTTTTGTATCAGATGCAAAAGCGGCTAATGCACAAGCCTTAAATGCTTTACAAAACGGTGCATCTGGTTTAGTGTTTCATATCACTCAAAATACAGATTATAGTGTTTTATTAAAAGGAGTTTTATTGCAACATATTTACTCTCTATTTATGGTTAATCCTGAATTTGAGAAAGAACTAACAACTTTTTTAAGTTCTATCCCAACTGGAGATAGTTGCTTTGTAGAATGCGATAATGCTTTAAACGGAACAATTGAATTAACTAACACTTCCTCTATTTGCATTAATACCAATTTGTATCAAGAGGCAGGATCAAACACTATAAACGAATTAGCGTTTTCTATTGCTCACTTAAATGAATATTTGACTATTACTCCTTCTAGCATAAAACATGTACACTTAAATATATCTGTTGGTGGCGATTTTTTTATGGAGATTGCTAAACTAAGAGCACTAAGAAAATTAGCGAACTTCTTGCTGAACCAATATAAAATCAAAGCAAGTGTTCATATTCATGCGCAAACGACTTTAATCAACAAAAGCACCGTAGATAGCTACAACAACATGCTACGTTCTACAACTGAAGCCATGAGTGCTTCCATTGGTGGTGCAAACAGTATTGTTGTTTTACCTTTTGATGTGGAATTTAATGCGCAAAACGATTTTAGTTCTCGTATGGCTCGTAACCAACAATTAATTTTAAAAGACGAAAGTTATTTAAATGTGGTTGCTGATATGGCAGCGGGTTCATATTACATTGAAACCTTGACCGAAACCCTTTGCGAAAAAGCTTGGGAACAATTTAAAGTGATTGAATCTAAAGGCGGTTTATTAGCGTGCTTAAAATCAAACTACATTCAAGAAACGATTTCTAAAGATGCAGAAACATTGATTCAACAATTTAAAGAAGGTAAATTAGTTTTAGTAGGCGTTAATAAATTCCAAAACAAAAACGAAGAAGTAAAATCTGTAAAAAGAAAAAACACTAGTCATTCGTCTGGAATTAAAACTATTAATTTGAGTGAATCTTTAGAACAACAATTAGCCAATTAATCATGAGAAAAGATTTTTCAAACATTCAATATCAAGAAGTTGATGTTGAGCGACATCAAAAGCATCAAAAAATTTTTTAACAGCAGAACAAATCACCTTAAATACATCTTATACTTTAGCAGACACGAAAGAATTTGAACACTTAAATTTTGGAGCAGGAACACCACCTTTTTTACGAGGTCCCTACTCTAGTATGTATGTTCAAAATCCGTGGACTGTTCGTCAGTATGCTGGTTTTAGTACAGCTGAAGAAAGTAATGCGTTCTATCGTCGTAACTTAGCTGCTGGACAAAAAGGCTTATCGGTTGCATTTGACTTAGCCACTCACCGTGGTTATGATAGTGACCATGAACGTGTGGTTGGTGATGTTGGAAAAGCAGGTGTGGCTATTGATTCTATTTTAGATATGAAAGTATTGTTCGATCAAATTCCACTAGATGAAATGAGTGTGAGTATGACGATGAATGGTGCTGTATTACCCATTTTAGCATTTTACATTGTAGCTGCCGAAGAACAAGGAGTATCAATGGATAAATTATCTGGTACCATTCAAAATGATATTTTAAAAGAGTTCATGGTGCGTAACACTTACATTTACCCACCAGAGCAATCGATGAAAATTATAGCGGATATTTTTGAATTCACTTCTCAAAAAATGCCGAAATTTAATTCTATTTCTATTAGTGGTTACCACATGCAAGAAGCAGGTGCTACCGCAGATATTGAATTAGCATACACTTTAGCAGATGGATTAGAGTATATCAGAACTGGTATTAAAGCAGGATTAGATATTGATGCCTTTGCTCCTCGTCTTTCTTTCTTTTGGGCTATTGGCATGAACCATTTTATGGAAATTGCTAAAATGCGCGCAGGTCGTATGCTTTGGGCTAAAATGGTAAAACAGTTTAATCCAAAATCGGCTAAGTCGATGGCGTTACGTACGCATTGCCAAACCAGCGGCTGGAGTTTAACAGAACAAGATCCTTTTAACAATGTGACTCGTACTTGTGTTGAAGCTTTAGCAGCAGCCATGGGTCATACACAAAGTTTACACACTAATGCCTTAGATGAAGCCATTGCTTTGCCAACAGATTTTAGCGCTCGTATTGCTCGTAACACGCAATTGTTTTTACAAAACGAAACTAATGTATGTAAAGTAGTTGACCCTTGGGCAGGTTCATATTATGTTGAAACCCTAACTCATGAGTTAGCGCAAAAAGCTTGGGAATTAATTGAAGAGGTTGAAAAACTAGGTGGAATGGCAAAAGCCATCGAAACAGGAATTCCTAAAATGCGCATTGAAGAAGCGGCTGCTCGTAAGCAAGCACGCATTGATGGTGGAAAAGATATTATTGTTGGTGTTAACTTATATCAAACCAACGAAAAAACAAACATCGATATTTTAGATGTAGATAATGCTAAAGTTAGAACACAACAGCTAGAGCGTTTAGCAAAATTAAAAGCAGAACGTAATCCTAAAGAAGTAGAAGCTGCTTTATCTGCATTAACTGAAGCGGCTAAAACAGGAAAAGGAAATTTATTAGAATTAGCCATCAACGCCGCTCGTGTTCGTTGTAGTTTAGGGGAAATCTCTTATGCCTTAGAACTTGTATTTGGAAGATATAAAGCTAACATCAGAAGTATTGCTGGTGTTTACAGTAAAGAAATTAGTATGGATAAACACTTTTTAAAAGCAAAAGAATTAGCCGATACATTTGCTGAATTAGATGGTCGTCGCCCACGTATTATGATTGCGAAAATGGGACAAGACGGACATGATAGAGGTGCGAAAGTAATCTCTACCAGTTTTGCCGACATGGGATTTGATGTGGATATTGGCCCTTTATTTCAAACACCAGCCGAAGCAGCTAAACAAGCAGTTGAAAATGATGTGCATATTTTAGGCGTATCATCTTTAGCTGCGGGACATAAAACCTTAATTCCACAAGTAATTGAAGAATTAAAAAAATATGGTAGAGAAGATATCATGGTGATTGCTGGAGGCGTTATACCTCAGCAAGATTATGATTTCTTATACAAAGCAGGGGTATCAGGTGTATTTGGTCCTGGAACTGTTATTAGTATTTCTGCTATTGATATTTTAGAGAAATTAATAGAGAAGAATAAATAAAAGTAAATGTCAAAAGGACTTTCAACTATATTACTGCTATTAGCTTCTAACACCTTTATGACAATTGCTTGGTATGGTCATTTAAAATTTAAGAATGTAGGGATGCTTGCAGCTATTGCTATTAGTTGGGGAATTGCATTACTCGAATATAGTTTGATGGTGCCAGCTAATAAAATTGGAAGCGATATGAATGGCGGGCCATATAATATGTTTCAGTTAAAAATTATTCAAGAAGTTATCTCTATCAGTGTTTTTGTCATATTTACTTTATTAGTATTTAAAACAGAAACGCTGAAATGGAATCATATCATTGGATTTTTAGCATTATTTATTGCTGTCTATTTCTTTTTTAAAAAGTAAAATATTAAATCCTTATGCAGCTATCTCCTTCTTCTAAAAAAATAACCATAGGAGTTGCCTGCCTTGCTTTAATTATCTATTTATTTTTTGAATCTTCAAACAAGGGCGATTTTTATATTTTTTTAGAAGCTTCTAAAAGTTTACTGAATGGAGAAAATATTTTTCAAAAAACCTATTTTGATGGCTACCATTATTTTTACTCTGTTCTATTTGCGCTCCTCATTTATCCTTTAACGTTTATTCCAGTTCATGTAACTGTATTTTTATGGTTAGGTTTTAATGTATGGCTTTTATACAGATTGTATAGCATCGTTAGCTCTCTTTTGCCGTTACAAACTCTTTCACAAAAACAAAAAAACATATTTTGGATTTTGACATTTGTGTTTAGCTCTCGATTAATTATTGAGAATTTGCATGTTGCTCAAATGACCATTCTTTTGCTGTATTTATGTTTAGAAGGAATTCATTCCATTCAACATAAAAAAATAATACAAGGTGCTTTTTTGATTTCTTTAGGCATTAACATTAAACTCCTTCCTATTGTATTATTACCCTATTTACTATACAGAAAACAATTTAAAGCAAGTTTATTGATTTTACTGTTTTATGCCGTTTTCGCATTTATTCCTTCGTTAATTATTGGTTATGAGCAAAACAACCTCTTATTAAAAACTTGGTTACACCTCATCAATCCTTTAAATTCAAACCATATTTTAGATGTGGATGAAAGAAGTTTCCATGGTCTTTCCACATTACTTTCAACACTTTTAGTAGCAAATGTGCCAGACATGTACGCATTAAATTTAAAGCGAAACATTGCTGATGTGAGTTTAACCCAACTCAGTTATATTTTAACCGTAACAAGACTGTTGCTCGTTGTATTTACTTTTTATTTTCTACGTACCTTTCCATTCAAATCTATCACCAATAAATACCATCAGTTTTGGGAACTGAGTTATATATTGCTTTTAATTCCGTTGATATTTCCACACCAACAACATTATGGCTTTTTGTTTATCGCTCCGGCCTTTTTATATTGTTTATATCAACTTATTCAACAAAAGCCAGAAATGCTCACTATAAAACAGTACACTCTTTTTACAATAATGGCGATCGTCTATTTAACGGTAAATCTTAAACTTATTTTAGGGGAATTTAATCCGTATTACGAGCATTATAAACTATTAACCTACGGAACTTTATTATTAATTATCCCATTATCCATATTAAGACCTAAAAGCGAATCTGATATTTTAACTTCTAGTTAAATTGTTTATTTTTTGTTTTAAAATTATTGTCTAAAAGCTGCGTTTTAAAAGTAAATTCAACCTGTGAAAGAAGTTAATCAAATACTCACCGATTTAAAACGAAAAATCTTTAAACCCGTTTATTTTTTAAGCGGCGAAGAAGCGTATTATATTGATTTGATTAGCGATTATATTGAAAAAAACGTCCTAGACGAAAGTGAACAGGAATTCAATCAAACCATTCTATACGGAAAAGATGTTGATTTAAATGCCATCATTTCGGCTGCCAAACGTTTTCCAATGATGAGCGAATACCAAGTGGTAATCGTTAAAGAAGCTCAGAACTTAAAAGAACTAGGAAAAGCTTCGGGCGGAGATGACGACGATGATGATGTTCCTGTAAAAAAGACAGCAGCTACTTCAAACGCATTAGCAGGTTATTTACAACAACCTCAACCTTCTACCATATTAGTGTTTTGTTATAAATACAAAACACTAGATAAGAGAAGTGCCGTTTATAAATCTCTACAAAAAAATCATGTTTTTTTAGAGACTAAAAAAATGTATGATAATCAAATCCCTGAATGGATTACATCATTTGTACAAGAACAAAAATTTAAAATTGGTCCAAAAGCATCTTTCTTACTAGCTGAATTCTTAGGAAATGACCTTTCTAAAATTACTAATGAAGTAGAAAAGCTATTTATTAATTTAAAAGAAGGTGAAGAAGTAACAGCTGAAGCTGTTCAAGATAACATTGGGATAAGTAAAGAGTTCAACGTATTTGAATTACAAGATGCTTTAGCTAAAAAAGATATTTTGAAAGCTAATCGCATCATTAACTATTTTTCAGCTAACGAAAAAGAGCATCCAGCAGTAATGACCTTGAGTACATTGTATGGCTACTTCTCAAAAATATTAGTGTATCACTTTGCCCCAGATAAATCAAAATTTGCCGTAGCCCAAACCTTAGGTGTTAATCCTTTTTTTGTAGATGGTTACGCTAAAGCTGCTCAAAATTATGGCACCGCTAAACTCAAAGCTGTTTTTTCTTATTTAAAAGAATATGATTTAAAAACCAAAGGCGTTGATAATGCAGGAGTGAATAATGGAGAGTTAATGAAGGAATTAATTTTTAAGATTTTGCATTAGTTTGGGCGCGTCCGCGAAAAGCGGACTGGGCTTTTCGCTACAATCTTTTACATCGAAAAGATGTAAAAGGATTTTCACTTCAATCCCTCGCGCTATTATAATCTACATTTATTACTTTAACTTATTTTCAATTCTAAATATAGATAAATGAAAAGTTAAAATTTTTGCGTTAGGGATGCAAGCGAAAATCCTTTTTGTGTTCCTTTACAAAAAGATTGAAGCGGGTCAGCCCGACGGCGCTGCCTCGTTGCGCCGGCACGCCCAAATTAATAGTATAAGATTTTTAAAACCTTACTTATACAACTCCACCTTCGTCTCGATATCTGACTTCACGGTGAACTTCTTCTCAATCGTATAAATAGAACCTTTTAAAGATTTCGCCCTCCACTCTATTCTATAATTACCTGGCTGTAAATAATAAACCTGAGAAGTTGTATTATTTAAATTACAAACCCACTCTAGTTTTTTAGTGTCTTTATAAATACTGCCATCACCATTATCCAAAGCCTTTACAGTTAGCATACCAGCATTTGGTAATTCAATGAGTTTAGTTTGAGATTGAGCAACTGTAACGGCATTAATATACGCACGAGGCAAGGTTAGTATTTCTAAATCATAATTCCCTGTAATGTATTTCTCAGTAGTATTCATTATCTGAACATTTAGAGTTTGCATGTTTCCGTTTGATTTACGAACGATACTTTTTATTTTTTCGTTAAAATTATACACGCCTGATGGTCTTCTTAATTCAATAAATCCTTGCGGCGCATCAATAGGAATAATCGTATGTTTTCCTTGAGTTAATTTTACTTCTTTACTTTCGGTTGGCGGAATGGTATGTGCAATTACTTTATAGGTTGGAAAATCATCTAAATACAAGGTGTCTGGATTACCTTTTTGATTTAAGGTATGCATGTAATTATAAACATAATTGCCAGTTGCGGTATTGTAAAACGTCATGTTTACATTCGTTTCTGTTGGTAATGATTTTGTATCTAATAAGTTTACCTGCGATGATGTTTTATTTAGTTTTTGTTTAGAAATAATAGAGCTAATATCACTTACCAAGTTCGTATTATCAAAATCATAATAATCGCCCACGCATTCAAACGTTTTAATTTGTTCAACCGTTAAACCAATACCAATAATAAATGGTTTAAATACAATTCCCTTTTCCATTAATTTCATTCGGGCTTTACAAGGATCGCCTTCACATTCCTCTATACCGTCTGTTATTAAAATTATCATATTCACCGCTTTAGCATCCGGAAAATCGTTTGCTGATTCGGTTAAAGAATGTTCTATCGGTGTAATCCCTGTTGGCTTCGCTTCGGCAACTTTACTTTTAATAAGTGCTACATTATTTTTTCCGAAAGGCACAACGAGTTTAGAATCTTTACAATCTCCTGGAGGATACTTAACAGTATGTCCGTACATACGCAACGCAAACTGAATATTTTTTTGCTTATTTAAACTATCCAAAAACTTGTAAAATAATTCTTTAGCGCCATTAATACGAGTGGTGTTTTTGTGTTTGGTTTTCATACTATTGCTAGCATCAAACACAAATAATACTCTTGTTAAAGAAGGTTCTGTTTTTTTTACTTGCCCACAAATAGATTGAGAACTTAATAAAACAACGCTAAAAATTATGAATCGTAGTAATTTCATTTAAATTATAACTTCAAATGTACACGAGGTTACAGTTTAAAACCGAAAGAAAACGGAAACTTATTAAAAATACAATGCTAAGAAAGCCTAACGAATAATCGTTAAATGTCCTTTTAGTTGAATGTACTCGCCACGAGCATTTTTGTATTCAATTAAATACACATAAACATCATCCGTTGCAGCATCGCCTGTCCAACCTTCGGTGTCGCTTTGAGTCTCAAAAATTTTAACTCCATATCGGTTAAAGACCATCACTTTATAATCTGTTTTTTCAACATATTGTGCCACTGGTAACCAAACGCTATTAAGTCCTTTAGGTGCAAACGCATTTGGCACAAATACACTTACTTCAACATAAGCATCTGCAGGATTTGATTTTGCTTTATCCATAAAGCCATAAATGTTTCCTGCTCCTTCAACTGCTTCCACATAATAGGTAAATTTGCCTTGTGCGCTTACAAAATCTTGCACATTATCAATATAGGTTTTAGTGCCAACAGGTACATTGCTAATTGGTGTTGGATCAAAAACGCCATTTACAGCTCGGTAAATATTAAAAGAAGAAACTCCTCCGCTCCATTTAGTATAATCGTCCCAAGTTAAAGTATTATTAAAAATATTTTCTTTATCGTTGCTTACATGCAGCACAACCGACTTAGAAGTATCACTCCAAATACCAGGATTATTACAATCATCTGCTGCTTGTATTTTATAGTAATAGTTTTTTTCAAGCGTTTTTACATTTACATCAGTATATGTTTGAGGCATTAAGGTCGAAGAAGCAACAAAGGCTAATTTGGTAAAATTAACACCATCTTCTGATTTGTAAATATTACAACCTTTAAATGGATTAGTTAAATCAACGGTATATGTAATTTCCATTTGCTTGCTGCCTGTATTTACACTTACAGAATTTATATAAACATAGCTTGGACCTGGCAAACCTGTTGCGGTAAAACAAGTTGTATTAGAACTCGCAGTAATGGTTAAATCATTGTTTCGAACTCTAACAAAATAGCAATACACATCTCCTGGATTTAACCCAACATGAGCAAACGAAGTACCAGTAGATGAACCAACTATACTGAAAGTTCCACCGTTTACAGAACAATACACATCATACTTTAAAATTCCTTTTGGTAAATTAGAATATGGAGTCCAAGATAAACTGGAGGTCCGTGAACATAAATCATACAAGGGTCCCGTTAAAAATATGGTATTGTATGTTACGCTTGGTATTGCATAATTACCACAGCTATCAACTGGAGATATACAATAACCTAAAGAAGAGGTTCCTGGTGAAGCACCCAAAACTGTATATGTTGTATTATTATAACCTTGAATAGTATCTATACCTGTTAATCCAGAACCGTTTGAGAAAAAAAAATCACATAACTATCTACATCTAAACTAGAGGATGGTTGCCAACCCATTACTACTTGTCCGGATGCATTAACAGATACAGAATCTACTATAATAATAGGTGGAGGTTGAATATTTTTACAAGTATCTCCTTTTATATTGGAAACAGAAGTACATCCCGAAGCATCAGAAATTTCGACTTTATAATTGTAAAATACTTTGCAACGGTAAATCGTGTCTTTGTAATTTAATTTATTACCAGTGTATATAGTTGTCCATGTACCTGTTGGATACTCTCTTGAAAGCGTATAAGTTGCAGAGGATGTTAGCAATAAAGGCGTATGCATCGCATTCCAATTTAAACTAGCAACTCCATTAACACTTGCTCCAGTCATATTTAAAAATATAGACTTTAATGTGTCTGAAGGAGTAGACGTTGCTGTTCCAGCACTGCTAATAGTCACCACATAATAGTAATAAGATTGTGAACTGGTATTAGATGGTACATGAACAAAAGTGGTTTGTGCGTATGAATTAACCGTACCTGCTAAACTAAATCCAACACCTGTAGGAGATGTCCAAATTTGATATTGTGTAAATAAACCTGATGGGTCTGGCGGAATAATCCACGACAATGTAGTACTAGTAGGCGAAGTAACCGATACACATCTTAAAATAGGCGCGGCAACTTGAGCATTTATCTTAGAAAAGAAAAATACATTAAAAACCAATAAAAAATATAAAAGTCTTGTTTTCAAAAAATGTAACTAAGCATTTGTTATTCAATTACAAAGGAACGAAAATCTAACCATTTTAGTGTGTAAAAAAACATAAAACTATTAAAACAGCTATTTTAATGAGTAAGTCTTAAAAAAACGATATTTTTGTGCTACTAAACTTAACCACTATGCAACAAGCTTATATTATAAATGGCGTTAGAACAGCCATCGGAAATTTTGGAGGAACGCTTTCAACTGTTCGTACAGATGATTTAGCAACTTTAGTTTTAAGAGAATTAATGGTAAAAAATCCGTCGGTTGATTTTAGTAAAGTGGTAGATGTTATAATGGGCTGTGCTAACCAAGCTGGTGAAGATAATCGCAATGTGGCTCGTATGGCTTCGTTAATGGCGGGTTTACCAATCACCGTTCCAGGACAAACCGTAAATCGTTTATGTGCATCTGGCTTAAGTGCTACAGTTGATGCAGCAAGATATATACAATTAGGTGAAGCCGATTTAATGATTTCTTCGGGAGTTGAAAACATGACTCGTGGTCCTTTGGTTATGAGTAAAGCAAGTTCAGCTTTTGGGCGCGACCAACAATTATTTGATAGTAGCTTTGGATGGAGATTTATCAATCCAAAATTAAAAGAACAATATGGCGTTGATGCCATGGGAGAAACTGCAGAAAATGTAGCAGAATTGCACAAAATTAGCCGTGAAGACCAAGATGCCTTTGCATTATGGAGTCAGCAAAAAGCGGCAAAAGCAATGGCAGCTGGACGTTTTGAAAAAGAAATTGTACCAGTGGAAATTCCTCAAAAAAAGGGAGATGCTTTAATTTTTAAAACAGATGAGTTTGCAAAAACCAATACCACTTTAGAAGGATTACAAAAATTAAAAGCATCATTTCGCAAAGATGGGACAGTTACAGCTGGCAACGCATCTGGATTAAATGATGGCGCAGCAGCTATTTTATTAGCGAGCGAAAATGCGATTAAATCCTATAACTTAAAACCATTAGCTCGTATTGTGAGCAGTGCGGTTGTAGGAGTTGAGCCTCGCATTATGGGATTAGGACCTGTAGAAGCAGCTAACTTAGCCCTAAAAAAAGCAGGCTTAACATGGAATGATATTGATATTATTGAATTAAACGAAGCTTTTGCAGCGCAAGCATTAGGCTGTACTCGTCAATGGAAATTAGATGATAAAGATCCTCGTATCAATCCAAATGGTGGCGCTATTGCTTTAGGTCATCCATTAGGCATGAGTGGTGCCCGTATTATCAATTCGGCCGCTATCGAATTAAATCTTCAAAACAAAAAATACGCCTTAGCTACGATGTGTATTGGTGTTGGACAAGGTTATGCGGCAATTATTGAGAGAGCTTAATGATCTATTTAGATTATAACTCCACTACCCCAGTTGATGAAAGAGTGCTAGCAGAAATGCTTCCTTTTTTTACAGAACATTTTGGTAACGCCTCTAGTAATACGCATACTTTAGGTTGGTATGCTCAAGGTGCTATTGAAAAAGCACGACAACAAGTAGCAAATTTTATTGGCGCAGAAAGTTCTGAAATCATCTTTACTTCAGGAGCTACCGAAGCGATCAATATGGCTTTAAAAGGAGTTTTTGAAGCATACCAATCAAAAGGCAATCATATCATTACATGTAAAACCGAACATAAAGCGGTTTTAGATACTTGCGCTTATTTAGAAGAAAAAGGGGCAATTGTCACTTATCTGAATGTCGATAGAGAAGGTCGCATTGATTTGGATGAACTCAAAGAAAGCTTTACAGATAAAACCATTTTAGTAGCAATTATGGCTGCAAATAACGAAACGGGTGTTTTACAAGATTTAGAAAAAATTGCAGAAATTACTCACCAACACAACGCTATCTTTTTTAGCGATACCACTCAACTAGCTGGAAAATTACCAATTGACGTGAATGAAATGGGATTAGATTTATGTTGTATTTCAGCACATAAACTATACGGACCAAAGGGTGTTGGCGCATTATATGTTCGTCGTAAAGATCCTAGAGTGAGTTTGATTCCCTTGTTTCATGGTGGCGGACACGAAAACCATAAACGCAGTGGTACTTTAAACGTTGCTGGAATTGTTGGCTTAGGAAAAGCTTGCGAAATTGCTAAAAGCGATTTTTGGGATGACAATATGAATATCTCAAAAATGAGAGGTCATTTAGAGCATCAATTACTTGAGATATCTGAGTTAAGAATCAATGGATCAACACGTTATAGATTATATAACACCTCTAATTTATATTTTCCAAAACTAAAAGATGGAAGCTCTGTATTCTCACATATTAAAAACCAATATGCGGTATCTTTAGGCTCAGCTTGTACTTCGGCAAATGCAGAACCATCTCATGTACTAATGGCAATGGGATTAGAAAAAGAGGAATCAGAGAATTGTATCCGCTTTTCATTTGGTAAAAAAAGCCAAAAAGAAGAAGTTGAAAAATTAGCCGAATTAATCTTGTCGCTTTATAAATAGCTTTCCTCTCAGAAATAAGTCTTTACATCCCCTAAAACGAATTACAAACTATAAATTGTTCATTATTAACATTTTAAGAATTTTGACTTTTGGCTTTTTATAGCTTATCTTTGACACACTAACACAAAAACAACACAATAATGAGTACCCAAACAATCAGATTCAACAACGCAAACCGTTCCTTTTACAACACCGCAAAAAAACGAGTAGACGATTATTTTAAAGAAAACAATCTTTCGCGCTACGGAAACGCTCAAATGGTTATCAAATCCATTTTTATGTTTGCCTTATACTTTACCCCTTTCATTTTACTTATTTTTAATGTATTCGATAATTTATGGTTGCAATCATTATTATGCGTATTAATGGGATTTGGTATGAGCGGAATTGGTCTATCAATTATGCATGATGCCAACCACGGTTCTTATGCTCGTAATGCTAAATTAAATGCTTTGATGTGTCGTAGTATGAATTTCATTGGCGGTAGTTCTATTAACTGGCAATTACAACACAATACGCTTCACCACACTTATACTAACATTCACGATCATGATGAGGATATTGCTCCTCCAGGATTTTTAAGATTTGACCCACATGCTGAATACAAGAAAATTCATAAATATCAGTTTTTATATGCATGGTTCTTTTATGGTTTAATGACAATTATGTGGGCTACAACTAAAGATTTCCAGCAATTAGCTCGTTATGAGCGTATGGGGTTATTAGTGACAAAAAAAACCACTTTCCGAAAACAATTAATTTTATTAATTCTTAATAAATTATTCTATTTAGGATATAGTTTAGCTCTCCCATTATTAGTAATGGACAATCCTTGGTATCAAATTATTATAGGATGGTCGATTATGCATTTTACATGTGGACTAATCTTAGCATTAATATTCCAACCAGCTCATGTTGTTGACTTAACTGAATTCCCTTTACCAGATTCAAACGGAAATATGGCTGACGATTGGGCGGCACATCAATTAAAAACGACTACTAATTTTGCTCAAAAAAGCTGGGCCTTTTCATGGTTTGTTGGAGGACTAAATTTTCAAGTAGAGCATCATTTATTTCCAAATATTTGCCATGTTCACTACAAAAAAATCGCGCCAATTATTGAACAAACAGCTAAAGAGTTTAATTTACCTTATTATACTAAAAAAACATTTGTTGGCGCCTTAGCCGCTCATGCTAAGTTGCTTTATTTATTAGGTCAACCAACTCCAAAAATGGCTTAATACTTAACAAAGCTTTGTTTAAAATGCAGATCTAATAGGTCTGCATTTTTTGTTTTAAAAGCTTTACTTCGTATAAATAAAAACAGTTCAATTATGCGCGTTCATTTAATTGCAATAGGCGGAAGTGCCATGCACAATATGGCTTTGGCTTTACACCAAAAAGGTTTTAAAGTTACTGGAAGCGACGATGAAATAAACGAACCATCAAAAACTCGTTTGAAAAATGCTGGGATTTTGCCTGCAGAAATTGGCTGGTTTTCCGAAAAAATTACGCCTGATATTGATGCCGTTATTTTGGGGATGCATGCGCGAGAAGATAATCCAGAATTAATCAAAGCTAAAGAATTGGGTTTAAAAGTATATTCTTATCCAGAATATATTTATGAAGCTACCAAAGATAAAACGCGTGTGGTTATTGGAGGTAGTCACGGTAAAACTACGATTACCGCTATGATTTTACATGTGCTGCATTACAATAAAATGGATACAGATTATTTAGTTGGTGCTCAATTAGAAGGATTTGACACAATGGTTAAATTAACCTCAGAAGCTCCCATTGCTATTATTGAAGGTGATGAATACTTAGCTTCGCCAATTGATCGACGACCAAAATTTCATTTATATAAACCAAATATTGCAATCTTAAGTGGCATTGCTTGGGATCATATCAATGTATTTCCAACCTTCGAAAATTATGTGAGTCAGTTTGAGAAATTTGTTGATTTAATTGAACCAAATGGTAGTTTAATCTATTGTAACGAAGATATGGAATTACAAAAAGTAGCAGCTAGTTCAGGTATATCAAACAACATTACTAAAATCCCCTATTCAATTCCAAAACATCGTATAGAAAATGGAACTACCATCCTAGAGGACAATAAACAAGATATTCCCTTGCAAATATTCGGAAACCATAACTTAATGAATCTAAATGGAGCTCATTTGGTTTGTAATAAATTAGGCTTGACTGATACTCAATTTTACGAAGCTATTCAATCATTTAAAGGAGCGGCAAAACGTTTAGAACTAGTTTCTAAAACAGATAGCTTTGCTTTTTATAAAGATTTTGCTCATTCGCCTTCTAAATTAAAGGCCACTACACAAGCTACAAAACAACAATTTACCAATCGTAAAATTTTAGCCTGTATGGAATTACACACTTTTAGTAGCTTAAATGAAACTTTTTTAGCGGAATATGATGGAGCTATGAATGATGCTGACGAAGCCATTGTTTATTTTAATCCTCATACCATTGCGCATAAAAAATTAAAACCAATAACTGAAGAACAAGTGCTAACATATTTTAATCGCAAAGATTTAAAAGTTTTTACGGATAGTAACATTTTAGTAACTTATCTTAAAACTAAATCATTAAAAAACCACGTACTTTTGATGATGAGTTCAGGTAACTTTGATGGCATTGATTTTAAACAATTATCAACTGAATTAAACCTGAATTAATATTTTGATAAAAGTCCTACGTATCATTAACCGTTTTAACATTGGCGGCATTACATATAATGTTAGTTATCTTTCTAAGTATTTAGAAGACGATTTTGAAACACTTTTAGTAGGTGGGCCCGAGGAAGAAGGTGAAGATAGTTCCTTGTATATACCTGAAGGTTTAGGATTAAAGCCAAGAGTTTTACACGAATTTCAAAGGGAAATTAATTTAAAAAGCGATTATAAAGCTTATAAAGAAATTAAAAAAATAATTCGAGAATTTAAGCCTGACATCGTTCATACACATGCTTCAAAAGCTGGAGCAATTGGTCGTTTAGCAGCTATAGATTGTAATGTTCCTATAATTGTTCATACATTTCATGGACATGTATTTCATTCATATTTCGGTAAACTAAAAACCGCTTTTTATAAAACTATTGAACGTTACTTAGCCAAACATTCAACGGCAATTGTTGCTATCAGTAATAAACAAAAGCAAGAATTGTCGGAAACCTTTGAAATTGCGCCTAAAAATAAAATTCATGTAGTTCCTTTAGGTTTTGATTTAACTAAGTTTACTTTAAATAAAGAATCAAACCGAAAAGAGTTTAGAGAGAAATATAACTTAAAGGGTGACCAACTTGCTATAGGTATTATCGGAAGATTAGCGCCTATTAAAAACCATAGTTTGTTTATAGAATCTATTGCTCACCTAAAGCATAAAGGAATTACCAATTTTAAAGCCTTTATTATTGGCGATGGAGATACTCGAGATACGATTACAGAAGCATGCAAGCAATTCAATGTATCTTGGTCAAACGATTCAACTGATAATGTGGATGTTATATTCACCTCATGGATTACTAATGTTGAATGGGCATTGCATGGTTTGGATATTGTGACGTTGACTTCTTTAAATGAAGGTACTCCTGTTAGTATTATTGAGGCGCAAGCAGCAGGAAAATATGTGGTTTCAACTAATGTGGGCGGAATTGAAGACGTTTTACATCCAGAATGCGGTTTATTATCTGAAATTACCGATAAAACTGCATTTTTCGATCATTTATATAAAGCTTGTACTCAAAAAGAGCAATTACAAAATTCGGCTGAAAAAGGCGAAAAATGGGCACTTTCTAAGTTTAGTTATATGCGTTTAGTTGATGATATGAGACAATTATATACTCAATTATTAAAAAGCGCATGATTTTTGATATTAAGGGATAAATTCTAACTTTGTGATATAATATATAACTATGCGTTTTTTCAAATATTTTCTATTACTCTCTTTAGCATTCTGGTTTTCTTCTTGTAAGATATTTCGTTCAAACTTAATGCTTAAAACGCCTAAAGATTACACATATGATAAAATAGCAGACTCTTTATCAAAGCAAGATTACAAAATTGATGCAAATGACCTTGTAAATATTAGAATTTTTGCAAACGATGGTTTTAAAATTGTCGATTTAGCTACCTCCACTCAAGTTACTAGATTTATTGAGCTAGACTACGTAGTCAATATGGATGGTACAGCTAAACTACCACTAGTGGGAAGAGTGAAATTAGCTGGATTAAGTGTAAGAGAGGCGACAGAATACCTTGAACAAATTTACGCTGATTACTATGTAAAACCATTTGTTTTTATGACAGTAACTAATAAACGTGTTATTGTTTTTCCAGGTAATGGTGGAACTGCAAGAGTTTTAAATCTTACAAATAATAATACTACCGTTATTGAAGCATTAGCGTTAACTGGAGGTATTTCGGAAGATGGAAAAGCCTATAAAGTTAAATTGATTAGAAATCAAGAAAACCAAAAACCGAAAGTGTACTTAATGGATTTGTCTAAAATTGAAGGTATAGCTGTTGGTAACACAGTTGTTTTGGCTCATGATATTATTTATGTAGAACCGCGATACAGATTTGCAAGAACTCTAGTGGCAGAAATAACGCCAATCGTATCTTTAATTAGTACGACGTTTTTATTATATACTCTAGTTGGAAGAGTAAAATGATTCAACCTCAAGGAAATAATTCTATAGACAAGTATAGAGACAGGGTTTCTAAATTTAGTAGTGAACTAGATTTAGGATTAGTTATCTATATTATCAAACAAAGCCTATGGTTTGTTGCCGCATTTTTTTTAATTAGTCTTGGTATTGCAGCCATCTATTTAAGATATAGTCAACCCGAATATGAATCTTCTACATTAATTCAAATTAATGACAATAATCAAGCATCCAAAGTGCTTCAGATGACTAAATTTGATGAAGGCGATAATAAGATTGCAACGGCCATGGAGCAAATTCACTCCAAGATTTTCCTAAAACGAGTAGTTGAAAAATCTGATGTGCAAATTAGTTATTTTAACGAAGGAACGTTTAAAAACAATGAGTTATACTCATCTTCTCCTTATTTAGTGAAGTTTAATGTAAAACACAATAGCATATACGGTGTTAAAATATATATAAATTTTAGTACAATTAATTCTGGAACACTTAGCTTTACTGCTGAAGGGAAAAACTATACCATTCCATTTACAACTTCAAATGTAGTAAGTACACCGCACTTCGAATTAAGTATTTCGCCAAATGCAGAGCTAGATAACAGTGCGGTAAAGAGTCAGCTATCAGAAAATAATAAATCCTACTTTATTATAAATAATATTGATAATGTAACTGCTGCGTTGCAATCAAAAATTGACATTAAGTTAATTAATGAAGCAGCAGGAACTATTCAGATAAAAGTAAAAGACATAAATTCAGATAAATCAAGAGATTTAGTGAATTTAATTTCCAATGAATACTTGAAATTTGATGTAGAACGTAAGAGTGAAAGCTCGAAAAGTATCATTTCATTTATTGATGAACAATTAGATCTTGTTTACAATGATCTAAAATCATCAGAAAACAATCTACAAGAATTTAGAAAAAACAACAATTATACCGTTAAAGAAACGACAGTGGATCCTAATTTAATTCGCTTAACAAAAATAGAAGACGACATGTTAAAAGTTGAATTAGATGAGAAAATTCTTGCCGAACTTCAACAAAATATTTCTAAAAACAAAAGCATCGACACTTATCAATTAATTTCATTGATTTCAGGGACAGAATACGAAAGTGCTATAAAAGATTATACTCAGAGTATTCAAAAACTACTATTAGAAAAAGAAGACCTTTTGTATATGGTGACACCTAATAGTGAAAACATTAAGCAAATAAATTTTAATATCGAAACTCAAAAAAAATTATTAATTGAAACAATTAACGCTGTTCGCCTAAGATATAAATCACAATACAGTAGCCTAACACAGAAATATTCAGAGTATCAAAATAAAAGTGTTAATAATCCTGATGAAGACTTAGAACACTCTCGATTAATGCGTTTGTTTAGCATTAGCGAAAAATATTACACCATGTTATTAGAAAAGAAAACGGAGTTTTCAATTAATAAAGCAGGTTTTGTATCCGAAAATGTAATTCTAGAAGAGGCAGTCAATTCAGGAGCGTGAGTATCACCAAATAAAAAAATGACCATTATTATTGCAGTTCTACTTGCTCTTATATTATCCCTTCTGCTAGTTTTCACTCGTTACTTTTTACATGATAAAATTACATCTGTGAATGACGTCGTAAATAATATTGATGCTTCGGTTTCTGTATTAGGTATAATTCCCAATTATGAAAGTGATGTTCCTGTTTCTCAACTAGTGGTTGATAAAAACCCTAAATCTCAAATAGCAGAAGCTTTTAGAAGTATTCGTTCGAATTTAAATTTCATTAATAACTCTGATGGTTCAAAATAATAGCAGTTACGTCTTCTATCTCTGGAGAAGGTAAAACATTTGTATGTTTAAATATTGCTGGTATTTTAGCTTACACTGGTAAGAAAGTTATTCTATTAGATTTAGATATGAGAAAACCTAAAATCCATAAAGGATTTGGCGTTTCCAACGATGTTGGAATGAGTACAATATTAACAGATATGACTCCTGTAAAAGATTGCATTAACAAAAGTCATTTCCCTAATTTGGATTATATAACCGCTGGGCCAATACCCCCAAATCCATCTGAATTAATTATTAGTAATCGCTTAAATACCCTAATTGAAGAATTAAAAGTTGACTACGATTATATTGTATTTGATAATCCTCCTATTGGCTTGGTAACAGATGGTATTACAACAATACAAAAAGCTGATTTCCCTATCTATGTATTTAGAGCAGATTATTCGAAGAAAGCTTTCGTACAAATTTTAGATAAATTAATAAATGAAGCTAGCATCAAAAATTTATCAATGATATTAAATGGAGTTGATACAACTCGGTCAAATTATGGTTATAAATATGGCTATGGTTATGGCTATGGTTATGGCTATGGAAACGGTTATTATTCGGATGATAAAGTAGAGAAAAAGACAGGTATATCGAAATTATGGAAGTAATTGAAACAAAAATAAAGGATTTATTAATTATTAAACCAAAGGTATTCGCGGATTCAAGAGGTTACTTTTTTGAAAGTTATAACGCAGATGTTTTTAAACAAAATAACATCACAGTAAATTTTGTTCAAGACAATCAATCTCTTTCTAGCACTGGCGTGCTGAGAGGATTGCATTTTCAAGCACCTCCGTTTGATCAAGGGAAATTAGTGCGTGTAATAACGGGAGCTGTTTTAGACGTTGCCGTTGACATTAGGAAAAATTCACCGACCTATGGAGGACATATTACCGTTGAATTAACTGAAGAAAATAAAACGATGTTTTATATCCCTCCTGGTTTTGCGCATGGCTTTTTAACACTGAGTGACAATACAATTTTCTCTTACAAATGCACCAATGTTTACAACAAACTCTCAGAAGGTTGTGTATTATGGAATGATACAGACTTAAACATAAATTGGAATGTTGCTAATCCTACTTTATCTGAAAAAGATTTGGTTGGAACTCCTTTCAAAGAATTTACCAGCCCTTTCTAAATGCAATTTTCCCAAAATAATATTCTGTTATTTACTGTCCTTACTATTGGCATTACATTTATATTGTCTGCCGTTTTTAATTCTATTTTACTTAAATTTTCTCAAACATTAGGTGTTAGAACACAGCAAGCAAATCAAAAACAAATTCGTTGGAGTCCATCCGCTAGGCCATCTATTGGTGGAATTTCATTTTTTGTAATATTCTTAATTACTTTTATTATTTTGAATTTTATTGATCACTTGCTCCCTCTCAATTACAGTAGTTTAAAAATAATTGGAATATTTGTGGTTTGTACACTTGCCTTTTTAATGGGGCTGGCCGACGATGCTTATAATACTCAGCCGCTTTTAAAGTTCATCGCTCAATTGATTTGTGGTTTAATCCTTTATTTCACTGGCACAAAAATCAACATCTTTACTATAGAAGCATTTAATTTTGGACTAACCGTATTTTGGGTTGTTGGATTTATGAATTCAATTAATATGTTAGACAATATGGATGCAATAACAACCATTGTATCGATTGTTATTTTGCTATTTGTAATATTTTTAAACATTAATTTAAATCTAATTTTAAGTCCTGTTCCCATCCTAAGTTTAGGTTTATTAGGTGCTTTATTAGGCTTTTTGGTATACAATTGGCATCCCGCCAAAATGTTTATGGGTGATACAGGTAGTCAATTTTTAGGTGCCTTTCTTGCTGTTGTCGGTATCGATTATTGCTGGAACTCATTTACGCTTGTTAACAATTCTTGGTTTTCAGTAAATCCTGTTTTACAAGGTTTTTTATCCATTGCCTTAGTATTTATTTTGCCTATTACGGATACTATTACGGTTAGTATTAATCGCATCAAAAGAGGACAATCTCCCTTTGTAGGTGGTAAAGACCATACGACACATCATTTATTTTTTAAAGGAATTACTGAAAAAAGAATTGCCATCTTATTTTGTGGAATAGGAATGACTGGTTTAGCATTAGCCCTTAATCAAATTTTGAATTATCAAACCACTTGGTTAATAGTTTCTATTATTTTTGTGCTATCACTTTCGTATCTTTATATCTAAATACGATTATAAAAGGAAAGTGACCATATCTGTTTGGATATTAAAAATTTTTCGCGAACAAACTCCTCTTTACAAAAAAACCTATCTGAGTTTGGCTTTGTGGACCTTGATTAGTTTTTTAATCATGTTCATCTCCTTTGATCCAAATCACAAAATTAATCTCGATTATGCTAACTCCAATTTTAAAGTATTAGGATTAAACATACCTACTAATTTAGAATTTGCAGGTGAACGCGTTCCGCAAAACGATTACCAAATTAAAGAAAGTTTAGAAAAAGAATTCTTCGCCAATAAATCATGGAAAAACTCATCATTAGCATTGTTTAATAAAGCTCAAAAATGGTTTCCTATCATAGAACCTATTCTGAAAAAAGAAGGTGTACCAGATGACTTTAAATATGTGGCAATTATCGAAAGTCATTTATCAAATGTTATTTCCCCAATGGGAGCTTCTGGTTTTTGGCAACTCATGCCAGTAACTGCTCAACATTATGGCTTAATTGTAAATAGCGAAGTAGATGAGCGCCTAGACGTTGAAAAAGCAACCGTAGTAGCATGCAAACATTTTAAAGATGCTCATAATTACTTTAAAAACTGGACGCTTTCTGCAGCAGCTTATAATGTTGGAATTGGCGGAATACAAAATGCTTTAAAAAAACAAAATACCAATAACTATTATGACTTACTTTTAAATAACGAAACTGGAAGTTTTATCTATCGCATCTTGGCATATAAAACCCTACTCTCCAACCCTACTCACTTTGGTGTAAAAAATAAAATCAAAAAATCGAGTGGATTTCCCGCATTTAAAATCGTAAAAGTAGATTCTTCTATTACTAATTTATCGGCCTTTGCAAAACATATAGGCACAAATACCATTGTACTAAAAACATTTAATCCATGGCTTATTGGTGAACAACTCACAAATCCTGATAAAAAAACCTTTCAGTTTAAAATACCTAAAAACAAAAACATTGATTTAAGTGTTTACTTTAACGATGTGTTTTCGCAAGAAGCCATCATTGATACCACTTTAAAAACAGCAACTTTAACTGACACATTAAAAATAATTACAGACACCTTAAAGAAATGAAAAAAGATGAAAGATATACGATTCAGGACTTAAATTAAAACTTTAATCTTATATCTTTAGTCTTTAATCTGCCCTCAATATGGAAGAAGAACAAATAGAAGTTATAGGCGCACGTGCGCATAACTTAAAAGATATATCACTTACTATACCTCGCAATAAATTAGTAGTACTTACTGGACTCAGTGGAAGCGGAAAATCATCACTTGCATTTGACACCATTTATGCGGAAGGGCAACGTCGCTATATCGAAAGTTTTTCTAGTTACGCGCGTCAGTTTCTTGGTAATATGGAACGACCTGATGTAGATAAAATTTCAGGATTAAGTCCAGTAATTTCTATTGAACAAAAAACCGTTAACAAAAATCCTCGTTCTACCGTTGGTACAATTACAGAGATTTACGACTTTTTACGTTTGTTATTTGCGCGTTCAGGTGAAGCATACTCATACGTTACGGGCGAAAAAATGGTGCGTTACAGCGACGACCAAATCATTGATTTAATCCTTGAAAAATACAAAGACAAAAAAATAAATTTCTTAGCGCCTGTGGTTAAAGGTCGTAAAGGACATTATAGAGAATTGTTTGAAGACGTTCGCAAAAAAGGTTTTATTAAAGTACGCATTGACGGCGCTATTGTTGACATCACTCCTAAAATGCAAGTGGATCGATACAAAATTCATGATATTGAAATAGTAATTGATCGTTTAGAGATTACTAAAGACATCAAGCCTCGTTTGCACCAATCTTTACAAACTGCCATGAAGCAAGGTAAAGGAACCATTATGGTATTGGAACATGAAGAGGTGGATGCAAAAGCAAAGAAAAAAACAACACAAGCTTTTGGTTTTGGCAAAGTGCAATTCTTTTCTCGCTCTTTAATGTGTCCTACTTCTGGTATTTCGTATGATGAACCTGCTCCAAATTTATTTTCTTTCAACTCACCTTACGGCGCTTGTCCGCACTGCAACGGACTAGGCGTTGTATCAGAAGTAGATATTAGTAAGATCGTTCCTAATCAAAAAATCTCTATTCGTAAAGGCGCTATTGCTCCGTTGGGGCCATCAAACGGTATATGGGTATTTAAACAAATTGAAGCTATTGGATTAAAATATAATTTCACCTTAGACACACCTTTTGAAGACATTTCAGAAGATGCCGTAAACATTTTATTAAACGGAACCGAAGAATTATTTACCGTAAAATCAGACGCTAACAGTTACAGCTCTGCTTTTGATGGCATAGCAACTCATATTTCTCGTCAGGCAGAAGAAGATCCTTCGCCTGCGATGCTGCGTTGGGTAGAAGGTTTTACCAATAAAATAAATTGTTCGGTTTGTGAAGGTACTCGTTTAAAAAAAGAAGCGCTTTACTTTAAAATTGATGGAAAAAATATTTCTGAATTATCAGAAATGGATATCAATATTTTAGGCGATTGGTTTAAAGGCATCGAAAAACGTTTAAGTAAATCTCAAAACGTGATTGCTAAAGAAGTTTTGAAAGAAATCAGAACTCGTATTGGTTTTTTATTAGAAGTAGGCTTAGATTACGTAACACTTAACCGTTCTTCTAAAACCTTGAGTGGTGGTGAAGCACAAAGTATTCGTTTGGCTACACAAATTGGCTCACAGTTAGTAGGTGTATTATATATATTGGATGAACCTAGTATTGGCTTGCATCAACGTGATAATGTGCGTTTAATTGAAGCCTTAAAAAATTTACGTGATGTTGGAAACAGTGTATTAGTGGTTGAGCATGATAAAGATATGATTGTTGAATCTGACTATGTGATTGATATTGGTCCTGGTGCTGGCGTGCATGGAGGAAGAGTAATAGCAGCTGCTCCACCAAAAGAAATGCTAAAATTTAATACCATTACGGCTGATTATATTACAGGTAAACGTAGTATCGAAGTTCCAAAAGTTCGCCGAAAAGGAAACGGAAAAAAATTAGTTTTAAAAGGCTGCACAGGACATAACTTAAAAAACGTAAATGTTGAAATTCCTTTAGGTAAATTTATTTGCGTCACAGGCGTTAGCGGTAGCGGCAAATCTAGTTTGATTAATGAAACGTTATATCCTATTTTAAGTAATTACTTTTATAATTCAGAAAAACGTCCCCTACCCTACAAATCATTTACAGGTATTGAAAATATTGACAAAGTCATCGACATTGATCAATCACCTATTGGCCGAACTCCTCGAAGCAATCCTGCCACTTACACCAATGTGTTTTCAGATATTAGAACCTTGTTTTCTGAATTGCCAGAAGCTAAAATTAGAGGTTATAAACCAGGTCGTTTTTCATTTAATGTAAAAGGCGGCCGTTGTGAAACCTGCGGAGGCGCTGGTGTTAAAACCATTGAAATGAATTTCTTACCAGATGTTTACGTTAACTGCGACGAGTGTAATGGCAAACGTTATAACAGAGAAACCTGCGAGGTACGCTATAAAGGTAAATCCATCAGTGATGTGTTAAACATGACCATCGATCAAGCTTGCGAGTTCTTTGAAAACCTTCCTAACATTTTTCGTCAAATAAAAACTTTACAAGATGTTGGTTTAGGATATATTACCTTAGGACAACAAGCTACAACCCTTAGCGGCGGAGAAGCACAACGTGTCAAACTATCTACTGAATTAAGTAAACGCGATACAGGAAATACTCTATATATTTTAGATGAACCAACAACGGGTTTACACTTTGAAGACATTCGTATTTTATTAGGTGTATTAAATCGTTTGGTAGAAAGCGGAAATACGGTTTTAGTCATCGAACATAATATGGATATCATCAAAGTAGCCGATCATTTAATTGACGTTGGTATGGAAGGCGGCAAAGGCGGCGGAGAAATATTATTTACTGGTACTCCCGAAGAATTAGTGAAATCTAAAAAAGGATATACGGCACCATTTTTGAAAAAAGAACTTTAAAAAGAGACTAAAAAGACAATAGAGATTGAAAGGATATTAGAGACAAAAGACGCAAATTTGTATATTCGTAACAATAAAATAATTTACTCACAAAATCAACTATTCAAAAATTAAAATATATGACCCAAGATAAAGAAGATAAAATCAGAAGAGCATTTGCAACTAAAGAATCAAGAGAAGTGATGGCTTCTGATAGCTGGAAGATATTTAAAATCATGAGCGAATTTGTAAATGGCTTTGAAAGAATGCAACAAATTGGTCCATGTGTTTCAATTTTCGGTTCGGCTCGTACAAAACCAGAAAACAAATACTATATCTTAGCCGAAGAAATAGCTTATAAACTCACACAAGAAGGTTATGGTGTTATTACAGGTGGCGGACCAGGTATTATGGAGGCTGCTAACAAAGGCGCTAAACGCGGCGGTGGGAATTCGGTTGGATTAAATATTAATTTACCTTTCGAACAAAAACCAAACGATTATATCGACAGAGATAAAAGCATCGACTTTAATTATTTCTTTGTTCGTAAAACCGTTTTCTTAAAATACTCGCAAGGATTTATTGGTATGCCTGGTGGCTTTGGCACCATTGACGAATTATTTGAATCATTAACCTTAGTTCAAACCAATAAAATTGCGGAGTTTCCGGTGGTATTAGTGGGTAAAGAATATTGGACTGGCTTAATTAGTTGGATTAAAACAACCATGCTAGAACAAGAACACAACATTAACGAAGCTGATTTAGATCTTTTTAAAATTGTAGATACAGCTGATGAAGCCGTAAAACACATTGTAGATTTCTACAGCAAATATATGTTGAAACCAAATTTCTAAAAAATGCTTGGCCGCAAAGAACGCAAAGATTTAGCGCGGAGAAAATGAGACTATTTTATTAAACAAATACAAACCTCCGCGGCCTCTGCGAGAAAACTCTGCACTCTCCGCGGTTAAACAACCAAAAACTAAATGAAAACAATCTTAATTACAGGAAGCACCAGCGGTATTGGCTTAGGAATTGCCATCGAATTTGCAAAAACAAAACAATACAATATCGTATTTAACGGACTTGAACCTAACGGACAAGAAATTGCGGATGGCATTGCCAAACAATATGGAATTGAAGTGATGTTTAGCAATGCTAACATGTTGCAACCTGCCGATTTAAGAAAAATGGTAGATGATGCGGTTGCTAAATTTGGAAAGATTGACGTCTTAGTGAATAATGCAGGTATTCAATTTGTATCACCTATTGAAGATTTCCCAGAAGATAAATGGAATGCCATTATTGGTATTAACTTAACATCTGCTTTTCATTTAACCAAAGCTGTTTGGAAAGGTATGAAGGAACGCAAATTTGGACGCATCATCAATATCGCATCAGCACATGGATTAGTAGCTTCAGAATTTAAAAGTGCTTATGTAGCCAGTAAACATGGCATTGTAGGCTTCACCAAAACCATTGCCTTAGAAGGAGCACCTTTTGGAATTACAGCTAATGCCATTTGTCCAGGTTATGTAAAAACTCCTTTGGTAGAAAAACAAATTGCTGACCAAGCAAAAGCACATAGCATGAGCGAAGCAGACGTAGTAAATAAAGTGATGCTATACAAGCAAGCCGTAAAAGAATTTGTAAGCTTAGAAGAACTAGGACAGCTTGCGGTGTTCTTAGCCTCAGACGTTGCTAAAACAATGACAGGAACAGCCTTGCCAGTGGATGGCGGCTGGAATGCGCAGTAAAAAATATAAACGAGATTGGCGCCATAAAATAGCCCTTATAATCTAGTTATAGCCAATACTGACAAAACTACAATGAAACATAAGACTACATTTTTTATCATATTATCATTTTTATTCGGACAAGATATTATTTCACAATCCGACACTTTAAATAAATTTAATACTAAAGGTAAAAAGACTGGCTATTGGAAAGTATTACTTGACGAAAAAATAAATCCAACAAAAATTAATGGTGATGCACACTTTTATTGTTTTGAATTTTGGGACGAAGGAAAAAATGTTACTCAAATTGATAAACATAGATGGAAAAAAAATAAGCTAATCTGCGACAATTCTCTACCTAATAAAGGTAATCCCATTCCAATTTCAGGGAAATTTAAATGGTTTGACAAAAAAGGAAGACTAATTTCCGAAGAAGTTTACGAAAACGGAAACCCAATTTATTTTAAATCGTATTTTATAAAAAAATCAGACACAACATTACACATAAATGAAGATATTGATTTTACTAAAAGATATAACAATATTATAGGGACTTTCTATTTTGAAATGCATAGTTCAAATGGGAACACCATAGACAAATATTGGTATAGGAAAGGACAAAAAGGATGGAAGGCTTACAAAATAGAAAACTAAGCACTAGCTATAACACACCCCTATTACAATTTCAAAAAGAAGACAAATAAAAAACCTCCGATACTCTCGGAGGTTTTCTTTTCACAAAAACTTAAATCAAATCGAATCAACTAAATATAAATTTCAATATTTTTCTCTTCTAACATTTTCTTTAAGTTAATTAACGCGTAACGCATTCTGCCTAAAGAAGTATTGATAGATACATTAGTTATTTCAGCAATTTCTTTAAAACTCATATCGTAATAAGTTCTCATAATCACCACTTCTTTTTGGTCTTGTGGTAAATCATTTACTATAGCTCTGATAGATTCTTTAAAGTGTCTGGTTTCTTCAGCGTCTTTTCCGTAATCTGTATTGTCAGGTATAATATCAAAAATACTAGTTTCCTCACCTTCATCATTAATAACCGTGCTAATAGAAGGCATTTTTTTCACTTTACGGAAGTGATCGATAATTAAATTTTTAGCAATGCGTAATATCCAAGGCAAAAATTTACCTTCTTCATTATACTGTTGCTTTTTTAAAGTTTGAATTACTTTAAAAAATGTTTCCTGAAACACATCTTCAGTCAACGCTTTGTTGCGAGTAATTAAATAGATGTACGAAAATATACGACGTTTGTGACGTTTTACAAGAATAGAAAGTGATTCTTCATTACCATTCATGTAGAGCTTAACAAGCTCATTATCTGAAAGAAGTTGCATAGACATAGGACTACAATTAAATTATTGATTCAATAAAAATTTAAGTAGAAGTCTATGCGATGGTAATAAGGGTTTAAGTTAATATATGGATAAAAGTACTAAATTTCGTTAAAACCCAATTGTTAATTTGGGTGAAACTATAGTTTCAGTTATTAAAAGAATGATCCTAGTACGTGAAGTAGTTTATCCACTTGGCTATGCCATAATAATCTTGCAGAAACTTCATCAGCTTTATCGCTTGCAAAGTCTGTGATTATCAAAGAGATATCATTCGTTAATTCATCTTTTTGAGTTCTAAATTCAAAATAACTACCGTCGTTTTTATCTAACCATTGGTATCTGATAGAAATTGGCGGAATTTCTTTAATTAATTTTGCTTGTTGAATTTGTCCGTCCCAGTTAAACGTAAATACACCATCTCTGATGTTTACATCATCACAAAACCATTCTGACAAACCACTTTCGGTACTTACAAATTCAAATACCATATCTTCTGAAGCTCTAATCACAAATTCCATTTCAAATTTACCTGCAGGTTCTTTTACAAACTTAGTAGGCACTTCATTTTCTGGTTTTCTGAAAGTAGTTGGGGCAACAATTGGTTTTTTAATCACAGGTGCTTTTTCCTTTTTAACCTTAGCTGGTTTTTCGGCTTTTACAACTGGTGCTTTTACTACTACTTCTTTAACTGGTTTAGCAACAGCCACTTTAACAGGAGCTGCTTTTTTTACTGGTTTAACGGCCTTTTTAGGCGCAACCTTTTTTGCAACCACTTTCTTAGAAACAGCTTTTTTAGCTGGCTTTACTGCTTTTTTTGGAGCAACCTTTTTAACGATTTTTTTAGCTACTGCCTTCTTAACCGCCTTTTTTGCGACAACTTTTTTTACTGGCTTAGCAACTTTTTTTGGAGCTACCTTTTTAACTGGCTTTTTTGCAACCGCTTTTTTAGCAGCTACTTTAGGTTTAACCGCCGACTTTTTAACTGGCTTAGCTTTAGCTGCTGGTTTCACAACTTTTTTCTTGGCAACAGGTTTTTTAGCAGCTACTTTTTTTACCACTTTTTTAGATGTTGCTTTTTTATTTTTTGACGAAGCCTTAGTTTTTGTCGACATAACCTATTTATTTTTTCGGAAATATATAAAATAAATAGCTGAGATGAAAATTAAAATGTTAAAAATTAAATCATTTTTTAAAAAATAGCTCTTTTTTAGGGTAAATCAAGTAAAAAATTACCTTTGCAGCCATGCAAAATGTCATAACTCTTTTACCCGAAAGTGTAGCTAATCAAATAGCTGCTGGAGAGGTGGTTCAACGCCCCGCTTCCATTGTAAAAGAACTCCTAGAAAACGCTATTGATGCTAAAGCTACATTCATTAAATTGATTGTTAAAGATGCTGGTAAAACGCTAGTTCAAGTGATAGATAATGGTATGGGAATGAATCCTGTGGATGCTCGAATGGCTTTTGAACGCCACGCTACCTCTAAAATTAAGAAAGCTGAAGATTTATTTCAGTTACATACCAAAGGTTTTAGAGGCGAAGCTTTAGCTAGTATAGCGGCGGTGGCTCAAGTGGAGTTAAAAACCAAACGCGAAGAAGATATTGTAGGCCAATTAATTGAAATTGAAGGTAATAAGTTTGTTAAACAAGAAGAATGTCAGGCACCAACTGGTTCCTCTTTTAGTGTAAAAAATCTGTTTTTTAATATTCCCGCTCGTCGTAATTTTTTAAAAGATGATAATGTTGAGCTAAAACACATTATTGATGAATTTGAGCGAGTGTGTTTACCTCATGCTAATATTCATTTTCAATTATACAGCAACGGAAACGAAATTTATAATTTACCGCCAGCCACGTTAATTGAAAGAATCTCGGGCTTGTTTAGTAAATCGTTGCAAGGTAAATTGGTTCAAATAAACGAAGTAACGGATGTTGTGAAAATATCTGGCTATGTAGGAAAACCCGAGAGTGCAAAAAAACGCCGTGGCGATCAATACTTTTTTGTGAATGATCGCTTTGTAAAAAGTCCGTATTTACACCATTCTATTGCTGAGGCTTATCGTGAATTAATTTCGCACGACACACATCCTGCTTATTATTTATTTTTAGAGGTAAATCCCGAAACGATTGATATCAATATTCATCCAACAAAAACAGAAATTAAGTTTCAGGATGAAAAAATAATTTATGCCTTATTACACAGTGCTGTAAAACGTGCTTTAGGAAAAGCTAACCTTGCTCCTAGCCTTGATTTTAGTAGTGAGATGAGTTTTGAGATTGATTATACAAAGGCAGTTTCTCAACCAACAGTTACTGTGAATCCTGATTACAATCCTTTTTCTACAAGCTCTTCTAAATCCTCTTCTGGTGGTGGTTACAAACAACCTCCCGAAAGTGATTTACAAAAACACAATAAACAAAACTGGGAAAGTTTATATCAAAACTATGCCAATACAGATTATAGAGGCGAAAACGAAAATTTACAAATAGAAAAACAAGCTGAGCAAACTCAAATTGAACATGATATTTTTTCGGCAAAAGCATTTCAGTTATATAATAAATATATTATTTCTGCGCACGAAAACGGCTTATTAGTCATTGACCAACAACGCGCACACGAACGTATTTTATACGAACACTAGATCTCAACAAAAGAAAGAAATGTTGCCGCATCTTCACAACAAGTGTTGTTTCCAGTTACCATTGAGTTAACGCCTAACGATTATGTGTTATTAGAAACATTAATGCCACATTTTAAATTACTAGGTTTTGAAATTGAACCTTTTGGTAAAAACACCGTTGTTGTGCAAGGTACTCCTGCCGAATTAGGAGAATTTAACACACAAGAAATGGTAGAAGGTATCTTAGAAACCTACAAATTAAATACCTTTGACGTGAAGATTGATCCATTTGAAAACATGTGTAAGAGTATGGCTAAAAGTGCGGGGATTAAATACGGCAAACAATTAGATGACCAAGAAATGATATTGATGCTTGAGCATTTGTTTAACTGCGAAAACCCTATGTATAGCCCTAACGGAAAACCTGTGATTATGGAAATGAGTAAGTTGGAATTAGATGCATTTTTTAAAAAATAGGTTTTAAACTAGTATGAGTTTTCAAGAATTTAAACCACGACAATTTCAACAACTACCAATGGTGGTTAAAAATATTTTAATTATTAATGTGGTTTTATTTGCTGGAAGATGGCTTTTAGAAGGGAAGATTGATTTAGATAGATACTTAGATTTATTTCCAATTGGAACAGAATATTTTAAACCGCATCAATTTATAACGTACATGTTTATGCATGCCGACTTCCCACATATTTTTTTAAATATGTTAGGAGTGTATATGTTTGGCTCCATTTTAGAAAACCTTTGGGGGCCAAAACGTTTTTTAAATTTTTACATACTATGTGGTTTAGGCGCTGCGGCATTGCAATTAGGAATTAGTGCATTTAATAACGAATACACTATATTATTAGGGGCGTCTGGTGCTGTGTTTGGATTATTAGTAGCCTTTGCTATGATGTTTCCAAATACAGAATTACAATTGTATTTTGTCATTCCTGTTAAAGCAAAATATTTAGTAACCGCTTATGCAGCCTACGAATTATATAATGGATTTTTTGCTCATGATAATGTGGCTCATTTTGCACATTTAGGTGGCTTAGTAGTTGGCATCATCATTATGCTTTTTTGGAAACGTAACAAAACTTTTTTCTTTTAAGATACAATATGTCCTTTCTTGATAATATAAAAAACGAGTTACAAAAGCACAATAAACTAACAGTTCTGTTAGTGATTAATATTTCAATATTTTTCATTATTAATATTAGTGTAAGCGTTTTCAGTACAGATATTATCGTTCGAAACTTAGCACTTCCACTAAATTTAAACGAATTTGTGTTTAAATTTTGGACACTCTTTACTTACATGTTTTCGCACAAAGATTTTGGACACATCTTTTACAATATGTTGCTTTTGTATTTTACGGCACGTACCTTTCTAAATTTCATGTCCGAAAAAAAATTAATGTTTGTTTACATGATGAGTGGATTATTTGGAGGTCTTATTTTACTAGTGCTATCTATTTTATTTCCAAATACATTCACCAACTCTATTTTGTTTGGAGCATCAGCTGCTGTTTTAGGTGTTGTAGCTGCTTTAGCTTTATACATCCCAAATCTTCCAGTAAGCATATTTGGTATTTTAGAAATGAAGTACAAATACTATGCGCTTCTAATTTTTGCAGTATCAACCATTATTGATTTTAACATCAATACTGGAGGCAAAATCTCACACTTTGGTGGCGCATTTTTTGGACTACTTTTTGGATATCTGTTAAAGAATGGTAAAGATATATCTGAGATGGCCTTCTTTACTGGCAGTAAAAAATCACCTTTAAAAGTGGTGCACAAAAACACGTCAGCCGCGAGCCACGAACCAAGCGCCAATAGCCAACAAACCATCGATGCACTCTTGGATAAAATTTCTAAAAACGGCTACGAAAACTTAAGTAAGGCCGAAAAAGAATTGCTGTTTAAACTTTCTCAGAAAAAATAACCGCATTTTAGGTACAATTATTGAATTTATTTTCTAAATTGTACACAATTATGTTTAAGTATTTAATCGCCCTCGGTTGTATTTTATCTTGTTCTACCCTTTTTGCTCAATCTAGCAAAAGTGGAACTATTGAGGATGCTGATGAACATTACGGTCATCATAATTATTTAATGGCACTTCCTGTTTACAAAAATCTTTTAAAAACGGATAAAAACAACGCAACTATCCAATACAAAATTGCAGAGTGTTATTTAAATACCAATATTAATAAAGCGGAAGCCATAAAGTATTTAGAATTTTGCACAAAAGAACCAAAAGTAGAACCTATCGTTTGGTTAAGATTAGGACACGCCTATCGTTTAACTAATAAAATTGATGATGCCATTAAAGCATTTGAAAAATACAAAGAACTAGAACCCAAAAAGAAAAAAGCAGCTGAAAGAGAAATAGAAATTTGTAATAATGCCAAAGCCTTGATGTTAAATCCGGTAAATGTTTCGTTTACAAATTTAGGTAAAGACATTAATTCTGAGTTTGCAGATTATTATCCTTGGATTACATCCGACGAAAGTTTTTTAGCTTTTACCACGCGTCGTAAAGGACAAACAGCATCAAGAGTAGAAGTTGATGGTTATTATGCCTCAGATGTTTACACATCTCGTTTAGACGCAGGTAAGTGGATAAAAGCAGAAAACCCTGGTAACAAGATAAATTCTTCGTTAGATGAACAGGTGGTTGGTTTAAAAGCAGATGGTTCAGAAATGTTGATTTATATTGATCACATTGATAAGTTTGGAGATATTTATAGCACCGTTAAAAAAAATGGATTATGGGTTAAATATGCTCCATTTCCTGAACATATTAATAAAAAAATTGAACACTCTGCCTCCATCAGTGCTGATGGCAATACCTTATTTTTTGTAAGAGGGGAAGGCAAAGAAGATCAAACAGATATTTACATTTGCCGTAAATTGCCAAACGGAAACTGGAGCGAACCCTTTAAAATGGGACCAGATGTAAATACAGAGTACAATGAAGATTTCCCTTATCTATCAACGGATGGCGTAACGCTTTTCTTTTCATCTGAAGGACACAATACTATGGGAGGATTTGATTTATTTAAAAGTGTTTGGAACCCTGAAGAAAATACATGGACAAAAGCAGAAAATTTAGGTTATCCTTTGAATACAACAGACAACGACCGAAGCATTAGTTTAACACCAGACAACAGAGCTGGTTACATAAGCGCTTGGCGTCCTGGTGGACAAGGAGATTTAGATATTTATAGAGTTAGGTTTAACGATATGGAACAAAAGCTAACCTTATACTTAGGAAGTGTGATGCTAGGCGATTCATTAAATCAACCAAAAGAATTTATTGCTACCATATTTGCAGTAAATACGGTTAGCAAAGAAGAATTTAGTTTTGTGCCCAATCCTAGAAATGGAAAATTAGTCATGGCATTACCTGCTGGAGAATTTGAAATTACTGTAACCTCTGATGGATTTGCAGATTTAAAGGATAAACTCATTGTGTCTGATTTAGGTTTACCTATCTCTGAGGAAAAGAAAAATTACAAACTCACTAAACAATGATACGTACCGTAATTATTCTATTATTATTTATTCAATCATCTTTTATTTTTTCTCAATCCTATCAAATTGGATTATTGAAATATAGCGGCGGTGGCGATTGGTATGCTAATTTAGAAACGTCTCTTCCAAATTTAATAAAGTTTTGTAACACCAATTTAAAGACTTCTATTAACCCCGAACAAGCAATCGTTGAAGTTGGTAGCGTTGATATTTTTAATTATCCATTTATTCACATGACAGGTCATGGTAATGTAGTGTTCACAAACCAAGAAGCTGATAACCTTAGAAAGTATTTATTAGCTGGTGGTTTTTTACATGTATCAGATAATTATGGCATGGATAAATTTATTAGAACTGAATTAAAGAAAGTTTTCCCTGAATTAGATTTAGTAGAATTGCCTTTCTCCCATCCTATTTATCATCAAGCCTACAATTTTGATAAAGGCTTACCAAAAGTACACGAACATGATAGCAAGCCACCACAAGGCTTTGGTTTAATTTACAAAGGAAGACTAGTTTGCTTTTATGATGCAGAATGTGATTTAGGTGATGGTTGGGAAAGTGCAGAGATACATAAAGATAGCCAGGAGGCGCGTGAAAAAGCTTTAAAAATGGGAGCTAATTTAATTAGTTATGCCTTTTTAAATTCTCAAAGATAAATTCTATTTATTATTTAATTTATCTAAAGTTCTAGCGATATACTTTTCGTGAGGCAGTAAAGCAGTTTGTATACGCTTGGCATAATGAATCGAATCTAAAATCTCTTTTTGTTTTTCCTCAATTTCATGATTTTTATTTGCGAGTAAAATATTAGCTCTTAATTTTTGACGACTATTTAAATAAATAAAAAACGCTACAATCATTAAACATAGCAAGCCAATGCTTCCCGCAACAATAATCATGTTTTGTCGTTTGCTCTCATCTGCTGCAATAATATCTTTCTTTTCTTGCTCTGCTTTCAAAAGAGTCTCTCGCTTTTCGAAATCATATTTTAATTGCTGTTTAGTAGCTGCTTTTTTAGTTTCTAAATTATTAATACTGTCTTTCATGTGCATATGCAATTCAAACATATCCAGCGCCAACTGTGATTTATGTTGTGATTTATAAATGGAGTATAAAAGCTCTGCAGACCAACTAATATCTTCTGGATATCCAATTTCTTTTGCCAATTTTAAACTCCTAGTTGCATACTCCAAAGCTTTATCAATTTCCTTCAATTTTTTGTAGGAATACGCTATATTAAAACAAGAATTTGTAATTCCAAATTTCTCTCCAATTTCCTCTCTAATTTTTAAACTTCTAAAAAAATAATTAAGTGCTGTATCTATTTTTCCTTTATCATCATACACACGCCCAATGTTACTTAAAGAATTACTAACTCCTTGTTTATTCCCTATTTCTTCTCTTAAATGCAATGATTTATTATAAAGAGCTAACGCTTCATCATACTTCTTTTGTTTATAATAAATATGTGCTATGCTATTATAAGACTCAGAAATACCTTTTTTATCATGCATCTCTTCTCTAATTGCTAAACTTTTGAGATGATATTTCAAGGAATTTTCACTATCATCTTGGTTGCCGTATATATATCCTAAATTATTATAAGAGGCCGCCATAGCTATTTTATCATTAATCTCTTCTGCTATTTTTAAACTCTGCATGTAGTAATCAATCGCTCGTGAAATGTCTCCTTGATTATCATATATCACCCCTATGTTGTTAAGGCATTCAAATATTCCACGTTTATGTTGAATTCTTTCTCTCAACACTAAACTTTTTTCATAGTAGTCCGTTGCTCTTTTTATATCTCCTTGCGAAGCATATAATACACCAATATTACAAAATGAAGTAGCTATCGCTAGTGTATCTCCAACTTGTTCCTGAATCTTTAATCCCTTATCTGCATATTCTCTTGACGTCTTATAATCTCCTTTATCCGCATACACTAAACCAATATTAGCAAAGCCTCTGCCCATGAATTTCAAAAAAACACTCTTGATTTTTTCATTAGAAGTCGTTTTTAAATTCTTTTCCGAAAGTTCTACCACTAAATTTGAATACTTATAAAACTCATCTATATCGCAACTATTAGCCATATCTAAATAAATTCTAACTCTGGCGGTATCATGCTTTACGAGTTTTAGTTCATTTTTTAATGACTCAATAGATTCCTGTTGCCCAAATACATTGAGGCATAAGAAGAAAAACAAATATGTTATTAGCTTATTGATGGTGTTTTAACTTTTATTATTCAATTTATTCAATGTTCTAGCAACATAACTATCTGTTGGCAATAAAGCAGTTTGTATGCGTTTTGCATAAACAATAGAATCAATAATTTCTTTTTGTTTTTCTTCGATTTCTGCTTTTTTTTGAGCTAAATCGAAATTCAATTTTTTTCGCTGGCTATTAATTTTGTAAATCATAATGGCGAAAATTAACAAGAACAAGAATCCCATTCCAACAATGACAATAATTATTTTCTGACGTCTACTATTGGCAGCCGCAACAATATCTTTTTTCTCTTGTTCTTCTTTTAATTGAACTTCTTTTTTTTCATACTCATACTTAAATTGTTGTTTGGTAACCGCCTCAGAATTTTCGTTGTTTATAATGCTATCACGCATTCTTAAAGTCAATTCATACATCTCCAATGCCTCTGTAAATTTCTTTTGCTTTTTAAATATTCGATATAAATTATTAGATGCGCTTCTTATGACGATTAACGAATTTACTTTCCTAGCAAGAAACAAACTTTTCTCGGCAAACTCTTGAGCCTTTTTCAAATCTTGCTTAAGGAAATACGACGAAGCAATATTATTAATGGTATTTGCAAGAGTGACATCATCACCCAATTTTTCTTGAAGAATTACACACTTGTTATAATACTTAATAGCTTCATCATACCAACCTCTATTCTTATAAAAAAAACCGATATTATTTAAAGTTAATGCAATTGCATAGAGTTGGCCCGACTTTTCTGCCATTTCCAAACTTTCCCTATAATAAGAAAGAGCTTTAGCCGAATCGCCCAAATCCTCGTATACACCACCCAAATTATTAAGAGCCACTGACATACCGTATAAGTCCCCTAATTCCTTTCTAAGTGTTAAACTTTTTTCGAATAGCTCTAAAGCAGCTTCTTTCTCTTTTTGATTATAATAAAGCAATCCTAAATTGATAAATGATGACGACAAGCCTGCCTTATCATTAATTTCTTTATTCAATGCGATACTTTGGTTATAATAATCAATAGCCTTAGGAATATCTCCTTGATCATCATAAATACCTCCAATATTGATTAAACAATTGGCAACTTCTTTTTTATCACCAATCTTCTTTGATAATACCAAACATTGTCTAAACAATTCAATAGCTTCATAATTATTTCCTTCTTTCACATAAATTTCTCCTAGCTTACTTTTAGCTTTTGCTTCAACTCTAAAAAAACTAGCTCGATGAGCGCAATTAGAAATACTGTCCCAATAAGCTATGCGATTGTTATATTTTAGAGATTCTATTTCCATCTCTAATAATAATTTAGTGCTTTCGCTTTTACAATTTTGTAAAATAAGTTTCAAGGAATCAATCTGTTGAGTTTGTGAAAACAAACCCACAGTAAATAAAACACAGATATATGTTGCTATTATTTTGATGCACTAAAATAATGGTTTTTTGCTAATAAATGAGTTTTACTACAATTTAAATCGCACACCTAAAAAGCCTCTTATTCCCTGATTAGGAGCAAACATATACGTTGGGTCAAAACTTTGAGCATAAGGATTATTTGCAGTTGAAATAACTTGACCCGCTGCATTATACTGCACACCTTTATCAAAGGCATCAAACGGACGAGCAATGCTATTTGCTGGTGGAGTATAGTTTAATAAATTCTTTATTCCTCCATAAATTTCAAATCGTTTCAGTTTTTTAGTTATTTGAATATTTTGAATACTCCACCAAGGCGAATATTCTTTTCTTGGATCTAATGCACCTAGTAAAGGCAAACGCATCGGACTATAAATATTTCCGGTGTAATCAAAACTCAATCCTAATTTCTTCCATTCATAACTTACTGCCCAAGTGCCTGTAAAGTTCTCAGTTAATACCTGACGAGATTGAAGACCATTTTCTACTTTATAATTATCCATATACGTTCCGCCAACTAAAAACTTTAAAGGAATTTTTTGAAATGCTAAATCAATATTAGCAGATGCGCCCTGCGAAACAGCAAAGCCATTTAAATTATCAAAGTAAATCTTGTTTGGGTCGGTATCATAATCGGCAATAATACGATTACTAAATCGGGTGTAAAAAACCGACATATCAATTCCTAAAATAAATTTCTCTTTATAAAATTTAGTAACATAATTTAAATTCACATTGACGCTTTGTTCGGGTTTTAAATTATCTAAAACAATTACCTCTCTTGAACCTGTTAATGCCGCGTGATCTTCGCTAAACACATTAGCCACACGATAACCTGTACCTGCGTTTAATCTTAAAATATTTTTTGAATTCAAGGTCCATTTATAAGCAAAACGAGGCGTATAAATATTGCCATGTGCTTGATTGTAATCGTATCTAAACCCTAATAATAATTTATGATTGCAATTAAATTTTATTTCATCTTGTATAAATATGCCAGGCAATGCTACATTATTAGGCATATTTTTAGGATTAATAGAGTCGTTTGTTTGTGTAATTACCGTATTATCATCATACCACGTATAGCGATAAGCAGTACCAATTAACAAAGAATGTTTTTCAAACTCTTTTTCCCAATACAATTGATTAAATAGTATTTTTTGTTGAGCATTAAACTTTATAGTACCATAATAAGAATTCTGATCATGATTATTAAAAGATACATTATAAAAAAAACGTTCTTTTAAGGGCAGTTGGTATTTTCCTATTACTTCATATCTACCTGTAAATATACTTTCTCCATAAATACTATCTGTTCCCCGCCATTTTTTATTCCACTTCATATCACCGCCCCATCTATCCTCGTAATAATATCGCAAAGCAATAGAAGCTTCCCGATTATCTTTTCTAATAAAATTAAATTTATTAAACACCGAAATTCGTTGCTGTAAGGTCACATCCGTAAAACCATCGTTATTATGATCCACTGGGTTTTGATAGTTATAATAATTCATACCCAATAAGGCATTTACTTTTTTTCCTAGTTTATATTTTATTCCTGCATCTACATTATACTCTTGATAAGACGTTGCCATCACATCTAAATTCAATTTATCAGCATTAGCTGTTTTTTTGGTGATGATATTAATTAAACCACCCACTGCCTCGCTACCGTATAATGATGAAGCTGGCCCTTTAACAATTTCAATACGCTCAACCAAACTATTAGGAATGCCAGATAAACCATATACAGAAGATAAACCACTTACAATTGGCATTCCATCTATCACAATCATGGTATAAGGTCCTTCTAAACCATTAATATGAATATCACCCGTATTACATACATTACAATTTAATTGCGGACGAACCCCATTTACATTTTGAAGGGCATCAAAAATACTTGGTGTTGGATTTTTTTTAAATAACGCAGGTGTATACACTTCTACTGGCACAGGACTTTCTGTTTTAGAAACTTCCTTCATGGTACCAGAAATCACAACTTCATCTAAACCCAATGCATCTGGTATTAAATTTACATTCACTACAAGATTTTCATTTTCTTTTAGAACGACTATTTTTTCAAATGGTTTGTACCCAATTGCCGAAATTCTTAAGGTATATTTCCCGAATTTTTCAGAGGTTAAACGATAAATGCCTTTTTCGTTTGTACTTGTGCCAATGTTTGTTCCAACCAATCCAACTGAAGCAAAACTTACCAAACCTATATCTGACTTCACTACTCCTTTTACAGAAGCAACTTGAGAGAAACCAAGTATTGGAAACATTAAAAGCAATAATAGTATTCGAAATAGCATTTTTTAAATTATAGTCAAAGTTCTATCATTTTATATAATTAAAATTATTATTTTTGGTTGACCAAAAAATTAATTCATGCAATCCGAAACTATAGAGAACTATTTAAAAACCATTTATCATCTTTCTGCTGGTAATTCTAATATCGTTAACAATAAACAACTAGCCGAAAAATTACATGTAATTCCTGCGACAGTAACTGAAGCCGTAAAAAAATTACATGAATTAAAATTGGTGATTTACGAAAAATCGTATGGCACACGATTAACCACATCTGGCTCTAAAATGGCTTTAAATATTGTTCGACGCCACCGCATTTGGGAAACCTACCTTGCTAATGAATTAGGTTTTGGTTGGGACGAAGTGCATGAAATTGCGGAAGAATTGGAGCATATTAAAAATGACAAACTCATTAAAAAATTATCTGAGAAATTAGGTCACCCAAATTTCGACCCGCACGGAGATCCAATACCTGATGAAAAAGGGAAAATTCAAAAAAGTAATTTCATCAAATTATCAGAAGTAAAAATAAAAAGTCATTACAAGATAATGGGCGTTACTGATCATTCTACGACCTTTTTAAAATATCTAGAAAAACATCAGTTAATTATTGGGGCCTCTATCAACATTAAAACGATTGAAGAATTTGATAATTCTATAATTTTAATTTGTCAGAAAAAAGAAGTGAGCATCAGTCCTAAAGCGGCAGAATGTATTATTGTAGAGACTTTATAATTTCGTTTTAATACTAACATTTGGGCATGTCCGCCAGCTGGCGGATCGGGCTTTCCGTTCCAATCTTTCACATCTGAAAAAGATGCGAAAGGATTTCCACTACAATCCCTCACGCGGGTTTTACGTTAAAATTGGAATTACTATTCCAAACTTAGAGTAAATCACGTGAGGGATGTGAGCGAAAATCCTTTTTGTGTTCCTTTACAAAAAGATTGCAGCGTGTAGCCCGACCCGCAGGGACACGCCCTAATAATTAATTAAAAGCAACTGCCATATATTTTGGTGCTTTAATTTGATACATCAACGTTAACTTCTTACTATCCTTTGCTTGTATAGTAGAACGCCATTTTAAAATGCCTGTCACTTCATCATACTTAGCTCCTGATAATTCTTTTCTGTCAACCACTACTGATTTATCTTGAGCTAATGGTAATTGATCTTCTACTTCAATTTCAATTTTTGTTGCTCGTGAATTTTTCATCGTAATTTCATAGGTGTATTGATGTAAAATATCGTTATCCAATACTTTTTGAGAACATTTTTCTTTTATCTTTTGACGTTTAATGGCAATGTTTTTATCAATACCTAACGACAATTGAATCGTGTCTTCTGTTCCGCCTGGTACTAAGCTTGTATTACCAACATAAGAACCATCGTAATAAATAGAGGCTTCTCCACCCATGGTAATGGCATCTTCCCAATCAGATAAAACAGCCGTTAAATACACATTGTTATTTAATTTAGGAATGGCTTTGTAACGGTAATTGGTTTTTAAATCTTTAACCATAATGGCTGCAAAATGTTCTTTGCCGTCGCTTGGGATATTATAATTTAATTTGATTTCATATTCTGTTTCAATTACATTTTCACTTACTGATGTATACTCATAAGCATTTTGTGCAACCACCGATTGTTCTTGTTCTTTTTCAAGTAAATCATAATCATCTGCTTTTTTAGCTTTGTCTGAATAACCTGCTCCTGCTGCCGGTGCTGAAAGAACTCTACTGTCTTTATTATTATTTTGTTTATACGGATTGTAACCTAAATACCAAGGTGATAAGGAAGGGATATTATACGAACGATTTGGATTAGCTGTTGAAAGCACCAATTTTACATTCCCCCAATCTATTCCTGACTCTTGGTGAATTTGTGCTTTGTAGGTTAGCTTTACATTTTGTTCGCTCGACATAGCTCTTAAATCATAAGAAGGTGTCCAACCTGCATTAGTGATATAATAATTTAAACTAACAGTAGCTTGTGTAGCTTGATCAGCAATGACATGAACTAAAATGCGGTAATCTACCTGCTCCACTTCACCAGTATTATTTTGATTAGTTAATTCACGACTCACATTTACAATTCGTTCATTTAAAATTGTTTTTTTAGCTTCTAATTTTTCGCGTTCACGCTTTAATTTTAGTTGCTCAGTATTGATATTATATAGTTTCTCTCTCAAATACGTTAAACCGTCTTTTAAAGAAGCAATGCTATCGCGCTTAGATTGACCTTTATATAAACTATAATTCAATAACACATTTTTTTCAGTAGAAAGTGCGTCTGATTTAGAAGTGATGTCTTCAATTAAATAATTTAATTCTTGTAAACTATCGTTTACTTGTTTTAATAATTTCTTATAACGCACATCTCCATTTAATTTCGCTTTATCAAATTCTGGGTAATGCACTTCATGCTGAATATCAGCAATGATAAAATTGCCATTGCCTGATGCTTGGATAGCCGAAGCATTAATACAATTTTCTAATCCAGAAAAGATGATGGTATTTTGACCCGCTACCAAATTAACCAAGGTATTACGATGCACTTGCGCACCTTGTGTGTACACAATAATTTTTTCAGGTTTTGATTTGATTGTTTTTTCTGTTTCTGCTGCGTTTGCTTTTACGATTGTTAAGCAGAACACAAATATTAAAAGAGATTTCATAAGATAAATTTTTAGGATTTACATTAGGATGTCAATTCTTTTAAAATTCCATAAATTATTTTTTAATATGAGGGCACGTTCGGCTGTGGGTTTAAAGCCCTCATCCCCGACCCTTTTGATGATAGTTTATTGTTTTAGTAGAATCATCGAATCCTGAGGATTTCCCTCGGGGAGAAGGGAGAACGCTTCCCTCTCCCCGAGGGAGAGGGATTGAGGGTGAGGGCACTAGCACCCAACGCCGCGTGAGGGATTGCAGCGAAAATCCTTTTTATGAGGGACGAATAAAAAGATTGCAGCGTAAAGCCCGACCCGCAGGGACACGCCCAAATAATCCACTAATCAAAAAGAGGATAACATCCCTCCCCCTTCGGGTACTCCCTTCAAAGGGAGAAAGAAATTAACGTGCTAATCTATTATTGTAAGGAATACGATTGACAATAGAACGCCCTAAGGTTACTTCATCGGTATATTCTAATTCATCACCTACGGCAATACCACGAGCAATAGCAGATAAGGTTAAATTGTATGGCGCTAATTTTTTAAAGATAAAGAAACTCGTTGTCTCTCCTTCCATGGTTGCATTAAGTGCTAAAATAATTTCAGTAACTTCTTGTCGCGATACTTTAGATACTAACGAATCAATCGTTAAATTACTTGGGCCTATTCCTTCCATCGGAGAAATTAATCCACCTAGTACATGATACACGCCTTTATAAAGACCAGTGTTTTCAATAGCCATCACATCTCTGTAATCTTGTACCACACAAACTACTTGTTGGTTGCGAATAGGATTCGCGCATACATCACAAATATCATGATCGGAAATAGTGTGGCAATTTTTACAAAACTTTAAATCTTGCTTTAATGCTTTTAATACATCCGAAAAATTGGTAATATCTTGAGCATCTTGTTTAATTAAATGCAATACATAACGTAAGGCTGATTTTTTTCCAACACCGGGCAAGCTCGAAAAATGAGCGACTGCTTGTTCTATTAACTTTGACGAAAATTCCACTTAGTACAAAAGGTGTTGAAATTACTTTGCTAATTCAATATTCATATTAATCTCCGCTTGATAAGATACCTTATCAAACACTTCAATATTTTTTGTAACTGGCTTGTAACCTGGAGCATCAATTAACATTTGATATTTACCTGGAGGTAAAATAACCACAAAACGACCAGTTGCTGGATTTGGCAAATAGTTACCCATTAACTCTTTCGTAATATTATCATTTACCGAAATAAATACATCACTATAATTGATTTCCGAACCATCTTTAGCTGATATTCCACCAATAACAACTGAGTAGTCGCTTTCCACTTCATTAAACGTTACGCGATAGATATCAAAATCCCCTTGTCCGCCATTTTTTGCAGAAGCGATATAACCATATTTTCCATTTTTAGAAATACGGAAATTCATATCGTCATCGGTTGTATTGATTGGGTAACCAATATTTTTAGGACTTGTGTAAGTATTAGTTGTTTCATCAAAATTGGATTTAAAAATATCATACCCTCCCATACTTGTATGACCTTTTGATGAGAAATACAATGTTTTTCCGTCTGGCGAAATATTAGGAAAATCCTCATCATAAGGCGTATTAATTTCTTTACCAGCATTCATTGGCTCCGACCATTTTTTTCCTAATTTTTTACAGATATAAATATCAGTACCACCTATTCCACCTTTACGGCTACTAGCAAAATATAAAGTGTTACCATCCGAAGAAATAGAAGCTGCAATTTCATCACCACCAGCATTGATTTTCGCGTCTAATTTTTCTGGTTTGCCATATACACCCTGCGCATCTAACTTACTGATATAAATATTTCCCTTTACCTAATCCTTCTGGCATGTATAACAAAATATTATCACCTGTTTCGCTTAAGCCAATTACTTCCATACCAGCATTTCCAGCGTTAATAGGAGCGCCAATCGGACTTGCTTTCATATACTCGCCATTTACTACTCTCGAAATATAAATGGAGTTATTGTAATTTCCATTCTCCATTTTCTCAGCATTTTTTTCGGGACGCTTTGTATTATAAATTAAAAATGCTTCGTTAGAAGTTACAAAGGGATAATAGTCGCTATACTCTGAATTAATATTTGAACCTAAGTTTTGAAACATCACATCAACTGGGAATTTCATTAACTCTTTCGCATTAATACAATGTTGTATTTGTAAATCAGCATCTACTAAATTAAAAACTGTTCCTTTTGCATCTGCTTTAAATTTTTTAAAAGCAAGTACGGCGTCATCAAAACGATTTGCGTATTGATAAGCTCTACCTAATAAATAATCTGCATTAGGATCATGTTTTTCTTTACGAGTCACAATTTCTAAATAAGGCACTGCCTTACTTTTATTCATACTATTATTTAAGTAGCAAACACCTACGTTGTAATTATATGACTCATTTCTTGAATCTTCATTTAACAACTGTAAATAATCGGTTAGCGCATCTTCATAATTACCAACTTTCATTTTATTAGCAGCCTCTTCAGGAGTAACTTTTGTTAATCCATCTTCTTGTGCTACACATAAAGAAGTAAAACCAGATAATAATAGTAATGTAAAATGTTTGTTCATTTTTGAAAATGGTTAAATAATAGAACACTAATTTATACAATTTAGCAGGAATTGACACGCTAATGTGAAAAACTGTTGAAATAGTTTGAAAAAAACGCGTTCTATTTCACTAATATTGATATTAAGTACTTATTAAATCTCAAAAACAATGATTTCATCCCTAAAATCAATCCGATTAGTCACCATCTGCATTTTAACCGTTGCTCTAACAGTAACTTGTGGCGACCCAAAACAAGATGAAGATAATCGAACTGTGTTTAATTACAACGAAATGGCGGGCATCTCTGGCCTAGATCCAGCTTCGGCTAACAATACAGAAGATATTTGGGGTGTAAACCAAGTATATAATGGATTAGTTCAACTAAACGATTCATTGCAAGTAAGACCTTGTATTGCTAAAAAATGGTGGATTAGCGATGATGGATTAACTTATACATTTATTTTAAGAGACGATGTTTATTTTCATGATAATCAATGTTTTGAGGTGGAAAAGGACGAAAAGTAACGGCGAAAGATTTTGTGATTTCTTTCAACCGTTTATATGATGCTCGCGTAAGTAGCGCTGTATCTTTATTATCAAACATCGATCGTACCGAAAAACGGGCTATAAAGGTTTTACGTCTACAAACGATTCAACTTTTGTGGTGTATTTAAAAGAGCCATTGAGTGCATTTTTGAGTGTGTTAACTATGAAGTATTTCTCAGTAATACCTTACGAAGCTCCTGATTTTTATGGCCAAGATTTTAGACGTAACCCCGTTGGTACTGGTCCTTTTAAATTCAAATTATGGGAAGAAGGTACTAAATTGGTTTTATTAAAAAATGAAAAATATTTTGAATATGATGGCAAAAATCGCCTACCCTATTTAGACGCTGTTACCATCTCTTTTGTAAAAGACAGAGAAACCGCTTTCATGGAATTATTAAATGGAAAATATGACATGCTAAGTGGAGCAGACGCCTTTAATATTAATGAAGTATTAGATAAAAATGGAGACTTACAACCTGAGTATAACTCAAAATTTATTTTACAAAAACAAAACTATTTAAAAACAGATTATTTAGGAATTCTTGTAGATGAGAACATCGACATTGTTAAAAAATCGCCTTTAAAAATTAAAGCATTACGTAAAGCCATCAACTACGGTTTTGACCGTGTGAAAATGGTAAAGTTCTTCCGTAAAAATATTGGTTATCCTGCAACGGCTGGTTTTATACCTAATGGCATGCCTTCATTTAATGAGAAAATAGTCAAAGGTTATAATTACAATCCTGATAAAGTTCGTCAGTTATTAATTGAAGCTGGTTTCCCTGATGGGAAAGATTTACCTGAAATTACCTTACACACAACTGATAATTATTTAGAGCAAACAGAATTTATCCAATCTCAATTAGCTGAAAATAATATTAAAGTAAATATTAGCGTGGATAAACCTGTGGTATTGCGTCAAGCAGTAGCGGCTTGCGAATACAACTTATTTAAAAAATCGTGGGTAGGAGATTATGCAGATGAAGAAAACTTTATGCATTTATTTTATAGTAAAAACTTTGCTCCAGTTGGGTCAAACTATACACATTACAAAAACCCAGAGTTTGATGTATTATATGAAAAGTATTGCGCGAACAAAACCGTGAGGTGAAGAATGCGCTTTACCAACAAATGGATCAAATGTTAATTGATGATGCTCCAATTGTGCCTTTATATTACGATCAAATTATTCGTTTAGTGCACAAGAACATTAAGAACTTAACCACAAATCCAATGAACTTGCTTAACCTTAAGTTGGTTAAGAAGGAATTAAAGAAGGAGGATTAGTATTTGGGCGTGAGGTTTCCTTATTATGTGGGAAATATTTTGGGCGTTCCGGCGCAGAACTACAGGCGCCGTCAGGCTTTACGCTCCAATCTTTTTATTCGTGCCTCATAAAAAAGGATTTTCGCTGCAATCCTTAACGCTAAATTTAGCACCTTACACCGCGTTAGGGATGCGAGCGAAAATCCTTTGCCTGCCTCTTGCAAAGATTGCAGCGGGCAGCCCGGGCCGCAGGCAACGCCCTACGCCCTAAAAAGCCTTTTTCAACATCAAAAAAACATCGTTAAAAACATTTTTTTTATATCCATTCATTAATAGTTATCTTTAAACCTTTTGGGAAGGTAAGGAGTTGGATATAAAGGAATTAGACTAAATCTCAAAAGCGTTACTAAAAGCAATTAATTATGTGGAAAAAATTTTCAGGATTACTATTAAGAAATAAAGCAATTTTTACAACTGTTGTATTATTAATTACAGCCTTAATGGGTTACCAAACCTCTAAGGTTGAATTATCATACGACTTCGCTCAAATATTACCTGATACCGACAGTACCTTTATTGAATACCAAAATTTTAAAAAACATTTTGGTGAAGATGGAAACGTAATGGTAATGGGCTTTGAAGACAAAAACTTATTTCAATACCAAAAGTTTAACGATTGGTATGAGCTAAGTAAAACCATTAAAAACATTCAAGGAATTAAAGACTTAATGTCGGTACCTACTACATTTAAGTTTGTGATGAATGATAGCCTACAACGATTTGATTTTGTTCCGCTAATCAAACATCCTATTAGAAATCAACAAGACGTTGATAGTATTAAAGCTGATTTTTTAGCATTACCTTTTTACGAAGGCATTATTTATAATAAAGAAACAGGCGCCAATGTGATGGCAATTACGTTTACTAAAAAGGATTTAAACTCAAAACGCCGTTTAGAAATTGTTGCCGAAATACGTGTATTGGCCGAAGAGTTTGCAACGAAGCATAAAGTGGAATGCACTATTCTGGCATGCCTTATATCCGTTCGCAAATTATGACGAAGGTATCGCATGAGATGACTTTGTTTTTAATATTAGCCATTTTAGTAACGGCCTTTATTTTATGGGTGTTCTTCCGTTCAGGTAACGTGGTATTTTTCTCTTTGATTATTACAGCCGTTGGTGTGTTATGGTCGATGGGAATTATGCATTTGTTTGGTTACAAGATTACTATTTTATCGGGCTTAATTCCGCCATTGATTATGGTAATTGGTTTACCAAATTGTATTTTCTTAATTAATAAATACCATAGCGAGTTTGTGGCACATGGAATAAAATTAAAGCCATCACCAGAAGTATTGAAACCATTGGTGTGACCTTGTTTTTAGCAAACATTACCACCTCTATTGGTTTTGGTGTATTGTACTTCACCAAAAGTTCCATGTTAGTTGAGTTTGGTTTAGTAGCATCTATTAGTGTGATGGCTACTTACTTTATTACTTTAGTATTGGTGCCAGTTGTATTGGTAATGTTACCTACACCTAAAGCAAAACACACCAAGCATCAAGATGGTAAAATCATTAACAAGGCATTGGATATGGTTGACCATTTGGTACAAAAACGCCGAATGGCTATTTATATTACCACGACTGTAATTACTGGTATTTGTTTTTGGGGAATGAGTTTTATTGACATGAATGGTTATGTAGTAGATGATTTACCTAAAAAAGATCCTATCTATACCGACTTACATTTTTTTGAAAAAAACTTTAACGGGGTTTTACCATTTGAAATTTCGATTGACACTAAAAAAGAAAATGGATTGTTTGAGAACAACGCCAAAGCTTTATATAAAATTAAAGCCATGCAGCGTATGTTAGAAGAATATCCCATCTTCTCAAAACCATTATCCATTGTAGAGGCGATTAAATTTTCTTACCAAGCCTATAACGAAGGAAACCCTAAGTTTTATAAATTACCAGGCGTATCCGATTTAAAAACCTTATCCGAATACTCAGGTTCACTAAAAGGACAAAATAATAAACTAGCTAAGTTTATTGATAGCACTAAACAAACCACTCGTGTGAGTTACCAAGTGGCTGATATTGGATCTAAAAAATGAAAGAGTTAATGGCCATTGTGCGCCCTAAAATTGATTCTATTTTTAGCCCAGATGAATACAAAGTAAGTTTAACGGGACACAGTTTAGTGTTTTTAAAAAACAACGATTACCTATTATCTAACTTATTAGAAAGTTTATTGATAGAAATTATTTTAATTGCCATTGTGGGTATTGCTTTATTCCGTTCGGTGCGCATTATTATTTTATCAAAACTACCTTGCTTAATACCTTTAGTAATTACTGCAGGTATTATGGGCTTTTTAGATATCCGTTTTAAACCCTCTACTATCTTAATCTTTAGCATCGCCTTTGGTATAAGCAGCGACGGCACCATTTACTTTTTAACCAAATACCGCCAAGAGCTTAAAAAAATAAGCAATGCGCCAGCGGCTATTTCTGCTGCTATTAAAGATACTGGCTTAAGTATGGTATATACCTCTATTATTTTATTTTGTGGCTTCTCTATTTTTGCCGCATCAAGTTTTGGCGGTACGGTAGCATTAGGCGTATTAGTATCTTTAACCTTATTAATATCCATGTTTACGAACATTATTTTATTACCGGCTATCTTATTATCCATCCACAAAAAATCAATGAAAAAAGAAATCATTGAACAACCTTTGATTGATATTGAGGATAGTTTGGAGTAACTAACATTTAAAAAGCCTTTCGGAAACGAGAGGCTTTTTTATTATATTTGAATAGCCTCTAGAAAGAAAAAAACAATGTAATATTTTATAAATAGCAATATTACAGGAATAAAACCACTCCTATAAGGCAGTTATAGGTAATAAGCGCAACGACATACGAACAAAAATAATTTATGGCAAAGACAAAAATTAACACAAAAGCATTAAAAGGCTTTCAGGACAAAATCATTAAGCGCAAGACAAGTGTATCAAAAGAAGAATTAGCAGCATTCGGCATTGACTCGTCCATTTCGACACAGGAGTTTGGAAACATTCTTTTGAAAAAGGACTTTTTTGGTTTATGGGAAATATCATTAAAAATGACTTGAATGACCTTGATGGAAATCCTATTAGCGAAAACAAAAAACTTTTACAAATTGTAAAAGCTCATTTTGAAAGCAATAAAAAAGAAATAAAGTTTGAAGAGTTATGGAATTTAAATATATGGACTCCTAAATCTGAACTTAAACTCGGTAACTTTCGTTTGTATTCATTTTTAAGCTCTTATTATAATATTGAACTTATAGACAAAAGCAAAACTGTCGACAATCTTTGGGTTGATAATGTAATCGATAAAGACAAAGTATTTGACACTATTAATAAGTTCGATATCCTTAAAAAAGACTTAGAAAAAATGAAAGAGCTTGACCTTAATAAAAAGCTTGAAGAACATTTTAAACAATATTTTGGTACAGTTAAAAAAGGCGGCACAAGTAATAAAGGTTTAGTTGATTTAATTCTCGGTGACAATAAATTTGGTATTGAACTTAAACTTGGCAAAGAACTAAAAAAGACTGACCAATCTGACAGAGCATACGGACAAGCTGAACGATACAAAGAAGAATTTAAAAATAATTTTATGCTTTTAATAGCTGGTTCTATTGACGAAAAGAAAGAAAAATCTTTACAAGACCTTCTCAAAAAACTTAAAGACAGAAATATTTTATTCTATTACATTGAAGCTCACTAATGCGAATAGAATAAATATACTGTGTGGCGCTTGCAACCTATAACACACGCTCCTATGTAAAGCAGCAAAAGTTTTCAACAAAGTTCGGAAGCAACGCTACACCTCTTGAAAATAGAGAGAAATTCGGACAAGCGGAGGCTTGAGCGTTTCTGTCTGTTTGAAAGAGGAAATTCTTGAACACAGAATTTACCAACCAATATTTAATTTCAATTTTTTCTTTTTGCTCTCACTCCTATTTGTAGTCCAATAGAATTTCTATCAGCTACCAGCATATGTTATTCAATAAGAAAATAAACGCTGTCTGCTAAATCATGTAGTCATTTGCTACCCCGTGTGTTTTACAGTCGTTTTTAATTTCATGTGCTAAAAAGTAAAATTGATGTGCATTATATTTATTTTATAACTCCCATTTGATAAGGTATTTCTGTTTTTATAACTGCATGTATTCTGCTTAATAATTTGCGAGCAACCTTTACTATAATTTTATTAGGTTGCTTTCCGTAATGACTACGATAATACTCTTGAAGTACTGGATCAAATCTTACCGCTTGCCAACTCGCTTCTATTAAGTAGCTCCTCAATAAACTTTTTGCCCTTGGTGTTATACCTTTTACTATTGTTTTATCTCCACTTGAATAAATCCCTGGTACAAATCCAACACTGCTTGCTAAATCATCAAAACGATTATATTTTCTTAAATCTCCTAATTCAGCAAGTATAGCAGAGGCGGTTATTCCACCAATACCAGGAATACTCATTAATAAATAATAATCCTTTTTGTAATGTTTTCTTGCGTATAATCGAATTTGATTAGATACGGATAAGCTTTCTTGATACATAAATTCATATCGTTTTAGTAAATATGAAATCTTTAAAGATCCTGTTTCATATTCATTACTTTGATTCTTAATCCACTCTATAAAGTTTTTGCTCCAACTAGCATTATCAAACTCTTCTGGTATTGTTATGCCGCAATACATTAAATAACTTTTTATGTTGAGTTTAATATGTCGTAAACCCATTACAAAATTATTACGTTCTCTGAACAAACTTCTAAAACTTTCTCTTTGTTCTTCGGGTATGGTTATAGATTTAAGAGTTTCATTTTTCAATTGCTTGCATATATTTCTACAATCAATTTTGTCTGTTTTAACTATACTTTGTTTTTGTGGCATAGGTATATCCGCAGCATTTAAAACCAGGACATTCCAATTTTGTTTCTGAAATAATCTGGCAGCAGAATAACCGCTAAAGCCGGCCTCATAAGCGCACGTAACTTCATGGGTTGGGTAATGTTTCTGAACCCATTCAACTAATTTGCTTGGGCTCGCAGGTTGTGTTATCGTTTTTCCGTCGAACCAACCTGTTTGATAATGAAATGTCCAACTTTTTTGTGTACATCAATCCCAATGTATAATTTTGGATTGAAAGCGGTAGTTTCTGTTTTCATGAGCTTACAATGATTTTGGCAGCCATTCATTTGGACTGCATGTGATAAGTGATACAAAACTACTGCTTTTACATATATGCTAAGGCAACAGTTTGGCAGACATCATAGCTTTTTGCAAAAGGCAGGCAAAAAACAAATAAGCTAAATTACCTCCCCACACAATAATGTGTGTTTTCACCACTTTTTTTTCACATCTCGCGTCCGCTCAGTCAAAGGTTTAGATCCACAGGTGTGTGGTAATTGTAATATATTACGTTATTCCATAAATAAATTGCAGTTGCGAAAAATTATGGATATGTTTAATATAAATTATCAAACAAAATATTATGAGTAATGCATCTATAATAAGTCTAGCAACAATTAGCGGTATTAAAAAAACACCAATTGATTTAATACACAGAGATCCATTTATTGATCTTATTTCAAAGACTACAGATAAATATGACATAGTATTTATTGATGGTAGTGAAGGTGTCGGCAAGTCAACTTTGCTTTTAGATTTTATTTGGAAAAATCAATTTAATACAGTTTCTCATATTATCGAAACCAATTTTAATTACACATATAGTTATGATTGTCTTTTGGATAATATATATAGTCAATTATACTTCTACTGCTTTAATGAGACGATAGACCCTAATATTAATATAGATGACAGTTTATTTACATCAATAAATGGCAAATTATTCAGAAAGATTAAACAAAATAAAGCACCATTATACTTTGTTTTTGACGGTTTTTCTGAATTAAACAGTAATCAAATTGTAAAATTAATATCCATTTTCGATAATTTACCTTGGGGTCGTGCTAAATTTATTTTTTCAGGTAGTAAAGACAATTTAAAAGATTTGTTTTCAGGTAAAAATCTCACAGATAAGGAAATTACATTGCCGAATTTTGGATTAAACGAAACTAAACAGTATATGCAAGGTTTAGGTGCAAGTGAGGAAGAAATGCAAGAACTTCATACTATTAGTTTAAAAGGCAATCCGGAAATCTTAAATACAATAAAGCGAGAAATAAAAAATACAGATGATTTAAAAGCTTTTTTGGAAAGTACTGAAAACAAAGACAAAAATGCAATATTTGAAAAGCAATGGAGTGTTGTTCAAGCAAATAATGAATCTCAAATCCAAATTTTGTCCATTATTGCTTTTACAGATATAAAACTTGACATAACAAAAATATCGCATATACTTGAATTAAAATATGAATTAGTAAAAGAGTTGCTTTCAGCATTAAATTTTATTGATATTGACAGCCAAGAAAATGTAAATTTTCAATCCGAAACATTCAGAAAGTTTGCCCAAATAAAACTGAAAAAAATGAGGATTGGATTTATGACACATTGATAAAATATTATGAGGTAAATATTGAAAACGAGGACAGGTTGCACAACTTGCCAAACTTGTATAGAAAGGCAAAAAATGGGAAACATTAACTCAGTTTTACTCATTAGATGCCTTTATTAAAATCATCGAAAACATGAATCACTAGGTAATCTTAATTCTCATTTTTCACAAGGTTATGATGCTGCTAAAAATTCTAAAGATAAATTCAATGAGGCGTATTTGCGCTTTGCACTGCATAAATCGTCAATTAAGGATTTAGAAAAAAAAGATTTATGGGCAAGTGAAATCGAAGCACGAGTTAAATTAGACGATTATGACCAAGCATTATATATTGCAAATAGCACATTTCTTAAAGAAGATCGTTTGAAATTACTAGCAATATTGGCTAAACAAATCAAACTAAACGATCAAACAATTGACCCAAATTTAGTTGACCAGATTAAAAGTTTATATAGTCAAATAGATTTTACAAAGATACGAGACAAAGCTTTTGAAATAGCTAGTCTATTAATATACTGTTCATTTGAATTAGCTATTGAACTAGTTGAAAAAATATCAGATAGTACGGCGGGCAAAAACTCTTTGGATTACGCATTAACTTATTTGTCATTATACGCAACAGAGGCAAACCGAAAATCAAAAACTCGTGTGGCGGATGTCGATTTAATTAGTGCCAAAATACAAGATAATGATCTTAAAGGAATTTCTAAAGGCATAAGTTTTTTGTCTGAAAAATATAACGCTGAGCAAATAATTTCACATGTTTCTAATCTTTCAAAATTTAGTCAAAAACTATTTTTCTTGAAAAGTTGGATTACAAATAATCAAACAAATGAAGATGTTGGTCTAGCTATAAAATACACACTAGAGGAAATAATAAAAACTTCAGTGGAAAATGTTCCTAATGCAACCTCACTAGCTGAAATTGCAATGCCTCTACCGAATCTTACAAATAAAGAGGAACTCAAAGATTTAATAATTCAATTTGATGCGCATAAATCAACTATTCAAAGGCCAACAAAAGATTTTGTAAGGTTACAAATTTCAATTTCAGAGGCATTGCTTAAACTAGACGAGGGTCAAGCAAAAGATAGGATTTTTGAAATTTTGTATTTTATAAATGAAATAAACGACCTTTCAATAAAGACAGATTGTTTTTGTTTAGTTTGGCTATTCTCAGAAAAAAACAAAACGACAACAAACTTAAATTTTGACTCTATTTTAGGTATTTCTATTGATTCTTTAGTGCAATCTAACGTTGATTTAATTTTAAAGGATACCGCTTTTCATTACAAAATGATTGAATTCATTGCAAAAACAATGATTACTACACAAGATGTGTTTGTCTACGATTCTATTAAAAAATTAAATACGCTTGAAAGACGTGATGAGGCATACAAATTTTCGATCATTAATTATATACAGGCTATGGAAATTGGAACTATAGAATTTTCTGTAGTAGAAAAATTTTATACTGCAATTAAGGATGCTATATTAAAAGAAGATATAATTATTGAAATTATTGACAAATACTATTATTCTAAAACTACTGATCTTGATTTAATCGACAAATTAATTCCATATTACGATTTAATTCCTAAAATGTTCGTTACAGAAAACAAGTGTTACGTTATTACACATGTTTTACAGGTTTTAAAAACGGCATCAAGCATCAATTCAAATATTACAGAAAAGTTACTAGCAGAATTATATTCTTCATGGGATAAAATTGATGCTCAGTGGGATAAAATAGAAATAGGATTTTTAGTGGCAAAAGATTTAGCAGGTTATTCTAAAGAAGAGGCAATTAAATATTTAAAATATGCAAATGATTTAAAACATCGAGTTCCTTTTAGTTCAAACTCAATTGTCGGGCTATACTTAAACAGTATTAAAATTGCAATAAATGCCTTCAGAGGAGTTTTACTTAGTAAAGACGATGTTAGTAATGAAATTCTAGAATTAGCTACTTTAATAGACCTTGTTGAGTCGACAGGTGAAAAACTTAAACTTTGGTCAAAAATATCTTTGCAAATTTATACAGTAAATAGAATAGAACTTTTTAAAGAAGTTTGTAAGGAGCATCTAATTAATTTACTTACTTCATGGGATAAACCAACTACTACATATCAATTAAGCACAATAACAGAAATATCACCAACAATTTTTTTATATAGTAACAATTTGTTTTTCACTGACTACCTCCCTCACCTGAAAGAGAGATATTTTCAAGCTAGTGTTCAAAAAATTTGCGATTCAATTCTATCTAAATCTCAAAATGGTTCAATTACCCACGATTCAATTAAGTTAGCCAAATTAGAATATACTGATTTGAATGACTTGTGTTTAATAATTGAAAAATTATCAGACGATTATCTAATACAAAATTATATTGACGAAATTATAGACGCAATTAGGTCATCGAAAATAAAATTAACTATTGATCAAAAAAACTCAATAAAATTCAAACTTAAAGCAATAGTTGACAGTAAACTTCCTTCTCCAGGGGGAATTCTACATGAAGGATATAAAATAATTTGTGAAGCGTCTATATTAACACTAGAAACATATGAGGCTGCTCCATGGCAATTATTAATAAATAGAGCAAATCAAATCAATAATGCATCTGATAAAGCACTTGTTTTAATGATTTTAGCTGGGAAAATAACTGTAAAATCAAAGACTAAGAAAATAGAATTAATGGAATCTGCTTTTAATTTAACAAAAACTATTCCCTCGGTTTATGATAAAACGAATAGATTTGATGCATCGTGGGAAAATTGGTTAGATATTGATAAAGGTAAATTTACTCAACATATTAAATTAGCATACCAAGATTTACTACAAAGTAAAGACGGAGAATTGAAAAGCTTACGCAATTTGATCGACGTTGCCCAACAACACGATGCAAAATTAGCAGAGTCATTTGTCACAATGTTAGATCAAGATGATACTAGAAAAAATTTAAAAGAGCCTCTCCAAAAAAGAATCGAAGAGAATACAAAAATAAAATCAGCATGTCAAAATTATAACTCTCTTGAGCATCTTGAATCGAAAGAGTTTTCAAAAGTCTTCAGAAAAAACCTTGACGACTTGCGGTCAGGAAAATTATTGTCTAGAGAAATTGCCGATACAATAAGCGTTCTAGACAAAGCATCTAGCTTTTCACTTAGAACATCCGTAGATGCTTATAATTATTTTATATTTAATGCCATAAAAAAATATGAAACGAATAAAAAAGATGCAAATATCATTTCGTCAATATTTAATGCTACAATAGAAAATAGTAAACTTATTTCTCTTCTTTCTACTGATAATTTATACAAAATAAAAAATTTATATAAAGATGTAAAACACTCTAATTCGTCAAAAAATCCAATCATTCATGCTGGCGATGCAAACTTGGGTTATGAACAAATTAGTATTTGGTTAAAAGAAAACATAAAGGAAGATATGTATATTATAGACCCTTATTTTACCGAAAAACAATTGAACATTTTATTACTATATAAAGAATTAATGCCTGATTGCAATATTACTGTGCTAACAAGTAAAAAGGGAGGGAATAATTCTCATATTACTTTATCAGATTCTACCTCCGCGAACACGGAGGTATATAAACATGCTTGGCAAAAAATAACCTCAAGCCCACCACTTCCATAACAATAAAAATTGTTTGGGATAAAAAAACACATCAGAATGTCCTTTTCATGATAGATGGTATATTGCAGGAGAAGCCACTTCATGTTTATATATAGGTACATCAGTTGATGGCATTGGGAATAGAGACTCTCAATTCATTGAATTAGATAAAGATTCGTTAATTGACGTAAAAAATATGATTGATAAATATATATATAAGGAAACACGAATTGTCTCTAATTTTAATTTAAAATATGAAAGAATTGATTTAGAAGATTAATCCCTAAAACACATTTCTCTAATATAGAAAACTAGAAGAAATAATTATTCTACCACTTATTCTCAAAACTAGCCACTTGCAAAGTGGCTTTTTTGTTTTAACAAAAACCCAGCGCCGCTGCTCCCGATAGCTATCGGGATGTAATGCTGCGGTATTCATAAAAGCTTATAACCAATTCTCCCCTTCCTAAAATCAGTAATTAATGTAACTCTTACTGTTTACTGTATAAGAAACTAAGCTTTTTCTAGCTTAGATTTGTAAACATGACTTAAATCATCTCAGCAGATGACTTAATTGGCGTTTTCACAATTTAACTTTTGCAATCTTAGTGCTATACTAAAACATGATTAAAAACATCTTAATAGAGATTGGCTTAATAGCAAGGTTCACCGCCCGTTTTTTTCGTGAAGTATTTAAACCTCAATTTGAATTTTCAGAATTTTTACGCCAGTGTTTTTACATTGGTAATAAGTCCTTCCCATTAGTTGCCATTACCGCATTTATTATGGGTTTGGTTATAACCATGCAGTCTCGCCCTACTCTAGTGGAATTTGGTGCTCAAGCGTGGTTACCAAAAATGATTTCTGTTTCCCTAGTGCGAGAAATTGCACCCGTTATTACGGCATTAATTTGTGCTGGTAAAATTGGCTCGGGCATTGGTGCCGAATTAGGCTCTATGAAAGTTACCGAACAAATTGATGCTATGGATGTATCAGGAACCAATCCCTATAAATTTTTAGTTGTGACTCGTGTCATGGCCACAACCTTAATGATTCCTATCCTCGCTATTTTAGCAGATGGCATTTCTTTATATGGTGGTTATTTAGGTTGTAACATACATGGCGTAGTGAGTTGGGATTTGTTTTGGAATCAAGTGTTTGACACTTTAGTATTTGCGGATATTGTTCCATCTATTTTAAAAACATTTTTCTTTGGTTTTATTATTGGCATTATTGGATGCTACCAAGGCTTTAATTCGAGTAAAGGCACCGAAGGTGTTGGTCAATCAGCCAACTCAGCGGTAGTTATTTCATCATTGTTAGTTTTTATTATTGATTTATTGGCGGTTCAAATAACGGATGCTTTAAATCTAAATTAGTAAATGGCAGAAGTAGTTGAACATAACAAAAGTTTTAATTCTTTGGAATCGGTTATTTCCATTAAAGGTTTGCGTAAAGCCTTTGGCGACAATAAAGTGATCAATGGTTTTGATTTTGATTTAAAAAGAGGCGAAAATGTGGTGGTGTTGGGAAAATCAGGTTCAGGAAAATCGGTATTAATAAAATTGATTATTGGATTGATGAAACCAGACCAAGGCAGCATTGAAGTGTTTAAAGATAAAGTAGAAACCTTAAGTAACTCTCAATTAGATGAGATGCGTGTGAAGGTTGGTTTTTTATTTCAAAGCAATGCCTTATATGATTCAATGACAGTTCGCGAAAATTTAGAATTTCCATTACGACGTCATCGAAAAAAAACGAGCAAAGAGGATGTCAATAAATTAGTGATGGAAGCATTAACAAATGTAGGCTTACCACAAACCGTTGATATGATGCCTTCTGAACTATCTGGCGGTATGCGCAAACGTATTGCCTTAGCGAGAACTTTAATTTTAAAGCCAGAGATTATTTTATACGATGAGCCTACTACTGGTTTAGATCCAATCACTGGGAAAGAAATTAGTCACTTAATGCTTGATATTCAAAAAAAATATAATACCTCTTCCATCATTATTTCGCATGATATTAATTGTGTGAAAATAGTAGCTAACAGAATTGTGATGTTGATTGATGGAATATGTTACGCAACAGGCACCTATAACGAACTTGAAAATTCAACAGACACAAAAGTTAAACAATTTTTCGAATAAAAACATGGGACAAGAAACTTCAAAAAATATACGAGTAGGCGCATTTGTTTTAGCAGGAACGGTACTGCTTATTTTCTCCTTGTACTTAATTGGTGCTAAACAAAATTTATTTGGTTCTACCTTCGAATTGAAATCACAATTTAAAAATGTGAACGGATTAATGCCTGGTAATAATGTACGTTTTACAGGTATTGATGTAGGAACTGTGAAAAGCGTAGAAATCATTAACGACTCTACCGTTGATGTAACTATGGTGATTGAAAACAAAGTACAAGCTTTTATTAAAAAAAATGCAACGGCCATGGTTGGTACCGATGGTTTGATGGGAAATAAATTAATCAATATCAACTCTTCAAACGAAAGCGCTCCAAGTGTAGAAGATGGCGACTTTTTAGTTTCTAAAAGTCCTTTAGGCACTGATGATATGATGCGAACATTAAACATTACCAACGAAAATGTAAAAGACATCACTATTGATTTAAAAAATATTGTACGTCGTTTAAACAGTCCTAATACTTTATGGAGCATCTTAATGGATACCATCGTTGCCGAAAATGTAAAAGAAGCTATTGTTAATATTAAAGTAACTGGCGAGCGCACCGCTATCATCACGGGCGATTTAAGCAGAATTGTGAAACACGTAAAAGAAGGTAAAGGAACTATTGGTGCTTTAATAGCCGACACAACATTTGCCGTAAAATTAAATCAAAGCATTGTTAATATTAAATTGATTACGGATTCATTAGCTTTAGTAACTGGTGATTTGCATTACATTACCAGCAAAGTTAAAAAAGGAGAAGGCGCCATAGGAACCGTTTTAATGGATACAACATTCGTAAACAACTTAAATGAATCTATGAAAAATGTAAGAAGCGGTACCAAAAACTTTGATGAAGATATGGAAGCCTTAAAGCATAATATTTTATTGAGAAATTATTTCGAGAAAAAAGCAAAAGCAGAGAAGGAGAAAAGATAGTTTATTTAGCCTGCGTGAGGGATTGCAGTGGAAATCCTTTTGCTGGTCACACTGAGCGGAGTCGAAGTGCGGCAAAAGATTGCAACGAAAAGCCCGACGGCGCCTGTTCTTTGCGCAGGCACGCCCAAACCTATTAAGCCAAACAAAAAAGCCACTCACAATGTGAATGGCTTTTAAAATATAATAGAGCAACGCTTATAAATGCATACTGTCTTTCTTCGCTAAAAGCACGTCTTCTGCTTCCACGTGATCATCGTCTTTAATACAACAATCCACAGGGCAAACAGCAGCACATTGAGGCTCGTCGTGAAAACCAGCGCACTCCGTACATTTATCAGTAGCAATGTAATACACATCCATACTGTAAGGTGTTTGAGGATCGTTAGCATCAGCCGTAATTCCTGTATTCTTTCCAGTAAATTCTCCTTTTACTTTTGTACCATCAGCAAAACGCCATTCAGCGCCGCCTTCATATATCGCATTATTTGGACACTCTGGTTCACAAGCTCCGCAATTAATGCACTCATCTGTAATTTTAATAGCCATTTTTTCGTTAGTTTTGTGTTCTGTAATAATAAGATTGCAAATATAAGATTAATTTTTATGACCTTAAAACAACGAGAACAAGCTTTTGTTCAATTAGGCTTGTTTATAAACCGACATTTTGCTAACCAATGGCTCCCAAAAGAGGAGCGTTTTCATAACGACCTTCAAAAACTTACCGAAATAGCCTACGCTTACAACGGTTGGTTTACTCCCGAAAGCATTACCAGAGCTTTAAATGGCATTTCGTTAATGTTGGACGAAAAAAGTTTAAATGAGTTTACTAAAACCATTAAAGAACCAGCGAATCCTAAAACAGTTGCCGTCATTATGGCTGGCAATATCCCAGCGGTTGGCTTTCACGACTTAATGTGCGTGTTATTAAGCGGACATAATGTATTAATTAAAGTATCGAGCGACGATCCTGCCCTGATTCCTTTTTTAACGGGTATGGTTATTTATTACGAGCAAGCATTTGCTCCAAAAATCAATTTCTCGGAAGGAAAACTCATTAATTTTGACGCCGTAATTGCTACCGGTAGCGATAATACCGCCAAACATTTTGAATACTATTTTGGCAAATACCCAAATATTATTCGTAAAAACAGAAGTTCGATTGCTGTTTTAAGCGGAAAAGAAAGCAAAGAAGAATTAGCAGAACTTGGTAAAGACATTTTTTACTATTACGGCCTTGGTTGCCGTAATGTGGGTAAAGTTTATGTGCCCGAAGGTTATAAATTTGATGGGCTATTTGAAGCTATTTATGACTTTAAATACGTATTGGACAACAAAAAGTACAATAACAATTACGAATACAACCGCGCTATTTACCTTTTAGACTTAATTCCTTTTTTAGACAATAACTTTTTAATGATCAAAGATAGTGAAGCGTTACACGCTCCTACTTCGGTATTATTTCACGAAAGTTATACTAATCAAGAACAACTTGTTGAAAAGATAACACCATTGCTACCAAATATACAATGTATTGTATCTAACTTTGAAATTAAGGGAATTCAAACCGTTGCATTAGGTCAGAGTCAGGAACCAACTATTTTTGATTTTGCGGACAATGTCAACACCTTGGATTTTTTAAATAGTATTTAATTTTGTAAATTAGTTAAGTGAAATCATTCAAACACATTATACTAGTAGCATGTTTTGCATTAAGCTTAAATCAAGCTAAATCGCAGATTGTGATGTTTGACACCAATGATTCCATTTCAAATATTATACTTCCTAATGTGTTCACTCCAAACTTTGATAGCATTAATGATGTTTTCAGACCTTATTTGGATGAAATTAAAGAAGTAAATTTTAGCATTTATAACCGTTATGGTAATTTAATTTTCGAAACTTCTCGTGTAAACGGATTTTGGGACGGAAGAACTACTAGCGGAGAACCTTGCACGGATGGCACGTATTTTTGCGTGTTAAATGCAACTGGTATTGAAGGCAAAAAGTATAAAGAAAAAACTTTCGTACAATTGTTTACTAACGGATTCTATAAAAAATAAGATTATTTTATCAGTTAATAAAATATCATTCAATTATCCCAATTCCACCCAATTTAAAGGCATTAACTCTGTTTCTTTAAAAGCAGTGCCAGGTAAAATTTTAGCTATCATTGGCAAAAGTGGTAGCGGAAAAACGACTCTATTAAAATGTATTTATGGTTTAGAGGATTTACAAGAAGGGAAAATTACCATTGATAACAAATTAGTATTGGGTCCTGCTTATAATTTAATTCCTGGTCACCAAGACATGCGCTTTGTGAGTCAGGACTTTTATGTGTTAGATAACCATACGGTTGAAGAAAACATTAAAGATAAATTAGCAGGCTACACCGATGAGTACAAACAAAAACGCGCGAATCAACTGTTACGTTTACTTGACTTAACTCCTTATAAAAGCCTCAAAGCCATTACGTTATCATCGGGACAAAAACAACGTGTAGCTATTGCTCGTTCATTGGCTGAGTTTCCAAAAGTATTATTGTTAGACGAACCATTTAGTAATTTAGATTTGCCATTGCGTGATAAAATCTTCACTTACATTCGTCAGCAAATAAAAAAAGAAAACGCTGCGGTTATTTTAGTAACCCATCAACCTGAAGAAGCTTTGCGTTATGCGGATGAAACAGCGGTGATGGAAAATGGAAAGCTAATTCAGCATGATGCAACGTTTACTGTTTACTATCAACCAAAAACAAAAAACGTAGCCGCTTTAATGGGACGTTATTTTATTTTGGAACAAGATGATTTAATTTCAGCGAAAGTTAAGTTATCAAAGAATCAAACTTATATTCGTCCTAACCAACTACAAATTGTAGAAACCAAAGCTCAAGCTCATATTCAAGTGACAGTAACTAATGTTTTTTTTAATGGCTATGGTTTTGAATATTTTGCCGAAACCAAACAAGGCAATTCCGTTTACTTTTATTCAAAAGACAATACCATTCAAATAGACGATGCGGTTTATTTGAAAGTGAAGTGGTATTAAACTAAAAAAAACTTATTTAAATGGAAGAAACTACAAATGAAATTCTTGAACCAACGAATTTTAGTGATCAAGATGTATTTACTAAAATTTGGACTTCACCACGAAAAATTTTTAAGTATATAAACGAGACGAATTACGAAAAATATTTTTACCTTTTATTATTCCTAGCAGGTGTATCAAGAGGCTTTGATAGAGCTTCTACAAAAAACATGGGGGATAATTTACCTTTATTGACAATAGTAGGTTTTTCAATTGTTTTAGGCGGATTATTAGGGTGGATTTCATTTTATCTTTATGCGGCTTTAGTCAGCTGGACAGGTAATTGGTTAAAAGCAGAAGGTGATACAAAATCTATATTTAGGATTTTAACTTATGGAATGTTACCATCCGTTATTGGAACATTTTTACTAATTCCACAAATTGCAGTTTATGGGAATGAATTATTTAAATCAGAAGGAGATATTACCAGTGCTGGTTTAATCCCTAACCTTGTTGTTTATAGTTGTATGTTTTTGGAATTTGCTTTAGCGATTTGGACTATAATATTATGTGTGATTGGTATTTCTGAAGTTCAAAAATTATCAATCGGCAAATCTATTATCAATGCATTGCTTCCTGTTATTGTAATTTTAGTGCCAATCGCACTAATTATGTTATTAATTACAGGAATTAGATAATTACCCCTTAATCACTCTATCTTTAATTTTTACCGCAGGATTTCCTTGATAGATACTCCAAGGTTCCAAACGAGCTGTAGCTACACTATTAACGGTTAATACCGCATGACTTCCAACTTTTACACCTGGACAAACTACACATTGCGCACCAATCCAAGCTCCTTCTTCAATAGTAATATTTCCTACGATTAAATCGAACGCTACTTTTTTATAATGATGATTGCCACATAATAACATGGCTCCTTGCGATACACAAGTGTTATCGTGTAACACCACTAAACCTAAATTATCAATCCAAACGCGTTCACCAATCCACACATGATTACCAATACGCAAACGCCATGGATATTTAATATTGACGAATGGTTTAATGACTACTCCACATCCTACTTTGGCTCCAAACAAACGTAACAAAAAACGTTTGAAAGACATGATCGGAAAAGCTGAATTAAAAAACACAGCGTTTAATATGTACCAACAGATACGCTTAACCGAACTGCCACCTTTTTTGTACCAGTCGTTATTAAATTTTGATAGATCTGTTTTTAATCGTGTTTCTTCCATTTATTGAATGGTATCGCAACCACAATTTGCAGATGCTGAGTTTAATAATTTTAAATCGTTGATAAAAGTAATGGTATCTCTATCTTCAACAGCCATTTCATAACGTCCGTTTTTTTCGTCAATTGGTTGTAAATAATATAATCCTGCAGGCTTTTTATGAATATCACTTAAATCATAATTCACCTGATAATCGCGCATATTAATTTTGAAAACAGGTTCAATTAAATTCAAACATTTTAATTTACATTTTGCTTTTTCGCCTAATTGCAAATGTTGGTGACGTAATTCTAACATTTTTAATTCGTTGGGACTTGTACAACCTTTTTTATTGATAATTGAAAAAAGAATGATACAACCCGGAATAAAACCAATTAAAAATAAACGTAATCGTTGTTTAAAGTTCATATTACATGGCCGCCATTAAAAGATTAATATCCTTGTGCGGCAAATTAAATGTTTCACCTAAAAACTGATTGGTTAAAATACCATTGTAAATATAAACGCCATTTCTTACACCAGAATCTTTACGCACTAAACTATCAAAACCACCTTCATCTCCCATGTTCAATAAGATTTGTTGAAAGATATTACTGAAGGCATAAGAGGCTGTACGAGCTACGCGAGAAGGAATATTTGGTACGCAATAATGAATCACACCATGCTTACGAAAAACTGGTTTAGTATGATTAGTCACAGAAGATGTTTCAAACACACCACCTTGATCAATACTTACATCAATAATCACAGAACCTGTTTTCATTTCAGAAACCATGTTTTCGGATACGATACAAGGCGTTCTTCCTTTTGATGCACGCAGAGCACCAATAGCTACATCGGCGGTTTTTAAATGTTTTTCTAATACCTTAGGAACAATTACTGAAGTGAAAATACGAGTGCCTAATTGACTTTGTAAACGACGTAAGCGTGAAGTTGAATTATCAAATACTTTTACCGTTGCGCCTAATCCTAAAGCAGCTCTTGCGGCAAATTCACCAACAGTTCCTGCACCAATGATAACTACTTCGGTTGGAGAAATACCACTAATACCACCTAAGATAGAACCAACACCACCATTAGCATTGCTTAATAACTCTGCTGCCACCAATATTGATGTTCCTCCTGCAATTTCGCCCATAGCTCTAATAACAGGAAAAATACCAGCATCATCTGTAATTAAATCAAAAGCAACACAGTTTAATTTTTTAGCAACTAACTTCTTCAAAAAATCTTCTGGTTGAACCGTTAATTGCAAAGCCGAAAACAACGTTTGTTTTGCTTTCATGCTTTCTATTTCATCTAATGTAGGAGGTGCAATTTTTAAAATGATATCCGCTTTATACACTTCGTCGGTAGAATAAACGATTTCTGCTCCCGCTTCGCTATAATCTGTATCTTCAAAATGAGCTGCAGAACCAGCGCCTGCTTCAACAACAATTTTATGTCCGTTGTTTACTAATAACGCTACTGCATCTGGTACTAAAGGAACACGATTTTCTTGAAAAGCCATTTCTTTCGGGATTCCAATATATAATTTCCCTTTTTTACGGGCTACTTCCAACATTTCTTCCTGAGGTGCGTAACCACCTTTGGTTAAAGAAAATAAAACATCTTTGGTCATTACCATGTCTTTGAACTATTTAAATATTAATAATTACTACCGTGATATCTTGGTGCATTACAATCATCAATGGCTTTACGTTTTGGTCTGTAAATTAAACCAATTCTTAACTCCCACATACGTTGCCAAAACACAACACTTCCTGGAGCGATTATCTTAATCGCATCTGGATTATAGTGTACTTCAGTAAAAAAATGCCATCTACGGCGTGAATTAAATTCATAACCAACGCCAGCATCTGGAGTAACGGTAATTTTTGGTACTAGTCCCGATACAGTTCCATAAGCTGTAATCGCACGACTCAAATTATATTCTAAACGAGCGCCTAACATCAAATAAGGAATGCCTCTACGTCCGTAATTACCAAATATTTTAGCGAAATTATTCCATTGAATATTTGTGAACTTATTTAAGGTTGCTCCAGATCGCTGTCCTGTTCCTAAAACAATTGCAGGACGTTCCACTCCACCTTTACTAGCATACTCAAATTCGGTTTGCCAACGAATATGGTCGTATTTTAAGAACTCACCTAAAATGCCTACACTAAAATAAACGAATTCACCCGAACGATGAGATGGCGCAGGAATAGCATGCGCAAACGTATTATTATCTATTGGGTTCAAATTTTTATAACGATGACTCGATGTGGTTGGTCCAACAAAAAAGCCAAAGCCTCTAAAAAATTGCGCATTCATCTGAAATGTCAAATGAAGCAATGCGAAGCAAATGATGATTTTTTTAAACATAGTTTTAAGCGCTAACAGTTTCCATTGTTTGATTTACTTTTTTCACAAGGCCTTGTAATACTTTTCCTGGTCCAACTTCTGTAAAATGCGTTGCTCCATCTTCAATCATTTGAACAACTGTTTGAGTCCATTTTACTGGAGCGGTTAATTGTAAAATTAAATTCTTTTTAATATCATCTGGATTTGAAACTGCATACGCGGTTACATTTTGGTATACAGGACAAATTGGTTGATTAAACGTTGTTGCATTAATAGCTGCTTCTAATTCCACACGAGCTGGTTCCATTAATGGCGAATGAAAAGCACCACCAACTGGCAATACTAAAGCACGTTTGGCTCCTGCTGCTTTCATTTTCTCGCAAGCAATATTTATTCCTTCAATAGAACCTGAAATCACTAACTGGCCTGGGCAATTATAATTTGCAGCTACTACTACGTGTCCGCTATCCGAAATTTCTTTACAAATGTTTTCAATGACATCATCTGCTAAATTCAAAACAGCTGCCATCGTTGATGGATTTAACTCGCAAGCTTTTTGCATAGCCATTGCACGTTTAGAAACTAAAGTCAAGGCGCTTTCAAAACTTAAGGTTTTGTTTGCTACCAATGCAGAAAATTCTCCTAAGGAATGCCCCGCTACCATATCAGGAATAAATGACTCACCCATAGTAGCCGCTAAAATAACCGAATGTAAAAATATAGCTGGTTGAGTAACTTTAGTTTGTTTTAATTCCTCGTCTGTACCAGTAAACATGGTATCAGTGATATTAAATCCTAATATATCGTTTGCTTGGTGAAACATTTTTTTTGCTAAATCTGAGTTATCATATAACTCTTTTCCCATTCCAGAAAATTGAGAACCTTGACCTGGAAATACAAATGCTTTTTCATGATAAAACTACGTGGTTTTGTTTATATAGTTAAAACCATAAATATAAGGAATTTAAGCTAAAAAGTGACAGGTTTCCCCTAATTAGTAACTAACGATTGAATGTTAATTGACCACTAAAAAACGACTCTAAAAAGTATTTTTGTTACAGCAAATGTTTTGAAGTAATATTATTTGTTGACTAATGCTGTTTCCTGATTAAACGTACTTGCTGTAATACGTTGTTTATCTCTGAAATATGAAACTCCACCCCAATCAAAAATTTTCTTTTCATAAACCCAAGCCTCTTGGTCGCGAACTACTACTCGTTTGATGATAATAATACCTTGCCCTTGTTGTTGCTCTTCGGTAACACCTTGTTTATACTTAGCCACCAAAGCATTAATTTTTTTGTCTATTACTTTACTACTAGCTTCATTATTAGCTGCTACTATATTTAACTCAACTTCGTTTTTATCTTTCGTTTTTAAAATTGGCTTTTCTTCTTCTTCAATTAATTTTAGCATCAAACTTTGCTTCGCCAATTTCTCATCTAATACCTTTTTCTCTTCATTTAATTTAGCAACGTCTTCTTTTTTCTCAGGTGTTTTTTCTAATTCTTTTTGCTGAGCTGCATTTTTTTGTAAGGCTAACTGAATGGCTTTTTTCTCAGCTTGCTTTACCTTTTTCATTTCCTCTTTTTTAGCTTTCAAGTACTCTTTGTCGTAATCAAAATTTCCTTTTTTAGAACTATAGAAAAACTTACTGATTGGCTCATCAAACATCGAATAATCAACGCCTTCATAATATTTAAACAAATCTACATCCGCTCTGATAGCCGGCAACTTAACGCCAGCTTGATCTTGAGGAATACCTTTAGTGCTCACACTGAAATATTTTTGAACGTAATTATTTTTAGAAATGGAAATTAAATAATCACTTCCCAATGGCAAGTAAACATTATAACTCCCATTTTGATCAGTTTTAAATGAAGTTAACAATTTACCATCTTGCAATACTTGCACAATACTTTCAGATAAAGTTGCATTATCATTTGAAACTCTTCCTTCAAAATCAACTGTTACATCTTGAGAAAAATTAACAGTAAAACAAAATAATAGAACAACCATAAAGGCAATTCCCTTTAAAGAAAAAGTCATTGTATTGAATTTTAAATTTGATTATAAAATTAAGCCTATAGATAAAGGCATTTAGCACATTAAATGGGATTTATAAACACTTGATTGTTAGATACAAGCCTGTTAAGCATTACAAATACTCGCGTAGGCGCAATATTCGCATTTATCATGGTCTTCAGTTTGCTTGAAAGCCTCTGAACTATCAATTATTTCAGAAATTTGCTGCTTTAAATGGTTCTCAAAGTCTTCCAACAATTCTGTTGTGAAATTTAAAATACCACCACCTTTGGCTTCTTCCATGATAAATTTAGGATGCTCTTCAAACTTTTTAAAAGGAATGATACAAGGTTGTAAATCTTCGGGACGAGCCAAATTATTTTTCACCACAAACCAAGCATACATAAATAACTGAAGCATTTTATTGTATTGACTGTCTTTAAACAAATCTTCAAAATTGGTGAACTTAAATTTATCATCTGCTTTTACGGATGATTTATAATCAATAATTCTAATTTTGTTTCCAAGTTTATCAATTCTATCAGCAGAACCTTTTAAATAAATAGTTGTATTAACTCCTTTAATATCAATAGTGACAGATGCAGTCAATGCCTTTTCTAAGTCTATTAAACTTAAAAGCTCGTTTGTTTTTATAGAATCTTGAATCAGCTTTAAATCGTTTCTTAATAATTTATTGACGTATTCATATAAAACTTTTCGTTGCAAAAAATTCTTCCCAAACTGGCTTTCTCTTTGACTAAAGTAATTTTGAAAAATCAGGTTTACACTTTCTTCTGTTTTTGAGAGGCAATGTTTTAAGTTATCTTCTGTTAAAACTGTTCCTATATAAGGCTTATAAAGCATCTCCAACGATTCATGTAAAATGGAGCCTTGTGTGTTAGCTTCCGCACTCTCTTCAACATCTTCGGTTTCCTTAATCCCTACACCATATCTAAAAAAGAAACGTAAAGCACAATCTTTGTACGTAATCAAAGCCGAAGGGCTTAATCCACTGTACTCATCATTAGTGGTTAGCTTTTTAATAATGGGCGCTAAATTAAAATCTGTCTTATCAATGTTAATCACATTTCTTGAACTCGCAGGCAATTCACCGCCACTTAACATTACCTCTGTAATGGTATGATGCGGGTTATATTTTTGTAATTCAAATTGCAGCTGTGTAATAAACCTACTTTTTTCACCAGAGCCTAACACGCTGTGTTCGGTATTATAGGTAATCAAAACATTACTGGCTCTTTGTAAAATTCGATAAAAGTGATAAGCATAAACTGCATCTTTATCGCCATACAATGGCATGCCGTGATAACGCTTTAAGTCGTTAGGAATAAATGAATTAGCGGATTTACCTGAAGGTAAAACTCCTTCATTGACACCCAATAAAATGATGTTTTCAAAATCCAAAGTACGGGTTTCTAAAACTCCCATAATTTGCAAACCTTGCAAAGGTTCACCAATAAATGGTACAGAAGCCGCTCCGATAATTTGCTTGTATAAACTTTTTAAAGTGAGTAATGAATCTAGATAATGATGTGTTTGAATTAAAGACTGTAAGCGATTAAAATACTTGGTGAATACATGTAAGTATTCGTTTTCGGTTGATGATAACTGCAAGTCATCATTTTCGGAAGCATTAAACACTTCAATGATTTGAGACATAGATAAAATCCCCTGCGAGGAATTTGACCATGAATTAAATAAAGATTCAATGTATTTATAATTGTCTTCGAACAATTCGGCAAGCACTTTGGTATTTAACCACACATAATTTTTATCTATTATTTTTTGAATAATCGATTGTAAATGAACACTTGGGTTAAACGATTTATAATACTTTTTAAATAAAGAATTTTGTAGAATTTTAAACACATCGGCAAAGTAAAAACTACTAGAGGCACCTGCCTTTTGAGTGGATTGATGCAAACTAATTAAGTTATCCATCAAATCGTAAATTGGTGACAAACGCAAAGGATATTCCATGGTAATATTCACATGTTTTACTTCGTCTGGTAATTGATTTAAAATAGGGAATAACAAACTTTCGTCTGCTAAAACCACAGCCGTTTTATTTAATGATTTCCCTTGTCTAATCCATTCATGCAATTGATGAGATACGACTTGCGCCTGCCCCATTTGCTTTGGAACGGCAACAATATCAATATGTTTTGGAATATCTTTAAAATCATTACCGATATAATTTTTGGTATCTAACCATGTATTGGTAAAGTTTTTTCGAAGAAACAAACCAGCTTCGTATTCTTCATTATCCACATAGTATTTATCTCCGTCCCAAATTATATGTGCTTTTTTCTCCTTTACCAAATCCGAAAAATAATCGTCTCCGCTTTGTTTAATGCATTAAAGCCACAAATCAATATTTTGGAAAACTGATTAATATAAGCTGACTCTTTATACCCTTCAACCGACTTACGATACATTAAACCTTGGTAGGCCTGTTTTTTTTGAAGCAATAGCTTAGAGAACTCCTTATAAATAGTTCCCATTTGAAACATAAAGTCGATATAATCCTGCTGAGTAGACGTTAAGTCGTCCGCACTCAAACTCCAGTTTTCAATTTCTTTGATTTCTTTTAAGTTTTGGTACAACGAATCTGTATCCACCAAATAGCGATCCGCTTCATTAAAATCCTGCAACATTAATGTTCCCCATTTGGCAAAAGCGTCAAAGGTCTCGGCTTTTTCTTTCAAAATACCGACATAAACCTGATACAAATCGCAAATTAAATCAATACTATCAGCCTGTTGCAAGCCAGATAATTCTGCAACCAATTCCTCAGCGCTAATAATCGTGGGCAACCAAATTGTTTTTTGAAATGCCAGAGCCAAATGCTGTTTTAAATACAAAGCACCTCGTTTATTAGGCAATACAATACATAAATGCTCCGTATCATTGGCATGATGCTCAAATATGTATTTGGCTATGTATTGTAAAAAAGGCGTCATTTAAATTAAAACTACATTGAGTTTAAGATTAGAAAAGTAATAAAAAAGAGGCTTTAAAAGCCATTAGTTAATAAAATAATGTGGCGATTTTTTACCAATACAACTACTTTTTTTCCGCTTGTGTAGTTGGGTAATAATAAGGGCTTTTTTGAGTAAATTTACCTGATTTTTAAAATAACTATGAAGACTCTATTATTCGGCTTTTTGTTTATTGGATTTACACAAATATCCTTTTCTCAATCTAACATTTGGGATTTGCAACAATGTGTAGATTATGCTCAAAAAAATAACATTACATTAAAGCAATCTGAGATTAATGCCCGCATTAATAAAAACAATGCTACTCAGAGCAAAGCAGCTATTTTACCAACCGTAAATGCAGGAGCGCAACATACCTACAACTTTGGTAGAACCATTGACCGTTACACCAATACTTTTGCGAATACACAGGTATTGTCACAAAACTTTTATATATCTTCTAACGTTGTGCTTTGGTCGGGTTTAGCACAATATAATACCATTAAAGCAAATCAATATCAATATTTGTCAAGCACAGAAACGTATTTACAACAAAAAAATGATTTAGCCTTAAATGTAGCAACTAGCTACATTAATGTTATTTTTAGTAATGAAATTTTACAAATTGCTCAAGCACAATTTAAAATCACTCAAGAGCAATTAGATCGTACGCAAAAATTAGCGGATGCTGGAACACTCGCTAAAAGTGCTGTTTACGATTTAAAGGCACAACTAGCTAATGAAGAAGCAAATGTAACAGCTTCTGACAACAATTATCAAATAGCTCTATTAACATTAAAACAATTATTAAATTTAGATACTCTAAATAATTTTAATATCTCAAAGCCAAATGTTGATGTGATGAATAATGAGTTAGCCTCATTATCCGTTCAAAATATTTATGAAACCGCTCTTAAAAACCAACACTCTATTAAAGCGGCGAACTTTAATGTGTTGGCCGCTGAAAAAAGTTTAGATATTGCCAAAGGCCGTGTAAGTCCTACTTTATCGGCAACTGGTAGTTTAGGTACTGGTACTTCTGAATTAGATAAGAACATTGATGGTATAAATTATATAGGCCCTGAACAAACGCAATATTATTTAGCTGACCCATCTAACCCTTCAATACCATTAGCTCCAGTTTACCAACCAAAAGTGGATATTGTTACTTCTAAAAAACCATTTGCAGATCAGTTCAAAGACAACGTCAATAAGAGTATTGGTTTTACTTTATCTATTCCTTTATTTAATGGCTTGCAAACGGTTACGGGCGTTAAAAATGCTAAGTTAAATACATTAAATGCTAAGTATAGTCAGGATTTAACAGAACAAAATTTATATAAAACCATTGCCCAAGCCTACGCCAATGCAAGAGCTGCTTTAAATACTTACAATGCTAACAAATCATCGGTTGAAGCAAATGAACAATCTTTTTATTATGCTCAACAAAAATATAATGTAGGTGCCATTAGTACATTTGATTATAACAATGCTAAAACACGTTTACAAAATGCACAAGGAAATTTAGTACAAGCAAAATATGATTATGTATTTAAATTAAAGGTATTAGACTTTTATCAAGGAAAAGAATTGAAATTTTAAAAAACATTTTCCCGCAGATAACGCGGATGAACGCAGATTATGTTCAAATCAAATCTGCGAAAATCTGAGAAATCCGCGGGACCACAAAACAAAAAATATGAAAAAACTATATTGGATTATCGGAATTTGTATTGCACTATTATTTGTAGTGATAGCATTTAAATTTTTTAAAGGTGAAGAGCCAACGGAAGTTACTACTGAAAAAGCAGCTAAACGTAACACTATTGAAACCGTTTCTGCTAACGGAAAAATACAGCCTGAAGCTGAATTAAAAATCACTTCTGATGTATCTGGAGAGATTGTGGAAATGTATGTAAAAGAAGGTGAACAAGTTAAAAAAGGAACTTTATTATGTCGTATTAAACCAGATATTTATGAAAGTGCTTTAGAACGAGTAAACGCATCTGTCAATAGCACCAAAGCAAATGCAAAAACAGCCATTGCGCAATTAGCTCAAGCTCAAGCTCAATTAGCAAATGCAGAGGCATCAAATGCTCGTAATAAAAAGTTATTTGATCAAAACGTTATTTCTCAACAAGAAATGGATGCATCTAAAGCAAGCTATGAAGCTGCTAAAGCAAATGTCGACGGATTGATGGAAACTATAAAAGCTTCAGACTATAATGTAAAAGGTATGGAAGCATCCTTAAAAGAAGCCAATACAAATTTAGATCGAACTTTTATCTATGCTCCTGTGGATGGTACCGTATCTAAATTAAATGTAGAAAAAGGTGAACGTGTAGTTGGTGTGCAAGGTTTACAAGGTACTGAGATTTTACGTTTAGCTAACTTAAATGAAATGGAAGCTAGTGTGGAAGTTAACGAAAATGACATTATTCGTATTCATAAAAATGATACGGCTTATATTGAAGTAGATGCTTACATCGGAAAAAAATTCAGAGGTATTGTGACGGAAGTTGCTAACTCAGCTAATACAACTGGTATTTCGGTTGATCAGGTAACCAACTTTGTAGTTAAAATTAGAATATTAAGAGAATCGTATATGGATTTGGTAAATGAGATGAACCCTGCTCCATTTCGTCCAGGAATGAGTGCTAGCGTTGAAATTCAAACGATGCGTGCAGCAAACATTATTACCATTCCTATTCCAGGAGTAACCACTCGTAGCTCTGATACTTTAAAAACAAAGGAAAAATTTGAAGGTGAAGAAGATCAAGAAATTGTCGTAAAAGATGAAAAAGAAGAAAAGTTAAATACTAAAGTAGAAGAAATTAAAGAATGTGTATTTGTAAATAAAAATGGCGTTGCTAAAATGGTATATGTAACCACTGGTATACAAGATAATGATTACATTGAAATAAAAAGCGGTGTAAACGTTGGCGATGAAATTATTTCTGGTCCGTATGGTGCTGTATCTAAAATACTAAAAGACGGAAAAAAAATAAAGGTGGTTGATAAAGACCAATTATTCTCCGACAAAAAATAGTTTGGCTTATTTATTACATATAGAAAGTACGTCGACCGTTTGTTCTATTGCCATTTCAAAAGATGCTGAATTAGTGGCATTAAAAGAATTGAATAATGGTTACACACATGCCGAAAATTTACATGTATTTATTGAGCAATTACTAAAAGAAACATCTTTGAGCTCTAAAGATTTAAATGCTATTTCTATAAGTTCTGGGCCAGGTTCATATACTGGTTTGCGTATTGGTTTTTCGGCAGCTAAAGGTTTAGCTTATGCATTACAAATTCCATTAATCACCATTGATACATTAAAAGCATTAAGCAATAGCGTTATTCAAAAAACAAAATCAGATGCTTTGTTTTGCCCAATGATGGATGCAAGACGTATGGAAGTATACTGCGCGGTGTATGATAATTCATTTAACGAGGTGCTGCACATTCAGGCATTAGTATTAGATGAAACTAGCATTCAATCATTTCATTTAAATAAGGACATTTATTTTTTTGGAGATGGAATGCCAAAAGCAAAAGATTTATTACAAAGCTTGCCGAATGCTCATTTTATTGACGATGTCACGGCAAGTGCATCATCTATGATTTCATTAGCATTTAAAAAATATCAAGCTAATGATTTTGCCGATGTGGCATACTCTGAACCAAATTATTTAAAAGAATTTTTCTTTACCACGGCTAAAAAATAAATAATGACACAAAAAGTAGCATTCGTTATCAATCCAAACGCTGGAGTTAAAAAGAAAATCAATATCATTGACTTTATCAAAACTCATTTCTCAAAACATATTGCTTACGATTTTATTGTTTGGAAAAATAAAGACGATTTTGAATCTGTTAAACAGCAAATACTTTCTGGTAATTACACTATTGTAGTAGCTTGTGGCGGAGATGGCACCGTAAATCAAGTATCATCCGTTGTTGCTCATACAAACATGGCTTTAGGGATTTTTCCTTTGGGTTCTGGTAACGGATTAGCAAGAAGCAATCGCATTCCTTTAAATTTAAAACAAGCTTTACAAATCATAGAACGTGGAGCTACTAAACAAATTGATGGGGCAACGGTAAACGGACATCCGTTTTTTTGTACAGCAGGCATTGGTTTCGATGCTCATATTGCTAACGAATTTGCAACAAGCACCAAACGAGGTTTTGTAACATATTTTACAACCACCATCAAAGAATTTTTCAATTATTCTCCAAGCCTTTATAAAATTACCATTGATGGAAAAATAATTGAAACAAAAGCATTTTTAATAACGATTGCTAATGCTGGTCAGTGGGGAAATGACGTTTATATTGCTCCGAAGCCGAATTAAATGATGGTATTTTAAATGTGAGTATTTTAAAACCATTCTCCAATTTTGCGATTCCGATGATTGGGATTAAATTGTTTTCTAAAAAAATACATACTTCTATTAGTTTACAATCCGAAAAAGGTAAACACATGGAAATTGAATTTAACGGAGAATTGCCAGTTCATTTTGATGGAGAACCAATTACTGCCAAAAATAAATTATCAATTAGCGTTACGCCCTTGGCTTTGAAGATTGTTTGTTAAGCCTATTAAACTCTAACACCTATTAAGCAAACGTCATCCACTTGCTCCATATCACCTTTCCATTCATTAAACGAATTCCGTAAAGTTTGTTTTTGCTCTGCCATAGGCAACTGAGAAACGCTAACCAGTAATTGTTTTAATTGTTTATACATATACTTTTTTCCTTTAGGTCCACCAAACTGATCTGGCATACCATCCGTTAACGCATAAACGACATCGTTTGTTTGTAAATCTATAGAGTGTTGCGTAAACGAAATGGAGTCTTTATCATGTTTTCCTACTGGCATCTTATCGGGAGCCAACTCCAGTATCTCATTTTCTCTTATAATCCAAACCGGATTATTAGCAGCCGAATAAACCATTTTTTTATTCTTAAAATCAAAACAAATTAAACTACAATCCATTCCGTCCTTGCCACCTTCTGAACTTCCGTCTTTTTTCAAACGTTCAATAATAGTTTGGCGTGTATGATTTAGAATCTCTGCGGGTTCGTATTGTTTGTCTTTAATAGCCAGTTCCAAACTTGTAATATTTAACAAACTCATAATAGCACCTGGCACTCCATGTCCGGTACTATCTGCAGTAACCAATACAAAATTCCCGTTATGTAATTTAGTGCCCCAGTAAAAATCGCCGCTAACTACATCTTTTGGTTGGAAATAAACAAAATAATCGGTTAAATTTTGATCTAGTAGGTCAGATGTAGCTAAGAAACTGCGTTGAATACGCTCGGCATAATTGATACTATCGGTAATCTCCTTATGTTTTTCTTCTATTAAATGTTCTGTTGATAGGTTTCCCGTTCTTTTATTTCGATAATAGCTTTCTGCTTTTGCGTAATCTTAAACCGATTAAAAACAAAACCACTAAATATAATAACAAGTATCAAACCTCCATACAAAGCAAAGCGCTGTGTTTTTTCCTGCTTAAGTTGTGTTTGTTGTACCATTAACTGTGCATTCTTAACCTTTTCTGCTTCGGCATTTTTCACACTATCAGCAGCCGCTTTCTTTTCGTACTGGTATTGCAATTGTTTTTTTACTGCTGCTTTCCTGGTTTCCTGATTACTGATACTATCTCGCATTTGTATCTCCAGTTCATACATTTTTAATGCTTTTTTATAATCATTTTTTGTTTGATAAATACTATTTAAGGTTGAGGCAACCCATGATACTTTCTGAAATCCTAATTTTTGAGCAATTGCAAGACTTATTGGCTAATGAAAATGCTTTTTTCTATTTCCCTACATATAAAAGACTTAAAGATAAATTATCAGCAGCATATGAAATTCCTTTTTGGTTTTCAATTTCTTCAAACATCATTAAAGATTTAGAGTACCAAATGATAGCCTCTTTATAATCCCCTTTGTTGTTATAGATAGCGCCAATATTATTATAAGAATAGGCCATTCCTTTTTTATCCTGCAAGTCTTCCTGTATAACCAGGGCTTTTTGAAAATAAGAAACAGCTAATGGAACTTTTTTCATGTCCTTATAAATAGCACCAATATTATTTAAAGAACGCGCAATTGCTTCTTTGTCATTCAATTCCTCTTGTATTTTCAAAGCCTTTAAACAATACTCAAGGGCTTTATCCAAACTACCCTGATGCTGATACACCAACCCAATATTACTAAACGAAGTTGACAATCCTATTTTATCATTAATTTCTTCCCTGATTTTTAGTGACCTGTGGTAATATTCTAGAGCCTTTTCAATATTTCCTTGATTGTCGTACGTAAGTCCAATATGATTAAACGAACGTGCAATTCCTTCCCTATCTTTTATTTCCTTTTGTAATATAAGTGCCTCATTATGACATTTTATAGCCAAATCATTATTTCCCTGACTATAGTAATTCAATCCCATGTTATTTAACGTGAGTGAAGCGCCCGCTTTATCGGAAATAAGTCGCTGAACTGTCAGAGCTTTATTATAATAAACAATAGCCTCATCCATCTCACCTTTCATTTCTAATACAAACCCTATATCTCCTAATGCATTTGCTTTATAAGATTCATAAAAGTATCGAAGCGATTTTATTTTGATCTCGGGTAATTTTTTGTCTACCAGCGTCTCTACTTTTTTCCATAAATATATAGCTGAATCCGGATTTGACTGATAGATCACTTCTCCTAACTCTATTAATAATTTAACGCGGACTGTATCGTTTTTTTCTTGATTAAGCTTTTGTTTTAGAACATCTTCTGCGCTTGGTTGAGCCTTTAGGCAATGAGCATTTCCTAAAACAATCATACAACTGATAATTATGCGCACTAAGTATTTCAATTTCTATTTAATAATTTTTCGAGTTTATTATTTAAATATACTAATGTTTGATGTTAGACAAATAAAATATTAATATATGCTCAAAAAAAATCCCCAAACACAAAGTGTATGGGGATTTAAATTTATAATAATACGGATTACATATTTTCAATAACTACAGCGCTAGCGCCACCGCCACCATTACAGATAGCTGCACCGCCGTACTTAGCATTGTTTTGTTTTAAAACATTAATTAACGTAACAATTACACGAGCTCCAGAGCAACCTAATGGATGACCTAAAGAAACCGCTCCACCATTTACGTTTACTTTACTTGCATCTAAGTTCATTAATTTCATATTAGCTAAACCTACAACAGCAAATGCTTCGTTTAATTCAAAGTAATTAATATCGCTTACTTTTAAACCAGCTTTTTCAGCTGCTTTTGGTAAAGCAATAGAAGGTGTAGTTGTAAACCACTCAGGTGCTTGTTCAGCATCTGCATAGCCTTTAATTTTAGCTAATGGTTTTAAGCCTAAAGCTTCTGCTTTTTCTTTGCTCATTAATACTAAAGCTGCAGCTCCATCATTCATTGTAGAAGCATTAGCTGCAGTTACAGTTCCATCTTTAGTAAAAACCGCTTTTAATCCTGGTATTTTATCAAAGTTTACATTTTTATATTCTTCATCTTCAGCAAATAAAACCGTTCCTTTTTTAGTAACAATTTCCACTGGTACAATTTCTTCTTTAAATTTACCTGCTGCCCAAGCTGCTGCCGAACGTTTGTATGATTCAATAGCAAATGCATCTTGATCTTCGCGAGTAAAGTTATGTTCTTTAGCACACATATCAGCGCAATTTCCCATCGGTACATTTCCGTATACATCTGTTAAGCCATCTTTTGCTAAACCATCTACTACTACTCCATTACCATATTTAGCACCCCAACGGTTGTTCTCTAAATAAAAAGGCACTTGGCTCATGTTTTCCATACCTCCAGCAACTACAATGTCAGCATCACCTAACATAATTGCTTGTGCAGCTAATGAAATAGATTTCATACCACTAGCACATACTTTGTTAACTGTAGTACAGTTTACGCTATCAGGTAAACCTGCAAATTTAGCTGCCTGACGAGCAGGTGCTTGTCCTAAATTAGCCTGTATTACTGAACCCATAAACACTTCGTTTACAATTGCTGGATCTAATTTAATTCTGTCTAAAGCTCCTTTAATTGCTACTGCTCCTAATTTAGTTGCTGATACACCAGCTAATGTTCCACCAAAAGAACCCATTGGTGTTCTCACAGCAGATACGATATATACTTCTTTGCTCATTTTAGTTGTTTTTAGTTATAATTAGTGCGCCAAATGTAATATATAGATTGAAGTTTGGTTTCCCATTCATCGAAATTTGATTAACATTTTTGGAAGTAATTAACAATTATTATCTATTGAAAAAGGAGGTAAATGGTTGTAAAAGTAAAACTCACCGATTGCCCACTACCAATTACCTAATTTCCAACGTTTTTATTTAAATATAACAAAGCAATATGTCGCAAAATGCTATAAAACAATACCTTTGAGTCTTTGTTATATAAATACTATGTTCATACGATTTCTAATCTTTTTCATCCTCATTCTTTTAGTAGAATTATACTTTTTACAAGCACTAAAAACTATCAGTGTTGATTACACTCCTCAAAAACGAAAAATTCTTTTTTGGGTTGCGTATTCTTTAGCTGGAATCAATATTTTAATTAGCACAGTCGCTATGTTTTATCCACCACCAGAGTGGAATAGTACGTTACGTTTTATTTCATCAGTAGCGTTAATTTTGTTTGTTTGCAAATTAATTGGTTCTTCATTTTTATTAATTGATGACGTTATTCGTTTATTTAGATGGATAGCAAGCTTATTTAATAAAGTGCCAAAACATAGTATTGAAGAAGGTGCCAATCAAATTAGTCGCTTAAAATTTTTAAGTTATTTAGCTGTTACATTTACAGTTATTCCTGCCTTTTCATTTTTGTATGGTATGGTGAGAGGTGCTTACAAATACAGAGTTCACAAAGTAAAAGTCACTTCACCTAACTTACCTGAAGCCTTTGATGGTTTTAAAATTGTACAATTATCCGATATGCATTGCGGAAGTTTTATGAGTACTGATCCTTTAGTAAAAGCTTTTAATATTGTGATGGATCAAAAACCTGATGCTATTTTCTTTACGGGCGATTTAGTAAACAATGAAGCCACGGAAACAGAAATGCATTTAGAAACTTATAAAATGTTGAAAGCGCCTTATGGAGTTTATAGTATTTTAGGAAATCATGATTATGGCGATTACAAGCAATGGGAAACACCTGAGGCAAAGATTCAAAATTTAGATACGTTAAAAGACATTCAAAAACAATCGGGCTGGCGTTTATTAATGAATGAGCATGTGCCAATTGAAAAAGATGGGCAAAAAATTGCATTATTAGGTATTGAAAACTGGGGTGGTAATTTACGTTTTCCTCGTTATGGAAAATTAGATAATGCACATGCAGGAACAGAAGGCTATCCTTACAAAATATTATTATCACACGATCCATCGCATTGGGATGTGCAAGTAAGTCAGGAACAAAAATATAATGATATTGATTTAACCTTAAGTGGACACACTCACGGTATGCAGTTTGGCATTGAAATCCCTGGATTAATTAAATGGAGTCCGGTAAAATATATTTATAAACACTGGGCTGGTTTATACAAACAAGAAAATCAATATTTATATGTGAACCGTGGTTTAGGCTTTTTAGGCTATCCAGGACGTTTAGGTATTTGGCCAGAAATTACAGTGATTGAGTTGAAGAAAGCTTAAATTTAGGACGTTCCCCTCCTACCGTCGGGTCGGGCTTTTCGCTACAATCTTTTTGTTCGTAGCCTCACAAAAAGGATTTACGCTTCAATCCCTAACGCAACAACTATTTAACAACTTCTGTCAACTTGCGAGCCTCATTAATATCCATACGCGCTCCATTTTTAAAGGCTGCTACAAAACAATCTTTATAACCTAGTTCTTTTAATTTAGCTTGTTGTTTGGTGGCGTCGTCAAAGGAAGAAAAGTTACCTGAAGTGTATTTAAAAATAGTACCTGCTTTATAAAATGATACGTCAGATACGTTAGCAAATTTTGTTTTGACATCCACTTCTTTATCCATACTAGCAAACTGTACTTTAAATGAAATACCATTCGTAGGACTAGTTTGTTTTGGATTTTCTTTTTCAGTCTTTTCTTTTTCGGTTTTAACTGAGCTACTTATTGAGCTAGTTTGGGTGGCTGAGTTTGCTGAAGCTTCCGCTCTTTTTCAAAATTCCATCTATCTCTTTTATTTTTTGTGAAGCTCTACTTTTATCTTTTACATCTAAAGCTTCTGCCTTTTGATACATACCTAAAGCCTCTTGATAATTTTTATTTTTAAAATTCATATCAGCAACCGCTAACAATTGCTTGTATTTATTTTCTTGTTCGTTAATTTTTGATTGCTGTTCTTTTATAGCTGCTACCGAATCTGCTTTTGCAAGTTTTACAGCATCATCTTTAGCCTTTTGTTCAGCTATGGCCTTAGCCTTCTTTTCCGCAATTAGTTTATCTTGTTGCAACTTGGCATTAGCCACAGAATCTGCTTTTGCTTTTTTGATAGCGTCTGCTTCTGCTTTAGCCTTTGCCTTAGCTTCATTCTCTGCCTTTAATTTTGCAGAAGCTTCCGCATCAGAAATTATTTTTTCATCAGCATCTTTATCATCTTTTTTAATTTCAACATCCGTTTCTTCTTTTGGTTTTTCTATGGTTTTAACCTCTTGATCTTCATTAGATGCTTCATTAGCAATTTTATAATTTTCATTTTCTAAAGGAACTTGATTTTCAATCGCATCATCATACGTTTTTTTGACACCTTCTTGCTCATCTTTATATTTTCTGAATGCTCTAAACAAACAAGCTGCTAAATAGCTTTGTCCTTTTTCTGAGCCTAAAAATTTTTCCTCCTCAGGGTTAGTTAAATATCCAAGCTCGGTTAGCACACTGGGCATTGATGTTCTCCATAATACCCAAATACTTTGCCTGTGTACGCCTTTATCTACCCTGCCCGCTTTCTTAAAATACTGTTCTTGAATTTTAAGTGCCAATCCAGCACTTTGTATCACATAACTTGAGGTGTAGTTACTCATAATAATATAACTCTCTTCGCTATTTGGATCAAAACCTTGGTATTTAGTTTCGTAATTATCCTCTAGTAACATGGCAGAGTTCTCTCTTTGCGCTACTTTCATTTTACCTTCTTCATTTTTCAAACCCATTACATAAGTCTCCGAACCAAAAGGTGCTGGATTTGCCGTTTCAACAACAATTATTTTTCCTTTTGAATTTTTAAAAGTTTTAGGTCGCATTTTACCTGTTTTTTTATCTTTAATCATTACTGGTTTACCAGCAGCGTTACAATGGATAGAAATAAACAAATCTGCATTATTTTCATTGGCAATTTTAGCTCGATCTTCTAACTCAACAAAAACATCCGTTTTACGTGTAAAAATGACTTTAACATCTTTTATATTTTCCTCAATTAACTTACCCAATTTTAAAGAAACAGCCAAAGCCACTTCTTTTTCTTTACAAGTAACTCCATTACAGCCTGGGTCTTTTCCACCGTGTCCTGGATCAATAACAATGGTGCGTACTTTACGCTTGGGGTCATCTTTATGATTATTAAAGGACGAAAAGCATAGAACGACTAGGACTTGTGCCAACAGCAGTTTAACGAAAATATTATATTTTTTTACCATCATATCTGTAAAAAATTACTACCAATTAAACGAGTAATTGTTAGCTTTGTAAGTTTAGGTAAATTTAGGCTCAAGTCGCTATCAATACAGTTAAACATATATATTTTTTACTCTTATTATTGTTAATAAGTACTACTCCTATTTTGGCTCAAGACCTAAAACAAAAACCTGTAAAATTCGTACAGCCTGCCGACACCTCCCTAAAATCTACTAACACAAACACCACGTTACCAAAGGATAGTACCAAAACAGTAACCATGGATTCATTAGATGAAGAAGAAAATGATGAGCCTTTAGAGCATTCTATCGTTTATAACGCCCGAGATTCAATAAGATACGAAACTAAAGGTCAAAAAATTTACTTGTTTGGCGATGGTTATGTGAATTATGAAGACATGAATCTTAAGGCTGAGTTTATTGAGATTGATAATGAGAAAAATACCATTACGGCTTATGGTAAAAAAGATAGTCTAGGTAAAGACTCAGGGACGCCAGTGTTTAAAGACGGGGAACAGGAAATTGTGTGTCGTAAGATGATTTACAACCTTAAAACTAAAAAAGGAAAAATCTACGACATTCAAACAAAGGAAGGTGATTTAATACTGAAAGGTAGCGAGGTAAAAAAAGATAGCAATAATGTAGTTTACATGAAAAATCTACAATGTATTCCTTGTCAGTTTGAAGATTCGAGAACGATATTTAAAGCAAAACGAGCCAAAATAATTCCAGATGACAAAATTGTAACTGGTCCCATGTATTTAGAAATTGGCGGCGTGCCCACTCCTTTAGGTTTACCTTTTGGATTTTTTCCAAATACAAAAAAACGTCATTCAGGAATTTTAATTCCGTTTTATGGTAATAGCGAAGCTTTAGGCTTTTATTTAAAAGATGGTGGTTTTTATTGGGGAATCAACGACCAAACCGACATGACCATTAGAGGTGATATATACAGTAATGGCAGTTGGGAATTACGTACGACAAATAATTATAATGTTAATTATAAATTTAATGGAGCTTTGTCTTTAGGGTATTCAGAATTTAGAAATGGAGAAAAAGAAATTCCATCAACGTACTCAAAACAAAAGGATATTTCCATTAACTGGCGTCATATACAGGATCAAAAAAACAATCCTACGATTAGATTTGGAAGTGATGTCAATATTAGAACATCACGTTATAATAAATACAATGCTCAAAATACTGGGCAATATTTAGCAAACACATTTCAATCTAATGTCAATTTCTCTAAAACATTTAAAATAGGAACTTTAGGAGTTAACGCTCGTCACGATCAAAATACTCAAACCAAACTGATGAACATATCTTTTCCAGAAGTCACATTTAACGTCAATCGTTTTTATCCTTTCAAAAAAGAAACTCGCATTAAGCAAAACCCCATTGATAAAATCGGGATTAGTTATTTATTGGAGGCTAGAAATACTTTATCGGGAGCCGATACATCTATCTTTAAAGGAAATATTGGAGATAGCTTGAAATATGGCTTTAGACATAGCCTACCAATCTCAACAAATATTACACTGCTAAAATATTTCACATTAACGCCTGCCTTAAATTTAAGCGCAGTGATGTACACTAAAACAACTCAAAAAGCTCTAGATGAATCAACGAACAGAATTGTAAAAACAACTGATCGAAATTTTAAAACTGGATATGATGCTAATTTTAATACATCATTAACCACCAAATTATTTATGGATTATATGTTTAAAGGAAAACGTGTTAAACAAATACGACATTTATTAATTCCAAGTTTTGCATATACGTATCGTCCTGATTTTGGTGAAGAACAATATGGTTTTTGGAAAGATGTGATAAGCGATACTACTTACATATATAAAAACAAATATTCCATTTTTGAAAACAATTTATTTAGTGGCCCAGCTCAAGGCGAACAAAATAGTTTAAGCATAAACTTAAATAACAATTTAGAAGCTAAGGTGAGAAAGAAAACGGATACTGGTTTTGTATTTAATAAAGTAAGCATATTACAAAATTTAAGTTTTGCTGGTAGTTACAATTTTGCAGCTGATAGCTTTAAAATGAGTAATATTTCGATGACAGGTAGAACAAAAATTTGGAAGTACTTTGATTTAGTATTTGGGTCAACCTTTGACCCTTACTACACAACCGTATTAACCAATACAATAACTAATACGGAGTACGCATACCGAACCAGTAAATACTTAGCAAACACCAATGGCAGAGTTGTAGATTTTACAACTGGTAATATTGCCATTAATGCCGCTTTTAGTTCAAACAATATTACCTCACGTGCTAAAAAACCAGATTTAACTAATGGCGCCGAAAGAGGTGCTGTTGCAACAAATACGGCGCAGGCCCAAGAAAAATTACCTTGGAACTTAAATATATATTATAACGTCACTTATACCAAAGTATTGAATAAGGTAAAAGATATACAAACGCTTAATTTTAGCGGAGATGTATCTGTTACTAAATTTTGGAAGCTAGGTGTAACTAGTGGTTATGATTTTACCAATAGAAATTTAAGTTATACGAGTATTAATTTGTATCGAGATTTAAAATGTTGGGAAGCCCGCATTGATTGGGTACCATTTGGATTTAGAAAAAGTTATAGCTTAACCATTAATTTAAAAACAAGCATGCTAAGTGATGTGAAGATACCAAGACAAAGACAGTGGTACGATAATTTTTAATTTAATTTCACTTGATGAATATCTCGTAACTGCTTTTTCAAAACCTGATATAACTCTGGCGCTTTTTGCGTTCCAATGCGATAGGTAAAACCAGCATTATCTTTTAGTTCAATAAATTCATTACCACTAGTAAAGAACCGAATGACACCTCTACTGTGAAGATTATAAACAGCTCTTCGGAAAATATGTTTTTTATATCGACTTTTTCTAATATGAGTAATCGTATCTAAATTTATTTTCACTCGTCGAGCGGTCCAAAAACCATCAATAATAATGTATGTAGAAAATACTTTTGTGTGTGTATGCAAAATAAAAGTAAGCATAGCAGAAAATGATAAAATTAATAAGCCTAATAAAAAGAAAATTTTACCAGAATTAGGAATATCAACTGCAGGATAATGCCCAATTTTAAAGACGGCAACTTGAACAGGCTTTGGATTCTCACTCCAATAATAACCAACAAAACAAAATAAGGCAATAATCGTTCGCCAAATCATACTGAGACGGTTATGTCCCATGTATTGCTTTTCGTTAAATAATTGTTTTTCAGTATGCAAAGTGATTATATTGTAACTCAAATTTACAAAAAATAAATTAACCTTTTATGCTCACTTAGGTTGCATCATCACAAACAATTCTCTTCCTTTTCTAGGTTTAATTGAATTGTAGGCGGTTTCCATTAATTTAATATCAAATAAAGAAGAAAATAATGCTTGATACTCGGCTGTATTTCCTCCAAAAGGAGGTTTGTCAGTATTTAACACATCATTAAACAATAAGCCAACTAATTTACCTGTTGGCTTCAACAAAATTTTCATATGCTCAACATATTGTTGTCGAAGAGAAGGATTAATGGCGCAGAAAAAAGTTTGTTCTATAATCAAATCATATTGACCTTGATGCTTAAAAAAATCCTGTTGGATTAACTGATGAGAAGGAAATTCTGGAATACGCTTTTTGATGTTTTGTAAAGGAGCTTCAGCAAAATCCAATACAAACACGTTTTTAAAACCTTTACGGAATAAAAACTCCGCTTCATAGGAATTTCCTGCTCCAGGTATTAAAATTTTTAAATCTTTGTTATCTAATTGTTCTATATATGCTTTTAGTGGGGTTGACACATCGCCTAAATCCCAAGCAAAATCGTCGGTAAGATATCTCTGATTCCAATATTTATCCGTTAAATCGTGCATATAATTTTTTGTAAAAATAGGATTAAAATCACTAAATTCATCTAAATTTTAGAGGATGCTAAAAAACCCACTCATAGCTTTTTTTAAACTGATTCGTGTAGAGAATCTGTTGATAATTGCTATTACTCAAATTTGCATGAAGTACTTGGTTTTTGCTCCTCTAAATGAGTACTCAAAATTTACTCCAACTTTATTTACAATTTCATTATTAAGCACCATTTTAATTGCAGCTGCTGGTTACATCATTAACGATTATTTTGATGTAAAAACTGATAAAATAAATCGCCCAGAAACAGTAGTTATTGACGTAACTATTAAACGGAGATGGGCTATGATATTGCATATTGTATTTAATGCCATCGGTTTATTGTTAGGATTTTATTTAGCCCTAAAATGCCACAGCTTAATATTATTAACCTTTCAAATTTTAAGTATTTTATTATTATGGTTTTACTCCACTCACTTTAAAAAACAATTGCTTGTAGGTAATTTGGTTGTTTCTATATTAACCGCTACTATTCCTTTAATGCCAATGGTTTACGACTATTACTTAATTGGGGGAATTAATCCAATAGTTGAATTTATGATTGGTGATTATTTAAAAACTTTATTCATTATTATTTTGGGATATAGTGCTTTTGCTTTTTTAACTTCCTTTGCTCGTGAAGTTATTAAAGACATGGAAGATTACAAAGGGGACATACAAACAGGTGGAAAAACGATGCCTATTGTTTGGGGAATGATTACGAGTAAAGTAGTCACCTTTTTTCTGATTATTATTACAATAGGCTTATTATTGTTGGCCAGCTTTAAGTTTTATAAAGAACAGCAATATATTGGTGTATATTATATATTAGGCGTTGTGCTTTTTTTGGTTCTTTTAATCATTCAAACGATTAGAGCAAAAACATCTAAGGACTTTAAAATAGCGAGCTTATTGCTTAAATTCGTTATGTTATTTGGCATTGCCTTTACCCTTATTATTAAATATCTATATGAGTAAATTGTTTCTTAATGCCATTAACTCGTTATAAGAACATTAATTAAAATAAATCATGAATAGTGTAGAACAACATATTAAAGAATTTCCTTACCAAATTATTTTAGGATCTAATTCGCCTCGTCGACAGGAATTATTAAAAAGCTTAGGCTTTGATTTCTTGAACAAACCAATTAATGCTGATGAAACTTTTCCAATAGATTTATTAGCTGAAGAAATTCCTTTGTACTTAGCAGAGAAAAAAGCAGATGCTTATCCTGATGACTTAAAAGAAACTGAAATTTTAATTACAGCAGATACGATTGTTTGGTGCGAAGGTAAAGTATTTAACAAGCCCGCAAATTTTGTAGAAGGCAAAAAAATGCTAGAAACATTAAGTGGAAAAATGCACGAAGTATTTACGGCAGTTTGTTTAAAAAGCGGCAACAAACAAACCACATTTTTTGATGTGAGTAAAGTGTATTTCAAAAAATTAAAACCTGAAGAAATTGAATACTACCTTATGAACTTTAAACCCTACGACAAAGCTGGAGGCTATGGAGTGCAAGATTGGTTAGGATATATTGGTATTGATAAAATTGAAGGCAGCTTTTATAATGTGATGGGATTACCTGTTAAAGAGTTGTATGAGGAATTGGTGAAGTTTTAACACTTTACTTTTATTGTTTTCGTTGAGTACTTTCACAAATAGGAGGGAGGTAGTTTGAGTAATTTAGAAAGCCTGGAAGTTTGACTCCAGGAACTGTTAGTCAGCTTGTTCCATTATACAAAATATCACAGCCTTGAAGTTGTTCTTGACCTCCGGATTCGCCGGGTTTTCCGAAAGATGATTAATTACAAAATGGTTAACCGTTGTGTTTAAAACGGATACTAAAATGTGTCACTTGTCATTATAAATAGACTTGATTCTCATCCAAATATGGAAAAAGAGTTTTAAATTTTGATAATTCGAATAATAAAAACAACGATTACAGATGGAAAGTACTAACACTTGCAAAAATCTAGACTTAAAAATCCTTATAAATTAAATACTTTGAACGTATTTTCTTAAAATCAGCTAAAGAAGCCTTCCAGGAATCTCTAATCTCCGCAGGAGAAATGCTTAATTTTGTTTGCTGTTTTATTTCTTCGTTACCAGCATGATAATTAAAATTATTATCAAAAAACACCTCTTGTTTATTTTGGCTGTGATGATAAAACAAATTTAAAACCGTTAAATCAATTTGCTTACTCTTTAAGATATTTCTATACATCAAACGCATGTCAATACCATAACAAATAGTATCTTGATATTTTGGTTTTTTAGTAATCGTTGTAGATTTTGGAATAAATGTAAAAGGACAAGTAACCGAATCAATAAATGGATTGCCAATAAACTGAAAAGGATAATCAGTACCTCGTCCCAAACTCACAATCGTTCCTTCAAATAAACCTAAACTTGGATACAATAATACCGCTGTATCATTTGGTAAATTAGGAGATGGCTTTACTGGTAACCCAGTTACAAACTTGGCTCTATCATAGTTTTGAAGAGGAATAACACTTAACTTACATTTCACTTTATTTTTCATCCAACCTTCTCCATTTACCATTTGTGCATATTCTCCACAAGTCATTCCATATACAATTGGTATATTATGTAAACCCAAAAACGATTTATACTTATCAATCATCACAGGGCCGTCAATATAAAAGCCATTAGGATTTGGTCTATCAAATACAATTAACTCTTTTCCATTTTCTGCGCACGCTTCCATAACTTTTGCCATGGTTGAGATATATGTATAAAAGCGAACTCCAACGTCTTGTATATCATAAATCACTATATCCACTCCTGTCAAATCTTCTTTTGTTGGTTTTTTATGAGTACCATATAACGACACGACTGTTATATTAGTTAAAGGATCTTTACCTCCTTTTACTTTTTCTCCAGCGTCTGCTGTTCCTCTAAAACCATGTTCGGGACCAAATATTTTAACAATTTTTACTTTATGTTTTAATAAAGTATCTACTAAATGTCTTGCGCCTATAATACCAGAAGCATTAGTGACAATAGCAATTTTTTTATTTTTCAATTTCGGTAAATACAATTCGGTTTGCTGCGCTCCGGTTGTAATGGACTGATACGATTGCGTTCCAACTTGAGAAAACAAAAAGTGGTACTAAAAACCGTAATTACTAATAATACATAAATCGCATATAATGTGCTAAATTGACAATGTAAATATAACAATAACACGCTTTTATAAAAACACAAAAAATATTAAGCTTAAAAAAAATAGTATCTTTATAGCAATGAATTTTTCGCGTTATATAGCTACTCGCATCCTTAACAAAGGACAAAAAAAAAACAATATCTCTAGTCCTATTGTGAAAATAGGAATTATAGGCATTGCTTTAGGAGTTGCGGTGATGATTATAACAATGGCTGTTGTAACGGGGTTTCAGCAACAAATCATTCATAAAATAACGACGTTTACAGCGCATCTTCAGATTAACGACTACGATCCAAATCAATCCTTGGAGCCAAATCCTATTGCCTTTGATAGTCAAATGCTACAAAACTTAAAGAATAATTCAAACGTTAAACACATTCAATCCTTTGCTACTAAAAACGGTATTTTAAAAACGAAGACCGAAAACGAAGGTGTGATTTTAAAAGGAGTTTCGGATGATTATGATTGGAATTATTTAAAACCTTATGTATCAGAAGGAACCGTGTTATCTATTAATAAAACAGATGTTAGCAAAGACATTTTTATTTCTCAAACACTAGCCAATAAACTACACTTAAAATTAAACCAAAAATTATTAGTGTATTTCATGACTAAGAAAAAGTTAGAAGACACCACTTTTAACGGACAAAATTACGTTGGCTATGAACCTCGCGTGAAAGATTTTTACGTGAAAGGTATTTTTAATACTGGCTTCTCCGACTTTGATAAAAACCTAGTGTTTGTTGATTTAAAACAAATTCAAAAATTAAATTACTGGGGTAGCAATGAAGTAGCAGGCTACGAAGTATACTTAAACGATTTTAATTTATTAGAACCATCTGCTGCTGAAGTGAACGATATTGTAGGTTATAAATATACGGTTGCAACCGTTAAAGAATTGCAAGGCTCTATTTTTAGTTGGCTAGATATGATTGATGTGAATGCCGAAATCATCATTACATTGATGATACTAGTGGCAGCTATCAATATGATTTCAGCTTTATTAATTTTGATTTTAGAACGCACCAACTTAGTAGGAATATTAAAAGCTTTGGGTTTAGCAAATGGCGATGTGCGGAAAATATTCTTTCATGTCTCTTTACAATTATTAATAAAAGGTTTATTTTATGGAAACTTAATTGGCATTGGCTTTTGCTGGCTGCAATTACAATTTCAATTCGCCACTTTAAATCCTGCCACTTATTATTTAGAATTTGTGCCAATTAACTTATCCATTTTTCACATCGCATTAATTAATATTGGAACCATCATTACTTGTTTAATCATGATGTTTCTACCAACCTTAATCTTGAATAAGATTACGCCAATAAAGGCTATAAGATTTAGTTAAATTTTCTGGGCGTTTCCCTCCTATCGTCGGGTTAGTCCGCCAGCTGGCGGATACAATCTTTTATGTTCGTTCCTCACAGAAAAGGATTTTCGCTACAATCCTTAACGCAAACAATTTTTTGCCGCAATCCAAGCTGTACTCCAGGCATTTTGAAAATTAAAACCTCCTGTAATACCGTCGATATTTAATACTTCACCGCAAAAAAATAAATGAGGCACTTTTTTACTTTCCATGGTTTTAAAATTGACTTCCTTTAAATTGATGCCGCCAGAAGTAACAAATTCTTCTTTAAAAGTAGTTTTACCATGCATGTCATACTCATCATTACAAAGTACTTGAGCGAATTTATTCAATTGCTTTTTGCCTAATTCAATCCATGGTTTTGATAATGGAATTTCTGACCTCAGCACTAAATATTCCCATAAACGTTTCGGGATTTCAAATAGCGGAGTATTTACTATCAATGCTTTAGATCCTAATTGCAAACTCAATTCTTCTTTTAACGCTTCTTCGTTTAAGGTTCCTGTCCAGTTTATAGAAATACCTGCCTGATAATTTAATTTAAAAAAATCATAAGCCGCAAAAGCGGATAACTTTAAAACTGCCGGTCCACTTAAACCCCAATGTGTAATTAATACTGGTCCAGTGTATTGGTGTTTGGTTCCTATCACTTTTACTGTTCCACTCTTCACACTTAATCCCATTAATTCTTTAATATGACTTTGTGGTAAATTCAAGGTAAATAAACTCGGAATTAATTCATCAATGGTATGTCCGCATTGCTTTAAGAAGGCATAATTCTTTTCTTGATTATGCCCGCCAATACCACAAATAACAGCATCAGCGGTATATGTTTGTTTTGACGTTTTTACTATAACATTGTCAGTTCGAGCGTAGTCGAGAACATTAGAAGGTGCTTCGACTCCGCTCAGCGTGACATTTTCAGGAGTTACTTCCAACACTTCCTCATTCAAATTAATAGCAATGTTATATTTTTGAGCTTCATTTATAAAACAATTAATAATAGTTTCGCTGGTATTACTTTCAGGAAACATCCTTCCATCCTGCTCTACTTTCAATTTCACTCCTCTTTTCAAAAACCAATCAATGGTATCTTGTACCGAGAATTGAGAAAAAACTTGTCGTAATTCCTTTTCGCCACGAGGATAATTTTTAATTAATTCTCCGTTCTCAAAACAATGGTGTGTGACATTGCAGCGACCGCCGCCAGACACTCTTACTTTAGCTAAAATCTTATTCGATTTTTCTAAAATAATGATTTTAGTTTCTGGAAAATTAATGGCGGCGTTAATTGCTGAAAAAAATCCAGCAGCCCCGCCGCCAATAATTATAATAAGTTTTTTAGAAATAATAAAAATGTTTAATCTAACTTAAGCCAAACAATTGATGATTTTTTTGTTTTAGGATCAGTTACTAATGTTGCATAGCTTTTAGTTGATGCATTATAGTCTGAGCTTGAGAAATTACAAAAATCATTGTCTTTCTTATCTTTTGGTGTACCAAAAATATACTCTTTTTTAATGGTGTTATTACTGTATGTATATTTTACAGCAGTCGTTATCGAAATAGCTTTTACTAATTTTGGCTCTTCCGACTCTGGCAATTCCATATTTTCCTGTGTATTATTAAAGAAAATATAATTTGAATTATCTGTTGTAATTACATCAATAGCAAAATATTGTTCACTAGCCAAACCTGGATCATCCCAACTATCAGCTGGTCTGTAACCTGTTCTAATATCATTACAATTAAACTCTTTATGTTTGCCACTCACATAAACATTTGCGGGAACTACCGCTGTATTAATTACCTTACCTTCAGGAGAAATAGTAATTAATGCAAAATCGCCTAGGAATGTGCCTACTATACCAGAACCATTGCCATATTTTATAGTTGTGTTTTGGGATAAGACAATTAAATTTCCATTTTTATCAATGAATGTTCCTTGTATCATACCAAAAAAATCATCTTTACGATTCAATTTGTTTTTATAAATGTCGTTCGCTTTGGTATAATCTATCTTATAAGGCTTCTCTAATTGTAAGGTTGTTGGATTTATGCTTTGAAAAACAATATCATACTTCCTGTTATCACCTTTTATTTCAACATCAGTTATCAATACCATATTGATAGTTCCTTTTATATTATTATAAATAAAATGACCTCTAGCACCTTTGTAAAATTCTGAATAAGCTAATTCTTTTTGAACAAAACTAGTTTTACCTTTTGCTAATTGCGATACATAAAATCTAGCTTCTTCCCCACCAGATTTTTTTGTATTAAAGGCGTAAGTTCCAATAACTACGTAATCGTCTTTATGAACGTATGCACTCAGATATTTAGTAAATTTATACTTGTTATCAGGCGCTGTATAATTTGCTTTATTAATAACTTTATGTTGTGGACTATAATGAAAAACTTCAATTCTGTCTTTAGTTTCTGGAGCAAATGTATTATATCTAATTAATGCATAATAATCACTTTCTGGGTCTTTCACAATTTTCAAATCAGGCATATCAACATCTCCAAAAGCAGCAGCATAGGCATCACCCGTTGTTATTTTATTTAACTCAGCAATTTTTTCTTCGCTTTTAAGCTTACCAGTTTTACCATCAATTAATATACGAATTAAAACAGGTGTTCTATCCTCTGCTTTTTGATAAAAAATCGCTACATCGCCTGCTATTTCATAAATTCCACTAATAATATAATATCCTAATTTATCATCAATCATTGTTAACGTTAACTTATCTGAAGCTATTTTTTTTCTAGTAGCATCAAATAGCATCACATTAATACCTTCTTTTTTAGTAAATTCTACAAAAAAAGTATTATTATTTTTTAACTGTACAAGTTTACTCCAGCCTTGTGGTTCTTCAAAACCAACGCTTTTGTCTTGTTTTTGTGAAAATGAGTTCAATGTAATTACACTCATTAATAGTAAAATGATTTTTTTCATAAAGGGCTTATTTTAGTTCTTTGGAAACAATGATAGTGGTTTTATTTCTTATCTCACATTATTTTACAACTATTTATACTTTTTTTAATTGAAGTAATTATAAAATTAATTACTTTAGTATAAACTTTAAATATTACAACAATGGGATTATGGGATAAATTAAAAGGTGAATTTATTGATATTATTGATTGGACAGATAGCACCAACGATACCATCATTTATAAATTTCCTCGTTTTCAGAATGAAATTAAAATGGGAGCTCAATTGACCGTGAGAGAAAGCCAAGTTGCTCTTTTTTTAAATGAAGGTACAATTGCAGATGTATTTCAACCGGGAATGTATACATTAAGTACTCAAAACATGCCTATTTTATCAACTTTAAAAGGCTGGAAATATGGTTTTAACTCGCCTTTTAAGGCTGATGTCTTTTTTGTAAGTACCAAACAATTTACGAATCAAAAATGGGGAACAAAAAACCCAATTCCAATTAGAGATTTAGAATTTGGTCCAATACGCATTAGAGCCTTTGGTTCATATAATTTTAGAGTAAATGATGCTGCGAAATTTTTTAAAGAAATAGCTGGTACTTCCAGCGAATTTACCGTTGATGAAGTAAATGAGTACTTAAGAAATTTAGCGGTATCAAGAGGCACAGATGCCATTGCGTCAAGTAAAATTCCAATCTTAGATTTAGCCTCTAATTATGATGAAGTTTCTAAAATTATAACAGAAAAAGTTAAACCAGAGTTCAATGAAATAGGTATTGATATTACTAAATTTTTAATTGAAAACATATCATTACCAGAAGATGTTGAGAAAAAATTAGACGCTCGATCAGGAATGAATATTTTAGGTGGAGACTTAAATAGTTATACTCAAATGATGGCTGCCGATTCGATGAAAGATGCTGCAAATAATGCAGGAGGCACTATGATTGGAGCTATGGGAATGGGAATGATGGGGCAAATGGGAAATGTGTTTCAACAAAATAATGGTGGTCAAAATCAACAAACGGGTAACCCTAATATGCCTCCTCCACCGCCAATTGTGCAGTTTTTTGTAGCTGTTAATGGTGCTCAAACTGGGCCTTTTAGCATTCAGCAATTACAAGCAATGGCTGCATCTGGGCAATTTAACAGACAAAGCCTTGTATGGAAACAAGGTATGGCAGGCTGGTTAGCAGCCGATACTCAACCTGAATTAGTGGCAGTATTTAGTGCGGTGCCTCCACCTCCTCCTCCAATTGGATAATAACTAAAATTTAAAAATCCCCTTGCGCAATGCTTAAGGGGATTTTTTATGATATATTTTTAGTATTTTGCTATCTTAAACGATAACTTATGCTTTGGCACATACTTAAATATTACATGTGTTTTGTAATTGCAGCTTTTTTTAAGCGCAGTCAAATAAAAAATGCCCATCACTTTAAGGTTAAAGGTCCAGTAATTTTAGCTGTTAATCATCCTAATGGGTTTATGGATCCGATCGTATTATCAACCTTAGGATATCGTCCAAGATTACGCTACTTAGCACGTGGAGACGCTTTTAAAAAAGGATTGGTAACAGCAATGTTAGAGAGCTTGGGGATTATCCCAATTTACAGAATACAAGATGGTGGAAAAGAAGGTTTGAAAAAAAATGATGCCACTTATGAAAGGGTAAATACTCTTTTAAATAAGAATAAAAAAATAATGATTTTTGCGGAAGGTTTATGTATCCAAGAACGTCGCTTACGCCCTTTAAAAAAAGGAGTTCCTCGTATGATTATGGGAATTATGGAATCGGGTAAATTAGATGATTTAATTGTAGTGCCAGTAGGAATTAACTATACGGATCCGTCACAATTTCAGAGTACTCTTTTTTGTAATGTAGGCAAACCTATCAAAATGATAGATTATATGGCTGCTTATAAAGAATCGCCTGCAAAAACGATGAATCAGTTTTTGGCCGATTTAACGCCACGCATGAAGGAATTAATTGTGCATATCAATCATCCTCGAAGCGAAGAAGTTATTTCACATTTAGAAGAGATTTACAGATTTGATTATTATAAACATAAAAAATACAGTTTAAGCAATTTAGAACATGATTTTAATTTCTCAAATCATATTGTTGAAATTATAAACAAGGCTGAAGAAGCTCAACCAGAAAAAGTAAAGGAATTACATCACAAAACGACTCACTATTTTTCTGTATTAAAAAAACATAACTTAAAAGATTGGTTAATCAGTCCGCATAAACAGCACCTAATTAATTATGGAGTTTTTATTTTGAGACTATTATTCCTTATTGCAACGCTTCCCATTTATTTAAGAGGTTTAATTGCTAGTTATCTACCCTATAAACTCACAGATATCATAACCAAAAAGAAAGTGAAAATTGTTGAGTTTAAAGCATCCTTTAATATGGGAATTGGTGCCGTTTTATTTTTATTGTATTACAATCTTCAGTTTTTTGTTGTAAAAGCAATTGCACCAAACGCTTGGTGGGCATTACTATTTTTAGTTGTCTCTGTTTTAACAAGCATGTTTTGCTTAAAAATATCGCCTTTCCGTAAAAAAACATGGGGTATTTTGAGAGTACTGAAACTTAAATCTTCTCAACCTGATTTGATAAAAATGTTAGAACATCAGCGCAAAGAAATTATTCATTTGTTTGAAGAGTTAAAATAAGTTTAATTTTTCTTTAATGAAAATTTCTGCCTCCATGAAATACGTCGTATTGAAAAGAAGAACCGTTGTTTGATTTAAGCATTTCTTTAGCTACTTTTTTTACTCCTGGAGAACTACTTATAAAGTCAATGCTCTGATCTTCGGAAGCCCGTGCTTCGGTATCACCTATTGGTATTAAAAATCCCGACAGGTCGTAACATTTTTTTACAACAATATGTATCACATCACCTTCCTTTTGAACTTGACCTTCCACCATCAATAAACGCGAGTGAACAATTTCTTTGCGGTAAGCATGAAATAATTTCTGAAATATAACGAGATTAACAGTACCAGTTTCATCTTCAATAGTTACAAAACAAATACCATTGGCTGTGCTTGGTCTTTGTCTTACCAATAAAAGTCCCGCTACTCTGATATGATCGCCGTTTGCTTTATTAGCTAAATCACCTGCGGTTATCCCTTTTAATCGTGCTAATTTGTCGCGAGCAAAACTCACAGGATGCGCTTTTAAAGAAAGTGTCGTTGACCTATAATCTTCTATCACATGTTCCGATAAATGCATTTCAGGAAGTTGAATGTTTTGTTCAATTGAATTATCAGGCACTTGTCCCGCAAATAAGCCAATAGCATGATCGCTGAGTGCCGCAATCTCCCAAAGTGCTTTTCTTCTATCGAGACCTATGGAACGAAAGCAATCTGCATCAGCTAATTTCTCTAATGCCGATAAAGGAACGCCTGCATCCACCAGCTGAGTGATACGTTTAAATTTTCCGGCACTAAAAGATGCCGTGGTATTTCGAGCGGCCATTAAAATCTGCATATCTGTTTCGCGTACCCCCTGAACTTGGCGAAACCCCAAACGCAACACATGATATTTACCTTCTTTTTCTTCCAATGTATTATCCCAATTAGAATAATTAATATCTATTGGTTTTACAACAACGTTATGTTTGCGTGCATCCGAAATTAACTGAGCCGGCTGATAAAAGCCCATAGGCATACTATTGAGGATAGCTGCCGCAAATACATCTGGATAATAACATTTTAACCAAGAAGAAACATAAACTAATAATGCAAAACTCACAGCATGGCTTTCAGGAAAACCATAACTTCCGAAACCTTCTAATTGTTTAAAGACTCGTCCAGCAAAATCTTCGGTATAACCTCTTGCCATCATACCACTTACTAATTTTTTTCTAAAATCACTTACCATGCCTTTTGCTTTGAACGTTGCCATACTTCTTCTCAAAGAATCCGCTTCGGCAGGTGTAAAACCTGCAGCTACAATAGCTATCTCCATTGCTTGTTCTTGAAATAAAGGAACTCCTAAGGTTCTTCCTAAAATTTCTCTTAACTCTGGTTTTGGAAACTCTACTTTTTCAAGTCCATCACGCCTTCGTAAATATGGATGAACCATATCGCCTTGTATTGGTCCTGGTCTTACGATGGCAACTTCAATAACGAGGTCATAAAACGCTCTTGGTTTTAAACGAGGCAGCATACTCATTTGTGCACGACTCTCAATTTGAAACACACCAATGGTATCTGCTTTGCAAATCATTTCATATACCAATGGATCATCCTGTGGAATATTGGCTAGTGTCAGATCTTTATCATAATGTGTTTTACACAAATCAAACGCTTTGCGAATACAGGTAAGCATTCCTAATGCTAATACATCTACTTTCAAAAACCCCAATGATTCAATATCATCTTTATTCCATTCGATATTTGTGCGATTTTCCATACGAGCATTGAGTATAGGACACAAATCTGATAATCGATTTTGAGTAATAATAAAACCGCCCGTATGCTGCCCCAATTGCCTTGGGAAACCAATATATTGATTAGTTAGATCTAGTACTTTTAGTAAATGTTTATCCTTTGCGCTAAATCCGGTAGAAGAAACTGTTTTTCCTTCATACCATTCTTCGGTGAATTCCCAACCAGAACCCGATAAACTATTTACAGCATCCATAGATAAACCCATCGCTTTTGCAACATCACGAACCGCACCTTTGTAATGCTGTTGTGTTACTGTCGCAACAATAGCTGCACGATGCCTACCATATCTTTCATAAATGTATTGCATCACTTCTTCACGCCGTTCGTGTTCAAAGTCTACATCAATATCAGGTGGTTCGTCTCTCGCATCACTCATAAAACGACTGAATAATAAATTGAATTTGGAAGGATCTACAGAAGTAATACCTAAACAAAAACAAACAGTAGAGTTAGCCGCTGATCCCCTACCTTGACATAATATTTCCTGGCTTCGAGCAAATTTCACAAAATCATACACCGTTAAAAAATAAGCGGCATAATCTTTACGTCCGATAAACTCCAATTCATAGTTTATCTGCTTTGTTATTTTCTCAGGAATGTTGTTGTTAAATTTTTCGTTAGCGCCTTGCCATGTAAGATAAATTAATTCTTCCTGTGGTGTTCTGCCTTCGCTAGTAATTTCTTTCGGATAAACATATTTCAACTCACTTAAACAAAACTGACAAGCATCTGCTATTTTTTTACTGTTCTCTATTGCCTCAGGATATTGAGCAAACAAACGAAGCATTTCTTCTTCAGGTTTTAAGTAGCGCTCTGCATTTTGATACAACTTATATCCTGCATCATAAATGGTGCATTTTTCGCGAATACATGTCAATACATCTTGAAGCTCTCTTCTTAAGGGTGCATGATAGTGAACATCATTCATAGCAACCATAGGAACATCATATTGTTTGGATAGCTGAGCTAAACGAAATAACTTTTTACCATCACTGGCTTGATAGGAACGAATAGCACCTAAATATAATGAATCACCCAATTCGTTTTTATACTCCTGTAAAGCCAACACAAAATCTTGTTCAAATTCAAACGCTGGATTTAAAGAAGACGGAGGAATTAAAATAAATTTCAAGCCTTTGGCATAGCGATAAACATCTGCTTTATATAAATGACATTCTCCTTTCTCTGCTCGTAAATTCCCTTCTGATAATAAACCCGAAAGACTTGCGTAAGCATCTTTATCAGTTGGATAAGCTAATAAACTATGCCCATCTAATAATTCTAATCGACATGCAGGAATGATGCGAATATTTTTTCCTTTAGCTGCTGTATAAGCTCTTACAATACCAGCGAGTGTATTATAATCGGTAATGGCAATTTCTGTATAACCTAAAGCCAATGCACGTTCAACCATTTCCTCGGGATGCGAACCTCCTCGAAGAAACGTAAAGTTGGTAGTGACTTGTAATTCGGTGTACCTCATATCTTATGTAAAAAAACCATGAATAAACCATTGAGGATTATCTGTATTATAATCGCCCGAACGAAATAGCCAATAGCGTGCTCCTTCTTCATCTTCTACACAGTAATAATCGCGATACAATCCATCCGTTATCCACCATTCTTGCTCGATGCGTTCGGGACCATCTGCTTTTTTTATAGCATGTCTTTTCTTTTTATAAATAAACAATAAAGGAGGATAATCAGGCAATGGAACCGACACCTGTATCAATTCGGGAACAGGTAAAATATGTAAAGGACGCGGCAGATCAATGCGCCATTCTGTTGTTGGTTTTTCATTTAGTGAGACTGCTGTTTTAAAAGAACGTTCGGGCCAGTAATGTGCTTCGGGTAAATAACGATGAATAGCTTGTTCTCCTGTTCTGCCAGCTAAACGATCCAATAATTCTGCAATAGCAGATTCCTTAGCGCTACTGATAGTCCATAGTGCATCTTGCGTACTTTGCAACTCTTCTACAATAGAGGCTTCTAAAACAAATAACTCAATTCCTAAATCCGGTTCAATCTCTACTATTTTATTTTCAAAAAGTTTAAATAAGTGCAAGGTATTACGCGAAGGCTTACTAGTTCCTATTTGTATTTTTTCAATCAAGCCATCCAAACGATAGCAGCTTAGTTCACATCGACGTAAACCTTTGCTTTCTTGCTGCAATCTTTCACAAAGCATTTCTAATAATGTTTTAATCGCAATCTCTATTCCTTCAACTGTTCGTATTGGTTCCAAGCATGGCAATCTTTCTTGGTATGGAACAACAGGAATCACAGGATCCATTATTTCCATTTCCTCACCAAATGCTTGCGCTATTCGCTTTAACAAATGTTGTCCAAATCGCCGACGCAAAGCCGTTGTTGGCATTTTAATAAAACTACCAATGGTCTTCAAACCAAGTTTCGATAAGCGATCCAAGGCCACAGATTCTAAACGGAGAGCTGCTGGTGGCAATAAAAAAATGGCATCCATTTCTTTTCCGGATGAAACAATAGTTCCATTAGTTCCATACTTTGCAATAGCCCAAGCTACTCCAACAGTATCAGCCATTGCTATTTGAATATGATAACCAAAATTCTCAAAACGCTGTTGTATATCTTGCAAATATTTTTCTTCGCCTTTCCACAAATGTGTGCATCCGCTTACATCCAATATTAATACATCTGGCAAGTCGATTGATATAAAAGGTGTGTATCGGATACACCATTCGGCAAGAGCCGTTAGTAATTTCAATGGCTGTTCGGGATTGTAATCAAAAATTTGTAGTTCTGGAACCAAGGCCTTACAATCTGCTACAACCATTCCAACAAAAACACCTTTTTGGTGAGCGATGCTATTTGTAGCTTTTATGATTCTTTTGCTTCCCTCCTTTAATACTAAAGCAAAAGGAATATCTTTCAGTTGCATCTGGCGACGAAGCATCCAGTCGGTTACCAGGTGAGGAAACCATATAGCTACCATACGCTTGTTCATGCTAACCAGTTTTAAGTGTGATGATTTGTGGAACAATAACTGGTTGGTTGATGTATTCAAAGCCTAGCGAAGAATATTGTACTTGCCAATTATCTGGACGCCCATTTCTGGCTTTCAGTAATTGTACGCGCCATCTAGGGAATCCCATTCCCGGTACATTAGAAATATCACTTGCTATAGGAGTAATTCTCCAGCGAGTTACACAAGCAACTGCATTTTCGGTTTTAGGTTGAAAGCGATGGATAAACCCTGTTACATGACTTTTCTCCACAGCCAGTTGAAGGCGACGCGAATCACTAAAACTTAGCTCTGTTAATTCTCCCACAACAGCTATCAGAGCATCACACTTAAGTGCTTCTTCTATAGCCCATAAGGTATCTTTTGGTTTGGCCGTATCTACGAATAAAATTTTTCCTGGATCTATTCCGAAATTCATTAATGCTGGAGGATATATACTACGTCGTGGTGTGTTGCTAATCCACAAACAATAGCCGCTACGTTCCATCATTTTACTTATTATCACCGACATAAAACCGCTGGTGCAGGTTGCAGCCTCCGAGGAATTACTAATAAGTTCATGTACAGCACCACGAGGAAATATATGGTCTGTAAAGGCAGATTCAATTTGTCCTAAACCTAAGCTTGAAACATGCTCTTGAGAAGAATGTACATTACCTTGCAAATGGCTTATTTGTTTTTGCAAGTCCTCTATTACCTTTCTATCTATCATACCCTTCATTATTCCAAAATTAAGTCCGTTAAAATTAACTACAAATAATAGTATTTTATTGCTATATTTTATAGCAAATTACTATTTTAACAATTGATTAAGAAGATTACCCTTACCTTTGATAAAATGGAATTCGGAAAATTAGAACATATCGAAAACGTTGATTTTACGTTGCCCCCAGATCACGCAGGAACTATTAAAGTATTAGGTGGGGTTAAAGCCAATAAATGTTCGGTTTATGTAGGGTGTCCGATATGGTCGGAAGCAGGGTTTTTAGGAAAAATTTATCCAAGAAAAGCAAAACCAAAAGATATTCCCAAATACTATAGTCAGCAGTTTAATAGTATTGAGCTAAATATTTCTCACTATAGACCAATTGACAAAGACACCATTGAGCATTGGGTAGATACAACAGCCAGTGATTTTAAATTTTTCCCTAAAGTCAATCAAATGGTAAGTCACACACCTTTGATTAAACAAAATGCGGATTACATGAAAGAATGGATGACTAACAATCAACATTTCAAGCATAAGTTAGGCATGCCATTTTTGCAGTTACCACCAACGTATGATAGTACCAAAGTAGATGATTTATTAAGCTTTTGTGATGAAATAGCCTTGAGCAGATGCGCCATTGAATTAAGACATGAATCGTGGTTTAAAAATGAGACAGTACTAAGACATCTATGTAATTACTTTTACAAAAATAATATTACACTATTAATGACCGATACCGCTGGTCGTCGAGATGTAATTCATCAACGCTTAACAACCAAAACAGCATTTATACGTTTTGTAGCTAACGATTTACATCCTACAGATTATTTGAGAATGGATGAATGGATTACACGCCTAAAACATTGGATTGACAATGGATTAGAAGAAATTTTCTTTTTTCTTCACATGCCCACGCATGAATTAATGCCAGAAATAATTATTTATTTCGCTAACGAGTTCAACAAAAGAACAGGATTAAATGTAAAGGTTCCTAAAATAATTTCTCCGTTTACGGAAGATCAAAAGTTGTTTTAAACTACTTATTGATATTTCTAGGATGATAACTCAAAATATTTTCACGAAGGAAATATTGATCTAAGTGCGTATAAATTTCGGTAGTAGTAATACTTTCATGTCCCAACATTTCTTGCACAGCACGTAAATCTGCTCCACCTTCTACTAAATGGGTTGCAAATGAATGCCTAAATGTATGCGGACTTAGTTTCTTTTTGATGCCAGCTCTTTCTGCTAAATCTTTAATCACGTAAAACACCATTTGTCGCGTAATTGGTGTACCTCGTTTACTCAAAAAAATCATATCCTCACTATTTTTTTTAATAGTAATATGATTACGATGGTGTGTGGTGTAGTTATCAATCAATTTTAGGGCCGACTTACCAATAGGTACCAATCGCTGCTTGTCACCTTTACCAATAACACTAATAAAACTATCGTTGATATGTAAATCACTTAACTTTAAACCAATTAATTCAGAAACACGCAAGCCACAACTATACATCGTTTCTAGCATGGCTAAATTACGTTCTCCTTCAGGCGTGCTTCTATCAATATGAGAAAGCATTAAGTCAATTTCTTCTACGCTTAAAAATGTAGGAAGTTTACGCTTAATACGAGGTGTTTCTAATAACTCAGCTGGGTTAATTTGAATATAGTTCTCTAAAATTAAAAACTTAAAGAAATGTTTAATTCCTGAAATAATTCGAGATTGCGTTGTTTCCGTAAAATGAAATTCGGAGATATATTTTAAAAACTCTTGTAAATCTTGTAACCTAACATCAGATGGCTTTTTGGAAGGATGAAATAGTTCGATAAATGCCATCAATTTTTGAATATCACTTTCGTAAGAAACCACAGAGTTTTCAGACAGCGACTTTTCTACTTGGAGATAGTATTTAAAATCTTGAATATTTGTTTTCCAAAGTTTCAAAGTTGAAGACTAATGATTAAATTTGAATGAATATAAAATTAATACCGTGTTAAAGATAGCAATAATCAATGGTCCAAATTTGAATCTTTTAGGAAAAAGAGAAGTAGAAATTTATGGCACTCAATCATTTGAAGATTACTTTAAAACTATTCAATCTAAATATCCAACTATTGAGTTAAGCTATTTTCAAAGTAATATAGAAGGTGAATTGATTAATAAATTACACGAAGTTGGTTTTAATTACGATGGTATTATCATCAATGCAGGAGCGTACACTCACACATCTATTGCCATTGCCGATGCAATTGCTGGAATAAAAACACCTGTTATTGAAGTGCATATTAGCAATGTTTTTGCAAGAGAAGATTATAGACACGTTTCCTATTTAGGAAAACATTGCAAAGGTAGTATTAGTGGCTTTGGATTAAAAGGCTATGAAATGGCAATTGAAAGCTTCAATGTCTAATTCTTTACAAATTTCATATTCTTGATTTTATCTTCTGATGAAATTGAGAGGTAATAAAATCCATTTGCAAAACTCTCCGTATTTATCACAATTTTATTTTGACCAATAAGCGTTTCCATTTTTTGAACACTTATTAACTTCCCTATATTGTCATAAATCTGAAAAGTGGCTGACTTATTAGACGACGACATAAAATCAACACTTAACTGACTTGTAGCAGGATTTGGTGAAATACTTAGGTGAGTAATGAGCTCGTTATTTTCGATAACACTAACAGGGTTAGGATTTTCTGGTTCGTTAAATAACTGTGTCACTTCTTCAGGAGTAATTGCTCTATCATATAATCTAAAATCATCAATAAAAGCCTGAGTGTCATCTTGAAGAGGAGCATTACTTCCACCAATTTTATTACTTGTTCGAAACACATTCTGAGGCATGTAATTACCAGTATAAGTTCCAATGAGTACATTATTAACATAAATAGACATTTGCAGACCTGATGAAATAAATACTAAGTGATACCAGGTGTTGATACTTAATGGAGTATTGCTCATATAATAAGAACCTGTTTGACCCGTTAGCAAATACTCAATAGATGGACAGCCATTTCCAGAGTGAGATAACTTACCTAACACATTATCCGTACAATAACCATTAGAAAAATCATACAATCTTGGATAAGATTCTGTTTGTTTAATCTTAACCCAAGCACTAATACTGTAATCTCCATAAATCCAATAATCATTGGGTAACATGATATGATTAGAATTATCAACCACATCATAACAAGCATTAGCTGCACCCCATCTATCTGTTCCATACAAAGGTGTTCCTGCCGAAACACCATGTCTTGCGCCTACATAATCTAACGTATTATTATTGAACGGATAATAAGCTGATAGAGAATTAGTTGGAACCTGTGCAATTAAAATAAAATTTAAGCCTAATAAACACGATAGTAAAACTTTTTTCATGATATATTTAATAAGAATAGCTATAAATTTACATAAAAAAAAGTTCCCTATTAACCTAACTATTAAATGAGTGGTTTGACTTAGTAAACGATTAGATTTTCGTGATAAGTGAATATAGATTATCTAAAAACCGTAATGTGTCCAGCTTTTTTGATAGTTCCACTTTGAGTTTCAACTTCAATAAGGTACACATACACTCCATCGGGTACAGGTTTTCCTTTGTAAGTTCCATCCCAACCTTCATTTATGTCTTTTAACTCTTTAATTTTTTCGCCCCAACGGTTATAGATTAAACAATTCATTTTATCCAAACATGTTCCCTTTATGTACCAAACATCATTGAGTTTATCACTATTGGGAGTAAAGGTATTTGGTATATATAACGTAAAATCTGTTTTGTTGCTAGGTACAGTCAATACATATTTCGTTTCACAAAAGGATGAATCTTGAATAGACAAGGAATAATTACCTGTACTCAAATTTTTCAAAAATCATACTATTAGTTAATCCATTATTATTAAAATTTATTGAATAAGGTTTAACTCCTCCTTTAATACTATCTATAACAATAGAACCATCGTCACTATCACAATTTGGTGCTATTGTAGATATAAAACCAGTTGGACCGCCAGTTGAACCAACATTAAATATGGTAGATGTTGAACAAGCTCCATTTATAATAGTTAAAGCATAATTACCAGTTGGCAAACCTGTTGCATTATTTGTAACAGAAACATTTGGGCTCCATGAATAATTACTTCCAATCAGATTATCCGTAATTGAAATACTACCATCATTTAAATTACAGTTTGAAGGTAATACTGTAGATGAAATTATGGATAATGGAACCGAACTTAAGATACTTATCACTGTATTAGTCTGGCAAGTTCCATTATTAGCAGTAATTGTATAATTGCCCGCTGCCAAATTACTAGCAGTATTTGTTGTAGAAGAAACGCCAGAACTCCAAGCATAAGTATTGTTAGACGGTAAAGAAGTAACGGTGGCAAATCCATTACTTAAACCACAAGATGTATTATTTACTGTTGTAGCTGTAATTGTTGGAGAAGGATTCACACTAACTGTCACTATTGCTGTATTAGTACATGCTGCGTTTGCTCCCGTAACCGTATAGTTTGTTGTTACATTGGGGGAAGCGATAACGACACTACCTGTTGAAGAAGAAAGCGTTGCCGCATTTGCCCAAGTATAAGTAGTTGCTCCGGTAGCTGTAAGAGTGGCATTAGATCCAGCACAAATTGTTGGTGATGACGATGTCAAAAGATTTACACCACTTGTACACGCTAATCCAGATACACTAGGCTGTTGTGATGACCAACTCGTTGAATTCACAAAACTACCATTATTACTATTGGACGTAACGTCTGAAACAGTTGATCCTGACAATTGATTACAACGATAATACATGAATAAACCATTTTCATTTCCTACTAAACATTGATTATAATCTGCTGCAATTTCAGAAGCTGTTCGAACCCTATTCCAAATACGAACTTCATCTTCGTTTCCTCCTAAAGCTATTGAAGAGGAATCACTTAAGCGCGTTTTTATAATTCGTGTTAATGGATCTGAATTAACCGTTTTGGTATCTACTAAAGCACCATTTAAATACAGTTTTGCAGTGTGAGTCGAATAGTCCATTACCCCAGCAGCATGGTACCATGTACCTAATAAAAAACCACTAGGTGGAGCGTAATCACAACTTATATTTGTAGGACCTGTTGTTGCATTTGGTCCATCAACTTTAAAGCCTAAATGATTTGCTGGAAAATTTCCAGTTCCAAAACTCCATCCAAAACCTAAAAAGATATCTTCATAAACAACAGGATCTTCTGTAAATATTAACGCCCGTGCATTTGAAGAAAAAGGCGTATTCAATTTGAACCAACATTCCCAAGTGAAACCATTACTACTATATAATTGATTATTAGTTGGTAAAGAAACAGCATCAGTTGTATTATCAAATTGTAATGAACCTCCACAGGATTGAGATGGAACAATAATACAATTAATGTTTAGGGTTTGAGTGTTAATTGGTCCACATGGCGCATTCATTTGAACAGATAATGTATAAACACCATTTGATAAATTAGTTGCCGAATTTACTAAAGAAGAGGTGTTATTTGTTTGACTAACAATTGTTCCACTTGAATTAGTCCAAGTGTATGAAAAAACAGGAGACACTTCATTAGTAGATACTGTAACAGTGGCGGATGAATTATTGTTACTAATACAAGCAGAAGACGCAGTTAAAGAAAAACTACCAACAGATGGTAAAGGAGTTGCTCCAGGTATCATTAAACCTGTCACGGTTCCACCAACTTGACCAGTAGTTGCTCCATTACTGGTATTAAAACATTGAGAATTAGAATTATTAAACATTCCTGGATTACCTCCATTTAAAAATGAAGTATAAGACAAAGGGGTCGATGTCCAAATTGCACCGCCGCCGCCGCCTCCTCCTTTTCCGTGACAATCTGGTCCATTAAAGTTATCTGTCCCTCCATTTCCTCCTGTAACCGAAATATTTAAAGAAGATGTTGAACAAGCCTCTATTAAAACTGTTCCTCCTGCTCCACCACCACCTTGCCCATCATTACCTGCTAGCAAAGTATTATTATTTCCATTTGCATTGATAAAATTTCCATTTCCTGATATACTGCCACCACATCTAATAATAACAATTCCTCCTCCTGCAACACCCGCAGTTGAAACACCATCGTTTTCATGACCTGCGCCACCTCCACCACCTAAAAATATTTTATTATTAGTGTTTGAATAAATACAATTTTTTCCTTCATATCCTCCACAAAGAGCAATTGGTGAAGAACTACACTTAGTATTTCCTCCATGTCCACCAAGTCCATAATTTCCACCTCCAGCTCCGCCTCCATTAACATCATTCCCCGCTCCACCTCCATTTGCTAAGGCCCCTAAACCTTTGGCAAACGATGATTTTGTAATAACAATACCTTCGCCTTTATTTGCTGAAAGAAAAGACGTATTAAATAGTTTAAAATCACTTGCATTTCCTGAGCATGAAAAAAATTGTCCAGATGAAATAGCTCCTCCTAAAAAACCTTTTCCTGTCACATCAATATTTGCATTTAAGGTAACATTGCCGGTAGCTTCAAATACTAAAACCCCTCCAACGGAACCATTCCAAGCCGTACATGTTAAAAGTCCAATCACATTTACGTTATTATAAACTGGAACTTTTACTAATTGCACTAATCCAGAGATACTATATGACCTCAGAATGGGATTCGTAAATGTAATTGTTGTTGAAGTAATAGCAGATATAACTAGCATTTCGTAATTACCTGCCTCATTATATGACGTTATTGTTCCAAAATTAGAAGTATTCGTTGTATCAATACTAGCTCCCTTCATCTGAATCAATAATACTTTATCTCCTACTGCAAAACCAGAAGTGGTGACCGCATTTACTGATTGAGAACCTATAGAAGAAATGGAAGTGTAATTATTGATAATTCCAGAAACATTAGTTGTTTGAGCAGATACTCTATAAAAAAAACAAAGGATACTAAAAAGTACAATAAAATATTTTAAACTAAGTTTCATAAATTTTAGTATAGAAAATCACTAGCGCGTTATCTCATAAAGATACCAATAATGTTTAGTGTTTTCGGGTTTCGACTCTAAAATTAGGAAATACTAAACATATTTATTCAAAATATTGATGAATGATGGGTTTAATCTATTAAATGATATGTTTACACGGGTAAATGAAATCTACTCACCTAAAATTTCATCAAAACTAGAAATCATATATTCCAACATTTCATCATTAAGCATTGGCGTTACACCAATCCAAAATGTATCACTCACAATAATATCGGTGTTTGGTAAATCGCCTACAATACGATAATCGTAATCCTTAAAATATGGCTGTTTACGCAAATCGCCAGCAAATAATAAACGTGTTGCTATTTTTTTAGCATCTAATTTTTGTACCAATTCGTTACGAGTTATACCTGCATCTTTTTTAACTGTAATTAAAAAACCGAACCAAGATGGATTAGAATTTGGCGTAGCTTCTGGCAAAATTAATTTATCAGTATGTTTTACTAAGCCTTGTTTTAACACATCAAAATTATGTCTTCTAATTTTGATAAACTCATCCAATTTTTCTAATTGCGCCAAACCAAGAGCGGCTTGCATATCCGTTATTTTTAAATTAAAGCCTTGACGAGAATAAATGTATTTATGATCGTAGCCCATTGGTAAATCTCCTAATTGCTGACAAAAACGCAAACCACAGGTATTGTCTTTTCCTGGTTCACACCAACAATCGCGTCCCCAATCTCTAAATGATTCTGCTATTTTCTTTAACTTAGAATTAGAGGTATAAACAGCTCCACCCTCGCCCATGGTAATATGATGCGCAGGATAAAAACTTAACGTAGCAATATCTCCAAAAGTTCCAACATGCTTACCATTGTAGGTTGCACCTAATGCATCGCAACAGTCTTCCATCAACCATAAATCATGCTTTTCACAAAAAGCCGTTATGACATCTAAATTAAACACATTACCCATTGTGTGAGCAATAACGACAGCTTTTGTTTTATGAGATAAAGCTTTCTCTAATAGAGTCACGTCAATTTCATAATGAGGAATCGTCACATCTAAAAACACTGGAATTGCTCCGTATTGTAAAATAGGATTTACCGTTGTTGGAAAAGAAGCTGCTACAGTAATTACTTCATCACCTGGTTTAATTCTTTCTTCACCTAACTCAATGGCCGTTAAAGCAGAAAAAGCAACTAAATTAGCAGAGGAACCTGAGTTAACAGTTAACACAGATTTTACATTAATATACTTAGCTAATTTCTTCTCAAATTCAGCGTTAAACTTACCCGTTGTAAACCATGCGTCTAATGCCGAATCAGTAATATAAGTTAATTCTTTGTGATCAAATACTTTTCCGCTTACTGGCACAGCAGATTCACCAGGAACAAATGCTTTTTGTTTAAATGCTTCATCATGATACTCTTTTATAAGAGCATGTATTTGGTGTTTAATATCTAATAGTTTTGACATAGTTATTTAGTGCAATAGGATTCTATTTGTTTAACACGACAATCGTATATATTGTTTTGAGAATTTAACTCTTCTTGATATCCTTGAATTGTAAATTCTATGGTTTCTTCGAAATTTAATTTTGGCTTCCATCCCAAAAAGTTCACCGCTTTTGTGATATCTAATTTCAATAAACCCGCTTCATGCAATTTTTCTGTTGCTACAGGAGCATCAATTTTAATGGTAGGAATTATTTTCTTCACTTCATTCACCACATCTCCTACACTATAGTTTTCAAAAGCAGCAGGGCCAAAATTCCATCCACCAGCAAATGTCTTTCCATTTGTCCATAATTTCTCAGCTAATTTCATGTAACCAAAAACTGGTTCTAATACAAATTGCCAAGGACGCACAGAATTAGGATTACGAATCTCAGATGTTTGATTAGATTGATAAGCTCTTATCATGTCCGGAATAATACGATTATCGGCCCAATCTCCCCCTCCGATTACATTTCCTGCTCTACCTGAAGCAACATGTGTAGTTCCGTCTTTACTAAAAAAAGATTTGATATATGAATTGGTAATTAATTCAGAACAACCTTTTGAAGCACTGTATGGATCATCACCTCCCATAGCATCGTTCTCGCGATAGCCCCACATCCATTCATTATTTTGATAGCATTTGTCGGTAGTCACATTAATAGCAACTTTAACCGAAGGGCAATTTCTCACTGCTTCAAAAAAGTTAACGGTTCCCATTAAATTGGTTTCAAAATTATAATGTGGATTGTTATATGATTCAATAACTAAAGGTTGAGCGGCTAAATGAAAAGCTATATCTGGTTTGACTTGATTAAAATAATTTTGCAATTGTTCTAAGTTTCTAACATCACCATCCATGTGGTGTATTTTATTTGAAAGCTCAGTGGTTACGTAATTATCTTTTTCAGTAAGCGGAGGCAAGACATATCCATAAACATCTGCACCTAACTCTTTTAACCAAATACACATCCAAGAGCCTTTAAATCCAGTATCTCCCGTAACTAGTATTTTTTTACCTTTAAATATTCCTAAAAATAAATCTAAGTTGTTCATGATATATTTATTTCCAAATTTTCCAATTAGCAGAACCACTTTGCCACAAATCCTCTAACTCAATTTTATCTCTTAAAGCATCCATACATTTCCAAAAACCGTCATGTAAATAAGCCGACAATTTTCCATCATTTGCAATTTCAATTAATGGCTTTTTTTCCCATTGGATATCGTCCATTTCTCCATTTAAATAATTGAAAATTTCAGGCTCCAAAACAAAAAATCCACCATTAATACGAACACCGTCGCCAATAGGTTTTTCCTGAAATGTTTTTACAGTTCCGTTTGCATCCGTTTCTACATTTCCAAATCTACCTGGTAATTGAATGGATGTTAATGTTGCTATTTTTCCGGATTTCTTATGGAAACTAATTAAATCATTGATATTAATATCTGCTACACCATCCCCATATGTCAACATAAAAGGCTCATTACCAACATATTTTTGAATACGTTTAATACGTCCTGCTGTATTTGTATTAATCCCTGTATCTACTAAAGTTACTTTCCAGTTTTCGGAACCAGAATTATGAACCTCCATTTTATTATTAGCTAAATCAAAAGTAACGTCTGTTTGATGTAAAAAATAATTGGCAAAATATTCTTTAATCACGTATCCCTTGTATCCACAGCAAACTACAAATTCATTAAAGCCATAGTGACTATAAATTTTCATGATATGCCATAAAATTGGTTTACCTCCAATTTCAACCATTGGTTTTGGTCTAACATCTGTTTCTTCTGATAAACGAGTACCTAAGCCTCCCGCTAAAATAACTACCTTCATATAAATATCTAATTTAATCTATTCTTTAATAAATTTCATGTTTTGTATGTAAGTTCCTGATGAAAATTTTAATATGTAAAACCCAGAAGAAATATCACTTAAATCAATCGAATAATTGCCTAACTCATTTTTTTTGAATGTTTGTTTACGAACCAATTTCCCTTCATAAGATAGAATATCGATTTCTATTTCATTCGAAATATATTCATTCGCTTGTATCTTTACATTTATCTGATTAAGACTCGGGTTTGGGAAAATAGAGCACAGACTATTGTTATTTTGAATTTCATTAACAGAACTAACAGAGCATTGACCTCCATTATAAAGCGTGGTTATTTCGGTTGCATTCAAAGCCCTACTATATATTTTTAATTCATCAATACAACCTTTAGCGTATTCATTTGCGCCTGGCCCTCCAGGAGAATAACCAATATATAAGGTTCCATTATTGGTTGATTCTAACTGGATAGAATTTGTAGTAACCGTATTAATTAAAACTGCATTTTTGTATGCTTTAAAAACACCATTAGATTTTGAAAAAGTAACCGTATAAAAATCCCATTGGCCGAGTGTGGTTGCCCCAGTGGTTGTATACGTATAATAACTTAGATTAACAGGAAAATTCGCAATAAACATTTGCCCATTACTACTACTTGGGCTTTGGATTGTATAATCCCAACCCCAGTCAGATGTAGAATTGTATTTATTTACAATACTAAACACATTAAAATTATTATACCATCCATCTACCCTACACCATGCAGAAATCGTTATTTCATCTTTAATTTCAATCGAATCCAATGATGTACTACCTGACACAACAATAGAACTGCTTGTACCATTAAAATAATAAGCAGAATTAGTATTTCCAAATCTATCTGTCGTTAATGTTGCTCCGTTAACAATCCCGTTGTTACTATTTCCACTTAAATCTTGTGCGTTACCATTCATAGGCATACATAAAACTAAATCACTAGTAATGTTTTGAGAAAAAAGTTTTGTACTTAATATTAGAGCAACAATAAAATATTTCATGTTTTAATAATTAAATGATTAAAAATTAATGCGTTCTTTTCAATCACTAAAGGACGTTTACGGATTTGAGTGTGTATTGCTCCAATATATTCTCCAATAATTCCGATAAAAAATAATTGAACAGACGAAAAGAAAAAAATGCCAATTACCATTGGTGCCATTCCAATTTGGAATTCGTACCAATAGATTAACTTATAAATAAAATAACCAACGGCCACTAAAAAACTTACAATTGCTGAGAAAAAGCCAACGAATGCGGACAATCTTAGCGGCAATTTAGAATGACTAGTGAAGCCAAGCATGGCAACATCATACAACTTAAAGAAATTAGAATTTGATTTACCCGAAAGTCGTTCAGGTTGAGTAAAAGGAATTTCAAATCTTCTAAAACCCAATTCAGATACAAGACCTCGCAAATAAGGGTATTGATCATCTAAATTTCTGATAATGGAAATAAATTTTTGATCGTATAACCCGAAACCTGTAAAGTTTTTAATAATTGCCTCTCCGTCTGATGCGCTGGATAAAATATTATAAAAAAACTTTCGAACCGCAAACATCATAGGGTTTTCCTTACTCTGTTTTTTAACCCCAATCACAATTTTAAAACCTTCTTCCCATTTCTCTAAAAACTGAGGAATCATTTCTGGCGGTTCTTGAAAATCAGAAACCATATAAATAACAGCATCGCCGTGACACTGAATTAATCCATGAAAAGGTGATCGAATCCAACCGAAATTTCGTTCATTAAAAATTACTTTTACATTTTTATTTGTGGCAGCAATTTCTTTTAAAATCTCAGGAGTTTTATCTACAGAACAATTGTCTATTAAAACATGCTCATAAGTATATTGAGGTAGTTTTTCAAATATCTTACCTATAGTGTCTATCAATAATCTAACATTACCCTCTTCATTAAAACATGGAGTAATAACTGAAATGTGTTTTTTCATATCAAATACCAAAAATAACATTTTTTGATAGAAAATAAGATTTATTTTATTAGATATTCGGGAGTTTGGTATAATATTTTTTAGTATTTTAAACCTTTATTTTAAAGGGTATTTTGTTTTGAACTCTATTATTAAAGAAGATATTTCATCCATCATAAATCGTTTTGATTATTGGGAACGTTTTAAAAATAAAACAATCCTTATTTCAGGAGCAAATGGTTTTTTGCCTGCCTATATTGTTGAGACATTTTTAGCATTAGATGTATCATTCAACACTAAAGTGATTGCAATGGTTAGAAACAAAGAAAAAGCCAACAAGCGTTTTCATCAATACCTTACCAATCCAAAACTTGAAATAATTGAACATGATGTTTGTAATGAATTTAATTACGAAGCTAAAATAGATTTCATCATTCACGCAGCAAGCCAAGCTAGTCCTAAATACTACAAAGTAGATCCTGTTGGAACTTTAAATGCAAACGTACTTGGCACCATCAATTTAATCAAACTAGCTCAACAACATAAAGTGGAATCTTTCTTATACTTTAGCTCAGGCGAAGTGTATGGAGAGGTAAAAGTGGAAGATGTTCCAATTAAAGAAGATACTTTTGGATACATAAATCCTGCTTTAGTTCGATCTTGTTATGGCGAAAGCAAACGTATGGGCGAAAATATTTGCGTGAGTTATTTTACACAATATGGAGTAAACGCAAAAATGGTAAGACCATTTCATACCTATGGACCAGGCATGTTATTAGATGATGGCCGCGTGTTTGCAGACTTCGTATCCAATATCGTGAACAAGCAAAACATTGTTTTAAATAGTGATGGAAGTGCTCGAAGAGCCTTTTGTTATTTAACAGATGCAACCATTGGATTTTTAACCATTCTTTTAAATGGAGAAAACGGAGAGGCTTACAACATGGGAAATCCTAAAGAAGAATATAGCATTTTAGAACTCGCAAAAATTCTGGTAAATGCTTATCCAGAATTTAAATTAGAAGTAATATTGAACACAACCACCAATACCGATTATTTAAAAAGCACTATTACAAGAAATTCACCCAATATTGATAAACTAAAAAAATTAAACTGGAACCCAGCTGTAACTGTTGAAGAAGGATTTAAACGAACAATTTCCAGTTTTTTATAACAACATATTATGAGTACTATCAACCAAAAAAAAGTAAGCGATTTAGTAGCAGATTTCCTTGAAGAGAAAGGGATAAAACATGTATTCGGAATTATTGGCGCGGGTAATGCCCATTTATTTGATTCAATTTATCATAAAGGATTTACAGAAATAATTTGCGTACATCATGAACAAGCCGCATGCATGGCAATTCAAACTTATTACCGTACAACTGGAAAAATTTCAGCAGCTTTATTAACGACTGGCGCTGGTTCAACAAACGGTGTCACAGGAGTTGTAAGCGCATGGGCAGATTCAATCCCTGGATTAATTCTTTCTGGTAACGAACATTCAAAATACATTGAACTTCATAAAGATTTAAGAATGTGGGGTGTTCAAGGCTACGACAGTTCTTTGATGGTTGATAAAGTAACAAAGTATAACGGAAGAGTTTTAGAACCTGAAAATGTTAACTACGAGTTAGAGAAATCATTACAAATTGCAATGGTAGATAGACCAGGACCAATTTGGTTAGATATTCCAATGAATATTCAGTCTTCATTAGTAGATGTTTCTAAACTCAACAAATTCAGTTCATCTGAACTTCCAAAAAATCAAACACAAAATAATACTGAATTAGATCAAAGTGTTGATCATGTGATTGCATCTTTTAACAAAGCAAAACGTCCCGTTATTTGGTTAGGTCATGGTATTAAATTAGGAGGTGCTGAACATTTAATTGAAACGCTTTTAGAAAAAACTAATTCACCATCTTTAGTTACTTGGGCAGGAATCGACATGATTGATTCTTATCATCCTTTAGTATACGGACGCGCAGGAACATACGGGCAACGTTGCGCCAATTTCGTAGTTCAGAATTGCGATTTTTTATTGTGTATTGGAACACGAATGGCTATTTCTCAAATAGGATATGATATTACAGAATTAGCTCGCGAAGCGGAAATAGCTGTCGTAGATATTGATAAATATGAAATTGATAAATACAAAGACCGTTACAATCAAACTATTTGCGCAGATGCGAAAAACTTTATTGAAAAATTATTAGCTAAATCTGGTAATATAAAAACAGACTTTTCTGAATGGATTAATAAATGTAATGGCTACCGCGAAAAATATCCTTGGTTCTCCCCTACTGATCATCCAGATGAAGATGGATTTATCAATTCATACCAATTCATGGATCGATTAAATAACCATTTAAAAGAAGATCAAATTATTACTACCGACATGGGTACAGCTTTATTAAGCGGACACCAAGTTTTGAAAATTAAAAAAAATCAACGCTTAATGACTTCTACTGGTTTAGGCGAAATGGGTTATGGATTACCTGCTGCGATTGGCGCATCTGTTGCCATCAATAAAGGTGAAGTGATGTGTTTGAATTGCGATGGAGGGATGATGATGAATTTACAAGAAATTCAAACCATGGTGCATTACGAATTGCCAATCAAATTATTTATTTTCAATAATGATGGCTATTTAATGATTAAGCACACTCAAAACGCTTTATTTAAGGGAAGAAAAGCAGGTGTTGATAAAAAAACAGGTGTTACATGTCCTGATTTTAGTGCATTAGCAACAGCCTTTAATATTCCAGCATATCAAATTAGAACATGGGAAGATTTTGAAACAGTTATTCCCCAAGTGCAAGCTCATAAAGGAGCAGTGATATGCGAAGTGTTTATGCATCCTCAACAAATGTTTGTGCCAAAATTATCATTAGCTATTCAAGAAGATGGAAGTTTAGTGTCTCCACCGTTAGAAGATTTATCACCATTATTAAAACGTGAAGAGTTAGAAGAAAATATGATTCATGGATTACATCCTAAATCAAAAAAATTAAAAGCTTAAGGATTATGAAAAAATTAAAAGTTGCCATTTTAGGTAGCGGCAATATTGGAACCGATTTATTGGTAAAAATTCAACGTTCAGAGTATCTGGAATGTTCGATGTTTATTGGTAGAAATTTATCGTCGGCTGGTATGACTAAAGCTATTGATATGGGCGTTAGGGTTTCTGATAAAAGCATTAATGCGATTATTGAAGAACCAGATAATTGTGACATAGTCTTCGATTGTACGTCCGCTAAAGATGCTGTCGCTCATTGGAAAGTATTAGAAAAATTAGGAAAATTTGTTATTGATTTAACTCCTGCAAAAATTGGTATCCTCTGCATTCCAGCAGTAAACTTACAAGAAGCTATCAAACACCAAAATGTAAACATGGTTACTTGTGGTGGACAAGCATCTATTCCAATTGCTTATGTATTAGGTAAAACACAAAAAAACATCGAATACATTGAAGTTGTCTCAAGTATTGCCTCTCGCAGTGCTGGTCCAGCTACACGATTAAATTTAGATGAATATGTTGACACCACTGAATTAGGCGTAAGAACATTTTCGGGTGTTGAAAAAACAAAAGCCATTTTAAATTTAAATCCAGCGCAACCTTGCATAGATATGCAAACTACCATTTTTGCAAAAGTAAAAGATGCCAATATGGATGCTTTGAAAAAGGAATTAGATATTATGGTTGCTCAAATAAAAGCCTATGTGCCAGGGTATCACATTTTAGTAAATCCAATTTATGAAAATGGAAGAATCGTAGTGATGGTAAAAGCATTAGGCTTGGGGGATTATTTACCTAAGTATGCAGGAAATTTAGACATTATCAATTGTGCTGCTATTGCTGTAGCAGAAGAATATTCAAAACAAAAAACAAAGTAAATTATTTATGAAGATTAAAGACATTAAACAAAAATTCGAATCAAAAGCACTAAACAAAGTTGAATTTGTAGACACCATGCATGAATTGCATAAAGTGCTTTTTGATTTATCAGAGAACTTAGCGAATACTGAAATCTCTAAAATTGAAATTGAAGATGGTAAAGTGATTTTCACGTCTCGTAAAACTCCGTTTCACCCAGGTGGAGCAAAGTTTTATGTAGATGTCTTAGATAAACGTATTACGCCGTTAGAAGCATTTAACTTCAATATGTATGAGCAAGAAGATTCTGAAATGCTTTACAAATTAGTAAGCGAAAACGATACTATTTTTGATATTGGTGCTAACATTGGTTGGTACTCTAATCACTTATCAAAAAAACTGCCAAACAGCACTATCTATGCTTTTGAGCCAATACCAGAAACCTTTGCACAGGTAAAAAGAAATACAGAATTAAATCAAGCAAAAAACATTATTTTAAATAATGTGGCTTTATCTGATAAAATTCAAACGTTGACATTCTTTTATTCGCCAACGGTTACAGGTGCTTCTTCTTCTGTAAACATTACAGAAAATGATAGTATGGTGAAACTAGAATGCCAGACAAATACGATTGATCATTTTGTAAAAGAAAAAAATATTACAAAATTAGATTTCATTAAATGTGATGTAGAAGGTGCAGAATTTATGGTTTACAAAGGTGGTGTAGAAACATTTGCAAAACATACTCCAATCATTTTCACTGAAATGTTGCGTAAATGGGCGGCTAAGTTTGGCTACCATCCAAACGATATTATTGATTTCTTTAAACAATTTGGATACAATTGCTATACATCTCACGATGGTAAATTAAAAGCTATTGATAAAGTAACAGAAGAAACCATGGAAACTAACTTCTTCTTTTTACATCCAACAAAACACGCTGATAAAATTAAATCATTAAGCTAAACTCAATGAAAAAAATTGCCATTCACGACCCAACACTAAGAGATGGAAACCATGCGGTTGCTCATCAATTAAGTGCTAAGCAAATAGATTTATATACTAAAGCTGCTGAAAAAGCGGGCGTACCTGTTGTAGAAGTTGGTCACGGAAACGGACTAGGAGCTTCCTCGTTACAAGTAGGCGAAGCTTTAGAAAGTGATGTGACTTTATTGGAAACAGCTCGTAAAAATTTAAAAAATAGCAAATTAAGTATTCATTGCATTCCAGGTTTTGCAACTATTAAACGTGATTTAGAAAGAGCCATTTCTATTGGTGTAGATGTCGTTCGTGTAGCATCTCATTGTACAGAAGCAGACATCACTCAACGTCATATTGCTTTTTGTAGAGAGAAAGGGAAAGACACTTATGGTGTTTTAATGATGAGTCACATGGCTTCGGTGAAGTTATTAGTAGAAGAAGCTCAGAAAATGGAGTTATATGGTGCAGAAGGAATCATCATTATGGATTCGTCTGGAAATTATTTACCAGCTGATGTTACTGAAAGAATTAATGCTTTAGTAAATGGATTAGGAGTTCCAGTTGGTTTTCACGGACATAACAATTTAGGAATGGCAGTTGCCAATTCGATTGCAGCCGTTGAAGCAGGTGCAAAAATACTAGATGCTACTGCTCGTGGTTTTGGAGCAGGTGCAGGAAATACACAATTAGAAGTATTAATTGCCGTTATGGAACGTATGGGTTACGAAACTGGTATTAACCTTTATAAAATGTTAGACGCTGCTGACTTAGCAGAAAAAGAATTAATGCCTAAAGTACCAACTATTAGTTCAGAAAGTGTGGTGAGTGGTTTGTCTGGAGTCTTTTCTGGATTTGCCAAACATGTATCTCGAATTTCGAAAGAATATAATGTGGATCCTCGCGACGTGTATTTTGAATTAGGAAAAAGAAAAGTAGTAGCAGGACAAGAAGATTTGATTATTGAAGTAGTAATGGAACTTGTAAAAAACAAAGAAGATTAATGAGCGCAAAAGCAATTAAATTAACTTACGAAAATTGTCGTACCTCGAGTGCCGACTTTAATTCTTTACAGGAATTAAAAAACAGAACCATTTTAATTACTGGTGGAACAGGCTTTGTAGGCAAATGGTTAACCGAAATGGTTTGCTATTTAAATGCCGAACATAAATTAAATATAAAATTATATTTATTAGCCAGAGATACAGAAAGCTTTAAAACAGAAGTTCCACACTTAGCGAAAAACCCTTGCGTTAATTTAATTCAACAAGATGTAAGGCATTTAAGTGAACTTCCAAAGGATGTGAATTATGTGATTAATGCAGCAGGAAGTCCTGATAGAATGGAACATGCTAGCAAACCATTGAGCACTATTGATACATTTTACAAAGGCACTAATTCTGTGTTAGAAGAATGTTTTAGGTTACCAGGCTTACATAAAATCATTCATTTAAGTTCAAACTACGTTTATGGTAGTTTAAATAATGATAAGATTAAAGAAACCGATATGGGAACTTTAGATTGCAATTCGATTAATGCCACTTATGGTGAAATTAAACGAATGACAGAGACTTTGTGTGCAGTTTATGGCAATCAACAACATCTACCAATAACAATAGTTCGTCCGTTTGCCTTTGTTGGTCCTTACCAAAAATTAGAGAAGCCTTGGGCCATCAATAATTTTATAAGAGATGCGATTCATGGTGGGCCAATTAAAATTTTAGGAAATGGTAATACACAGCGTAGTTATTTATACGGAAGTGATTTAGCATTTTGGTTATTGAAGTTATTAGCCAAAGGAAAAACAGATACGGTTTATAATGTGGGAAGTGCGAATAGCATTTCGTTAAAAGATTTAGCAGAAAGCATTAAAAACATTGTAGATAAAAAGCTAGAGGTGATTGAACGTTCTTCTAAAGAAGTTTATAATCAAACATCCAAATCAACGCCAGATTTAAGTTTAATAATAAAAGATACTTAAGTAAAAGAAAATTACACTTTAACGGAAGCGTTGGAACATACAGTGAATTGGAACAAGTTGATGAAGAAGTAATAACATTACTAAACATAAAAAAAAGCGAGAAATTTCTCGCTTTTTTTTATGTAATGTTTTTATTCCTCTGTCTTTTTCCTTTTCAGAAAGAATGTAAAGCCTAACAATCCAAATAAAATTAATAAGGAAATTCCAGAAATTAACTTTCCTTTGCTTTTTAATCTAGGTTCAAAGCTTAACTCTATATCGTTTTTACCTTTACTAATTAGCAAGCCAGTTAATCCTGCATTCACACGATATAATTTAGCGTCAACACCATTTAATTTAGCACTCCAACCCTCATCAAAAGGAATAGAGAAGAATAGGATTTTAGATTCGTTTACCGTAACTGAACCTTTGATGTTATTTTCTGAAAATTTAGAAATCGTAAAATTATCTTTTTTCAATTCATTAACATAGGCTAAATAATTATCAAAAGACATTGGAGCAACAGTATCGGCAACATTAAATTGCTTTAAGGAAGCAAAAGTTGCTTTATTTTCGTTTCCAATAACACAAGATCTTAACAAACAAAAATCTTTTTGAGTAGGAGATAATTTTTTAAATTCATCTTCACCAATTCCCTTATCATAAGTAAAACCTAAAGGCAAAGCAAATTTATTTTTGTAAACTGTAACGTCACCAAATTTAGCAATTGAATCAAAACCCATATTTTTCACAGCACCATCTGTTCGTTTTGATAACCAATACTTACCACTAGCAATAGAAAATAAAATTGGTCTATCACCTAACCCTTTTGCCCAACGTGTTGAATTTTCATCTTTGGCGTCAATCACATTTAAATCTCCTAAAAACTTAATATAATTTTTCTGATTAAAAGAGTGATAAGATGGTGTTCCATAAAAACATTGTGCCTTTGCATCATTAATACTACCGTGAATGGCTAAACCAGATACATAATCTTTATTGACTCTAAAAAATGATTTATCATTGGCATTTAGATAACTAATAGCATCCGTTGTATAATCGTTATAACCAACTTTAGTGGTTAATTCGCTATTAAACATCGCTACTCGTTTATTAATAGATGTATTTGAAAAATATAATACTTCAAAAAAGGACAATAAAAATAAGGCGAGCTTAGCGATATGCTTTATGGAAGACTTACTAGATAATAAAAATAATAAGGCACTATAAGCAATGACCATAAAAGCAGCAAAACTTCTTAAACCTGTATCAACTGCTCCTTTAAATTGCGCAGATGGAGTGAATAATAAAAACAATAAGAATAAACCCGTTACTAATAAAACAATTTTATTGATTTCACTTTTTTGTTCGATATAGGATATGGCTTTTACTGTATAAAATAACATTAAAACAACTATTACTAAAGAGAAGGTTCTATAGTAATCTCCTGAAAAAGCCCAGAAAGCATAACGGAAATAAGGAAATAGAATCGGCAGTACAAATGCACCCGTCAGTATTCCATAAAACACTCTTTGTTTTTTAGACAAACTTGAAAACACATGAGGAAACGCCACTAAACTCAAAATACCACAATATAATATTGGAGCTTCTAAATAATTTTGCCAACCTTTAAAATTATTACCTACACCCAGCATATCACTTCCAAAAGCTCTATAAGTAGTTGTAAATCTTAATACATCATCAGCCAAATCAAACATTGGCATAGCTTTTAATCGTGCAGATAAGCCTGCTTCTCCTCCTACCCTTGGACTCTCGATTAACATCAAAACGTCTGGTAATAATTGATACGCTGTTATTCCTACACCTAAGGCAGCTATTCCAACTGTTTTTAAACTAAACACAATAAAGCCTTTCCAATTGCCTTCATGAACATCATTATAACGAATTAAAATATAGCCAATTAAAAATAAGGTATATGTAAATAAGTAGAATGGCTGTAAGAATCCAAGCAATGTAATTCCTAATAGAAACAAAAACCATTTACCTTTATTTAACCATCTCTCAAAGCCTAATAACATAATAGCTACATAAACGGCTTCGGTAGAAAAAATAATCCAAGTACCTCCCAAAATCACATAGCCAGTAAAAGCATATAATAGAGCGCCAATCATTGCCGCAAAACCTGTTACTTTTAATTCTTTTAAAAATTTAAAGAAAACAAACGCACATAAAAAGATTTTCAAAATTTCCATAAACACAATCACTTTAGGAATTGTGGTTTTATCAAATAACATAATAAAGTTTGAGAAAAAATCACCTAACCATAACGGAAATATATTTTGCCCCATGCCTTGAGAAAAAGACCAACCAGGAACTCCTTCATGTTTCATGTACTCAGAAAGGTTGATCAATAATGGATGATACATATTGATGGTATCACTTCCAATATCTTTAAACAAAAAGATCTTTTTTAGATTAATAAAATCTTGGAATACAATATAACAGCCAAACAAAACAGCCGCCATTAAGTAGTAAAGTTCTTTACCTTTTATATATGAATCGTAAATATTAGAGCTTGGGGATGATGAAACTGTTTGCTTTGTATTAACTTGTTTTGACATATTCATTTAATCTTAAATAACAAAATACTAATATAATAATTCCTTATTTAATATCAGGCGCTTCATAATCCACTCCTTTTCCTTCTAACTGATATATTTTTAAATATTTTACATCTACGGATAAGGCTTGTTTCTCGATATTCCAGAAGAAAAAACCTATGTTTTTTGCTTTTGGAGGCAAATTACCCATTACTAAAGTATAGCAAAGATCTTTTTTGCCATTATTATCATATCCTATCCACTGAAGCGGTAAGCGTTTAAAATAATAGGTTTGATCTAACGAATCATTTATGGCAAATACAAGCCAAGTATTAGTAGGAACGAATATTTTACTAATATCAAAACAAATTTCGGCCTGCAAAGGCATCGGGTTACTAAATATAGTATCTGTTTTATGATAAACATCAATAAATTCATTTGAATTTTCTAGAATTTTGAAGTTTGTGATTTCCACAAATTTATTTTTTTGAATCTTTTCCTTACGTTTTAACACTACAAATCCCCAATCTGGCTCAGAATCAATAATATCGTAATAGTCTTTAAAATATTTTTCTTCTGCCTTAGTTGCAATATAATAATCGCAATTCATTTGCATCACTTCTGTTGGATCGGCTGGATTTAAAACACCTCCATAACGGTAATTAAAGAATCCATAAAACAATTCTCGCACACGATGTCCTCCAATCGTAATTCGTTCTTTAGACTTTTCTTGTTCTTTTAAAAGCGTTGTATAAAAATGTTCAGGAATAGTTTCATATACACTTAACGAATGTTTTCTGAAATTAACATTCAACACAAAATGAATAGCAAGTAATCCAGTAAAGCTAAATCCTGCAATTTTATTAAAATTAAAAGAAAGCTTATCTATTGTAAAGCACATCCATAAAGCAAAAAACACGTAAAAAAACAAACCTGTTCTATCTTCTGGAAAATTGACAGCAAAAAGCTTGTTCATTAAATAAAACCCTAACACCAATGACCAAAAAATGATAAAAAATAAAATTGAAAAATCTGGTAATTTTATTAATTGCTTAATTTTTAAAATAGTCGTTTTGTCAAGAAATACAAATAATCCAATCACTAATACCAACAAACCGATGACGATCCATTTAACTATAGCAGAATAAGTTCCAACCAATAACTGAATTAAAGTGACAAACGTTACGTTCCAATAACTATCTCCTGCACCATAATACAAAGCACCGCCTTCTTGAAGATAAAAAGAAAAAGACAACCAATAATAAATGGCAGCAAAATGTAATAACCAAGCTCCAATAATAACGGGGCTAACTATTTTTTTATTAGCAATTTGAATCACAAACATAATTCCACTCAATAATAAAACCACAATGATTAAAATTAAATTAGAGCTAATCCCTAATTGAAAAAATAGTAATGACCATAAAAATTTATTTCTATTCTCAGGTGCATTTATAAACTCTAGCATAAACGCTATACCCATAATGAGTAAAGCCAATGATAAGCCATAACCACGGCAAGCTCCAAAAAAACTTAACCAATGATAGGATAATAAAAATATAGCGGTTAAAAGTAACTTAGAACCTATTTGATTTAAGTGTTTAGATATTTTATAGGTAGCAAAAATTAAAATAATTAGTCCGATTAAATTTGGAACACGCAATGCAAACGGAGATGACCCAAATAAGTGAAAACAAATATTCCCTAAAAAACTATTAAGCACATGATTATTTGCATCTACTGCCGAATAAAACGGCATGTAATTCCCAGATTGTATAAAGAAGAAAAATGTAGCAGTCTCATCATGATTAAAAGGTACTAAATAGCTCCTAATTGCTACAATTATAAAAACAATAACAGAAATGCTTGCAAACAAGCTATTAAATAAGTAAGATTTATTTGGGTTTAATTCTCTCATTTTATATTGCGTCAGATAAAACTAATTATTTATAAAAATAACATAAAAAAAGCATCCACTAACTAGTGAATGCTTTTGATTTAAAATAATTAAATATTACTGAGGTGTTGCTGTTGGAGCAACTGGCTGCGCTGCAGGTTGAGCTGCTGGAGCAACTGCACCACTTGCTTTTGCTTTGGTAACAGAACCTTCAGTATCTGTACTATCAACCGAATCTCCTTTTTTAGGAGTAGACAATAAACTAAACACTAATAATAAGATAGCTAAAGTCCAAGTTGCTTTTTCTATAAAATCAGTTCCACGACGAGCACCCATGATTTGGTTAGCTGCTGAGAAATTACTTGAGATCCCTCCACCTTTTGAATTTTGAACTAATACTACTAAGATTAGTAATACACACACGATGATAATGGAGATAGTTAATATTGCTTGCATAATTTATTTGTTAGTTTTCAGTTTTTCTATAAGGGATGCAAAGTAAACACTTTTTTGTGGAAATTTCAAACTTAATATTTCATAAGCACGAATTGCTTTAGAAATATTTCCTTGTAAAGCATAAATTTTGGCTAAAGTCTCAGTTACCAAATGTTCATTTTCCAATAAACTTTGTTTGGCGTCGATAGCTGGGGTAAAAAATTTCCCTGTTCCGAGTTTAATACGACCAGGATCAGATTCAATAATTTTATCAATTATTTGCTTATTTTGAGAAAAAAACGATGTTTTTTTCTCATTTTCAGTCTTTTTATCGCCATTTTTATCACTTTCTTGAACTTGCTCTTTCTCTGTTTTTGTTTCAATTTGAAAGGTATGAGCTTCCTTTTGAATGGTTTTTAACCAATCTGTAAACGAACTTGGTTCAGAAACTTCCTCTTTATGTAATTCAGGAGTTTTTATAATATCAGTTTCAACGTAAGATTGAATGATACTTTTATTGATTTCCTGCTCAATGGTTTTGTTTAGTTTATCTTCACTAAAATCCTGAACAGGCACTTCCGTTTCATTTTCAATGGATTTAATGATGTCTATTTCATCTGTATTGGTTTCTTTTACAATTACTTCTTTTTCTGCAGAAATTGTATTAATAGATGGAACTGTATTGACATAAATTACCTTAATCTCATCATTGGTAACACTCACCGAACCCGTTTTTTTGACTTCGACATGTTCTTCGAGAACTTCAATAGGTTCAATTACCGCAGTTACTGGTTTTTGAATAGGTTCGGATACTTTAACTTCTGGCTGATGCAATAATTCATACAAAACACTGCGACTATTGACAACTATAGCTGTTTTTCGCAATTGTTTAGAATAATTAAGTGCTTGGTGTTTATGCAACCCTTTAGTATATAACAAATGAGCACTTTCAAAAAATGGATATTCATTCACCAACACTTCTAAATCAGCTAAATGTGCCGATTCGATTAAGTGTGGTTTTTTGATTATATCTATAAATTGCTGTTGCTGCATTACCAATTATTAAAAGCCTTATTAAAAATATCTTCTGTTAATTGTCTATTAATTTCTGTAAGTAAAGCATCTTCAACCGACGATATAGCAGAATTTGCAGGGTAATCTGAAAAACGCGTAAAATTTTGTTCGAAGTTTTTAGTTTCATCGAAACGGTTAGTATATTTTACATTTACTGTAATTGTTAATCTGTTATTTGCGGCTTGATCATTACTTTGAATAGCCACAGGAGCATTATTATAATCAACAATCGTTCCTTCAAACTTTAAATCGCCATTTTGTTTCATAAGCGACAATCGGGTTTGAGAGGAAACCACATCTCTTAATTTTTCAGTAAATTTTTGACTAATACTTGGGCTACCAAGGGTTGTATTATTTGTAAAAAAGCCAACAGAAACGGTTTTTGCCTCAATCGGAATAGTTGCTCCATCTAACGAATATTTCACCTTACAGCTATTAAAAGCAAAAAGTGAAACAATTAATATAAATATGTAGGCTAGTTTTTTCAATTAAGTAGTGCGAATTTAGTGAAAATCTCCCTCTTTCTCTTGCTGAAGTAGTATAAGATCATTTAAAAACTATTCCATAGCAGGCTTAATATTAATAACTTTTAAGTTTTCTGGATTAAAGTACTTTTTACAAATATCCGTTAATTGCTCTGCTTTGATGGTTTTATATGTTTCTAAAGCTTGATTGTACTTTTTATAATCCATAAAATAATACTCAGCAAAACCCAATTTATCGGCAATAGCTTGGTTAGAGAAATTTTGAAAAGTTTGATTTACCTCTAAGTTTTTTACATAATTATCAATCAATTCTTGATCAATGCCTTCATTAATGATATCATAAATTTCTTTAGAAACAACCTTCTTTACTTTGGCGTTCCCCATCTGCGCTTGCATTACCACATCAAAAGTGGCTACATTTGAATATAAGCGAGAATCATCCGATTGAGGCACTATTTTATACGCCAAGTTTCCTCGTTCAACCACACTATTATTTAAAATGGAATTAGAGTTATTAAATAATAAATCTCTCAATAAATTAAATCCATAGTAATCAGGCGTTCCAACTGCTGGCGCAGGAACCACATACGAGTATATTTGTACAGGATAATCTATTTGCATTTCCTCGGTAGTTGGTACAAAGGCAAACACATCTGGTTCAGTTTTCTTAGCATTTAAAGGCAACTGCTTTTTGATAGGTCCGAAATACTTACTTGCATACTCAAATATTTGCTCTGCTTTTACATCTCCCACAATAACTAAATAGGCATTATTTGGGCTATAAAATTTATCGTAAAAATCCTGACATTGTTTAGTGGTATAAGCTGTTATCTCATCTAAATTACCAATAACATCTACTTTGTAGGGATGTTGAGCAGGGTATAAATGTTTATAACGGTCTGACGACATTCGATTATACCATTTATTTTCTCCTAAACGCAATTCCTCACCTACTACTTCTCTTTCGGTATCTAGTACTTTTTGGTCGAGAATTAAATTTTCCATTCTATCAGCTTCCATATCAAATACTTTTTCGATATTTTCTTTTGGTAACTCTTGCCAATACACCGTTCTATCAAATGTTGTATAAGCGTTAATGGTTGCTCCTAATTTTTCCATTTCATGAATATACACATCACCTTCGCCGCTGTATTTTTTTGAACCACGAAACATCATGTGTTCAAACATGTGAGCCATTCCTCTAACTCCATCCCATTCATCTTTACTCCCTACTCTATACCAAACTTCCATTTGCACCATAGGTGAAGTGTTTTTCTCGCAAACAATTACTTTTAATCCGTTAGGAAGTGTAGTTGTTTTTATAGGAAAATCAATGGCCAATGTTTGTAGCGAAACAATTATGCTTAATAATAAAAATAGTTTTTTCATCACTTTATTTTTTAAAATTCTAATCCTAAACCTATCACAAAACCTTGATTAAATTTACCATAAGGTCCATAGCCCAATATGTAATCAATGCGTATGATTTGTAAAATATGCTCAATACCAAAATTAATTTCGTAATACTGATCTAGCTTATCGTTAAACAATACGTGCCCTCCAACAACTTCTTGTATTCTGTATTTTTTTAAAAGAGGCACCTTATTAAAAATAAATCCATTAAAATGATGTTCGGCATGCGCTTCGGCATACCAGTTTTTTGTACTGTAAGTATAGTAAGGCAAAAGCTTAAATGAATTTAAATAATCGTTATTTGCCAATATGGTTTGGTTACCATCAAAATGTTTATAATCCATAAATTCAACATACTTACTGGTTAAAAAGTAACCCCCTTTTAATCGATAAGCAAAGGTTCCAAATAAGCCTAATTTAATATTATCGTCAATCACCATTTTAGCTAAATCATAATCCGCTTTTGTATTTAAGCCTGGGATAGCTTTAGTGTATTGAACATTGATAATTGGAAACTTACTACCAACAATAATTTTTTGATGTGGACGTGTATAGTACTTTTGTTTAAAGCGAATTGAAAAGCCCAACTCTACAATAAATGAATTATTTACTGCAAAACTTGAGTCATCTGTGTGTGGACGCAATGGATCATTACTCGTAAATAATTTATGTTTATTATCTACCCATAAATCAAAAGCTGTATTTCTTAGGGATGAACGTTCTGCATATTCTGTATTAAAATTAACGATTAATCCATTTATCAATTCTTTACGATAACCAAACGAAGCATATGTTTTTTTATAGAGCTTCATAAAATTTTCATTATCAAATAATGTGTAAGACGTGTTCATAGTTGCATTAATAGGATCGTTACCATTAAACTGCTGAGCAGTAGTTCCTACTTTTACATTAACCGATTCAAACTTTTCGGGTTTAAATACATATTTCCAATTAGCGGTGCCTCCCCACAAATAATTAGAAAAGCCATATCTAACCGTTGTTGCCAAATCATGACTGCGACGATCTTCGTATCGTTTAGTCATATTTACTTTTATAGAGGCGTTTATTCCTTCTACCGTATTATACTGAACGCCTGATGTTAAAAGTCCCGAGGTATTTAAACTAAATTGCTTAGCTGTTTTATTGAAGCTGTAACCTAAAATTAAATCATTAAGCGTTAATTTATTTCCTTTTCTATCAATACTATCTTTATAGCGATCGCTGTTTTTGATGGCTCCTATGCTATCTTTTTTTCTATAATCAGCTTGTTCTTCGTCGGTTAATGGCACGGGGCGAGATTCCTTCCAATAGCCGGTATCTTTTTTATTGGCACCATCTTCTACTTTTAAGACTTCATTCTTAAAGAATTTTTTAGGGAAAGCTGGATTCATGTCATAATCAGAAAAAACGGCATTAAAGTATCCATCGCCAATAAATCCAAATACTTTAAAATTGAAAGTCATATTTAAACCTGTAGGCATCCAAATACTATCATTCACTGGTGCGTTTAATTGTTTAATGTGCAAGGTATCCACAAAATCAATTTTTGCATCTTTAGTTAAATATACATCAGCACTGTGAACACGCCACGTGTTTTCTTGAATATAAATAATTCCCCTAAAACATGGGTCTGTTTTACGTTTTGGTGTAATCTCAATCTTATTCAACATTTTGCCGTCTTCAAAGGTTGTTCCTAATAATTTATAACGGTAAGATAACAAAGCGTTTTCGTTGATAGGAGAAATAAAAGGGCGATCGCTTAATCCATCTAATGTGATTAAATTTTCGTACACACTAAATTTCATGTCGCTTACTTGGTTAAAACTAAATGCTTTATTATCGCCACTTACACGACTAGAATACATAATTTCTTTTTCGTCGTTTGGTTTACGGAAATGGTATTTAGTTTCGCTTTCGCTTAAATACACAACGCCTAATAAAGTTGAATCAATTTTTTCGCCACCAGAATTCATGGCATTAATTAACTTCACCATTTTTTTAGGAAAATCTTTTAAACGCTGTAAGCCTTTGATATAGGCCTTACAAGTAAAGGCATTGACTTCATTTAAATAATATTTACGTTTTTTAATGGCAGCACGAATAACGGCATAAGCTGGATCTTCGCCATCTTTAATCACAACTTCTTTTAACTCGTAACTTTCTGGACTGAGTGCTACGTTTTTAATCGTATTGCCTTCCACTATTATTTTCTCCACTTTCTTTTTATAGCCAACATATTGAAATATTAACTCGTATGTGCCTGGCGCTAATTTTAAAGAATAAAAACCATCCGCATTTGCATTAGTGCCTTGAGTACTTCCTTTTACTAAAACGGATGAAAAAGACAATGCTTGATTTTTTTCATCGGTAATTTTTCCGCTCACCAATACTTGTTGCGCAGATAAAATCACTGAAAATAAAACCAAAAATAAAGAAAGTAACGACTTTTGCATACAAGTAAATAGACGTTTAAGATACTGAAAAAGTTACAGACCAAAGTTAAAAATCACATTTTTTAACTAGAGATTATCCATTATTCCAGATTCGAGGGGAGTCCATAATCCAATTGAGATATTAGCAGCTTTAAGGGCATCTCCTGTCCAAACATTGCAAGTTTTAAAAATAGAATAAGTGCCTTTTGCTTCAAAATAATTGTCATGATGCCCATAATTTGGATGAGGTTATTTTTATAATAAGTAACGTGCATGGCTGTGGAACCTAATCCAAACAAAGCGTTCGTTAAAGTCTTAGCTTTTAAATCAGCCATGGTTGGTGTATTTAAATAAAAACCTTTGTCTCCCCAACCAATAGAAACATATTGATAAGTTTCGTTAATATCTAAAAACCAAGTTTTATCTAAAAAAGAATCCCAATCATAAACATCTGTATTAATTGGCATTACAATGTCGGTATGCATACCGTTTGACTTAACATAAATAGTAATATTTTTTTGAGATTTAATAGCATTTGAATTTGTTTTAATTTTTGACAGAAGCCAAGCGCAGCAAAACCACAAGGCAATTAAAGAAATTAAGGAAATTAGAATAATTTTAATAATTTTCTTTACCATAACTCATTTTTGTATTTATTACAATTACAAAAAAAAGTAACCCTTTCTGTTTTTAAGAAAAAGGGTTAAGTAAAAATAACTAGAAAAGTTTCTTAAAATAAATCAATACCAACCGTTAAGGAATTTTGCATAAACATGTCCATGTCCTTACCATAATTTACCTTATTATCAAGATTATCTTCGGTAAAGTATCCAAAACCTAAGTTATATCCAATATTGATACGATCAGAAATGTAATATTTAACGCCTACACCAGCATTTACGGAAAAATAAACTCCTTCTCTTACACAATTCATTTTCATGATATCAATAATTCTATTAACGCCTACGCCCGCATAGATATATGGTTTAATTGCAGATTCTGAAGAAAGTAAATAACCATTTGCTAATTTATACTTACCATTAAACCCAAATGTTATTAAGCGAGAATTTAAGTTACCGTTACCTAAACGATTTCCGCAACCTGGGCATCTTTCGCTAAAAGCAACTTCTTCATTCCTTTTGGCTTCCGATTGACAGTAACCATAATCGCCTATTGTACCTGAAACACCAACATCAAATGATTTATTTAAATAATATCCCGCATTTAGTAAGAAATTACCGTACCAAGCTTCATTTTTAAATGTAAATCCATTACCTAAATCTCCATTATACTTTTGAGAACCACCACCAAATGTTAAACCTAACTTATGGCTTTTAGATTGCGCTAAAAGCGACATCGTAAATATAATTAACCCTAGAGTGCAAATGTATTTTTTCATACAGTACTAAATTAAAGATTACTTATCCTTACTCATCATAATTTGTTTCTCTAATGAGAATGTATCTGATTTCCCAATTTTTAAGTCTGCTTTTTCTTCAGCCGTTTTATAACCTTTTTTTACAACTTTAATTGTATAGGTCACATCTCCTTTTAAAGTAATAAAATATTCTCCGTTATCGTTAGTTACTGTAGTAGCAACAACCGCTCCTGCTGCATCTAAAATCTGCACATCAACAGATGCAATTCCACTACCTTCAAAACCATCACGAACTGTTCCTTTTAAAATACTTAAACCTGAATTCGTTTTCTTTTTACCATCTTTTTCTAAAATAGCGTAGTTTGATAAATCCGCTTTATAAATATCACTTTCGCCTAAACCACCTTTACGTTCGCTAGCAAAATAAGCACTTTTGGCATCTGCACTCACTACTAAAGGTCCATCCTTATAAACTGTATTAATTGGAAAACCTAAGTTTACAGGCTTAGTCCATTTATCTCCTTCTAAAGTAGATTTAAAAATATCATAAGAACCCATAGAACCTTTTCCGTTTGAAGAAAAGAATAATGTTTTGCCATCTGGTGCTAAAAACGCTCCTACTTCGTCATATTCCGAATTAATTTCAGGACCTAAGTTTACAGGTTTACCCCATTCAGTTTTGCTTAAACGCTTCACCATCCAAATATCTGCGCGACCGTATCCTCCTTTTCGTTCACTTATAAAATAGAGCGTTTTCCCATCTGGAGAAATACATGCTCCACCTTCCCAATAAGATGTGTTAATAGGTTTCCCTAAAGCTTCAGGAGTTTTCCATTTGTTATTTAATACTTTTGAAACAAACACATCTCCACCTCTAGATTCATTATCATTCACATCATTTTTATAAATAAAAATTTGTTTCCCATCTGGAGAGATAGATGTACAAGCATCATGAGCAGGTGTGTTTACATTACCTGGTACGTCCTCAGCCGTATTCCATTTCTTATTAACTGTATCCCATGTTGAAATATAAATATCTTGAAAATATTTCCCGTCTCCCTCAACATCCATTGGAGAATCAGTTGTTTCAGGACGACGTGTATTAAACACTAATTTTTTACCATCAGCACTAATACAGGGTGATTGGTCATCATATTTCGAATTGATGGCCTCTCCTAAATTATCAATCTTCACCTCAAATGGCGATGCTGTATATTTTTTTGCATTATTACAGTGAGCAATATAAACATCAACATCTTCAATTGCCGCTTCTTTCGATTTTGCAGCACCTTTATACATATTAAACTCAGCCAATGCCTCGTCAATCTTTTCATCTACTAAATAAATTTTACCCAATACTAAGTGAGTTTCAGGTTTTACATCTTTATTGGTCGCCACTGCTTTTTTTAAGGTTTCGGTAGCTTTATCATACTTTTTCAATTCAAACTGACAGTAGCCAACATAATACAATACACCAGCATCTTCTGGATTTTTCAGCAAAACTTCGTTATAAATAGTTAAAGCACCAATATACTGACCAGCATATAACTTTTGTTTAGCTAAAACCATTTTCACTTGATCGCCAGCGTCAATTGCGCTAACATTAGACAAAAAGGCAAAAAAACATAATGTTGTAATAAATTTCTTCATTTCAATTAGGTATAAATATAATTTCTCGTTTATAAATATATAAAAAAGGATTGAAATGAAGATTATTTGTGTAAAAAATGCATCAGTTTCTTAATAATCTGTACTTTTAAGGCATGAGTTCTATTGGATTTTACATAAGCCTACCCTTACTATATCTCATTTCTATACTTCCATTCCCCCTATTTTATTTGGTATCAGATGGCGTATTTTTTTTATTGTATAGAGTTATTGGATATCGTAAAAAAGTGGTTTATGAGAATTTAAAGAAATCGTTTCCAGAAAAAAACCATGAAGAACTAAAAGCCATAGAAAAAAAGTTTTACAAGTACCTATGTGACTTATTTTTGGAAACCTTAAAAACATTAACCATTTCGAAAGAAGAAGCTATTAAACGCTGCTCCTTTAACGAAAACACCAAAACTATATTTAAGCAATTATATGACGAAAAAAAATCGTGTATTTTAGTGATGGGACATTATGGAAATTGGGAATGGGCAGGCAATTCTTTTAGCTTAATTAATCCACAACAATTATACGTTATCTACCATCCTTTATCTAACAAACATTTTGACAAATTGATGTATAAGATGCGTTCGCGCTTTGGTACAAAGTTGTATGCGATGAAAGATACAATGCGTGAAATGGTAAGAAATCGCCATGAAATAAATGCTACCGCTTTTATAGCCGATCAAACGCCTTCGCCAGAAGGTGCTTATTGGACCACCTTTTTAAATCAAGACACTCCTGTGTTTTGGGGTACCGAAAAAATTGCACAAAAATTAGGATATCCTGTAGTTTATGTGACAGTTAATAGAATTAAAAGAGGCTATTACCAAGTTAATACCGAATATTTAGTAACCGACCCTAAAAACACTAAAGAAGGAGAAATATCTGAACTACATACTAAAAAGCTAGAAAAAGATATTATTGCCCAACCTGAAATTTGGCTTTGGAGCCACAGAAGGTGGAAATATAAAAGAAATAAATAAACAGATATAAATAAAAAATACTAGTTTAGCTCCAAAATCAACTTATGCTTAAAAAATCTATTGTACTGACCCTTGCGATTACTAGCTTTTGTTTCGTATCGTGCAAAAAAGAAAGATCTTGCCTTTGCTCAACATCTTTTACAGCAACTGGCTACTCGCCTTACACAGTTTCAACAACAGAAAAAATAGATTCGAAAACCACTAAAAAAACGGCTGAACGTATCTGCGCTCAAACCGAAAAACAATTAGGTAAAAACCATACGGATTACATCTCTGGAAACGAAAAAGTTTCGGTAAGCTGTGCACTAAAATAAATAATATGAAAAAACTCATACTTCTTCCCTTCTTGACTTTAATTTTTGTTTCAAGTTCTTGTCGAAAAAATTATTCTTGTACTTGTACAACTAATTTAACTGAACCGGGCTACGTTCCATACCAAACAGCTACAGTACAAAAAATAGATGGAAATGTAACAAAGAAAAAAGCAACGAAAATATGCACTAATACCGCAATACAAATGGAAGCTAACACTCGTTTAATATTTAATGATGATGTTAAAGTTGAAACCAGTTGCTCCATTCAAGAAAATCAATAGATTTGTTCTAAAAACTTAAAAAGCCCTAATCCACTTAGATTAGGGCTTTTTATTTACCCTATATCAAATACAAATAATGACTATTGTTTAATGAATTTTTTAACGGAATATTTACCGTTTGATTCAACTTTTACAAAATAAACTCCTGACACCAAATCGCTCACATTAAAAACAACTTCATCCAAACTATTAATTTCTTTTGACAATAATTCTTTTCCAAGCAAATCAAATACGGAAATATGCGTCGCTAAATTTGTTGATTGATTAAATAAAATTTTAAGTTCAGACAAAACAGGATTTGGAAACAAATTAAAGTTTTGCTGCTTATCTAACTCTTCAACTGATATGGCTGTGCAATTAGGAGGATTGTTATTATAACTGAAGTTTTTAAGAAACTGCATTTCCATTTTTAATTTTGCGCGTGGATTATTAGCTGCTGTATAATCAAACGAAGTACAATGAACAAACTCAATTTCCTGAACATCATGACTATTCAAATTAAAGGGTCCAATGCCAATCATATATCTTCTGTCGCCTGGCGTGCCTATTTCTGACCAATTAGAAGCGCCGCAAGCTCCATTTGTATAGGTTGTTCCCGGATACATGAATGGAGTTTGGACTGTACCGCCATAACCATTACCCCCGCATGTAAATGGTGTATTATCTCTCCAATATCCCGACATGTAATTATAATACTGAGCTGCGCTGTTAGGGTCTGTTGTATTCAGAGGAACGCCAGTCAAATTGTTATTAAAATAAGTAAATCGGGATAATAATTGCTGTTCGCAAGGCTCATCAATAATGCCATTATTGTTATTATCTATTCCATCTGTTGGCATTAAAGGACCTCTTAAAACTTGATAACCTGCTGCCGGGACCAATGCTCCATATCCACTCGTTCCTGAAATTGTCTCATCATTAGCATCAGCATTATAAGCGTAACCATAATTTCCTGACACATCGCAACCAATATAATCATCACCATAATAACCTAAATCAACATCAGTCCATAAGGTTGTATAGACATCATGATAATTCATACTACTGCGATTAATGATTTTATAATTATAAAAAGTAGCTTTACTCAAAAAAGAATTTTGACTTGCTAATGCACTATTTCCATAAGCGTATGCAGTGGCATGAATCTCTACTTTTAAAGGTAGTCCACCAGAACCATGAACCATATTATCATTAAAAATAAAATACAAACTTTGGTCTCCTTTTATGATAGGATAATCGCCACCTGCTAAAGGATCATAAATACTATTTTGATTCACGTCTACAAAAGGTGCCATGTTTTTTGTTTTAGCTCCTGTGCCCTGAGCCGGCCAAGATAACAAGTCTGCTACTGGTGTATAAGTACCATTTTGTACATTGCCATTATTAAAATTTGTAATAAATGTATTGATGTCCGATTGATTCAATTTCCAAATTTTATCATATTGGTTGGATGTTGTTGCTGAAATAGATGCATTAGTAGTGTCTAAAGGTCCAGGCCAAAAATCAACACCACCTGATTGTGTTTGACGATAAGTTTGAGCGGCTACATGTAACTGATTGCCTGCATCAATTCCTCCAATCCATAAACCAGTAGCAAAATCAGAATGTGCCCCACTTCCTACAGGTACTTCATAAGATGCATTTCCTGTATTCATATTCCAGTGCATGTCGCCTCTATTGTAAACACCTGCTTTTACTTGGTTTATATCTAAAAATTTAAGTGGATTTTGCGCAAAAGCGGTAACGCAAAAACACATAACAGAAAATGGCATTAAAGTTTTCATAACTTGTGATTTAATTGATTCCTAAATCAAAAGTAGATACGTGAACTCATAAAAAAAGCCCAAACTAACAAATGCGTAGTTTGGACTAATAGATGAGCGGTTTTGAAGGATAACTGAAAATTATTCCTTTTCAACTCCTGTTGGAGAAAGGCCTAAAGCTTTACGCTCTTCATTCTTTTTAAAAGTTTTATTTAAGTAATATAAATTTTTCTCATCGCAACCAACGCGCTTAATCATGTCGATTAATTCATTCACTCCTTTTTCAGATTGTTGTTGCTCTAATACAAATGCTTCTAAAAATTTGAAAGTTGCAAAATCATTTTCTTCATAAGCTAACTTTGCTAACTTATTTATGGCAACTGTTACTTCATGCTCTAAATCAAACACATAATGAAACACATCCAATAATGTTTTTAATTTAACCGTGGTGTCTTTTAATGGTTTAATATGTGCAGAGCCTCCATACGTATTGATATACTTATAAATTTCTAACATATGGTCGCGCTCATCGTTACTAGCAGCGTAAAAATATTCAGCAATACCATCTAAACTTTTTTCTTCGCACCAAGTTGCTAAAGTTAAATATGCGTTAGAAGCATAGGCTTCTTTTTGAATTTGCTCATTTAAAGCATTTTTTATTTTATTTGATAACATGTTTTTTCGGATTAAAATTTGTTGTACAATATTACGATTTTAAAACATAAATTTTTAACAGACTCTAAAATAAATAATAAATTTATGGAATACTAAAGTCCTTTCGTCTTATATACAAATGAACGCATTGAGAACATATTATTTTTTAATCCTATTAGGAATAGTTGCTTCGCTAAATGCACAAAACATCACTGTATATGGCAAAGTCACAGATAATGCTACTAGTAAATCCTTGCCTTTTGTATCGGTTCAAATACAAAATTCTAACTATGGAGCCAATACCAATAAAAATGGTTCTTTCAGCATTAGTGTTCCCACCAAAAAACATTTATCTGTTTTGTTTAAACTCTTGGGTTATACAAACCGAGTTAAAGAATTGGATATTGAAGAAGGACAAGATTCCATCCTTATTAATGTATCTCTTTCTCAATCTTATCTATCGTTAGATACTTTTACGGTTTACGGCAAAGTAAAACCCGATACTTTAGTTGGCGCACCCGACTATAGCATTTTTGATTTTGATTTTTATGAAGATAAATACATTCTACTCACAGCCGAAAAAACTTTAGAAAAAGCGCAACTCAAATTAGCGGATGCCAATGGCAAAATATTAACTACTTATTTTGTCCCAAAGGAAGGTGGTGAAGCCAAAGAGTTTTACCGCGATTATTTAGGTTATACCAATTTGGTTTGTAAAAATTATATCTATCGCATCAATATGTATCATGATCGATTTTTATTAATTCCCTTAAAAGTAGAAGACGTTAACGCCTATATAAAACCAATTATTGATACCGTAAATGGCAAACTTATTTTTACCGACTATTGGAAAGAATATCCTTTGTTTAACTACCTAAGTTATAACGAAACCGATAGTACCAAAAAGCAACTCTTAACTATTGAAGATAAAGAATTGATGCATGCATATAATTTTGAATACTATTCACTAAAGCCAAAGGATAAATTAGAAGCGCGAAGAATTGCTATGGATTTAAAAATGGATAAACACGTGGTAGCATCATTAATGAGTGGGTTTACTAGAAGCATGTTTTACGAGCCTTTATTTGCACCACTTTATATTATTAAAGATACCATTTGTGTGTTTGACCATTATAAAGATAAACTTTACCATTTAGACAAAAACGGTGTTAAAATAGATTCTATCTCTATTAACTATAATCATCCAAAAAACTGGAAGGAATGGAAAAACAAAATGCTAAAAGATGACATAGAGAATTTAATTTATGCGGTGTATGATAAAAACGGACATAAATACATTAAACAAATTAGCACACAAACCGGGAAAGAACTAGGAAAATACACCTTGCAATTTCATAGTGCTGATAAATTGAAAATACATAATGGTTATGTTTACTATATCTACCGCCCGTATGAAAGTACACAAGAAAAGTTTTTTTATAGAGAGTTGATTACTTTGGATAGAAATTGAGTTTTGATTAGGAACACGGATTTGACTGATTAAACAGATAAACACGGATAAATTTTGTGTTACTTTATTAAAAAATCAGCGTGAATCGATTCCATCCGTTTTATCCGTGTTCCAATTGTTAACATTGTAATAGTTTTTTTATTGAGTTTTTATTCGCATTTTCGTTACGCCGATTAAGCTATGATGAAAACCCTTAAAACACCCATTTTAACTTTAGTACTTAGTGCTATTTCGGCGGTTATACAAACTTTTTTAGTTTCTTATATTTCCTATAAAATCAATAATAGTTTTGATTTAGCCGTTTGTTTGCTCTCATTTTTCATCTCCTTTATTGTGAGTTTTTTTATTATTTATTTTTTATACAGCAATATAATTTTCGAAAAAATTGATAAACTCTATGTCTTGGTAAAAGAACAACAACCTAAAGAAATACCTAATACCGAATTTCAGTTAGATGAAGTAGATTCGATTGACCGACTTGAAGAGGAAATAAAAAAACTAGCACAAGAAAGAAATAAAGAATTAGAACAAACCCGTAACCTAGATAGTTACCGAAAAGAATTTTTGGGCAATGTATCTCACGAATTAAAAACACCCATCTTCAACATACAAGGTTACGTTTCTACCTTAATTGATGGTGGTATTAACGACCCAAGCATCAATGTAGAATACCTGAAACGCGCTGATAAAAGCGTGGATAGGATGATACAAATTATTGATGATTTAGAAACCATCTCACAATTAGAAGTTGGTACGCTAGAACTTGACCCAGAAGTGTATGACATAGCTCAACAAATAAAAGATATTATCGATGCTTTGGAATTTCAGGCAAGTAAGCAAAATATAAAATTACAATTAGCTAAAAAATACGATAAAGCTATTTTAGTAAAAGCCGATAAATTTAGAATACGCCAAGTATTAGTTAACTTAATTACCAATAGCATTAAGTATGGTAAAGAAAACGGTAAAACCACCATCTCCCTAAATTTATTTGACGAGCAGGTAATTGTTGAAGTAAAAGATAACGGTATTGGTATTGACGAAAAACATTTACCTCGTTTGTTTGAACGTTTTTACCGTGTGGATAAAGGTCGTAGTCGCGAACAAGGTGGCACAGGTTTAGGCTTAGCCATTGTAAAACATATTATTGAAGGTCACGGCGAAACCATTGACGTTATTAGCAAAGTAAACGAAGGAACTACCATTAGTTTTACCTTGAAGAGAGGAAATTAGATTTTGTGTTCTTGAATTACGAATTAGGGCGTGTTATAGTTTCAAGCGCCATGTAGTTTTAACACAGCTTTTGTGTCTGCCGATAACAAGAAACACTATTTTTTTATTTCAATACCGTCATTGTATACGATAGTCTTTTCTAATTCACCATTTTCTTTATAGTAAAACCATTCACCAATTCTCACGGAACAATATCCTCTGTCAAATAGTTTTGTGTAGTTTTGGTCTAGCGGAGTTTTATGGTACCCTTTTACTTTTATTTTACCGTTGTTATATCTCTCAATATATACTCCAATTCCACAGTCTGTATAAAAGTCTCCTTCATATGTGATTTTACCTTTTACTTTATTTATTAAATAGCAAGGCGTACACTTTGATGAAGGGTCTGGAAATTTAAGATAGTCTTCATATTCTTGTTCTGTAACTTTCTTTTTACCAATGTAATATTTGCATTTAGTTGGGCTAACTTGTCCTGATGATAAGCTGTCACGCCAACACTCCCTTCTCGTATTCTTTTCTTTTGCATTTGGTTCAACAATAGTGTCAAGTTGAGAGAAGACAACATTACAATGAAATGCTAAAAAAAGTATGATAATTATTCGTGTCATTGTCTTTGTATTTTATCGCTGCGCTTGTTACCTATAACTAGCTTATACCCGATATAAACCTTAGGTTATCTCGCTATAACTTTGTAGATAACCGAAGTTCGGTTACGGATATTTTAATATTTAAATTATTAAATCTTCTACTTCTCTCCCTTAAAAATATCTTTAATCTTATCTTTTAAATGGATTACTTTTTCGATATTTTCCTGAAAAGCAGGAACTGTCATTTCTGTGATTTGTGAATCACTTAATGATTTTAAAGACTCAGGATAAAACACTATAAAACTTGTAAATTCATTGTTTTTATTCAATGTTTTAGGCATATTATCTATATGAAAATCAAAGGATACCGTTTGTTTACGACTGCTTAAAAAGATGTATAAATCATCTTCTTTAACTTTTTCAATAATATCGCTGTCCTCAAAACCGCTTACCATTAAGTAATTATAAAACTCACGTTTTTTATCTTTATTTAAGGTTGTAAAGGCATCAATCGTTTTTTGCTCTCCATAAATAATGGCATTACTACCCATTTGCTTCAATACCGAATTAATTTTACGAACTACTAAATTAAATCCGCTTTCCAGCTCAGAGTTTGGTGCCAATAAAACAATAATACGTTTATAGGTATTTAAGGGTTGTAATACTTTAGAGATAACAATAGCTTGTTTGGTTTTTACTAGCAAATTATCAGCAATACTTCCAAAAATTAAATTTCCAGAGCCTGATTGTGCTTTCCAGCTAATTAATATATCCGAAATACTATAAGCTTTAGCCGAACGAGCAATTCCATCCACAATACTTAAATCAACCTTTTTAAGTACTTGCACTTTTTTATCGCCTGACGAAATTTGCTCTACCACGCTATCAATTACTTTTTTTACAATGTTGATACGTTCGTCGGCATCTTCATTTTCTTCAACGATGGACAAAGGGTAAATTGGCTCATGCGATTTATCGTCTTTAATAATTAAAGCCAAATCAATTAAACGCGCAATATTTTCGGGGTTGCTCACTGGTATTAAAATACGCTCTGTTCTATCAATTATTTTTTTAGAAGTTTCTTTATCGGTAATGGCAATTTTACGGGCTGCTCTTTCCGTAACAAACGAACTTACCATGCAGGTAATTAAAATTAAGATGATGGTTCCGTTAATCACATTTTGATCGAACAAGCCAATATCATATCCCACTTTTATAACTGCTAATGTAGCGGCTGCGTGAGAGGCACTTAAGCCGAACATTACTCGCTTTTCGTGTTTCGTATATTTATATATAGCACCAGTTACTTGAGCGGCTAGCCATTTAGTAATTAGGGCAACAAAACTTAAGATACCGGCAAAAATTAAAGCATCAGTTCCTTTTAAAAACACGGTAAAATCAACCAGCATACCCGCACTAATTAAGAAGAAAGGAATAAACAAGGTATTACCAATAAACACTACACGGTTCATTAATACAGAGTTATGAGGAATGACACGATTTAATGCTAAACCAGCTAAGAAAGCACCAATAATAGGTTCAACACCTGCTAACTCAGAAAAGAAACCTGCAATAAATACAACTGCTAATACATAGATGTATTGCGAACTCCCTTGTCCTTCGATGTTTCTAAAAAACCAACGACTTACTTTGGGCAATAAATATAAAACCGCAAAACATAGTAAACCTAAGGAAACAACTAATCTTAGCCAAAACATGGCGTTGATTTCGCCACCAACTACATTAGTGATCACACCCAATAAAATAAGCACGGCGCTATCGGTGATAATAGTTCCTCCAAAAGAAATTTGTACGGCTCTGTTTTTTACAATGCCCATGTTGCTTACAATGGGATAACTCAATAGCGTGTGAGTTGAAAACATGCTAGCTAACAATAATGCTGGCCATAAGGTAAAACCAAATATGTATGTGCAAACTAAAAAACCAATGCTAATGGGAATAAAAAAAGTAAAAGCTCCAAATACCAAACTTTTGCTTCGGTTTTGTTTGTACTCCTGCATATCAATTTCTAAACCAGCCAAAAACATAATATAGAGTAAGCCCGTTTTACTGAATAACTCAAAGCTAGTTGACTTTTCGATAATGTGTAAGGTATGCGGCCCAATAATAACACCCGCTATAATTAAACCAATAATACCTGGAATGCGGAAGCGCTTTAAAACCAAAGGCGCAAATAAAATGATAAGAAGGGTTAAGGCTAAAATTAATACAGGATTTTTTACCGGCAGGTAATGACTAAAAAAATCGTGAAAGGATTGCAAGTTGCCAGCAAGTAAAAACATAAATTAACTTTAAAACAAAAATAGAGAATTAAAGTTTACTAAAGACAAAATACCAGAAATATGTCTGATTATACTTTGGTAATGCATGCGCTAAAGCAAAGGGGAACCAACAAAAAATACGATACTAAAACGTCAACACATATTGAACGGCTGCTGTGCGAGGCGATTCAATTTTAAGTGGTCTTAATGAATATTGTTCATTAAACAAATTGTTACAAACAATAGACACCTTTTGTTTTTTATCTACATTATAACTTACACGAGCGTCCCAAATACTGATGTCTAAACGCGTTTGCCAATAGTTTACGCCTTTTATTTTTTCTACATAAGGATAAAAACCTTCCGTTAAAATTTCAACGTCTTTAAAGGCTCTATCAACATTTTGCATTTTAGTATAATATTTATTACTTAAACCCACATTAAAACGGTAAATTTTAACCTCCAAATCCAATTTGAACATATGTTGAAAACGGTATTTTAAAATATTATCGGTTGTATCCATACTACTGCTTTTGTAGGTTAAATCCTGACCAAAACCACCTAACGATTTATCACGAGCATACACACTATCAGGCGTTAAACTAACTGGCTCAATATAGGTATAACCTATTAAGGCTGATACGCCAAAACGTTTATTAGTTTCGGGAGTTGTTGCTGCTAACGACATATCCACACCTCTTACTCTTGAATCGCCTGTATTTAAAAATTTAAATCCAACAATAGCAACCTTGGGGTCCCAAACGCCAAATAAATACTCAATGGTATTATGGTATTTTTGGTAGAAACCTGCGATATCAAAATAACCTTTACAGTTTCCGATTTTAAAACCTTGCTTAATTCCAATTTCAAAACTGTTACTAGTTTCGGGTTTTAAATCAGGATTAGGGAAAATTCCAAATAAACCAGCTTTTGTTGTAATGTATCTTTCGGTAATGGTAGGATATCTAAAGCCTTGTCCGTAGGATGAACGGATAAATGTTCCTCGGGTTATTTGAAGATTCCCTCCTGCCCTAAAAATTGGAGCTACTACACTATTTAAATCATTCATTTTAAAATATTCATAACGCACACCTCCCGATAAATTTAAAATTCTCCAAAACTTTTTATCCAATTGCATATATCCTGAAGCATTTACAATTTTGTTATTAGGTTGTCCGCTCGATACATATAACCTAGAAGAAGAATATGAAATATTGCCCACTACTCCGCCAGTAAAGTTTAAATCAATGCTTTTAAATTTACGTTGCATTTGATATTCACCAAAATACATGGTTCCTTTATTCGATTGATTATTTGTAATAACATTATCTGAATGAAAAACACGTGTTTGTAAACTATGACTCAATCCATTTTTAGTAGTATACTTTATAAAAGGATCCACGTTAAATAATACTTGGTCTTCTAAAAATACCGCTCCAGGATAACCTCTATATAAGCCCAAAGAGTCATCTAGCCAAGCAAATACCATGTTGGTTTTATTAACCATAAAATTGGCATTTACACCAAAATTTAAACCTTCAATGCGTTTGGCACGGTAACGTAAATTAATATTCATACGCGCTCTTTTCTTAATCATATCATTATTAGTAAATGTAGGTATGGAGTCCTCTAACAATAATGCTTTTTTAATAATTGGATCCATGTAGGGTGCTGGAGGCGGCGGTCCAATATAACCTTGATCGATATTGAAATTGGCGCCAATCACAAAATCTAAATTTTTATTAATAATGCGAGAATGAAATAAATTTAAATTACTAAAGCCAGGGAAAGAATTGTTGTCTCGTGTTCTATACCAATTTTCGGAAGGAGCTTGTGGAATACTGTATTGCCCAGCTGAATAATTAATGCTAGTTTTAGGTGTACTACGAGGGTAAGCCGAACGAATACTAATAACTCCATTTAAAGCAGATGAACCGTATAGAACAGAAGAAGCGCCTTTAATAACTTCAATTTGTTCGATATTTTCTACAGGGATATAACTCCATTCTGGCCTTCCTGCATCACCACTTAATAAAGGAACACCATCCACCACAATAGCCACACGGCTTCCAACACCAAAGGTAAAACCACTTCCTCCTCTAATTTGAGGGTCATTATCAATAATGGTTAATCCAGGAACTTGCTCTAACGCCGTTTCGATACTTGTGGTATTTTTATTAGCAATTAAACTAGGCTTTAACACTTCCATCGACACGGTTAATTCTTCGAGTTTTTGTTCAAATTTACCAGAGGAAACAACCACCGTTTCGAGTGTTTTTGCATTTTGTTTTAAAGCTAAATTTTTTTGGAAAATTTCATTCTCTTTAATTACCACCGAAAAGGTATCGCTTTGTAAACCTAAATAACTACACAAAATTTTGTACTTACCAGTATCTAAAACCAACACATAATTACCTTCAATATCAGTAGCAGTTCCTTTAGATAAATCACTTAATAATTGAATGGTAGCGCCAATAATAGGTTCTTTGCTATCCTTATCGGTGATATTGCCTTTTAAAACTCCTGTGCCAGTTTGGCTATATAAACTAACTGAACTAACTAATAATCCAATTAATGTAAGTAAACGAAATTTATACATATAGTTAAAATAAAACCCTAACTTATTTAGTTAGGGTTTTAAAAATAGTGATTAATAACTTATTAGTCGATAAATAATTTACCGAATTTTCCTTGAGATTTACCAGAAACTTTGTACATATAAATTCCTGATTTAAAAGAAGAAACGTCGATTTTGTTAACTGAATTATTTTCGATTTGTTGAGTAGCAACTAATTGACCAGTGGCATTATAAATTTCGATAGTTGAGTTTTCGTTATTCTTGTTTAAGAAATCAACGTAAATCGTTTTATCATAAAAATATACTTTTACATTTTTATCAAAATCGTTTTCTTTAACTGAAACAGGGTTATTATAAATCAAATCTAAATCATCCACCCATAATTTACTTCCATTGCCTGTAAACCCTGGCGCAACAGTTAATTGATTGTTTGATGAAGTGATATTAACCATAATAAATGCAGGAGTATTAGAGTTAACATAATTAAAAGGAACTGTAAAGCGTTTCCAAGACGCCTGATTTGAAGCCGGAGACACATATAAAGCATCTCCAATTTTATTAGCAGATAAGTCAGCATGGTTACTGTTTACTGGAGCAGGTGGATCGAAATAATCACCAGAATGCAAAATAGCATATACTTTCCCTTGCTCGGCAGAAGCACCAGTTCCAGTAGTTGCTTGTGTATATTTATACCAACCCACTAAACTATCTGGGCGGCCAGTAAAAGCAATTTTATTAGCGCCTGTTGCAGCTAGAAATCCTTCAGATTTATTTGAACTAGGGGCATTAACCTGACCAGTTGTTACGTTTCCATTAACAACTGCTACAATATAATATTTAGTTTCAACTCTAACACATGAGTTTCCGGAGTGAACACCAGATGTTTCTTGATAGCAAGTTTGCGGGCCAGATGACGCTAATCCTGTTCCAGTTTTATTAGAATTCCAAGAAACTGGTTCGTTATTAGGTGATGAATTTTCCCAATTCTCAAAACCAGCATTTGGAATTTGAGTTTGAGCTAAAGAAAATAATGAGGCTGATAAAGAAAAAATTAAAGTAAATGTTTTATTCATATTATTTTGTTTAATTGTTACAGCTATGTAATTAAATCTAAATCAATAAATTAATAGCTGGTTTTTTATAATTGTTTAGATGAGTAAAATTACAAATAAAATACAGTTTCAATACAATTTAACAGTTTTTTATTTAACAGAAAAAGCCTTATAACTTACCTTTTTAATAATAAAAAAACGCCCTAAACCATTATAGTTTAAGGCGTTAAAATGTTTTAATTTAGTATGTTGCTTAATTAAAAACCATTTTATTTATTTTCCGGCGGTGCAGGCGGATCTTGCGGTTCTAGTGGTTGTTTTTTCTTTGTTGTTTTTTTAACACCGTTTTTATCAATCACTACTTTTGTTTTTTTAGTATTAATATTTATTCCATTACTATCAATTTTTATTTGAGCATCATTAGAATTGATATCAACACCATTCACATTTATTTTTACATTTTTTTCGATATTAACTTCTTCATCTAATCCATTGATATGATCTCCAACCGAAATTAATCCATCACAATCCAAACATCTTAATCCATTTTCAGTCATCATCCAACGGCGATTAATCATATCTCCATCGTACGTATTAGTTACGTTTTCGATATCATAAATCATGTTTTCTAAAGATTTATCCAAGTAAATTACTTTACCAACAGGTAATTTTACAATAATACTTAAGTCCTGTACTCTAAATTTGTCTGCATTATTTACTTTAAATAAATTATCAAACTCAATTAAGCTATCAGTTTGAGAAACAACATAAGAAATATTTTTTGCTCGATCAGAAGCTGTAGCTTTATTACCACCTTTTGCTTCTTTTACAATAACCATTTCAATTCTATCGGTTTGAGATTTAATGATATTTAATTGAGCGTGACCTAATAAATATTTTACTCCGTTATTTGTGCCAATCATGTAATCATTATCACCTCTGCTATGACGACGGTAATTTTTTTCTCCCTCTTCGTCATCATCGCTCTCATGCAACTCTGCTGAATTAACAGGGGTTTCATGCATTTTTAAATACAAAGTATCTTTTTGAACTACCGAAAAATTCTCTCTCACTTTGGCTGTTTTATTAAAATCACTACCTGTTTTAATACCAACATATAACACCATTAAAAAACCAATCAACCAAATAATTCCGGCACTTAAGTTTACCCAACGGTTAGAATATTTGATTTTGAATAGAATTTTTACACCACCATAAATCATCATAATAATTGGAACACCTGCAAACATAATTAGTCCAAAAATGCCTAAGTAAAAATCTTGACCATCTAATAGTAATAAATCAATCCAATCTCCGCCATTGCTACTGTCTGTCATAAATGACAAGCCAAAAATTGAACTTGATAATCCTAAAAAGAAAATTATTCCAATAATCACCATAAAAACACCAATCACTTTTATCATTACTTTACCAATGTTTGTAAGCACATCTGTTAAAAAATCAACAATTTTCTCGGCTGTATTGCGTGGCATATTTCTTCCATCAGAAGCCATATTTTTAAATTCCTCGCCGTATTTTTCCATGCGCTTTTTTAAATGTTCAGCTTCTTCTTTTACAGCTTTTGATATATTATTAATATCTGCTTTTTCGCCTTTCATGGCTAATTTTTCGGCAGTAGTTTTAGCTTCGGGAATTGCTATCCAAAGTATTAAGTATAACAAAAAGCCCGTTCCTCCAAAAAAGAACATCAAAAGTAAAGCAATTCTTATCCATACTGGATCAATTCCAAAATAGTGACCAATACCCGAACAAACACCACCTAATACTTTACTATCGCCATCGCGGTGCAATCGTTTTTTTATTGGCTCTCCATTATCCGTTGAGGCATAACTATCCGTATTTTCATTGGATGCCGTCGTATTTTCTGATGCTTCTCCAGCAAACTCTTCTGGTTTGCCCATACTATCCATTACGAAATCTACATCACTCATTAACACTACTTGTTTAACTGGACTCGTTTTGCTTTGTAGCATTTCCGCAATACGAGCTTCAATGTCGCTCATAATTTCACTACCACCGTCAGCTTTACTAAAATAGCCTTTAATGGTCGATAAGTATTTGCTCAACTTATCAAAAGCGTCTTCTTCTATATGAAAAATAATGCCGCTTATATTTATGGTTACTGTTTTATTCATTTTAATATGTTTTAATATTTTTAAACTAATTTATTTTATTTAGTGTTTTGTACGGTTGTGTTTACGGCATTTACTAATTCTAACCAAGATACTTGAAGTTCGTTAAGATACGTTTGACCTATTTCGGTTAAAAAATAATATTTACGTGGTGGCCCCGAAGTGCTTTCTTCCCAACGGTAAGACAGCAAGCCTGTATTTTTTAATCGGGTTAACAGCGGATAAAGTGTTCCCTCTACTACTACCAACTTTGTTTCTTTTAATTTCTCAATAATTTCGGTAGGATAAGCCTCACCTTGAGAAAGTATAGAAAGTATGCATAGTTCGAGAACGCCTTTGCGCATTTGTGCTTTAGCATTTTCTGAATTTACCATGATTTATATTGTTTTAAAATTAAATACTACGCTATATGCGTTATTAGCTTTTAGGTTACTAAGTTTTAGCTTAGTAAACTGTGTTTCGATTGATTTTTTCAACATTTCATTTGTTGTATTTACAACAACTAAATTCACATTTCCTATTTCGTTTACTGTAAATACCACATTTACTTTTTCCTCTTTTACAAAATTTAAAAAGTCGGGGAATTTTATGTGTTCTTTTATCGTTTTATTAGCATCCGCTATAACTACTGTTTTTGGGGTTCCGTCAACTTTAGCAGATATATTAAAACTAAATAAAACACCGACAGCTAACATGACTATTGATTTTTTTAGAATAGATTTCATTTTATTATTTTTTAAGTTTAAATTTTAATTTACCATTTTAGATGTTTTAGCTCCTTACTCTTTTCTTATCTCTTCGAGAGTTTCTTATAAGATTCGCGTTATCTTAAATAAAACTAGATTTGATGTACTTCTCTCTTTTTTAGTCTGCAGAATTAAAAATTAGATTAGTTAAGCTATTTAGTACTATGCCATCTTTGTTATTGGGTGACACAAAGATATGAAATTATTTTAGTACCTTGCAACACATAGTACTAAAATAAATCATAACTAATTGATAATCAATTGTAATATTTTTTAGGTAAAGATTTAAAAAGCAAGTATATTTGCACTTTAAATAAAAATATGCACAGTTTTGCTTCCGATTTAACGAGTTTATTATCCCTAAATGGACTTATAACTTTACTAACTTTAACCATTTTAGAGATTGTTTTAGGTATTGACAATATTATTTTTATTTCAATCGCTGTAGATAAGCTGCCACGAGAGCAGCAATCAAAAGCAAGAACAATTGGTTTGTTGCTGGCCTTGGTTGTTAGAACAGTGTTACTCTTTTTTGTAGGTTATATTGCTGGTTTGAAAGAGCCATTTATGCACCTTGGAGCTTATGGTATTTCGGGGAAAGCTTTAATTTTAATGGGAGGAGGGTTGTTTTTATTAATAAAGACATGGCAAGAGATTCAAGAACATATACATGGTGATGAAGATGAAATTGGGCATGGTAAAAAAGGGAAAGCCACTTTTAACGCGATTATCATGCAAATCATCATCATTGATTTTGTATTCTCTTTTGATAGTATTTTAGCTGCTGTTGGTCTTTCGGGTGTGGTTTTGATTATGGTATCTGCTGTAGTAATCTCAATGATTCTAATGATTCTATTCTCTGGTGTTGTGGCAGATTTTATTAATAAAAACCCTGGCATTAAAATGATTGCATTATCTTTTTTATTAGTAATTGGTGGTATTTTGGTGGCAGAAGCATTAATTGATAGCTACAACTCTACCCTACCTCATGAACAGCACTTTGAATTAAATAAAAATTATGCTTACATCGCATTAGCCTTTGCGATGATGATAGAATTATTCAATATCAAAGAACGTAAAATTAAACGTGCTAAAGATTTTAAACAACAAGACGAAGAATAGTTTACATCTCGTTAACCATTTCCTGCATTACTCTGTAAGACTTAAGTTCCATCAAACCTGGAATCTGCATTTTGTAGTAATGTAACAAACAATCCAAAAGAGCTAAACGCTCGCTCCTATTTATTTTTTTTTGATTAGATAAGGAATAGGAAAATAAATCGGCAAATAATTCGGATTGCCAATGATCAAAACCTAGCGGAAAACTTTTAGTGGTAGAAAAAAACTTTCCCTCTATTGTATCAAAATAAGCTAACGTTTTATCTCTATTATTAATTGGATAAAAGCCTAAATGTTTGGTGAGTTCAAATAAAAAATAAATATGTGTATCTATAAAATTATCGTCTGCTTTATCTAACCACTGATAGGTATAGCATATTAAATCAAATAAATCATCATTAGGAATTTGCTCTTTTATGCACTTATAAAGAATTTCATTTAAAAACTGTGCAATGCAAAGCTTACTAAAATTAGATTGTAAATCAGTATAAACAAATAAGCATTTTACTTCGCTAACTTGCTGTACATCTTTATTTTCCTTTAATGAAACAACGCACTCGATTTGCGTGAGCGGTTGAATAACACCTGACTTAATTTTAGCTTTAGGTCCATTACCAACATTAATATTGGCAGATATTAATCCAAATTCTTTGGTGTAAATTTTTGAAATAATTTTTTTATCGGCATATTTTATATTATGCAAAACAATGCCCTGAGTTGTATAGAGCATTAATTTACAATCAATAATTTAGCGGTAGCATATCTTTCGCCATCACCTGTAGCGCAATAAATCATATAAGTTCCTGTACTTGCTTTTTTACCACCAAAGGTGCTCATATTCCATTCTATTTGTCCACCTTGAGATTTAGCTGTCCAAACCAAATTACCGCTAAGATCTGTAATTTTCACATCAGATTCATCCATTAAACCTGTAATAACTACAGAACCCGAATAACCTGGTTTTACTGGATTAGGATATGCGTGAACTTTTGTAAATTCTTCAAATCCTTTTATAAATGCTGTTCTAAAAGATTGTATTCCAATATCTGTCGCCATAAAAACATCACCTGTTGTTTCATCAGTTACAATATCTTTAATATAATTAGAATACAAAGGGCTGTTTTCTGCAGTAAAATGGAAAATCTCTTGTTGACCATCGGGAGAGAAACAATACACTCCCGAGCTTTCTGTTCCTACCCATTTTCTGTTAACCCCATCAACCGCTAATGCCGTAATGACATCATTTTCTAATAGTATTTGTACATAACCATCTTGTTCAATTAAAATTTGCTGACTATCCCAATTATTATTAGTAAAAACATTTTCTGGATTATAAACTACAGAAATTCCTTTGGCTGTTCCTAACCAAACATGTCCGTCTCTATCCGTGCACATAGATCTAATATCAACTGAAGGTAAATGTCCATTACCAACAGCGGTACTTAACAATTTTGTATTAGATGCATTAGGTTGTGATAAACCAACTACATCTTTATAAACCATTAAACCATATCCTCGTGCTAGTATTATCCATGCCTGGTCGTATTTGTCAAAAATGATTTTCGACATATATGGCTTAACTACAACCCCCTCAAAATCTAATAATGTCCAAGCGTTACTAGGATTTTTAACAGATATACAGTATCTACCAAGTGTAATTGCAGCCCATACTTTAGAATAATTATCAATACTTATACCAGAAACCCTAAGATCAGCGCCGCCATCTGCTCCTACTATGGGACTATTACCATAACTGTAAATTCCAGTTTGACCATCTTTTACATCTATAACCCCAAAAACCATTCCTGCAAATGCTACATGATTTTTGTCGTTTGGGTCGATTGCTACAGCCGTAATATCACCAACTGTATTTGGTACAACATCTCCCATGGATGACCATTCATTGTTTTCAAATTTATTAGGTTTCTCAGGCCTATACTGAGGATTAACTGTTTCACCTACATTAATTGGAGCAACAACTAACTTCCCATCTTTTATATCTATGTCATTTACTAAATTGTTTTCAGGTCCGTTTAAACTAATTTTATCATTAGGACCATACCCTCCCCCAGACTTAATTAAACCTAGCTTTCTATCTGCTATAAAAAATTTATTATTGTCATAATATACATCATTTATTAGAGCTGTGGTAGTTGCATAAGTCGTTATATAATTCAAAAAAGTGCCTGCTGCGTTATATTCCTTTAATCCAAATTGATCTAAAATCAACAACTTACCGTATTTAGAGTAATCATATAATTTTATGTTTTCGTTGCCCGTATAATTACTATTGATTGAATATTTGATCCATCCTAAAGGTGTATATTTGTATAAAGTATCTTTTGGAGAATCATTTGACTTTAATCTTTCTGAATAATTAGTAATTAATGTGCCGTTGTAATTAACAATTGCGTTATAAGGCCCTGGCGCTAAACCAACATTTAAAGGTTTCCAATTTTGGTAAAAACTTAAATTAGCATTTAGTTTCCCATAAAACACACCGTTGGAAGTGGCTGCAAATATAGCGGTATCATTTTTGGTAACTTGATGTATTTCCAAATTTGTTGTTGCTGATCCAATGTAATACGTATCTTTTATTTCTAATTTATCCGTATCAAAAACTATAATACCAAAACCACAAGAAATATAGGCTAATTTTCCACTAAAATAAACTTCATTAATAACTTTTTTACCCGTAATAATTTTTCTTTTTATATCAGCAATATTTATAATTTCATCTTTTTCATCATTTGGTTTTATGACATCGATATTGGTATTGTCATAAACCACAATTAATAAATCGTTATAATCATTCTTTCGCAACAATTTAACTCCAACATCAGACAAACCTTCTATTTTAGTTAGTTTTCTAATTCTATTATCTCGTTCATCAAAAACTGCTAAACCAGACCCGTTAGAAACATATACTTTACTACCCACTTTTGATACACTATTGGCGTTACTGTACGATAAATGATCTAACCATTGTCCTATCTTTACTTGCGAAAAAGAAAATAGGCTAGATATAATAAATAAGAGAGAAAATATTTTTTTTGATTGCATACTGTATTAACGTAGTTTAAAGTAAAATATTGTAATAACCAAGCATAAATTTAATACTTATATTTGTAATTATATAAGGCTTTGTAGTACAATGGATAGTATTTGGGTTTCCGAAGCCTACGATCCAGGTTCGATTCCTGGCAGAGCCACTTTTCTAAGACCTTTTTAGGTCTTTTTTACAAAATTTATTAAAAAAATTTGAAATATTAAATATTCTGTATATTTGTACTGTTGAAACCAAAATTTAAAATACTTTTTTCATCACTTTTACTTGCCGTTGTATTATTTGCAGCAGTACCTAAAGTATATATCCATTCTTTACTTGGCCACACTCATACAATTATAAATAGCATAAGTGGTGATGTTAATGTAAACGAGCAAGAAGGTACTCAAGATTGTAATTTTGAGAAATTTGATACTCCTGTTTACTATACCGTTTTTAAATTCATATTAAACTTTTTGCCTTTAAAAGAAGCGAAACAAACCTCTTTCTTTTACTATCAAAAATCAATACCAAAACTTCATTACAATACGTCTCTTTTAAGAGGTCCACCAATGGCTTAATTTATTTGATTAAATAAATGAGTTATTAACCTATTAAAACAAAAGTTGAAGTTTATACCCTTAGCGATTATTCGCTTTTATCAATACGCAATTTCTCCCTTACTAAAGCCATCATGCCGCTTTACTCCTTCTTGTTCGCAATATGGATTAGATGCTGTAAACAAATACGGTGCTTTTAAAGGAAGTTGGATGGCTTTAAAGCGAATTTTTCGTTGCCATCCTTGGGGAGGAAGTGGTTACGATCCGGTAAAATAAACTTCTTTAAATCACAAAAAACAAAAAAATTCCTATCTTAATTATGAGACAGCTTTTCTGTGCATATACTTATTTTGTATTTTTCCTATTATTCATAATAGGATTTCCTGTGTATTCACAAAATACATGTTCCTTATCATTTAGTGGAAGAATTATTGATTTAGATGATGGAAAAGAATTAGAAGGCACTTTTATTGTTTTAAAATCAACCAACCAAACTCAAATAACTAACGAGCATGGTAGTTTTAAATTCACCAATTTATGCAATGGAAGCCATCAATTTATTATACGACATGTTGGATGCAGAGATAGCATCATAACTATTGATTTAAAAAGATTTAAAACTCAATATAAAATTACCTCACAGTGCTGTTGAATTGAGTCAAATTGATATCATGGACAAACAACCTGATATGATAAAAACACAAACCGTTAATGATATTACAGCAAAAGAATTAGACGGAACACGCGGGCAATCTTTAGGAGAATCATTAAAATTAATTAGCGGTGTAACAACATTAAACACTGGAAGTACCATTAGTAAACCCATGATACATGGTATGCAAGGTTATAGAGTATTGATATTAAACAATGGTATTAGACAAGAAGGACAACAATGGGGAAATGAACATGCCCCAGAAATTGACCCTTTTATTGCACAAAAATTATCAGTAATTAAAGGAGCAAACGCCGTACGTTATGGCAGCGATGCTATGGCTGGCGTTATTTTAGTAGAGCCGAATGATTTACCAGATACTGCTGCCGTAACTGGAGAAGTAAATTTAGTGGGAATGAGTAACGGACAAGCAGGCGTTGCTTCTGGAATTTTGCAAGGCTACTTTGATAAAATAAAAGGCTTTAATTGGAGAGTTCAAGGGACTTACAAAAAAGGAGGTAATATAAAAACACCAACCTACTATTTAAAAAATACGGGTGTTGAAGAACTCAATTTTTCGTATGCGCTTGGTTATCATCGTAAAAACTGGGGTATTGAAGGCTACTACTCTCAATTTAATACTAAAATAGGAATCTTTAGTGGTGCACATATTGGCAATTTAACCGATTTAAAAAATGCTTTTAATGCAAACAAACCACAAGATAGTTTAGCAACATTTAGTTATGATATTGATAGACCGTATCAAGACATTTCTCACGAATTAGCAAAAGGAAAATTTCACTTACACCTAGCTCCTCGATGGATTGCCAACTTACAGTATGCGTATCAATATAATATCCGTAAAGAATACGACAAACATAAACCCTTAAATAATGCCTTAGCTGCCCTTGATAAGCCGGAATTAGATTACCGCATTACATCACAAACAGTAGATTTAGTGATTGAACATTTGAATATCAAATCGTTTAGAGGGCAATTTGGAGGCAGTTATATGAATCAAAAAAATGTATACTTAGGTCGTTTTTTCGTTCCTAATTTTATTAATAACACGTGGGGAGTATTTGCCAGCGAACGCTACGTAAAACAACATATAGAATTGGAAGCTGGCGTGAGATTTGATCAAAAAAATTTAAGGTCATTTTATTATATAGGTAATGATTTACAAAACCAGATTTAAATTTCAATAACGTTTCGTGGAATGTAGGGACTATTTTAAAACCGAAAACTAATTTAAACTTCTTTTTTAATATCGGCTCTGCATGGCGCGCACCAGCACCAAACGAATTATATAGTAATGGAGTTCATCATGGTGTAGGCTCTATTGAAAGAGGCGATCCCAATTTAAAAACCGAAAAAGTTTACAATATAACGGCAACAGGTTTATATCAACCAAAAAAATCATTAATTGAACTCACGGTGTATCATAATCAGTTTTCGAACTTCATTTATATGAATCCCGCTGCTCAACCAGAGTTAACGATTAAAGGAGCTTATCCTGTTTTTAATTACGATCAAGCAAATGCTCGAATTAGTGGTATAGATGCAAAACTGCAAACTCAATTATTTAATCATCTTGAAATAACCACCAAAGCCATGATTTTAAGGGCTTGGAATTACTCAATTAATGATTACTTAGTTTACGTGCCTTCGGATAGATATTCGTTAGATGTGAAAGCATTTACTTCCATATCAAAAAACGTAAAAGAAATTTATGTACAAGCGGGTTATCAATTTATCACCAAACAGTGGCGTGTGCCTGCTAATACAGATTTTGCCGCGCCACCAAAAGAATATGGTTTATTATCTGCTGAACTAGGAAGCTCGTTTAAATTTGGAAAACAACAAATCAATATAAGCATTACCGCAACTAATTTATTAAATGAAATTTACAGAGATTACTTAGATAGGTTTAGATACTTTGCCGATAGTCAAGGGCAAAATTTTACCTTAAGAATAAAAGTACCATTAACCATTTACGATAAAAAATAATTAACCAAAAATAAATAACAACCAAAAAAAACAAAAAACAAATGAAATCAACCATTAAAACTTTAGCTATGGCTGCTATGATTAGCGCTGCCTTTGCTTCCTGCAAAAAAGACAAGAGTAATGAACCTACTCCAGATGCACCAACTCCTCCTACAAACGAGTCGGAATTAATTACCACCATGAAAGTTATCCTTCACGACAACCATACACACTAATACAACTTATGTATTTAGTGATCTAGATGGCGCTGGCGGAAACCCGGCTACTTTTGGAAATAGTGGCGCTGATTCAGTGATTAATATTACAGCAAACCACGTGTATATAGCAACCATTTTATTATTAGATGAATCGAAAAGTCCGGTTGATACTATTTCAAATGAGGTTGAAGAAGAAGGTGCTGACCATATGTTCTTTTTTAATAGTATAGCACCAACTGGTACTCCATACACTACTTATTTAGCTGGAAGTATGACCAATATTAAATACCTTGATTTAGATGCAAATAATAGAGGAATTGGCTTATCAACCTTATGGACTGCTCCAAGTATGATGATGGGCAAATCTCCATTAACTATTGAACTTAAACATCAACCGAGTGTAAAAGATGGATCTTATGCACCAGGCGAGACAGACATACAAGTTGGTTTTAAATTGAAAGTAAATTAATGTTAGTTTTTGGTTGTTAAAAAAGGTTGCATTATAAGCATACACCTACAACACAACCTCTTATCAATTAGAAAATTTAATAACCAGATTTGGCGATCTGAGCGAATTAAAAATTCGCACGAGGTTTTAAATACTAATTAACAAGACAAAATTAACTAATAAAGAGGTAGTATTCCACTACCTCTTTATTATTTAGAAATCTCATTTAAGAGATTCGCATAATCCTTCGCACAATTTTCTCTAGAATATTTATCTATAGATGATGAACTAATAGAAAGCTGGTTTAATTTATATTTTTGATACAAGTCTAATACTGCTTTTTTTGTTCCTTCATAATCATCAAAGTGAACCATTGTGCCAGCTTGTGTACTTTTTAAAATAGCTGCTGCATCCGCATCGGGTAATCCAATTCCAAAAATTGGCCGTTTTGCTGCCAAGTATTCAAACAACTTACCAGACAATACGCCTGCATTGTTTGGTGTATTATTTAATGGCAATAATAAGACCGGAGATTGCGCCATTAACTTTACCACTTCGCTATGAGGTAAATAATCTGTTTTTTGTGCGTTATCTAAAATGCCATTTTGTTTCAACGTTTCAAAAGCAATGGCATCAGTTTTTCCAGTAAACTTAATCACTAAATCTTTTTTCAAATCAGCATGCTCTTTACATAAATCACCTAATACTTTCCAAAGCGTATAAGGATTTCTATCTTTATTTAATGCACCTATGTGATGAAACAAAAATCCATCTAATTGTTTTAAATCAGAACTAAACTTGAAATCATCTGTATCAAAACCATTTGTAATGACATCTACTTTTCGGTTCCCTAACTTTTCTAAATCAGTACCACAGGTAGGACTAACCGTCACAACTTTATTAGCTTGAGTTAACACTTGACGTTCAAGCTTTTTATGTTTATTGTCGGCATACGACGATAATTTTAACTGGCTATAAAAATCTATTTGTGTCCAAGGATCTCTAAAATCGGCAATCCAAGGAATATTAAATTTTTGTTTTAAACCCATCGCAATTAAATGCATACTATGTGGTGGACCTGTACTTATGACTGCATCTATTTTGTGTTGCTTGATGTATTCAGCTAAATAAGAAATAGAAGGTTTAATCCAAAACTTACGTGCATCTGGAATAAAAAAATTACCTCGCACCCAAATCATAGCGGATTGTAGTAAGGTATTTTCTTTTCCTTCCGATAAAAAGCCTTGGTTAACTGTTTCTGTTTTTTTCTTACGCATAATCTTGCGATAGATATCGTAAGGCTCTGTGATTTGAGTTTTAAGAACGGTTAAATCAGCAGGAATATCTTTTAAGAGTGTGTCGTCGTTAATAGGAAAATCAGGATTAGAAGGCGTATAGATAATAGGTTCCCAACCAAATTTACGAAAGTACTTACTAAACTTTAACCAACGCTGCACCCCTGCTCCACCTGTTGGCGGCCAATAATAGGTTATGATGAGAACTTTTTTCACAGTTTAATGCTTTTTAAAATAGGTATCTTAGATGTTACTTCTTCTGCTATTTTAAATTTAATAGTTGAGAAACCAAATATAATAGTGATTACTGTCCCTTTAAATAGAATATTGAAATATGGATTTGCAATGTCGGGAATAAAATAAACCAAGCCTGAAAATAATATGGTGATAATAATAATTAGACTTGTCTTATTATAAGGTAACATTTTCAGTCTATACCAAAGATAAATAACTTTCAAAAGGTTATAAGTTCCTATAGAAATAAATGTTGAATAAGCAGAACCAATTATTCCGTATTTTGGTATTAACCAGTTATTTGTAATAATGCTAGTTGAAATTAGCACAAACAAAAACACTGAGATTACAAAATATTTATGCGAAGTAGCTATAATCGTAGTATTAATTCCTGTGGATAGATTGACAAAAGAACATAGTGCCATTACAATCATGCAATTTTTTCCTATTTCAAATTCTTCAGGTAAAATTTGAAAAATACTATTTGAACAACAAATTAAGCCACATAATAAATATCCTCCAATAAGCATTAACACTCTTACTGAGTCATAATAAATTTTTTTTATATTATCTAAATCATTTATCGCCCATGAATTTGCGGCTACAGTATTTGAGATTCTTTCCAGACTATTAATTGGTACTTCCATAATAGAAACCATAAAAATACTAGTGGCATAAATTCCAATTGAAGAAAGGCTTAAATAATGTCCCATTATCACTTGATCAATCATTTTAATGCCAATAGAAGCAAATGATGTGAAAATCATTAGGGCAGAAAACAAAATCACTCTGTTAGAAAAAAATGTTTTATAAAAAGACCAATTTATCTTGTAAGAAAATTTATCTACTCGATATATATAACCCATTAAAAGTAACAGCTGAATTAAATATGCTGATACAAAAGCTAAAATAAATTGCTTTAAATCAAAATAGCCAAAGTAATAAATAAAAATAGCTCCTATTTGAAGTACCCTAAGTAATACTTCATTCAAAAAAACAGTAAATGCTGTTTTATATAAAGATGCTGAGTAAATATTATAAACCATTATTAATGCTAATATAAATGGGAAAACAAAAACTAAATAATAAAACTCATTGAATAAAGGCGACTTAACATGATAAAATGCTGTAATATTATCTTTAAATAAAGCAAAAAACAGACTTAAAAATGCAGATCCAATTAAACAAAAGAGAAACATTAAAAAGAAATGACCATGATGCTTAGTGTTAGTGTTTTTTATTTCAGGAAAAAAGCGAACTGTGACAGAACCTATGCCTAATGGAATAAAAATAGCAGCCATGAATGAAAAGGAAACCAAAATTCTTGTTAATCCAATAATTTCGGTAGATTTCAGGAAAATTGGTTGGACATATACAATGGTTAAAAAACCCAACAGCACGCCAATATAACTGAATACACTATTTAATATGCCTTGTTTAGCTATTATTCCCAATTCTGTATATTTTTTTTAAATTTAATCATACTTTTGTATTTATGCTAATAGTTAAAAATATTGCTAAAAATATTGCTTTTCCAATAATAACTGGACTTGGTATTGAAAAATTATTGTCAAAAAAATCTAAAAACAATAACTTAATTTTATGTTTTCATGGGGTTTCAAATTTCAAAAGCAATATCAATAAAAGACATATGCCTGTTGCCCAATTTGAGTCTTTAGTCATTTACTTGAAAAACAATTTCGAAATAGTAAATGTTCGTGACATTTTTATAAACAAAAATGCGGACAAAAAAACGTATAGCTATCACCTTTGACGACGGATATTTAAATAACTACACGGTAGCTTTTCCGATATTAAAAAAACATAATATACCCGCGACTTTGTACATAACTACAGAAAGCTTTGAAATTAAGGATTACTGTTTATGGCCTGAGATTTTTGACGCATTAAAAATAATAACTCCCACTGAAAGAATCATCTTTAATAATGAGGAATTTAAATTCGCTAATAGTACTTTAATTAATTCAAGGACAAATATTACTATTTATGATTATGTAAAAGCTATGGGATCATAACGGAAAAATGCATTTGATGAATTTATAACTAAATATAATATAAAACAGATTCTAAAAACTGTAAATCCTGAGCTCGTTGCATTTTGTAACAAAGAACAAATTAAAGAAATGTCAAAATCTCCTCTTATCGAGATTGGTTCGCATACACATCGCCATTACAATTTATCAAATATTAATACTGAATTAGTTAGAGAGGAATTACAAAAATCCAAACTAATATTAGAAAGCATTACAGGAAAACCTATTTTAAGTATCGGCTATCCAGATGGAGACTATTCTGATTCAGTAAAAAATATTGCCGAAGAAGTTGGATATAAATATCAATTAGCCGTTACTTATAAGGATGAGCAGGATAAGAATGATAACCGAATAAGAAGTAGATATAGTATTAGCAATTCAACCAGCTTAAACACAAATAAAATTTTAATAAACAAGCAATTTAATAACTCAGGGTTTTAAAATGTGTCGAAATCACCAGATTGAAACTTAATTCCCTGCATATCTAAACCACTATCTAAATTTAAATAACCTACCGGGTTTGTGTTCTTTAATTTACCAAGCTTCTGCATATAGGAATCATACTTTGTAGTTGGATTAGTATGAAAATGGATTTCATTAGTACCAAGAAAAAAAGCCATTCTTTTTAATGAATTCATGATTTTATTAAATTCATCTTGAGTTGAATGTTCTATATCTCCAATCCATAATCTACCATCAATTTTTAACCAAACATTTTTTCCTTTTATTTTTAAAACTTTTGTTTTAAAATATTTTTTATAGTTGAAAAAAGTGTAATCGTGAACTACACATCCGCTGCTCTCATACGAAAGTGAATTTTTGAAACCAAAAGATTCTGATTTGTAAAACATACAAATCAAATTAACATAAAACATATAAAAGCTTTGAAAAAAAGCTATTTTCTTAATAGCTTTTGCCAACGGCAAAGTTTTCACTTTAATACAATACAGATTTAAATCTATATCATGTTTCCAAGATAGCTTATTAATAAATCCCGGATATGAATTTTGATTTGGGAAACCATAAATAAATTTAATGTTTTCTTGTTTTGCTAGTTCGTAGGTTTTTTTTGCTAGTATCACAAAAAGGCCTTTTCCTCTATGTTCAGAGTGAGTCATTGTATCTCCTGACTGAGCACACAATATTTTATTCCCTTTAAATTCGGAAACAATCGGAAAAACCCCATAATAAGCCGCAGGAATATTATCGTTAGTAATTGCTAAATATCCAATATATGCTGCTCCAAATTCTTTTGTAGCGTATTTTTTTAATAAAAAATCTAATGAAACATCAATTCCAAAAGCATTTTTATACAACGTAATTAAATGAGTTAAGTTAGTTTCACTTATACGCTCAATTTTATATTCTACCATTTAATTATTTGCTAAAAGATTTTATTAAACTAATTAATTCTTCTTTTCTATTCTCAATAGTATAATGGGTCATTATTTTATTTCTCACAACAATTCTTTGTTCAAGTTCAATATTAACACTTCTAATATCTTCCAGAATTTGCTTAAGTTTTATAACATCTTTTTGGTCTAAAACATATCCTGGAGTATTTTCAATAATTTTCGGCATCGCACCGACATTACTTACTATTGGAATACAACCGCATAACATTGCCTCACACAAAGAATTAGGGAATCCTTCAGACATAGAAAGTTGCATATAAAACTCATATTGATTATATAATTTTGGTAACTCACTATTTGGAATGTTATCTAAAAGAATAACATTTTCAGGCACATTATTTTCGTTAAACCCTTTTCCACCAACAATTGCAAAGGTATAATCTTTAAAAAATTTTGAGACTTCTATAATTAAATCAATCCCTTTTAGTTTTGGTCCAAATGGAGTTTTTAAATTAGCACCTACTGTTAAAAATGAATTTCGTTTTCTAGTTTTATCAATAATATTAAAAACGATTATAATCATACCCATTATATATTACTTTATCAATAGCATTCAAGTTTTTTATAAAAGTTCTATAACCCTGTTTTTTATAATCACTATTTTGGTATGTGTAATCATATTGAATTAAGGTTTCATCTACAGGCAAAATATAATTTGATAATTGAAACGATTTTTTTGTAAACCATTTTAAATATTTCTTTTGGAAGTTTCCATATTTAATTGACGGAAAAGCTACGCAATCAGTGCCGCCAGCAACAATAATTCTTTTTTTACCAAATAATTTAAATACAAACAAAGGAATTAAACTATGATAACCAGAAAATTGGCAAATAACTAAATCACAAGAAAATACTCTATACACACAAATAAAAAATTGCTTAATAAACTCAAATAGTATTAAAAAATTATTCTTTGCTTTAAAAGTATAGTCATAAACTCTAAATTGAGAGTTTAATATAGCCAAATCTTTCAATACAAAACTGGATTTACCAACATCCCAATATAAAACCTTGATAGTTTTCACAAACTATAGTTTACTTTTATAATTATCTACACTTAGTTTAATTTTAGATTTTTTGGTGAGTTTTTCTCTTACAAACTCTTTCTTTAAAACTATACTTAAATAATCTTCTTCTTCATATTGAAGAGAATACGGAGTCAAAGAAAACATATAAAAGCCATAAGGATAACAGTTATTACACATGTCTTTCATCGACAGCGCTTGATCTATAATTTGCAGAGCCTCTGGCATGTTTTTTCTGTGCCAATCTAAAGTATGAGGTTCTGGAATATTAATTAAAACAACTGCATTAGGAGTAGTTAATTCTGATATAGTTTTAAAAATATTGGCATGTTGGTCAACAGGAATATGTTCTAACACATCTGGGAATACTACAAAATCGAATTTAGTTTTATGAGTAAAATTACTCATATCATTTACAAAAAACTCCGCTTTCTTATGAAAAGCATTAAACTGCTGAGCCATTTTAATACTTTCAGAACTAATGTCAAGCCCCACAAAGCTACCATCAGTTATGTGTTTCAAAATTAAGTTACTTACTGTTCCTATTCCACATCCAATTTCTAACACATTGGAATTTGATTTCAATCCTGCAGATTTTAAATTCTTGAAAATTGAACGATGTCTTACGTTTATTCCCAATTTTTTTTGGTGTTCTTTGAATGTATCGTAATACTCTTTTACTTGTTCTTTAGTTGTTGCTGTCATAATTCAAAAATAATTATCAAATTTTTATCTAAATAAGGTTACCGTTCCCTTTAATTTATTTCCACTTTCAATATACATCATGTAAAAATAAGTACCATCAGTTACGTCCTTACCGCTTGTTGTTCTACCATCCCAATACGTTTGTTTTCCATCGGTCATTTTAAATATAGATAATCCCCATCTATCAAATATTTCAAATGTAAAATCCTCACATTTAGACATAACTTTAAAATCAAATACATCATTTGCTCCATCCCCATTAGGAGTAAAAACATTAGGTGTATTTATGTCACTTGAATTAAATGAATCGTTAATAATAATTTCTTGTAAAATAGAATCCATGCAATTTGCATTAACACCAACAAGCGTTACACTAAAAACTCCGGAAGAATAACTATGCGTTGGAGATATTTGAGTACTTGTATTACCATCTCCAAAATTCCAAAAATAAGACGTAGCGCCTTGACTATTATTTACAAAAAATAAAGAGTCTTTACATTTGCTTGTCTTAATAGCATAATCAAAATCTAAGTTTAAAAAATTGGCATTTACATTTACCACTTGTTCTATCGTATCTTTGCAACCATTAATTGTTGAACATATTAAGCTAACTGTGTAAATACCACTTGATGTATAATTATTACTTGTAACTGAGTTTGAATTACTAGTTTGTCCGTCTCCAAAATCCCAAAAACAAGTGGTATTATTTGTACTAGTGTTTGTAAATGAAATTAAACTATTACATGAGGGCGTCGTGTTTATAAAACTAGCTACTGTAGATTCTACATTAATTTGAACCGATTGAGTTTTAATACAATTATTAAAATCCGTTACTGTATAGCTATATATAGAGGTAATGACTGGCGTTATTGTAATCGAATTCGTATTTGTTACCCCAGTATTCCAATTTAAAGAATAAGAAGGTGTTCCTCCAGAAACAATAGAGTTTAACGTAACTGGTTGATTTTCACAAACCGTATATGAAGTTGCTGTTAATGTTGAATTTAGCTGAGATGGCTGACTAATATTAACAACTAATGATCCTGTTTCACAACTAGGACTAACAACATTGACTGTATAAGTTCCCGCTGATAAATTATTAGCCACAGAAGTAGTATTAGTTAAAGAACTCCAAGAATAGGTGAATGGCCCTACTCCAACTGGATTAACAGTAGCCGAACTTGACCCACCATAACAAAGAATAGAAGAGGATGTTTGAGACATCGACACTGTTGAGGGCACAGTAATACTAATTGTTTTTACAATTGAATCTAAACATCCTAAAGAAGAACTACTATTTAATTGAACGGTATAAATTCCTGAAGCAGTAAATGTTTGAACACCAGGATTAGAAGACGATGAATTATTGCCGTTGCCTAAAGTCCAGTTATAAGTGCTACTACCCGTGCTTATATTCGTAAAAGTTGCTACTCCAGAACAAGGTGTACTAGCTACACTAAAATTTGCAATAGGATTTTGTACTGAAATTGAAAGCGTTTGTATTTTTGTACATAAATTTGCATCTGTTACAGTATAACTATATACACTTGTAACACTTGGGCTTATACTGATACTGCTTGTGTTTGTAGCTCCTGTGTTCCAATTTACAGAATAAGAAGGCGTTCCTCCAGAAACAATGGAGTTTAAAGTAACTGGTTGATTTTCACAAACCGTATATGAAGTTGCTGTTAATGTTGAATTTAACTGAGATGGCTGACTAATATTAACAACTAATGATCCTGTTTCACAACTAGGACTAACAACATTGACTGTATAAGTTCCCGCTAATAAATTATTAGCCACAGAAGTAGTATTAGTTAAAGAACTCCAAGAATAGGTGAATGGCCCTACTCCAACTGGATTAACAGTTGCCGAACTTGAACCACCATAACAAAGAATAGAAGAGGATGTTTGAGACATCGACACCGTTGAGGGCACAGTAATACTAATTGTTTTTACAATTGAATCTAAATATCCTAAAGAAGAACTATTATTTAATTGAATGGTATAAATTTCTGAAGCAGTAAACGTTTGAACACCAGGATTAGGAGCCGATGAATTATTGTTGTTGCCTAAAGTCCAGTTATAAGTGCTATTATCCGTGCTTATATTCGTAAAAGTTGCTACTCCTGAACAAGGTGTAGTAGCTACACTAAAATTTGCAATTGGATTTTGAACTGAAATTGAAAGCGTTTGTATTTTTGTACATAAATTTGCATCTGTTACAGTATAACTATATACACTTGTAACACTTGGGCTTATACTAATACTGTTTGTGTTTGTAGCACCCGTATTCCAATTTACAGAATAAGAAGGTGTTCCTCCAGAAACAATAGAGTTTAAAGTAACTGGTTGATTTTCACAAACCGAATAAGAAGTTGCTGTTAAACTACTAGTTAAAGATGAAGGTTGAGTAACTGTAACCGAAGTTGTAGTTGTATTACAAGCTCCATCGCTAATACTAACCGTATAAACCCCAGCACTTAAATTACTAACAGATGCTGTTGTATAATTTCCTGGGCTCCATAAATAACTATTTCCACTTCCAGTAGCTGTTATCGTGGCGCTGCCATTAGCTGCGCCGAAGCATTTAGCATTATTAATAGAAGAAGATAGAGAGATTGTTCCTGATGTGGCAGAACTCATAACTGCTATATCATCAATAAAATAATTAGAATAGGGTTGACTAGCCGAAGGCGTAGTTAAAACACCAACAACTGTGGATTCATTTCTAAAACAACCTAAAGTAATGTAATTTAGATTAGAGGTTGGTGTTATCGTAAACGTATGCTGTTGCCAAGTTGTATTATTTATAACCGTTGTGATTTCATATTGTGGAATGTAATTCATTACGAGATAGGTAGTTTGAACTGGATAAGTTCCTGATAAATAAACGCCAAAATGGCTAGAATTATACTTTACAGTTGGTGCCGAAGATGCTGTTATCCAAAAACTAACAGTATAAGTATTTCCAGGAGTCATAGGACAGTTTAACTGTCTTGATATATACTCTCTGTAATTTGGATAAGGTGGGTTGTAACAAACTAGACCCATCATCGCACCTCCTGTATGAGGATTACAAAACCCATTACCTGTATTTGGAGGAACTGGATTATAAGGAATAGAAGTAGTGCCACATGTGTGAAAATAATCTGGAGTTCCCCACAAACCATTACAAACATTTCCATTGCAATTTAACCATCCAATACACTTATCCCATTGCAACATGAATGTGGGACATGATGTATGGTTTTCAAAACTTGGATTTGAAACTAAATTTGTTTGAGAATTTACTATAAAGTAAAAAAACAATGTAACTATACCAAAACATACTTTTCTTACTTCCATAATTATGAATTATACTATTATTTACTCGCTAATTTATTTTTCACCATCGTTATCAAAATTGGTAATACTGATAAACCAATAATACCAAGGCAAACTAGGTCGATGTGTTTTCGAATGAATTCTACTTCTCCTAATAAATAACCCGCCGTAGTTAAACCACCAATCCATAAAGCGCCGCCTAAAACATCATAAGCTAAATATTTTTTATAATTCATTTCGCCAACACCTGCTGCAAATGGTGCAAAAGTTCTCACAAAAGGTACAAAACGAGCCATAATGATTGCTTTAGTTCCATGCTTTTCAAAAAACACATGTGTTTTATCTAAGTACTCTCTTTTTACTAATGCTCTTCCTTTAAGTTTTAAGTCGAAAATTTTGACGCCAATTTTTCTACCAATCCAATAATTACAATTATCACCCAATACAGCGGCAATAAATAATAAAATTAATAGATACGCCATATTTAAATGACCAGTTCGAGCAAATAAACCCGCTGTAAATAGTAACGAATCGCCTGGTAAAAATGGCATAGCCACTAAACCCGTTTCAATAAAAATTACTAAAAATAATACCACATAAATAGCTGTACCAAAATTGGCAAATAACCAATCAAAATCTAAATGTAAAATGTGTTTAAATAATTCAATCATATACTGTTTCTCGTTTTATGTTATAAGTTTCTTGTTTTCTATTAACTAGAAACCAGAAACATTAAATAATTAATAATTACAATCCTATCTCGTCGATATAAGCTAAAATACCACCTTTTAAATTATATAAATTTGTAAAACCATGTTGACTCTCTAATGCTCCAATAACTGTTGCGCTGCGTTTACCACTGCGGCAGTGAATAACCACTTGTTTGTCCTTCGATATTTTATCAATGTTATCCATTACTTCGCCCATAGGAATTAATTCGCCTTTGATGTTTGCTTCATCAAATTCATATTCTTCTCTCACATCAATTAATTGAAAATCTTTTTTTTCTTCGATTAATTGTTTTAATTCTTGTACAGATATTTCTTTCATATGTAGATATTTATTGTTTTTTTTATTGTCATATGGTATACGCCATGTATCTTCATTGGTTTTTGTGCGTTTCGGCACATGGCTATTTCATATGTAGATATTTTATTTTTTAGTTGTCTTATGGTATAGCTAGTTTAATCACTTAAGCTTGTCTTTCAGTAAACATGGCTATTTCATTTTATTATGTATTGTTAGTTTTGAATAAGTGTTTCCATTCCTGGCTTAAATTGATTAATATAACCGCTGCCAATATTAATGGATATTGTTTTTTTTAGATGATGTGGCTTTTTGTCTAGTTTAAATTCTTTTGGCTTAAATGACATTTGAATATTACTTCTAATTCTATCATAATAATCATTCCCTGTATTTCTAAATAATATACCATCGGATGATATTTTAAATAAAACCAAATCAATCGAATAGCTATGAACAACATTATTAAATGTAACATTACCATTTACATGTAAAGTTTTATGACCATGATTACTTAGAGCCGGCAATTTATCGGAATTTAATACCCCTTTAAAAATAAACTTTGTGTCATCTAAATCATCTAACCAAGCATCTAAACTATCTGCTCCTGTTTTAAACTTCATAAAATCTATCACAATGTACAACTCACTATTTGCTTCATTATAAAATATATTAGATGAATTTTGATTGGCAAAGCATATTTCATCATGAAAACATGTTCTTACAAATGTATTTGAGGGATATACATCTTGTGAAAAAACATTTCCAAAAGCAAAAAGCAAATAAAATAAATACAATAGTCTTTTCATTTAAAATGTTTTATCTTTTGTTCCTTCAGGCAAATAGTTAAAGAATGTATCACCACGTAAACCTATGCGCAAGGTTTCTAACGGAATTACATCATCCACACTAATATTACCAACGTTTACATTAGCTCCAAATAAATTAATAAAATATACTTGCTGAGATTTTTGTGGAGTTTCCCAAATAATATCTTCAACCTTTATTTTACTTGTAATTCGTGTAACCAACATGCTGTGGGCACTTCCATTTTTGTGAAAAATACCAACAGTTCCACTTTCGCGAGCTTCAGCAATTACTTTAAACGACCCTGCTTCTAATTCAGCTTTCATCATACTCACCCATTTTGCTGGATGAATAATAATACCTTCTTCCTTAGAGCCTACTTCAGATAATACAGTGAAGTTTTTAGCTAGAGTACTAATAAATTTACATTTACTATCATGATCAATATTTATACTTCCGTCGGACACCTCCGCCGTATCTAAACCGTAAGAATCAATAAATTTTTGGTAATCATCAAATTTACCTCTAGCAACAAAGGCCTCAAATAATGTTCCACCTAGGTATGTTTTTATTCCAGCTTTTTGGTAAAGTTTAATTTTTTCTTTCACGTTCTTCGACATCACGGAAGTACCAAATCCCAACTTCACAAAATCAACATAATCAGCGTAACTTTCAACAAAATCTTCAGCGTGTTTCAACGATATTCCTTTATCCATTACCATCGTTAAACCACTATTACGTGGCCTTTCTGTACGTTCCGGTAAGTGCGATAAGTTTACATTGTATTTAAGCATAGGTCCTTAATTTTTATAGTGGTTTATTTTTAAATGATTGTATCAGTTGCATCACCGCAACATCTTGTTCTAATATGGGCAAGTATTCTAGTAAATCAGAGTGCTTATCGTAATCCATTTCTAAGGCGTTTTCCAAAAACACCATACCTTGTTGTTTTCTTCCTAACTCCATTTGTAAACCACTCATGCGGTAATACAATTCTGGTGCATCAGGAAATTTTTGTATGCCTTCGGCTAATATTTTTTCGCAGTCTTTATAATATTCTCCATCATACAATAACTTAGCGTAATCTATATAAATATCAAACTCTTCGTAGCCCAATTCAATTACTCGCATGTATGCTGAAGCTGCTTCTTCTAAAAACCCCAATTTATGTTGAACTTCACCAAACACATACCAATACTCTGGCATATTAGGATTTATTTCAATAGCTTTTTTTATGTAATGAACACTTTCAGTAATTCTATTTTGATAATCCAATACAATACCAATTCCTAACCATGCATCGGCATGCGCTGCATCTAATTTAATAGCTCGGTTATAATTTACTAAAGCGTCTTCGTATTGATTTAAATTTTCGTAACACTCTCCTATATAATAATAGGTATTTGCATCAGGCTCTTCGTGTTTAAAGGTTTCTTTATAAACTTCAATCGCATCTTGATATCTATCTAATTGAGCTAAAGAATTAGCCTTATTAAAATAAGCCGACGAAAAATTATCTTTAATCGCTATAGCATAATCATAGGCATCAATGGCTTTTTCAAATAAGCTTAAACGATTGTAGCTGATTCCTAAATTAAACCAAGCAAAATGATTGTATGGTTTTTCATCTATATAGTTTTCATAAAAAGCGATGGCTTCTTCGCTCTTGCCTGTCATTTCAAAACATAAGGATAATTCATTTAAAGCAACGTCATTATCAGAATTCACTTTAATGGCCTTTTTAAAATAATACAAGGCGTCTTCAGCTTTATCGTCATTTAAAAATTCAATACCTATTGCCACATAAACCTCATCTTTGTATTCAGATAAAGGCAATGCTTTTTTATAATTTTCAATAGCTTGCTCGCTTAATCCAGTTTGGCTATAAATATAACCGCGCGTCATATAAAGTTCACTGTTATTACTCTCTACCTGCTCTACTTCATTCAACAAATTAAGCGCATCATGCGTTTTATGTTGGGATGATAAATATTGGGCTAATTTAATTTTTAAAGATGACGAATATGGATAATGGTGTAATGCAAAATCAAGAGCCTTTTTAGCAAGCTCTAAATTAAACCACTGCATATAATAATCAATAATTTCTTCCAGTTCATCAGCATCAAAAAACTGCTGGTTACCTGAAGAAATCATATCCTCAAATCGCTTTAAACTTTTTTCGAAATCTTGGTTGCTTAATCCATCTCCTTCAAATTCACTCATACAAAAAATCTTTCTTTAATATTTACAAATTTAAGCTTAAAAAACACATTTTAGGGCTTAATTTTGAACAAAAAATAGTGTATTTTGTAGAAAAATAGTTCATTTTAGTCTGAGGGCTAATGGTATATTTGTGCGATTATAAAATTAATGTAACGTGACTTTAATAAAAAGTATTTCAGGAATTAGAGGAACCATTGGCGGCAAGCCAGGCGATGGATTAAGTCCTTTAGACATTGTAAAATTTGCATCCGCATATGGTAGCTGGATCATATCCCAAGACTCAAGTAAGAAAGTAACAGTGGTTATTGGCCGCGATGCCCGTTTATCTGGGCAAATGGTAAATAATATTGTTTGTGGAACTTTAGTTGGATTGGGAATTAATGTGATTGATTTAGGATTAAGCACAACGCCAACTGTTGAAGTGGCTGTAACCGAATTAAAGGCAGATGGCGGTATTATTTTAACAGCTAGCCATAATCCAAAACAATGGAACGCCCTAAAATTATTAAATAATAAAGGTGAATTTATCAGCGATAGCGAAGGGAAATATATTTTAGAACAAGCTGAAAAAGAAGACTTTACCTATTGTGACGTAAACCAACTTGGCAGCTACGAGCAAAATAATAAATTATTGCAATTACATATAGATAAGGTTTTAAACTTACCTTATGTAGACGTAGATGCCATTACAAAAGCCAATTTTTCGGTAGCCGTTGACGCTGTTAACTCTAGCGGTGGGATTGTCATTCCTATGCTATTAGAAGCATTGGGAGTAAAAACCATTCATAAAATACATTGCGAACCTACAGGTCATTTTGCTCATAATCCTGAGCCATTGCCTGAACATTTAAGAGATTTATCGGAAGCTGTTGTAAAAACCAAATCGGATGTAGGTATTAGCGTTGACCCTGATGTTGACCGTTTAGCTTTAGTTTGTGAGGACGGAGAAATGTTTGGCGAAGAGTATACTTTAGTAGCCGTTGCTGATGCAGTATTACAACATCATAAAGGAGGAAATACAGTTTCAAATTTATCATCAACTCGTGCTTTGCGCGACGTGACAGAAAAAATGGGAGGCTCCTACTCTGCTTCGGCTGTTGGAGAGGTTAACGTTGTAAATATGATGAAATCTACCAACGCTATTATTGGTGGCGAAGGAAATGGTGGCGTTATTTTACCTGAATTACATTATGGTAGAGATGCTTTAGTTGGCGTGGCTATCTTTTTAACACACTTAGCAAAGTATGGTAAATCATGTTCTATGCTTCGTAAATCATATCCTAATTATTACATTTCTAAAAATAAAATTGAGTTGACTCCCGAAATTGATGTTGACAAAGTTTTAGTAAACGTTAAAGAAAAATACGCTAAACAACCTGTGAATACTGTGGATGGCGTGAAAATAGAATTTGATAAAGAATGGGTGCATTTACGAAAATCAAATACTGAACCTATCATCAGAATTTATAGCGAGAGCGAAAGCGTGAGCACAGCTGATGCTTTAGCGAAAAAAATTATTGAAGATATTAAAGAGATTATTAAAAAATAAGAATCTGATAATAGCTCAATAAAGGATTCATCGAAAACAAAACTTTACGAACTTTGCAGTTCAAAAATCAACGTAATGAAAGTATATTTAGACAACGCTGCTACTACCAAATTAGACGAAAACGTTTTAGAGGCCATGTTACCATACATGCGAGAAGAATATGGAAACCCATCATCTATCCATGCTTTTGGACGTAAAACACGTTCTGCTATTGAAGTAGCTCGTAAAACCGTTTCTAAATTATTAAATGTTGCTCCCGCCGAAATATTTTTCACTTCGGGAGGAACAGAAGCCGACAATATGGCTATTAATCAAAGTATTCATTCGTTAGGAATTAAACACGCAATTACTAGTAAAATTGAGCATCACGCTGTTGAAACCACTTTACAACATTTAGAAAAAGAAGGGAAAATAAAATTAAGTTGGGTAAATGTTGATGCTAAAGGAAATGTAGATTTAAATCACTTAGAAGAATTATTGAAAACTAACGAGCGTTCTTTTGTAAGTTTAATGCATGCTAACAACGAAATTGGGACTTTATTACCATTAGATCAAGTTGGAGAAATTTGCGCAAAGTACGATGCTATTTTCCATAGCGATACTGTGCAAACTATGGGGCATTACCCAATGGATTTACAAAAAATAAAAGTTCATTTTATTACCTGTGCGGCTCACAAATTTCATGGACCAAAAGGCGTTGGTTTTTTATATGTTAACCATACAGTAAAAATCCAACCAATGATATACGGTGGGGCACAAGAACGTAATATGCGAGGTGGTACTGAAAACACTCAGGGTATTATTGGTTTAGCAAAAGCATTAGAAATTTGTTATGCTGAAATGGATGAACATATTGCTCATATACAAGGTTTAAAAAACTATATGAAAGGGCAATTAGAAAAAGAAATTCCAGGAATTGAATTTAATGGCGAGACCTCTAATGAGAAAAGTTTATATACGGTTTTAAATTGTCGTTTTCCAGCTCACCCAGATGCCGAAATGATGTTGTTTAATTTAGATATCATGGGCATTGCTGCTAGTGGTGGCAGTGCTTGCAGTAGTGGCAGCAATCAAGGTTCTCACGTATTACGCGGTATTGGTGCGGATGTATCTCGCGCTTCGGTACGTTTTTCTTTTTGCAAATACACTACCAAAGAAGAAATTGATTACACGATTGAAAAATTAAAAGGAATGTTGAAGTAACTTAAATCAACTTTAACTCTTTTAATAAATCTTCAACTTCATTGTTTTTTTCTAGCAGCATTGCTTTTACACCAAGTGTTAATGCACCTTCAACATGTTGAGGAGAATCGTCGATAAATAAAGTTTCTTCAGCAATTAAATTATTTTCATTTAATACAGATTCAAAAATATCGGCGTTAGGTTTTCGTTGATTCATTCGGCATGAATAGTATACTTTCTCAAAAAAGGTTCTAAATTTTGATAACCATGTGATGCAAATAGTGTTTTTTCGAACTCTAATACATGACTTTCATTCGTATTACTTAATAAGAACAAGCGGTAATTAGGTTTTAATTTACTGAGTAATTCTAATCTATGTTTTGGAAAATCCAACAACATCGCATTCCATGCAAATAATAATTCCTCATCCGTCACATCATTTCGCAATGCTTTTTTTAATTCAACAAAAAAATCTTTTTCTGTTATTTGTCCTTTGTCAAATAAATCAAATACAGGCGTTTGCTGTAATTGGTTATAAATAGATTCGAAAGGCTGGTTTGATAATTTATTAAATTCGGATATAGTTTTTGGAATATCAAGATTAATAATGACACCACCTAAATCGAAAATTATATTTTTTATTTGCCCCATATATTTTGTTATTGCGCTACAAATATATATTTTTGCAGCTTTATCTCCATTTTTGGGTTAAGAGCGCTCCTATAGCTCATTCGGTTAGAGCAACTGACTCATAATCAGTAGGTGCCTGGTTCGATTCCAGGTGGGAGCACGTAAAAAAACAAAAAACCACTTGAAATTCAAGTGGTTTTTTGTTTTTTAAACAATTATAAATTCTTTTAAGGAATCGTAAAGTTAATTTGAGCATTAACAGTTGTTGTTCCTAGTGCATTCAATGTGAAGCTTGTGTTGGCAGTGCTTAGCCAATCACCACTATTAGGTATATTATTTCCATCAGTATCATATAAAGCATATACATAATAAGTACCGGGATGCATGTAGTTAAACAAAAAACTAGTATCATTTGCTGCTAATATAACATAACGCGAACGGTATTTTAAATTTACTAAATTAGGAACGGGGCCGCTAAACAAGGGTTGAGTCATTATAATAATGAACACCTTTTTGCTATTATTAGGCACATGAGATGCGTCGTAACTATAGTTAACAGTGGTTTGTCCTAAATACGGTTGTGCAGTCTCTGGATATGGATCGCCAGCTGGTATGCCAGAGCTAGCGTAATAAATAGATTCGGTTTGCCCTACAAAGGTTGTAGAAAAATCTTTTGTCATTGATTTTTTAGGGAAAGTAAAATGAGTAATTGTTGCTGCGGTTGATGTACTATCTTTTAATTGAGCTCTCCAAGACATGTGCGGAACAGAAGAAGGCAAGGTATTGGTTTTATTGGTATACGATTTTAAAATTAAACTATCTCCTTTTCTAATCACTTCAGAGTATGCTCTCGCTTTTCCTTGCACTACTTCCGAAAAACGATAAAACGACTGACTAGCCGTTTCCGAAACACTATCCGCTAACATGTATGATGAGCGCTTCATGCCAACAAAAGAACCTCCGTTTCTAAAAGCTACTTTATAGGAATTGCTATGTTTTACAATAAAAAACGACATAAAAATATCGTTCAATGAATCTAATTCGTTTTTTGCAGAAACTTGATTTTCTGATATTGGTCTAAAATCAACTATCCATTGTGGGTAGCTTCCTAATCCAGTGGTTGAAGAAACTGGTCCGTCCCAAATACCATTAACCTTACTTAACACACCAAAACCTAAGGTGTTTTCTACACTTGGTCCATCAACAGGAGTGTTTGGTGTTTCAGCTTCTTCCGTTTTTTTATCCTTGCACGATTTGCATGAAGGTAACAATGCTATTAAAAATATAATAGCAATTAGTTTAATGTTATTCATCAGAAGAAATTTAAAGGTTATTATTTTCTTCTTTTATAAATCTTGTTTTTTGCTAAACCTAATTTATTAAAGAAATGTGAGAAAGAAACGCCTAATACACCCATCCCATATTTTGCACTTCTTCTGAAGTTAATAGAACTTGCTTCGGGGAAGTATTTTGTAGGGCAGGTAATTTCCGCTATTTGAAAACCAGCATAAAATATTTGAGAAATCATTTGATTATCAAATACAAAATCATCTGAGTTTTCGTGGTAGCTAATCGTTTCCAAAATCTCTCTGTTAAACGCTCTATAACCGGTATGATATTCACTTAACTTTTGATTGATTAAAATATTTTGAGTTAAGGTTAAACAACGATTAAAAATATACTTATACATAGGCATACCACCTTTCAAAGCGCCTTTACCTAGAATACGAGATCCAAAAACCGAAGGATATAAATCATTGGCAATCATGTAACTCATGCTATGAATTAACTTAGGAGTATATTGATAATCAGGATGTAACATAATCACAATATCTGCCCCCAATTCAAGAGCTTTATCATAACAGGTTTTTTGGTTTCCACCATAACCTTTATTTTTTTCGTGGCGAATAACGTGTTTTATACCAAGTTGTCTTCCAACCTCGGTGGTATTATCCGTACTGTGATCATCTACTAAAACAACATCATCCACTATATCAAATGGGATTTCATCATATGTACGTTTTAAAGTTAATGCCGCATTATATGCGGGCAAAACAACCACTATCTTTTTTCCATTAATCATATTCCACAAAAATAACAAAGTTTATATAAATTGTGCCATTCTGCTATAAAAAATATAATTAAATTAGACCACAAAAATTGGAGATAAAAGTATTACATAAACATTTGTTAAAGGCATATTTACCGCCATTTTTCCTTACCCTATTTATTGGAGTATTTGTATTTTTTTTGATTCATGTATTTACCTATATGGATGACATAGTGGGCAAGGGAATGGGAGCATGGGTTTTAATTCAATTTTTCGCCAACTCCTTTATTACATTTATCCCTGTTGCCATGCCTTTGGCAGTTCTTTTGTCTTCAATTATGACTTTTGGGAATTTAGCCGAAAATTATGAATTGGCTGCCATGAAATCTTGTGGATTATCCCTCTTTCAAATTATTAAACCCATTTTTATATTTATCATATTTTTATCAGGATTAACCTTTGTATTTAACAATTTCTTATTACCAGCCGTTACTCTTAAATCAGCCCGAATGCTTTGGGATATACGCCAAGCCAAACCAACATTAAGTATTAAAGAAGGCGTTTATTTCGATAAATTGGATGGTTACAGCATCAAAGTAGGAAATAAAAGTAAAGATGGTCAAACACTTTATAATTTAAGTATTTACGATCACTCTGCGGGATTGGGAAACAACATTCAACTTTATGCCGATAGTGGTAAAATGAAAACATCTCCTGATACTAATTATCTTCAACTTCAATTAAATAATGGCTCTCGTTACGAAGATATCATGCAGGAGGAAGGACATAAAACAACTAGACCGTTAATGCAATTGCTATATAAAGAACTCAATATTAATGTAGATATGAGTAGCTTTAAAATGAAACAAACCAAAGAGGAATTATTTAAAGGTCACCACGAAATGATGAACATTTGGCAAATAGCTATGGAATTAGACACCTACAATATAGATATTGGAAAAAAATACACAAATTTACATAATCAGTTTAATAATTACTTTTTAGCTCGTACCCTTCACTCATCGAGCATATCAAAAAATCAGCAAGCTATTTATGCATTTTACAAAGGCTTAACACCTGATGAATTTAAGCGAAGTGTTGAAAACGCTCAAAATTTAGTACGCAGTTCTAGTAGTTATATAGATTCGGTAAACGACGAAGTTAAAATAAAAGAGTATAATATTATTGATTATACGATGGGCTGGCATAAAAAAATAAACATTTCCTTTGCCTGTATTGTATTATTTTTTGTTGGTGCTCCTCTTGGTGCTATTATTAGGAAAGGGGGCATGGGTTTGCCAGTGGTTGTGGCTGTACTGTTTTTTTTACTTTATTATGTTGTCACCATTATTTATGAAGATTTAGTGATTGAAGGCGTATACAATATCGTATTTGGCTCGTGGTTTCCACTCATATTATTTTTACCATTAGGTATCTTCTTAACTTTTAAGGCCGCCAAAGATTCTGCTTTATTTGACATGTACGCTTACACCGAGCCTATTAAAAAACTATTTAAACGCACACCAAAAACCTAGCAATGAAAATCCTTCAGCTTTGTAATAAAGCACCATATCCTGCTAACGACGGAAGTTCTATTGCCATTAGCACATTAGCTGAAGGCATTGCCGACAATGGCGTGGAGTTACATTTGCTACCTATTAACACTAAAAAACATTTTAAACCAGAAGAAAACATTCCTGCTGAGTTTAAACAGAAAACTAATTATCAATCCGTTTATCGTAATGCCGATACTAGTATCGCTGGCGCTCTTTTTAATTTATTTTCATCTCAATCCTATTTTGTAAGTCGTTTCTTTTTTAAAGAATATGAAACGCAACTGATCAATAAATTAAAAAATCACACCTTCGATATTATTCAAATTGAGGGCGTATTTATGGCAACTTATATTCCCACCATTCAACAATATTCAAAAGCTAAAATTGTTTTAAGAAGCCATAATGTTGAGCATCAAATATGGGAACGCCATTTAACCAACGAAAAAAACGGAATCAAAAAAACATATTTAAGTATACAAAACAATCGTTTAAAATCGTTTGAAATAAATGCTTTTAATCAAGTTGATGCTATTGTGACGATTACTGATGAAGACAAGAAAACCATTGCAAGTCTATGTCCAAATAAACCTATTCATACCTGCTTAACTGGTATTAATTTAAATAAATACAAGCAAGTAGTTGAACCAACTCATTCAAACACTTTGTTTCATTTTGCTTCTATGGATTGGATGCCAAATATTGAAGCCGTAGACTGGTTATTAAAAGAAGTTTGGTCCGATGTTTTAAAACAACAAGCTAATGCGAAATTAGTATTAGCTGGCCGTGGCATGCCCGATAGATTTAAGAAATTAGCTTCAGCAAATATTACTATTATTGATGATGTAAAAGATTCGGCTGAATTTTATAATACATACGATGTGATGTTAGTACCTTTATGGAGCGGAAGCGGTTTAAGAATTAAATTAGTAGAAGGCTTAGCTTATGGCAAAGCTATTATTACCACGAGCATTGGGGCCGAAGGTATTCCCTACTCTTCTGGAAAGGATTTAATCATTGCCGATTCGGGGAAAGATTTTTCAAAAGCAATTATTGATCTTTTAACAGATAATGCAAAAAAGCAAAGCTTACAATTAGCTGCCCGCAAATTAGCCGAACATACTTTTGATTACAAAACTATTGGTCAACGACTAATTAGTTTTTACGAAAAGATTAAATAAAAAATCCCCTACTAAGAGCAGGGGATTTTGACGTCTATATAATAAGATATTACTTCAAAATAATATCTTTCGTAACAGTTTTACCTTCTTCTAATTTAACAATCCCCACACCACTTAACCCAGCAGATGTTGCTTTAACATCCATAATGGCTGGTAATTTAAAAGTATATGAACTTGAACCACCTCCATCAGATTGGCCTTCTGCTTTTAAATCAGCTTCAACCGTTGCGCCAGATGATGTTTTAACATTTGCGTACAATTTTACTGTAGCACTGCCAATGGCATTTCCTAAGGCATCGTGAGTTGTAATAATTAATTTACAATCAGTATTCTTTTGACATGAACTGTTTAAACCTAAAGTAATTAGACCTAAAGCTAATGTTGTAATAAATAATTTTAGTTTCATTTTTATATTAATTATATTGGATTAATATTTGTACCCCAAATATAAAGAAAAAAAATGATTAGAAAGTATCTAAAACACATAATATTGAGTATAAGCCTGATTTTGGTTATTAAACTAGGATTTTCTCAAACATTTTCTCCAGAAACAATTCTAATTTCAACGCCTTATGGCAACATGAAGCTTAAATTATTTAACGAAACACCTAAACACCGAGATAATTTTTTGAAGTTAGTGAGAGAGCACTTTTATGATAGTTTATTGTTTCATAGAGTTATTGAAGGATTTATGATACAAGGTGGTGACCCCGATAGCAAATATGCAGAGCCCGCCAAATTATTAGGCGATGGGGATTTAAAATACACCATTCCTGCCGAGTTCGTACCTGCGCTTTGCCATAAAAAAGGAATGCTTTGCGCTGCCAGAAACGGAGATGATGTAAATCCAGAAAAAGCATCATCGGCGGCACAGTTTTACATAGTGCAAGGCAAAGTGCGAACCGAAGAAGATTTGATTTCATTTGAAAAACGAATCAACAAACCCATTATTGTTAAAATAAAAGAAGACATTTTAAATAATCCAGAAAATGCATTACTAAAAGAAAAAATAGCGACTGCGAAAAAAGAACAAAATAACGATAGCTTAATGGTTTATTTTAAAGTGGTAAACAAACTCGTAGATGAAGAGTATGCAAAAACACCGCATTATACATTTCCACCAGAACACAAAACTATTTACAAAACCATTGGTGGCACGCCACATTTAGATAGCCAATACACCATTTTTGGTGAAGTGATTGAAGGCTTGGAGGTTATTGATAAAATTGCTGCCGTTGGCAAAAATAAAGACGATAGACCCTTGATTGAAGTGAGAATGTGGGTAAAAATTATTGGATAAGTAATTTTAATTTTTATATTACTGACTACCATAAAACAAAATTGTCAATATTAATCCTGAATAAAAAAGATGTCAATAACAAAAATACAATTTCAAGCATTTTTCGCAGCAACCTTGCCTTTATTCTTCAATTGTCATTTCCCTTGATAGAATTTTCTTTAATGATTTAAGTTGTATTCGTCGCCCAGAGATATTGTGAAAGCCCCTTTTTTGTAAATCATAATAGAGAGTTGTAGCGAAAATATTAAGTATTGAACTTCCTATTAAAAGAAAAAATATAAAAACTGTCATTAATTTTTCTTAATATTTTTACTGCTTAACCCCATTCAAATAAACACTCTCAATTAAATTGCTTCCAAAAGAATAAGGTATAAAACCGTAAGAGCTAATTGGTTTGGTAATAAAGAAATTTGCTTTTTTGCCAGGCGTCATACTCCCAACTTCGTGAGATACATTCATGGCATAAGCAGAGTTAATCGTACAAGCGTTAATCACTTCTTCGGGAGTTAATTTATATTGTACACAACCCAAGCTCATCATAAAATTCATATTACCACTTGGGCAAGAACCCGGATTAAAATCACTAGCAAATGCAATGGGTAATCCTGCATCAATCATTTTACGAGCAGGTGGCAAAGGCAAACTCAAAAAGAAAGCCGCTCCAGGCAATACCGTTGCCATTGTATTTGAATTTTTTAAAACTTCAATATCTGTATCATTACAATATTCTAAATGATCTACGCTTATCGCTCCACAAGCAACACCTGCTTGTATACCACCAAAATGACTCATTTGTTCGGCATGTACTTTTGGTGTTAAGCCATGTTCTTTTCCTGCTTTTAAAATATATTCGGTTTCTTCAGGTGTAAAATAATTTTGCTCACAAAACACATCAATAAAATCGGCTAATTTCTCAGCAGCAATTTTAAAAAGCATTTCATTCACTATTAAATTAATATATCCTTCTTTGTTATTTTTATATTCTAAAGGCAAAGCATGCGCTCCCAAAAAAGTTGCTTTTACAGGAAGTAAATTCAAATCTTTAATGCGCTTAATCACACGTAACATTTTCAATTCACTTTCTACACTTAATCCGTATCCGCTTTTAATTTCAATACTTCCAGTACCTTGACTAATCACTTCTCTTAAACGCACCATCGCTTGCTCAAACAATTCTTGTTCGGTGGCTTCACTTAATTTTTTAGCAGAATTTAAAATACCGCCGCCTCTTGCAAAAATTTCTTCATAACTCAAACCATTAATTCTATCCACAAACTCCCCTTCTCTATTGCCTCCATACAAAATGTGTGTGTGGCTATCGGCATAACAAGGCATAATTATTTTTCCTTCGCAATCAATAATTTCTAATCCTTTCCAATCTTCAATTCCTGGAAAATCATCCATCGAACCATAATCTGCTATCAATCCGTTATCAACCGCTAACCAAGCATTTTCAATACAAGGTAACTCTTTCATCTCTGCACCGCTTACTTTTAAAACAACAGTATCTCTAACTTGTACTAAGGATTTTATATTTTTGATTAATAGTCTTGACATAAGCTTACGATTTAGAAACCGCAAGTTATTTAATTTATGGCTTATTTTTGCGTAAAATGGTTATTTTTACATCATGGCAGGTAATACTTTTGGAACATTATTTAGATTAACAACCTTTGGCGAAAGTCATGGTGTGGCTTTAGGCGGCATTATTGATGGTTGTCCCGCTGGTTTAAAAATTGACATAGACTTTGTGAAATCCGAATTGCAACGTCGTAAGCCAGGGCAATCACATATTACGACTCAGCGAAAAGAAGAAGACGAAGTAACGTTTTTATCTGGTATTTTTGAAGGTAAAACCACAGGACATCCCATTGGCTTTACAATTGAAAATACGAATCAAAAAAGTAACGACTACGAACATATCAAAGATGCTTATCGCCCTTCTCATGCTGATTTCACCTATCAAGAAAAATATGGCATTAGAGATTATCGTGGTGGAGGTCGTTCATCTGCTCGCGAAACAGCCTGCCGTATTGTTGGTGGTGCCATTGCTAAATTATATTTAAGACACCTCAACGTTAGCATTCAAGCATATGTAAGCCAAGTTGGACATATTAAGTTGGAGAAAAATATCAAGACTTAGATTTATCTAAAACCGAAGAATCTATTATTCGTTGTCCAGATGCTGCTACTGCCTATAAAATGGTAAGTTATATTGAAGACATTAGAAAAGAAGGTAATACTATTGGAGGCATTGTAAGCTGTGTTATTAAAGGGACTCCTATTGGATTAGGCGAACCCGTTTTTGATAGATTACATGCGGATTTAGGTAAGGCTATGCTAAGTATCAATGCCGTAAAAGGTTTTGAATATGGTGAAGGATTTAACTCTATCAACTTTAAAGGTTCTGAATTGAATGATGCTTTTACCTCAACAGATGGAAAAGTAAATACAAGTACTAATTATAGCGGAGGTATACAAGGTGGCATAAGCAACGGACAAGACATTTACTTTAATGTAGCATTTAAACCAGTAGCTACTATTATGCAAGATCAACAAAGCGTTGATAAAGATGGTAACGAAATGGTAGTAAAAGGCAGAGGTCGTCACGACCCATGTGTTTTACCTAGAGCAGTGCCTATTGTAGAAAGTATGGCTGCTTTGGTACTTGTTGACCATATCTTAAGAAACAAGACTTCTAAAATTTAATAAAAACAGAAGGGGACGCTGTTTTTTTTTGGAAAAAAGTAAAAGAAAGGAGGGGCAAAGGGGGGGGGGTTTATCAACAACATTTATGTTCAGCAAAAAAAACAGACTCATTACCATTATTGTTATTTCCATGATTATTGGTATTGCATTAGGATATGGCATTAATAAATCCATTACCAACAATGCACCTAAAATTGAGCAATCTTATATTCAAAAGATTTCAAAAGGAAATATAGAAATTGAAAAGCAAGTATCGGCAGCTGTTTCTAAAATAGAAAAAGACCAATTAAAACAAGCTAAGAAAAAAGTAGCTTCTAACTATTCTATTTTAAGTGATATTTTTTTACGTTTAATTAAAATGATTATTGCACCCTTGGTATTAGCCGTGTTAGTAATGGGTGTTGCTAAGGTTGGCGACTTTAAAGCAGTTGGCAGAATTGGCGGAAAAACCATTGTGTATTTCACCTTTGCTACCCTACTCGCTTTAAGTTTAGGCTTAGTGATTGTGAATTTATTTGAACCTGGTAAAGTCATGGCCTTAGATTTACCGCCTGCAACAGCAGATGCTGGTGTAAAAGCAAATGCGCAAAGCGCCTCAAATTTTGTAGCACATATTGTACCTGATAGTATTATTAGAGTAATGGCTGAAAATGAAATTTTACCCATCGTAATTTTCGCTTTATTTTTTGGAATCGCAGCAGCCAGTATTGGTGAACAAGGCAAACCCATGATTAAGGCTATGGACAGCCTTTCTCACATTATGTTTAAAGTGACTAATTTTGTGATGAGCTTTGCTCCTATTGGTGTGTTTGGCGCTATCACTGCCGTCGTTATACAACAAGGATTAGATGTATTAAGTGGCTACGCCTATTTAATGGCTTGCTTCTTTGGAGGTTTGCTGTTTTTTGTATTTGGAATTTTGTTTGCCATCTGTACAGTGTTAAGAATTAAATTCTTTTCTCTTCTATCGTATGTGAAAGAACCAATTTTACTAGCATTTAGTACGGCAAGTTCTGAAAGTGCGATGCCAAAAACCATTGAGCAATTGGAAAAATTCGGAATTAGCAATCGTATTGTATCATTTGTTTTACCTCTTGGTTATTCCTTTAATTTAGATGGCTCCATTATGTACATGACCTTTGCTACCGTATTTATTGCTCAAGCCTATGGCATCGATATGACGATGGGAGATCAAATTCAAATGATGCTAATTTTATTAATTACTAGTAAGGGAATGGCTGGCGTACCAAGAGCATCACTGGTAGTTATTGCAGGGATGTTAAGTATGTTTCATATCCCAGGCGAAGGTTTATTATTACTATTAGCCGTTGACCAAATATTAGACATGGGTCGTTCGGCTACAAATGTTGTGGGTAACGCCGTAGCAAGTGCCGTAGTAGCTAAATGGGAGGGCGAAAAATTAACTCCAAGAACTAAAATATAAAAATTTAAACGATGCTTTTTTATTGGTTAAATTTGATTGGTATTTTTTTCTTTACTATTTCTGGCTCATTAGCGGCTCGAGATAAAAAACACTATCACGATTATTTTGGCGTTTTTTTTACAGGTTTTATTACAGCTATTGGTGGCGGAACTTTAAGAGATATGATGTTAGGAGCTTATCCTATTTCATGGCTTAGCGATGCAAACATTTTGATTTCGATAATTATTGCATTTGCATTTACACTCATTTTCAAAAAATACATTGTAAAATTACGCCGTACTTTATTTTTATTTGATACCGTTGGGGTTGGTATTTATACCATTTTAGGCGTTCAAAAAAGTTTAGAGTTAGGTGTCAATCCATTTGCGGCAGTTATTTTAGGTTTAATATCAGCAGTATTTGGAGGTGTTATTAGAGATACTTTATTAAACGAAATCCCTTAATTTTTGCCAAAGAAATATATGCCACTGCTTGTATTGCAGGAGCTGTTTTATATACAAGTATGTTATATTTTAATATAGAAGCAAATATAGCTGCTCCCATTTGCATGATTCTAATTATCAGCATTAGGGTTATAGCTGTGAAATATAAATTAGCTTTACCCAAATTTGATTCAGGAAACGAAACAATAGATTAATATGGACACTCAAGAAATTGGATATATCAGTAAAACACATGGTTTAAAAGGACACGTGATTTTACGATTAAATGAATTAGTAAACATCGATGAAAATATAAAATCCATATTTTTAGATTTAAATGGGTCGCAAGTTCCTTATTTTGTAGAAGAGTGTAGGCCTAATAACGCAGGCTACATTATAAAACTAGAAACGATTGATGTAGTTGACACGTCCAAAAAATTAATTGGAAAAAAGGCCTTTGCGTTATCAGACTTTATTTTAGAAGAAGATGAGTCTTTGAAAGAATTTATTGGTTATGCCATTATTGATTCGAAACTAGGAAACATAGGAAACATTGCTGATGTGGATGAAAAAACGGATAATCCTATTATTAAAGTTATTCATCCATCAGGCGTTGAGATTATATTACCATTTAACGATGACTTTATTGTTGAAATTGATGATGATTTAAAAACAATTGAGTTTAATGCGCCAGAAGGATTAATTGAAATGTACTTGCAATAATTATTTTTCCTTGCCAAAAGCTGCTGTTTGTGAACTCAAAACGACCTTTCACAAATATAATTTAGGAAAAAATCAAAAAATGATTATTTTTGGTTGACTATATCATTCAACTAGAATTCAATCAAACATGAAAAAAAACATTTTACTCCTATTTTTAATAACCAGTTTTCTAAATATTAGTGCTCAAACTCCAACTATCAATTATGATTATTGGCAAACAGTAAACACATATTCCGTTAGTAACTCTGTTACACAAGAATTCAATAAATCAGTGATGATTGGCGAAAACCTCATTATGATTGTTGATACATTCACGGGGACCAATCCATATAATAACAAAGGATTATTTGCTTATAATACGGTAACCCGTAATACTAGTACATTGTCTTATCCTGTTCAAGGCGGCGACAGAGGCATTCAATGTGCAACAGCCTACAAAACCAGTACACCAGGTTTAACTTATGGTATTTTTGGTTGTTATTCAGGAAGCGATGTCGGTTTTACTTATCCGGTATTTTACACTTACAACGGCTTAACAAGCACTTTCACTTCTGATTCAATTACATTTGGTAGCTCTTCAGATTATGAAGGTGGTATACATAATATTGCCATGTTTAGTCCAACTACAAATCATGATACTATTCGTTTTTTTGTAAAAATGGCTTCTGGAACACAGGTTTTTAAAAAGCACATTAATCAATCATCTATTGTTCCAACCTACGCTCAAATTGGAATTGAGTATGTTAAAGCTAGTATGGTGTACAATAATAAACTATATGTTGCTGGTGACTCTACTATTACTGATTACGCGTTATTAAAAGAAAGTATTGACGGGAACAACTTTACTCAACCTAATAACATCAACAATATATCGTTCCCTTACACATCTCGTGTTGCATTACTTGATACGTTGGATGGGAAACTAATTATTGGATTAAATTTAAATGGAGGCTCGTTAGGGTACGAATTTTATTCATACGACGGTACAACTTTACAGTTGCTATTTTCAGATGCACTTGGAACCATTACTAGTTATCAAAATTTCAAAAAAAGATTATGGTTCTCAACCAACGTCTACGATAATGGTAATACCGCTAATTACGCATACCTTCACAGTATTTCAAATGGGGTGTCTATTCCATCCTCTCAAGCATTTGGTGGCGATGTCATTGATGGTTACTACATGAATTTATCAGCTACCAAAGACAGTTTATATTTTGTGGGGAACAAAGGAACTTTTCAAATGTCAAAAACATTCAATAATGGAGCTAAGTTGGCTTTAAAACAACAGTATTTCTGGATAGATACTTAGAGGTTCATAAATTAATGCCTCCAGTTTCTTCTTTTAACTATAATAACAATCAAATTTGTTTAAACGCAAACGAAACATTTACCAGCACCAGTCAAAATACAGATTCATTACATTGGTTATATGATGGTGCATTTTATGCTACTAGTCCTGGAGCAACTGCCTGGATGAATATTAACTTTCCTACAACGGGAAGTCATAGTGTTGGATTGGTTGCCTTTGGAGGAACGTTGACTGATACCACTTTTTTATCTGTGAATGTATATTCTGTTTCAATTGCTATTTCTGGTAATACTTTAGTATGTTTAGGAAACTCTTTTAACTATACCTCAACTACCACAGGAGCAGTTGGTACTCCTACTGTAGGTTGGAGAGACTATATTACGGCTCCCATAGTCAATATTAACACTGGTGCAACATTTTCATATTCTCCAACACTTGGAGCCACTGCCTTTCAATTTTTTGCTGTTGTAACAGATATTCATGGCTGCACCGCCACAAGTAATACAGTTAATGCGCAATGCAATCCACTTTATCAAATTGATGGGCAAGCATTAACTGGTATAACTCCAACTATTACACCAGTGAGTGGAGAAGTGACATTATATAAATATGAATCTTTTCTAGGCAGATTTGATTCTATTTCAACTACTCCAACAGGAGTTGTGGGTGATTTTAATTTTGCTACTATGCCTGAAGGTGATTATATTCTAAAAGCCGTTCCAAGTGCTACAATATTACAAACATCTTATCATGGTACAAACGCTATTAGTTGGAAAAATGCGACTCCATTTAGTCACACCTGCTTAAACCAATCCACTAAAAACATTGATGTAAACCTTTTAGAAAATATTGGAACAGGCCGGGAGTGTTAACTGGCTCAGTTTATCAAGGAAACGGTTTGGAAACCGAATGGCAAATGAAGAACAAAACCAATGGCGCCAGGAACTCCAATTGGAGGAATTATAGTAAAAGGCGGTAAAAATCCAGGTGGTCAGATGTTTGTGCAAACAGTTACAGCTGCAGACGGAACTTATACATTAACAGGTTTGCCAGTAAATACTGGAGATACATATTTTATATTAGTAGATATTCCAGGCCTAGATACCAGTGGAACATACCGTAGAATTCTTACATCTGGAACTTCAACTATTACTGGTTTAGATTTCATGGTATATTCTATATACATATACCCAATTGGAATGGCAACCTCTATAGCGAAGGACAATAGTGTTTTCAATCAAGAAATCAAACTATTTCCAAATCCATCAAAAGAAATTACATATGTTGAGTTTGAATTAATAAAATCTGCTAATACAGAAATTGAGCTATTTGACATCGTTGGACAAAAAATTAAAACGATTACACCATATTCAAAACAAGAAAAAAGTAAGTATAAACATCCTATTCATATAGGTGATTTAAGTTCGGGTATTTATTTTGTAAAAATCAAAATTAACGATTCTGAAAATGTTATTAAATTGATTATAACTAATTGATTTTTAACATTTAATCAAAAGCCAACTAATGTATTAGTTGGCTTTTTTTATTTATATTTGGCTATATCATTCAACTATTTCTATGAAGAAAATTTTATTAAAAGCACTCTTTGCTTTAGGATTTGTATCATCCATTAATTTCACTTACGCACAATGTTCGCTCGATCAAGTTGGTGCCCCGAACTACTCTGTAACATCGCAATTTTCTGACATGGCGGTAGCGCCAAATGGTATATTATACTCGTTTGCCTATAATAGCGGCGTAGGTAAATTTTATTTGCATTCAATAGCTTCTCCATCTTCAAGTTGGACTCCAGTTGCAAATATAAGTGGGTCAACAACGGTAAAGCCTGTTGTTCAAGTTTCAAAAACTGGTAAAGTATATGTCGTTTTAAAAGATGACGCTGCTGGTCAGGTAGGAAAAGTATTTTATGAATCAGCAGGCTCGTTTATCCAATTAGGTGCCCCATTTTCGGGAGGAAATAAAGTATCAGATTTATCTATCGCTTTTAATTCATTAGGTGAAGAATATGTAGCTTACACAGATATTACAAATGGCAATCGATCAACTGTAAAAAAATGGGACGGAACATCTTGGATTTCCGTAGGCACGGGGACTGTTTCGATTGGTGCAGGGTATTATAATTCTCTAATCATAGATAAAACAGATTCTCCTGTTTTAGCATTTCAAGATTTAAATGCTGGAAATAAAATTAGCGTTATGAAGTTTAATGGAACTTCATGGAATTTATCCACTTCAGTTGGATCGAGTCCTTCAAATGCTAAACTAAAGTTAGGTCAAAATGGAGATTACTACTTAGGGTATACAGAAGACACGAACAATGCCATCGTTCAGAAATATGATGGTCTAACATGGAATCCTTT
>JADJSH010000015.1 GCA_016711805.1 Bacteroidota bacterium
TTGCTATTGGCAGGCGATAATATTAACTTTTGGGATGCTACTACGATTGATAGTAGGGGGGTTCCTAACTTTGGCGATTTATTATTAGATGATGGTGGTGCTGGGTTGTCTTGGAATGATTTAGGTTCAGGTGGTGAGTTGGCATTTAATAGGAAATCCTTGCACCTCCTACATTGATTATACCTATATGCAAGCTAATACTAATTCTGGTATGACAGATAATATTTATTTTACGGACAGGAGGAAATTATACTCTTTGGTCATTTGGTAATATTCCCCTTTTCCAAGGTTTTTATGTCGAAACAAATCAAGACCACTTTTTTATCATACTGTTTTGTTTTACAGAAGATTGTAAAACAACTGAGCATTCGACAACTTTTTCATAGAATTGTAGCTAATTATGATATTAAACTAGGAATTAGTTCTCAATTAACTCCTTTTAACCACGAAAATACCATTCATTTTAATCAACAAGCTACCTTAATTATGATAGTAAATTTGATGCAACATATTCGTAAGTTTCAGATCCTGTTGCACCTGCTATCTGATGGTTACTCCAAATAGAAATTTAATAAAGAATGTAGTTGATAGTAAGGAAGAAGAGTTAAGGTTTTTAGCGTTAGGTGTTTTTACACCAAAATCAGGTGTTTATTATTTAGATGCTTCTATTTTAAACACAAACGATTACAAATATGTATGGTTGGAAAACACAAAACTGGCGTTAAATATGATTTAAACAACTCGGTAGCGATTGATGGAACTGAATTGGAAGAACAAATACTGATTTTGTATTGCGTTTGAGTAAATCAAAACAATCAAGTGCAATTGCAGAAAGTATTTTAGAAACAGATTTAGTAATTTTAATACCGAAAATGCAATTAATTTTAAATCAACGACTTCTGATTATACGTTAACAGAAGTGATGGTTTTACGATATGACTGGTAAATTAGTGATGTCCAGAATCAAACGTAGATGTAGTTGCTGGTCAAATCTCCAAAATGGACGTATCATCTTTAGCAAGTGGAATTTATGTAGTAAGTGCTACGGATGAGCAAGGTAGAAAGACAACCAGAAAATTAATTAAGTAAATTTTTTTTTTTTTCATTAAAGCCATTCACTAGTTAGTGGATGGCTTTTTTATCATATACTATATAAAAATGCGATTAAGTAATTATATTAAAAGGTGTCAATGATTAATATTTCTCTGAAACTTACAAAAAATAAGATTATTTTGTATATTTGTTAGTTAAAGAAATTTGATAAAACAAAGATGGGCTATTATTTAATAAGTTTCATTTTTTATTTTTCTATACTAATCATTTAATTTCAATTGATGAAGATATGGTCAAGCAACGTGCGTTAGCGCCCTGCGGTATCCGTTGCAGAAAATGGCACATGTCCTGGTGGCTCTTCAGATGCTACTCTTGGGACGTTCACAACAAATAATTGCGGTGTTCCTAATAGAGAGAGTTGGTTTTAGATTTAATGCGACTGCCTCACAGCTACTATTGTTGGAACAATGACCTCTGGTGCCGCTGCATCAGAACTTTTGATTGAGGTTTATTCATCTTGTGCCGTTGGTTCAGTAATTAGTTGCACAAATGCAAATACCGCAATACAAACCGCTCAAACAGAAACGCTAGTGTTAACAGGATTGGCCTTTCCGGCTGTATACTTTGTTCGGCTTGTAAATACATTTGGAAATCGTCTACCTCATTATGTATAAAATCCCCGCAACCTAATGATGAGCCTTCTGGGGCTGTGCTTTTAACGGTGCCTGGAGGTTCGGTTTGCACTAATCTTGCTCCTGCGCCAACCTTAGTGAGTGCCACAACTAGCACTTGTGCAGCACCAGGATGCGCAAATTTTGCAGGAACAGCCGTTGACCTGTGGTATAAAGTAGTAGTGCCCGCCAGCGGTAATTTATTTTAAAAATGACCACTTTAAATGCTGGGATAGCAACTTATAGTAGCACACCAGGGTCTGGCAACGATTGCGGAACATTATCTTTATTAGCTTGTAGTGGTGGAAATCCTGTGGGTATTGTAGCAACTTCTCCTGCAGCAGCTTTAGTTCCAACTTTATATACTAGTGCAACACCAGGTAGTACCGTTTACGTCAGGGTTTGGAATGAAAATGGAGTAACTTTAGGTACTTTTAATGTTTGCGCTGCAGATTTAGGACCATGTGGTAACAATAATAGTACACCTAACGATTGGTGTTCCAATGCAGGTTCCATTAATACCTCAGGTACTCCAGGAGTTGGTACACACACTATATCAAATGCTTATACAGCTGATGCACCTGGCAATATTAACAGTACAGTGCCGCAAATAACTTGCGGAGGAACAAATAATAATATGTGGTTTAGTTTTATTTCGGATGGCTCTGCCCTAAATGTTCCAATAGCTGTATACTTGTTCAGCTGGTACTTATAGTTTTATCCCCACTACCGGAGGTATTATTGTTACACCTGCATTAACAGCAGGGCAAAATTACTATTTAATGATAAGTAATAAAACCAATAATCAATTTTGTGCTTTTACGTTAACTGGATGGGCAGTTACTGGTATTTTAGCTGTAGATTTTGTTTCATTTATTGGAAATAATAAAGGGAAATTTAATGAATTAGAATGGATCTCAGCCTCTGAGCAAAATGTAATATCCTATGTTTTAGAACATTCGTTAGATGGGCTTAATTTTAGTGAGGTTGGAACAATTGTAGTTAAATCAAGTAGCTCTTCTAATCATAGATATACAATTATTGATGAAAATTTTTATGAAGATGTAACGTACTATCGAATCAAACAAAATATGATAGATGGTGGAAAGGAATATTCACACACTATCAGTGTAAGTTTACATAAGTAAGTATGATAACATTTATAACATACAACCTAATCCAACTACTGACAATTTAAATTTTGAGTACTATTCAAAAAGCTAATAACTCCATTAATATTGAATTATTAAACTATGCAGGAGCTTCCGTTTTAAAACTAAATCAACCATTAGAAGAAGGTAAAAATAATATTACACTTCCTATGAGTGAATTAGATAACGGCGTTTACATCCTCAAAGTTGTTTCCGAAAAATCAGGGAAAACAACGCATCACAAAATTATTAAAAACTAAAAAGCCTTTCATTCGAAAGGCTTTTTTTATGATTCTGACTTGTTTTAATTATGCTTGCGTTGCGCCGTTGGTCCGCCAAAGTTAAGAGGCAAAGCATTCATTTCGCTGTCTTTAATTTTGCCGTGCATTTGCTCAAAACGAGTCACGTTATCTGCTAAAGCTTTCATTAAACGCTTAGCATGTTGAGGTGTTAGTACAATACGCGATTTTACTTTTGCTTTTGGTACACCTGGCATTACTTTAATAAAATCAACCACAAACTCCGTTGGAGAGTGCGTAATAATAGCAAGGTTTGAATATATACCTTCTGCAATCTCTTCAGAAAGTTCGATGTTTAATTGGTTTTCAGGGTTTTGATTTTCCATGGTTAATTTTTTTATTAAAGGTAATTAATTTTTGTTTAATGTTTTGGTCAAGCTAAGGAAGTGATTTTTTAAAATCTATATTGCGCTTCGACTCCGCTCAGATTTGACAACTAAATCTCGTTATAAAAATTAATTAATCATCTCCACACTACGTTTCACAAACTTGGTTAGCTCTTCGCCTTTTAATAAGCCTTGAGATAATAATGCTAAATCTGCCGCTTGTTTTGCTAACTGACTTTGTTTGGTAGCATCTGTTTCTGCTAATATTTTACTAATTAATGGGTGATTCGCATTTACTACTAAATTATACATATCAGGCATTGAACCATAAAAGTTCATGCCGCCTCCGCCACCCATGGCTTGCATGTCTTTCATACGACGCATAAATTCAGGACGTGTAATCAACATCGGAGAATCTGTTTCACTTAAGCTTTCAAATACGACCGAGTATTTTTCTTTAGCTACAACACCTTCTACAATTGGTTTTAATTTAGTTTGCTCGTCTTCCGTTAATTTACTTACCTGACCGTCATCTTTCTTAATTAATTTCTCAACCGTATCACTATCTACACGCACAAATTGCGTGTTGTTTAATTTGCTTTCTAAATAATTAATTAAGTGTGAGTCTAATGGCGAATCCATTAATAACACATCATAACCTCTTGACTTTGCTGCATCAATATATGTATGTTGCTCATCCATGTTAGTAGCATACAAGTATACTACTTTACCATCTTTATCAGTTTGATTAGCTTTTACGTGCGCTTCATATTCTTCTAACGTAAATGCTTTTGCTTCTGTGTTTTTTACTAAAGCAAACTTCGCTGCTTTTTCGTAAAACTTCTCGTCGCTAATCATTCCGTATTGAACAAATATTTTAATGTCATCCCATTTCGCTTCAAAATCAGGACGATCTTTTTTGAAAATCTCTTCTAATTTATCAGCTACTTTTTTAGTGATGTGTGCCGATATTTTCTTTACGTTTCCATCTGCTTGTAAATAACTACGGCTTACGTTTAATGGAATATCTGGACTGTCAATTACACCACGTAACATGGTTAAAAAATCAGGAACAATGTTTTCTACATTATCCGTTACAAACACTTGGTTGCTGTATAATTGAATACGGTCTTTAGGCGCTTCAAACTTGTTAGATAATTTTGGAAAATATAAAATACCGGTTAAGTTAAATGGATAATCCACATTTAAGTGAATGTGAAATAAAGGCTCTTCAAATTGCATTGGATACAATTCTCTGTAAAAAGCTTTATAATCTTCATCTTTTAAATCAACTGGTTTTTTAATCCAAGCTGGAACAGGATTATTGATGATATTTTCTACTTGAACTTCTTCTTCTTTTTCGTGACCTTTTTCATCTTTCTCACCCGTTGGCACCCATTCTGATTTGGTTCCAAAAACAATCTCCACAGGTAAAAACTTACAGTATTTTTTTAGTAAGCCTTCGATTTTCGAATTCTCTAAAAACTCTAAACTATCTTCAGCAATGTGCAACACAATGTCAGTTCCACGAGTGGTTTTTGTATCTATTTCTTCAATTTGGTATTCAGGACTTCCATCACATTCCCAACGAACGGCTTTACTTCCTTCTTTATGAGATAAAGAGAAAATTTCTACTTTTTGAGCCACCATAAATGCAGAGTAAAAACCTAATCCAAAGTGACCAATCACCACGTTTTTATCTACTTTGTCTTGGTATTTTTGAACGAATTCTTCAGCACCACTAAAAGCAATTTGAGTAATGTATTTCTCAATTTCCTCTTTTGTCATACCAATACCTTTATCTTTAATGGTAATGGTTTTAGCGGCTTTATCAACTGCTACTTCAATTTTTAAATCACCTAATTCACCTTTAGCTTCACCCATAGATGTTAAGGCTTTTAGTTTTTGAGTAGCATCGGTAGCGTTACTAACTAATTCGCGTAAAAAGATTTCGTTATCGCTGTAAAGAAACTTTTTAATAATTGGGAAAATGTTTTCGGTTTGTACGTTAATTTTTCCAGTGCTCATGTTTATTATATTTTTAGTTTAAGTGTATGAATTTTTTCCGCTTTGTACTTGATTTAAGTATGATTTAGGTTACAAAATACGAAGTAATTTTTTTATCAAGGTGATGAAAAAAATCTTTGCGTAGCAATGACTACGGAAATATTTTTTGAAGAAACATTGATGAAAAAGAACGAGTATTCTTGACTAAATTATAGTTAAACCAAGTACCGTATAGTCAAAGGTTGTACCAATAGGGTATAAAGTGACAAAATGACAAAATTTTCATACATTTACATGATGAGAATTTTTTTAATATTATTTCTTTTCTTGCCTTTTTTTGGAAATGCTCAAAATTCAAAAAGTAATGAAAGAATAGCTAGTGTATCAACTTACACTGTTTGTAATCCTGATAGTAGTGGAGTTTTTTTTCTTAAGTACAATGATGTATATAACGTTTATGGCTTCTACAAAGTTACTAGAATGTTTTATTATTACAATTCTAATAATAAGCACTCATATGGATATTCACAAGATGCTACAATGAATCCGAATGATACTATTTGGACCAATTATTTAAAATGGACCAATTCTTATGATTCTAATAATAATTTGATTGATTCCATTAGTCAAATTTGGCAAGGAAGCTATTGGTCTGACACTATTAATCGTACTCAGCATTTGTATGATGCTAATAACCGATTAATTTCTAGTTCTAATAAATTGAAAAACAGTCTTTGGGTGGATGTTGATAGAAGATTATACAGTTATACCTCTTATGGTTTTCTTGAGTATTCTATATTTCAAAATTGGTATGGAATAGAAAACCGTTGGTTTAGTATCGATTCTTTACGCTATGTTTATGATGTCGGCAATAGGGTAACAAATAAATACTATTATAGAAATATTTCTACTCCTGTTATTTGGAATAATTACGGAAAAGATACAACCCACTATAATTCATTGAATCAGCCCATCTATCTTTTAAAAAAAAGGGATTCAGGTGGAGGTCCTTGGTCGTTTGCGAAAGAAATTGTTTGGACCTATGATTCAAACGATAGAATATTATCAAGGGTAACTAATCAATATAATGATTCTGATAATTTTTGGGAAAGCGAGTCTCATGATTATTATGCTTACGATATATATGGTAGACAAATCCTTCAATCTGCTGGAGGAAGTCTTTATTACAGCAATTGTGTAATAGCTGGAATTAATGAAAAAAATAAGGAGTACGATTTTTCCATCTCCCCAAACCCTTCCAGTTCAACTCTTTCTATTACTTCTACTGTTGATTATTCCAGTATTAAAATTATCAATTCAATTGGGCAAACGGTTACAAGTTTTGAAGATAAACCAACTACAATCTCAGTTGCTGATTTATCAAATGGTATTTATTTTATTCAGTTATTGGATAAAAAAGGAAATCTCTTGAAAACTGAGAAATTTATAAAGGAATAATCAATAATTAGGTTCGAGCCCTAGTCGCACTATAAACTAAAAAAGCCCTCTCAATCAATGATTAAGAGGGCTTTTTTGTTGTCCGACTAGGGCTCGAACCTAGACTCTACTGAACCAAAATCAGTCGTGTTGCCAGTTACACCATCGGACAATCTAAACTTGGTTAAAAGTTCGGGGCACAAAAATAGCAAAATATCTTCATTTACAAAAAATTCATAAAAAAAAACTTTCATTCTGTTTAAGTGCCTTTTTTAGTTAAATTCGCATCTTATAGCTTTTTAAAATAAAAATATGCAGTTTAAAAAATTAAACAACATTATTGGCTGGATTGTTTTCGCCATTGCAACATTTACTTATGTGTCAACTATCGAGCCCACAGCTAGCTTTTGGGATTGTGGAGAGTACATTGCTTGTGCTTATAAATTAGAGGTTGGTCACCCTCCAGGAGCTCCTTTCTTTATGATTGTAGGTCGTATGTTTGCTTTATTTGCTGGCGGAGATCCCGCAATGGCTGGTAAAATGATAAATATTATGTCGGCTTTATGCAGCTCGTTCAGTATTTTATTTTTATTTTGGACAATCACTCGTTTAGGAATTAAAGCGATTGTTAAACAAGGCGAAGAATTTACAACTGGTAAACAATGGGCTGTTTTAGGTGCAGGTATTGTTGGCGGCTTAGCTTATACATTTTCTGATTCATTTTGGTTTTCGGCTGTTGAGGGTGAGGTTTATGCCTTTTCATCTTTCTTTACAGCATTAGTTTTTTGGGCAGTTTTAAAGTGGGACGAAGAAGATTCAGTTAATCCAACAAGCGCTACGCGTTGGTTAGTGTTAATTGCTTATTTAATGGGATTATCCATTGGTGTCCATTTATTAAATTTATTAGCTATTCCAGCTATTTGCTTTATTTACTATTTCAAAAAACACAAATTCACTTGGAAATCATTTATGATTACCGGTGTTATTTCGTTGGTATTATTAGGAGGTATTCAAAATATTATGATTCCTAAAATCGTAAAGTTTGCTGCTGATTTCGAGGTGTTTTTCGTTAATAAAATGGGAATGGGCTTTAATATTGGTTCTATTTTCTATTTCTTATTATTGTTTGTGGCGTTAAGCTCTTTAATTCTTTATACGGTTAAGAAAAAAGAATCTTACTATAAAATTGGATTCTATACAGCAATTGTTTTTACGTTTTTTGTAGTTATCTCTGGTTACGGTGGATCTGCTTTATTTACCAGACTGTTGGTGTTAGGAGGTTTACTATACGGAATTCATTATTTAAAGTCAAAAAACACAAATATTTTAAATGTGATTTTAGTAAGTTTTACCACTTTACTAATTGGTTATTCTTCGTTTTTTGTTTTAATCATTCGTTCGCAAGCAAATACGCCAATGGATGAAAATGACCCTGAAAATGCCATTACGATGTTATCCTACTTAAATCGTGAGCAATATGGCGATTTCCCTTTAACTTATGGTAATTACTATAACGCTCCAACAAAATCACAGCAATATTTTGGTGATAAGGATCCTATTTATGCAAAGGACGAAGCAGCAAAAAAATATGTCGTAGTTGACGATAGAAAGAAATCTGTTCCAGTTTACGAAGAGGAATATTGTACAGTTTTCCCTCGTATGTGGAGTCAGCAAGGTAACCATGAAGCGGCATACCGCTATTGGGGTGATGTTCAAAGCCATCACAAAACCAAACAAAAAATGAATGAGCAAACAGGTCAAATGGAGGAGGTTCAAATTCCTACTTTTATAGCTAATATGACTTACTTTATAAGTTATCAAGTAAAATATATGTATTTACGTTATTTTGCATGGAACTTTATTGGTCGTCAAAATGATATTCAGGGACTAAACGGTAATCCGTTAGAAGGAAACTGGAAAACTGGTGTTAAAGGATTAGATGATGCTTTATTAGATACAGATACATCTCATGTAACTCATGCGGCTTCTAATAACATGGCTAGCAATTCGTTTTATGCTTTACCATTCATTTTAGGTTTGTTAGGATTTTTCTTCCAATTAAAAAACAACAAAGCTGATACTTGGGTTGTGGCTTTATTGTTTTTATTAACTGGTTTGGCTATTGTGGTGTACTTAAATCAATATCCATATCAACCACGTGAACGTGATTATGCTTATGCCGCTTCGTTCTACGCATTTGCTATATGGATAGGACTTGGTGTATTAGGTATTTACGATTTTTTAAGCAAAAAAGTAAATGCTCAAACAGCGGCACTTTTAGCAACAGTGGTTGGTTTAATTATTCCAACATTAATGGCTGCTGAAGGGTGGGACGATCACAATCGTGCAAAACGTACCATGAGTAGAGATTTTGCAGTGAATTACCTAAACACTTGTGCACCAAATGCCATTTTATTTACAAATGGTGATAACGATACATTCCCTCTTTGGTATGCTCAAGAAGTGGAAGGTGTGAGAACAGACGTACGTGTTGTAAATTTAAGTTTATTACAAACAGATTGGTATATTAATCAGCAACGCAGAGCAGCCTATGAATCAGCTCCTGTGCCATTTACGATTCCTGCCGAAAAATACACGCAAAGTAAACGTGAGGTGGTATATATCATGGATAAAGGAACAGGTGCAATGAACTTGAAAAAAGCAATTGACTTTGTTATTTCTGATGATTTAGAAAATAAATTAGATTATGGTAACAAACCATTAGATTATTTCCCAACAAAAACTTTCTACGTCCCTGTTGATTCAATGAAAGTTATGCGTGAAAAAGTAATTGCTGTAAAAGATACTGCTCGTTTAGCAAAATCTATTAAATGGACTATTAATCGTCAATACTTAACTAAAAACGATTTAATGGTATTAGATTTAATTGCACATAATGATTGGAAACGTCCTATTTATTTTGCTGTAACAACAGGTTCAGAAGCCTATTTAGGATTAGAAGAATATTTTCAATTAGAAGGTTTAGCATATCGCTTAACGCCAATTAAAAATACAAATGATGAAATGGCTCAAGGTGGACGTGTAAATACCGATATCATGTACGATAACATTATGAATAAATTTGCTTGGGGTGGGTTAGATAAACCTGGAGTAAGTTTAGATGAAAACTGCGCGCGTATGGCATCTAACATGCGTATGCAAATGGCAACATTAGCTGGAGCATTAATTAATAAAGGCCAAAAGAAAAAAGCCGAGAAAGTATTGGATTTGTGCTTAGAAAAAATGCCTGATGAAAATGTTCGCTATGAAGCAACACTTTATACTATCATTGCTGGATATTACCAAATTGGTAACATGAAAAAAGCAACGGAGTTATCGGCTAAATTATTTGATATTTTTGAAAATGATTTAAGAGTATACAACTCACAAACGTCTATACATCGCGCAGCGTTTAACAGAGAAATCGGACAAGCAAAAGAAATCATGCGTCGCTTAGTAATGTTAGCAGAGCAATTTAAACAAGATGCTCACTCTAAAGATCTAATGAAACGTTTAACTGCAATTGTTCCCATGGAGGAGTTAATGCCCGAAGAAGAAAGGCAGCAAGCGCAACCCATGTCGCAAGGTGGCATGTAGTTAAAAAACTAAAAGCGCTTACATTGTAAGCGCTTTTTTTTAAAAATAAATAGCATTATGAATCAGATTGTTTTTCCAACCTATAGAAAATATAAAAACAATAAAAATTTCTTTAAAATCATAAATGAAAATGAATTTGAAGAAATCAGTTTTATTGGAAGCAAAGCAATCGTCATTAAACACCTTGCTAAAATTTTACCAGATAGAAATTTTATTTCTGATTTATTGCATGATGTTGGAAATACATCAGAATTATCAAATCAGGAAGAGTATGAATCTTATTTAAATAAATAATTATTAATTTGAAGCTTGAACTTGGTTTCACCCGGAGTCAAAGGGCGAAAATAAAAACATTATGAATAAAATAGCCATTATAGGATGCGGAAACATGGGGCTCATTTATGCCAATTCCTTTTTAAGATATAAAATTGTTACCAAAGAAAATTTATTGTTAGTTGAAAAAAATACCGACAGGCAGCAAAGCTTATCAGCCATGAATATTGGTAAGGTTGTAACCACCGATGATAAAGCCATTGCTGATTGTAACATTGTGATTTTAGCAGTAAAACCACAAGATTTTAAAGAATTATCACAAAGTTTAAAAAATGTGATTAATCCAACATGTGTGGTATTGTCGATTATGGCAGGAACTGAAATGTCCTTTATTCAATCGTCATTAAATCATCAATTTATTGTGCGAGCTATGCCAAATCTTCCAGTGGAGATTAGTATGGGAATGACTGCTTTTGTGCATCGATAATTTGCCTCACGATAAAATTATGTTAGTAGAGAATTTATTATCTACTACAGGAAGAACATTATATTTAAAAGAAGAAAAACAATTAAACGCCGTAACGGCATTAAGCGGTAGCGGACCAGCTTACTTTTTTTATTTCATGAAACACTTGGTTGATGCAGGAGTTAAGATGGGCTTAGATGAACACGTTTCTAATATATTAGCGAAGCAAACCATGTTAGGAGCATTTCATTTAATTAATAACGGGCAAAAAACGTTAGATGAATACATCACGTCTGTTGCTTCGAAAGGTGGGACCACCGAAGCCGCTTTAAAAACATTTAACGAACATGATATGGGGGAAGTGATTATTAAAGCTCTGCAAAATGCAGAAAGTAGGGCGGAAGAGTTGTCAATAAAATAATCACTATTTTTGTCTTATGGAAACAACAACCGAACAAGCATTGCCTAAAAAAAGTAAGTGGAAAAAAAGACTATTTGTAACTTTTTTAATCCTTATTTTAATTTCAGTAGCCTATGTTTTTATTTGTGGGATGACCTATAGCACAGGTACAAGAACTGGTATTGTGATAAAGTTATCGCAAAAGGGATACGTTTTTAAAACTTACGAAGGCGAATTAAATTTAGGTGGAATTTCGGAAGGAGATGGGACAATTATGCCAACCAGAATATGGAAATTTTCAGTAGATAGAAATAACGTTGCCATATATGATTCGATGACACAATCAGAAGGAAAGCACGTGAGACTGTATTATAAAGAAGTCTTGAAGAATTTCTTTTGGCAATCTGATACACCTTATTTAATTGAGAAAATAGAAGTAGTAAAAGGAAACAAAAAAGCGGCTGATCAAAATCAGCCGCTTTTTTTTTGTGCGGCCCGGGGTTATAAGGAGTGGAACAGTTTACTCTTTAATAAACTTTTTAGCAGTTGCATTATCTCCAGAAGATATTTTTACAAAATAAATCCCTGAACTTAATGCGCTTACATTAATAGTAGATTGATTAAATTCTTTATAATCTTCAGATAGTAATACTTTCCCTAAAGCATCTATCACTTCAATTTTCACATTCCCATTAATAACTTTACCAGAGTTAATAGTTAATAAAGCATTGGTTGGATTTGGTGAAATTGTAAATATATTATTAATGGTTTGTTTTTTAATAGCAGTAACAACACCAGAGTTCATAGTTCTTAAAGCATGAACAACGGAATCTAAGTTTTGAATTGGATTACTAGTAATGCTGTCAAATGAAGCGATATAGGCATATTCTACTTCGTTAAATGAACCGGGTTGTAAAACGCTAGAACCAGAACTCATCACAAATTTTTTGTCGCTACCAGCGGTACCTTCAGACCATGGAGCAGTTCCACAAGCTCCAGTCGTGAATGTATTAGAAGGGTAAGCATAATTGATAGGAATGCTTCCGCCATATCCATTACCACCGCATGTTAATGGAGTTCCATCTTTCCAAATACTATTCATATATTGAAAATATTCAGTAGCATTGCTTGGGTCAGTTTGGGATAAAGGAACACTAGGAAATGAATTATTGAAATACATAAAATTTGTCATATTCATATTTTCAAATGGTTCATCAACCATCCCATCATTGTCATTATCAATGCCATCAGTTGAATTAATTGGGCCTTTTGTTTGAGTAATGCCTATTGCTGGTTCATTAGTTACGGTTGAGGTAGGAGCATTGTATGTATAGGCATAAGAATCTATTGCATCGCTTCCAACATAATCATCCATAAAATTGCCAATATCACTATCATTAAATAAACTCCTATTTTAGCATTATATAAAGAGAAAGAACTTCTATTAATAATGCTATAATTATAAAAAGTAGTATAATTTAAAAATGGATTATTTGCCACCAAAGTGCCAGTTCCATAAGCGTAAGCCATTAAACGAATCTCTAAGCCAATAGCTTGCCCACCTGAGCCATGAGGAAGATAGCTGTCATTAAAAATAGTGTAAATGGCTTGGTCTCCTTTAATTAAGGGATACTCACCAGCACCAATTGGGTCATAAATATTATCTCCGTTTAGATCAGCAAATGGCGCTAAAATAGCATCCTGATTCTGAGAAATATCTCCATTTCCTGGCCATGATAATAAATCAGATGCAGGTATAAAGCTTCCGTTTTGCACATTCCCATTCGCATAATTGGCAATAAAATCATCAACGTCAGTTTTATTTAATTTCCAAACACGATTGTATTGATTAACCGTTGCTGAATTAGTTGACGCTGTTGTTACATCTAAAGGTCCTGACCAAAAGTCGACACCGCTTTGACGATAGGTTTGACCAGCTAATTTTAATTGACCACCTACGTCAATACCACCAACCCATAAGTTAGCAGCTCCGCCCCAAGTCTTGCCGCTTCCCTTTGGGCATTCATATCCGCTATTGCCTGTTGTTGGATCCCAATGTAAATCACCACCGCTATTTACTCGAGCTTTTACTTGGTTAATGTCTAAATATTCGAATGTTTGTGCATGTGCTAAGCTTGTTATTAAGCCTGCAAATAAGAGTAAAGTAGTTTTCATGGTACAAGTATTAATTGGTTTCTTATACAAAACTACTTTCAATACATGGCAAAAAAAGCCCAAACTAACAATCGGCTAGTTTGGGCTAATAAGTGGAGGTATTTTAAAGATAAGTGATTACTTGCCTTCTATCCAATTTGTAATTTGAGTATCCATTGGCTTTACATTTGATGCTAAATACTTCACTAGCTTTCCGTTTTCGTCAACTAAAAATTTATTAAAGTTCCATTTTACAGTAGCATCTAAAACTCCGTTTTCGGCTTTTGAGGTTAACCATTTGTAAATTGGGCTTGTGCCTATGCTTACTTTTTCCATTAAAGGAAAAGTTACTCCAAAGTTTTTCGTGCAAAATGCTTTAATATCAGCGCTACTTCCAGGTTCTTGTCCACCAAAATCATTACAAGGAAAGCCAATAATCACAAAGTTTTTAGATTTGTATTTTTCATACAATGCTTCTAAATCTTTATACTGTGGTGTGTAGCCACATTCTGAAGCCGTATTTACAATTAATACCTTTTTGCCTTTTAAATCAGCAAAGTTAAAGTCTTTCCCTTCAAGGGTTTTAGCTTTAAACTCGTGTAAGTTTTTTGTGCTACTAGTTGTAAATGCCATGGTAATTGCTGATAACGCTAAAATCAATAGTTTTTTCATGTTTTTTATTTAATGGTTTAATATGATATTTATCAGAATTGCTCCTAAATAGAACTTTCTAATTTATACTTCTAACAAATATAAAGCAATAGAGTTTAACAAATGGTGATTTATTTCCTAAATTTGCGCTGCTTTGCAAACAGATACTCATATTTCTTCTTCCGACACTATTATATATAGTAAAGCAAAGTCTTTTATTAAACTCACGAAGTTTACCTTATCGGCTTTAGTAGTATTTTCTGCTATTGTCACCTTTTTCACAGTTGCCGAAACCCATAATTGGAAACAAGTGTTAGCTATTTGTTTAGGTGGTTTTTTAGTAACAGCAGCTGCCAATGGTTTTAATCAAATTATTGAAAAAGACTTAGATAAGTTAATGCATCGAACCAAGTTAAGGCCTATCCCTACTGGTAACTTAACGGTTAATCAAGCTTTTGTTATTTGTGCTATTTTTGGAATTATTGGGACTATTATGTTGTGGGTTTTTACTAATCCATTGTCTGGCATTATTGGTTTTGTGTCTATTATTTTATACGCCTTGGTTTATACACCTTTAAAGCGAGTAACGCCTTTTTCCGTATTTATAGGAGCTATACCAGGAGCGCTTCCTACTTTGATTGGCGCAATTGCTGCAACGGATGGTTTTGGACATATATCCTTTTTTGCAATATTATTATTTTGCATTCAATTTTTTTGGCAGTTTCCTCATTTTTGGGCTATTGCTTGGGTTAGCCATGATGATTATCAACGAGCAGGATTTTTTATGTTGCCATCAAAAGGAGGAAGAGATAAAAGTTCTCGCTCACAAATTTTAGTATATACATTATCTTTATTTCCAATTGCTCTAACCCCATTTATTTTCAACTTCACTGGCTGGATGTCGGCCACAGTTGTAAGTTGTATGGGTTTAGTATTTATCATTCAGGCTTATAATTTATTTAAAACAGGAACAATAGCTGATGCACGAAAACTAATGTTTGGCTCCTTTGTTTATTTACCAGTAGTGCAAATAGCATTAATGATTGGCCACAAATTTTTAATATAATTCATGATGGAAGAAAAAATTAAACCTAGCCCAACCTATAAAGCTGATGTTAAAGCAGCATACAATAAAGCTTCTAAACCCCTATTATGGGTTGGTATTATTAGTATAGTAATGATGTTTGCTGGCTTAACAAGTGCTTATGTTGTAAGAGCGGATAATGGTAATTGGTTGTTATTTAATTTGCCAAATGCCTTTTATTTAAGCACAGCTGTTATTGTAACAAGTAGTATTACTTTGTTTTTTGCGCTGCAAATGGCTAAAAGAGACAATAAAAAAGGGGTAATTATCGGACTGTTAGTAACTTTTGCATTAGGTTTATTGTTTTCTTACTGTCAATATTCTGGATGGGGCGAATTATATAGTAAAAACATAGTTTTTGGAGGAAAATCATCTAATGCCGCAGGTTCATTCCTTTATTTGATTACTTTTTTACATTTATTGCACTTGTTTGCAGGTTTAATAGTGCTTTTAGTAACTTTGAAGAACAGTATAAAAGGCAAATATAATTCACAAAATACCCTTGGTTTAGAACTTTGTTCAATTTATTGGCATTTTCTTGATATTTTATGGGTGTATTTGTTTTTATTTTTGTATTTTATTCGTTAAACTTGCACCATAAATTATAAAAATCGTTAAAACGTAAATTTTATTATGTCTCACAGTACAGAAATCGATTCAAAACACGCTTGGGATGGCGGCCAGTCACCGTTTCGCGTAAGCTACGGAAAAATGATGATGTGGTTTTTCCTAGTTTCGGATGCTTTAACCTTTGGAGGTTTATTAGTCTCTTATGGCTTTATCCGTCACAAATACGTTGATGTTTGGCCAAAAGCTGAGAACGTGTTTACTCACTTTCCTTTTATTGAACAACATTTGCCGTTAGCATATGTAGGTTTAATGACCTTCATTCTAATTATGTCTTCAGTAACTATGGTTTTAGCTGTTGAAGCTGGTCATAGAAACGATAGAAAAAAGGTAACTATTTGGATGTTTTGGACAATTGTTGGAGGTGCTACTTTCGTATTATCTCAAGCTTGGGAATGGTATCATTTTATTGTTGGTACTGAGACTGGTGCATTACGTAATGTATGGAGCGAAGAGTTGGCATACTTATGTTCAGCAAACGGTTTACGGAGCTAATATGACGGTTAATGAATATGGTGTTCCTCAGTTTGCAAATTACTTCTTCTTTATTACAGGATTCCACGGATTTCACGTATTTTCAGGAGTAATTATCAATTTAGTAATTTTCTTAAATGTATTAAAAGGTACCTACGAAAAACGCGGCCACTATGAAATGGTTGAAAAAGTTGGATTGTACTGGCATTTTGTAGATTTAGTTTGGGTATTCGTATTTACCTTCTTCTACTTATTGTAACTTATTTAAAATTCATAAACTCAATAATTCACAAACTCTCAAATTAAATTATTATGTCAGAATTTCACGACGATTATCCATCATACGAGCACATGGCTCACCATAGCGAAGAAGAAGGGAAAACTAAAAGAAAAGCTCTATGGAGAGTTTTTTGGTACATGTTATTTATTACCATTGTTGAATTAATTATCGGTTTCATGGCTCCATCTCAAGGTTGGAGTGGTACTTTAGGACTTAAAGTATTATTTATTGGCTTAACCATTGTAAAAGCGGGATTCATTGTAATGGCTTTTATGCACTTAGGTCATGAGGTAACATTTATGAAGTATACTATCTTATTGCCTTATGCAATTTTTATGTGTTATGCCATTTTTATTATTTTGGATGAGGGTGTATATAGCGGAGATCCTCAAAACAGAACTAAGGTTGATCCAATCTTAATTAAACAACAATTAGATTTAAAAGCTGGTCACGGCCACCATGATGCTGCTGCTACAGAAGCTCACGGGGAACATACTGAAGAAGCTCATCACTAAATTGGAGTATTAATTAAGAGCCCATTCGTTAATTCGAATGGGCTTTTTTATGTTTTGTGTTTTGCATGTATTAAATTAATTACAAATTTTATTCAAAATGAGGAGTTATATTTGTTACACAGTGGTTCTGTTAATTGAGAATTTAAATACGTAAATTATTAATTTATTACCTTACCTTTAATAGACAATAAAAAATTTAATGAAAAGACTCTACTTATTTATTATTGTTTTGACTTTAAGTTTGTCTGTTGTTGCTCAACCAACACTCACAAAATCATTTAATCAACCAATTTTGGGTGAAGTGAATACAAAATTAATTTGTGATTCGGTAGGTGTTGTTCCAAAAAGTTCGGGAGTTAATCAGCTATGGGACTTTTCAAATTTTATATTGACTTCAAATGTTGAAACAAGTAATTATATTTCTACATCTGCTGGCGGTGGGGCATCTTATACTGGCTCGAGCTTTGTTGAGTCTTATGGTTCAACTAAGTTTTTTATGAAAGCTACGGCTACGCAGTATGAAATTGTTGGCATAGAAAATCCAAGTTTTGCTTTAAATATAAATGGAAACACAGCTATTCAGTTTGCATGGCCAGTTGCCATGGGTTATTCAAAAACAGATGCTTTTTCTGGTACGGCTCATGCCAATAATTTGAATGGAAATGTTACAGGAAATATTGTAAGCACAGCTCCAGGAAATGGCACTTTAATTATTCCAGGAGGCAACACGTTCTACGGAGTTCTACAAGTAAGAATACGAATCACAGCAACCGCTAGTTTTTTATTGGGAGTAACTACCGTTAATCTCAAAGCTGTTGATTATACGTACTATGATGCTACTCACAAATTCCCTTTATTAACAGTTTCGTATGCTGATGTTACAGGAGCTTATACATCTAAAGCGGCATCCATTAGGGTGCATGATGGTATTGTAGGAATCAACGATTTAAATTTTGATGCTACATTTAATATATTTCCTAATCCTGCAAAAGATAATTTTAATGTGAGTTTGAACAATATAATAAATGCTCATTGCACGATTGAAATTTTAAATTCGTTGGGGCAAACTATTCAAGTACATCAACTAGGTAATGATAAACAAATTTCTAATAACATTTCTGTCTCTAATTTAACTTCAGGAGTTTATTTTGTAAAAACCACGTTAGGTGATAAAGTATCTGTGAGGAAATTGATTAAGGAATAGGGGGTAAAAATTACTTTTAAAAGCCATTGCTAAACAAAGCAATGGCTTTTTTGTTACACCTACGTAACCTTTTTAAAACTGAAATGAAAAAAAACTGCCTATTCATCTGCACCCTAATTTCGCTTGCATGTTATGGGCAGCCTTCCCTAACGCAGTCTTATAATGAGCCCTTTGTTGGAAATATTTTCACTAAGCAGTTACTCGATTCTGTTGGAACAGTGCCTAAAAATACGGGAGCCAATCAGTTATGGGACTTCTCTATGTTTACTGTAAACTCAAATTTAGAAACAACAACGTACACCACAGTGCCTTCTGTGCCTTATGGCTCTACTTATACGAGTGCTACCTATGTTGAATCTAACGGACAAGGAGAATATACTTTTTTTAAATCTTCACCTTATACATTGGAGGTGGTTGGCATTCAAACACCTGATGTTCGATTAAATTTAAATAACAATAAGGCTACGGCGTTTATGTATCCAATTACGATGGGTTATGCTAAAAGTGATCCGTTTTCAGGAACTGCTGTCGCTAATGGAATGAATGGAAGTGTTAATGGCAATGTAACAGTGTTGGGTTCAGGTACAGGCACTTTAATAGTTCCTGGAGGCACATTTTACAGTGATGTACTGCAAGTAAAAACAACTCAAACCGCTATTGCTAGTTTTGCATTTGGTATTGTAACGGTTAATTTTAAAGAGACCAATTATTCTTATTATCACGCTTCGCAAAAATTTCCAATATTAGTGGTGAGTTATCAGAATGCAACAGGCGCAGCTACATCCAATTCCGTTAAAATAAAACTCAACAATTCAGCCGTTGTTGGTATCAGTGATTTAAGCCTTGATGAATCATTTTCAATTTTTCCAAACCCAGCTAAAGATTATTTTAATGCAAGTTTATATAATCCCACAAATGCTAATTGCACTATTGAAATATTGAATTCGGTTGGGCAAACTCTTCAATTAGTTAAACTTGGAAATGATACGAATATAAGTAATGATATTTCTATCACTAATTTTGCATCAGGCATGTATATGATTAAAACAACTTTAGGTAATAAAGTGTCGGTGAAGAAATTAATTATTGAGTAGTAAGTATTATTCAATAAAAAAAGCCATCAACGTTTAGTTGATGGCTTTTTTAGTATTAAAAAATGAATTTAGTAAGCTCTCTCATTTTTACCTTCCATAAAATTAACAAAAGCTTTGTTGGCTACTTTGTTACCACCAGGTGTTGGGTAGTTGCCAGTAAAATACCAGTCGCCTAAATTATCAGGACAAGATTGGTGCAAGCCTTCAATGGTTTGGTAAATAATTTGCAAGTCGGCCTTTAAATCTTTTGGTTTTAATAAATCGCCTATTTTTTTGAGAAATTTCTTCGTTGGTAAAGGTTCTGTAAATTTCTTGAACAACGTTTATTTGCTCTTCTTTTGGTTTTAACAATTCAGCTTTTGCTTTTTCGTATAAGCTATTTAAAATCGATTCTTTTCCTGTTTCTTTTATTAAAGAAATGGCAGCGTCAAAAGCAATAAACTTGCTTAAAATAGCCATATCAATACCATAACAATCAGGGTAACGAATTTGAGGTGCCGAAGAAATAATCACTATTTTTTTAGGATGTAATCTGTCTAATATTCTTAAAATACTTTGCTTTAAAGTAGTACCTCTCACAATACTATCATCTAGTACCACCAATGTATCTACATCTTTTTTCACGGTTTCATATGTAATATCGTAAACTAAGTTTACTAAATTATCACGGCTTTCGTCATCGGTAATAAAAGTACGTTGCTTAGCATCCTTTAAGATAATTTTATGAATACGAGGATGAGTTGATAATATTTGACTTAATTTAGGTTCAGATACATTGGCGCCTAATTTTAAAATTTCAGTTGCTTTTATTTTATTCACATGTTCGTCAATACCTTCTACTAATCCGCCAAATGCTACTTCGGCCGTGTTAGGAATATAACTAAACACGGTATTTTCTAAATCATAATCAATGGCTTTTAAAACTTGAGGCACTAAGTAACGTCCCAGTTGCTGACGCTCTCGATAAATATCAGCATCATTTCCTCTACTAAAATATATACGTTCAAATGAACAAGCTTTTCTTTCTAAAGGTTCAATAATTTGTTGCTCGGTAAATGTTCCGTCTTTTTTTATGATAGCTGCGTATCCTGGTTTCAATTCGGTTACATTTTTAATATCTACATTAAAAACAGTTTGTATTACTGGTCTCTCACTGGCAACCACTAATACTTCATCATCTTTGTACATGTATGCTGGGCGAATACCGTTAGGATCGCGCAACACAAAAGCATCACCGTGTCCCATCATGCCAGCCATTACATAACCACCATCCCAACGTTTGCTACTTTCTACCAATATCGAAGCAACATCAATATTTTTTTGAATTTCTTTCGAAATTTCAAAATTATTTAAGCCTTGTTCTTTGAACTGTTTAAATAATCGATCATTTTCTTTATCTAAAAAGTGACCAATTTTTTCCATAACCGTCACCGTATCTGCTTTTACAGTTGGGTGTTGCCCTAATTCCACTAAATGTTCCAATAATTCATCTACGTTGGTGAGGTTAAAATTACCAGCTACTAATAAATTACGAGCCATCCAGTTATTTTGACGGCGGAAAGGATGACAACTTTGAATATTATTGCCTCCATAAGTGCCATAACGTAAATGTCCCAATATGAGTTCTCCCATAAAAGGAATATTTTTTTTCTGCCATTCAATATCGTTATAAGCGTCTGGATTTTTTTGCTTGGCGTTGATATACAAGTCGTTTATTTGCGAAAAAATATCTTGCGTAGCTTTTGGCTCAATGGATCTTAAGCGGTCAATATAAGGTGTTCCGGCTTCTACATCTAATTTGATAGTTGCTACACCAGCACCATCTTGCCCACGGTTAATCATCTTATCCATGAGCTGATACATCTTGTGTAAACCGTATCTGCTACTGCCGTATTTCTCTTTATAAAAACTTAAGGGCTTTAATAATCGTATTAAAGCAACGCCACATTCGTGTTGTATATTATCGCTCATAATTTCAGACCATAAATTTACAATTTAGTTGGATTTTATGAGCAATTTGTTGTTAACTATTAGATTAAGAATCCAATTTAGCCCACAAAATGAAGATTATTTGTAGTTTGGTGTATATCACTTAATATTTGTATATTTAAGGTTGTTAAATAGAGAACTTATGTTAAAAAAAATACTGACATCACTTTCACTTTTATTTTTATTGAGTAGCGTAAATGCTCAAGTTAAAATAAACGAATATTCTGCATCAAACTCAGGCGGAGCTATACTAGATAATACTGGTGATAATTCGGATTGGGTTGAATTGTATAATACAACAGCAACTGCTGTGAACCTTGGTGGGTGGAGTTTAAGCGATAACCCAGCTAATTTGAATAAATACACTATCCCTTCAGGTATTACTATTTCACCTAATGGTTTTTTGAGAATTTGGTGCAGTGGAAAAGGAAATCCAGCAGATGCAGTTGGCCATACTCATGCTAGTTTCAAGTTAACACAATGTAATGGCGATTGGATTATTTTATCTAATGGTGGTGCTTTGAAAGATTCTGTTCAAATGCGTAGAACACAAGCTACGCATTCAATGGGTCGTAAGCCAGATGGTTCGGCTACTTGGAATGTGTTTACAGCGCCAACACCTAACGCGACAAATTCAGGCACAGGTTATGCTTCTTATGCGCCTCGCCCAGTGATGAATTTGCCTCCAGGATTTTACTCAGGAACTAAATTAGTAGCGTTGAGTGTAACGCCATCTAATAGCTTAACTATTTACTATACAACCGATGGTTCTGAACCAACAACAGGATCTAATGTTTATGTTTCCACACCAATTAGTGTAGCTACAACATCTGTTATCAGGGCTTATGCGGTAAGTAGCGATGCTACTATTTTGCCAAGTTTTATGGAAACAAATACTTATTTTATTAACGAAACTATTGATTCTCATTATGGAGTTGTGTCTATTAGTGGAGGTGCACCGTTAAATCAATTATTAGGTGGCACTCAAAATACACCTAATACACACTTGGAGTATTTTGAAAATCAAGCATTCAAAACAGAAGGTTATGGCTCTACTAATAAACATGGAAATGATTCATGGGCTTATCAGCAAAGAGGGATTGATATTGAAACTTTTGATGAATATGGTTATAATAACGCATACAAGCATCAGTTTTTTTCTGATCCAAATATGAATGTTAGTCCGCGGACAGAGTTTCAACATATTATGGTAAAAGCCGCAGCTTCTGATAATTATTCTTCTTCAAACAACGTAGGGAAACCCTCTTGCCACATGCGTGATGCTTTTGTGCAATCATACCAGTTTAAAAGTGGTTTAGAATTAGATGGAAGAAGAAACAAACACGTTATTTTATTTAAAAATGGTGCTTATTGGGGTATATATGAATTAAGAGAAGCTTTTGAAGGCGATTACACGGATTATTATTACAATCAGCCAGGTGATAGCATTGATAATTTAGCTTATTGGGGAAGTTTGCAAATTAGAAATGGAAGCGATACAGGTTGGGTGAATTTGTATAATTTCATTATGGCAAATTCAATGACCAACGTTGCTAATTATGCTTATGTAGATAGCAAGTTAAACTTCAAAAGCTTAGTAGACTATATGGTGTATAACTCCTATGTAGTTAACTCTGATTTTATTAACTGGAACTCGGCTTGGTGGAGAGGAAGAGCTACACAAGGTGATAAAAAGAAATGGCGTTACTGGAGTTGGGATATGGATAATGTGTATGATTTGGGAGAGAACTACTCTAATTTACCCACTACTGATATGAATTCTGATCCATGTGACTATACGAACGAGTTTCAAAATGCCGGGCCAAACATGGGCCATCCCGATATTTTAGATAAGCTATTAACTAATCCTGATTTTAAGGCCTATTACATTAATCGTTATGCCGATTTAATTAATACTGCTTTAAAATGCGATAAGATTATGCCACACTTTGATTATTTCAAAACGATTTTAACTCCAGAAATGCCACGTCAAATCGCTAAATGGGGAGGAACGATGGTAGAGTGGAATAAAAACATGGATACATTGGAAGCTAAAATTAACAGACGTTGTACATATATTCAATCTGCTATCGTAAGTTGCTATAATGTTACTGGTCCGTTTAATATTACGGTAGATGTTCAGCCTCCAGGAGCAGGTAATGTAAAATTAAACTCACTAAATTTAAGTAACTATGTATGGTCGGGCAGTTATTTTGGTGGAGTTAAAATGACTTTTCAGCAAACTGTTGCTGATACTGCATTATACGAATTTGATTATTGGGAGTTTAAAAATCATATCCCAACTCCAAATACAACAAACGATAGCGTATCTATACAATTGGTAACAGGAGATGATGTTGTAGCTCATTACCGTGAGAAAGCGCAAGATGTTGTTTTTCCTACTGGATTTACTCCAAATGGCGACGGACGAAACGATATATTCTCTCCACTAGGAATTAGGTATGTGAAAAATATGACAATTGAAGTATGGAACCGCTGGGGACAGCAAGTTTTTAGTTCATCAGATCCAACGAAAGGGTGGGATGGTAATTTCCAAGGAACACCTGCGCAAACTGGTGTTTATGCTTACCTCATAAAATATACAACTACTAGTAACGAAGAAAAAGTTATTAAAGGTAATGTTACATTAGTTAGATAGTAGTTATATCAAAGACCTCTTTTATATCATTCTTATGAAAAAATATTTATTAATAATTGCTTTATTTATTTCGTCGTTTGGCTTTGCACAAGACGTTCATTTTTCTCAAATTCAAGAATCACCATTATGGTTAAATCCTGCTAATGCAGGTTTTATGGATGGTTATTTTAGAGCAGTAGCTAATTATAGAAACCAGTGGATGGCAATGGGAAATGCTTATCAAACGATGGCGATTTCTGTTGACGCCTCCCTGCTAAAAACAAAAAAAATAAAGCGTATTTAGGTTTAGGATTATTTGTTTTTAACGATAGAGCAGGTGTTGCTAAAATGGGTACTACTCAAGGTCAAATCCATATTAATGCTATTATTAAAACAAGTAAAAAAAGTAAATTAGGCGGAGCTGTATACATTGGATTCAATCAAAATTCAGCTAACTACGCGTCTCTAACATACGCTAATCAATATAATGGAAAAGAAATTGACAACACTTTAGGAAGTGGAGAGGCCGTTACTTATGGATCTTTCTTAAACACAGATGTTGGCGCAGGTTTAAATTACGAGTTTTCTTCGGCTAACATTGATATGTTGCGTGATGATATTTTTAGTTTAAAAATTGGCGCAGCAGCTCATCACTTAAATCAACCAGTGCAAAAGTTTGCATCAGGCTCAACCTATAAATTACCAATGCGCTTTGTCGGAAACGTTCAAGCTCGTATTGATATTAAAGGAACCAAGTTTGCTATTTTGCCAAGTGTTATTTATTTAAGGCAAGCAACCGCATCGGAAATTACAGTTGGAACTCATTTACGCTATCGTTTTAAAAATCCAACTAAGGTTACAGGTGTTAAATCTGAAACGGGGATTAATATTGGTGTGTATTATCGAGTAAATGATGCCATTATTCCTCAAGTAAATTTAGATATGGGTAAATATGCGATTGGTGTTGCGTATGATTTGAACATTTCTAAATTCAAACAAGTCAGTAAATTAAATGGTGGATTCGAAATTTATTTAAAATTTATGTCTTTAGATGATGCCTTATTTAAACGCAAACGCGAACATGGTTTGAATTAGTTTTCACTTTTTTATATTTAAATTAGAGTCGGGCTTAAACCCGACTTTTTTTGTATCAATTTAAACAACATAAGAAAAAATCAATTGCATGTATTATTGGCTTTGCGCTATTGATATGGTTTTTGTTATGTCTTCCAAGTACCTTGTTTAATGATTCGTACTCTATTGTTTTAAATGATAGTCAAGGTAATTTATTATCAGCTAAAATTGCAAAAGACGGACAATGGCGATTCCCTGAAAGTGATAGTGTAAATCCAAAATTTAATGCATGTATTTTGGCTTTTGAAGATGAATATTTTTATAAACATCCTGGTATAAATCCAGTTTCTATTTGGAGGGCCATAAAACAAAATAATAAAGCGGGTAAAGTGGTAAGTGGTGGAAGCACCATTACCATGCAGTTAACACGTTTAATGCGCAAAAATCAAAAGCGAACTTACGGTGAAAAATTAATCGAAGTGATTATGGCTCTTCGAGTAGAATTAACTTATTCTAAAGATGAAATATTAAAATTATATGTTTCTCATGCTCCTTTTGGCACTAACGTAGTTGGAGTTGATGCTGCATCTTGGCGTTATTTTGGAAGAGGCTTACCTCATTTATCGTGGGCCGAATGTGCAACCTTGGCTGTATTGCCCAATTCGCCATCTATTATTTATCCTGGAAAAAATCAAGATCGGTTAAAGCGTAAACGAGATAAATTATTATTTAAATTATTAACGTTAAAAAACATTGATGCAGAAACGTATCAATTGGCTATTCAAGAGCCATTGCCACAAAAACCTTTTCCATTGCCTAATCAATCGCGGCATTTATTAAATAGAGCGGTTTCAGAAAATAATCTGGATAATAATTTTAATACAACTATTCAATCGGAAATTCAAAATAAAGTATTGGATATTTTAACCAAGCATGCATTACAATTAAAACAAAATGAAATTCATAATATCTGCGCTTTGGTGTTGGACGTTAATAAAAATGAGGTGATTTCATATGTTGGAAACACGCCTTTAAAAGATAAAGAACCACATGGCGAAGATGTAGATGTTATCACTTCTAATCGTAGTACAGGTAGTTTATTAAAGCCTTATTTATATGGCTTTATGTTAAACGATGGGCAACTACTTCCTAATATGTTAGTGCCTGATATACCCACACAAATTGCAGGTTATGTTCCTCAAAATTTTGATTTTACGTATGATGGAGCAGTGCCAGCTAAACAAGCATTATCACGAAGTTTAAATATCCCAGCTGTAAAAATGTTACAGCAATATACCATTGATAAATTTTTAGATAGACTCCGACAAATAGGTTTATCAAGCATGAATCGTTCGGCTGATAATTATGGCTTGTCTTTAATATTGGGTGGAGGCGAAGCAAAGTTATGGGATATGTGTTCGGCTTATGCTAGTATGGCAAGAGTTTTAAGTCATTATAACAGTTCCAGTAAATACGATGGAAGAGATTGGAATAAACCTAATTACTTGGTAAACAAGAAAACAGAGGAATTATTAAAACAGAAAAATATTATTATAAGTGCTTCTTCGGTTTGGTTAACCTTTGAAGCCATGGCTGAGGTTGGTCGTCCTGATATTGACGCCAGTTGGAAACGCTTAGGCAATGCACAAAAAATTGCTTGGAAAACTGGAACTAGTTTTGGGTTTAGAGATGGTTGGGCCATTGGTATTTCTGGAAATTACGTTGTCGGTGTGTGGGTTGGAAATGCTGATGGGGAAGGTCGTCCAGGGCTTACGGGTATTTCGGCAGCGGCACCTGTGTTATTCGAAATTTTTGGTTCACTGCCAAAGACAGATTGGTTTAAAATGCCAGTGAGTGATTTAAAGCAAGTACTGGTTTGTAAACAAAGCGGTTGTTTAGCTTCGCAGTACTGCAACGACATAAAAAAAGAATGGATTCCTAAAAACAGTAATGTCTCAATTTCTTGCTCGTATCATAAACCAATACACTTAGATGCAACTGAACAATACAGAGTAACAGATGCTTGTGTGTCGCCATTAGATATGAAAACCGTTTCATGGTTTGTTTTGCCTCCAGTTCAAGAGTATTATTTTAAAACAAAAAATCCTATGTATAAATCGTTGCCGCCATACAGACATGGTTGTGAACCAGAGATTGAAAGATCAATGGAAATGATTTATCCGAAGGCAGGAACTGTTATTTATATTCCTTATGAATTAAGCGGAGAACAAGGAAAAACTATTTTCGAAATTGCCCATCGTCAACCTTCTAACTCTGTTTTTTGGCATCTAGATGGCGCTTTGATTGGAATGACCAGAGATATTCACCAGCTGGGATTAAATCCATCTAAAGGAAAACATATGTTGTCTTTATCTGACAACACTGGTGAAACCTTGAACATTCCTTTTGAGGTGGTTAGCGAGAAGAAGTAAAATGTTAATTCCTTTGCCAGTTTTGTTGAAAAACTCTAAAGCCGATAGGCTTTTAGTTATTTATATTTGAATAATGGCATTACTGGAAAAAGAAACCGAAAAATTATTTTATTCTATTGGCGAAGTAGCTGAAATGTTTGATGTAAACACTTCGTTAATTCGTTTTTGGGAAAAAGAATTTGACGTGATTACGCCTTCCAAAAACAAAAAAGGAAATCGCCTTTTTACCAAAAAAGACATCGAGAATTTTAAATTGATTTTCCATTTCGTTAAAGAAAAAGGTTACACTCTGCAAGGCGCTAAAGACAAGCTAAAAGGTGGCAATAAAGAGGCTGATCAGGTAAAAGTAGAGGTGATTGATAAATTAAAAGATATCAAAGCACAGCTTTTAAAGATTAAGGATTCTCTTTAATTTTTCGCGTTAGGGATTGAAGTGAAAATCCTTTTGTGAGGTACGAACAAAAGATTGCAACGGAAAGCCCGACCCGCTTGGGAAACGCCCATTCAATATTCGTCAAATTATTTATCTTTAGTATAAAAATCTAACATATTTCTGTATTTTTACTGTTATGACTTTAAATAGAAAACAAGCTCCTGATTTTAAAACCATTGATAAAATTCACATTCAACACGCTGTTGAAAATACATTAGACAATGGTCTCAAAGTATATACGATTGATAGCGGTTCGCAAGAACTAACTAAGATTGAATTTTTGTTTAAGGCAGGCATGTATTATCAATCACAACCATTATTAGCTTCAGCTGCTAATAATTTGTTGGAGACAGGCACTAAAAATTATACAGCTAACGAATTATCGGATAATATTGATTTCTTCGGTTCATTCTTTGAATGTTCTGTTGAACAAGATTTTGCATCCTTAGCATTGTTTAGTTTAAATAAATATTTAGATAAGAGCTTGCATTACGTTGAAGATATTATCAAAAATCCAACATTCCCGAAAGATGAATTTGATATTTATATCTCTAATAAAAAACAAAAGCATTTAGTGAATTCAGAGAAAGTAAACGTGTTAGCGCGTCGTCGTTTTTCTGAGTTAGTGTTTGGAGAAGAACATCCTTACGGTGTAACCGTAAAGGATGACGACTTTGATAAATTGACTTTAGAAAGTGTGATTGAGTTTTATAAAACATTTTATCATTCGGGAAACTGCACTATTATTGCTTCAGGTAAATTATCAAAAGATTTAATTGAAACCTTAAATCGTTTTTTTGGAAAAACTACATGGGGAGAAGTACAAGCTATTCCTGTGCCTAAAATGGAAGTGCAAACAACTAAACAACTTAAATATTTTATTGAAAAACCAGACGCTATTCAATCAGCTGTTAGAGTTGGACGATTAATGTTTAATAAAAAAAATCCAGACTATTTTAAATTCCAAGTATTAAATACCATTCTTGGAGGTTATTTTGGTTCACGTTTAATGACAAATATTCGCGAAGATAAAGGCTATACCTATGGTATTGGTAGTGGATTAGCATCTTTGGTAAATGGAGGATTTTTTTATATTTCAACTGAAGTGGGAACAGATGTAACCAATGATACTTTAAAAGAAATTTATAAAGAAATAAAATTATTACGAGAAGAGTTAGTAGATGCGGATGAATTAGAAACCGTTCGTAATTATGTATTAGGTCAGTTTTTAAGAAGTGTTGATGGACCTTATTCATTAGCAGATAAATTTAAGGCTATTTGGGAATTTGATTTGGGATACGATTATTTTGAAAAATATTTTGAAGCCGTTAAAACCATTACTCCCGAAGAAATAAAATCTTTAGCAAATATGTATTTGCAAGAAAAAGATTTAATAGAATTAGTTGTAGGAAAAAAATAAAATTAAGTGGCTAAAATTTTTATCATAGGTCCTGCATATCCTTTACGTGGTGGTTTAGCTACGTTTGATGAGTTGTTTTGTAAAGCATTCAATGAACAAGGACATGATTGCGAAATTATTTCCTATAGTTTGCAGTATCCAAATTTTTTATTTCCTGGAAGTACACAATTTGATACTAGTGGTAATGCGCCCAAAAATATTAAAATTCATACCTTAATTAATTCGGTGAATCCCTTATCGTGGATTAAAACGGCGCGTTTTATTAAAAAACAAAAACCTGATTTTATAGTATTCCGTTTTTGGATTCCGTTCATGGGACCAGCCTTAGGAAGTATTGCCCGTATGGTTCGTAAAAGTGGTGTAAAGGTTCTAGCGATTACTGATAATGTCATTCCTCATGAAACACGACCAGGTGACGTTGCTTTTGCAAAATATTTTATTAATGCTTGTGATGGTTTTGTAACCATGAGTAAAGCGGTGATGAAAGACTTAGAGAAATTTACAAGTACAGTACACAAAAAATATTTATTACATCCTTTATATACTTCTTTTGGTGAGAAGCTAAATAAAATAGAGGCAAGAAAAGCTTTAGAACTTCCAATGGATAAACAACTCGTTTTATTTTTTGGACTAATTAGAAACTACAAAGGCTTAGATATGTTATTGGATGCAATGAATGAATTAAAGTCTAATCCAAATATCAATCTGGTAATTGCAGGAGAGTTTTATGAGGATAAACAACCGTATTTAGATTTGATTAAAAAATATGGAATCGAAAATCAGGTTATTTTACATGGTAAATTTATTGCTAATGAAGATGTGAAATTATATTTTTCAGCAGCTGACTTAGTAGCTTTGCCGTATAGAAGCGCCACACAAAGCGGAGTGACGCAGGTGTCGTTTCATTTTGAAGTGCCAACCTTAGTAACTAATGTTGGTGGATTAGGAGAAATTATTCCGGATAAAGTAGCAGGTTATGTGGTTGAATCAAATGGTAAATCAATTGCAGATGGCATTAAAGATTATTTTGAAAATAACAGAATGCCATCTTTTACCGAAGGAATGAAAAAAGAAAAACAAAAATATGATTGGAAAATTTTTGTAGATGAAGTCATTGATCTCTATAAAAAAATATAATATTAATGTCACCCTGAGCGGAGTCGAAGGGTATATAAAGGATTAAAATGATAATAAGAAGTAAAGCACCTTTAAGAATTGGTTTAGCGGGTGGAGGAACAGATGTTTCGCCATATAGTGATATTTATGGCGGTGCTATTTTAAACGCTACCATTGATTTATATGCTTATGCTAGTTTAGAACCATTAGACAATGGTAAAATTGAATTTTGTATTGACGGTACTGATAAATCTTTATCAGTTGCTTCAGAAAATGAATTAAAATTGGTTGATGGCTTCGAATTATTTATTGGAGTGTATAATCGTTTGGTGAAAGAATTTGATTTAAAACCTTTATCATTTCGTTTAACATCTTATATCGAAGCACCTCAAGGATCAGGATTAGGAACTTCTTCAACAATTGTAGTGTCGTTAATTGGTGCTTTTGTGGAATGGTTGAAGTTGCCTTTAGGAAAATATGATATTGCACGTTTAGCATATGAAATCGAACGTATTGATTTAGGAATGAGTGGAGGAAAGCAAGATCAATATGCGGCAACTTTTGGTGGAATTAATTTTATGGAGTTTTTAGCGGATGATAAAGTGATTGTAAATCCATTGCAATTAAAGGATGAAGTGCTTTATGAATTAGAATTTAATTTACTATTATACTTTACCGCAACACAACGATTATCTGCTACTATTATTAACGAGCAAGTAAAGAACGTAAAAGATAAAAATGAAAAATCGGTTGATGCGATGCATAATTTAAAAGAGCAAGCACAGCAAATGAAAGATAGTTTGTTGCGTGGCGATTTAAATAAAATTGGTGAGATTTTACATTTTGGTTGGACGAACAAAAAACAAATAGCTCATTCAATTAGTAATGAGTTAATTGATAAAGTTTATACAACAGCCATTAATACCGGCGCAACAGGAGGTAAAATATCAGGAGCAGGTGGCGGGGGCTTTATGTTTTTTATTGTCCTGGTGTTACTAAAGTAAAAGTAGCACGAGCGATTGAAGGTTTAGGTGGCAGAGTACAATCTTTTAAATTCACCCAACAAGGTTTAACAACTTGGACGAGTTTATAAATCTATCATGAACTATTTCACCTCCATTTTTGCTTTTATGATTAGTGCTGTTGCTTTTTGGTTCAGTATTAAATTTATTAGTTTGTATTTAAAAGTAAAAAAGTGGAATAGAGTAAAGGCTACTATTCTTTCAAAAGAAATTTTTCTTCATCCTAAAGTTTCATCGTCTCGTTCTCCTTATGGTATAAAAGTAAATTATACTTACCAAGTGGGTAGTTCAACGCATAATGGCCATAGAGTGTATTTAGTTGAATTAGCTGGTGGGCAAGCAAACTACATGAAAAGCACTGCAGAACATAAATTAAATAAAATAGAAGATACAATGTTAGTTTATGTCAATCCACATGACCCAACACAATCGGTGATGTATTGCGAAGGAATTGGTTTATACATCCTAGTATTTATTATGGCTATTATTGCTTTTTTAATAGGATTGTCTAAAGTTTTATAAATAAACCCTGCCGAAGGTTTAATTTCGACAGGGCTTTAGGTTTTATTGTTGTTTAATTAAAACCTAATTACAGTGGTGTTTTATACAACTTGATTCTATGAATCGAATATCCAATTGTAATTGTGTGAGGTTTCTTAAAACACATAATAAAGGATTATGATAAAATTTTATTTTTTCCCAACTTCCATCTATTCCCATTTCGTCTTTCTGAGATGAAAGATTGATGAGCTTTGCACTGTTTTGTTCGTAAGTAGAGGAAATGTAAGAATTAAAGTTTATTAAATCCTCTTTCAGATTTTTCAAATTATCTTTTGCATCTCCATTTTCAGTAAACAACATCCTTGTTGGGAAATCATAATTGGTGCTAAGTCCACTATTTTCTAAATCTTGATAGTTTATTTCTCTTATTGAACTGTCGCCTTCCATTTGTTGAATAAAATTCAATTTCATTTTTTCAATTTTTTCACACAAAGCATTACAGGTCAGTTTTAATTTTTCCTGCGACGCTTTATTATTTGAACTATCAACAGATAAGTTATAACTTATCTTATTTTGTTCGGTAGCATAATGATAGCTGTCTTCCATGTGTTGGTCGCTCTGAATTGTTTTTTTCTGAACAGTAAAACTTGGTCTTAGACTGGTTTGCAAGAAGAATACCCCTGCCAAAATGATCAAAATGAGAGTTGTCGTGATGGTATTAATCTTGTTTGCTTGATCTCGTATCCCATTAAAAAAATATAACGGAATAAACACTAAAGCAAATAGGCCGAGTGTCATGAACCACATAGCATTTGCTCCTGGCCAATGCATCACTTTAAATAGTGCATTTAGGCAAAACAGAATACCATTAATAGTTCCTATGGCAAGCACCAGTTTTGCTCGGCTTTCTGTTGTTTCGTTTTTTTTGAATAAGAATAGTAAAGGTAAATAAACAAGTACTCCAATTGCCATCCCTAAAATAATCAGCATTGACGCTCCAGGCCAGTGCATAAACTTAAAGAATGAGCCAATTATAAAAAATGTTGCTGCAGCGATTCCGCTATTAATCATTATCTTTTTCATAGTGTAATAGTTTTTGTAAGTTAATAACAGGAGAGTCTCTTCTTCAATTTCCCATAATTCATCTTTATAAAATGTTTGTATGGTTTTTTTGTAGAAGTTCTCGAAGTCTCCATTTTCTTCGAGATTGTTTTCAATGATACAACAAACATGATCTAGTAGGTTTTGCTGCAGGCTCTCCATCTCAACGCCACGTGCACCGATGTCGCTGAGGATATAGTCTATTTGTTGATCACTGATGCGGTACATATTAAGCCGTTTTCGGTTTAATGTCTAATAAAAATTTCATTGTATCCATAAAGTCAGCTAACTCGCTCACTTTTTCTTTGGTTTTGTTTTTTCCACTCGGGCTCAAGCTATAATATTTCCTAACGCGCTTTCCAATAAATTCAGTTTCGGTAGTTACTAATCCGTCACTTTCCAAAGCATGTAAAGTTGGATATAAAGCACCTTCGGTAATTTGAATTTTATCTAAGGTTAGTTCTTTTACACGTTGTGTGATTTCGTAACCATACATTTTTTTATTATCGGCTAATAACTTTAAAACAATGGTTTTAAGCGTGCCTTTTATGAGTTCTGAAGAGTAAATCATGATGTTATAAGTTAATACTTAAGACAAAGATACATAAGAATCTAATGTATTTGACTATTATGCTAAAAATAATTTATAATATATTGATAATCAGGCAAATAAAATTATTATTTTTTTATATGAAATTTAAAGTTCAATTTTGATCAACTATTTTATCAAATAAAAACATTAAAAAGATGGCAATGAATTCAAATAAAATTGGAAAATATATCCTGATGGTCAGCGCTCCTGTTTTTGTGCTGTCATTACTTTCAATGTTTTTTGTGGAGAGTATGCAGGAAGCCGTTGGAGGTATATTGATACTTAGTTCCTACATTTTATTTTGTGTTAGTTTATCACTTATTTTTTATAATTCGATCCCTTTAAAAAGAAAACAAGCCATAAAAGTGATTAGTATTATTTCAGGTTTACTTTTTACAACAGGCTGGTGTTTTAAATTTATGCGATGGCCAGGAGCTTCAGTTCTCATCATTACTTCAAATTTTCTATTTTCATTTGGATGTTTACCATTGATTATGAAATCTCGATATGAGAAACGAATAACAATAGTCTCTGAAAAAACATTAATTCTGAGTATTGCTGATATGATTTCTATCTCATTTATTCTTAATGGGCTCTTGTTTAAAGTTATGCATTGGCCTGCCGCTCTTTTGCTTATCCAGGCGGGTATCGTCATATTGGTCATCACATTCATATTCTGGAATATTTCTTTTAGGAAAGAAGTCAAATTAAGATTAGTTGCTGAGGAAAAATTAAAAGAAACCTTGAATGAAGTAGAAGAGAAACAAAAAGAAATTACAGATAGTATCAACTACGCTAAGCGCATTCAGGAAGCTATCTTACCTTCTTTTGATTTTATAAAAACACATTTGCCAAACTCTTTTATTTATTATCAACCTAAAGATATTGTTGCTGGAGATTTTTATTGGGCTGAGAAAGTTAACAATGATTTTTTTATAGCTGCAGCAGATTGTACTGGGCACGGTGTTCCTGGAGCATTAGTTTCGGTTGTTTGTTGCAATGCTTTAAATAGAACTGTAAATGAATTTAAACTAACAGACCCTGGAAAAATATTAGATAAAACACGTGAATTGGTTTTGGAAAGTTTTTCAAAAAATGGGGGAGATATTAAAGATGGAATGGATATCTCATTAATTAGTATCAATGGCAACACTATCAAGTGGGCTGGCGCCAATAACCCTTTGTGGTACTATCAAAATAATGAATTAAAGGAAATAAAAGCGAATAAGCAGCCTATTGGAAAAACAGATCATGCAGAGCCTTTTACCACTCATACAATTGAGTTACAAAGAGGGGATTCTTTATATTTATTTACAGATGGTTTTGCTGATCAATTTGGCGGCCCAAAAGGCAAAAAATTTAAGTACAAACAATTAGAAGATTTGCTAGTTTCTTCTAATGATTTGAGTATCAGTGAACAGCATTTGACCTTAAAAAATACTCTAAATAGTTGGAGAGGTAAACTTGAGCAAGTGGATGATATTTGTGTCATTGGCATAAGGGTTTAATTTCTAATAAATATTAACAATCATTCTGCTACATTTTCATATTTCGTATCTTTAAAGGTATGACAGAAGAAATTGTTTTAAGAGAAGCCACCTTTAGCCCACGAGTAAAAACCTACATCTTTTTTGTAGTCCTATTTTTTTTATTTACAAGTGTTATTGGAATTATTCTAGTTCCTTTTTGGATATTTGGATTGGGACAATGGCTGAGTGGAAAATATTTCACAACCTTGTCTTGTCAAATTACCAATAAGAATTTAAAATTTTCTAAAGGTTTAATCGTGCATATCGAAAAAACTATTCCTGTAGAAAATATTCAGGATTTATCTTTTGTTGGCGGACCAATACTTCGCTATTTTGGTTTAACATTAATTAAAATAGAAACAGCCGGCGGCGGCGGCGGTCCACGCCATCAAAATATGATGAGCATGTTAGGAATAAACGATGCCGAAAGTTTTAAAACACAAATTTTAGCGCAACGCGAAAAAGTCATCAATCAAAAACATGGTTACAGTAACAATATTGCAAGCGAAGCAAAGCAATCTCAAGTGATAGATAACACACAACTTTTAACCGACATTAAAAACGAATTAATAGAAATCAAAAATGCTTTAAAAAACAAAGCTGATTAATTCATAACTTATAACTCAACACTCATAACTAATATAAATGTTCCTAATATTTGATACCGAAACAACAGGTTTACCGCGCAGTTACAGCGCACCACTGACCGATTTTGATAATTGGCCACGAATGGTGCAAGTAGCTTGGCAATTACACGATGCTCAAGGAAATTTAATTAATAGTAATTCTATTATTATTAAACCTGAAGGTTACACCATTCCTTTCAACGCCGTTCAAATACATGGTATTACTAATGAACGTGCTATTGAAGAAGGCCAAGATTTAAAAACAGTTTTACAGGAATTTGTGGACGTTGTAAATCAATGTCAATACTTATGCGGACATAACATAGAGTTTGATAATAATATTATTGGCTCCGAATTATTACGCTGTGGTTTAGAAAATAGTTTAGCCGCTAAACCTTTCATTGATACGAAGAATGACCAAACAACTGAATACTGTGCTATTCCAGGAGGAAGAGGCGGTAAATTTAAATGGCCAACCTTAACGGAACTTTATACTAAATTATTTAATGCTTCTTTTGAAGAAGCGCATAATGCAGCGTTCGACGTTTTAGCAACAGGTAAAGTATTCTTCGAAATTATTAAACGAGGCATTACTAAAGTTGCTGAAGTAACAGATTTACAAACGATAAATTACGTTGCTCCCGATTTAACTGAACTTTACAAACACGAACAAGCTTGGAAGGAACGAAAAAATAAAAAAGCTGAACCGACAGTCACTTCGAACGTAGTTGAGAAGTCAACAGTAGATGTCTCGAATTTGAAATTCTCGCATTTACACAATCACACTCAGTTCTCTGTACTACAATCTACTAGCGATGTTGGCGACTTAGTAAAAAAAGCTATTGAATATAATATGCCGGCGGTTGCTTTAACCGATCACGGTAATATGTACGGAGCTTTTTTGTTTTGGCAAGCGATTGATAAACACAACAAAGGTGTTAAGTCTCATAACGAAGCAGTTGATAAAGGTGAAAAGACCGAGGACAAGCAAACAGAATTAAAATGCATTATTGGTTGCGAATTATTTGTTTGTAAAGATCATAAAGATAAATCCAAACAAGACAATGGATACACGCAAGTACTTATTGCAAAAAACAGATTAGGATACGAAAATTTATCGCGACTGAGTTCTATTGGGTTAATTGATGGCGCTTATTATGTGCCACGTATTGATAAAGATTTATTAGTAAAATATAAAGATGGTTTAATCGCCACCACAGGTTCTTTGTCTTCAGAAATCCCTAACTTAATTTTAAATGTTGGTGAAGAACAAGCAGAAGAAGCCTTTTTATGGTATAAAGAGTTATTCGGCGAAGATTTTTATATCGAATTAAATCGCCATGATTTACCAGATGAAAATCACGTGAATGATTTATTACTTCGTTTTGCCGCTAAACACAAGGTAAAATATTTTGCAGCGAATAGTAATTACTATTTAAATAAAAACGGATTTGATTCGCATGATATTTTGTTGTGTGTAAAGGACAATGAGAAAAAAGCTACTCCTGTTGGTAAAGGCAGAGGATTTAGATATGGACTTCAAAACAAAGAGTTCTATTTTAAGTCTCCTAAAGAAATGATGGCTTTGTTTGCTGATATGCCTGAAGCAATTGAAGCAACAAATGAAATCGTTTCTAAAATTGAACAATTTAAATTAGGGCGTGATATTTTATTGCCGAAATTTGAAATTGCACAAGCTTTTATTGAGGAAAATGAAGAGGAAATAGAGTCGTCACATCAACGCATTATTGCTCTAAAAGAAAAAGGTTGGGAGGATAAGAAATTATCTCCCGAAGCGATTGAAGTTCAAAAAGCGGAGATGCGAGTAATTGCTGAGCAATTCATTTACATGTCTCATTTAACATGGGAAGGAGCGCATAAGCGTTATCCAGATATGCCAGAGTCTACCAAAGAACGTATTGCTTTTGAATTAGCTACTATCGAAAGAATGGGTTACCCTGGTTACTTTTTAATTGTAGCTGATTTTATTGCGGAAGCTCGTAAAATGGGAGTTGCTGTTGGGCCAGGTCGTGGTTCGGCTGCTGGTTCTGCTATTGCGTATTGTTTATGGATTACAAATGTAGATCCTATTAAATTCGATTTACTATTTGAGCGTTTCTTAAATCCTGATCGTATTAGCATGCCCGATATAGATATTGATTTTGATGATGAAGGACGTGGTTTGGTAATTGATTACGTTATTAAGAAGTATGGTTCCAACCAAGTAGCACAAATTATTACCTATGGTACGATGGGTGGAAAGTCTGCGATTAAAGATACCGCAAGGGTTTTAGACTTGCCATTAGAAGATTCTAATAATTTATCCAAAGCCTTTCCAGATAGTTTAGATGCTAAGTTAAAAAAGTTGTTGAAACCAGGAGGCATCGATCAAAAATATTTAGATGGTATTAAAGATAAACGTGAAGTTGTTGAGCAATCGCATAACTTTAGAAAATTAGCAGAAGGCAATTCACCACAAGCAGCGGTATTAAAACAAGCTTATGAATTAGAGGGTTGCTTACGAAACGTTGGTATTCATGCCTGCGGCGTTATTATTACGCCCGACGAAATGGTGAAGTTTGTGCCTGTTACGAAAGCAAAAGATAGTGACATGCTAGTCACACAGTTTGATAACTCAGTTGCTGAAAACGCTGGTTTATTAAAAATGGACTTCTTGGGTTTAAGAACCTTGACGATTATTAAGGACGCGCTGCGTTATATTAAACAAAATCATGGGATTGATATTGACATCGATGCCATTGATTTAGAAGATAAAAAAACATACGAGTTATTTCAAAGAGGCGAAACAAATGCAGTGTTCCAATATGAGAGTGCTGGTATGCAAAAATCTTTAAAAGATTTAAAGCCCGATTCATTCAACGATTTAATTGCGATGAATGCCTTGTATCGTCCGGGACCAATTGCCTATATTCCAAACTACATTAATCGTAAACATGGTCGAGAGCCTGTGGTGATGGATTTAGAGGGGATGGATGAATTTTTGGGAGAAACGTATGGTATTACGGTTTATCAAGAACAGGTAATGCGATTGTCTCAAAAATTGGCAAACTTTACAAAAGGTGATGCTGATACTTTGCGTAAAGCGATGGGAAAAAAAGACAGAGCAACGCTTGATAAAATGAAAGGGAAGTTCATTGATAATTGCAAAGCCAATAATCATGATCCAGTTGTTGCCGAAAAAGTTTGGAAAGATTGGGAAGCATTTGCGAGTTACGCTTTCAATAAATCACATTCTACTTGTTACGCGTATGTAGCATTTCAAACAGCATACATTAAAGCGCATTATCCATCGGAGTTTATGGCTTCTGTATTAAATCATGCAGGAAGTATAGATTCTATTTCTTTTTTAATGGAAGAGTGTAAACGCATGGGCGTTAAAGTTCTTGGGCCAGATATTAATGAAGGTTTTGCAAAATTCGCTGTAATACCAGGCGGTACAGATATTCGTTTTGGAATGGCGTCTATTAAAGGTGTTGGAGAAAACACCGTTGAAAATATCATTAACGAACGTAATGAAAATGGAAAATATACCTCTGTTTTTGATTTAGCAAAACGTTTGGAAAGTAAATGCGTGAATAAAAAATCTTTAGAAGGTTTAGCTTTAGCAGGAGGCTTCGATAGTTTTGAAGGAATTCACCGCGCCATGTTTTTTACACCTGATACAGAAGGATTGACACTAACTGATCGTATGATTAAGTATAGTAATCAGATGAGCTTAGGGAATGATACGTCGCAAGCAAGTTTATTTGGTGGTGATGACGAAATTCAAATTACAGAACCACAATTGCCTCAAAAAATTGAAGCATGGGGGAAATTAGAAGAACTAGCTCGCGAAAAAGAAGTAGTAGGTTTCTTTATTTCAGGCCATCCATTAGATCCATATAAATTAATTATTGATCACAAGTGCAATGCCAATTGCGCCCAATTAAAAGCTGGTTTAGAGCCGTTTAAAGGAAAAGATGTCACCTTTGGTGGCGTCATTACAGGTTTTGAAAACAGAACTAGTAAAACCGGCAATGCTTTTGGTAAATTAATTATTGAGGATTATCATGGTTCTGTTGAATTGATGTTGTTTGGTAAAGACTTTGTGGAGTACAGCAAATTTATGGTGTCACCATTATTTGTATATGTAAAAGCAAAAGTACAAGAGCGTTATGGTCAACCAGGAAGTTTAGAATTAAAAATTCAAAAAATTGAATTACTTGAAACGGTGAAAGAAAATATTTTCTCTACCATGAAATTAAAATTAGATGCGAATGCCATTAATGAAGAATTAATTGCAAACATTGAAGCTATTTTTAATTCTTCGCAAGGAAAATGTAGCGTAGAGTTTTTTGTAGAAGATCCAGCGGAAAATTTAAGCGTGAAGCTGTTTTCTAAATCTCAGAAAATCGCTGTTAGTACTGATTTAATGAACGAATTGGATAAGATTAGTAGTTTAACTTATGAGTTGACTTAATTATAGTATTATATATATGAAGAAAATTATTTTTACACTTGTTACATTGTCTATATGCTTTACAAATGGCGTTTCTCAAAATATAACTTATAAAATTGGTTCAGAATATGAGTCTACAGATAGGCATAAAGATTTTGGGTATTTTCTAACGAGCAACGGTTCAGCTTCTAATATCAGTTATTTCAGACCAAATGATTTTAGTATTCAACCTATTGATTTAAATACATTAAATGTAGGAACTGGATTTACACATGATATTTCTATTCTTGGAAAAGACGCGTGTTACGAAAAGATACTTAATTTAAAAGATAATTTATTTTATATCTATTCAGATGAAAATAAAAAAAGTCACACAAGAGTATTAAGTGCAGTATTGATGGATGATAGTAATAAATCTGTTACAAATAAACCAATAGTGTTATTTGAGTCGCCAGAGCCTAAAGTGATATATTATGCTCCTTTAACTCCGACTAGATATTATTTTAATATGTCATCAAATAAAGAATTTGCTTTAATAACATGTTTATTGCCAGATAAGGAAAAAAGGGCTAAGTTGAATAAAAAGCAGATGGGTTTTTGTGTAATAGATAAAAACCTTGAAGTTAAACTAAGTAAAGTTGTTGAAATGCCATACATTGAAACTTTAATGAATTTAAGAGGATATAATGTTGATTCAAAAGGGAATGTATTTATGTTGCTCTTTTTCAAGAGAAAAGGAAGATGGAACTAAAGAATTTGGTGGATATGAATTGGTGAGAATTGCAACAGATGGTTCTTTACAGAAAAAGGAATTAATAACTAATGGGGCAAGTTTAAACAATTGTATGTTTACTGATGATTTGAATGGAAATCTTGTTATTACAGGACACTATAGCAAATCAGGAGCAAGAGGGATCTACATCTATCGATTCGGTCCTGATGCAGATACTAAATCGGCGGGCGCTGGAATTAAGTTCTACGAGTTTTCTAAGGAATTATTTAAAGCTTATGAGAATGATGCTAATCAGGAAGAGATAGATAAAACTGGTAGGCTAGATGCGAGTTTGTATTTTGATGATATTTTCTTTCATCCTAATGGTGATATTGTAATTGTAAATGAGCAGTATAAAGTCGAAGCATCAAACGACAGAATTAAAAATTATTATTTTGACATTATTGCTATGAAAGCAAACAGTGAAGGAAAGCTGGTTTGGATGAAAAAAATACCTAAAAATCAAAGAGGGGCTGGAAGATCAGATTTATCTTACAAATACCATTATAATAATGGAAATGATTATTTCATTTTTATAGATAATGAAAAAAATTTGAATCTTGCTATAGATGAAGCTCCTAAAGCACATATCTGCAGACAGGGTGGTTACTTGGTAGCTGTAAAATTGGATCCAATTGGTAACATGCAGAAAATCCCCATTTTTGATTTAAGAAACGAAGATATTAGCGTGTTTCCTTTTGACATGCTTAAGGTAAATGAAAATACTCTTATAGGAAAGTGTCATAAGAACAGGAATAAAACTGTAATCAAATTGAGTTTTAAATAACTAGAAAGCCAATCAAAATATTTGATTGGCTTTTCCTTATCTAAAAAAGATTGTTAACCCTTTTAAGTTAGCAAACAATCTTACCGCATCGTAAATGCGCTGTTGACTTGTCCCCATTTTTATTAATGATTCTTCATGTGCGTTTACACATAGTTCACAGCCGTTTAATGAAGAAATGCCTAAACTCATTAATTCAAAAAATTCTTTGCCCATCGTTGGATTTCCCATCACCGTCATTTTAATTCCAGCAGGTGTTGTTTGATAATACTCTTTTTTGGTAAAGTGACGGAAACGATAGAAAACATTGTTAACGTTTAATAAAGATACACAAGCAAAGGTTTCTAAAACCTCTTCTTGTGTGGCGCCAGCTAACTTTGCTTTTTCTAGTAATGCCATTTCTAAGGATTTTGTTTTTTCATTAATAGCTACACTTAATGCTAGCAATGCACTTTCTTTTTCTGATAAACTATCATATTTAAGTGCATTGCCCACATTAATTTTTAAATCTTTGATGTACCGCGCTTCTAAATTTCCCATATCAACTAGCGCTTGTGGGGGATTAGATGTGTAGTGGATAGTATTTAATAATCCTTCTAAGGTTTCATTGATAATTGTATTTTCCATGATTTCTGTTTTTTTAAGCGTGAATAGTTTCTTCTCCTTTTTTCCAATTGCAAGGGCATAGTTCATCAGTTTGTAAAGCGTCTAAAACTCTGATGACTTCATTAACATTTCTCCCTACGTTTAAATCATACACACTTACCCAGCGCACCATGCCTTGAGGATCAACGATGTAAGTGGTTCTGTAAGCGATTTTTTCATTTGCATCTAAAATACCTAGTTCTTCTGCTAGTGATTTGGAAGTATCAGCTAACATAGGGAATTTTAAGTTTTTTAAGTCTTCGTGATTTTTTCTCCAAGCGAGGTGCACGAATTCTGTATCAGTTGACGCGCCAACTAATACAGTATCTCTGTCAGAAAAATCCTGAACATGTTTGTTGAACTCTGCTATTTCCGTCGGACACACGAATGTGAAATCTTTTGGCCACCAAAACTGCACCATCCATTTTCCTTTTGCTAAGTGGATGTCGTTATTTATCATTTCAAATTCCTTACCTTGTTCTGTAGATACGACAGCTTGTTTGTTAAATTGTGGGAATTTAGACCCTACTGAGATTACTCTTGTTGTTTCCATTTTTATTTATTTTTTTAGTTGTTTGTTTTTTTTTGATGTCACGCTGAACTTGATTCAACATTTGATGAGACTCTGAATTGAGGTCAGGGTAACTATTGATTTAAATAAGCACTATACATCCAAGTCAATTTTTCTTGTTCTCTTATATAATCACTCATTAAAGCATTAGTTCCTTCGTCATTAGCATCACCTGCAATAGCTAAAATCTCTCTTTGTAATAAAATAATAATTTCAAATGCGTTTAGCACTTCCTCCATAGCCAATTTCCCATCACTAATATTTGTTTTTTCTTTTACGCTAGAATGCTTCAAATGGTCGCTGTAACTGTGAACAGGAGTAAAGCCTAGTGTTAAAATACGTTCTGCGAGTTCGTCTATTTTTAATTGTAGATTGTTATAGATTTCTTCAAATTTCACATGTAATTCAAAAAAGTTATTTCCTTTAATGTTCCAATGGAAACCACGTACATTCATGTACAATAATTGGTAGTTTGATAATAGTTGGTTTAATTGATCGGACAATTGGATACAATCTTGAGTTTTTAAGCCTATTTTGTTTTTCATGTTTCTAAATGTTTTGTTTGACGATACAAATTTGTAGCCTTTTTAGTTATCAATCAAACTGATATTTTATATATTTGTATAGATAAAATCTATATTATGAATCTACAACAGTTAGAATATATTATTGCCGTTGATAAACTAAAGAACTTCGTCAAGGCTTCAGAATCTTGTTTTATAACTCAGGCAACCTTGAGTATGATGATTAAAAAACTAGAAGAAGAATTAGACGTAAAGATATTTGATAGGAGTAAACAGCCAGTTAAAACAACTGAAGTAGGGGAGAAGCTAATTTTACAAGCACGTAAAATTATTTTAGAATCTAGAAAGCTAAAAGAAATTATTCAAAATGAAAAAGGGATTGTGAGTGGCGAATTGAAAATTGGAATTATTCCAACATTGGCACCTTATTTATTGCCTTTATTTTTAAAGGAGTTTATGCAAAGCTATCCTTTAGTAAAATTAGTCATTAATGAATTTACCACGGATGTGATTATGCAAAAATTAAAATCCGGGGATTTAGATACAGGTATTTTAGCAACACCATTGCACGATTCGGCAATTAAAGAGCAAGTATTGTTTTATGAAAAATATTTTTTGTATGTAAATGCCAAAGAAAAAGGTTTTGACAAAAATTATGTCTTGCCAAAGGATATAGATGTCAACCGTTTGTGGTTGCTTGAAGAAGGGCATTGCATGCGTTCTCAAATCTTAAATTTATGTGCGTTAAAAAAACAAAAAGAATTAGAAGAACACTTTCATTATAATGCTGGTAGTATAGAAACCTTGAGAAATATGGTGGAGAACAATTTCGGTATGACTATTATTCCAGAATTAGCTACGCATAACTTAAATCCTACTCAAAAAAAGAGATTACGAATTTTTAAAGCACCTACGCCAGTGAGAGAAATCAGTTTAGTCACACATCGCGAATTTTTAAAAGCTAATTTAATTCAATCTTTAAAGGAAACGATTATGTCGGTTATTCCAAACGACATGAAACAGAATAAGCAAATAAATGTTTTAGCGATATAAATTCAATGTAACTATAAGTTGTCAGTTCGAGCGGAGTCGAGAACAAATAACTACAACGTATTCAACTTCAACTCAAACTCCGTATTAGCTGTATTGGTTGTGAAACTGATATAGCCATTTTTTTTGTAGAAGTAAATACTTGCCTTTTGTCCTTGTTCTGATTTCAAGATTACTTTATTTTCTAAGGCTTTCTTTCCCATGGTAATATAGTTGTAGGATTTTGTAGCAGTCATTAACGTGGTTTTTTTAAGCAAAAAAGTAGAGTTCCCTAAATCATCTATTCCCGTTGTAATAACAAATGGATTTAAGGGTTTTTGATACTTGAATTTATCATATTCACTGATATCATTCAGTATAAATTTACCATAAGTATCTCCTTTTTCAAAACTGATATAACCTGGAATAGCCGCAGTACTTATTAAAAACTTGGATGGCGTAAAAGCAAAATCTACATCGTCTGGTGTAATATCTAGGTGCCATGAACTGTAATAACAAAATTGCAAAGGCTTGTTTTGCTCATATACATCTAACCAAACATCAAAGTTGTTGTCTTTTAATTTTTTAAACTCTCGCACTTTTACATGAAACGATTTTAAGCCTTCTACTGATTTGGTTTGTATAGGCAATGGGAATTGTTTCTCGGCTCTCGTTAATACATCGCTTATGCTATCTATACACACTAAAAATAATTTATGTGCTTTAGATTGATTCGTAAAGTTTTGTGTTTTTGCTTTAAAATCAATCATCGCAGCATCGTAAATACTGCCTATCACGTCTATGTTTTTTCCTTTATTACTAACGATGACATTTGACATTAAAAAATAACGCGTATCACCTTTGGCGGTTAATTTTGTGCCTTTGATAATTTCGCTTGTATTGGCATTAATACGCAATATCCATTGCCCTTTTTTTAGTCCATCAAAAACATGAGCGTAAACAATCACTTGAGTGCTATCCGCGTAAACCACCGATGCACGATGAATAAATTTTCTTTCAAAGGCATACTGCCATTTATAATCATATTCAAAGGGCTTTGTCATATCTTTGACATGATACTTAGATAAATAAAATTGCTTACCTGCAGTATCTGTATTTGTGCGGATAATATACATATCTTCTTTATACGCATATTTTTCATCATCAAATGCTGTTAACGAATTAATATGATTGGCATCATAGTTTTCGGCAGAGGCCATTTTTGCTAAAGTGTCGTTTACCCTTAATAAACTCACCAGGTTTTTTTGGTTAGCTAATTGAAAGTAAAAGTTAAGCACGTCGTGCAATGTATCCACACTTATTTCTAAATAATCAGCGGTGGTGTGTTTTCCTAAATCATACAATACACTGTCTTGTAGTTTTAATTGATAGTTATAAGCGTAACATTTAAACACTAAATTGGCTTTAGATTGTTCGTAGCCATAGGTATAAATGTTATGATGAAAAGTTAGGGCATTTGCAAGTAACAAATTCTGTTTAATAGCCTGTCCTTTCAGCAAAGATGAAACAGCTATCAATACCATAAATATGTAATTTTTTTTGCCCATTATTTACAAATATAGCCATTATCTGGAATTAAAAAAGATAGCTAAAACCACTTGCAAAAGCCCAATTTTTATGCTATTCTTGTGCTGCTAAACAATAACTTAACATGAACTCAAAACACTTAATTTTACCACTAGCTGCGGGGCTTTTATTTACGGCTTGTAAATCAAATCAAACCGATAGTATTGCAAATGATGTAGTTGTTAAACAAGATACCATCATGAAAGAATCTGCTGAACCATTTGAATATGTGAGCGAACAATTTTCTGATTTAAGAATTTTACGCTACGAAATTCCAGCGTTCGATCAATTATCTCTTCAACAAAAAGAGTTATTGTATTATTTATCTGAAGCTGCATTGTGTGGCAGAGATATCATGTGGGATCAAAACTATAAATTCAATTTAACGATCCGTAAAACCATTGATGCTATTGTAAATGGTTATAAAGGCGATGTAAATAACGAAGACTATAAAAAATTTATGGTGTATGCTAAACGTGTTTGGTTTAGCCGTGGTATTCACCACCATTATGGTAGTGAGAAATTTTTCCCTGAATGTTCTCAAGATGTATTTTCAAAATTAATTTCTGAGGTTGATGCAGCTCAATTGCCTTTAAATCAAGGGGAGGCCAAAGAAGCGTTTATTGCGCGTTTAATGCCAATTATTTACGATCCAAAAATTGCTCCTAAAAAAGTAAGTTTAGATTCGAAGAAAGATTTGATTTTAAATTCAGCGGTTAACTTTTACGAAGGTGTAAATCAACAAGAAGCCATTGCCTTTTATGAGAAAATGGTAGATAAAAAAGATACCACTCCTGTGATGATTGGCTTAAATAGTAAGTTAGTAAAAGAGAACGGTGTCATTGTAGAGAAAGTTTGGAAAGTAGGAGGAATGTACACGCAAGCGATTGAGAAAATTGTATACTGGTTAGAGAAAGCCGTGACTGTTGCTGAAAATGCTGAACAAAAAGATGCTTTACAAAAATTAGTGACGTTTTATAAATCTGGTTCTCTAAAAGATTTTGATACTTATAACATTGCTTGGGTAAAAGATACACAAAGTGCCATTGATGTGACAAACGGATTTATTGAAGTATACGAAGATCCATTAGGAAAGAAAGCAACTTTTGAATCTGTTGTATCTGTTAAAGATTTCGAAGCGTCTAAACGTATTGCGATGATTGGTGCTAACGCACAATGGTTCGAAGATAATTCTACCTTATTGCCTCAACATAAAAAGAAAAACGTAAAAGGAATTTCTGCTAAAGTAATTAATGCGGTGATGGAAAGTGGTGATGCTGCTCCATCGACACCAATTGGAATTAACCTACCAAACAATGAGTGGATTAGAGAAACACACGGTTCTAAATCAGTAAACTTAGGAAACATTGTAGAAGCTTATGAAAGAGCTGCTGGTGGAAGCGTAGTAAATGAATTTTACTACAATGATGCCATTAAGAAAAATGTATTAGATTTTGCTGGTTTAGCGGATAAATTGCATACAGACATGCATGAGGTAATTGGTCACGCAAGTGGACAAATTGAACCAGGGATTGGACAACCACACGAAACCTTGAAGAATTATGCGTCTGCATTAGAAGAAGGTCGTGCTGATTTAGTAGCCTTATACTATTTAATGGATCAAAAATTAGTAGACTTAGGAGTGATGCCATCTTTAGAATACGGTAAAGCATCTTATGACGAATACATTACAAAAGGCTTAATGGTTCAATTATCTCGTTTAAAATTAGGCGATAATATTGAGGAAGCTCACATGCGTAACCGTCAAATGATTGCTAAATGGGCTTTTGAAAAAGGACAAAAAGAAAACGTGATTGAAAAGAAATTTGAAAATGGCAAAACGTATTTTGTAGTGAACGACTATTTAAAATTACGCGTGTTGTTTGGAGAATTATTAAAAGAATTACAACGTATTAAATCTCAAGGCGATTATAAAGCAGGTAAAGCTTTAATTGAAAACTATGGTGTAAAAGTTGATTTAGCTTTACACAAAGAAGTTTTAGAGCGTTACAAAAAATTAGAAATGGCACCTTACCAAGGATTTATTCAGCCTAAATTAATTCCAGTAATGAAAGACGGAAAAATCACAGACGTAAAAGTTGAATATCCAAAAAGCTTTACTGAACAAATGTTAGAGTATAGCAAAAACTATAGCTACTTACCAGTGATTAACTAAACGTCATTGCGAGGATGTACGACGAAGCAATCTTATAATTAGTAAAAAAAGGAGGATAATTAATTATCCTCCTTTTTTGTTTTTGAGCTTTAATTTTTTATATGAGACTTTTAAACTTGATTTTAGCTTGTGTTACCAGTAGTTTTTATTTTTTGTTAATATCTACAAACTTACCTTCACTATCCCAAAGAAAAGTCCATTCAGCTTTTTCAATTTTTTGTAATATTTCATCTCGGTCTGGTAAATCGGGAAAGGACCTTTCTGCGTATAACTTCAAAAAATCACCGTGTGTTCCTATTCTTTTTGAAATCTCAGTTAATTCCATTTTATCAGGTATTTTCGCTATAATTTTATACCCAGTTTTAGTTATCGATGATTGAAATATTGGGCGTTCTTTTAAGTGTAAGCTAATAAAATTTAAATGTGAGAAGATTTCAAAAAACTGGTATATAGAGATGCCTTGACTGATTTTATTTAATTGCTCACCATAAATACTAGCAGATGCACATGAGTCATCCAAAACTGCCGCAACGCAAAATTCACCTAATTGTAACAATACACAGCTTGTCCAAGGATTATCAATGTAATCAAATTGGTCTACCTGGTCTATAGTAATAATTTTGTTAATTACCATTGAACCATAAACGTCTTCATGCAATTTTGCTTTAGTATGGTGACTCCTTACAATACAGTGTATGTGATGAAAAAATCCCCATTCGTGAGCATCACCAATATTGCCTTCATCCTTTCTTAAGTCTTTACTAGCTTTTAGTGATTTGTCTTTTAAATGTGTTTTGAAATAAATTAAACACAACCACCTAAATAATAAGTCTCGTTTGTCTGGAGAGTTAATTAACTCTTTGGCAATTTCATCATAAGATTTAGATAGAAGCTCACTGATAGGTATTTCAAAATGTTCTCCAAGCTGTGAATTACATTCTTTACAACAAGGTACTTTGTATTTAGAGTATTGAATTTTTGTAAAATTTGGTAATGTGATTTTTGCTTCTTGAAGATTGAATCTTTTTAAGATCCAATTTGGAATTATATGTTCATCATTAAATTCTTTTGTATTTTGTTTTGCGCCACAAATAAAACAACAACCACCATTTACGATATCGCTTTTAAAATGATTCAAATCGTAAAAGAGAATACGACCGTCGGAGGAAAATACTGTTTTGGGTTTGTGTTGTTTCATTAAAATTACCGGTAACGTTTTCGCGGTTTGCTTCGGCCGTTTTGGAACCGTTGTCTACCGAAATGTTTAAATAAAGATACAAATGTTGCTAGGCAATTGCAAAGAAAAAATTAAAAACGTTTCTACCGCTTTTGCAATTGCTTTGATGTCTGCAAGGCTTGAGCACGGGGCGGGGGGGGGGGGGGGGGGGGGGGGGGGGGGGGGGGGGGGGGGGGGGGGGGGGGGGGGGGGGGGCGGGGGGGGGCCGGGGGGGGGGGGGGGGGGGGCGGGGGGGGGGAACCGTGTGTTAGCACCAGTTTATTTATATTCATACGCCACCTTGTAGCAAGGAGTCTTGTAGTCAGGCTGAGAAGTTATTTTTTCTATAACTTTATTTTCAGAATTATACTTATAGTCAGTGCGAAAAAAATAAGCATGATGTATAGTGTTTGGTGTCGGCAAATACCCCTTAAGTGATGTTATTGTTGTGTCAATTTGAGTTAAAAGTAAAGTGTCTTTGTATATGTATTTTGATATTGTCAGTAGGTCTTCGCCGATGTGATGCCTTTTTTTAAATGTCATATTATTATTGGAGTCGTAAAACATCGAATCTACGAATGTCAACCATTCATCTACATTTGTATTAAATTCTCTTTCTGTTTTAGTCGTTTTACGATTTAAACTATCATAGGTGTATAATTCAGTTGTTGCCATGGAATCGTTGCCTATAACTTTCTTAATTAATAAGTTCTTGTCATTATAATAATATTGTGAGATTACCCGTTCTCTTTCTTTAGAAACTATAATTGTTGTCTTTACAAGTCTATTTAAATTGTCGTAATAATGGGCTTTTTTTCCTGGGTTCTCACAAGTCCTCATGCAATATTCTTCTAAGACTAATTGTCCTATTGAGTCATATTTGTAAAAGTGACTATTATTTACTCCGATTTTTTGTCCTTTGTCATTGAATATAGTAAGTGTCGAGTCTGTATATTTTTGTATAAAGTCACCTGAACTAAAGTCAAATTGTTTGGTTATTATAACAGTTCTGCTTTTTTCTTGATCAATATAATCTTGTCGCCAGTCACCAGTCAGCTTGTCTGAACAACTCATGAATGTCGAAAGAATTAATATGTAAATGATTGTCTTCAAAATTGGTGCTAACTAGTCGCTTGACGCTACTTATCTATTTACAAGTAATTACAAACGTTAAAAATGTTTTTCATTATTTAAAGATAATCTATTTCCCCAATATCTCCTTAAACGTTTCTTTACCGGGCGTTAAATTCTTTAAATTACTAATCAACATAAAAGCTTTGTCAACTCTTAGTTGAGGGCTTTTTACGGTGTTTACAAAATTTAAAATGTAACGTTGCATGCCTGGTTTCAATAAATCAAAACGGCGTTTGCCTTCTGGGTCTTGTTTAAATAATTCTGTTAGTTCTTCTGGCACATCCACTCCAAATTCGCTTTTATCTTCGGTTAAAATAACGGCTACCGTGTCGCCATTTTCAACACCTAATTCTTTCATGCGTTTGCTGTTGATGGAGATATAGGCTTTCCCTTCGGGCAAAGACATTAAACCACATTGAAAAGTGATTTGTTTGTTCACCTCACAAAGTAAACGTACTTTACCAATACCGCCTACTTTTTTTACAACTGTAGCTGGTATCTCTAAATAAAAAGTTTTGAGGTAACTTAATTTATCAATATGAGTTTTAAAACTGATAGGTTTCATTGCAAATAAATTTAGTAATAATTTGAATATGTTCTTTAATTATCTATAATGCGCCATCTTTTACCGAGTATTTTTTGTTAAATTAGTAATGCGTAAAAATCTTATGACATGTTAGAGAAATTTAAAAGCTATCTTAATAAAAATGCTGGGCTAGATGACAAGCAGTTTGAATCTTTATCAACGTATTTAAAAGCAGAAAAAATTAAAAAAAATACAATTCTTTTAAATCCTGGCGAAGTTTGTAGTCATTCTTTTTTTGTTGAGAAAGGTTTATTAAGACTTTATACAATTGATGATTTAGGTAAAGAGCACGTGATTCAATTTGCTCCCGAAAACTGGATTGTGAGCGATAGAAGCAGTGCTTATTTTAATCAGCCTTCTGATTTTTATATTGATGTCGTGGAGGATTCAGAAGTGGTTTTTCTTGATAAAGTTTTTATGGATAAGGCTTCTGAACAAGATCTTAATTTTAGACACTATTTTGAAAAACTACTTCACAATCACATTAGGCATATACAAAGGCGTGTGAGTCTTTTACTTGGTGCAACTGCCGAACAACGCTATATGGATTTTATTAAATTGTATCCCGATTTAATGCTACGAGTACCTCAATGGATGATTGCTTCTTATTTAGGAATTACACCCGAAAGCTTAAGTAGAGTCAGGAAAGAATTAGCTAAAAAGCATTTTAAGACTAGTTAGTTTTTTGAGCCGCATAGACACATAGGTTGGTTTTTGCTACAAGATTAAGATAGCGCTTTGCTAAACACATAGTTACTATGCGTGAAACGTAGTTTCTATCATTTACTTAGACTAGTATTTATTTTCTATGTTCCTATGTGGTTAAAAAAATCTTATTTATGTAATTTCATATCATACATCAATGTTTTAATAAAAAAACAGATTTACCTTTGAGGTGTTATTAAAACAAAATATGATGAAACTAAGAAACATAGAATCCGTTATAACTCCACCATCACCTCACTTTGTTGGTGATGGATTTAGAGTACATAATTTTATTCCCTATAAAGCTGATATGCAGCGCATGAGTCCATTTATTATGATGGACTATGGCTCAAAATTTTATTTTCCTCCAACCGATAAAGCTCGTGGAGTGGGTGTGCACCCCCACAGAGGATTTGAAACCGTAACCATTGCTTATAAAGGAAAAGTGGCTCATCACGATAGTGCAGGCAATAGCGGAGTAATTAGCGAAGGCGATGTGCAATGGATGACGGCTGCTTCGGGAATTTTACATAAAGAATTTCATGAAGAAAATTTTAGTAAAACAGGAGGAGATTTCCAAATGGTGCAATTATGGGTAAACCTTCCTGCCAAAGATAAAATGTCGAAACCTAAATATCAGGGTTTGACGAATGAACAAATTAATAAAGTTACTTTACCAAATAGCGAAGGTATTGTAGAGGTTATTGCTGGGCAGTACCAGGGTGTAAAAGGTTCGGCTTCTACATTTACACCTGTTAATGTATTAAACGTCAAATTAAATAAAGGCGCTGTTTCAAATTTTTCTTTTCCTGCTCATTATAACACGGCACTGGTAGTGATTGAAGGTAGTGTTAGAATAAATGAAACGGATTTAGTGCCCGTTAATAATTTTGTGGTCTTTCAAAATAATGCCGAAGATTTTACAGTGGAAGCTACTGAAAATGCAATTGTATTAGTGTTAAGTGGAGAACCCATTAATGAGCCAATTGCAGCTCAAGGGCCATTTGTAATGAATACACGTGCCGAGATTATACAAGCAATTCAAGATTACAATATGGGTAAGTTTGGTTATATTGAAGAGTAAAAATTTATTGAACGCTGATTCCGCGGATTTAAATAAGATTAGGTATGATTTTATCTATTTTAATCATAATTATCGGTGTCATCAGCGTTCTATTCAAAAGTCAGATAGCAACCCATAACGATAGGGATTATTATCCCACGTATAAACTGAAAAGTCTGTAATACGAAATTTCTCTTTATTGTTGTTCCAAACAAAAATGGTTAATTCGTTATCTGGATTATTAAATTTCACATCTACATAAATGGATACGTAAGCTGTTTGAGTTTTTTGAGATGGCTGATAGTAGGCCGAGAAATCAGTGGCAGTCCAATGTATATTTTGTTTTAAGGCATCTTGGCTGCTGCTTAGTAGTCCTTTTATTGGGGTGTCAGATTGGTATTTAATTTCAGCCACAAGGCTTTGTCCTTCATGACAATGGAGTTCACTGTTTTTGACTTTAAAAGAAAGAGGATATTCATTTAAGCTATCAATTTTATAATAAGTTCCTTCATCAATAGAAACAATTAAGTCTTTATTTAGATTGAATAATGATGATGGATTTTTAAAATCAAGACTAATAGGATTCATTTTTTCGGAATCTAAATTCTCTTTACTCGATTCTTTACTTAATACATACAATTCAAAGCCATAACCAGTTATTTTTTTGTGCACGTACGGAAAATAGTTGGAGGCTTGTAATAATTGCGATGGACCAAAATCGCCTAATACCAAATATTTGGCAGATAGAGTGTCGTAAATCAATTTATAATCATTGTGGCTTTTGGCATCATTTTCAATAACTTCAAAACGAGCAGTGGAATTATATTTTTCTTTATAAAAATTTAAAAACCAAGGTTCGCCTTTATATAAAGCATAAACGTTATTATTTCCTTTTTCTTTGATCAACTCTTCGGTTGTTTTGATATAAGTATCAAAAGATTGATTAAATATTAATTCATAGAAGTGTCTTTTAAACACTAAAGTGCTGATGCCAATCCCCAATAGCAAAACAACAGTAGCCCATTTTAATTTGAGGGAGAGTTCTCCTGCAAAAGAAGCCAAAAACAATAGGAGGCAAGGTGTTGCGAAAATTAACGTGGAAAATTGAATAACAGGCTTTACTTTTAAGGAATAGAAAAAGCCTATTAAAAAAGATAAAGCAAATAAGGCAAATAACAGAATACGAATTTTGTTTTTTACTGCTGTATTATGCTTTGCAGCAGATAAAAAAGCAAATACGATAATCGCTAAAAAAGTCACAACAAATAGCCATGAGTAATGAAACAGATAGAATATAAACTGAACTATAAAATCATTTTCGGGCGGGTTTAACCAGCCACCGTTTGCTGCGCCAATACCACCAATTTTTAATTGAGCAAATAAAATGGGAAAATGAGGCGCATATAATATAACGGCGCCCACACAAACCAACAAGTAGTTTTTAAAATTGGTTTTTGTTAAAAAGAATAATCCTAATAAGCCGCACAATGCAGCAAACATCATACTAAAATGATGGTTGAGGGCCGCTAATGCGGCAAATATCGCAAACCAAACATAGTGCTTTAGTTTAACAGAATCATTAAATAAAATCTCTAGCCAATAGTTTAAAACGAATAAACATAAAAATAGTCCGCTCACATAAGGTCTAGCGGTGACGCTATAAAACACAAAATATTGAGCGCAAGTTAATACCGTTGCTGCTAAAAGTCCTGTGGTTTCATTAAACCAACGTTTCCCTATTTTATAAATAAGGTACACCGAAGCAACGCCCATAAAAATAAAAGGCAATTTCATTAGCCATTCAGTAGTACCAAAAACTAAAGAATAATAGTACATCCATACTTGAACCAAAGCTGGATGTGCATCAATCATCACACCTTTCGTAATAAGTTCACTAAAGGAGTCAAATCTCAATCGATCAACCGCGCTTAATTCATCATAGGTATATTGTAAATCAAATACATTATATAAACGCAAAGTACTTGCTACTAAAAGTAGAAAGAGAATCAAAGAATTATTTTTGATGATGTTTTTTGATGACATAGTATCAGTAACAAATATAGTATTATAACAAATAAGTTATTAAAATAAAAGGGGTTAGCCCTCCAATTTAATCTGCATTTATTTTTTATTTTTCAATCATTTTTAAACTATATTTATAGTTGGAACAAAATTGTTTTTTTGAAGAAACTAACTATCATATTTTCTTTTGTATTAATTACTGTTTTTTCAGTGGGCAGTTATTTCTTGCACCAATTGTATCTAAGAGGCTATAAAAAAGAGTTTAAATCCTACATGTTTAAACATAAAGAACAATCTTCTTTTTCAACAATTACGGTTAATCCAAGTGAAGTGTATACTAATTCCTCAAATATTATTTGGGAAGACGAATACAAGGAGGTAGTTTACAAAGGCATTTTATATGATGTGATTAGCATTAAAGGTAAAGGCTTAACCGTTGAATTAACAATTGTGTCTGATTATCAAGAAATGGAACTTAAAAAAGAATTCGCTTCTTTGTTTGATATTAGCTCGAATCAAAAAACGAAAGGCCCTTTTGATTTGCTAAAAAACTTTTTTGCACTTAAATACTTAGCCGCTCATTCTGACATTAGCTTTAGTAATTGTGTTTTTAGTCTTGATAATTTAGCTTCATTTAAAAGCATTCAATTTAATTCACCAGTAATTAATTTAGATACACCTCCCCCACAATTTTTTTCGGTATAGTTTATATGGATGCGTTTAGCATCATTTAATTTCATTCATAGTACGCTGTTTTTGTGACAGATGTATTATGTATTTTTTAATATTATCTAAATTATTATTTATGCAAAAAAATAAGTTACTTATTTTATTGACTAGCATTTGCGTTTCATCTTATGCTCAAACAGTTACTGTACGTGATCAGTCTTCGCGCGAACCTTTAGAAAACGTTGTTATACAAGATAAAAACAATGTTCAAGTAAAAACTAATATCAAAGGAAAGGCAGACGTTTCTGCTTTGTTAAAAGGGGATTCTGCGTTCGTATATCAATTTGGTTATGCCACTAAAAAAGTGATGATCTCTAAAGATATGGACATAGCGGTTGATTTAGCGGCTAAATCAGTCAACTTAGATGAGATTGTGTTTTCGGCAAATCGTAAAGAAGAATCTAAAATGGATGTTCCATATCAAATGGAAATAATCAAACAAAAAGATATCGAGTTTACAAATCCTGCTACAAGTGGGGATTTATTACAAAACACAGGGCAAGTGTTTATTCAAAGAAGTCAGGCTGGAGGCGGAAGCCCAAGTATGAGAGGTTTTGAAGCTAATAAAGTATTATTAGTCATTGATGGTGTACGAATGAATAATGCCATTTACCGTGGCGGACATTTGCAGGACGTTATGACTATTGATCCTAATATGTTAGATAGAACAGAAGTTATTTTTGGACCTTCTTCTACGATGTATGGTAGTGATGCTTTAGGGGGCGTGATGAATTTTTACACCAAGAATGCTCAATTTAGTTCCGATGATAAACTACTAGTGAAAGCTAATGCTATGGTACGTTATGCTTCCGTTAATCAAGAAAAAACAGGGCATTTAGATTTTAACTTAGGTGGAAAGAGATTTGCCTCACTCACTAATATTACTTTTTCTGATTTTTGGGATGTGATGAGTGGCTCTACAAAACTTAGCGGTTATTCAAATGCTTGGGATAGAAATTATTTTCAGGACAGAGTAAATGATAGAGATACGATGACTGTAAATAAAGATAATAATCTGCAAACTGGAAGTGGGTATACACAAATGGATATCATGCAACGTTTTAATATTAAAACGGGAACTCATACTACTCATAATTTAAATTTCCAATATGCTACTTCAAGTTACTTGCCTCGCTACGATAGGTTAAATGGAGATTATGCTGGTGGCAAATTTAGATGGGCAGAAAATGGGTATGGCCCACAAAAGCGTTTGTTAGCAGCCTATACCTTAAACTTCGATAGAAAAACTGTTTTAACAGATAACGTTAAAGTAATTTTAGCCTATCAAAAAATCGATCAGGATAGATTCACAAGAAGATGGCAAAAAACAGCGAGAATTTCGCAGCGGGAAGATGTAGCTGTTTTATCTGCCAATGTAGACGCTAATAAAGTAATTAAAGAAGATCATGAGTTACGTTATGGTTTAGAATTTACGAATAATGATGTAAAGTCAGCGGCAGATAGTACAAACATAGTGGCAGGTGGCGAAGGAAAAGCACAAACGCGTTACCCTGATGGAGGAAGTCAAATGAATACCTTCGCTGTATACTTATCCCATGCTTGGGAGGTAAATGAAAATTTTGTAGTCACAGATGGTATTCGTTATACAAACACAAGCTTAACGGCTAACTTTGCAGACACCACGTTTTTTAAATTCCCATTTAAAACTGCAAAGCAAAATAATCAGGCAGTGACGGGAGCCTTAGGTTTTACTTGGAAATCGGATAATGACTATAAAGTAAGTTTATTAGCTAATACTGGCTTTCGATCTCCAAATGTAGACGATATGACAAAAGTATTTGAGTCGCCATCAGGAGTTATTATAGTTCCAAACCCCGACTTAAAACCCGAGTATTCTTATAATATTGAACTTGGTATTAGTAAAGTGATACAAGGAAAATATAAATTTGATATCACTGGTTATTACACCAGCTTAACCAATGTTTTAGTGGTTCGTGATTTTACATTTAATGGTAGCGATTCCGCCATATATCAAGGAGTAAAAAGTAAAGTGCAAGCCATGCAGAATGGAAACAGTGCCTATATTCTTGGAATAAACGGAGGCATTACACTTGATTTTAATGAGCACGTGTCTTTTAAAAGTGTGTTGAATTATACCTTTGGCAGAGTAACAGATACAAGAATTGATACTGTGATTCCATTAGATCATATTGCGCCATTATTTGGACAAGCCAGTTTGATTTATAAAACAAAAAGCATCGATGGTGAATTTTTTGTACGTTATAACGGTAAAAAATCATTAGCCGATTATGGTCCTGCTTTTATATCTACTGAAGATAATCTGCAATATGCAACCGCTAATGGCATGCCAGCTTGGTTTACGTTAAATATCCGTCTAGGATTTAATATTACTAAATCATTGCGATTAAATGTAGCATGTGAAAACTTAACCGATAATCGTTACCGCACCTTTGCTAGCGGTATTAATGCTCCTGGCAGAAACTTTATAGTGAGTTTGCGCTATAAGATGTAGATTGATTTACCTAATTTATTATTGTAATAAAAGTGCTCCTCAATTTGAGGGGCATTTTGTTTTTTAACGACAGAGTGCTGCCCCTTCTATGATAGTTTGTCTATTTTTTCTATATTTGTTAATAAGCCTGGTTTTTAATTTTCAAATTTATAGCATGAAATCATTCCTTTCGTCAATTCTTTTTTTAGTTTTTATATCATTTACTTTAGTAGGTCAAAAAAACACGACGTCTTCCTGGTCAAAAAAGTTTGGCTATCAACAATCTTTTGTAGAGAATAAAGGGCAGTTTGTTATTCCAAATTCATTTGGCAACCCTTCTCCCGTTTTATTTGCGGTTGACCATGGAGGAACAAAAATCTATTTTACTGCAAAGGGCATTACTTATGCTTTTTTAGAAACTTCTAGAAAACAAAAAGATACTAAAGAAATAGAAAGAGAGCGAGAAGAAGAGTTTAAAAATCCAGAAGAACATGCACGACACGAAAAGGAAGAGCATCAGCTAAAAGTAAAAGCCGATCAAGTAACCATGTTATGGCAAAATGCTAATCCAAATGCAGAAATTTTGGCAGATGAAGTAACGACTGATTATCATAGTTATTACTTTAAACAATCATCAGGAGCATACAAAAATGTTTCAAATATTAAAGGCTTTAAAAAAATTACTTATAAAAATATTTATCCTAATATCGATATCGACTATGTGTTTCATAAAAAAGGTGGTCTAGAATACTCTTTAACCTTACACCCTGGAGCTGATCCATCGAAAGTAAAAATGGTATATGATAGCAATGTCGATTTAAATAATGAAGGGGAAATAAGAATCAGTAGTAAGTTTGGTGACATTATTGATCATGCACCCTTAACGTTTTATCTAGACAATAACGCTTCGGTTATTGCCTCTAGTTTTACGAAAATAGGAAAAACAGTTTCCTTTCAATTAGCAAATTATGATATGACAAAAACGGTAGTGATTGATCCTTGGACACAAACGCCAGCATTTACAAGTAACTGGGATTGTGTGTGGGAATGCGAAAAAGACGGGGCAGGAAATGTATACATGATCGGTGGTGTAAATCCTATGCAATTATTAAAATACAATTCTGCGGGGGCTTTGCAATGGACATTTAACACACCTTATGATACAACAGCTTGGTTAGGAACCATGGCTACTGACTTGGCAGGGAGTTCTTATGTTTCATTGGGATCTATTGCTAAAATCTTAAAGGTCAACAATACTGGCTCCTTAGCATGGGCCAATAGTGGCTCTTCTTCTCCAGGTGCGTCGGATGAATATTGGACTATTGCTTTTAATTGTGATCAAACTAAATTGATTGTTGGAGGAACGACATATATTTCTACGTTAAAAGGTGTTATTTTTGATATTGACATTAGTACTGGTGTTCCAACTCATACACAAGTTGTTGCTATTGGTTCGATGATGTCATCACCACCTTCAATACAGGAAGTTAGATCTATCACTGCTGGAAAAAACGGGAAGTATTATTTTTTAACACATGATACGATTGGTTACATCAGTCAAAATTTTTCTGCCTGTACTTCTGGATCGACTTTATTTAAAACTAATAGTAAATATGCGTTGGATTATAAATGTGAAAATTTCCGATACAATAATTCCGGAATTGCAGCCATAAAAGCTAATCAAAATTTTATATATACTCAAAACGGAACTCATATACATAAACGCTCGTTAGCAACAGGAGCTATTTTAGATACAGCAGTCATTCCAGGCGGTGCTTCCATTAATTCTATGGGAAGAAACCAAGTTCGTAATAGCGGAATTGATATTGATGATTGTGGAAATGTGTATGTTGGTTCAATTAATGCTGTTATAAAATTTGATGCTAATTTAAATCAATTGGCAGCTTATCCAACCAGTTACATCGTGTATGATTTGCATGTTACTTCAGGCGGCGATATTATTGTGTGTGGTTCCACCGGCAACTCATCAACACCTTCAAGAACAGGTTATATTCAAACGATAAATGTGGGCGCTTGCGCATCAATGAGTATAACTTGTTGCGACGCATCCATTTGCTCTCCCAATAATTTTTGTTCAGTAGATCCCGCAGTTTCACTTCAGCCAGTAACAGTAGGTGGCACATGGACAGGAACTGGAATTACGAACACGAGTTCTGGAATTTTTGACCCATCAATTGCAGGAGCAGGAATTCACTATATTAAATACAGTTTACCATGCGGAAGTGATTCTATCGCTATTAAAGTATACGCATGTAGCACTATTTCTGTTTGTATTAATTCTGGGTCATTAACTGCATTTGGTGGAAATGGAACTTACTCTTGGGCAAGTACTACTACATCAATTAGTTGTGCCAGTTGCCCAGGAGGTAATTGCATACCATTTGTTTGTGCGGGAACAATTGTCCCAACATGGACCGCTTCGGGGATAACCATAAATACTCCTTCTGCGGCAGTTTTTCCAATTAAAGTAACGGATGTAAACACAAGTACAACCTTTACATTCAATACACTAGCTGCAATCCCAACATGCAGTGTTACTGGTATCAATCAACTTATTCAGGGAAATAACCACGCTACTATTTATCCAAATCCAAATAACGGGGAGTTTAATATAGACTATGCATTTGAATTGGGTGGGCAAGAAATTGTTTTAATCGATATACTAGGAAAAGAGGTTAAATACTTTGATTTGGAAAACACGAAGGGTATTAAAAAGATTAATATTTCCGATTTAAGTAATGGGGTTTATATTTATAAGATTCAGAATAAAAATGGTGTTTTATTTGGTGGAAAAATAAATTTAAATAAATAGAAACTTTTGCTCTAAAAATGTAGCTATATTGTTTTAGATTTTCTGAAAATCTGATGATTGAGGGGCTACCCCCCTAACTTAAAATTTGTATTTTTTTGATATTTGTTTGATGTCCAAATAACACAAACTTTCAACCTATATACATGAAAACACGTTTACTTTATTATTTTTTCCTTCCTATTTATTTGCTAGTTTTTTCTTTCGCAAATTTGCAAGCGCAAAACAAACCAGCTGGTTCTTGGTCAAAAAAACTAGAACGTCAAAAGTCCTTTATTGAAAATAAAGGACAATTCACCATCCCAAATTCTTTTGGAAACCCTAGTGAGGTATTATTTGCTGTTGATGATGGCGGCACTAAAATTTACTTTACTAAAAAAGGGATTACCTATACTTTTTTGGAAATGTGGAAAAAGCCGAAAGATGAGAAAGAGTTGGAAAGAGAAAGAAATGAAGTAATCCTTGATGCAGAGGCACACGAGCGTCACGAAAAAGAAGAGCGAAAAATAAAAACAAAAACTGATCAAGTTACCATGTTATGGCAAAATGCCAATCCAAATGTAAAGATTGAAGCAAGTGGAGTGACAGATGATTATCATAGTTATTATTTTAAACAAGCAAACACACAGTATAAAAACGTGTGTTATATCCGAGGTTTTAGAAAGATTACGTACAAAGATATTTATCCCAATATCGATATCGACTATGTGTTTCATGAAAAAGGCGGCTTGGAATATTCGTTAACACTTCATCCAGGCGCAGATCCTTCACAAGTAAAAATGTTATATGATAGCCATGTTGACTTAAACAATGCAGGTGAAATTAGAATTAGCACAAAGTTTGGAGATATTATTGACCATGCACCTTTAACATTTTATCAAAACAATAACGCATCGGTTATTGCCTCTAGCTTTACAAAAACAGGAAAAACAGTTTCTTTTCAATTAGCAAATTATGACAATACCAAAACGGTTGTGATTGATCCTTGGACACAAACACCTGCTTTTGCAACCAACTGGGATTGTGTGTGGGAATGTGAAAAAGATGGTGCCGGAAATGTTTATTTAATTGGAGGCGTTAGCCCTATGCAATTAATTAAATACAATGCAGCAGGCGCTATCCAATGGACTTACAATACTCCCTATGATACTACAGCTTGGTTAGGAACATTTGCAACAGATAATGCTGGTAACTCCTATGTAACACAAGGTTCGGTGGCACAAATTGTACGAGTATCTACGGCAGGAGCTGTGGTATGGAATAATACTAGCCCTGGCGGTATATTTGGTTCAACGGAGTTTTGGAACATAACCTTTAACTGCGATCAAACGAAATTAGTAATTGGTGGAACTGGAGGCTTTGTGCCACCTCTTCCATATATTTATGAAATGAATATGGCTAATGGAAATGTAATTAGCAGTTTGCAGGTAACTCCAGGCGCTTTAATTCCAACTCAAGAGGTAAGGTCGATTGCTCCTTGTGGCAATGGTCGATATTATTTTTTAACCCATGATACAATTGGATATATCAATCAAAATTTTAATGCTTGTTCAACACCAAATGCTGCCATTTATAAAGCGACAAACACATATAGTTTCGGATATAAGTGTGAAAATTTTAGGTATGATAATACGGGCATTATGGCAATTAAAGCCAACACTTCTTTTGTATATGTAAATAGAGGGAATCGTTTAGATAAACGTAATTTGAATACAAGTGCTATTATCAGTTCGGTAGCAATACCAGGCGGAGGTTTTACAGGTGGTTTTGGCGGGAATGCTGTTCAAAATAGTGGAATTGACATTGATGATTGTGGAAACGTTTATGTAGGATCTAAAAATGCAGTCATTAAATTTGATGCAAATTTAAATCAGTTAGCGTCTTATCCAACAACATACAATGTTTATGATGTGCATGTAACAACTGGTGGAAATATTATTGCTTGTGGTTCAACTGGGACATCTGCCACAGGCTCACGTTCAGGAACCATCGAGCATATTAATGCAGGAGCTTGTGCAACAATTACATTAACATGTTGCGACGTTAATATTTGTCAAGTGCCAAATCAATGTACAACTAATGCTCCATTTAATTTACAAGCAGCAACTGCTGGAGGAACATGGAGCGGAACAGGAATTACAAATGCTACTACTGGTACTTTCAATCCTGCAACAGCAGGTGTTGGAACACATGTTGTTACTTATAGTTTGGCATGCGGGGTTGGTACAACAACAATTAACGTGACAGCTTGCGGAACGGTTTCATTATGTATTAACTCTGGCTCATTATCAGTCATAGGCGGAGCAAGTACTTACACATGGTCAAGTACAACAACATCCGTCAACTGCTCAGCTTGTCCTGGTGGAAATTGTATTCCATTTGTATGTGCAGGCACAACCGTACCAACATGGTCGGCTTCTGGAACAACAGTAGCAGCGCCTTCTGCTACGGTATTTCCGATAAAAGTAAAAGATTTAGGTAGCGGAATTACTTTCACGTTTACCACATTAGCTTCTATTCCTCCTTGCACAACAACTGCTTGTCCTACACTTACGATGTCTGTAGCCTCACAAACAAACGTTAATTGTTTTGGTGCAAGCACGGGTACGGCAAACGTTAGTACAATTGGAGGTACCGGTCCATATACTTATACTTGGTCGCCAGGAAGTTTAACTGGAGCGAGCCAAACAGGCTTATCGGCTGGTACATATACTATTGCCATAAAAGATGCTAACTCTTGCGTAGGTACGGGAACAGTAATAATTACGCAGCCTACTGCTTCATTAAGTGCTGTAATTTCTGCAACTACTCCTGCTGGTTGTGGATCAAGTACAGGAGGCGCTACAGTAACAGCTAGTGGCGGAACAGCAGGTTATACATACTCTTGGGTTCCCAGCGGTGGAACAACAGCAGGCGTTTCGAATTTAGCTACAGGAAATAATACAGTTACAGTTACCGACAGTAAAGGTTGTACAAGAACTGCCGTTGCTACCATTAGTTCTGCTAGTGGACCAACTTTATCGGTGGTGTCTCAGGCAAGTGTGAATTGTTTTGGAGCAAGTACTGGTTCAGCATCTGTAAATCCAACAGGTGGTACAGGACCATATACATATACTTGGACTCCTGGAAATTTAAGTGGCATTAGTCAAACTGGTTTAGCAGCTGGAACTTATACGGTTAATGTTGCAGATGTCAGCGGATGCTCAGGCACAACGACGTTAACTATTGCGCAACCTGCAAGTGCTTTGTCAGCTGTTATTTCAGCAACTACACCAGCTAGTTGTGGCGGCAGCACTACTACTGCTATATTTTGGACAGAGAATTTTGGAGTGGGCTGTAACCAAGGCGCATTAGCATCAGTTTATACAGGTACAAATGGAGCATGGGCAGTAACTAATACTGGAGTGAACAATCCGTCTGCCAGTCAATGGTTTGTAAGTGCTACTGAATCCGGCATGGGAGCAGGAAACTGTGGAGACGGTTGTTTGGGTACAGGTACAACTAATAAAACATTACATGTTGCAAATGTATCTACATCACCAGCGGCGTTTATCTTTTGTCCGACAGGTGATTGTGGAGCGGCTTATGATACAGGTATTGGTGCAAATAACGTAGCTGCTGATAAACGAGCAGAATCTCCGACAATAAATTGTACGGGACAATCAAACATTACACTAAATTTTAATTATATAGAAGGCGGACAAACAACCATTGATGATGCTACTTTATGGTATTTTGATGGAGCAACTTGGACTCAAATAGATAATATGCCAAAAACAATTGTTTGTGGTAGTGGTCAAGGGCAGTGGGGAACAAGAACAATTGTTTTACCTGCAAGTGCCAATAACAATGCAAATGTAAAAATTGGATACAGATGGGTAAATAATGATGATGGTGCTGGATCTGATCCTTCGTTTGCAGTAGATGATATTACATTATCTGCAAGTTCTGGAGCAGGAGGAACTGGCGGTGCAACGGTAACGGCTAGTGGAGGAACAGCAGGTTATACATACGCTTGGACTCCTAGTGGGGGAACAACAGCGGGCGTTTCAAATTTAAGTGCAGGAAGTAATACGGTTGTAGTAACAGATAGTAAAGGTTGTACGGCGACTGCTATTGCAAATATTACTTCAACAGGCGGACCAACACTTACAACCGTTTCGCAAGCAAGTGTTACTTGTTTTGGTGCAAGTACTGGAACTGCTACAGTAGCTGGCTCTGGCGGAACTAGTCCTTTCACATATACATGGTCTCCAGGAAATTTAACAGGGGCTAGTCAAACTAGTTTAGCAGCAGGAACTTATACAATTAATTTAATGGACGCTAACTCTTGCGCAGGCTCTGGAACGTTAGTTATTACTCAACCAACCAGTTCACTTAGTGCGGTTATATCAGCTACAACTGGAGCAGGTTGTGGATCAAGTACAGGAGGCGCTACAGTAACAGCAAGTGGTGGAACACCAAGTTATACATATGCGTGGGTTCCTAGTGGAGGAACAACGGCAGGAGTTTCAAATTTAGGAGCAGGAAACAACACGGTGGTTGTTATAGATGCAAATAGCTGTACGGTATCAGCTGTCGCAAATATTACTACCGCAGGTGGTCCGACGTTATCTGTAACATCCCAAACAAATGTGAATTGTTTTGGAGCAAACACGGGTAGCGCAACAATTAATGCTACAGGCGGAACAGCTCCTGTTACATTTACATGGGCACCAGGAAATTTATCTGGTACAAGTCAAACAGGTTTAGCTGCTGGAACTTATACTATCAATGCTTTAGATGCTAACGCTTGCGCTTCATCTACGACTGTTTTAATTACCCAGCCAACTGCATCTTTAACTGGTGTTATATCTAATACAATAGCACCGGGTTGTGGTTCAAGCACTGGTAGTGCTTCAGTTACCGCGAGTGGTGGCACGCCAACATATTCTTATAGTTGGAGCCCAAATGGTGGAACAACACCTTCTGTTTCAAATTTATCTTCTGGTAACAGCACAGTAACTATTACCGATTCAAAAGGTTGTACACAATCAGTGGTTGTGTCATTAGCATCTGTTAGCGGACCAACATTATCTGTTGTTTCGCAAACCAGTGTTAATTGTTTAGGAGCTAGTACAGGAGCAGCTACCGTTAGTGCAACTGGCGGAACTGGACCGTATACATATACTTGGTCGCCAGGAAATTTAATTGGAGCAAGTCAATCATCCTTAGCAGCTGGCGTTTATACGGTAACTGTTAGAGATGTCAATTTATGTTCTGGAACAGGAACCATTTCTATTACTCAACCAACTGCAGGAATTACAGGAACAATTACACCAACGCCAACAGGCTGCGGCAATAGTATTGGTAGCGCAACCGTAACGGCAAGTGGTGGTGTACCAGCTTATACATATACTTGGGGGCCAACGCCAGGATCTGGAACTTCCATTTCGGGATTAGGTGTTGGAAGTTATTCGGTTATTGTGGCTGATGCACAAGGTTGTTCAGTAACTTTAAATACATCGATTAATACATCAGGAACAGGCCCTGCATTATCAATTTCATCTCAAACAAATGCAGTCTGTGCTTCATCTACAAATGCGGGTGCTTCTATTTCTGCAACGGGAACAGGACCGTTTACATATACTTGGAATCCTGTTGGTGGAAATTCAGCGACGTCTTCTGGTTTATCTGGAGGAACATATACTGTTTTTGTTTCAGATGCATCATTATGTGTGAGCACTATCACTGTTAATATTACTCAACCACCACCAATTGTAGTTACAGTAACTAATACAACTGCCAGTTGTGGAAATTATGATGGTAGCGCAACGGTAACAATGAGTGGAGGAACAGGTTCTTTAACACCATTATGGAGTGTAAATAGTAACAGCGCAACAGTTACTGGTTTATCAGCAGGTACTTATAGCGTTTTGGTTACTGATGCTACAGGTTGTACAGCCTCGGCTATTACAAATGTAAATTCAGTAGGTTCATTAACCGTCAATACTTCTTCGGATGTTACGATTAATGAAGGAGAAAACACTCAATTAACGGCTTTTATACCGAATGGAGCATCAGTAGTTTGGACACCAACAACAGGCCTTAGCTGCGCTACATGTTCGGTCACTATTGCTTCACCTACAGTTACTACAGAATATTGCGCTTATACCACCATTGGTTCTTGTGCCGATACATCTTGCGTTTTAATTACGGTAGAGGTCAATTGTGAGAGTAAAACAGATTATTCTACACCAACCGCATTTAGTCCTAATGCCGATGGTATTAACGATGAGTTTTGTTTAAAAGGTTGGAATGAATGTGTTACTGCATTTTACATTGGGATTTACAATAGATGGGGAGAGAAAATTTATGAATCGGAAGATCCAGGTTTTTGTTGGGACGGAACTTTTAAAGGCAATCCATTAAATTCTGCGGTATTTGTTTATTATATTAAAGCTACCGTAAAAGATATTGGTGAAGTTGTGAGAAAAGGAAATATTACATTAGTTAAATAAGAGAAATGATGACAAGATTTATTATACTAGTAGTTGGATGTTTACTGTTTCAAACAGCAACATCACAAGATTTTCATTTTTCTCAATATAACGAAAATCCATTATTGGTGAATCCTGCTTTGGCGGGTTCTAACCATGTTATGAGAGGTTCGATTGTTTATAGAACTCAATGGAGTGCTGTTGCAACACCATATACTTCTTATGGCCTATCCTTTGAATCAAGATTTAAAGCAAGTAATTGGGAAAAAGCAGATGCTAAAAGAGGGATGATATTTACAAAAGCAAAGAATAGAATGGCAGGTGGTATTTCGATATACAACGATAAGGCAGGAGACGCAAAAATGGGAACATTTGCTGCTAATTTAACCTATGCGATGTTTTTTCCTCTTAATAAAAACAGTAGTATTTCTCTCGGGTTACAAGGCGGTTTAGTTCAACGTAAAATGGATGGTTCAAATTTGATTTATGGCGAACAGTATAACGGTTACACTTATGACGTTAACATGCCTTCAGGCGAAGCTTATACAAGACAAAGTTTTATGTACGGCGATGTTGGAAGCGGAATAGTTTATACATTTAGTCGCGGAGAAAGATCTGTTGCCGCTAATGATCAAATTAATGCGCAAGTTGGTTTTGGCGCATTCCATTTAACTCGTCCGCAGCAAAATTTTTTAAATGGTGAAAGCGACAGGATGTATAGAAAATATGTGTTTCATGGAAACTTATTATTTGGCATTCCAAATACCTTAATGGGAATTGCGCCTACATGGTTAGTGCAAATGCAAGGTCCTTCAAAAGAAATAATGGCAGGTTTAATGATGAAGTACTATATAAAAGACAATTCTAAATATACTGGTAATATAAAACGTTGGTCTATTGGGGTTGGAGCTAATTACAGAACAGGAGATGCTGTTATTACTACGTTATTGGTAGAATTCGGTAAATTTGCCGTTGGTTACAGTTATGATATTAATGTTTCAAAATTGGCAAATGTGAGTAGCGGAAGAGGTGGTTCAGAAATTACATTAAGAATGATGACTCCCACAGCTTTCCTATATCAACGAAGATCAAAAGCAATGTATTAGAATCACCTATATATTTTAGTATATTTATCACTAAAATATGTTGACTCAAAATTCTTTAATTTTATTACGAGGGTTACCCGGTGCAGGTAAATCTACTTTAGCACATGTGTTGTCTGAAAACAATACGTATCCAATATTTTCGGTAGATGATTTTTTTACAGACGAGATTTCGGGAGAATATGTTTTTAATTTTAATGATAATCATTTAGCCTATAAGCAATGCGAAGAATTATCGAGAGATGCTATGAAACAAAACATTGCTAAGGTATTTGTACATAATACATTTACAATGGATTGGGAATTAGAGCCCTATTTTAAATTGGCTTCCGAATTTAAGTATGCTTTGTTTGTAGTAACAGTTGAAAATTATCATGGTAAACAAAATACGCATGGAGTGAGCAACGAACAATTACATAAAATGGCTGAGAAGTATAAAGTGAAGCTTTTGTAATAGCTTTATGAAAGAAAAAATTAGCTGTCAGGCTGAGCGGAGTCGAAGCCTCGTATTCCCTTCGATTCCGCTCAGGGTGACAAACTTCATTATAACTCTACACTATTTTCTTTAATCTTTCCGTAATTTCCAAAACAGCAGGACACACCAGGGTGTTTCTGTAAGTCAAATCTAAAATTTGTTCCATACGCTTTCTGTCGGTGTGCGGGTATTCACGGCATGCATTTGGTCTTGCTTCATAAACAGAACAGTAATTATCAGAACCTAAAAAAGGGCAAGGTGCTTGACGTAGAACATAATCTTTGTCTTCATCAATACGTAAATATTTATCAATCAATTCGCCTGGTTTTAGGCGTAAATGTTTTGCTAAGCGTTCAATATCTCGGTTATAAAAAATGGGAGAAGTAGTTTTGCAGCAGTTGGCGCAGGCGAGACAATCTATTTCTTCAAACACTTCCTCATGTAAAGTATGAAATTGATTGTCTAAATTTTTTGGTTTGGTTCGCTTGAGTTTGTCAAAAAAAATCCTGTTCTCTTTCTTAAGAGTAGACGCTTTTTGATTATGTTTTTCAATATCCAAGATACAACGTTTTCGCGCTAAGCAACGGTTTGATTTGAAACATTGTCTGCCGAAACATTATTAGCAAAGATAAATGTTTAATGGACTTTTATAAAACGAAAATAATTGTCTTTCGCGGAGCGACCGCTTTTGCAAAAGCTTTAATGTCTGCCAAACTGTTTGCTTAGCGTGTGTGATGCAGCCGCCGTTTCCTTTTCTGCGGTTAGTTTAAACACAACTTTCGTGCGGAATGATGAGATTTTTATTTAACTGAAGAAATTGCTATTTTAGTTATTGGTTGACTATAAACTTCTTAGTAATACTAAGCCCTTCATATAGCAACTCTATAAAATAAATCCCACTATTTAAAGAAGAGATGTTAATTTCTTCATGCGAGTCGGGTTGATTTAAGTTAATTGTCGAAGCTAATATTTGATTACCATAGATGTCTTTTATGATACAACTTAATTGAGTGTGATAATTATTTAACCGAATATATAATACTTTATTAGCTGGATTTGGGAATAAAGAAATTGCATCAGAAATATTATGTTCTTTTAGCCCGACGTTTACGGAATTTTGGTAATAAAAATTTTGACTAATAGTTGGTGGATTTGATGGGCGAGGAATGAAAATATCTAAAGATTTAGCTATTGGATAATTGCAATTTGGAAGGTAATAAATATATGCTGTTACTTGAGAATTGCCTAAAAATTGCGTAGAAGTGTGGCACTCCATTATTGAAACGTATTTAATTCTAGCAACGTTGCTGTATGTGTTGTTTGGGAGAATTAATGTGCCAAAAGCATCGAATTTTGCTTTATTAACTTGAGTGCCGCCAAAAGATACATTTTGAGCAAAGCAAAATGATTTAGTGCTATAGATAGAGTCGCCATAATTAAAAGGATAATTAAGTACTAGTGGATAATTATATGAACAGCTATTTATAAAATTTTCATTTGAAAAACATGAGTCATTAAAAAAAGAATAATATCCAATTGTCCCATTTATAGAGTCGGATACTGTATAATTTAAAGCCGATGGATTAATATAGTTATTACTTGTAGTTGTCTTTATACTTAAAGATATTGTAGATGTTGGTAGAACTAAAGAATAATCCCAAATTTGGTTAGGCCCCGAGACTCCTTGATTTTGATAATTTGCTTTATTAAGAATAATAGTTTCTCCCGCAGTTAACATTGTATTTGCTTTTGTCAATACTGGTTGAGCATTAACAAAATTAATATATAAAATAAGAAATAAAGTAATATTTGAAATTCTCATTGTTAATTAACGAATTATTTAAAAAAATATTGTTAATTAAAGATAGCACATACAATCTAATTTGAAGCATTATTTAACATATTGCCTTAGTGCCATAACAAAAATTAAATAAAGTTCATTATAAATTTTTGTGCCTGCGTTTAGGTCGATACGTTTTGTGAGTTCTGCGGTTAGGTTAACCGAGTTTTTTGAGATCACCACGCTTAGTTTTGTATTGTAATTGTCGCCACGAAATGTTGGTGTAAACTAAAAGTAGTTGAACATTGTTGTTGACGATAGAGTTTCTAATTAGTTGTCCAACGATGCGGCATAACGTGTAAATTAGAGGTGTGCGGATTAATAGATTTAGTAAGGATTTTCAGTAATAAATTCTTCTGGTGTTTTAGCATCTTCAATCGAAAAGTGTCCAATTTTAGTGCGACATAAAGTGTCTAAATAAGCGCCGCTGTTTAAGGCTAGTCCAAAATCGCGAGCAATACTTCTGATATATGTTCCTTTAGTGCATGCAATTCTAAAATCAACTAAAGGCAGTTCGCAACGCGTTATTTCAAATTCCAGTATTTCAATTGGTCTTGCTTTTAATTCTATTTCTTCGCCAACACGTGCTAATTTATATAAACGTTTGCCGTCAACTTTTACAGCACTAAACATAGGAGGCACTTGTTCTTGCTTTCCTATAAAGGATTTAGCGGTTTCTAAAACCAATTCTTCGGTAATGTGTTCTGTTGGATAAGTCGCATCAACTTCTTTTTCTTTATCGTAGCAAGGCGTAGTGGCGCCAATAAAAAAAGTGCCCGTGTATTCTTTTGGTAAATCTTGAAAAGAAGAAATCTCTTTTGTTTTTTTACCAGTGCAAATAATTAATAAACCCGTTGCTAATGGATCTAAAGTGCCTGCGTGTCCAATTTTTAAATGAACCAATTTATCATCCAATAATAAAGAAGGATGTTTTTTTAAAGCATGCTTTAGTTTATTGACAGCCTGAAACGACGACCAAGTATAAGGTTTGTTGATTAATAATAGTTCGCCGCTGCGGTAATCGGGTGTCATGGCGGCAAAGATAAGGTTTATTCTTTAATAAATTTTTGACTAAATTCTCCTTGATCGGTTTTTACTTTAATGAAATAAAGACCAGAATTTAATTTTGAAACATCAATGATGGTGTTTGTTATACTTGTTAATACTTTTTTACTATTGATGTCGTATATAGAAACCTCTTCTATGTTATTAGATGATGTAATATTTATAATATTATTGGATGGATTTGGATAGATATTTAATTCTTCTTTTTCAGAACTGTTTTCATTAAGATTAAGCACGGTACAATAATTTGAACCAATTGTAAAATTTAGTATCGGGGTGACATTAATAGCTTTGTCTTGCAATAAATATGGCGCGATGGATTTTTTTGACAAAAGAGTATCGCTACTAATTAAACCTGCATTATTAGTAATTGTAATTGAAGACGTGGTAGCGCAGTTTGAATATAAAGTAGAATCTAAAATAGTTATTGAAAGAGGATTTGATGGGAATCCATTTCCAACAACCGTGTAGAAATAAGTGTTATTATATAAGGCTTGAAGATTTGCTTGTTTATATACGCCAGAATAGTTTAGTAGCGTAGATCTAAAGCCATTATGAACTCCATTGGAATCTAGTTTGTAATTATTATTAGAGAATTGATAATAGTAACTACCCGAATATAGCAGAGGCGATGTATTAAATAGTACGTTTTTATTTCTATCTTCTTCGAAGCTTGTAATTATATATGGGTATGTGCAACAACCAAATTTTTTATTCCATATGATAATTCCATTTCTATGTTTTCTAATTGAATAAAATCTTGCGCCAGATGTAGGGCCGTTCATTGAATGAACAGTAATTGAATAGTATGTGCTTTCATCATATTTTGATTGATAAAACCAGCTGTCATTTACTCCCCAAAGTTTAGGATAGTCATTATAAAAATTTTGTAGGCTGAAAGTATCTAATGTTTCATTGTATTCAAAATGCCCAATTCCAGAGCTTTCAAAAGCATGCCAAGTAAATGCATACGAATAATACCCCAAAGAATCTTGCAAAATGGTTGTTTTAGATAAATCGGCTATAAGCCCCATATTACTTTGAATATGTTTAAAATAATACATATTGCCCAAGGTGTCTAATTTAATAATACCTAAATTGCATGATGCCATAAGGTCATTATTTCTATCTAGTAATAATTTATAAAAGTTAATACTTAAATTCAAAGAACTATTATCAGCTGTTTTACACCACTCCAAATCCCCACTTGCATCAATTTTACCTACATACTTAGTTCTCATAGGGAAATTCGACTGGCTGTAAAGACTAATTGTATCTGAAGCAATAAAATAAAGGCTTCCGTTTTTTGATAATAAGATACTAAAGAAAGAAATGCCATTATAAGTTTTAACCCATATAGGATTGAAGTTTTTATCTACTTTTTCAATTTGACTATTGTGAAACATATAGATGTTGGAATCTACGTCAATAACAAATGTTCCTTCGTTTCCTGTTGAGGCATTTAGGTATGGATAATTCTGTGCCTTTAATGAACTAAAAGCAACGATAAAAAACAAGAAAATAAAAAGTAAATGTATCTTCATATATAAACAATTTTACTGTTAGTATGAAGATACAAAAAATAAATGAGATGCTGAAAATAAGTTCAGCAAGACTACAAATTAAATACTATGTCCCATTTTATCTTTCTTGGTCTGCATATACTTTTCGTTATGCGGATTGGATTGAATAATGATAGGAACATTCTCTACTACCTCTAAACCATAACCAATTAAACCAACACGTTTTACAGGATTATTAGAAATTAATTTCATTTTGCTAATTCCTAAATCTCTAATAATTTGGGCACCAACACCGTAATCACGTTCATCCATTTTAAAACCTAATTCTAAATTAGCTTCTACTGTATCGCGACCTTGTTCTTGTAATTTATAAGCTTTTAATTTATTTAATAAGCCAATGCCTCTACCTTCTTGGTTCATATAAACAATGGCACCTTTACCTTCTTTTTCAATCAATTCCATTGCTTTGTGTAATTGAGGACCGCAATCACAACGGCAAGAACCAAAAATATCACCCGTAACACAAGATGAATGTACTCGCACTAAAACAGGTTCGTCTTTATTCCATTCGCCTTTTACAAGCGCCATGTGTTCTTCACCATTTGTATCAACTTTATAGGCAATTAATTTAAAATCGCCCCATTGAGTTGGCATATCCACTTCTACTTGACGAGTCACAATACTTTCTTTACTTAAACGGTAGGAAATTAAATCTTTAATGGTTACAATTTTTAAATCAAATTGTTTGGCCACTTTTATTAAATCAGGTAAACGAGCCATGGTGCCGTCTTCGTTTAATACTTCCACTAAAGCACCACAAGGTTCAAATCCGGCTAAGCGTGCAAAATCAATCGTTGCTTCGGTATGCCCCGTGCGACGTAAAACCCCACCTGTTTTTGCAATTAAAGGAAAAATATGTCCTGGTCTTCCAAAATCAGAAGCCTTCATGTTTGGGTCAATTAATGCCTGAACAGTTTTTGAACGATCAGACGTAGAAATTCCAGTCGTGCACCCATAACCCAACAAATCAACCGAAACCGTAAATGCTGTTTCATGTAAAGCCGTATTAGAGGTTACCATTAATTCTAATTTCAACTCTCTAGCTTTTTCTTCGGTAACGGCAGCGCAAATTAAACCACGACCGTGAGTTGCCATAAAGTTGATGATTTCAGGAGTTACATTGCGAGCGGCCGTTAAAAAGTCACCTTCATTTTCTCTGTCTTCATCATCTACAACAATAATAACTTTCCCTGCTTTAATATCAGCAATGGCTTCTTCGATGGTATTTACTTTAATTGTTTCCATGATTCTTGATTTGCGAGGCAAATTTACGGATTTAATGGCTATTTACGGAAAAAGTCGTCTACAACTTTCGTTCTATAGGTAAAAATTTCCTCAATGCGCTTTCTCACAAATAATTTATGAGCAATTGTCCCTAAAATCCCAAATGGAAGCACATAATTCACTTCATCATTCATTTCAACACCAGTAGCTGTTTTTTTAAATGAATGGCGGTGATGCCATAGTTTATAAGGTCCAAAGCGTTGTTCGTCAATAAAGTATTCTCCTTCTTTTACATGTGTAATTTCTGTCATCCATTTTACAGGAATACCTAACATGGGTTTAAGAATGTAAGTGATGATTTGGCCTGCATACATTTTTTCTCCATCTTTTTTATCGGAGGTAATAATGAAGCCCATATCGGGAGGCGTTATTTTGGCCAAGTTATTAGGTGAAGAAAAAAAATCCCAAGCTTCTTGTAAACTAATAGATAAATGTTGCGTACTCTTAATGCTATAGAAGTTCATAATGTTATATCTTTACGTAAAACTAAATGTAAGACAATTAAAGCGGTGCAATGTTTCAATTATTCATTAATAATTTAAAAACTAATTTACAAAAGCCATTACCGGGCGAAGAAGCTCAGTTTGAGATGGCGCATATAAACCGTGAAAAATTAGCAGACTTATATTTTGATTATAAAAATTACCGACCAAGTGCCGTTTTGATTTTATTATATCCCAACGAGCATCAACAAATTTCAGTTTTATTAATTGAACGCATGACGTATGATGGTCATCATAGTGGGCAAATTGCCTTTCCAGGTGGTAAAGCTGAACCAACAGATACTGATTTGCAGGCAACGGCTTTGCGTGAATTTTTTGAAGAAACAGGCGCAGATATTACGCCAAGTGTTATTGGAAAATTAACGCCAGTGTATATTCCAGTCAGCAAATTTATGGTGCAACCATTTGTATCTTACGTTGAGAAAAAACCAAATTTTTCGGCAAGTGCTCACGAAGTCAACGCGTTAATTGAATGGGAAATCGATCATTTATTAAATCCAGCCATTATTGAAGAAACAATCATAGAGCCAACAGCTGGTTACAAATTAAAAACACCTTATTTTGATGTGCAGGGTAAAGTGCTTTGGGGTGCCACAGCTATGATTTTGAATGAGCTGAAATGGGTGTTGAAGAAATAGTTCATTTTACTAAGATGGAGTTGACCGTAATTTTGATATACATATAGGTATTTTACTTTTTGCAACAACTACAGTTACAGTCTGTATTTTAAATTAAAAAAGTCATCCGATATTTTCGAATGACTTTTTTAAGGAACCTATTATTAAATTAATTTTTTAACATTGTATAAAGAGCATCTTTTAAATGAACGCGTTTTGCTCTTAATTCATTTAAATGTTCATCTGTTGTTGCAGTAGCACCACTTTCGTAGCTATGAATTTGATGATCCACTTCGTGGTATTCGTCAAATTGTTTTCTGAAATGAGTATCTGTTGTTTTTAACTCATGAATTTTATCTTTCATTTCAGGAAATTCGTGTAATAAATCGTGTTTTTGCATGGCTATAGTTTTTTAAGTATAGTCAAATTTAAAAACACAGAAAATGAAATGAAAGGACAAAAATCACTTTGCAATCTGACAAATGTCATGTTTTATTTATCCTAACAATACACACCAAGCATCTTTTACTTTATTTGCGTCTAATAAAGCTTTGGCATATTGGTGCTTCTCTGTATCTGATGAAAATTTTTGCGATAAGGTTTTGTTAAAGGCAACCACTTCCTCTTGAGTTGGTAAAACTTCTATGTTCCCTAATTGGCCTAAGTTATTACCTGTTAAAACTGTGCTTGATTTGATAGATGCAGGTATATTGTCAAAACCAATTCCAATGGTCGTAATTGGTTTTTCAATTTCAAATAAAGCATCGCCATGCGCTCTGCAATACCAATTGCCACCCATGCGTGCTACTAAATCTATTTTTTGTTGGTCAATTAAATTGTGTTCATTTAATACTGATTCATCAATGTGAATTTTTATAATTTCACACATTACTAAATTGCAATTACCAATTTCTTTTACTTCAAATACTTTACATTCAAGTTGCACCGGACTTTCTTTAACCCGCATTGGTTTTACTAATTCAGATGCAATAGGAGTAAAGCCTGCCTTCGTGAATTCACTCACCCCTTTTTCGTATGGGCTGCTTGCTAAACTCATTTGTTGAACCATGTTATAGTTCACAATATTAATTACACACTCAGGAACTTCTTTAATATTTAAGTGCGTATCTTTTGCTTGACCAGTTCGTCCGCTTAAGTTTGGCGAGAAAATAGCAATAGGAGGTTTTGCACTAAACACATTAAAAAAACTGAAGGGTGCTAGGTTATGATTTCCTTTTGCATCAACCGTACTTGCAAAGCAAATAGGACGAGGGCCAATAGCGCCTAATAAATATTGATGTAATTGGGGAACGTTTAATTCGGAAGGAGTGAGTGTTAGCATTTTTTTAGTTATAAGATATGAATTATATGTTATGACGCTTTAGCAATTTTTGAAATTAAATCTGGGTCGCCTAAAATTTCGGTGCAGGTAACAACCGAGCTAACGGTTACACCTAATACTCCGTGTAAATTTAAATTCTGACCAGTTAAAAATAAGTTATTTACTTTAGTACGTGGAGTAATAAAGGTTTTTAAAGGCTCTTTATAATCTTTAATAGCGCCATATAAAGATCCGTCTCTACTTCCAATATAATCACGATAGGTAAGTGGCGTAGCGCTGGTATAAGATTTTACTTTTGATTTCACACCAGGGATTCTTTTTTCGAGAGCATCCAAAAGCTTTTCTGATTTTTCAATTTTAAAAGCTTCGTAATCGTCGCCTCTATAATTTATGTTATTAGGAATAATGCTTTTTGTGTCCCACCATTTTGCGCATTCTTCATGACGCATGTAACCCATGGCAGTAAAGTTCTCAGTATAATCTGGATGCTTGGAATTTGTGTTGCCAAATACCGCAACCGATTCAGGCCATTTTTTTTCATCATAAAACGGACCAGCCCAAACGTCAGGATTAATTAAGTGATAAATATTATGATCTAAATGTTTAAAGGATTGTTCTTTCATCACCACGTTTAGCATAAAAACAGAAACGGTATTTTCTAAACCTTTAATACGATTTTTATAAGCAGTTCTTAATTGAGGGCCTTCAACCATATCAATGGTTTTGCTTAAATCAATGCCCGAAATAAATGTTTTCCCTTCAATACGCTCTCCATTAGTTAATTCAACTGATTCAATGCTATCGCCATCAAACACAAAACGTTTTGCTTCGTGATAATTTAAAATTTCGCCACCCATGGCTTTAATGTTGTTACTCATTATTTTAGCAATTTGCGAACTACCATCAATACATCTGTAAGAACTTTCGATGTAAGAATTAACTACCAATGCATGAACATAAAAAGGTGATTTACCAGCAACACCAGCATACAACATATTATTACCACCAATTACTTTTTGTAATTTTTCATCTTTAAAAAGGGAGTTGATGTAGGTTTGAGAATCTACTTGTAAATGCCAGGCGTTTGTAAAATCTTTCTTTTCGTTAGATAAATTATACATCGGAAAATCGGCACAGGTTTCTCTTACCTTTTGAATATATGTTTTAAGTGCTTCTCTTTCGTGAGGAAAAATAGCCGCTAGTTGTTCTACAAAATTATCATAGCCTTGCGCATGTGGATATAATTGTTCATCACCTTCAAAAGAAATCATATCAAAGCCATTTTCGTTTAGCTTTTGTAATTTCAAATCTTTCATGAGGTTGAAATATTGAAAATAGCGATTCAAATTTTGCCCTTCATCTAATCCACCAAGATAGTGTACACCTGTTTCAAAAATGGTTTTATCTCTGCTATAGATTTGCATAGAGCCACCAATTTGTCTGTTTTTTTCTAATACACAAACTTTCATTCCGTGTTTAGCCAAAATGTATGCTGTGCATAAACCACCTAAGCCACTTCCTATTATAACTGCGTCGTATTTTGCCATAAAATCTTACCCCAAGTATAAACAAAAATTACAAAATAAAGTTGATGAGTTTAGAACTTATTGTTACTTTTAAGTTCATTAAAATTGATGCGAAAGACGACCCATTTTTACTATTTTTTGCTACTTATATTAGTGAGTATGACTTTTTATGCTCAAACCTATACCATAAGCGGCAAAGTATTTGATTCTGAGTCAAAAGAGCCCTTACCCTTTGTTCCAGTCTTGATTAAAGGTACAACAGTTGGCGGAACGACTGATTTTGACGGTAATTATTCCATAACCACCTCAAAATTAGGCGATTCAATTGTGGCTACTTATGTAAGTTACAAAAAACTCACTCGAGCAATTAAGCGTGGTGAAAGCCAAGTGGTGAATATGCCCATGGTTTTAGAAGGGGTTAATTTATTGGAAGTTGTTGTAAAAGCAGGCGAAAATCCAGCTCATCGGATTATTAGAAACGTGATTGCTAACAAGGAATTTAACAATAAACGTAAGCTTGATGCTTATCAATATGAAACGTATAATAAAGTGGAGTTTGATTTAAACCGTATTCCCAAAGAAATGCGAGAAAAGAAATTATTTAAACCCATTAAATTTGTGTTTGATAATGTGGATAGCACTAATTCAGGTGAAAAGCCATCTTTACCTATTTTTATTACAGAGGCTCTTTCTGAGGTTTATTATAGAAGTAATCCAACTCTCAAGAAAGAAGTAATTAAGGCTAATAAAATTACAGGTATTGAAAACACCAGTGTTACATCTGTGATGGGAGATATGTATCAAAACATCAACGTGTATGATAACCATATTTTAGTGTTTAATAAAGATTTTGTAAGTCCCATTTCGGATAACGGTTTCTTTTATTATAAATATTATTTAGAAGATAGTTTGTTTATTGGTAGTACACGTTGTTATCAAATTCGTTTTAAATCTAAACGCCCTCAAGAGCTTTGTTTTAGCGGTAATATGTGGATTTCGGATACAACGTGGGCAGTTAAACGTTTAGAGATGAGTATTCCAAAAGATGCTAATATCAATTTTATTAACGCTGCTAATATTGTTCAGGAATTTACTCAGGTTGATAGCACTTGGATGTTGAGCAAAGATAGATTGGTGATTGATTTTGCCATGAATAAAAATCAAGTGGGTATTTACGGACGAAAAACAACCTCTTACAAAGACTTTAAAATCAATCAGCCAAAGGAAACGAAGTTTTATGAATTTGGGGATAAAATTGTGGTGGAGGATTCTGCCTTATTGTATTCAAATGATTTTTGGGACAAAAACCGACATGATAGTTTATCGATTCGCGAGAAGAAGATTTATCACATGATTGATACCATTAAAACATTGCCCGTGTATCGAACTTGGGTGGATGTGTTAACCATTTTTGTATCAGGTTATAAAGTGGTTAATAATTTTGAAATAGGACCTTATTTTAACTTGGTAAGTTATAATAGAGTAGAGGGTTTGAGAACTCGTTTTGGTGGCAGAACCAGCAGTAAATTTAGTAGATGGTACGAATTACAAGGCTACGTGGCTTATGGTTTTAAAGACGAAAAATTTAAGTATAGTTTAGGGTTTAAGAGTTTTATTTCTAAAAAACCACATCGCCAATTAATAGGAATGACCTATAAAAGTGATTATGAAATTTTAGGTCAAAGTCAAAATGGTTTTTCTCAAGATAATATTTTTGCTTCTTTATTCAGAACAAGTCCTTTAACTAATTTAACCCGTGTCGATCAAACCTATGCTTGGTACGAAAGAGAGTGGGTAGATGGATTAACCTCTAAGGTTACTTTAATAGGAAGAACAATCACACCTTTAATTGCTAATGCCTACACGTATTATAAAAACGATGGAAGCATCGCTACGAAAGAAAATATTAGAAATACAGAAGTAAGGTTAAACATGCGTTTTGCCTATAAGGAAAAGTTTATTAGTGGCGATTTTAGTAGAATTAGTTTAGGAACTAAATGGCCAGTAATGCAGGTAACCTATGCTAAGTCATTGCAAAATGCGTTTCGTGGAGAGTATGATTATCAAAAAGTGGTTTTAAATGTGAGTGATAGAATTCGTTTAATTTCTTTATTAGGTTATACGGATTATACTGCCGAAGTTGGGAAAATATTTGGCGCAGTTCCTTATCCTTTAATGGAATTACATGGTGGTAACGAAACGTATGTTTATGATTATATGAGTTTTAATATGATGAAATATTACGAGTTTGCCAGCGACCAATATGCCTCTGTTGGTTTATTTCATCATTTTGAAGGATTACTATTTAATAAAGTGCCTTTATTGAAAAAATTAAAATGGCGAGAGGTTGTTACCTGTAAAGCACTTTGGGGAAGCGTAAACGAAAAAAACAGAAAAACTTTAATTTTCCCAACCACCTTAAATGCTTTAGGCAACGAGCCTTACGTAGAAATAACGGCTGGTATTGAAAATATATTTAAAGTATTTAGAATTGATGCCTTATGGCGTTCTACCTACCTCAGACCAAAAGCCATCGATAATTTTGGAGTGAAATTCGGCTTTCAATTGGCATTTTAAATTTCAGTTGATTTTTTTAATGTTTTTCTAACTTGTTTGTTTCTGTTTTCAAGAAATGGATAACTTAAGTAGTTCCAAATGTTACCCAAAAATCAGAATAGTTCCCTTCACATTTTTTGTAATTTTACCTCGTCTATCTTTGTTATATTTGATAGATAAATTAGTTTAAGCGCATGATACTACGTTCAGAAAATTTAGTAAAAAAATATAAAAACAGAACTGTTGCAAATAACGTTAGCGTTCAGGTGCAACAAGGTGAAATTGTTGGATTACTTGGGCCAAATGGAGCAGGTAAAACAACGTCTTTTTATATGATTGTGGGAATGGTAAAACCAAACTCGGGAAAAATATATTTAGATGATAAAGACATTACTAGCGAACCCATGTATAGACGCGCACAATTGGGAGTTGGATATTTACCTCAAGAAGCATCTGTTTTTAGAAAGTTAAGCATCGAAGATAATTTAAGGGCTGTTTTGCAAATGACCAATAAAACAAAGGCAGAGCAAGAACACAAAGTAGAAAGCTTATTAGATGAATTTGCTTTGCACCATGTGCGTAAAAATTTAGGAGATCAATTATCTGGTGGTGAAAGACGTAGAACAGAAATTGCTCGTGCTTTAGCAACCGACCCAAAATTTATTTTATTGGATGAGCCTTTTGCAGGTGTTGATCCAATTGCGGTAGAAGATATACAAAGTGTAGTTCGTAAATTAAAAGATAAAAATATTGGTATTTTAATTACAGATCATAATGTACATGAGACGCTAAATATTACGGACAGAACCTATTTGTTGTATGCAGGAGAAGTTATAAAATCTGGTTCAGCCGAAGATTTAGCAAATGATGAAATGGTTCGTCGTGTGTACCTTGGAGCTAATTTTGAATTAAGAAAGTAATTGTCGACTAATTCACATAAATCTTTAGATGAAGTTCACTCTTCCGTAAACACTTCAAGCAAAGGTGGCTTCAGAAAATTATTAGCTTTTATTGGCCCCGCCTACATGATTAGTGTAGGTTACATGGATCCAGGAAACTGGGCAACCGATATCGAGGGCGGAAGTAAATACGGGTATAGTTTAATTTGGGTATTAGTGATGAGTAATTTAATTGCTCTCTTGCTTCAAAGTCACTGTATAAGATTAGGTGTAGTTTCTGGTAGAGATTTAGCACAAGCTTCTAAAGATCATTACTCAAAATTTATCAATTATTTTCTTTACGTGTTAGCCGAAATAGCTATTGCTGCTTGTGATTTAGCAGAAGTAGTTGGTATGGCTATTGGTATTCATTTATTGTTTCCTTCCATTTCTATTTTAGGAGGAGTTTGTATTACTGTACTAGATAGTTTTGTTCTCTTGTTTTTATTGAATGCAGGAATTCGAAAATTAGAGGCGTTTATTATTTCTTTGGTAGCCATCATTGGCGTATCTTTTTTTATTCAATTATTAATTGCCAAGCCAGATATTGTTGAAATTTCAAAAGGCTTAATACCAGGATTCACCAACGAAAACGCTTTATATATTGCTATTGGTATTATTGGCGCTACGGTCATGCCGCATAATTTATATCTGCATTCTTCCTTAGTTCAAACGCGACAGTTTGAACGAACTCCAATAGAAATAAAAAAAGCCATTCGTTTTAATATTATAGATAGTGCTGTGGCATTGAATTTAGCATTGTTTGTAAACGCTGCTATTTTAATTATTGCTGCCACTACTTTTTTTAATACAGGTGTTGAAGTTACTGAAATACAAGACGCTCATAAGATGATGGCACCCATGTTAGGTAGTACCTTAGCACCATTATTATTTGCCATTGCTTTAATTGCTGCTGGCCAAAGCTCTACGGTGACGGGTACTTTAGCTGGACAAATCATTATGGAAGGTTATTTGAATTTAAGATTACAGCCTTGGATTCGTAGATTGTTAACCCGTTTAATTGCTATTGTTCCCGCATTTTTAACCATTTATTTTTTAGGAGAAGAAAAAACAGGCGATTTATTGGTATTAAGTCAGGTAATTTTAAGTTTACAATTAGGCTTTGCTATTATTCCTTTAATTCATTTTGTGAGTAATAAAAAACGCATGGGAGAATTTACGATTCCGATGTGGCAAAAAATTGCTTCGTGGATTTCTGTTTCAGTGATTGTGTTTTTAAACTGCCAAATGCTATTTAATAAGGTAAAAGAATGGTTGCAAGATTCTGAATATGCCATTTTGATTGGCGCAATTGTAGTTCCTTTTATGATTTTGTGTTTAGGTATTTTACTATATATCACTTTTGAGCCATTATTTAAAAAACATAAACACACCGTATCTTCTCAGTTTCATGGTGATGTGCCTAAAATTAAATTCGAAACACCAAAAGCTTATTCTTCTATAGCCATTACTGTTGATTTTAGTAGCAGTGATAGTAAAGCCATTAATAAAGCCTTACAACTTGGTGGTAAAAATGCACATTACGTTTTAATCCATGTTTTAGAAAGTACGAATGCCGTTATGTATGGCGAGGATACTAACGATTTTGAACGAAATGAAGACAGTGAGAATTTATTAGCGTATAAAAATCAATTAATCGAGCAAGGTTATTTTTGTGAATTTCATCTAGGCTTTGGTCGACCTAAAACAGTCATTCCTGATTTAGTAAAAGACTGTGATTTGCTCGTAATGGGTACTCACGGACATACTACTTTTAAGGATTTATTGTTTGGTACAACGGTAGAAAGTGTTCGCCATAAAATTGATATTCCGTTAGTGTTAGTTTAATATTTTGGGTGGGGGGGGGGGGGGGCGCGCCCCCGCGTCAGGGGTTTGTTCCGTTTTTGTAAGCCTGCGTGAGGTGCGTGGACGTCCTTGCAGTGCGGCGCGGCGCCGCTCTTGCGCGCCGCGCCTATAATAAATTCAATGAAGTTTAATTTAAGCCGCGATTTTTCTAGTACAATATCAAATAAAATAGACAAATCAATTTTTTAAGTTTAAAATTTCCCTTATTTTGCAGTAAAATTTAATACTTGCAAATAGTAGTCAATACTCGCTTATTACTAAAAAATAAATTAGATGGCATTGGGTGGTTTAGTTATCAAACACTAAAACGCATGACCCAAAATAATCCAGATGTGCATTTTGTTTTTTTATTTGATAGAGATTACGATGATGAATTTATTTTCTCTGACAATATTACTCCTTTAGTTTTAGGACCTCAAGCACGCCATCCTTTTTTATATTATGCATGGTTTCACATGTCGGTTAAAAATTTATTAAATCGCATGAACCCTGATTTGTTTTTATCTCCCGACGGTTTTTTATCTCCGGGCGCTAAATGCAAACAATTGCCAGTCATTCATGATATTAATTTTTTACACAATCCTAAAGATTTAAAACCTTTAACGAGTAAATATTATAATCACTTTTTTCCGAAATATGCAAAATTAGCTACACGTATTGCCACGGTATCTGAATATAGTAAAGCTGATATTTCTAAAAACTATCAGATTGATGCAAATAAAATTGATGTAGTATATAATGGCATTAACGAAGGATTTGCTCCTTTATCAGAACCATCGCAACAAATTATAAGAGATAAATTCTCACAAGGTAAACCATATTTTTTATTTGTAGGTTCTCAAAGTCCACGTAAAAATTTAAACAGACTCATTGCCGCTTTTGATTTGTTTAAAGAGCAAACACAATCAGATTATAAATTAGTATTAGTAGGTGCTGTTTATTCGAGTGAGGGAGATGTGAAGCGAGTGATTGATAAATCGAAATTTAAAAACGATATTATTTTTACTGGAAGACAACCACAAGAAGAGTTAGAAAAAATTATGGCAAGTGCTTTTGCATTGACATTTGTTCCATACTTTGAAGGATTTGGAATACCTATTGTGGAAGCATTGCAATGCGAAATTCCAGTAATATGTAGTAGAACAACCAGTATGCCTGAAATTGCTGGCGAGGCAGGATTATTAGTTAATCCTTATGAAGTAACAAGTATTAGCGATGGGATGATAGAATTGTTTCATAACAGTAAATTGCGAAATCAATTAATTGAAAAAGGTAAAACACAAAAAGATTGTTTTTCTTGGGATAAATCAGCAGACCTGCTTTGGAAAAGCATTACTAAGTGTTTATGAGTTCACCAATTAGTAAATCTGCTTTTATTAAAGCTGAGCAATGTTTAAAGCATTTTTTTCTTTATAAAAATCATCCTTATTTGCGAGATTCTTTATCTAAAGAAAAGCAATTGATTTTTAAGCGTGGAACAGATGTCGGTATTTTTGCTCAACAATTATTTCCAGGTGGAATTGATGTAACTGCTGGCGAAAAAAGAGACCAACAACTGTTTGCCGAAAAAACAAAACACTTAATTGCCCAAGGAACCAAAACCATTTACGAAGCCACCTTTATTTTTGATGACTTGTTGGTAATGGTTGATATTCTTCATAAACAAGATGATCAATGGATTGCTTATGAAGTAAAAAGCTCTTTAAAAATTACAGAAACATACGTGAAAGATGCATGCTTTCAATACTATGTGATTAAAAATTGCTTACCTGATTTAGTAGATTTTAATTTACTAACCATGAATCCTAAATATGTTTTAGAAGGTGAATTAGAAATACAGAAACTATTTAAAACAACTTCAATCATGAAGGATGCTTTAAAAAACGTTAGTTATTTCGCTCATAAAACACAAATTGCTAAATTAACTTTGGAGCAAAATAAAATTCCAGATATAAAAATAGGAGCGCATTGTTTTCAACCTTATGAATGCGATTTTTTAGGAACTTGCTGGAAAAATATCAATGAACCAAATTCTGTTTTAACGCTTGGTAAATTAACCAAACAAGCTATGTTTGAATTGTATGATCAGAACATCAAGCGTATTGATGAAATTGATATTAATACCATTCAACATAAAGAAATTAAAATTCAGGTTAAGGCGGCTATTGAGCAGAAGGAGCAAATTTTTGAAGAAGAAGTAAAGGCATTTATATCAAACATCAAACAACCAGTTTGTAGTTTAGATATTGAAGTATGGATGCCTGCTATTCCATACTATAATGGCACAAAGCCCTTTCAGCAAATCCCCTTTTTGTTCTCCATGATTTCTGAGGAAAATGGCGATATAAAAAACTATAGTTATTTTAAACCTATCGAAGAAGATTTACGAAAAGAATTTTTAGAACATATTTTATTAGTGACAAAAGATTTTCAATCTATTTTAATGTTTGATAAATCTTTAGAAGAAACTGTTTTAAATCAATTGGCAGTATTGTATCCTGAATTCAGTAATGATATTACCGATTTCAAAAACAAGATTATTGATTTAGCAGAGCCAATTAAAAAAGGAAATTATTACCACCCAGATATGAAAGGTAATTTCACATTAAAAAGTATTGCTCCTTTAGTTAATCAGGAAGCAGGTTTTAATAATTTAGATATACAGTCTGGTATCAGTGCCATGTATATTTATGAAAGTTTGTTAGAACAAAATGCGATTGAATCTGAACATATTAAGCAACAATTGGTTGATTACTGTGAAATGGATGCGTTAATTACTTATCAGTTACTGAATTTCTTTAACAGTAAATTAGGATTGTAATTGATTTTTCTGAATTATAATTTTCTATCTTTAAATTCAATTTGCAACTAAAATTATTCATACTCATTATCTTTTTTCCTATTGTGTTTGTTGCACAATTCAGGATTGATACGGCACGTAGAGTAAACTACCTAGCAATTCCGATTTTATTTAAAACGCCTGAAACTGGCTGGGCTTATGGCTTATCCGCATCTGCTAATTTTAAAACAAGTTTTAAAAACGATACCTTAACTAGAACATCTGTAATTACAGCTTTAGGTATTTTCTCAGAGCGTCAACAAAACATACAAGGCTTAGATGCCACTATTTATTTTCCTAAGGAAAAATATATTTTATACTTTAATTCATCACATAGTTATTTTCCTGATAATTTTTGGGGAATAGGACAAAATTCAAAAAATACTGACTTAGAGCGTTATGTGTTTGAAAATGTAGTTGTATCATCTCATATCAAACGAAAATTTTTTAAACATACTTTTTTCGGAATTCTGGCAGATTATCAAAATGTATTTAGAATACAATATACAGAAGGTGGTTTAATGGATTCTATTTCTTTTTTTGGTAAAACAAGTTACAATGAAGCAGGAATTGGAGTTTCAGCTAGCTATGATACCCGAAACTCAACCTTTTGGCCAACTAAAGGGGTGTTTTTGCAAACTCAATTTACAACTTATAATAAAGAGCTTGCTTCAACCTATTCGTTTAATAAATGGACCGCCGAAGTACGTTTATTTAAACAAATAGCTAAAGGACATATTTTAGCTTGTCAGTTATATAATTATTCAACATTTGGCGAAACGCCTTATCGTTCGATGGCTACACTTGGAGGAGCTGGAAATTTGAGAGGTTTTTATACCGGACGATTTAGAGATAATTCGATGTATTCCGCTATTGTAGAATACCGTGCTCATATTTATTGGCGCATAAGCGCATGTGTATTTGGCGGAGTAGGCGATGTGTATAATCACCCAAAAAGTATAAACACTGGTAGTTTAAAAGGCAGTTTTGGTGGAGGATTAAGATTATCAATCATTGAAAAAGAAAAGCTGAACTTAAGAGTAGATTATGGTTATTCCGATAACTATAACCGTGGTTTTTACTTCACTATTTGGGGAGTGTTTTTAGAGGTATTTATTTAACATTCTTTAGTTCATAGTTTCTTCATCCACAAGCCTAATTTTTCCCTTATCACATTAACTTTAAACTTTACAAATTATTAAAGTTAATCATGTCAAAAATTAAAGTTGGAATTCTGTTTGGTGGTCGTTCTAAAGAACGTGAAATTTCGTTTGCAGGTGGAAGAACTGTTTATGATAATTTAAATAAATCTATTTTCGAAGCAATTCCTTTGTTCGTTGATTCTTTTGGTAATTTTATATTATTGGATTGGAACTTTGTGTACAAAGGAACGATCAGAGATTTTTATCCGCCTGTAGAATTTATTCCAGCATCGAATACCGATTTTCAATACTACGCCGAAAACCTTGGCAATCTTACAGTTCAACAACAAGATGAATTAATTTCTAAAATCGGAAAAAAAATACAAGCACATGAATTAGGCTCTTTAATTGATTTTGCTTTTTTAGCATTACATGGTCCTTATGGTGAAGATGGTCGTATACAAGGACTTTTAGAATATTTACACATTCCGTATTCAGGTAGCGGCGTGTTACCAAGTGCTATAGGAATTGATAAAAGCGTTCAGAAAAAATTAATGGTGAATGCAGGATTTAATAGTCCGAAGTATTTTACTATAGATAGAAATGATTGGATTAGTGGAAATGCAAAAGGTGTTTGGGAAAAAGCCAAATCAGAAATTGGTTTTCCAATGGTTATTAAACCTGCTAATCAAGGTTCGTCAATTGGTATTTCAATTTTAAGTACTGAAGCCGAATTATTATTTATATCAACCATCGAAAAAGCATTATTTTTAAAATGGATCGATGGTACTTATTGGCAATCATTATCCGACGCAGCTAAAATTGATTACATCAGAACTGTTTCCGATATTCGTGAAGGCATTGGAATGCCTGTAAAAGTAAATGTTAGCCTGAGCAACAATAACGTAAACGAAGTAGTTTTCTACAATCAGTACGAATTAATTGATTTTCTAAATGCACATTGTAGCAATACTCAAAACGTTGTTTTACAAGCATTAGATGGAGAAAGCACGGTGATTATTGAAGGATTTATTGAAGGAAAAGAATTCTCTTGTATTGTTTTAGAAGATACTGATTCTAATAATGTGGCAATAGCTTTACCTCCAACCGAAATCAGAAAAGGAAAAGAATTATTTGATTACCGTAGTAAATATTTACCAGGCTTATCTCGTAAGATAACACCTATAGAGGCAACAGACGAACAAATTAATGCTATCAGAAAAGAATGCGAACGTTTATTCTCTGAATTATGTTTTGATGTCTATGCTCGTATTGATGGTTTTTTAAGTACTGATGGAAAAGTATTTTTAAATGATCCAAATACCACATCGGGAATGATGCCGTCTTCTTTCTTCTTTCATCAAGCGGCAGAAATTGGCTTAACACCTTCTCAATTCTTAACTTACATTATTCGTACATCTTTAAGTAAGCGCATTAAAAATTCTAAAGGGGCATTCATTTACGAACCATTATTACATAAATTGGATACGTTTTTAGACGATGAAAAAAATGCCATCAATAATAAAATTCCAGTAGCAGTTATATTGGGAGGTTATTCTTCTGAGCGACATATCTCAGTTGAAAGCGGAAGAAATATTTTTGAAAAATTAGCGTCATCAGAAAAATATTCGCCAATCCCAGTTTTTTTAACGGGTGATAATGCGAATCATTTAATGTATCAAATTCCTATCAATGCTTTATTAAAAGATAATGCAGATGATATTAAAGATAAAGTGAACAATTGGAAAATACATCCAGTAGTCAAACAAATTATTGCAGAGTGTAAAACCATTACTGATAAATATGGTTCACCAAATAATTTAATTGCCCCAAAACAATTAAGCTATGCTGATTTAGCAAAGGAAGTAAAACAAGTGTTTATTGCTTTGCATGGAAGACCAGGAGAAGATGGTGCTATCCAAGAAAAATTAGAAGCAGTTGGTTTAACTTATAATGGTTCTGGAAAAGAAAGTTCATCCATTACCATTGATAAATTTAGAACCAATGAAATTTTAATGAAGCATGGTTTCTTGGCAGCTAAGCATTGTTTAATTACAAACGATGATTGGAAGAATAATAAAGAAAAAGTTAAGCAAACACTTCAAAACGATTACGTGTATCCCTTAATTGCAAAACCGGTGGATGATGGATGTAGTAGTGCTGTTAAAATGATTAAAAGTTTTGAAGAGTTTGAAGCCTTTGCAACTTTGATATTTAGAAGTTCGGAAGCTTTTGATGCTAAGTCAGCGGAAATATTGCACATTAAGGATAAAGAAGAATTTCCTCAAAAAACTGTTTTATTGGTTGAAGAATTAATTAGTAAAAATGGCGCTAAACATTTCTTAGAAATAACCGGCGGTATGTTAACTAAGCTGAATGCAAAAGGAGAAGTGGAGTATGAGGTGTTTGAAGCATCAGAAGCATTAGCAAGTGGTGAAATATTAAGTTTGGAAGAGAAATTCTTGGCAGGTCAAGGACAAAATATTACACCTGCTCGTTATTCACGAGATGAAAAAGAAAGACAGTTGATTTCTAATAAAGTAAAGGAGACTTTAGGAGCTGCGGCAAAGGTGTTGAATATTGTTGGCTATTGTCGAATTGATGCTTTTGTGAGAATATTTGACGTGAATCATGTGGAAGTTATCTTCATAGAGGTCAACTCGTTACCAGGTATGACGCCTGCCACTTGCATTTATCATCAAGCTGCTATTAATGGATATAAACCTTATAGTTTTATTGATCGAATTTTGGACTTTGGAGCTCAAAAAAGTGCCCCAGTTTTGAGTTAAAGCATTTTGGGTTTTAAACAAGTGCTTTAATTATTTATAAAATATTGATATTCAACATTTTATAAATATAATTAACCTCTTTTTAACGTGTAATTAACACGTAAGAAACATATTTTGAACATTTTTTGGTAGGGTTATTTCGATGTCTTCGTCTAATAAGTTAGTTTATTAACAATTTTGCGTTTACCTTTGTTAATAACTGTAACTATACCGCCATGTTCGAGATTTTAAAAAACTTTGAAAGTAAATTCGGTTCTCTTAAGAAAAAGGGACTAAGAATCGAAGGTTTATCAATGATAGACCCAAAACGTAAGAAACATGTCATCATGATTTCTAAGCCGTTTTTATTTGATAATCGTCAATTACCAAAATCTTACGAAGGTTTAGATATTAAATCAAAAATTGAAGGTGGTTTACCAGAAGAATTTAAAATTGAGAAAGAAGCCATCAAAAAAGATTATTTATGGGCTCCAAATAAATTTGAAAAATACGTTGATCGTTGCTCTGAAGATATCAAAAAACAATTCGGAAATCCAAACATGTCTCGTACAGAAATGTTAGATGCATTAGCATTTGGAAGTTTTGAAGATCATAAACAAAAAACATTAAATTTAATTAAAGAAGGAAAAATTCCTGCTATTAGTTTAAATTAAGATAAGCAATTGACTAGGGTATAATTAAGGGTTAAACTTTTATAAATTGCGTAAAAATCCTCTCAGAAATGAGGGGATTTTTTTTGCAAAAAAATAAACAAATAAAACAAAGAGGAGGGGGATGGGGGGTGGGGTTTAAAAGGGGGGGGGGGGGGGGGGGGGGACGTTTCCTGTTAGCTAACTAGATAAAAACCATGTATGTGGTTAAAAAACTTAATACATAACAAATAAGTATTATAAAGTCAATTTTTTAAACCATATATTTACGTCAATTAAAAAGTGAGTAACGTTGTAGATCAAATAAAAGCGCCCATTAACCACCACATGGATGAGTTTGAAATTAAATTCAAACAATCCATGAAAAGTAGTGTGCCATTACTTGATAAAATCACTAATTATATTGTCAAACGAAAAGGCAAACAAATTCGTCCGATGTTTGTGTTTTTAAGTGCTCAAAGTGCAGGAACTATTAACGATAGTTCTTACAGAGCAGCATCTTTAATTGAATTATTACACACAGCTACTTTAGTTCATGATGATGTTGTAGATGACAGTAATGAGCGTCGCGGTTTTTTTAGTGTAAATGCTTTATGGAAAAATAAAATTGCCGTTTTAATTGGAGATTTTTTATTGTCAAGTGGCTTATTATTATCCTTAGACAACAATGATTTTCATTTACTGAAAATTGTGAGTACTGCCGTTCGTGAAATGAGCGAGGGCGAATTATTGCAAATTGAAAAGGCTCGTAAACTTGATATTTCTGAAGAAATTTATTTTGAAATTATTACTAAAAAAACAGCAGCCTTAATTGCCGCTTGTTGTGCAGCTGGTGTAGCTTCTGTTACTACCGACGAAAAAATAATTAATCAATTCAAGGAATTCGGAATTAATGCGGGAATAGCATTTCAAATTAAAGATGATTTATTTGATTTTGGTGATGATACTTCTATAGGTAAACCAACTGGTATTGATATCAAAGAAAAGAAAATGACCTTGCCTTTAATTTATGCACTAAATAATAGTACATGGTTAGAGAAACGTAAAATCATCAACATCGTTAAAAATCATAACGATGATCCTAAAAAAGTAGCAGAAGTAATTTCTTTTGTGATTGAAAAAGGTGGCATTCAGTATGCCGAAAAAGTAATGCACCAATACAAGGATAAAGCTCTATCGCAGTTAGCGTCTGTTCCTGATAGTCCTTCAAAACAAAGTTTAATACAATTAGTTAATTATTCAATTGAACGAAAAAAATAGTAGTAATGAAAAAAATATTCATATTAATAACAACTAGCTTAATTTGTTTGGCATTCTTTTTTTCAAATTGTCAACGCCACGGACAATGGATGGCTTTTTATGAAAATGGAATTAAATGGAGCGAATGTTTTTATGACAAAGGATTAAAACATGGCTCTACTCAAGTATTTTATCCAAACGGAAACTTAACGTATTCAGGTTGGTATAAGCAAGATCAAAAAGATAGTCTTTGGTTTTGGTACGATGATAAAGGCAAAGAAGTTGACAGAAGAGCTTACAGAATGGGTGTTGAAACTGGTTTAGTGAATTAAACTAAATATTCTGTCTTCTAATTTTAATAGCATCTGCAAAACTGATGTTATGAATTTTAGAATCTAACCAAGCATAGAAATTAAAATACTCTAAGGCATTTTTTTCGTATTTATCTTTAAATACTTTTTCTAATTCTTCTTTAAATTTGATATAGGTTTCTTTTTGTTTGCTATCACGCTTAGAAAGAGCAATCTTTTTTAAAGTAATCTAAAAACACAGATTCAAACTTATATTGTTTTTCTTGCTGATTGAAGAAACGAACGCTTGATTTGTAGATGTATGATAATAAATCATCATTACCTAACTCAAAATGTACTATTAAATTGATAAGTTTCGAGATTCGAATCACATCTTGTCTTAAATCATCGTAATTGGTATTGATAATTCTGTTTAGCCAATGTAAGGCTTTGTTATATTCACCAACACCAAAGTACACCATACTAATGGTATGATATATACGTACTAAATCTTCGTTATTTATTTTTGATTCGTATTTGTCTAAACCTTTAATAACATAAGGAATCACATTGGTTGCCTTATCATGCTGCCCGATATAGGAATACAGAACCATCTCGGTAATATAGGATTGAGTAAAAATAGTAATTTGTAAATCGGTTGCCTTAAACATTTCGTTTAGCGACAATGATTTTAATTTATCAATCATTTTAAATCCGTCATTATACTGTTTCTTTATGGCACAGTAACGTACTAAGTACCCATGAGAAACAATATAATAGTAAGGCATTTCCGAGATGATCTCAGGCTTATTTTCTAGTTCAATAATTAATTCAGAAAACGATTTATGTACTTCTTCCATTTCATTTTGTAGCATATTTGCTACGCCAATGATGAACAAGAATATAATTTTGGATTTATTGGATAAAAAACCATCTTGATTCGATAGACGTTTTGTTTCCTTTATGATGTCTGTAATTTCCTTTACATCTTCTTTACTCCGAGCGATCATTAAACGCGAAGACAGTGAGTTTAATTTTGCTAGTTGAAGCTCATATGCTGCAAAGTTTTCGATTTTTGCAAATAAAGCGTTTTCTTCTTCAATCAGTTCATCTAATGTTTTGTAATTGATATCTCCAAAATGAGCTTCCATATCAATTAGCACTTTTTCGAGCTCCACAATTTCAAGTAAACTGTAAAATAACTCATAATCCTGAGCCATTTTTTTAATGATACTTAATTGTTTTCGAGATTGTTTGTAAAGTGATTTATTAAATAGTAATTGTATGTTTTTAATTTCTTCGTCAATTTTAGCACTGGCACTAGTTTCGTAGCGATGAAAGCGCAAGCTTTTTAAAATATGGTGTAGTAATTGATTTTTTTCGGACGCAAAATGTTGAACGAAAATTTCATTTTTAAAATGAGCCTTTACTAAATCTTCATCATAACTATCTTGTTTTTGAATAAAGTTATATAGCTTGATGTAATTTTTTTCTCCTTGTTGTAAGGATGAAAGCAGAATAAATTTTTTCTCCTCTTCAGGAGTTAATGATTTAATGATGTCAAATAGTTGGTTGGTTGGTTTCATCTTGAGATAATATTAGTTTAACCAGGCTTTGGCATATTTTTTTTGCATTAATTGATGCATCGGTGTTTGATTGATTTTTGAATCAATATACACTTCAATGTCGAAATAAAAGGCCACGTTTTTTTCATGTGGATCTTTCATTACCTCTTCTAAATCTTTTTTAAAACTTATAAATATTTCTTTTTCATGTTCTTTATTTTTCACTTTTACTTCTGATAGTTTTTCGAAATAAGAGAGAATTAATTTTTCGGTTTTGAAATAGGATATCTGAGTTTTATAATAATTTTTAATGGTTGAAATAATGTAGCCTAATTGCTTAAAGTTATTTAACTCATAATGTAAGCCAATATTGATAATTCTAGCAAAGGACTGTAAATCCTCTCGTAGAAGGTTATTTCCCTCGTTTAAAATTAAGGAAATATAATGCTGTGCCTTTTTGTAGTTGCCAAAATAAGTGTTCATAATGGCAATATTGTAATAGAAAACTAATTCCTCTTCTTTATTTATTTTATCCTTATATGTTACTAATGCTTTCTCAATATCTTCTACATTTTCTGTTGCTTCTTTTAATTTTCCACTATTTGTATTAAGTGTTAGTTTTCCATTTAATACCGAAGTAATTATTTTAAGTTGTAGATCTGTGGTGCTGAAAGCCTTTACGTCAGCTTTTTCCTCTAGCTGTTTTACTCTAATATCGCAACTTTTGTATTTACTTTCTTCGTATGCAATATTAATTAAGTTATTTAAGGTCGTTAAATAGCGACTTGGCATTTCTTCAATTAATTCTTTATGGCTATCCATTAAATTTAAAAGCAACTGACATTCTTCTTCCCTGCTTTGGTTATCCTGACATCTACAAAATAAAATAGAACGAGAGTGATGGTAAATGATTAAAGCCTTTGAGGATTTTATGAGCTTGTCGTTTTTAAGTAAAGGAGAATTAAGAAATGAACTAATTACCTCCATATCTTTCTCTGTCTTAGCCTTGTTTTTTTGACGCGTATTTAAATTAATCTTAGAAAACAAAAGGGTGTAAGTTCCTAAATTTTTTGCCTTTTCAATCACATCGAGTTCTTCTTTTACTAAATTCTCGATGGTGTTATTCTTAATATTAAATTGAGTTTCAATTGAGATTAATAATTTCTCTAATCCAATTAACTCTAAAATAAAATGAAAACGTTCAAAACGATAGGCTTCTTGTTTTTGTTTATTTAAAATTTTACGACACTGTTTATATTGAGCCTTATCAAATAAATTTAAAATATTGGTTATTTCATCTTTTATAACATAAGAGGCACTACTTTCGGCGTGAAAAGAGCGTAAACATTTTAAAATAAAATTGTATAAATTCTCGGAAGTCTGACTTTTGGTTTGAAGTGTCTCATTTTTTGATTTGCCAGTTTTGGCATAAAAATCCTCTTTAAAATCGCTCGCTAATTCTATGGTATTAAATAAGGTAATTAAATTTGGATTAATGTCACTTGCCGAAGCAGTTAATTTTAAGAACCGTTTTTCGGATTTAGATAAGGATTTTACTAAATCATATAAATCTCTGTTTGAAATTAAGTTCATATTAGCAATACAATTTAAGTAGATTAATTATAGAACTCCTATTTGATTATACTAATTAACTAAAATTAATTAACTTTATTTAAAATTTATTGAAATGAAATCGTTTTATTCTTTGCTTTTTATTGTATTCCTAATAATAAATAAACTTAGTTTTGCTCAAGTAACAAACTGTCAATCCCACAAAACATTAGCTACTACTAGTTCAATTTACTATTCGCCTGAAAATCTAAGAAGCGATACCTTTGATATTATTAAATACACGATTAACCTAGATATTACAGATTTTGCTAACCAAAAAATTACAGGAAACACAATAGTACGTTATGCCCCAAAATTAAACGGACAAACTAAAATTAGTCTTGATTTACTAAAGTTAACAATTGATAGCATCACTCAAAATTCAACATTGTTATCATATACATATAATGATACTTTGTTAAGAGTTAACTTACCAATAACTGTAAATACAACGGATACAAATAATTTAATCATCTATTACCACGGAACTCCACAAGGTGACCCGTCTGGTTGGGGTGGTTTTTATTTTACTGGAAACTATGCCTATAATTTAGGTGTTGGTTTTGGTGCAAATCCTCATAATTATGGGAGGGTTTGGTTTCCTTGCTTTGATAATTTTGTGGAGAAATCTAAATATGAATTTAATATCACAACTATATTAGCTAAGACATCTTTTTGTAACGGCACACTGATATCAGATATTACTAATGGAGCAGTGCATACTCGAAAATGGATTTTAGACAAAGAAATTCCTACCTATTTAGCTTCCGTAGCCGTAGCGGATTATACTCAAGTTAATTGGAACATTCCTGCGGCTAATGGCAACTTACCTGTTGTTTTAGCTGCAAGGTCTACTGATACAACAGCTATTAAAAATGGCTTTGTACACTTGCCAAATGCTGTATTAGGTTTCGAAAATTATTACGGTCCGTATGTTTGGAATCGAGTAGGCTATTGTTTAGTACCATTTAATAGTGGAGCGATGGAACATGCTACTAATATTGCTTATCCTCAAGCAGCTACTGGCATAGCTTATGAGTTGCTCATGGCGCACGAATTATCGCATCATTGGTGGGGAGATTTAATGACTTGCGAAACGCAAGAAGATATGTGGTTAAATGAAGGAATGGCAAATTATAGTGAAAAATTATTTTTAGAGTGGACGTACAATTATGGTAAATATTTGGCAGAAGTGAAGGCTGAACATGACGATATTGTAAAGTACATTCATTTAAGGGAAAGTGGTTTTAGAGCTATTTCAGGTATTCCTCATAAGTATACATACGGCGATCATGTTTATAAAAAAGGATCTGATGTTGCGCATACTTTAAGAAGCTATATGGGTGACGCTGGCTTTTTTGCTGGGTTAAAATATGTGATGCAACAGAAGGCTTATAAGAGCATGAATAGCATTGAGTTTAGAGATTTACTAGAGACATCGTCTGGTTTGAACCTCCATGATTTTTTTGATAATTGGGTAATGAATGGTGGTTGGCCTCATTTTTCTATTGATTCAGTAAAAACAACAGGTTCAGCTGCGCCTTTCACATCTGTGGTATACGTAAAACAAAAATTATTTGGAGCTCCAAGTTTATATTCAAATGTGCCATTAGAAGTTAGTTTTATGGATGCCGCTTGGAATAAAGAAATTAAAACGGTGACAATGTCAGGAGCTTCGAAGTCTTTTACAGTTCAAACTAATGTGTTGCCAGTTTATGCAGGTATGAATGTGGATTCAAAAATTAGTGATGCTATTTCATCAGAATATAAAACGATTAAAACAAATACTAACATAACTTATAGTTTGGGAAGAGCATTGGTTTTAGTTTCAAATAAAGGAGTGGATTCTTCCTACATAAGAATCGAACATAATATTGCTGCGCCTGATCCAATACAAGATAACCCTTATAATTTTCGTTTAAACTCCCAGCACTATTGGAAAGTTGATGGGATTTTATCTAACGGTTTTATCGGAAAAATTAGATTTAATTACGACGGGAATAAAAACATGTCGGGTAATAGTTATTTAGATACTTGTTTAACAGTTGTGAATGGCGACAGTATTATTTTATTGTACCGAAAAAATGCTGGAGATGATTGGAAAGAAGTATCGAGTTATACGAAATTTAAAATTTCTGCAAAATTAGGTTTTTTTACAGTTGATACTTTAAAATTTGGCGAGTATGTTTTTGCAAATGGGCATAGTAATATTTTAACTAGTGCGAAGAATAAACAAAGTCAGGGAGCTGAATTGAATTTATACCCAAATCCAAGTTCAACCATTTTAAATGTGGCAATCGAAAATTATAAATTATCAGCAAATTCAAGTATTGATATTTACGATATGCAAGGAAAAACAGTAAAACATATTTCTACTATTAATCCTGAAAATACTATTTCGATTGAGGATTTAGCTCCTGGTCAATATATTTTGAACTTGGTTGATAAGGGCAAAAAAGTAGCTGCAAAAACATTTGTTGTAGAATAGACAAACCTTGACTTTGTTAATCGAAGTCTATGTTTGTAAAACCTGTATCATTGCTTTTGCCTTCAATAAACACTCTTCGTATTCGTCTTCTGCATTGCACATGGCGGTAATGGCGCTTCCAACAGTAAAACTTAAATACTGTTTTTGTTCGTCGTAAAAAATACTTCTGATTAAAACACTTAAATCAAAGTCTCCATTTTCATCGATATAACCTAATACTCCTGAATATGGTCCACGGTTATAAAGTTCATATTCGTCAATTAATTTCATGGCTTTTATTTTTGGAGCGCCAGTCATACTAGCCATTGGGAATGTAGCGTGAATAATGTCTTTGAACGATGTGTTTTCTTTTAACTCGCAACTCACGGTGCTAACCATTTGATGGACTTGTTGGTAAGATTCAATATCACATAATTTATCAACGGTAACGCTTCCTTTTTTTGCGATACGAGATAAATCATTTCTAGCTACATCTACAATCATCACATTTTCAGTACGTTCTTTTAAATTGTTTTGCAAATATTGTTTAATAACATCATCTTCTAATGTTGTTAAACCTCGCTTAGCAGTTCCTTTAATAGGCTTAGTAATTAACGTATTTCCTTTTTTGGTTAAAAATAATTCGGGGCTTGATGAAATAATATAGTGGGAATCAAATTTTGCTAAAGCAGAGTATGATGCTTTACTGATAGCATTTAATTTTTCATAAACAGAAAGAGGATTAATAACAGCATCATTCGCTTCAAACGTAATACAATAATTTATTTCATAAATATCGCCTTGTTGAATATGTTGTTTAAGCGCATTTACTTTTTTAATGTAATCTTCTTTGGTAACGGTGGGTTTAATTTTAATTGGTTGCTGTTGTATTTCGGTAAAATCTAAATTAAATTCTTTAAACTCAATTATTTTTTCCACTTCAATAAATAACTGTTCTGGAAACTGAAGAGGGTTGTTTTGTTTATCGGGAAACGATTCTATACTGTTTTTGTAATCGTAGTTAATGAAAGCAATGTAATCAGAGTTTAACGTTGGATGTTTTGAAATTGTTTTATTAGATAATAGCATTTGGTTTTTATAGCCATTATCATTTTGATTCGATTGAAATATCGCTGCAAATCGGTACGTTTTTAAATATTCGATAATCTGAGTAATATTATAAATTTTGGTGAATTTAAAGAATTATCATGTTCAGTATACCTAAAATTTGTTATCTGATGAATTATACAATATCGGCAGTAAAAATAGAAACTAAACCGATTAATCCTTTTAACAATTGGTGAAACTATGGTTTTAGTGAGTAACTTCGTATAAATAAGTTAGTTAATATGAAGTACTTTTTGTATTTTTTTTGTACATTTATTCATCATTAATACATTTCACATGAAAAGATTTTATATTTTCCTGTTTGCTTCCTTAGTTTTTACTAAAGCAACTATAGCTCAAAATGTTGGTATCAATGCAACAGGGGCTGCTCCTGCAGCAAGTGCCATGTTAGATGTTTCTTCTACTACTATGGGTATACTAATTCCCAGAATGTCAACAGCGCAGAGAACCGCTATCGCAGCACCAGCTACTGGTTTAAAAGTATATGATACAACCACAGGTTCTTTTTGGTATTATAATGGAGCCGTGTGGGTTGAACAATTAGATACAAATATTGGTTGGCGTTTAAATGGTAACTCAATAGCTGCGGCAAATTTTATTGGAACAACTAATGCGCAAGCCTTTAGATTTTATTGTAACAATGTTGAGAGAATGAGAATTAACCCGACAGATGGAGAATTTGTGGCAGGAGCCACTGCATCGCCTTATGCCGGAGATGAAATGTCTGCCGTTGCAACAGCTGGTTTACCCTTTGCATTAAATGGATATAGCGCACAAAATGGTTCAGGTACTTGGGGTGAAATATTAGCAGCCAGTACAACAGCATTTTCTGCTGTCCAAGGTGTTTATGGTGGCTCAGGTGCAGGAGCAGGGGTTTTAGGCAATTATAACGGTACAAATACGGGAAATACTAGGGCTGGTGTGTATGGAGTGTGTAGTACACCTGCAGCAAATGCAGGTGGTGCTGGTGTCTATGGCTATAATGCGATTGCATCTGGTAGTCAAAGAATGGGTGTTTTAGGTACCTATAATGGCGCTGCATTTGGTATTGGTGTTCACGGTATTGGTTTTGGTGGTGGCATCATGACAGGTAATAATGACGTTGCTGTTGTTGGATGGAGAGCTAATAATGGCAATTATAGCGGGTATTTTAATGGCAATCACGTCATTGCCAATGGAACAAAGTCAGCATCGGTTCCTACAACGAAGGGTAATCAATTACTTTATGTAACAGAAACTCCTGAGGTTTGGTTTGAAGATATTGGTAGCGGAAAATTGCAAGGAGGAAAAACAACTATTGAATTGGATCCTTTGTTTTTAGAAACTGTGGTAATTGATGAAAAGCATCCGATGAGAGTTTTTGTTCAAATGGAAGGCGAATCGGAAGAGGTATATGTGATAAAAGGAAAAACAAATTTTGTTGTTAAAGAAAGAAATGCAGGAAATTCTAATGCTGAGTTTTCATATAGAGTTATGGCTAAAAGAGTTAATTTTCAAGATCATCGATTTGGAAATGATCCGGTTTGGGGCCCAGGTGATACAAGAAAATATGCACAATATGCAACTCCTCCTCCTGTAGATTATGATGAAAATGTGAAATTCCAAAAACAACAAAAACAAGATTGGAAACAGACGCCAATGCCGGAAGGTTTTATTTACTACAATCAAATACAGGAAGAAGCAAAACAACGTGAGTTAACAAAACAGAATAAAAAATAATGCAGCGAATTATTGTTATATTTTTATTTTTCCCTTTTGTAATTTTATCTCAAGGGGTACGTAATAACGGTGCCTTTATTGTGTTTTCTGGAGCAGCACGAATGTATATTGACGGGAATGCATCTGGAGGTTATTTAAGCCAATCGAATGGACGTGTTACACCTAGCGCTTCATCTACAATATCGTTGGAAGGTAATTGGACAAACAACTCAGCTAACGTTGCCTTTACTGCCGATGGAGGTGGAGTTGTTTTAACAGGAGCGACCCAAACAATTAATGGCACAAATCCTACAGCTTTTTATAATTTATCGTTAGCAGGCAATGGTATTAAAACCTTAGCGGTTAACTCAACAACTGTTGGAGGACAAGCAACCTTTACTGGTGTTTTGTCGGTAGGTTCTTCAACTTTAGATTTGAATTCAAATCGAATGGATGTCACTAATAGTGCAATTGGCGCAATTACACGGTCAAGCGGATATATTATCAGTGAAACTAATGCAGCTGTTAATCCAAGTATTATTAGATGGTATCACCGAACCGTTGGTGGTTCTAAAGTTTATCCTTTTGGTGTAGCGGGCTCTTATATTCCTTTTACATTTGATATTACAGTTCCAATGACTAATGCCGCTGCCTATGTTGATGTATCAACTCGTGCTACCGCCGCTGCAGATAACTTACCTTGGGCGGGTGCAAGTAACGTTGCTGCTGTTAGTAATATGTATTCGCCAAACCCTCCCGTTTCTCCCGATGGCACAATTCCCTCAGTTATTGATAGATGGTGGGATATTACTAATAGTCATCCAGTAACAGCTAATGCAACATTTAGTTATAGAGGTTCAGAAAATACCTTAAATGATCCTCTTTATTTTGCTGGAGCTATGATTGGCGCTCAATACTGGAACGGCTCTCAATGGGTGCCTAATAATGGAACGATTGGTAGCGCAGCATCTGTTACCACTGGCGTTGGAAACGTTATAGCTAATAACCTTACCACATTTTGTCCTTGGATCTTATCTTTAGTATTAGCGCCATTACCTGTTGAATTAATTGACTTTAAAGCAACATGCGTTAATAATGAAATAGTCGTAGAATGGTGTACGGCTTCTGAAAAAAACAATAGTTATTTTACTGTTGAACAATCTGTAGATGGAACTAACTTTGTTTCTGTTGGACAAGTATTTGGTAATGGTACAACTACCAATAAGCATTGTTACAAATATATCACTAACTCTGTTTCTGATGTTACTTATTTCAGATTAATAACAACTGATGATGATGGAATGGAAAGCGTATCTAACGTCATTTCAATTGCTTCATGTAACGATGTGAATGGAACTATTTTAATCGCCAATAATGGTACAAAAGAAGTTGGAGTAATTTTAAATATCGATGAAGATCAAGCATTAGAATTACATGTTCATAATGCTCTAGGACAATTAATAGAAACCAAAAATATTTATGCTATTAAAGGATATAATAATATTAGAGTTGATTTAAGTAATGTATCGAACGCTATTTATTACGTATCTGTATATCATGCAAATGAAAAACTGATAAGCAAAAAGATACTTGTATCAGATTTTATCCGATAGTAATTTTCTTTATCGTTTCAACCCAATCATCACCACTATTTAAACTTTCAACCAATTGAATTTTTTCGCCGCCATGTTCATGAAAAATTTCTTGGTATTCTGTTCCAATTTCATAAATGGTTTCTAAGCAATCCGCCGTAAAAGCTGGAGAAAATACTAATAAGTTTTTAGCTCCTTTTTTTGCTAATTCTTCAACCACTTTATCACTAAAAGGTGTTAACCATTTATTATCTAAACGGCTTTGAAAACTCAAGGTATATTTACCTTCCGGTATATTTAATTTTTCTACTAAGGCTTTTGTTGTTTGGTAACAGCCAGCTTTGTAGCAATAGTAATTCTCGTTTGTTAATTCAGTTTCGCAGTGATGGTCTTTACATAAATAACCATCTTCATAAACTTTATCTACTTGTCTTTCGGGTAAACCATGGTAACTAAAAATAATATGATCATATTTACTCATATCATGTTGCTTAGCTCTATTGACAATGCAATTAATGTAATCTTCATTATCATAATACTGACTAATCATTTTAATTTCAGGAATCACCCACCATTTACTCACAATGCGCATAAATTCTTGTAAAGCGCTCCCAGTACTACTTGAAGCGTATTGAGGAAATAAAGGAAATACAATGATTTTATGATAGCCTTCTTTTTTCATTCGAGCCAAAACACTTTCCATACTCGGGCTTTGGTAACGCATTGCCATTTCAACTGTCACATCTGGGCCAACAGCTATCTGCAATTTTTCCTGTAAATCAAGGGTATGTTTTAATAAAGGAGAACCTGTTTTTTCGTCCCAAATAGCCTTGTATAATTTTGAGGAATTACCCGAACGAAACGGAACAATAATGCCATTTACTAATAGGGTTCTGGCAAACCAAGAAATATCAATAACACGTTCGTCATTTAAAAACTGCGTTAAGTATTTTCTCACATCCGATTTTTTAGGACTGTCTGGCGTTCCTAACTGTAAAAGTAATATGGCTGTTTTATGTTTCATAGTATTTGGTAATTAACCGCAAAGACCGCAAAGTTATTTTTTTTAGGAGAGTTCGCAAAGAAGTAACAAAGATTATTCACTATTGTTTGGTTTACGCCTTATGGGATTAAACTCACCGTTCTTTGCGACTTTTCTCTGCTTCTTTGCGGTTAAAAGAATATTTCCATAATCCTAAAATTTTCGCCATTTTTACGGGCTAAATGAATCCAAATCCAAATCAAGAAAAACAACCAAAACGTATTGCCATTATGGGCAGTACTGGCAGTATTGGAACTCAGGCTTTAGACGTTATTCGCGACAATCCAACTCATTTTGAAGCTGAGGTTTTAGTAGCAAATTCAAATGCTGATTTGTTAATCAAACAAGCTATTGAGTTTAAGCCAAACGCGGTTGTTATTGGTGATGAAAGCAAATATCAGTATGTGAAAGAGGCTTTGTTTACCCATGATGTTAAAGTATTTGCTGGAGCAAAATCTATTGAACAGATTGTAGAAATGGAAACCATTGATACGGTTTTAGCTTCTATTGTTGGCTATGCAGGTTTGGCATCTACAATTAATGCCATCAAACATAAAAAAGCCATCGCTTTAGCTAATAAAGAAACACTAGTGGTTGCTGGAGATATCGTCACTAAATTAGCTTACGAGAATGCCGTGAATTTATATCCAGTAGATTCAGAGCATTCCGCTATTTTTCAATGTTTGGTTGGCGAATTTGATAATGAAATTGAAAAAATATATTTAACTGCTTCAGGCGGGCCTTTCAGAGGAAAAGACAGAGTGTTTTTAGCAAATGTTACTAAAGCTCAAGCACTAAAACACCCAAATTGGGTGATGGGAGCTAAGATTACGATTGACTCGGCTAGCTTAATGAATAAAGGATTAGAAGTCATTGAAGCCAAATGGTTATTTAATTTAAAAGCCGAACAAATTGATGTGATTGTGCATCCTCAAAGCATTGTTCACAGTATTGTTCAATTTACGGATGGCAGCATGAAAGCGCAAATGGGCTTGCCAGATATGAAATTGCCTATACAATATGCATTCACCTATCCTGAGCGTATTAAAACAAACTTCCCACGTTTTGATTTTTTTAACTATCCGCAGTTAACATTTGAGAAGCCAGATACAGAAACCTTTACTAACTTAGCACTAGCTTTTAAAGCCATGGAAAAAGGCGGGAACATGCCTTGTGTTTTAAATGCTGCTAACGAAATAGTTGTGCAAGCTTTTTTAGAAGATAAGATTGGATTTTTGCAAATGAGCGATATTATTGCAAAAGCATTAGATAAAATGCCGTTTATTAAAACTCCAAGTATGGAAGATTATATTCAATGCGACAAAGAAACACGATTATTGACAACAGAATTAATTAAAAAATAACTATGGGTACTTTTATTAATATAGCACAATTTATAACAAGCTTAGGCTTATTAATTTTGTTGCATGAGTTTGGACATTTTATCACGGCGCGTATGTTTAAAATACGAGTGGATAAATTTTATATGTTCTTCGACTTTTTATTTCCCTTACCAGGTGTTTTAAATTTCGCTTTATTTAAAAAGAAAATTGGCGATACCGAATACGGTATAGGTTGGTTCCCAATGGGCGGTTACGTTCAAATTGCAGGGATGATTGACGAAAATTTAGATACAGAACAAATGAATAAACCAGCTGAGCCTTGGGAATTTAGAGCACATCCAGCTTGGCAACGTTTAATTGTGATGTTAGGTGGTATCATCGTTAATGTTTTATTAGCGTTTATTATATACGCGATGGTATTATTTACTTGGGGCGAACAAAAGGTGCCCATGAGTAGTTTAAAAAACGGAATTGAATGTAATGACTCTTTAGGTTTGGCCGTTGGGTTTAAATCGGGAGACAAAATTGTTTCAGTGGATGGAAAGCCAGTGAAATATTTAGATGATTTAAGAATAGAATTATTATTAGGAAGCAAAGTTCAAATTGATAGAGGTGGGCAAAACGTTGAAATTGTATTGCCTAAAAATTTCTTAGATCAAATTGCTACTTCCGAAAAATTTGGATTTGGTAACCCTCGTGTGCCAGCTGTTTTTATGGAGTTTTCTTCAGAATCTATTAATAAAGATGCTGGATTAAAGCCTTTAGATAAAATTGTAGCAATTAACGATTCAATCCCTGTTAACTTTAATGATGAGTTAATATTAGCCTTAAAATCTCAAAAAGGGCAGGTGGTTAATTTAACTATTGAAAGAAAATCTGAAAGATTAGTTGTTCCGGTTAAAGTATCGAGTGATGGGAAAATGGAAGCAAAAATTGGCGCTAAAAGTTTTGACGATATGGTTGAAAAAGGCATCATTGCTTATGAAACTAAAACATTCGGATTCTTTGAATCTATTCCTGCAGGTATTGCTTTAACTTTTGATAAATTAGATTTTTACGTACGTCAGTTTAAATTAATTTTTACTCCAAGTACTGGTGGTTATAAACACATTGGAGGTTTTAAATCAATGTCTAAAATGTTTGGAGAAGAATGGATTTGGGAAGATTTTTGGAACCGAACAGCGTTTTTATCAGTAGTATTAGCATTCATGAATTTATTGCCAATTCCTGCTTTAGATGGAGGACACGTTGTGTTTACCTTATACGAAATGATTACGCGTCGTGCACCAAGTGTTAAAGTGTTAACGTATGCACAATATATTGGTATGGGAATATTATTATTGTTGATGCTTTACGCTAACTTAAACGATTTTGTACATTTTTTCAAGTAACTTTTAGTAATAACTACATTATAGTTTAGATGAGAGAATTAAATTTCAAATATACAATGAGATCCATCTTTTGTCTTGTGTCTTTTATCTTGTGCCTTAATCTAAAAGGACAAGATAAAACCATTAGTTCTGGTAATAAACCTTCAACTCCAGCTGCAAATTCAAAGCACAAAATCATGTTGATTCCTTTTGAGAATCGTATGTATTTAAGTGAGATTGACTTTTTAATTAATAAAGAATTAAAACTCAATGCCAAGCAAATTAAAGCAACCATGCGTGATGGATTAAATGAGCAGTTTTATAAGCGTTTAAAGTCAAAGATGTCGGTGGTTGATTTATTAGAAGATACAACTAAAACAAAAAAAGATTTAGAGAATGTGTATCAGTATTTATCGTACCAATATTTAAAAGTTCCTAATCAAGATAATTACAAGCCACCGGTTAAGGAAAAAGAAGAGAAAACAGTTCATAATGGGCAATTAACCGTTGAAAGTAATAGCGATGCCCGTTTTATGAATGCATGGATAAAAAGCCCAACCGTAGTGCCTTACTTGAGTGGTAAGTATAAAACCAATTTATTTTTATTTTTTAATGAATTAGACATTAAAGCATTAAATGGAATTCCTGGAGATTTAAACACAAATTCTGCCCGTAAAATAATTTTACATTATACCGTGTATACGGTTGATGCCAAAGAAATTAATTCAGGTATTGCTGAGGTTAGCTTGCCCGCTAATGTTAATAGTCCTACTAAAATCATAAATATATATTTTGCTCAGCTGGCTGACATTGTAGCTGCTCGTATTGATAAAGCTTTATTGTCGAAATAATCAAAAATTAACAAATTCCTTTTGTTAATAAATACAATTTAGATGTAACATTTTAAGAAGTAATACATTTATTTTTGTTAGATAAAATCACGAAAATGAAGATAAAATTTTTAATTATTTGTACAGCTTTAATTGCATTATCATCTTGTGTTCCACAACGATTAATGGAAGAAACAAAAGCTAAATTATCTACCTGCGAAACAGAATCTGCAGCTGCTAAAAAAAATGCAACCGAATTGGAAGCTAAAAATGCAGAAATGAAGGAAACTATTGTCAAGGAAGAAAAAGAGCTAGCAGGCTTGCAAAGAGATACGGCTATTATGGGCACTAATCTAAGATTACTATCTAATAAATATGATAAATTAAATTTAGTAAATGATCAGCTATTAGATAAATATAACCGTATGTTAGCTGGATCAGAAAAAGATAACGCTAAATTGAGTGGACAATTACAAATGACTCAAGAACAGTTATTGAAAAAAGAAGATGAGTTAAAAGCTTTAGAACTTAAATTAAATAAACAACAGCAAGACTTAGACGCTTTATCGATTGAACTTAAAAAACGTGAAGCACGTGTGAATGAATTAGAAGAAGTATTAAAAAAGAAAGACCAAGCAACGGCTGATTTGAAAAAGAAATTACAGGATGCGTTAATGGGCTTTGAAGGAAAAGGCTTAACGATTACTCAAAAAAATGGAAAAGTATATGTGAGTATGGATGAATCTTTATTATTTGAAAGCGGTAAAACAGCAGTGCAACCAAAAGGCATAGAAGCATTGAAAAATGTAGCAAAGGTGTTAGAGCAAAATGCTGATATCAATGTTTTAATTGAAGGACATACTGATGATGTGCCAATGGCTGGAAAAGGAGAAATTAAAGACAATTGGGATTTAAGTGTGATTAGAGCTACTTCTGTAACAAAAATTATTTTACAAAATTCTAAAACAGAACCAACACGTATTACATCAGCAGGTAGAGGAGAGTTTTTTCCTTTAGACCCAGCCAAAACGCCTGAGGCTCGCAAGAAAAATAGAAGAACAGAAATTATCCTAACTCCTAAATTAGATGAATTATTAAAGGTTTTAGGAAGTAACTAAATTTTATTGACTTTATTAAAAAGCCCTTCTCATCACAAGAAGGGCTTTTTTGTAATCAAATTTTCATGAAACTCATACAACCTATATTTTTAGCTTATCTTTTTGTAATCAATTGCTATGCATATGTATTAATGTGGTATGATAAATATCAATCAAAGCAAAGAGGTAAACGTGTTCCTGAAAATAAATTATTTTTTATAGCCTTTATTTTTGGAGCATTAGGAATTTTTTTAGGTATGAAATCACCTATTTATCATAAAGCAGCTAAAACTAAATTTAAAATTGGAATTCCTTTACTGATTGTTATAAACGCAGTTTGTGTTTATTTTATTTATAGATATAAATAAAAAAGCCGCTCAATTTGAACGGCTTTTAAATTATTTAGTGGTGGTGTCCACCTGGTCCGTGAACGTGACCATGATCTAATTCTTCTGCAGTTGCTTCTCTTACAGATAATACCTCGCCTACAAAGTGTAAGTTATGATCCGCTAAAGGATGATTGAAATCCATGATCACATAATCATTTCCGATTTCTTGAACAAAACCCATTAACTGGTTTCCATCTGCATCATTCATCATTAACTCTTCTCCTTCTTTTACTCTTTCGGAATCAAAGACACCGTCAACGTTAAAGGCTTCTTTAGGAATTTTTGCAATCATTTCTTTATCAGAAACACCGTAACCGTTTGCAGGTGTTACTTTAAAATCAAATTTATCCCCTACTTTTTTGTCTGCTAAATTTTTTTCAAAATCAGGTAATAATTGACCAACGCCAAATATAAACGTGAAAGGATGATCTGTTGATGTTTGCTCTACTAATTCAGGAGCTTCGTTGTCGATGTGAGATGATAAATGATAATTTACCGATACCACTTTGTTTTTATTAATTGTCATTAATGTTGTTGTTTTTTTTGCCCACAGATTTCGCTGATTCTGCAGATTATACTTTTGTTATTTAGAATTTGCAATCGCAAATATCTATCCGCGGAATTAGCGAGATCCGCGGGAAATAATTTAGAAATCAAATTTAATTCCTTGCGCCAACGTTAATTTAGTTCCGTAGTTAATAGTATTTGTTTGACGACGCATATATGCTTTCCAGCTATCTGATCCACTTTCGCGACCACCACCTGTTTCTTTTTCACCACCAAATGCACCACCAATTTCAGCACCACTAGTTCCGATATTAACGTTTGCAATTCCACAGTCGCTACCAGCCGCAGATAAGAATTGCTCTGCTTCACGCATGTTTAATGTCATGATAGAAGAAGATAAACCTTGAGGAACACCATTTTGCAATGCAATAGCTTCTTCAATCGTTTTATATTTCATGATGTATAAAATTGGTGCAAATGTTTCGTGCTGTACAATTTCAAAATCATTTTTAGCTTCTGCAATACAAGGTTTTACGTAGCATCCGCTTTCGTATCCTTTTCCTTCTAATACACCACCTGGTACTAATATTTTTCCACCTTCTGCAATAACGCGCTCAATAGAAACCATATAATCTTTCACTGCCGCTTTATCAATTAAAGGACCAACGTGATTTTTTTCGTTTAATGGATCACCAATTACTAATTGCTTGTATGCACTTACTAATTTTTGTTTTACATCTTCATAAATATCTTCATGAATAATTAAACGACGAGTAGATGTACAACGTTGACCTGCTGTACCAACTGCACCAAATACTAAACCTGGTAAAACTGCTGGTAAATCAGCGTTAGGCGTAATAATCACGGCGTTGTTTCCGCCTAATTCTAAAATAGAACGACCAAAGCGGCTTGCTACTTTAGTTCCAACAATACGTCCAACACGAGTTGAACCAGTTGCAGATACTAACGGTACACGACCATCTTCACACATTTTTTCTCCAATTGAACCTGGGCTTACTAATAAACAAGATACTCCTTCAGGGATATTGTTTTCAGCAGCTACCTCGTTCCAAATATTGTGACAAGCTACAGCGCATAAAGGCACTTTACTTGATGGTTTCCAAATACAAACGTCACCACAAATCCAAGCTAAGGCAGTATTCCAATTCCAAACAGCAACTGGGAAATTGAATGCAGAAATAATTCCTACAATTCCTAATGGATGCCATTGCTCATACATACGGTGACTTTCGCGCTCAGAGTGCATGGTTAAACCATATAACTGACGAGAAACACCAACAGCAAAATCACAGATGTCAATCATCTCTTGAACTTCGCCTAAACCTTCTTGCAAAGATTTACCCATTTCGTAAGAAACTAATTGTCCTAAATCATTTTTCTTAGCACGTAATTTTTCTCCATACTGACGAACGATTTCACCACGCTTAGGAGCTGGAATATTACGCCATACTTTAAAAGCTTCAGAAGCTACTTGAACTACTTTTTCGTAATCAGCCGCATTTGCTGCTTGAACTTTTGCAATTAATTTTCCGTCAACTGGACTATATGATTCGATTATATCGCCAGTTGCAAAATAATTTTTACCAGTTGCGCAACCGATGTTTAAGTCTTTAATTCCTAATGATTTTAATACTTTTTCCATATATTTTTAATCTGATTATTTTTAAATTTTGAAGGTTAAATATAACTATAATATCAGTTTTTAAGTAAGAAATTAGACAAAATGTGAAAAAATAGAGATGGAGGTGCTAATCTGGGTAAAAGCTTGAAAATGAAGCTATTCTTAGAAATTTAGATAGGTGTTTAATATAAAACCATTGTTTTTTTGAAGAATATTATTCCCTTTTATTTCTCTACCCAAAAGCACAGATTGATTTAAGTAACCTAATTCTAATTTGAAGTATTTATTTAATTTATATCCTAAAAGAACTCCTAATCTATTTTGATCAAAAATATTTTCTTGCACATTTTCTCCAAACTGAACAAAAATTTCATCATACACAGCCGCATAAAATGTTTTATCTTCTATTAGCTTTTTGCCTAATGGCATTTGCAAACGCAACATATAACGCATTCGGTTTACATATACGTAATCATCTTCTACATTTATATCAGGCTTTGTATATCTTCCAATCCAACGTTGTTCTAACATCAAGCGATGTTGAATTTCAAGTGCGCCCATTTGATCATTTAAAAGTAAGGCTTGAAAAGCCCGATGCTCGGTAAATGTTTTTCCGGCTGCTTGTAAATTAATAGAGCCATAAGGATAGGTTTCAATCCAACCATAGCCAATTCTAGCTGTCAATTTTTGATTGACTTTATAGTTAATACCAACTCTCAACAAACTTTGTTGTCCATGCAAAATAAACCCATCTCTTCGCCATTGGTATTCCAAATGAGCGCTCCATTTATCGGTTATTTTTTTGGTTACAAACGCATTGTACCAGCCAATTGAATTATAATCAATAATGCGAGTGTTTTGAGATTTAACTGCTAGTACAACAATTACAAAATAAAAAACGATAAAATATTTTTGCATTCTATACTTTTTTTCTGATTTGAACAATGTTTACAAAAAACGAAAATGCCATAGAGAAATAAATATATGCTTTTGGAATATGTAACTTAAATCCTTCGGCTATCAATGTTAAACCAATCATCATTAAAAAAGCCAATGCTAGTATTTTTAAAGACGGATGTTTGTTAATGAAGTCACTGATGTTTTTTGCAATCAATAACATAATGGAAATAGAAACAATAACGGCCACATACATAATCCATAATTCATCAACCAAGCCAACAGCTGTAATGATGCTATCTATCGAAAAAACAAGGTCTAACAATAATATTTGCCCAATGGTGCTGTTAAATGAAACTTTTGTTTTGTGTTTTCCTGTAGATGCTTTTCTTCAGTTTTTTCAAAAATTTCTTTACTGCTTTTGTATAGTAAAAACAATCCACCCGCAATGAGTATTAAATTTTTTCCTGAAAAAGAATATTCTGAAATGGTAAATAATGTTTGGTCTAACTTTAATATCCAGCTAATGCCTGCTAACAAAATTAATCGTAATACTAGCGCTAAGCTTAAACCAATTAATCTTGCTTTTTTACGAGTGTCGGCAGGTAATTTATCGCTCAATAAGGAAATGAAAATAATATTATCAATTCCAAGGATAATCTCTAAAAAGATAAGTGTGACTAGGGAAATTAAAATTTCAGTACTCATGGTTTTTTAATAATCCAATAAAGATGAGGATTATTTGACATAGAAACGGAGTTAGAATACTAAAAATAGTTAATATCAGTCGGGAGAATCTAATCTACTAGTAGCTCGCAAAAGTGACCTAAGTTTTCAAATAGTAAAAGTACTTTATCAATTACGTTTTCGTGATGGTCAATTCTTAAAATATTATCGCAATCATTTAAATCAAAATTAATCGAGGCGCTTGGAAAATGTTTCTCTAATTCACCAACAATAAAATCAGCTATTTGAGCATCTTGTATATTGGTTTTAAATACTTCTACCATGTTTGGTATATTATTTTGCTTCTAACACTTTTTTAAGATTTGCCGAATTTTCATTCATGTCTTTAAGCAACATTCCTTTCATCATAGCCGACATTAAATTCATAGGAAATGGGGTAGTGGAGCTAAATGTTGTAATAACTTTGGTTTGATTAGCAGATAAAGCTTCCGTTCTTGCATTTGCATAACTAATTCCCTTAAATGGTTTTTCGAAACGTAAGATAACATCATAGCCAACACCATCTGTGATTTTTGTGATTTCTTGTTCACCAACACCCACATTTTTCATTTCGCTATTCCAGGCAGCTTTAAATCCAACAGTTCCGTCAACGCCCGTATACGTAATTTTAGAGTTTGGATCGGCCATTACCCATTTGCTATAATACTCTTGATTTTTAATATGTTTTATATAGTTAAACACATCGGCTTGCGAACGGTTAATAATGACTTCAGAGGTAAGGCTCATTTCTCTTTTGGTGATTAACGCGATAAACAAAAATGCGCCAACAATACTAGCAATTGTGTATAAAATGATTAATAACATGTTTTTTATTTTTTTGATTGTTTTTTAATTCCCACTTTTTCTATGTTTTCTTTTACTCTAAACTTTACTATTTTTTTGATTAATGTTAATGGTATAGGTTTATCCAGCGGAAATTGTATTGAGCCTTTTCCCTGCTTGTATACAGACAATTCTTTTTGAAATGCTTCATTGCCAGATGGTAAAGCATAAAAGCCGATATGATTTTTAAATGCGGCAAAATAAACTAACATGCCGTGATATTTGAAAGCTGGCATTCCATAACTAATGACTTCTTCGGCTTTTGGTGCTGAGGTTTTTACGACTTGACGTATTTGCTCTAATCGATCTCTTACATCAACTGCTTGTTCTGATATATAGCTATCAATATCTTTAAACGTTTGCATGTTAATGACTCTCTGTGTATTTTTAAAGTTATTTAAAATCATTTGCCAACCTTCCTGTTGCATTTCAACTGGGTTTTCGTTTTCCGCTTCAAATTCTTCAATTACTTTAACGCCACCATCCACTACAGAAAAATAGGTGTCCCATTTTCTATCATCACCCATGGTAACTCCTACTTTTTCGTTTGGTTTTATGTCATTGTATATTCCCCAAAAATCAAAACCAAAACTTCCATCTTTGGCTTCCATTCTTGTGTTTAATTTTCCACCTACTTTAAAATCGGAAGTTGAACTCGGTGCATGCCAATCATCTGATGCAAAGCACCATTTAGTTATATGTTCTGGTTTTGTCCACATTTCCCAAACTTGGTCAATTGGCTTGTTTACGATGGCTTCTATTGTAATTACTGGTTTACTCATGTTATTTAGTTTTAATAATTTTCTTTTATTTCTTTATTCGCACAAATCTTTAAGAGTCTTTAAAGCTCTTGGCCACATCTCTTCAAACATGGCTTTGTATTCAGATGCGACTTGCATCTCAACTTTAACTTCTGTTTGATTCCCCTGCCCGACTGGGTCATTCAGGCGGGCTTTTTCTGTAAACGTGTAATTTTCAAAGGCAGGTGTCCATTTTTTTACTTCTTCGCTGGTTGTATCTATAACTCCATCCTTGACCATTCCAAGGTGTTCGATTGAGATAAATTCATGTTTTCTATTCTCTTTAATTTTGGAATACATACCTCCTAATTTACCATCTTCAGCAGGGCCTAAAAAACGGATCTCGCTTCCTTGTTCCCAACTCCCTTCATAATAGGAGCCTTCATGAAATGCTGCAGTCCATTGGCGATACGTTTCATCTTCTAACATAGTATTCCAAACTTTTTGTTTGTTGGCATTAATCTGTATTGTAAATTGAATTGTCTCCATTTTTATTTATCTATTAATTTTAACCACTCTTTAATTACTTTTTTTAATCCCTTTTCTTTTGCTTTTAATTCTTGTAGGTCATGTATTTTTACCATTCTTCTACCATCTTTATAATCGCCCTCCAATAATCCCGATGTATCGTTAATGCTTGCACCAGTTGGAAACACTAATAGAACATGATTTTTTTGACTCAAATTTGCAACCACTAAATCTCTTTTGTATTCTTTAGGGTCAAAGGCTTTCATTTCGCCAGTATAATAAAACGCTGGCGAATTCCATTTAATATGTTCGCCAATTTGTTTATCTGTTTTTAAAATTAATATTCTTAGTTCTTCTATAATTTCTTTATAAAGCGGAGATAATTTTTGAATATGTTCCGTTACTAACTCTGAATCAGATTTTGTTGCTTTTTTTGATGAAGCTGTTTTTTTAGTTTCCATAAAACCTAATTTATTTGCTTTCAATTCTTTTTCTAAAATAGGAATGGCACTCGGACCAATACCATGTAGTGCTAAAATTTCCTTTTTACTTTTGGTACTTAACTGTTTTAATGTTGTAATCCCAACTCCTTCTAAAGCGCGTTTGGCAGGCGCAGATACCAATGATAAGAAACCATTGCTTGGTTTGTTTTCTTGTTCACAAATGGGGCAAACAGGGCAATCACTACTTTTATAAAATGTGTGCCCCTTTGAACATGTTTTTAATTTTAGTTTTTGGTGCAACATTATTATATGAAGTTTGTAAAACATCTTTCAATACTTCCTTTTTTACTTTGTCTAATTCAATAATGGTCCAGCCTTGTTTACCCCAAGCTCCATTCACAGGATAAATCACTGTTTTGTCATATGCGCTAAAAACCGATTGTTCTATTTCTGATAATTTTACAACCACGCGTTTTGTTTTTACATCAAGCGTAGCCACAATTTTTTTATTAACGCGGAAAGAAGTTTTTTCAAAGTGAGGCATTTCCTCAGCATGGTTAAGTAACAAAACAATCTTTCTAAAATTATCAATACTCACCATGTTTTACGATTGAGGAAATTTACTCATATCCATATGTGCAACTTCCCATTGATGCCCATCTAAATCTGCAAAACTATGTTGATACATCCAGCCATGGTCAGAGGCTTCCATATAAATAGAACCATCAGATTTTTCAGCAGCGTCAATAATCTCCTTCACTTTTTCTCTGCTTTCTGCATCAATACACAATAACACCTGTGTGGTTTTTGTAGCATCAGCAATGTCTTTTTTTGTGAAGCCTTTAAATTTATCGTAGGTAAGTAACATCACATATATGTTTTCACTGATGACCATACAAGCAGCTGTGTCATCCGTAAATTGAGGATTATTTGTGAATCCTAATTTTGCGTAAAAGTCCATCGACTTTTTTAAATCTTTAACCGGAAGGTTTACAAAAATATTCTTTGTCATAATTTTTTAAAATTTTACGGTGTATTGAATATAGCTTTTTTATAACTCAAAATTACTGTCATTATTTAAAATATGTATGTGTAAAAACGACAAAGTAACGGGTTGATTGCGACAATTGTTTTTTATATGTTTGTGGCTTAATATCTCCCGCAGATAACACGGATATTCGCTGATTTTAATTCTGCGTTTTCTGCGAAATCAGCGGGACAATATAATTTTGATAGATGAAAACAGTAAGTATCTTAATTTTAGAAACCTCCGTTCCGGCAGCTATTGTTGATCCACGCTATATGTTTAGCGCCGTAAACGAATTTTATAAAAGCGCTGGACATCAACCATTTTTTAAAATTCAATTAGTTGGTTTAACTAAAGAAGTAAAATTAAATGATGGATTATTTACAGTTCATCCAGATGTATTGTTGAAGGATGTAAAAAAAACAGACTTAATTATTATTCCGGCCATTGGTGGAGATGTGAAACTAGCCATCAAAAAAAATAAAGATTTTCTACCTTGGATTGTGCAGCAATATAAAGGTGGAGCAGAAGTAGCGAGTTTGTGTATTGGCGCTTTTATATTAGCCTCTACGGGTTTATTAAAAGATAAAGAATGTTCAACACATTGGTTGTTTACTAATGATTTTAAGGAAATGTTTCCTGATGTGAAACTCGTAAGTGATAAAACGGTTGCCGCTCAAAATGGCTTATATTCCAGTGGAGGAGCTACATCTTATTGGACCTTGTTACTTTACTTAGTAGAAAAATATACGAGCAGAGAAATGTCTATCATGGCATCCAAATTCTGTTTGTTAGACATGGGAAGAAAGTCACAATCGCCTTTTGTGATGTTTAGAGGACAGAAAGACCACGAGGATTGTGAAATTGTAATGGTTGATGAATTAGCAGATAAATATGGTATTGGAAGGAGAACCTTTGAGCGACGTTTTAAAAAAGCAACTTCCAATACCGTTGTTGAATATATGCAACGTGTGAAAATGGAAGCTGCTAAAAAGCAATTAGAATCAGGACGTAAAACGGTAAGCGAAGTGATGCATGATGTTGGGTATGCCGACACCAAAGCGTTTCGCGATGTGTTCAAAAAAGTAACAGGTATGTCGCCCGTAGATTATAGAGCAAAGTATAATTAAATTTTACGCTACTCTAAAAGAAATTTTATACCCTTGGTAAACTGCTAAGCCGTAAAATAAAATATCTAGTGGACTAAATGCTTTCATCATGATGCTTGGAATCATGCTATAGTCAATCATCGAAAAAGTATCGAAATATCCTAAGCTTTCAGATTTTGCAACAAAGCCAACAATGCTAAAGAAATTTCCTAACACACAACCAAACAATGCTAAGACTGCACCGCTAATTCCAAAAATTTGATCCACTCCTTTACCTAACATTCTATTGGCGAAGCCAACAATAAACCCTACTGCAATGGCCATGTATCCAATTTGATACTCAGTAGCTACTGTAATTGTTGCCCAAAGAACTGCGCCAATTACTGCTGCGCCAAATGCACCTAAAATACCCAATGGCAAATTTTGTTCTGTTCTAAATTGTTCCAATTGTTGTTCTACATCAATTAAATCAACTGGAGTCATTTGTGGCTGCTCATTGTTTTCAACTGCTACTGCAGGAGTAGTTTCTTGATTGTTTTGGTTGTCTTGGTTTTCCATAGGATTTAATTTGTTTGAAAACAATAATTTATAAGTTATATACAATATACAACTTTGCTTTTTATTTCCAAATTTTCCTATAAAATCTTATTTCTTTAGCCAAAGCAGCATGTCTGCAAACATAGCTGGACTAATCGTATGAGCTTCAGGATATTCTTTAAATAAAGGCGTGACCCCTAGTGTTTTTAAATACGCTAAAGAGGCGCGTGCTTCGCTTACAGGAATGACATTATCATTTGTTCCGTGAGAGACAAATACGTTTAAGTTTTTAATTTTTTCTTTTGAAGCAATGAGGGGTTTCACTTCCTCTAATAATCGTCCGCTCATAACGGCGATACCTTTTATTTTATCTGGCACCGTTAAGCCAATGCTATATGCCATAATAGAGCCTTGACTAAAACCACATAGGTATATACGCTTTTCATTAAAAGCATGTTTTGTTTTCAATTGATTCATAAATTGGATAATCATTAAACGGCTTGCTTCGGCTTCAATAGCGTTACCTATGCGTTTTCCGTTTTCGAAAGTTAAATGATACCAAGCATAACTATCAGTGCCAATGGTAATAGGTGCTCGTAACGAAATCACTAAAAAACTATCAGGCAGTTGTGGCGCAAACGAAAATAAATCTTTTTCGTTACTACCAACTCCGTGCATTAAAATAATGACTGGCGGATTAGCTGATTTTATTTTCGGTTCTTTAAAAATATAATATAAACTTGGTGCACTTGGCTTTGTCTTGCTTTGAGAAAAGCTGTTGAATGCAATTCCGAAAAATAGAAGGATAGTTATTATATATTTCATATTTGTTGTGTTTTTGTCACCCTGAGCGGAGTCGAAGGGTACATTGTAGAGGCTTCGACTCCGCTCAGCCTGACACTGTGTTTTTATATTAATTTACGCCTTATCAATTTTCAAAGAAGTCATAGAAAAAGAACCTCCCACAACCGCATCATTAAAGTACGATACTTTTTCGTTTTTACCGCGCAGGGCAATGCTATAAATCATTGGTAAATAATGATCTGGTGTTGGTGATGATAATTGCAAGGCTTTGCTGTAGGTTTTATAATTTACTAAAGATTTTACATCGTTTTCTGTAATTAGTTTTTTAAAAACTTCGTTTGCTTCCAATGCCCAATCGTGGCCAAAGTGCGCATTAAAATCTCCAGTAAATCTGGCGAACTGAAAATTATGCACCATATTTCCACTGCCAATAATTAAGACTCCTTTTTTGCGTAAGCCTGCTAATTGTTTTGCTAAATCGTAGTGATATTGCGTGTCTTTTGTATAATCTAAGCTTAATTGAATCACAGGAATACTTGCATCTGGAAACATTGGTCTTACAACGCTCCAAGTTCCATGATCTAATCCCCAATCTTCATTTAAGCCAACCGTTGTTGATGTAAGTAATGCTTTAGTTTCATCCGCTAACCATTTGCTACCAGGTGCTGGATATTGCACGTCAAATAAGGCTTGCGGGAAACCACCAAAATCATGAATGGTTTTTGGTTTTTCCATCGCCGTTACAAAAGTGCCTTTCGTTTCCCAGTGTGCGGAAATACATAAAATAGCTTTTGGTTTTGGAAGAGTTTTTGCCATGGCTTTCCAGCCTCTCGAGAACTCATTTTCTTCAATTGCATTCATAGGCGAACCATGGCCTATAAATAAAACTGGCATTAACTCATCTTGTTCTGGTAAGTTATTGGCAAACGATTTTAAATCTCCTAATGTTGTCATAGCGGCTAGTCCTAATACTGATTTTATAAACTCCTTACGTTCCATGTTTTAATTTACTATGTAAAGTTCGCTTATATTTTCAATAATTCGTTTGATGTATGGTAAGATTTTTAATTAATTATTTGGGCGTGCCGGCGCAAAGAGGCAGCGCCGTCGGGCTTTTCGCTACAATCTTTTTGTAATGGAACACAAAAAGGATTTTCGCTGCAATCCCTCACGCAGGTTCAATTAAATCCCATAAATTGTCATACAAATCAGCAAATACAAGCACTTGACCATGTGGCTGATTTTCTAATTCACGAACAATCTTTACTTTTTTATCAAGTAAGTTTTTATAATCTCTTTCTATATCATCGGTATATAAAAACAAAAATACGCGTCCGCCTGTTTGGTTACCAACTCTACTTTTTTGTTCTTCGTTACTAGCTTGTGCTAATAATAGAGTCGTTCCTGTGCTGCCTGGCGGTGCTACCATCACCCAACGTTTAGTGGCACTCATCACTTTATCTTCTACTAAAGTAAAATTTAATGTTTCAGTATAAAATTTGATGGCTTCATCGTAATCGTTGACTATTAGGGCTATATGGGCGAGGGATTGTTTCATGATTTGTTTTTTTCGATGTTGATTATTTAAAAATTTTCGAAAGAAATTATTAGCGGAGAGTGATTGCTGTATTGAGTCCAATCTTCATACTTCCCAATTTCAACATTTCTAATTCTGTTTTGAATATCCTTAGAGGCGAAGCAGTAATCAATATGGTAGGGTTTAGATATTTTTTTTTGAAGGAAAAAGGTTGGATGTTGTTCTTGACCTTGTTCTATTTTAAAATGTTTGTGATAAACACTATTAATGTTTTGACTATTTAATTTATCTACAACATCTGTATGATTGCCAACTCTGTCTTTATAATCCCATATTTTATTACTATTAAAATCGCCAATTAAAATGGTTGAATCTCCGAATAGTTTTTCGTAATAATTTATGGCTAGCCAAATTTGACCAATGTATCTTGCTTCTCTGTTTATTTTATTATTCATTGCCCATATTGCTAAGAGAATAAAACTATTAGAATTATTTGATACTTTAAGTGGGATAACATAACGAAATTCAGGGTTAAATTCGGTCATTAATTCGAATTTATAATCTGAGTAAGAAAAAACACCAATCCCTTTATTTAGATTGTCGCCATGCCAAAAGGAATCAGTTGGTTTTTTATTAGCGAATCAAATTTTAATTTATCAGGATGTTCACATTCCTGAATTATTAAAATATCTGGTTGAAGTTTTAATATTAAGTCTGCTTTTTTTCTAAATGCACCTTGGCAATTCCATGTAATTAATCTCATTATTTTTTTTTGATTATTAGTATGGTTGCTCAAGTCAAAAATTAACTAAATCATTCTTAATCAATTGTCGCAATAACCTTCAACTCAATCCCAATAGGAGTAGGCAAACAATTAATTTCTATAGTAGTTCGGCAAGGAGGGTTTTCTTTAAAGTACTCCGCCCACAAAGCATTATAAATTTTAAAATCGTCTTTCATGTTCGTTAAAAACACTTGTACATCCACAATTTTATCCCAGCTGCTACCAGAGTCTTCTAAAATATATTTAATGTTACGGAACACAGAGTGGCATTGTGCCGCAATGTCATAAGACGTAATGTTTCCATGTTCATCTAATTCTACTCCTGGTATTTTTTTAGTACCACGCTCACGCGGACCAACGCCGCTTAAAATAATAAATTACCAACACGGCGTGTGGGTATAATCCTACTGGCTCTGGTGCTTTTGATGATTCAATTGAATTTTCTGTGCTCATAATATGTAAGTTTTGAATTTATAGTAGTTTATAGTGTTACAGGAATGGTAATGCTTTTATCAGTCAATCCCACATTATCAAATTGTGCTATTTTTTTTGTTCCGCTGTGTACCGTTATCCAACGTGTTCTAGATTTACTAGCACGTTTTTGATCTATCTTAAACGTACCGTCTTGTAAGGTGTACATTTGCCCGATGATAATTTCAGTGCAGTCATCTCCGTTCTCTTTACATTGCACATAGCTTATCAATACATTTGGTACAGGCTGTCCGGTTGTAGAATTTACAACGGTTCCAGCAATACTTGTTTTTTTACTGTCGCAAGCCAATAATGTTATTGCAGTTAGTAGTATAAGAAATATTTTGTTCATTTTAGTTTTGTTTAAATGCATTCCAGCCTTGCGCCTGAATAGGGTGCGAGGTTCCAGCTTTAGCAATTAAGTTAATTCCACTGGCTTTTGGTGTCATGTGTCCAATAATGGTAAAATCTGGTAAGTGTTTTATTTTATCATAATCCGCCATCGAAATGGTAAATAACAATTCGTAATCTTCGCCGCCACTTAGTGCGCAAACCGTTGGGTCTAAATTAAACTCACGAGCGGTATCAAATGTTTGTGGGTCTAAAGGAATTTTTTCTTCATACAATTCACAACCCAATTCGCTTTGTGTGCAAAGGTGCATTAATTCTGAAGCTAAGCCATCACTTACATCAATCATGCTCGTTGGTTTAATGTACTGGGCTTTTAGGCATTCAACAATATCTACACGCGCTTCTGGTTTCAACTGACGCCTAAAATATAATCACTACCTACTAAATCAGGTTGTACATTTGGGTTATCTTTAAATACAAATTTCTCTAAAATTTGGAACCCATGTAAGCGCCACCTAAGTCACCACTTACGCATAATAAATTTTTTTCTTTTGTATCATTACGGTACACAATATCTTCTTTATTAGCTTCGCCAATTACGGTTACACTAATTACTAAACCACTTGTTGTTGAAGTGGTATCTCCGCCAACTAAATCAACGTTGTATTTGTTACATGCAAAAATCATCCCTGCATATAATTCTTCTAGTGCTTCTACCGAAAACGGTTGAGGCTGCAATGCTAACAGTTACTTGCTTTGGCGTGCACCTGATGATTTAACGCCACCAAATGGAGTACGTAAATCGCGTAATAACCAACAATTAATCCAAACGATACCTGTATGCAAATCCATTGCCATGCGGTTGGCGCGTGTAATGTCTTGTGTCCATAATACAGATGCTAATCCGTATTGAGTTGAGTTAGCATATTTCAACACTTCTTCTTCTGTATCAAAAGGCATAATAGTAACAACTGGTCCAAAAATTTCTTCTTGGTTAGTACGACAGTCATAAGATAAATTTTCGATGATGGTTGGTTCTAAATAATAACCATTTTCAAATTCACCACCAACGGTTGCTTGTTTCGCCGCATACTTTTCCGCCTTCTTGTTTTGCTAATCCCATGATAAAACTTTTTCGTGAGGTTTAGAAACCACAGCACCAATTTTTGTTTTTTCATCTAACGGAGCGCCAACAGTTAGCTTTTGAGTTTTAGCTACGAAGTCGGTTTTAAATTTTTCGTAAATAGAACGCTCCACAAATATTCTCGAACCACATAAGCAAATTTGTCCTTGATTGGCAAACGACGATAGCATCGTTGTAGAAAGCATTTTATCGTAATCGCAATCAGCAAAAAACATTAGGATTTTTACCACCAAGTTCTAGTGACTTAATATATTTAAACATAGGGCGGCATTACTGCAATGCTTGCGCCTGTTTTGGTTCCGCCTGTAAATGAAATTAAAGGCACATCTGTACCACTTACAATCGCATTACCAACTTTATGTCCGTAACCATGAACAATATTTAAAACTCCTTTGGTAAACTTGCTTTGATGCAAAATTTCAGAAAGTAAGTAAGCCGTCATTGGTGTAATTTCAGATGGTTTGCAACTACGGTACAACCAGCAGGTGCTAAAGCCGGTGCAACTTTCCAAGAGAATAAATACAAGGGTAATTCCAAGGAGAAATGCAGCCCGCAACACCAACAGGTTGACGCAAAGCATAATTAATAGCGGTATCTTCCATGCTATGCGCAGAGCAGCATAGTGCAAAATGCCCGTTCCATAGAAATGAAAGTTAGCAGCCGTCTCTGGTATATCCACGATTTAGCTAAGTGTAAAGGTTTTCCGTTATCTAAGCTTTCTGCTTTTGCTAATTCAT
>JADJSH010000016.1 GCA_016711805.1 Bacteroidota bacterium
TAACTGAATTGGAAATGATTATTAGAGATCAGAAAAAACAATCAACTGACAAATCTTATACCGCCTCTTTATTTGCTAAAGGCATTAATAAAATTGCTCAAAAAAGTAGGGGAAGAAGAAGTCTGTAGAGGTAGTTATAGAAGCGAAGGATAATAACGATGATTTATTTAAAGGAGAAGCAGCAGATTTATTGTTTCACTATTTAATATTGTTACAAGCTAAAAACTTTACCTAAACGATATTATTAGCGTTTTTAAAAGCAGGCATTAAGGCAATAATTATCAAATAATTGTTTATTTTTAGCCTAATGACCTTGGGCCGCCCTAAATACATTTCTTTATTGTTTTCTAATCTATTCATGCTTAAGTGTAGACTCGTTTTCTCAACAGCAAAATTTGACAGCTTAAAAGTTTATTTGAAAGCAACAACAGCACTAAAGAAAGAGCAACTCTTTTGGTAGATATTGCTAAAAGTATTTACAATTAGAACAGATTACTCTATAGTTACTGCGAGGAAGGTGAAGTAATGATAAAAAATATAATTTAAATTCAATTAGCTTACTCACTTCTTTGCGAATCTCGTTACATCTTAACAAAAGGTGATTTAAAGACCACAATCGAGAAATTAAACCAGACAATCTCAATTTTGAAAAAAACAATGAATTAAAAGGAGTTAGCAAAGACTATTCATTAAGCATTAACACCTAGGAAGATTAAATAGAGACAAAGAAAGAATTGAACACCTAGAAAAAGCAAAAGAAATATACTAAACTCAATGATAAGGATGGTCTATCAAATGTTTACCTAAATATAGCAAATGCCTATATTGATGGTGGAAAATATATTCAAGCTCTAAGCGTTTTAGGAGAAAGAGCAAGCCTTAATATTAAGTTGTACGGCGGTAGTAATTTTTATAGTTGAAATTTATTATGGCAATATATATTTTCATCTTAACCAAATAGACGAAGCTATAAAGCACTTTAAAAAATCTGTTTTAATACCAAATCAATATAAAATGTTGGATAGCAATTACTGGCCTTACAAAACTTGTAGAAACATCCAAAAACAAAAAAAACGTTCCAGAAGCGAAAAGTTATTATTTCACAGGCATTGGACTTAGCAAAACAAGGCAATCTAATGGTTGAAGAAGCCGATGCCTTAAGGCATGACTGATTTATATGAAACTAGGTAAGATTATAAAAGCGCATTTACCTCATTGAAACAATATAAAAAAATACAAGATTCTATTTTAATATTGAAAAAATAAAAAACATTGAGTGATATAGAAAACAAATTACAACTAACTGAAAAGAAAAATCGTAGCTGAGCAAAGTCTGTCGTTAGAAAAGAGAAAGTTGCCCTTGCCTCTTCAAAAAAACAATACATTGTGCTTATTGCAGGATTAACCATCGTTGGTATTGCCTTTCTGTTTCTATTTTACTACAATGGCAAAACCAAACTATATTCTTTAATTCAGACTCAAAAGGAAGTGGAACTTCAAAAGGAAATTGTGAAATCAAAAATAAAGATGTAATGGATTCTATTCATTACGCTAAATACATTCAAGAAGTATGCTGCCTTCTACTAAGGCTATGAATAATTCATTCTCCAAAAACTTTGTTCTTTATAAACCAAAAGATGTTGTAGCGGGCGATTTCTATTGGACAGAAACTATCCAACAACAATCCTGTACTTGCTGTTTGCGATTGCACTGTCATGGCGTTCCTGGGCTATGGTTAGCATTGTAGCATGCAACGCTTTAAATAGAGCCATCAACGAATTTAAATTATCCGATCCTTCTTTGATTTTTGATAAAGTGAACGAATTGGTGCAAAAACATTTGTTTTCGAAAAGTGATTACGAAGTAAATGATGGAATGGATGGCGTACTATACGTGTTTGATTACGAAAACATGAAACTTCATTTAGCAGTCGCCAATAATCCTATGGGTTGTATCACCGCCTTCCATTAAACAGAGCTTTGGCAAGAACCTTGGCAGCTATCTCAAATAACTCCCGACAAACAGCCTATTGGAAAATATAAAGAAGAAGTAGCTCCTTTTAACTTAAAACCGTTTCTATTGAAAAAGGAGAAATGATTTATCTATTTTTCTGATGGCTTGCTGATCCAATTGGCGGTCAAAAGGTAAAAAATTCAAATATAAACCCTTTCAAGGAATTATTAATTTCTATAGCCCATTTACCCTTAGATGAAGCAAAAACAAGTGTTAGACTCAACTATCGAATCTTGGAGAGGCGGTTTAGATCAGGTAGACGATATGTTGGTTATTGGAATTCAAGTTTAATTACTGTTAGGCTGACCGGATTTGAAGCCAGAAGTTAATACCCCTTCGACTCCGCTCAGGAGCCGAGCTCATTCTTCTTATTTCCAGTTGTTTCCTCTAATTGCTTGCTTGACAAGGGGTTCCGAATGTCTGCTTATTTCTTAACTGTTCTCTACTGTTCGTAAAACGACCGTTCAGTTTCAACCGTGTTTCAACTATATGATCTAATTTTATGATATCAAATCTAAAATTAACCGCCATGTCGTCTGCTAAAGTAACCCTTGTACATTACAAATATAAAACTTATTCTAATGGGAAACACCCTATTATGATAAGAATTACAGCCAACCGTAAATCTCGTTATATGTCAACTGGTTACTCTGCTAAACCAGAAAACTGGGACGAAGATAATAATAGATTAGTAGAAAGCCGATCTAAATCGCGCCCAGACAAAATACCTATGACGAACGCTAAAGCAATTAATACGGATCTCGAATTGAAATATAATGAGGTGCTTCGGGTTAAACAGCAAGTATCGCTTTCGGATGGTGTTCAAAGTTCTGACACTATTAAAAGCAACGCATCCCTTAAGTATAAAAGGCAGCAAATTTCTTTGACTAAGTAAAACTCTTGCACAGACTTTTTTAGACCGCAATAAAATCTGTTCTTATAAAAACATTACTTCCGTTCTCAAACGACTAAAGGAATATATGAATAATAAGGAATTACTTTTTTCAGACATTGATGAAGATTTCATTGAAAAATATAAAACCCATCTAATAAAAGGAAGTGTTTCCAAAGAAGGTAAAAAAATTCCGGGATTAGGAAATAATACCATCTCCTATCAACAAAAGTATCCGTGCAATTTCTTTATCGGGCGATGAATGAAAAGTACCACTTATCTCGAGAGATAAAAATCCGTTCAACACCGTGAAAATAAAATACTCGCCAACCAGAAAAGAAACACTTTCTCTTACTGAGCTGGACAAATTAAGAAAAGTTCAATTGGATCTAAAAACACAACACCGATTAATCGATGTTCGGAATTATTATTTTTTCTCATTTAACAACGCAGGCATTAGGGTAAGTGATCTGATTCAATTAAAAGTAAAGAATATTGTTGATGGGCGACTTCATTATGAAATGGGAAAAACCGGTCACTTCAAATCTATCTTATTAAATACGGAATCATTATCCATTATTAAACAGTATGTAAATCCTCAGTCAAAGCCAAATGATTATTTATTTCCAATATTATCTAAAGATGAAGAGTTTAATGACGCACAAACACTGCGAAATAAGATAGAATCGAAGAATGCAACGATCAATGAGAACCTTAAAAAATTAGCTGTTGCAGCCGAACTCGAAAAACGATTACATTTTCATAGCAGTCGCCACTCTTTTAGTAACATCGCAAGAAAAAAGAAAGCTGATCTTTATGGTATATCGAAAGCACTTGGACACAAATCAATTAAAGTAACAGAAATGTATCTTGCTTCATTTGACGAAGAGGCTCTGGATGAAACGATGCAGATGGTACTCGGAAAATAATACAAACAATTTTTCCACAGTGATTTATCGTTTTTTTGTGTCTAAGCGACACCTATACGACACACGATTTTCAAAAGTAATACATTTTATAACAGTTTATTTAGAATTGATGCTCTGTAGTTCATTGGTATTAAAGGGCTGTATTTGGTCATATGAATTTAATATTTTATATTTGTATCATCTGAATGAGTTCATTCAGATACCGAGAACGAATAACAGGGACTTTTTTTAATAACACCTCTTTCTTATTGAAAGAGATAATAGTATTATAAAATGAATGGTAGTTCGAACAAGGTAATTGTAATCTCGGTAGAGGAATTTTTAAATATTCTCAATCCTCTCTTTCAACGCCTAGACCGCTTTGAATCTTTATTGTCGCAAAAATTTAGCATTGTAAATTCTACTTACTCTGATGCTGAAGCTGCTAAGTATCTAAATATGTCAACCAAAAAGTTGCAGCATTTAAGAAACGCTCGAAAGATAGGTTTCGTTCGTGAAGATGGAGGTCGAAAAATCACCTATAAGCATGAACACCTTTTGGAATATTTGACTGCAAATGAATTGAAAAAGAAAAAATAAAACCCAAAACTATTATGAAAAATATCAACTCTTTAGATTTGTGTAATTTGTTAATTGAAAAAAATAAATTTTTCACCGATGCTCTGTTAGCTCGAGTTAATGAATATAATAACAACGATACATCAAACCTTGCTTGGCCTGACTATGGTCAATCAACTTTTGATGCGATGTTGCAATATTCTCCTGTTCTCGACATTGAAATTACTAAGCGCCGAGACAGCTCAGATAAAATTGTGAGATATCTACATTTCATAAAAAATGCTTGCAAAAAGTATCGTTATAAGGCAAATCTAAATAATCAGTTTGCTGAAGCATTCAGATATCAATCAGTCATTGATGATATGATTGACCCTCTATTGGATATTTGTTGTGATATATTTTATGAAAGTTCAACCCAATCTTCGGAAAAATCAACTATTATAATAAATGAGAAACCAATCAAAAGTGGAATGGCAGATATTTCAAATAAAGTTCCAGAACCTGTACACCCAATTTTCAAACAAATAACATGTAATGCGACCGCAGAAGAAATAGATTACTTTTTTTTAATTCTTTCTAAAGAAATAAATCCTGCAACTGGAGAGCCATATATGAAAGAAAAAGATATCCGACATTTCACCGCACACAATTTCACCGCATGCGGTCAACCAGACAAACAAAGATTCTTTGATCTGGGGACAGAGGTAAAATCAACGATTACCTATTTCGTTTATCAATTCTATTTGAAGTATGACAATGGAAATATTTCTAATAAAATGAAATACGTTTATTTACTAATTTCTAATTTCAAAATTTTTGAAGAGGATAACCCAAAGAGTTTACTGTCAAACATGACTCCTTCGAAATATCCCAAAAACAAAAACAATGTGATCAATACAGAAAAGTACTTTCCGAAAAATAAATAATTAGTAGTAATTGAATTTCTATTTTGTAATGCAGTAAGGCTTTATCTAATAATATTTAAGTTATAGTTTAAATGCCGTTTTCCTTACTACTCGCTTACTTAACCATACTACCTAACTTACTGCGATACTATCCTTTTTACTATTGTTCTTACTACTCTTGGTCGCAGAGAATTAATAAAATAAACTTGTAAAATTATAAACCATAAAATCATAAAAACCATGAAAAAACTATCATTAAATGCCCTACAAATCGCTCACCAAACGAATCCATGTTCTGGAGAAATATGTTCATTAGAAAGTTGCGGAATTTGTCTCTGTGGTAAACGCAGTGATGCAGATTTTTGCTGTGATGAGCATAAGGCACTAAAAAATAACAAAGAGCAAAAAACTAATAACTCTCAAAATAAGTTACGGAATGACATCAATAAAAAGAATACTATAATGGTAGAAGACCTATACGCAAGAGATTACCGAAAACTAGATTTTGAATCATTTAGATTACGAGGATTTGATTTTAGTGGAGCTCCGTTTCCAGGAATTGTTAACGGAAGACGTGTTGCTTTATACGGAACTATTGCTCTGTGGGTCGATGAACTACTTATGATTAATCTTGAAAAAATTTAAGTCATGACTGTAGAAAACGAAAATTTCTTTGATTTCTTCGGAATTACCGAGGACCAAGTGAGAACATTATATGCGCAAAGCGGTAAGCTTATTTATATACCGCAAATTCATGTTCCAGTTCCTCCGAAAAAAATCCCGGAGGCTGGAATTAAATCCATGGGCATAACTGTGGTTACTAATAAAGATCAAACACCGTTATGGGTGGATATTTTCTTTTGGCTTTCTATAGTAGCATTATTAGTTACTATCATATATATAATATGGCAGTTATCAAAACCAGAAACCGATAATGAAAACCATCAAAAAGACGATAAAGAAGAAGACATATTCAGTAACTGAGCGAGTGCAACTGAAAATAGCCCCTAATTATTGGCGCCAATAATTCAGTTTTTAAGTTAGTGTGCTTAAAAAATATAATATCCGAGTTTAGCCGAATTAATTGGCCTAAAACTGCTTAAAGTCGGACATAGATGAATCTATTTGAATCTAAATGGCTATAATTGTTTATACACAGGTCCAGAATAATAGTATCCGGTTAATGAAGTTTTTTGATAAATCTATTCGTTAATCAACTGAAAAATTTAACCGAGTTGAATATGAAATCTGAGTAATTTTGATCTAAATATTTCAAAAAATAGGGAGAAAATAACTTATCCTGTTCAATAATTGTTCTGCAAAAACCTGACACAACAAATTCTCCAATTGGATTTAGGTTTAAATTATTTCTACCGTACCAAGTATTTGGATTAAAATTACCTGAGATTTCAAAATTTACTAATCTATTTCCTTCTCTGGCAGTTATTACTTTTGTTTTTACTAAAATTCTTAGCCCCTTTATTTCTATATTCTGAAACGGGGATTTGAAACTAGGTTTGTATATAATTTCGCTCTTGGGCTCTATCCAAATATTTGTATAACCAGCTCCGTCTTTTACAATACTCCATTCCTCATAATCTATATAATAGTCACCTAATTTATCATTGAGCAGCATTTTATTATATAAAAATTATTGTGAATACTACTAAATAACATTAAGTATTCGATTTCATCGTTCGTGTTTTTCATTTTATAAAAATTTAAGGATTAAAACCAAGGGGCAATTTTCCCGTCATAATACTCATGATAAAACAACTCTACCGCATCGTCTAAATAACTCAGAGGAATTTTAGACTTTGCTGTCATTTTAATAATTGTATCCGATAATGCCCATAAATAAAATACTTTCCTAAAGCCCTTATCCATCAAAGCTTTCAGAAATGGTAAATCTGTATCCAGAATACTTTCCAGATTTTCAGAGTCTAAGCGCCTAATTTTCTCCAAAAACTCAACTTTTTCATCTTTAGCAATTAACTCTTTTAATAGAGAGTGTTATAAAATTTGAAATTTCAGACTCTAAAACATCGATTAGTGAAATATGGAAATGCTGACCTGATTTTTTCTGGTAAAATATACTCCGATTCGTATTTTAAATACTAGATCTCCAGTATTAATTTTAAACTTGAATGGTGTAGATAAATCTTCACTCCTAATAAAAAATCGTATTACTTCAGTTTGTTATCAGTTAATTGATAATGAAGATCAATAAATCCTCTTTCAAAATTTCCATCAGTGTTGTTTCCTTTTAAAGAAAGTGATAATTCTAAATTATCACTAAATCTTTCTTTAGGTGTAATACAATAGAAAAACGAGTTTGTTTTAATAATAGATGAATGTTCTATTTTCATGGCTGCTGGTTTTTACGTCAAATGTAATCATAAATGATTACAAATACAAATGTGCCTTTAGGACACAAGAATATTGAAAACAAGAACAAATGGTGAAATCTCAAAAGGATGTAATAAAAATGATGTTTGAAGAAATTAAATAGCTAATTTGAGTTCTTCATTTTTCACTTCCTTGTAAACTTTTCTTAATGTCGCTGTATCTCTGAGTGGATAATCAAAGCCTAAATTTGTATAGTAAATTCCATCTACTTTAATATGTACGTCAAAATCATTCCGGGTCATTACTTTTACTTTTGTTGACGACTTGCTAGGATGATCCATAAAACCATACTCACGTAATAAATCCTCAGTTAATATTTTCATACTTCAAAATTGATATCCAAAATAAGAAATTATACAGTCTCCTATTAAATATTTTATAGAATTATGTTAGTGAATTAGATTATTTAAAAGATCCGTAATATCAACTTCAAGCGACTTGCTAATGATTAGCATATTTTTCAGTGTTAAATTAGTTTTTCCCGCTTCGATTCTTTGCATATTTTGCCTTACAAAGTGGCATTTATTAGCTAATTCAATTTGCTTCATGCCTTTCTCCAAGCGAATTTTTTTGATGTTTTTTCCTACTTTTTTATAGTAACTGGAGTATATCATTTTGTGTTTTAATTCGTAGGATTACTTGACTGCAAATTAATGAATTTTAAAGTAAGGTCTGCTAATTAAAACCCTTAAAAAACTCTTCTAATGAAATACCTAAAGCTTTTAATATTTTTGCCAATGTATTTAACTGAATATTAGCTCCTGCCTCGTATTTGCCATATTGAGGTCTGCTAATATCATTTTCATATGCAAAATATTCATAATTAGAATAGCCAGCTTTTTTTCTGTATTCTTTGAGTCTTTTCCCTACATTCTTTAATAGCTCTATCTCCTCTTTGCTAACTTTGGTAGTCTTTTTTTTAACAAATTCTGCTTTTTTTGGTGTTTTTATCGTTGATTTCTTTGCCATTTAGTCTCCTATTAAAGAGTAAATAAATAAAAAGGCTTGTTTTTATGTTACTGTATATATATTACCTCCATATATAGAGTATATTTATTATATTTGTGTCTATTAATCACATAAATAAAATAGTTATGAAAACATTATTCCTAGTCACAATTGCAGCAATTACTCTATTTACTAACTGTAAAAAAGACCCAATTAAAGGCTGTAAAACTTCATTCGCCACAAACTATAATTCTACTGCCGAAGAAGACGATGGCAGTTGTAATTATGAATCCAAAGTAATTTTTTGGCAAAATCAATCAAATGCTTCTAGTTGGTCTGCGGCAGGAGTAACTGCTTTAAATTTTTATGTCGATGGCTCATTCATAGGTTCTTGTTCAGCAAATACTTATTATGGATCATCGCCAAACTGTTCATCAGACGGTTTAGCCCATACTACTAAAAATTTGGGAAGCTCTAAGGTGAAATCATTTAGCTACAGTGTAAAAGACCAAAATGGTATTCAATGGTATTCAGGTACAATTAGTTTAGATGGAAGTACTTGCTCAGTTCAACAAATCAATTAAAACATATAATAATGAAAACAACAATCAAAACTATAACAACAGTTTTAGCTAGTATGGCTTTAACTTTAGGTTTAACATTATCATCTTGCAAAAAACCAGAAAAAGGAGAGGCTGGCCCAAAAGGTGAAACAGGCGCAACTGGAGCTCAAGGACAAGCAGGGCCACAAGCTAAAACTTTTAATTTTTCTTTAACGTTCGCTATTGGTGATACATACCAATCTTATGGCGGAATTACTGGGTTTAATGCAGACGATGTATTATTAGTTTATGTTTTTAATGCAAATTATGGATCTGATTATTATGTTCAGCTACCATATATGAGCGGAGGCTCTTCTGGCATTAATTATTATGCCGAATTTAGTGAAGCTAATGGATTCTTATTTATTAATACAGAGAATGCCGATGGAACAACTGGAAGCCCATGGACTTCTTCGACAACTTTAAAGTTTAAAGCCGTGCTAATAAGCAGTGCTCAGCGTTCGGCAAATCCAAATGTTAATTGGAAAAATTACTCTGAAGTTAAAAAAGTATTAAATTTAAAAGACTAGCTTAATTATTTATTAAAAAAACCGTTAAGTATTCTATATACTTAACGGTTTTTTTTGATTCGTGCTGTTTTCTTCTTGGATTTTGTTTTCTTCCTAGAGAGGTGAACTTGAACAAGTAGATGATGTTTGTTTAATTGGAATTAAAATTCGATAAATACTCCTTCAATTTTTGTATTTTTAAGTAAAAGAAAGATGCTTTATGACTAATAAAAAAAATAAAATCAAAATACTAGTAGTCGATGACCATCAAGTATTAAGAAAGGGATTAATTAATTTACTTCATTGCAACGAAGACTTTCAGGTCGTTCAAGAAGCATCAAATGGCTTAGAAGCTCTAACCTTGTTGGAAGATTATTTTATCGACATAGTTCTACTAGATATAGAAATGCCAGTAATGAATGGTAGAGAAACATTAATAAACATTAAAAAGAAATTCCCTAAAGTTAAAGTGGTCATGTTTTCTACCCATGATGAAGCAGGATTAATAAATCATTTCATAGGACTTGGAGCAGACGCCTACTTGGTAAAAAATTCATCATTTGAAAATATATGTGAAACAATCACCAAAGTTGTAAATGATTCTCAAAATATAAAATTAAATGGTACAGTAAAAGCAGATATATCAGACCAACATTTACAATTAGCATTAACTGATATAGAATTAAAAGTATTAAAATTAATTTGTGCAAACTACAATGGTGAAGCAATCTCTAAAAACCTTGATATAAGTCAGAATACTTTGAAATACTACCGTAAATCTATTTACTCTAAAACATGTACAAGCTCTCTGAGTGAATTGATAGTTTACGCAATCAAACAAGGTATAATTACCGTTACCTAATTATAAACTATCAGATGTGAAATGTTAAATTTCCAACATTTCTTTAAAAAAGTAACTACCCCGTGGGGTAGTTAGGCAAATTTGTATTTAAAAATTACTTTAATTTGTTTTGTATGGTATTGAATAATTTCAATTAAACTATATCTGCTTAATAGATAAAGACTTTTACAATCAAAAATCAAATAACTATGAAAAATAAAAACACCAGCTACCTAATACTATTACTAATAACTTTGGCAGTAGCTAAGTCGAGTATAGCTCAATTTTATGCTCCTTTAAGTCCAGAGGCAAAATTAGATACTGTATTCGATCAAAATGGTAATAAGTTTTCTTTAAATGATATAAGAATTGATACAACAACACGTTCCGTTCCGCCTTTTGGCAAAACAACCCAATTGTGTACTTCTGGTTATTTTGATTTGTATTTTGAAACAGGGAGTGGTATGGAAGGAACCTCGCAAGTTGAAATAGACAGGCGTGCTGTAGTTTGTCAGGTGTTTTCAGATATTTCTGCATTTATGCCGTCTCCTCTAACTTCTAATGGTCTTGGAAACAGAGTGAAAATATGGGTAAGAGACGTAAATAATATTCCGGGTGGTAACGCAGGTGTTTTAGGTTTGGCATTAGCCTACTATAATATTGCTGCTAGTACTAATGGAGGAATTGCAGATAATGAAATTTGGAAAACAATTCATTCTGGTTATGATTCATATACAGGAGTTACTTCTCCTCTTATTTCTACTGGTAATGCAGGAAATTTTTATCATGGGTACATGGCATTTAACTTTAGTGGAATAAACTGGAACACTGTTTTAGCAACTAATACAATTGCAGTTAATCAATATGATTTATATACGGTTGTTTTACATGAAGTAACACATGCGTTAGGTTTTGCATCATTAATAAATTATAATGGATTATCAAAGATGGGGACCGCCTATAATTATTTCAATCGATTTGATTTATTCTTAAAAAAAGGAAGTCAAAACTTGATTACCAATTCAGGTGCTTGTAGTTCAATGTATGGATATCAATTCAATAGTTCATTAAGTTCGACCGTTGTTGTTCCTGGTTGTACAATAACGCCGACTCCAACCACTTCTGTTGGCTCAGATTTAACAACGTGTAGTGTTTCTATTACTTATTCTGGTAGCACTAATGTACCAGTCTATACCCCAAACTGTTTTGAACCAGGGAGTAGTTTAAGCCATTTTGAAGACATCTGTCAGGTAGGTAGCGGTTTTTCATCTACTTGTTCGGCTACACCACCAAATAATAATCTATACTATGTAATGAGTAACGCAAGTCCTGTTGGGAATTGTGGTTTAAAAAGATATTTAAAACCTGAAGAAAGATTGGTTCTGTGTGATTTGGGTTACAGCGTGACTACAACATATGGTGGAGCAACAGCACAAAACTCTTTTACATATTCAGGTTCAACATGTCAAGGATTAAATGTGACAGGATTAAATGACGGTATTAATGCTAATGGAACATATGCTTTTTTTGGTGCACCTTCAACATCAATAAGTATTACTTCAATACTATCTAATGATGTTAATACTAACGCTAGTGCTAATGCTTTTGAATGCCTTCAGGATATTACAGGTACTAGTACACTATCAGCAACTTCTGGAGTATCTACAACTACTATCTCCTTTGTAAGCGCACAACCTGGCGTTCATTTGCTTCGATATGTGCCTTATAATTCAGGTAGTGGAATTAGAGGGAATATCACTTATGTCTATGTATATGTAAAAAATGGAAATTGTAACTCAACGGCTTGCGACATGATTAATAATGGTGGTTTTGAAAATGCTACAAATTGTGGTCAAATAGGTGATATAACTTCTATTCCAGGAGTACTTACCTCAATTAATTGTTGGGACTTGTATTCTTTTAGCCCAGATGTCTTTGTCAGATCTTGTACTAATACTGTAAACCCAGGTTTATTTACCATACCAACATCTGGCGCCAATTCTACTGATACATGGAATGGTGCACCCAATAATAATTTTATAGGTCTTGGTAGTCTAGGACATAATCATATCAGTGAAGCTGTGCAAACAACACTAAACTCTCCAATAACACAAAATAATTCCTATACATTAAGTTTTAGGGCTAAATTTGGAAGTATAGCATTTATTACACCGTCTGCTCCTCTTGGGACGATTGGGCAAATAACTTTTGGTGGCACACCAATACTATTAGTGCCAGACAATAATCCAATGCAAGTTTTGCCTGCTGGGATTACACCGCTTGCAAACTTTCCTATTATTAATGATGGAGTTTGGCACAGCTTTGTTCAGTCCTTTACGTATACAGGAGTTCCTAGTTTAAATAATCTGGTTGTGATTAATTCATCAAATATGAATTATTTGGTGGGACAGCCTCATAGCTATATATATATTGATGATGTATCTTTAGTACCTTCATCTCAGTTTATTTCGCTTGATCTTCCTGACAATGCTTTGTGTATAAGTAGCAATATTCAAGACTTAAGTATATTTTTGAATCCTACCTCTACAGGTGGTGTATTTTCTGGTTCAGGAGTAGGTTTAACATCAGGTGGCACCTACAGTTTAAATGCAACAACTGCTGGTGTTGGGTCACACCCTATTTCATATACTTACACTAATAATATTGGCTGCCAGTTAAATGCAGTAGATAATATTCTCGTAGTAAACCCTTCTACAATTACCATTACTTCTTTAGTAATGCCTTCTACTATCTGTTCAGGAAACACAGCCACAGTAACAGCAAGTGGTGCAACAACATATACTTGGCAGCCAGGTAATTTATCAGGAACAACGGTAACAGTATCGCCATCTTCAACCACTATTTACACAATAACAGGGGCAGTATGTAGTTCTACAGCACAAGCTACAACAACTGTAGTTATTAATCCTGCTCCCACTATTCTTTTTTCAATTCCTTCACCTTCCATTTGTCCAGCACAAACAGCAACAATAACTCCACATGGAGCTGTCACTTATACATTTAATCCTGGCAATATTGCAGGCACTTCATTTACCGTTAATCCTTCTGTTACTACAACATATTCCATCTCTGGCACAAATATATGTGGGGTTACATCCACAACAACAATTCCTATCACAATGTATTCTCCCCTTCCTCCATTAACAGTTACGCCAACTAGTACAACAATTTGCGCTGGCCAGTCAGTAACATTAACAGGGTCGGGAACACCATATAATGTATGGACTAATTACGGTTTAGGTTCAACTATTGTAGTTTCACCAACTGCTACAACTGTTTATACGTGTTCTGGATTTGGTCCTCCGTATAATTGTACAACATATTTAAGTTCTACAGTAACAGTAGTACCAGCTACTGTAAGTATTACGCCAACTAATTCAAATATTTGCACTGGACAAACAGTAACTTTAACTGCAAGTGGCTCAACCACTTCATACACTTGGAGCACAGGCGCTACTACAAATACAATTAGTGTTTCTCCAACAGCAACAACTATATATACAGTTACTGGTACAGGTGGGGCATGTGCTTTTAATCAGGCAACTGTTACTATTACTCCTGTTATTACAGTTAATAATTCTAACATTTGTGCTGGAACTCCAACAGTATTGACTACTAGTTGCGCAAATACCTCTACGTGGAGTACAGGGGCAACTACCAGTTCTATTTCTGTTTCTCCAACAGTAACAACAGTTTATACAGTAACAGGAACAAATACACTCAGTGGCTGTAGTAATGCAAAAACTGTAACAGTAACCGTCGGGCCACTTTCATTTAGCATTTCGCCTATATCTCCTACTATTTGCGTAAATCAAAGTGTAACATTGTCAGCAAGTGGTGCAAATACTTACACATGGTCAACAGGTTTAACCACTAGTTCTATTAGCGTTTCACCAACAGTAACAACAAGTTATAGTGTAACGGGCACTAACACGCTCTCTGCTTGTTCAGGGGTCAAATCAGTTACTGTTGTTGTAAATCCTTTACCTACAATTACAGTCACCGCCTCCCCAACTGTAGTTTGTGTGGGACAACCATCTACTTTGACTGCGACAGGTGCCAATACATATCTTTGGATGCCTGGTTCAATAACTTATTCTACAACAGCGGTGTATCCGAGTTCAAACACAATATATACTTGCACAGGAACATCTACTGCTGGTTGTACGAATACAAAAACAGTAACGGTTGCCGTTAATAATTTGCCAACAGTAACAGCCTTAGCCAATCCAACATTAATTTGCAGTAGCCAAAGTTCAACGTTAACGGCTGGTGGTGCTAATACATACACATGGAGTACAGGAACAGTTTCGCTAAGTACGAGTGTTTCTCCAAGTGTTGCAACAACTTATACTGTAACTGGTAAAAATACATCAACAGGTTGTTCAAATACAAAAACAGTTTCTGTAAGTGTAATTCCTTACGCACCTGTATTAACAGCTAGTGCAACGGCAGTGTGTTCAAGTACTTCTAATATTACTGCATTTGGGGCAGCAACTTATACATGGAATACAGGAGCAATTACATCTGTTATTACTGTTACCCCTTCAGTTCCTACTGTTTATACTGTTAGCGGAAATTATTCGATTACAGGTTGTGGCACAGGTTCTACAACAATTATAGTTAACCCTGTTATTTCAACGTTATGTTGTAGTGCAGCAAGTAGTACTGTTGGTAGTTTAACTAACCCTACTTATGTAGCATCAGGGACATATTCAACTTCAAGTGCGATAGTTTATGTACAGGGCGTGGTTACTTTTACTGGAAATACGTCATATACTGGTTATACTTTCCGAATGGCACCAGGCGCATCCTTACGAGTATATCCTAACAAAACATTAACACTCACCAATTGTAAATTATATAGCTGCTCTGAATTATGGGATGGTATATATTTATTGAATGATTATAATTACTGGTGCGGAAATATTATCGTAAATAATTCAACTATTGAAGACATGTATAATGGGATTGTGATGGATTATAATAATATGACTCTTAATCCATCTGCCCCATCTGGTACTATTTCTATAACAGGAAGTAAGTTAAATAAGAACTACACATCTGTTCAGATGAGAAATAATCTTTCGGGTTATACAGGCGGAATAACTAACGATTATTTACTGTCACTTAAAACTAGTACTATTTCATCTAATGCGAGCACTACTTCGCCAGGTGCTGTTTTAAAGCCAAGCTCAATATCAAGCTATACATATGCTTATAATAATATTACTAATGGAACAATGGGCACAAGTGCGCCGTATGTTAATTTCCCAAGAGCATTTATTGGAATAAAATTAAATGAATTATGCTATCGCAATAATGCCGTTGTGGAGACTTTGGCACAGGTTCAAACACTAACACATTTGATAATTTAGATTTTGGTATAAATGGAACTAACGTTTCTACCAAAGTATCTAATAATTACTTTAAAAATATTACCGGTAGTGCTAAGCAAATGGATTTGGATAGTTGGTCTTTTCCTGCTTCGGGTCCCGATGAAATTGGAATAGCAGTGGCTATTACTGAAACTGTTAGCCCTAATATTTTTAATGTTATTGTTGGAGACAATACAGTTTTACCTTCGGGCGGTAATCCGTTTCCAAGAGGAAATAAATTTGAAGATTGTAATAAAGGCATTCAAGTAAAAAATTCTAAAAATACAACTGCTAAAGCTAATTATTTTACTGCAACAACAACTAGTACACTTGTGCAAACAGTAATTGGCACACCACCTATGCAAGTTGTTGTTACAAATCCAAATACCTATTATTTTATAAGGCTCAAAACGCAGAATATATTACGTCTATAGGAACAACGGGCAACATAAGTTACAATTTTATTCGTCACCACGCAACAGGTATTTATGCAAATCATACGCTTGTATCTGGAGGTACACCAGTTTTAGATATTACAGATAATGATATTTCTGCACCATCAAGTACTGGCTATTGTATGCAAGCCATTCAGGTTGACCAAGCAGGTGGTACTAATTTTAGTACAGATAGATTAACAATATATAATAATACTATTGAACAAGTATATCGTGGCATTATTGCCAATGGTGTATTAAATGGCTTACTCATTAAACAAAATCCAAGAGTATTTATCGAATCAACATCTAAAACACTCAATTATGGTGCAACCCAACCACGCACGGCAATTATATTATCCAATTGTCAAAATGGCTTTGTAAAAGGCAATGCTATAAGCAGTAATACAGTTGCGCCAACATCAACTACTACAGCACAATATATGAATGGTGTTTATGTAACCAGTAGTATAAATAGTAAAGTAGAATGTAATAGTGCTTCTTTATTGGGTAGATGTTTTGTTTTTCAAACAGGTTGTAGTGGTAGCAGTTGGAAAGTAAATAACATGAGCAATAGTTACACAGGTTTAGAAATTAGAACTGCTGGTGTAATTGGTCAACAAGGATCTGGTTCTGGTTCTCCTGGAAATCCTAATTTAAGTGCTAATACATGGACTAATATTACACGTCAAACCAATGCCGTAAGTAGTAATAGCGTAAATCTTACATCTAAATTATATTTATTAGCTGGAGCAACGACTCAACCTACTTTAAATTTTTCTCAATTTGGATCAGCATCCTATACAACTGGAGTTAATATGGGAATTAACCCAGTATCAGGAACATCTTATACTTGTAGCTCAGGTTCAGCGCAACGCAACATGAATAGTGATGGAAATTCATCAACAAACAATGGCAACTCCGCCAAAATGTCTCAAGAGTCTGATACGTTAATGTTATATACATTATTAGCATCACAGGATGAAGATGATTATGAATTTTTCCCTGAAGAAATAACTTACTTAAATAAACAATCTGTCTTTAAATTATTAGAAGAAGATAGCATACAAGCAGTAAGTGGCACCGTGTTAGATAATTTTTATCAAAATCAACAAAATAGTGCTATTGATAAATTAACCGAAGTTCAAAGTGCTATTGCTAATTACGACACTACTAATGCTCTGGCAATAAATACAGCGGTTGCTACTAAAAATACGGTTGAATATAAACATCAACGTGCCAACGAACTAGTTATAAAATACATGCAAAATCATGCTTATGTATTTAATTCAACCGAAATGAGCGATTTATTTAGTATGGCTTCCGAATGTATTGTAAAAGGCTATTATGTGGTACAATGCCGAAGTTTGGTTAACATTATACAAAATACGGTTATTAATTTTACTGATAATTGTGAAGAAGAAGCGAACGCTAGCCGAAGAATGAAACCAATTAGCGAAGAAAGTGTTGTATCTACAACAAACTTCTATTTATATCCTAATCCCAATAACGGAGATATGATTTTAGATTATGATTTAGGAGGATATAGTAATGCGATAGTAAACCTTTGTGATATTACCGGAAAAGTAATTGGTACATATAAACTTCAAAGCAATAAGGGAATACTGCAAATGAATGAGCAAAACTTAAACAATGGTATTTATTTTTATAGTATCTTAGTAGGAGAGAAAACTATTAAAACAGATAAAATTGTTATCATTAAGTAGATATTTGAGAATAGTAAAGCAGTTTACTGTTTTACTATTCTTATTTAAGAATACCTTATTATCACAAAACTTAATTCGTAATGGCAGTTTTGGAAACTACAATACACCAATAAATTGGAATTTTTGGAGTGGTGATTTCATTGGGTATTATGTTAATCCAGCTGATACTATTATGATTGATTGGAAGCAATATAATAGCCCTGATTTTTTCACGAGTGCTTGTACTCATACATTTTCTGGAGTACCTGTAAATATTTTCGGATCATCGTATGCTAAAGCAAATAATGAATACGTTGGCATTTCAGTATTTCAAGCGAATAACTTAGAATACAAAGAGTATATATATCAACAGCTATCATTGCCTTTACAAATGGGCAAAATTTATTGCTTAAATTTTTATGTCTCCAAGGCCGATAGAAAAGAATATGCTGTAAAAAACATTGGAGCTTATTTTTGTCCCACATTGCCAAGTATTGTTAGTAATATGTATATAAATGCCATTCCACAAGTTGTTAATACGAATGGTTTTATTTCAGATACAACTCAATGGACAGAAATACAAGGCTGCTTTACTGCTAACGGAGGCGAACAATATATTATAATTGGAAATTTCAATAGTAATGTAAATACAGATACATTATATACTGGAACTAATAATCCTATACCAAGTGACCCACAGTACGCTTATTATTACATTGATGATATAACATTGATAGACCAAACAACTGTTGGGGTTAATGAATTAAATAATGGAAGTGGTTTTGAGGTCTATCCAAATCCTGCGCGCGATGAAATTAATTTTAAGTTTGCTAATTCAACAGAAAAGAGAAAAGTTGAGTTATATGATGCTATTGGAGAGTTAGTATTAACGAGCGATATTTTAACTCAAAACACATCATTCAAAACTCATCACCTACAAAGTGGTGTTTATTTTTATCGTATCTTAGTAAAAGATAAGGTAATTAAAACAGATAAAATTGTTATCATTAAGTAAATATTTTAAAATACAGATGTTATTATTCATAACATCTGTATTTTTATTTAAAAATGTAGAGTCTCAAAACTTGATTCAAAATGGTAGTTTTGAAAATTACACAAATATAGATTGTACATATGGAGGATTTGATAATGGTAATCCTCCTTATAACCATGTATTAGATAATTGGTTTGGTTATCAGACCCCTGATTATTATAATGCTATATGTAATGCTTTAGGCTGGTTTAATGCTCCAGATAATTATTTCGGATTTAATCAAACTAAAAATGGGAATGCTTATACGGGGTTAGTTACTTATGCAAGAGGCGGTTATGATAAGGAATACATATATCAACAACTCAGTCAACCCCTACAATCTGGTAAAGTATATTGTTTAAGTTTTTATGTAAATAGAGCTGACCGATTTACTTATGCAATCAAAAATATAGGAGCTTTGTTTACAAATAGTCTTCCATCAACATCAAATATTTTTGAAATTAATGCTATCCCACAGGTTGTTCATACTGGTGGCTTTATTTCAGATACAACACAATGGACAGAAATACAAGGTTGTTTTACAGCTAATGGTGGAGAACAATATATTACCATAGGCAATTTTACAACAAATTTTAATACTGATACACTCAATACTAATTCAACTAATTTAGTGCCTGGTAGAGAAGGTACAAGTTATTATTACATTGATGATATAACATTGATAGACCAAACAACTGTAGGAATAAAAGAAATAAGTAATTTGAGTGAAGTTGTTAGAGTATATCCAAATCCTGCAAACGATATACTCAATTTTCAATTCTCCTATGCTGAAGAAAAAAGAAAAGTAGAATTATTTGATGCCATTGGAAACCTTGTGCTAGAAAATGATGCCAGTTCAAACAACTTATCTCTAACAACCGATAAACTATCTAACGGTGTATATTTTTATACTATCTTAGTAGGAGAGAAAACTATTAAAACAGATAAAATTGTTATTATTAAGTAGATATTTAAAATTAGAGATGTTATCAAACTTTGAAAAAGGCATCTACTTTTTCAGTTTTTATAAAGAGAATAAGTTGATCGAAACGAAGAAAATCATAAAAGAATAGATAATTTAATTCCATGAAAAAAATATTTGTTCTTATTTTACTTTGTTACTTTACGAATTTATCCGCTCAATCATGGTTTAGAACCTATAATAAAGGAGCGGTTATTTATGATATATGCAACTATAATAATTCATATTTTGGTTTCGGTGCTATTGCTGTTGGTAGCGTATATAGTAATTATCTTTTGCGCGTTAACTCAAACGGTGACACATTATTTACAAAATCATTTAATGATGTTTCTGATTCCTCTCAAGGTCTTTTATATAAAGGATTTGTAGATTTTAATAAAGATTTAGTTATGATTGGCTACGCTGCATTTACTACTAAATTGAAATTAATTAAGACAGATACTTTAGGGAACTTGAAATGGGTTAAAACATTCCCTATCTCCCCAAATGGCGTTAGTGTTTGTATGACTCCAACTTATGACTCTAGCTATGCAATTTTTGGTGAGTCAAGCCAAAAAGGATTCATGCTCAAAACAGATAAAGATGGCAACTTACTTATAAATAAAAATTACGGGTATAATTATAATTACATTAAATCGGTAGTTTTAGCTGCCGATTCAGGATTTACGTTTTGTGGATTCGATAAATATTAATTTCGGAGCTAACTTTAGATCTTTGTATGTAAAACAAAGCCAAATGGCGATACACTTTGGACAAAATATTATTATGATTCTAATAAATATTTTTTTCATAGTTTGTCCCATGAATCAAGCGGTGGATATTATGTTGGCGTTACAGATACATCAACTTTATATATACTTAAACTTTCTCCACTTGGTAATGTAGTTTGGAAGTCGCCAGTAAATAAAAAAAGGCTATATATATTCAATAGACGAAGACATCGAGAATAATGTCTTTTGTTCCGGTAATAATCAAACGTCGTCAACTGATTCAGTTTATTTCGCGAAATTTGATCCAGGCGGCTATAAAATTTTTGAAAAGTCGTGGGCTTCTGGCGGAAGTGAAGCCTATAAAAGTATTCAATGTGCTGATTCAGCTTATGTAATTGGTAGAGTTTATGCAGATAGTTCTCTTCTAATAAAAAATCAAACCTATTATTCATATAACTGCTGACTACAATACTTCTGGTATTTTATGTTCAGGTAACACCGTTTGTTTCAATGATATGAGTACAAGTAGTAATGGTTCGATAGTTAACTGGAATTGGTTTTTTTCCAGATGGAACATCGAATAGCCCCCCCTTACAAAATCCTTGTCACAATTTTGCATCTCCCGCAACCTATACCGTAATTCTAAAAGTAACTAATAGTAGCGGAGATGTCGATAGTACCTACCAATCTATAACCATTGATTTATGTGCTAAAGTCGATGAAAGTAATTTCAATGAAAATATAGAAATTTACCCTAATCCTACAAATTCAGTTTTAAAAATTATTGATAAGAAAAACCAATTCAAAAATTCAATTATTGAAATCGAAAATTATATTGGTCAAGTTGTTTTTGCTACTCCATTCGCTAACCAAATTAATTTGGCTGATCTTTCCCAAGGTATATATTTTCTAACAATACAAAATGGCTCGATAACGAAAAGTATAAAATTTATTAAACAATGAATCAATCTTATGACAGAACCTATAAACCCGATAATTTTTGTAGATGCAAAAAACAATGCGCTTTATACTAGATTAGCCGAAAAGTATCAAATAACATTAGAAAGAATTCTTATACCTCATCCGTCTGGGAAGACAAACCTTTGGGGTTGTAGAATAAATGACACCGAAGTAGGACTCTTTTATTACAATGATATTACTACTAACGGTTTTTTTACACATGAAATGTTTCATTTAGAAATGAATGATAGAGGCTTCACTGACACAAAAGACTTAATGGAGTTGGTTAATGCTACTGCGAAAAAAGCAATGATATTTACTGGTACAATTGGCCACATAAATAATATTTTTGCTCACGAAAAATTTTATAATGAATTTATTGAGTTAGGCTATACTCCAAATGAGTTTGTTAATGATTATTCCGAACCGACAAATATAGAACAAGCTATAGCATTAATAAATAAGTCGTTTTTATCTACGGAGTTGCGAAATGAAAGCATTGAAATTTATATTACAATGTTTTTCACGGCTAAAGACAACAGAAACCCTCTTAAAACTAATGACTATAATATTTTCTTGGAATTTCTAAATGAAAAAGACCCAACATTATTTGATATTTTAAATTCGCACTGGAATTTTTGGCTAGAATCTGATACTTTGAATAATCATGAAATACTTTATTCAATGATCGAGCAGGTTGAAGGATGGCACAAAACTAGAATAATAAACTAGATATAGAATTTTATGCTACAATCCCACAATCAAAATCTACCCTCAGTAAATAACAAGGATTAACTTAATTAATTGAGTTATTTTAGACGTATAAATTATATCATGACAATATTTCTAAAGCCATAAAGGCCATTAAACAATAATAAATATGAAAAAACTATTACTAGTCTTGCTAATATGTACGTAGGATTCGCAACGGCACAACAGCAGGAAATACCTTTTGTTGCAAAAGATCGTCCATCCGATTTTGAATATTTTCCACCCCTGATTCCTTGGGAAAAGGACCGAATTAAAAACAGCTGTGCATCAAAGCATTGCAAAGACTCAAGCAAATAATATCAAACTTCCATATCCTATTATTTTTATACATGGTTTAAATTCTAATGCAGAAACTTGGATTGGCACAACATTTTCTTTTATGACACCGCAATATGCTCTTGTTAATGGAGGAAGGTTTGATTATTGTTTGAATTTTGATGGGAACAATTCTCTTGCAAATGTTAATGCCTACCCAACTGTAGGAGCAGATATTGCACTTTTTAACGGAACATGGATAGCAGGAGATTTTTATTATGTCAATTTTGACGTCGGTATAGATGGCGCTTTCAACCCTGCTGCATTAGCTTCTAATCAGGTTTTGAGCAATCAGTCTGCAATTGTGAAGCAAGGTAAAGCACTTAGAGACGCAATTTACAGAGTGCTTCAATTGACAGGTCGCGACAAAGTTATTTTAATGGGCCATAGTATGGGAGGCTTAGCGGCAAGAGAATATTTACAAAACCCTATCAATTGGCAGCCTGATGGTCAAGCTCATGTAGCTAAATTAGCTACCACGGGCACACCCCATGCTGGCAGTAATGCAACCTCATTTGGTTTGGTGTCAAGCAATACTGAAGGTCAATCAGAGGCCATACGTGATTTAAGGAGAACCTATTACTATAGCGGTAATTACGGCGTCTATCTATTTGGTGGGCAGGAAAATTTGCCATACATGGATGATCAGCTATGCTGCTATTTTTTTAACTCAGATGTCAATTGCAACGGTACAGTTCAAACAAATATTGTTGGTTTAAATCAAAAGAGCCTTTATTCTAATCTTGATTATTCATGCATCATTGGTGAATGTTCTGGCTGTGTTGGTACAACAAATCCTGGCGATGGGATTGTTTGGGATATCTGCGCCAATTTAAATACCCTGTATGCAAATGCTACTACTAACTTATTTTACTACTATGCATCAGCAGCGGTTGAAATTCATACAGATTTACCAGCACAATACTATCACAATATGCAGGGCTTGGATGAACCTGAATATTTTAATTTGGCATACCGTGTTGGTTTTGATAGCACCTACACAGCATTTATGACTGTGCCTGCTGCAACTGATCTAATTTTCCATACGATGTCGATGTATTTAAGTTCTCTGTACCAGCAACAAGTACGGTAAATGTTAGCGTAAACAACATAATCGTTGCACTAAATTTCACGGTTAATGTTGTTAACTCAAGCAATCAAGTAGTAGGTACAGCAATTCATACCAGTGGGTCAACACAAATATCAGTTTTAATACTCCATTAAATGCAGGTGATTATTATTTGCAAATTTATGCTGTACCTATTGCTTCCAGTTATCAGGTTCCGTATAATTTTACACTTCACTCAGCTGCTACCGTTGGTGTTCAAGAAATTACAAGTCTTTGACAAAAAAATATATCCCAACCCAACAAATTCAATGCTAAATATTGTTGATGATCAAAACCAATTACAAAACTCTACTATTGAGATCAAAAATTATTTAGGTCAAACTGTTTATTCTAATGCTTACACTCCTCAAATTAATTTGGCAGAGTTGTCAGCAGGCGTATATTTTTTAACGCTAAAACAAGGTCATAATTACAAGACTATTAAAGTCATAAAACAATAATGGCTATAAAAACCCTTTTTTAGAATTAGGAAAAACTTATCGGAAGTGGTTTTTTTAAATAACTGCTTAATCATTATTGGTCAGGTTGATTCAATAAAACCAAAATTACGTGACTTAAATTTCATGTTAAAGAAAGCTACGTTTGACAAGGTGTTTTGGGAAATGGCAAGTATGCCTGAGTATACTCCTGTTGGCACGTCAATTATTTCATCAAATGTAAATTCCTATACACTAACAGCAAAAGATTTGAATTCTAATTACATCACTAAGTATAAAACGAATTTTAATTCATTATTTTCCGGCTTAACAATTTTCGGAACAGATCAAACAGCGTCATTTATTTACAGTAAAAATGCTAAATCTCCGATCAATTTTTGTTTAAATGGTGATACTGCTTTGACTGTGTTATTATCAAGTGTATATATTGAGAATGTATATAATACTACAAAATTGTCGGCTAGGCAGAGAGCTACAAAAGTGCTTACGTCATATCTTATTCCTCAATTAAAAGTATTTTCAAATAACTTTACTCAAAGTGAAATAAAATATTTTGGGTTTTCCGCTGTATATGGTAGTAAAGATTTTATCGATGATTCATCGAAGCCTAAAGCTGAGTTAGTGTCGATTGTTGTGCCTCAAATATTAATTAAAAAGTATGCAAGCGGTAGCATTACTGAAGATGATCTTGTCGCCGGTTCAGAAATATGGTTAAGTGACAGAGATGTAATAACAGATATTAAAAAGGTCAAAATCACGTTGGAATAAAAATCACCTAATTTTTAAACCTCGAAAAACTTTGTGTAATTCAGCTAAATACTATTTCAAAAATAAGAGGTATTTAGTACTCAGTAAAAAATTCAAGTTTTAACTCTTCAATTCGATCTTCGACAAAATCACCTAAATCTTCATAATAATATAATTTAAACACGTCATTCCCAAGTTTACTATATAACCCCTTAACATAACTTGTAATATATTTCTTCCAATGCTCCTGTGACTCTAAAAATAGCTTTAAATCAACAGGAATATCTCCAGAGGTAGTAGGGTTTTTCTTTATTACTTCAACTAATTCGTTTAGTTCCTCATTCAGTTTTACGTATCGTTCTTTCGCGTTTTCAGCTAATACAGATTCCTCAATGTTTAAATCAGGATTTAATATTGGATTAATATAATTGTAAACTTGGTAAATAAAGGCTCTTACACTTTTAAAAATGCGCCACATTTCTGGTATATCAATTTTTACATTAATAGCCATCTCATGGCATATTATATGCCTCAACTCAAAAACTTTCTTTAAATCTGCAATTATAGCGGGGACATTAGATTCAAATTCTTTTGGGTTTGGCCCATAAAACCCGCTAAAAGTGTTTTTTGTTTTGAGAGTAATTAGTTGTTCAAGAAAGTTTTTATCAAGTAATTTGTTAAAATGAAGCTCGATATTTTCCCAATTCCCAATAGGCAGTTGGTAAGAAATAAATTCACCTGTGTTAAATTCTTTTTTGTGAAAGTGTTTAATTACTTCATAATCCAACTTAATATTATTTGTGTCAAATAGTTTTTGGGCATTTATAAGATAAACTTCGTTACTATTTATTAGCCTTGCAATAGTTGATCGTAAAAATGACTGCATCGCTCAACCAAAGCAACAGGAATATATTTAAATAATTCTCCAGTAGCTTTATTCTTGCCTTTACTAAGTTCGTCTATGGAATTTTGAATACTTTCAAGTTTCAAATGTATTTCCCTTAATGTATTAAATTCTTTTCTACTTTGAAGATTTACAATTTCAGTCGATACACTTCTTTTTTCTTATCACTGTTCATATTAATAAATTAGTTTACGATAAATTTGTTGTACATCTCCTTATCCCAATCGCTAGGGCTAAGGCCAATTGTTTTCAAATAGCGGCTTACCCATCTAAGATGTCGATTTATATCATTTGGCTTGTAACCGCTTAAAAGTTGCCCTGGCCTTAAATTAGAGTACTCATCCCACGTAAGTTCTTGCTCACAATCCTGATAGTTAGAGAAAGCAATACCACGATTTCCCTCAACGCCTTTGCCCCAATTAAAATCTTTTGGTGCAAATGTTTCATAATTTAAACCGGTTTTTTCAATTTTGTTCAACTCAAATTTAAAAAGGTATTCACAATACAATTTACCATCACTGGTTAGTATCAAAACTTTTTCCCAAGTCCTAAACACCTCTGGTGCATAAAATATTCTAAATTTCATAATATTGTTTTTAGTTAAAATAAAGGAGGATATTCTTATTATATGTTGTAATGTTTTCAAAAACGATTTTCAAATTTTCTATTTGTTCCAGTAACGTAGTATATGTTGAAACTATTTTTTTATACTCAATCTCAAATACTTCGTATTCTGGAAATTTTGAAAGAAAAGCTCTTTTTACTTTTAAAACATCAATATTTTTAAAATCAATTTCTTTATCAATAATCATTTGATTTTGCATCTTGCTTTTTTCAGTCATATACTGATTGTATTTTTCAACTACAACCAAGTAATTAGGCTTCAATTCCTCTGCATCTGCTAAGAGCTTTTTTAATTTAATATCTATTACAAGGAGCTCATTTGCCAAAATTGGTTGAATAATTTTGTTACAAGCTTTTATTCTTTCAATAAAAGTCTTTACAGCAACAATATGTTCGTATTCCAAAATTTTATTTATGAAATCCAGTGCTCCACTGATTTTTTCACCCCTAAATTCTATTAATTCGTGCCCTTTAATGTTTTTAGTATATGTTCTCTTAGATTGATCTCTAAATTCAAATTCTTCTTTGTTTAAGATGTTTTCAAGTTCACTTACCATTTCCTCGCATTCATCAATTATATATTTTTCGATAAACTTATTTTCATCATCCCTTGATAAATTGCAAGCTTCCGCTGCATAATTCATTGCTTCTAACCACTCACTATTTTCTAGATTATGCCATTGTGAATACCTTATTATTTCCGAGAATTTAGCAAATCGATATTTAATCCAATCTGAAAATGGTGTTATCTCAATATCTTTATACTTTAATTTTGTGTAAAAATAGCTTGCACTCCCATATCCAAAATTTGTCTTTATTTCCATTGAAAAATCTGGAGTTAAATGGTATCGAGGTTAGACCATCCACTTTGTCTATGTGAAAAAGTCAATATAGTTTTATCCTCTTGACACTTTTGATACATTTTACTAATTGCAAAAGCCTTAGCCCATAAATCAAAATCTCTTATTATCTCTGCTTTTAATTCATCAATAAGCTTTTCAATATCAAAAGTATCAGGATGCAACTTATAATTGGCGTTAAGCGATTTTTGTGCTTCACGAATGTGATTTACCATTCTGCTTTTATCAACACTAAATGTCTGATATGCACCTTTTAAAGAAGTGCAATATTTATAATTACCAGTTAATTGATCCAATTCTTTTCTTCTATCTATAAAAGAAACAATCTCTTCAATTGAACTATTATCATCCCTACAAAGTATCCTTAATGTAGCAATAGTATTTGCAATTGAATTTAGTATTGTATGATGATTCACAACAATCTTCTTAGTTACTTGATCTTCAACTAATACGCAAATTGTGGTTTCATTAATACCTTCCATGAATTTCTATATAGTTCTGATTAAAGAGCCATTTTCTTTTCTAATTTCCGTTTTACCCTTGGTTGTGGTAATTGCTAAATCCGCTCCATTCCATCTCACATTTATTGCATCACCATTTCCAATAGTTCTCACAAGCGAACCGTAAGATCGAAATGCAATATGATCTCTCGGCAGTCTCTACTTCCGAGGGTATTGAATTACATTCCTACTTATTACGAAGCCACGAACAAAAGCAAGTATTGTCAGGATCACAAGTAAATAGTTGGACAGTACATAATATTGCAGAATTAGATTTGTCACGTTTTTTGATAGTCGAAGTCCGGGTAAAGGGAACCAATGCCGGATTGAGGTTCGCTATCAAAATTCAAATTGATAATTTACCGGATTCACGAAATTCCAAAATATTCAAGGATATAATATCAACGCCAACAAATTTCTTTAAATACATTCAGTTTCTCTTGTCGGATAACCATTGGGACGAAGACGTAGATTTTAGCGGGGAAGAAAAACCGCTTGATAGTAGTGGATTTGGTGCAGGAGCATATATTTTTAACGAAACTCCAGTTTATGAAAATATGCTCAAAGCTGTTTCCAGGCAGCCGGAGAAGCTGAAGGAAATTAAAAATGTTATTGATAGAATTAACGAGGAGGGAGATAGCGCGGATGGAATTATCCCACCAGACTTTAAAAAGTTGTGGAGCGTATTTGAACAAACTCAGGAGAAGGATAAATGAGTGCTAAAGTAAATAACCAACTAAAGGACTTTCAAATAGCGACTGTTGATTATGTTTTCAACCGTTTTATTAGTGAGACTTCGCTCTGTAACAGGTTTCTTGTTGCGGATGAAGTTGGATTGGGAAAAACTTTGGTAGCTCGCGGCATAATTCAAAAATTCTACGACCATTATCAGGAGATCGGGAAACAAAGTTTAAATGTCATTTACATTTGTTCTAATCAGAGTATTGCAAGCCAAAATATTAGCCGGTTAAATATTGAAAAAAAGAAAGGCATATCGCAAGCAACCATTAATCGGATTAATGACTTAGCAATTACCAATATTGAAAATACTGGCGATAGTTTTTTAAGGATTACAGCCTTATCACCAAATACTTCTTTTAATATTTCCTCTGGTGGTGGCGTGGTTAAGGAAAGAGCGATTCTTTACCATATTCTCACGCGTCATTTTGCTTTCTCGCAGTATAAGGATAAGCTCAAGAAACTATTGCGGTTAGATGTTAGCCAAGATAATTGGGATAATTGGGTAAGCAAAGATTGTTGGATTCTTGAACATTTGCGTTCCGATATAATTGAAAAGTTTAATCAAGCTCTTAACTCCGGCAACGATTGTTATGTTGAACTTGAAGAGTATTGCTCAGAGAGATATAGTAGTAACGCCCAACCTTCACACCGGAGAACAATAGGTAAACTTCGCAAACTACTTGCTTCTGTATGCGTAGAGTATCTGAAGCCGGACTTAATAATATTAGATGAATTTCAACGGTTCAAATATTTAATTGATGAGGACGAAGACAACGATGTTCGCTTAATCACAGAAAGTTTGTTTACAAACAACACGATTAAAATACTTTTACTTTCTGCTACTCCCTATAAAATGTACACAATGCAGAGTGAGGAGCGAGATGGAGAAAATCACTTTGAAGAATTTAAGTTTATAGTAGAGTTCCTTCTCAATGATAAAATAAAACAAACAGAGTTTGAAAGTGTTTGGTATGATTATTCTAAATCTCTTTTGCATTTGAACGAAAGGAATTGGGATTTTATTAAGAGTAAAAAGGAAAAGGTAGAGGGATTTTTACAAAGTATAATCGCAAGGACTGAGCGTATAACGGTTTTCTGACGACAAAAATACTTTGCTTCGATCTTCAAAATCAGATATGTTTTGGATAACACCGGAGGATATAAAAACTTTTATTGCTGCCGATTCTGTGGCTTCGCAATTAAAAGATGTTCAAAGTCCAATAGAATACTGCAAGTCTTCTCCTTTTCCATTTTCATTCATGGAGGGCTATCAATTGCAAAGGCTAACTCAGAGGGAAATCGCGGCTGGAAATATCGAAGTGCGTAAAGCATTAAAAAATAACAAGAGAACTTTTCTCCCAATAGAGGTAATGGATAATTACGGTGATCTTATGAGATCAAATGCCAAACTATCTTATCTTCTGGACGAAACGCTTTACAATGGAGGAAGCGATTTGCTTTGGATACCACCTTCACTACCTTACTACCAATTGGATGGTGCATTTAAAAGTAAAGAGTGTTTTTCCAAGACACTCGTATTTTCTTCTTGGGTAATGGTTCCAAAAATGATTGCAGCTCTTACATCTTATGAATGTGAGCGATTGACAATTGGTGATAAAAAAGCTATTGAAAACGCTGAAGAAAGGTCTGAGAGAAAATACTTTCAAACTGGCTCTGACTGTCATCCAAAAGCACGTCTAAGATTTCGCAAAGAGAGCGACAATTTTAGTACGTTATCCAGCTATGCTTTATTATACCCATGTTTAACACTCTCTGAGCTTTGGAAGCCAAATGCTAAAGACCAAAACCTAACAGAACTGATTGGAGAGATTGAAGAGAAAATTAAATCCATAATCAATTCAATAAATATAAACGAGTTCATAACTGAACCATCGAAAAGTGACGATGATCGTTGGGCTTTAATTCTAATGATTCTTTTAGATAGAAAAAATAAGAAGGAAGTGTTATCAAAATTGCGTGAGAGTGAAGATTCATATAATTGGGAATGGTTTTATAAGGACGAAGAAACGTCATTGGCAAATGACTACTATGAAAAGGTATTTGGCGAAATGCTATTTGCAAATTTTCCGGTCAATTTATCTGCTTCAATGTTAGCTATGGGGGGAAAGGAAGAAAATCCGATCAAAAATGTTTTACTTCAATTGAAGCTCGGCAAGCCACCTGCTGATATTGCAAAGCAACTTGCTTATTTGACTGTTGCATCTCCATCAATTTGCGCCTGTAGACTATTAAGTTCATTGGAAAATAAATCAGAATTACTTTATCTATCCTTTTATGGTGCATTTCAAATTGCAGATAGTTTTAGGAAGTTCTTTAATGTTTCAGAAAATATAGCCACGATAGATAAGTTTCGCCAGTTTTGATTCTTACTGGAAGAATGTTGTAGCTTATTCCGCTTGCGGCAATTTTCAGGCAATGATTGATGAGTTTGGAAATGCACTAATAGACCATAATGGCTTGTGGGATTATTCCGATCAAGACAAATTGAAGAAATTAATTGAATTGCTTTCAACTAATATCGGGTTAAGAACCGTATCTGTTGTAGGTCATACCTATGAAAGTTTTACAAAGGAAAATAAACCCAAACACTTTCGTTGTCATTTTGGGGTAGCTTTGAATCAATCAATGGAAAACGAGAAAGATGTACTTAGAAGTGATAGTGTTCGTAATGCTTTTAACTCTCCGTTTAGACCTTTTATATTAGCAACAACTTCTGTTGGTCAAGAAGGTTTAGACTTTCATCTTTATTGCCGAAAATTATTGCATTGGAATTTGCCAGCTAATCCCGTTGATTTTGAACAAAGAGAAGGAAGGATCAATAGATTTAAAAATCTCGCAATTCGGCAAAACATCGCTGTTAAATATAAAAGTCAATTACAGGATATAAACTCAGGAAATGTGTGGGAGAAACTTTACGATCTTGCAATTCAAAATGAAAAGGGAAATAAATCAGACATGGTTCCTTATTGGCACGTAGAACCACAAAATATTTTTATCGAAAGACAAGTTCCAGTTATTCCTTATAGCAAGGGAGGTAAAAAAATTGAAAAACCTTTTGAAAACAATATCTGTTTATAGAATTGCTTTAGGTCAACCCAGACAAGAGGATTTAATTAATCACTTACTAGAACATTTTTCAGAAGAAGAAATAAAGAAGATACATAAGGAACTCTTAATCAATCTTTCACCTTATAAGGCGCTTTCATTGAAAGGTGAAAGAGATGGTTTCTAAGCAAATAAATCAATATAAAAATTTGACGTATGCAAAAATTTAAAATCCACAATCATACTTTACTAAACCTAATTATTTAAGAACTTAAATGAAATTTAATTTTTGAATTTATTTGTTCTTTAGTGGTATCAAATTTAAGTGCTATCGCATTCTCTAATTTTTCTTTTTCATCCTTTGTTTCACAAACAATATATCGAATGTCATCTAGACTAAATTTTAAGGAATGTTTTATGAGATTATTATGGGCTTTCTCAAGTTCTTCTTGGTTTTCCATTGTGTCAACATTAATCAGCCAAAAACTTTCGGGGGTCATAGGCGGTACAAATCGCCATTCACGCTCGTCATAAAATCTACCTTTTTTAAACGAATATTTTTTATCATTGATAATATAGTGTTCGTCATTTGTTCTTTCATATTGTTTGACATAATAAGATAAGTGACTAACGGCATTTAATGAATTTGAAATCATAAAAAATATGTTCATATCACTACCTTCTTTTATCATTGATGAGCTATAACCATCAAAACTATTGCCTAAAGAAGAAACGGCATCGCCAATTCTTGAATTTTTGTGAATGTAAATAACCGGGCTTACCCCATATTTTTCGCCCCAACTCTTGTCAAGACCAATCCGCATTTTCCATATTTAGTGGAATGCTCTTCGACCATGTCAAGAGGAATATCACAAAAACAAACCATTGGAATTGCAGCAATAGCAGACGGTCTTTTATACATATCACTTAAAAAAGTATGTTCCAAATTGTATCTCGGCTGAAAGCCCTGGTCTAGAATACTTAAAAGGTTTTCAAATTTTGTGAAATGAAAAAGTTCGTCGGAGGATAGTTTTGAGGGCATAATTGTTTCTTAGAGTTATTTCAAAGCTGGGGAAAGAATTCTCATTATACTTTCACCGTCAAGAATTGTTACAAATTTCATCACTGATTCATTATATATGCTATGGCATTATTGTTTTCTAATAAATGACCATTTATTTTCTTTTCTAATTCTACACTTTTGAGGTGTTTTGAAGAAAGCAACAAAAGTTTCGCCTGTCTTATAAGTGACTGTTGCCGAAACATGAGTTGTGGTTGTCGAGAATGCTTTTATTTGTAATAATTCCATATTTAGTTTATTATGATCATAGGCTTATTAGAGTTGATTACTTATAATGATCTATCCGATTACCATTTTTTTCTATTGGTTTCAATTGCCTATCGGGTAGAAATAAATGTTTGACAGTATAGGGCAATGGCTCAATCCTCAGTTCTGACTTTGATCTCAAGAAATTTACAATTTTTAGTCTTGTATGGAAAGAATTTGGAGTAGAATCCCTTAATTTATTTTTATTACAAAACTCAGGCTCAGATTCAACGATATGAACTCTGCATGTCATAGGTCTCATTTCGTATATGCTGCATAAATTGTCAATTAAAAACGGACATTTTAGCCCATCTTTTGCAGCTTTAGAACCAAAGTCTTTAAATACATCGTTCCCATCTAACGTTTTGTTATCCGGAGTATTTGAATCGAAATAGTCCAACCAAACATTTAAATTTTCTTTAATTATTTCTTTTGTCTGATCACTTAGTTCTGAGGTTATAAATTCATTTATAACTTCTTTTTCTACATTCATAACTTCGATTTGTTGATGACAACAATAAGCACATCCTTTTTTGCAACAATTACTTTGTGTTCCAATAAACCTGTCAATATCAGTGTATATTTTTTTAATCAGTTCGTTTTCCATAAAATCTCATGTTTTAAGCCTGGTATAGATAATGTTCCAAGGAGGCTTTTTTTATAATTTCTATTAATTTCTTGTCTTTTGTCCAAAATAAATTCCCAGGCTGAACATAGATTAATTGAAAAATGTCGACCAAATCATTCTCTTTTAATTTTGTTTCGCCAGTACTAAGCATTGTATTTAAAGTTGTACTTGCTCCTACATAATCTGCTTTCTTCCAATCAAAGCTTATTAATGTCAAGCATTTCATAGTTAAAGAATCTGTTAACTGAATTTGTTATTGACACTTTAGTTTGAACAGTATTCTCCTGATTCCTGAAATGATTTCTATCGCTAATTGATTGTTTATTTAAAATTGCTTTTTTGTTCGATTTTTCAATTATACCTTTTTTTATATTATGATAATTTGTTTTTGTTTGTTCGAAACCAATACCGAAATTGATCAGAGTGCACTTAGTTTAAGGATAAGACCAGACAGTGCTTTTTTCATATCCGATTCATAACTGTAATTTTTGTCGATTAGGGAAGCTATATGATTTAAAGGAGGATAAAGATAGAGTTTGTTTTTGTGACTAAAAACGGCTAATAATGCATTTTTTAGAAACTCAGGATTAGTAAAGTCTTTATTGCATTGTAAGTTCGCCAAGACTTAGCCAATGCATAGCTAACATTTCGTTGGGAATATCTTCTTCTTTTATAAAACCATTACCGATAGAGTACCAAATGTTTGTATCACAAATTATATCCATTGATTGAGACTTATGGATTTTTGAATTTGTAGAAATGAAAACCTTGATCTATAATTATTTGTTTTTCTGAATCATCTGGACATACTATCACAAAATCGCCTTGAACATATTCTTTGTAAATTCTTAATTGCCTAAATAACTCACCAAGAGACGGAATAGTTGTTTTAACTTCTACATAAAAGGTATGGTTTAATTTTCCTTCACTATATCCATTCTGATAATTTATGTTATCATTAGTTTATGACCATTTAATGTCGCCAGTTACTAACCGCTTGTCAAAGTCAATACCTGTTAATGATAATTGAGTAAAAGAAATTGTGATTTTCAAGTCAATAAATCCAATTATATTTTTACTAGAACGATAGCCTGATGAAGGATTTGACGATTGTGCTGTAACTGGAAATTCCCACGTTTTATTTGTCACTTTTATCTTTTCTCTTATTGGCAGTTCACCCAAATCATTGTTCGCTTTTAATTTTTCTATTCTTGCTATATAATCTTCAATAAAAGATTTGGTTTCTTCTATTTCAGCCTTTAATCTAGTAATTCTTTCAAAGATGTATTTATCAGATCCTTCGCTGCCTAATGCAAGATCTTTTTCATGTTGTTCTTGCTTTTCGGCTAGTTCTTTAATCTTGTTCGGTAAAGAGGCCTCATAACTTGATAGTTTCAGGTTAATTTCCTCAATATTTTTTTTAACTATTACGTCAGCAAAGTTCTTTAAATAATTTATCTTGTTTATTGGGCCATTCCTTGAAATTATAAATAGAAGTTGTGAATTCATATACATTTGTATCAATCCATTTTAGAATATCATCATGCATTGGTTTTTTTAAGTCTTCGTCAAAAAAGCCAAGTTTTTGCTGTAGTGTTTTTGCTTTAGGTTCTGCCATGATATCACTCTTTTATAATCTTAATGATTTTTTTAATGTACTTATCTTCTATTGTTAAAAAATACATACCTGCGGAAAGGCTAGATAAATTAATTTGAGAAGAGAAAGGAGTAGTAAAAACAATCTGACCCAAATAATTTTGGATTTGTATAGTTGTGTTTTGTAATTGATTGCTTTCATCTAAAATATTTATTATTGAAGTTGCAGGATTTGGGTAAAACTGAAAAAGCATATCATTTATTAATTCTTCTATACCAAACACCTAGAGTGCACAAGCAACAACAAAATTCCCTCCAATCCATTTGGCAACTCTTAACACAGAATCAGTGTTATACGTCCAAAAACCGCCACCTATAAAAATAGTGTCATTAGCTTTGACGATATCGGTAATTCTATTGTCAAAACCATTTCCATAGCCGCACCATTTAGAGCCATCCCATGAAGCTATATATTGCGCCTCTATATTATCAGCATGGGTAAATACGCCAACCGCAAATAATTTACTGTCTATTACTTTTAATTCATGTACCTGACCATTTGAGTTACCTGTGTGTGTTACACCATTACTACCAACATCAGACCAAGTAGTACCATTAAATTTTGCAATAAAATTAAAAGCGCTGCCCTGATATTTACCAAATAACCCACCAACATATAACTCGTTATTATAAACAGCAGATGTTGCTATTTCATCGCAACATCCATTAAATAAATTTGTAACCCTGCTCCATGTTATACCATTAAATTTTGCTACACCCATTGGAACACCAAGTGTGTCAACCAATTGACCGAATGCATATAATTCTCCATTATAATCGTTGATACTAGCAACTGTACCATGGCATATTTTTTAAAATTGCCTACCTGTTTCCACGATGTGCCATCCCATTTAGTTAATCCATGTGATATAGTAGTGTCAATTTTATTATATACACCTCCTGCATATAATTCATTATTGAAAACATGTAAAGCACTTATGCCTCCTACATCATTTAAACCTATAGTATCCCATTTAGTTATATTCCACTTAAAGATACCATAGCTAGAACCAATGAATAATTCATTATTAAACTTTGTGATAGTTTGAACATCTGGTAATATATTACCATATTGTTGCCAACCATTAATAGGGTCATAAGTAACAACCCATGCGTTACGGATGAATTAAAATTGATAAAATTACCACCAACATATAATTTGGTGCTATCATACTCTGAAAATAAAACCCTTGGAGGAGTACTACCAGGATCTTTAGAATAACTAAAACCAATATCAGCCCAGTTTTGGGCTAATATTGGTTTTGATGTGAAGAATAGAACTGCTAAAATTGTTAGCGCTCTTTTATAATCTTGATACATTCTTGCTGTTTATTAGATGAAATTTTAATTAAATACATTCCATTTGTATAATTACTAAGGTCTAATTGCTCAACTTGGTTTTCAGTAATATTATTGAATGATTTAAGATACATATTTCTACCCAATATATCATATACTTCAACCAAAATTTTCTCATTAATATTTGTTTTAAATTTTAAATAGACTGTTCCGTTACTTGGATTTGGATAAACGCTAACTAATGAGCTATTATTGTTCGTATTTTGTAATTCTTCAATACCAACATATAATGTTGTGGAAAAATTAAATCGTGAGATAACACCAGTAGAATAAGTACCTGTATAATTATCAGGTTGCCACCAAGCAGCAGGTGTACCACCTAAATTTGCTAAAGGATAGGGTATGGTGTTCGCTAAACCTGATTTAGAATATCCTGTTATAAAGAGATAATCATCAAAAGAAGTGACGCCTCCCGAAATTTCCATATCAGAGCCCCCAATATGAGTAGAGTAAATGAGCGAATCAGCCTGATTAAAGGCAGATATGAAAAGATCATGATTTCCTGCTTTTAGAGGTTGCCAGTAAGACCCAGTATGCTGTACTACAGGTAGTGTGTCATTTTGTTGAAGAGCCATACCTAAAAATATAACATTGCCCTGTTTATCGCGAGTCATATCAGTTAACGTAGCCTTAAAGCCTGTTGACCATAATATTTTTTGTTACAAACTGAATTTCATGATGAAATGACTAAAGCCCCTTATTGTATCAAAATACTGATGCGCACCTTGTTTTTTATGGAAATCAAGACTATTAGTAAGACCTGTCAAATACATATTTCTATTAGCATAATTTAACTGGACATCTGCAAACTCATTACCATTACCCCCTATGTAAGTAGTCCATTTTATTGTGTCTGTGTTTGCATCGAAAACAGTTAAATAATCATCCACGGCTCCGTTGTAAGTGGTATCATTATACGCTCCCGCCAAAGGCTTAGGGCCTAAGCTATCAGAAGCTGCACCTGCAATATAAATATCATTAAAATCATCAAATTCAAGAGCAAAAAGGCTCGCCCCATGTTGGAGATGTAACTTTATTACCGTATTTGGTAATCCAATCTCGTTGTAGAGTAGAAGTAAATTTCATTACAAAACCTCTTCCTTTTGTACTGTTATAAGCACCCGTTTTCGAAATACAGGAAAAAGTACCAATGTTGTGATACCCAATTATAACTATATTACCATTGTGATCCATTCTAATCTTATTTGCATAATCATCTCCTGAGCCACCATACAATGTTGCCCAAAGAACTTTACCAGCTGTATCAAATTTTGCAATAAACATATCTACATTACCATTAGCAGTATTATCAACAAAAGCACCACTTGGTTGAACAGCAGGGAAAGGTATAAGTGCTGTAGTGGTGCCAGTTATGTAATAATTACCCAATGTATCCAAAACACCAGAACCTGCGTGGTCATCACCATTACTGCCATAATAGGTAGCGAATTGCCTTACCCCATTTTTATTAAAACGAAGAACGACGGGCATCATCATTAGTACCAGAGGAGTGTTGAATATTGGGTCCTGTGGAAGATGGAAAATTATTACTTGAAGTTAAACCACAAATGCTAATATTACCTTTTTTATCAGACGAAATATCATTTAAATTATCCGCATTATTGCCACTACTGCCATAAAAAGTTGACCAATCTAAGTCGTTTATTGCTGCTGATGAATATGTCCCATTACCTTGGTCAACTTCGATTATTAAGGTTAACGAAGACGTGTAAGCACCGTCGTTGAACTTTATTTATTACTTGCACCATCAACAGTCCATGTTGGAGAGAAAACTTATTACGGCTACAGTTGCATTGCAGATGTTAATTGATAAGCAATTGGTTTATCAAAAGTAATACTACCAATTAAACTATTGATAGATAAAAAATTAGATGTTCCATTTAAACTATAAGAGGTTGCGCCTGAAAATTCCCATTTAATTTCTCTCATATCACCACCTGGTTTTACAATAAAATAGTACTTTATACCCTTATCATTACTGCTACACATTAAATCAATGTTTGTATATAAATTGGGAGTTATTAATCTTTGGTTACCAAATACTTTTGTAACACCATCACTTGGAGTATGAGCTAAAAAGTAATTGAGATAATCTTGATGCTGCTCCTCTAATGGGTAAATTTTTGCTGATTCAGAACCGTTTGTGAATTTTAAATCTATACGTTGTACTGTATCATTAGTAGCTGTAATTGTATCAATGTGCGAAAACACATAACTTTGACGAGTATTTTCAAAATATAAACGAGGATAAGAGTTATTTGTATAATATTTAATTTGAGGGACTAACGTATCGCCTGTATTAATCAATTGCCCTCTATTGGGATAGTATAAACGAGTATTATTGGGTGTCTCTCCATTAAATCAGTAGGCGTAATGACATCTTTTGCACATACTTGTAAGTGCATACTCAAAATTTCCTCTGTAACTTCACGAGAGCCAGCAACAACAACATCGTTATTGTCTAAAACTAAATTTGTTCCCTCATCCAATAAATCACTTTCTTCAAATTTTTCCCAAATAATATTCCCAGTTGAGTTATCTAATTTAGTAGAATAAATATCTGTATTGCCATTAGCAATAGTTTGATAACCTGTGATGTAAACATTTGCACTTGCATCAATTGCTAAATCATTTGCAGCATCATTGCCATTGAAAGCGCCATTGATATTTTTAGTCCATTGAACCACCCCACTAGAAATTTAATTTTACAGTTGTTATGTTTTGCCTTGTGTAGAGTGTGTTGTCACACCAGTTACATAAACGTTGAAGAAGCATCTACTTTAATGCCACGAGCAAAATCATCCGATGAACTTCCATATATCCATTAATTGTTTGTTCCCAAGAAATAGTTAAAGAAAGTTGTAATTTTTGCCACGTACATATCGTAACCTTGCCCTGCATTTTGTTGAGTTGCACCACAGAAATACATGTTACCCGAACCATCAGTTACTAAATCAGTAACAATTTCGACGCTAGAAGTAGCGGTTGCGCCAGTTGTTACTGAACCCGATTGTACGCCATTACTGGCGGAATAAGTGATACTTGCTAGTTTGTAGTTATTAGTGCTAATAGTAATAGGAGCAATAACTGTGACAAAGGCATTTTTAAGTTGTTATTTTAAAGCCGCCATCGTTTAAATTAGCATGATTATAAAAACTTGCCCATTGCTGAACTCCAGAACTATTGAATGCTACGATTGAAACATCGCTATCGAAACTACTATTGTAAGATGCGCCTGTAACTACAATATAGCCAGTAGTACCATTTATAATAATATCTTTACCTAAATCACCATATCCGTTTGAATAGGTTGTGAAAAATTGTTGAGTGCCCGATGAATTATATTTTGCAATAAATAATTCGGGTATCATTGTAACTGAATTAGTTATTGTTCCTGTTACATAAACATCTGTACCTGATAAATACATTCCCTGCAATAAAATCATGGTCGTTAGCTGTACCGTTAATTTGTAAAGTGAAAATAACTGTACCGCCAGAACTAACTTTTGTTAAGAAACCATCGTATTTACCGTTAACATTTAAAGTTGCGCCACCAGTAAATATGTTTCCTGAGCCATCTGTTTTAGTTACGTTTTTTTGAATCATGTATTGTGTACCTAAATTTGTTTCCCTTCGGTGAATGCCATAAGCTAGAGATGGCGTACCGCTTTGAGAACGGAGCATTATACTTATTAAAGTAAATGCAAAGAGTAATAGTTTTTGTTTCATTAGTTTTATTTTAGTTTAATAATTTTGAAAAGATACATTTGTTTAATTGCAATGTCAATAGGTATTTATACCCCATTTTAATATGTAAGATTTTTTTATTTTTTGTGCGAATCACATAAATAAAATACCTGCTGCCAGCAGGCGAGCGCTAGTGACTGACCGAAGGGAGCTGCGTATTGAGCATATTGCATAAAATTGTTAGTATTGTTATAGTACTTTTGTATTTTTGCTGGCAAATTATTAGGTTGCTCAGTTAAGTTTTGAACAATAGTTAAGTTTAAACCATGTTTAAACTTAACTATTGAAATGTTATAACACACTGATTATTAATAAATTAAAATAACTTCGACTCCGCTCAGGGTGACAAACCTTCGTTATCTTTCTTTTTAAATTTCAAAAAAACTCGTAATAATGCAATAGGAATTTTCTTTGATTACTTTTTATTGTTTAAATGTCCTCTCTGCTTAATCAACTATCAATTATCCGGATAGTGGAGATTGTACAAACCAATAATACTTTAGATGATTATATTTCTTTAATCATAACGATGGTATTAGTTTCAGGCTTGGTGTTTGAATTACCTGTTTTAGTTTATTTCTTAACTCGCTTAGGAATAGTAACGCCAAATTTTATGCGTAAATATCGTAAATAGGCTTTAGTAATTATTTTAGGCTGCTGCTGCTGTTATTACTCCTTCGCCAGATGTAACCTCTCAAATGGTAGTAGCTGTGCCAATGTATTTACTTTACGAGATTAGTATTTTGTGAGTGCCTACGTGATTAAAAACATAATTTAGAAGTATAATATGTCAAATCAAGTTAAAGAATTCAACGATTACCGTTCGAAAATGAATGATGTTATTTTAGGTAAAGATGGCCTAATGACCAAACGCTTATTTAATTTAGACACGCAAGCTTATTCTGACGGAGCTTTAAACGTTAAAACAAAAGAAATGTGGCTTAGTAGCTAGCATGGTTTTACGTTGCGACGATTGCGTCCCATCACCATTTACTAAAATGCCACGAACAAGGCTGTACTACTGAAAAGTTTACGAAATTTTGCCAATAGCTAATATTGTT
>JADJSH010000017.1 GCA_016711805.1 Bacteroidota bacterium
TTCTGTTTCTTCTGGTTTAGCGCCATATACATACCATTGGTCAACTGGAGCAACGACATCATCCATCACAAACGTTCCTGGTGGAGTTTATAGCTGTACATTAACAGATGCTGCAAGTTGTGGTTTAGTTAAAACAGCAACCGTATTTACAACTTCCCCCATTCAAATTGGATTTAATACAACTCCAAGCTCTTGTATATTTAACGCAGACGGAGCGATTAATACAACTATTTTAAATGGAGCAGCTCCATTTACCTATCAATGGTCAAACGGATCGAACACTGCTAATCTTGTTAATCAAGCAACAGGAAATTATTATTTAACAGTATCAGATGCTAACGGTTGCGTAAAAACAGAACATACTTATTTAACTTCTAACAATAGCAATACTAATTGTTATTGTATCATCACAGGAACTGTGTATGATGATGCCAATACCAATTGTATCATAGATGCAGGCGAAAATGGAATTCCTTATGTAAGAATAGCTTGTCAAGGTTTTGGATATGCCTATACTGATGTAAACGGTGTATATAGTTTTACGGTTCCTGCAGGAACTTATACTTTAACAGAACAGTTAAATCCAAATTATCAAGTAACAGGGTGTCAAATAATACAGCCATTGTAGTTTCTAATCCAACTTCTGGATGTGTTATTCAAACAGATTTTGCGAATACCGTTATTCCTGTTCATGATTTACACGTACTGAGATATTCAGTCAATCAAGCGGTTCCAGGAAACAATTATCAGCAAAAAATGATAGTTTATAATGAAGGTACTTATACTGAAAATACCATTCAGTCGTCCTATGCTCATGATGGACAATTAAATTTTCTCAATTCTACTTCTCCATTAACTCAACCCAATGCTGGAACGTATCCAAACTGGTACACTGTTAATACTGGTTTTATTACAGTTCCTCAATTTGCTTATTCAGTAGATGTATTTAATTATTTTGTGCCGACCAATGTTCCTGCTGGCACAGTCGTTAATTTTAAGGATACTGTTTCTAGTTCTGCTCCTATTACAACTACATGGACATCAGATTACACGCCGTGGAACAATGTGAGTAATTATAACGTAACCGTTGTTTCATCTTACGATCCAAACTTTAAAGAGGTAAGCCCTAAAGGTGTAGGCCCTTATGGAATCATCACATACAATGATACAATTTTAGAATACGTGATTCATTTTCAAAATACAGGAACTTATTACGCGCAAAATATTTATGTATTAGATACACTTGATAATGATTTGGACTGGACCACATTTCAACCAGGTTATGCAGACCATAATTACTCTGCTAGTATGGATTTAAATGGCGTTGTGAAGTTTTCGTTTAATAACATTAATTTGCCTTGGTCAGGATTAGCAAGTAATGGCATGGTAAGTTACAGAATTAAAACAAAACGAAATTTAGTTCCAGGCACTGAATTCAGAAATAAAGCCGCTATTTTCTTTGATTATAATGCTCCAATTATAACTAATACCACCATTAATAGTTTGCAAATATTATCTGGCATCAAAGAATCATTAAGTGATGATACACAATTGAATCTTTATCCCAACCCAACAAGCGGTTCAGTTTTAATTAACAGTCAAACTAACTTCAACAAAGTTGAATTATTGAGTATCACAGGACAAACCTTATTATCAGATACAGTGAATACAAAAACTCACCAACTGCAATTACAACATCTTGCCGAAGGTATTTATTTTGTAAAAGTAAGTTATGCTGATGGAAGAAGCCTTACTAAGAAAGTGATTAAGCAATAAAATAGCATTTTCCTAAATCATTAATTTTTTGTACTTTGTGTGTGTTTTAAAACACATCGATGAAAAATTTATTAGCCCTTATTATATGCTCTATCAGTTTGCTCGGCAATCTTAAAGCACAAACTTATCCTAGCCTAAATATTAATTTATTAGCGCATCTTGATCCCGAAACGGATGCAACAGGAAGCGACAACCGCAAATACTCAGGCTGTTGGGGTTGGTACCAAGCCACAAAAATAAAGAATATGCTATAGTAGGAACTAGTAGTAAAACCTATTTTATTGATGTCACTAATCCTACAGCACCAATTATATGCGATTCGGTAAAAGCCGCAAAAAATGGTTGTACGTGGCGCGAAATAAAAAATTATCAAAACTACTGTTATATTGTAAGTGATGATAATCCACCAAACACCTTTCAAATTGTAGATATGCAATACTTACCTGACTCAGTTCATGTCGTGCATAACGGAACTACTTATTTTGAACGCAGTCACACTATTTTTGTGGATCATAATAGATTATACTGCGGCGCACCAAAAGATGTAGGCACAGGCTACGAATCCCCCCATGCGCGTGTATAGCTTAGCAAATCCTGAAAACCCTGTATTAATAAGACGTTTAGAAGATGACATCAGCAACACTCAAATAGATTATGTGCATGATATGTTTGTTCGTAACGATACTATTTTTGCCTCTACTGGTTGGAAAGGATTACAAATTTTAAAATTTGATACCCTAACCAATCATTTTTCATTAATTCAAACTTATGATGGCTATCCTTATGATGGCTATAATCATAGCTCATGGCAAACCGATAATAGAAAAACGATGGTGTTTGCAGATGAAGTACCAGCCTCATTACCCGCCAAAGTAATTGATGTGAGTGATTTAAATAATATTATGATCGTTGACACCATTAACTCACATGCCTTAGCAACACCACACAATCCTTATATTGTTGGTAATAATTGGTGTTGGATTAGTACTTACCAAGATGGTATTTATTTGTACGACATTTCGAATCCTTCAAACACTACTGTCTATGGTTATTTTGATACACACCCACAACATGGTGTCAACGATAATTTCCAGTACAAGCGCTTATAGAGGCAATTGGGGAGCTTATCCCTATTTACCAAGTAAAATTATTATTGCTTGTGATATGCAAAACGGTATTTTTATTTTAGAAGGTGATGTAAATTATACAAACCCAGTAAGCGTTAAAGAAAATGTAAAACAACCATCTACTTTTTCTGTTTATCCAAATCCTGCTTCTAACGAAATCAATTTTTTAATTGCCAATCAATTTCACAAAACTATAACTTGTGTAATCACTGATATGTTAGGAAAAGTAGTTTTAGAGAACAGCTTCATCATCAATGATGATTTTTATAAAACAGTCATTAATACCAGTTCATTAAAAAACGGTTGTTATTTTGTGACTTTAAAAGGAACAAATTCTAACGAAACCAAAAAAATAATTATTCAGCACTAATTACATTATGTTTAAAGAAGATTCTATTATTGGCGTTGTTGGCTCTGGCGCCATGGGAAGTGGCATTGCACAAGTAGCAGCCACTGCCGGTCACCCCACTATTATTTACGATACAAACACCGCTGCTTTAGATAAAGCAAAAGCCAATTTATCCAACTCACTTAACAAGCTAGTTGAAAAACAAAAAATCACCGCAGATAAAGCCGCAGATATTTTAGCATTGACCACCTACTCTAGCTCTATTCAAGATTTTAAATCATGTGATTTAATTATTGAAGCGATTGTTGAAAATATCGATGTAAAACAATCTGTTTTTAAAGAACTAGAAAGCATTACTTCTGACACTTGTGTCTTAGCCTCTAACACTTCTTCATTATCCATTACCTCAATTGCTTCGGCGTGCAACAATCCCGAAAAAGTAATAGGGATTCATTTTTTTAATCCTGCTACTTTAATGCCTTTGGTAGAAATTATTCCAGGTGTTGCAACAGATATGGTTATCGCTAACCATTGCCAAGCGTTAATTAATAGTTGGGGCAAAGTAACGGTAATGGCAAAGGATACTCCAGGCTTTATCGTCAACCGTGTGGCTCGTCCGTTTTATAGCGAAGCTTTGCGTATTTACGATGAGCAATTAGCCGATATGGCTACTATTGATTGGGCGATGAAAGAATTTGGATGTTTTAAAATGGGACCTTTTGAATTAATGGACTTAATTGGACATGATGTGAATTATGTAGTAACTGAAACCGTTTGGAAACAATTTTACTACGACCCACGATTTAAACCTTCTTTAACTCAAAAACGCTTATTAGAGGCTAAGTTTTTGGGTAAAAAATCAGGACGAGGCTTTTATGATTACCGAGAAGGTACTAGCTTGCCAGAACCAACAAGAGATGAAGCTTTAGCAAAATACATCGTTAACCGTGTGCTTTGTATGTTGATTAACGAAGCCTCAGATACCAAGTATTTAGGCATTGCTTCTGCTACAGATATTGATTTAGCGATGACTAAAGGCGTAAATTACCCAAAAGGCTTGCTAAAATGGGCAGATGAAATTGGCGTAGCTCAAGTGTTAAGTACCCTAAACGACCTTTATGAGGAATATCAAGAAGATCGATATAGAGCTTGTATTGTATTGAAACAGATGGTAAAACAAGGCAAAAGCTTTTATTAATATGTTAATACAACAAACCAATGGAATGAATGTATTTTGAAATTAACTCAATAGTTGTATATTTGATAAGCGTAAATTGAAACATTTTACAAAATACTCGTTTATTATTTTATTATTTGCAGTTTTTGCTGCATGTACTAACTCAGTTATAGCGCCTCAGTCTTCTTCTGAAGTAATTACTCCTTCTAATACCAATAATGTTAATACCACTACTAGTATAGATAGTATTGGAGGAATCGGAACTCCTTGGGTAATGTCTGCTTGCCAAGTAGGTCAAACTTGTTTAACATCAACTAATTCGGTAACTAGTACTACTGTAACCATTTGTTTTTCAGCACCTCCAGTTCCAGGCGTTTATCAATTAGTTTCATCCGCTTCTCTTCTTTCTGCTGGAAAAGCAGTTTTGACTGTTATGAATCCTCTTGGCCAAACTGCTGGAAGTATTTGGTATTCAGCCTCCGGAACAACAACAGTTTTTAATACAGTTGCTTCTAATGTTGCTGCATCATTTATAAATATTTCATGCCTTGATAATCCAGTATCCTTAGATTCAGTTATTGTTTCTGGTAAGTTAGAATGTTTATAAATTATCATTTATTTCACCGAATCAGACGATAAAACAAGGCAAAAGCTTTTATTAACTAGCCAATGTGTTAAATGAATGAGTGTAACTATTTGGTAAATACTATTTTAATCTATATATTTGGATAACAAAAAACTAAAAAAATGAAAAAAATCATTTTATCAGCACTTTCAGTAATCGTAATCGGAAGTATTATTTTCATCTCTTGTAAGCCAAAAAATGATAATGATGCTATTACACCAACATACAAAGACGAAGCGTCTAGCGGAACAGGTGCTAATCCAAATATCACTAACGTAACCACAACTGGTACTATTGCTACAACATCTACTCAGCAAAATTCTACTATTCCTAATATCAATGCAGTTGGTTCGCCTTATTTAAACTCCCCTTGCCAAACGGGACAAACTTGTTTTTCAAGTTATAATACGAGTACTTCAACTACTATTACAGTTTGTTTTTCTGCACCTCCAACTGCTGGTCCATACACGTTAGTTAACAGTAGTGGCTTATTAGGTCCAGGTAAAGCTTTAATAACTGTAACTAACCCTCCTAGTCAAGATGCCAACTCCGTATGGACTTCTGGCGGCGGAACTGTTAACGTTAGCACTGCTTCTGGCGTTGAAGTATCATTTTCAAATATAGCATGCTACAGAAGTATAGGATCTTTTTATACTGTTACTATTTCTGGGAAAGTCCTTTGTAATTAAAGGAATAAATAACTATTTTAAGGCTTCCGATGTTTCGGGAGCCTTTTTTATTTCATTTAAATCACCACTATCAAAAAGTTACAAAGCATACTTAATCATTTAAAACAAGCTTACAGTGTAGATGTAAGAGCTTTAGGATTAATGCGAATTGCAGTAGGGCTTGTTTTGTTAACCGATTTAATCATTCGGTCTCTGTCCATTAAAGCTTTTTTTACTGATGAAGGTATACTACCTATTGAAATTTTAAAACAATACAATTGGAGTCCAAATTACTTTTCGCTCCATGCCCTTAGCGGCGATTTATCGTGGCAAATTGTATTGTTTATTATCAACGCCCTATGTATTGTATTATTGACTATTGGTTATAGAACTCGCGTATTTACATTTATCTGCTGGGTATTTGTTACGTCTATTCAAAACCGAAATCCTTTTATTTTGCAAGGTGGTGATGATATGCTACGCTTATTATTGTTTTGGGCTATTTTTTTACCATGGGGAGAACGTTATTCCATTCAAAAAAAATCAAGCTATGCAAATCATTATTTTGATTGGGCAAATATTGGTTACATTTTACTACCAGTCTCTGTTTTCTTTTTTTCAGCCTTACTAAAAACGTCTCCCGAATGGAGAACCGAAGGAACAGCTTTATATTATGCCTTAAGTTTAGATCAAATACGAATGCCAGGTGGCAATCTACTTTATAAGTTTCCACTACTTATGAAACTACTAACCTATGTTGTATTTTACATTGAACTCTTAGCACCCATTTTATTGATAATGCCATTTGTTCCAAGTAAAATAAGGCTTATTGGAATTATCAGCTATGTATGTCTATTTATTGGCATTGCCAGCACGGTGTATGTTGGGTTGTTTTATATTATTGGTATTACTTCATTAATAGGTTTATTACCATCATCAATCATCGATTGGTTTGAGAAACGTTTTTATAAAAGCACAACTATATATGAAGAAACGGAACACGTCCAAAATACATCTTTCATTATTGCATTCATTCAAATCTCTAGAAATTACTTTGTGATATTTATAGCCGCATTTTGCTTAATGATGAACTTAGGGAGTGTCAAAAAATTTCCATACGCTTTAGACCCTGCAATTGTGCATTACGGAAAAGCCTTACGATTAGAACAAAATTGGGGAATGTTTGCTCCATATATTTTAAAAGATAATGATTGGTTTGTTTATAGCGCCCTACGAAATGACAGAAAATATATTGATATCAAAAACAATAAGGACACAGTCATTTATACTAAACCTAAATATGGTGTATGTGAATTTGAAAGCGACCGTTGGCGTAAGTTTCAAGAAAACTATACCTTTAACAACAATAATTACATGAGGCCTTTTTATTGTAAATACCTTTTAAATAAATGGAATAAAGAACATCCAGATCAACCTATTTTAGACTTAACCATTTTCTTTATGAAGGAAACTAGCTTACCCAATTATAAAACAGAAGCTATTGTAAAAACTGCTGTATGTAATTGTACTGAAAAATAAAATGGAACTAAAAACAATTTTAAAATATATAAATTATAAACTAACGGCTTATACCGAGCACGATTTACACTCACCGTTTTTATATAATTTTTATATGGAGTTAATAAAAAACGAACACCCTTTTGGTGATTTTGAAGAGTTACAAGCGATTAGAAAAGAATTACAAAAAAACACCACAATTATTGAAATTACTGATTTTGGTGCGGGTTCTAAAAAATTAAAATCAAACAAACGTCTAGTAAAAGATATTGCTAAACACGGGATTGCACAAAAAAAACAAGCAGAGTTTTTATACCGTTTACTAAATAAATTTACACCAAAAACAGTTGTTGAGTTGGGAACCTCCATTGGATTAACGAGTTTATACTTATCCAAAGCTGTTCCTAAATCTACTATTTATACCATCGAAGGTTGCCCTAATTTATATCAGTTTTCAAAGCAATTATTTAAGACTTCGACTGACTCCGTTTCCAATATTATTTCTATTAATGGAAATTTTAATACAGAATTTCTAAAGCTATTATCGAAGATAGATTCATTAGACTTTTTATACATAGATGGAAATCACGCATACGAACCAACGATGAACTATTTTAAATTAGCCTTAGAAAAGAAAAATACCAACTCTATTTTTGTATTTGATGATATTTATTGGAGCGAAGGCATGCAAAAAGCATGGAAGGAAATTTGTGCTCACCCTGAAGTAACATTAAGTTTAGATTTATTTTATTTTGGAATTGTTTTTTTTAGAACAGAGAATAAAGAGAAGGAGCACTTTGTGTTGAAGTTTTGATAGAGCGTTGTCTGAGCAGAGTCGAAGTCAACCGCAAAGAGGCAAAGAAAAGCAAAGGTCGCTAGTTATTGATGATAAATTTAACCACATAGAAACATAGATTGTTTTGGTTAAAGGCAGGCAACAGAAACTTCGTTTTTCACATAGCTCTATGTAAAGCGAAGCTTTACTATATCAGACTATTACATTTCGCAAAACCAATGTGCCTATGTGGTTAAATATTTGGACTAGCTTTCAGGGTAACTCTAATAATTCCTCAAAATATAATTATTCAAATACAGCGTTCTAAATTCCTGATTAGCCGATGCATTCAAAGCCTCTAATATTGGTTGATTATCTTTATTAATCGTTTCTAAGTCTGTTAACATAATTGGATATAATTCACCATGCAATGCAACGTCTATTGGTTTTAAAGAAGCGACTAATAATAAATTACGGTATTTTTCAACTTCGCTAAACGTGCAAATTTTAATATCAAAACCAGCTTGTTTTAAAGTAGCGAGCATACATTGTGTTCCTAATCCTTTTTCGCCAGTTAAATAACCATGGGTATTAATCAATACAATGCCATTGGTATCTAACATCGTTTTTAATTTCACCAAACTTTCCTTAGTAATTACATGCGAGGGCTGTTCCTCTGCTTTAAAGACATCGAATAAAATAATGTTGAATTTGTCTGTGCAATTATTAATATAATATCGCGCATCGGCACTAACTGTTTTTACAGAATCGCTCAAATAAAAAAACTGCTTCGCCATATCGATGATGCGACTATCAAATTCAACAGCTGTTACATCATAGTGGTGTTGCTGAAACATATTAGCCACTACTCCACCACCTAAGCCCAATATCAAGGCTTTTCCTTTAGGTAAATACAATAAATTCTTTTCGACCAAACGTACATAATCGGAAACCGATTGTTTGCTATCGATTTGCATTTCAGTTTGAATGGTGTTATTAATCAGTAATTTTCTAATAATAACAGCCTCATTGCTGTAAGAAGGCTCTTCTCTAATTTCTAATTTACCTAAAATACCTTCTGATTTAAAAACAGTAAAGCGATTACTTTTAGAATTAGCAAAACCATACAGTGCTAATGAAATCACAAACAGTAAAATAGATCCGCTTACTTTACTTTTTTTTTTAAGAATTAAAAACGATGCCGCTAATCCTAAAGTAATAGCAAAACCAATTAAACTCAACTGAACTCCAAAATTTGGAATTAAATAAAAGCCGCATAAAAACGTTGCTAAAATTCCTCCTACAGTGGATACAGCATATATCTTTCCACTATTCTCTCCACTTTCGTTAGCATTGTGAGTTAAGATAGAAATAATTAAAGGAGAAGTTGCTCCCATGCAAATCATAGTTGGGAATAATAAAAACAATACACTAATAATAACAGCTGGGATTAAAGACAAATGTGAAGCCGTTATTAAAAAGACAGATGTTGTAAAAGGCATTAAACATAAACAACAAACCGCAGCAATTAAAACATACAAAAGTGTGTTTTCTTTTTGCTCTCGTTTACTTAATTTTCCTCCTAAAAAATAACCACTTGCTAAGCCGCCCAAAGTTATTGCCATAACTGAGCTCCAAACATATAAACTACTTCCAAAAAAAGGGGCTAATAATTTGGCACCACAAATTTCGGCAGCCATCACAGAAGCCCCTTCAACAAATGAAATAGTAAATAATTTATTTTTATTTAGCATCAAATTTAGATATACATGTTTGTGTCTTCATCGTAGCTAGCACTTGTGCCGTAACCTAAACGCTTGCCTGTGCGTAAATTGATACTACTAACTTTCTCTTGAATTTCATTAACCGATACTTCGCGCACTTGCTCAATAGGAGGTGTAAATAAATCGAATGTAATAGCGTAAATAATTAAATCGTTAATAATTTCATGTAATTGCTCTTGATTTAATGGAGCATCCGAAAACGTAGAATATTTAACACCTATCGGTCCTCTTGCTTCAATAAAAAATTTCATTTCCCTATTGATAAAGATGCGGCAAACCAGATACCCTAAATCATTTAAACGATTAAACTTAAACGAATCAGCTAAAAAATTATATACGTTAATAATGCCACAATATGAATTGTACTCGTTTTGCTTCACGTAACCCGTTCTATACATCGCGTGCGACTTCTCAAATTCAAATACATTGGTATGCATAAAAAATTCTAACATATCGCCAGCCACTTTTAATTGTGTGGCATGAGACGTTGTTTCTAAAGTTGAAACAACTATCCTCTTATCAATAGCCTGAGTTTCTGCATTTAATTCTTTAGCAATCTCATCAACACATTTCTTAACCATTTCGAAAGAAGCGACTGTATTTCTAAATACATCTTGTTTCATTACTGATTTTTCTTTCAATAATTTTAAAATATGTTCTTTCTGATTTTTTAAAGTCTCACTCATTTTAATAGAATTTAGAATAATAAAAGTAGCTATTAAATCCTTAATTTAAAAGCAATGCATTTGGTTTAACCGCTTCGTATAACGCACGGTGAATTTTCCCTCTGATTCCTAATTTCGCCAATTTATTTTCGTCGGCACTAGGATAAACCCTATTTGATAAAAACACAAATATCAACCCATTTTCTGGATCTGCCCAAGCAAATGTTCCTGTAAAACCACTGTGTCCAAAGCTCTTTAAACTACATTCTTTAGTAACAGGACTATCTTTTTTTTCATCTGGTTCTGGCTTATCAAAACATAAACCTCGTCTATTGTCCGAAAATTGAGAACTCGTATATTGTCTAATCACAGAACTATCCAACACCTGTTGTCCTGCATAATAACCTTTATTTAAAAGCATTTGCATAATAACAGCCACGTCATTTGCATTCCCAAATAAACCAGCATGTCCTGCAACTCCTCCCATTAATGCTGCTCCTTGATCATGAACATAACCTCTGACTAATTGTTTTCTAAACTTTAAATCATTTTCGGTTGGGGCAATTTGCTCCGAAGAATAAACTGACAAAGGCAAATAAGTTAATCCTAAATTCAGAGGTTTGTAAAACTGTGACTGCACATAATTATTTAAAGTTGTCTTCGTTAATTTTTCAATTAATATTTTAGAAAAATAATAACCAATATCACTATACACATACTTACAGGTTTCTTCCATTTTACAACTCATAATTTGATTGTAGATCGAATCGTTAAAATCTTTTACGACATATAATCCTTTAGCCACTTGCACAGGAAACTCTTCCGAATACTCATCGCTATAATAACCCGATTTGTATCCGTTTTTTTTATCTACGGTTTTTTGCCAAAATGGTAACCAAGCTGGTAAGCCAGATTGGTGAGTCAGCATATCTTTGTAATGAATGGCCGATTTATTTGTACCAACTAGTTCAGGAAAGTAATAATCTAAATGCTGTTCATAATCAAATTGTTTTTGCTCGCTTAACTTCATTAAGGCTAAGGATGATGATAATATTTTGGTTAAGGATGCTAAATCATAAATGGTATGATCATTTACTTTTTCGGCAGTAGCATCATATGCTTGTTTACCAAAGTTTTTTTGATAAAATACTTTTCCGTCTTTAATAGCGACAATCTGGCAACCAGGATATGCATTTTCTTTAATGCCATGACGTGCAATAGAATCTATTTCTTGTAATTTCACACTATTAATCCCCATTTGTTCTGGTGCTACGTACTGCACTCTAATTGTAGTCTTAATGTCTAAACCTGTTCCTGCTACAAATAAATTAGTGGTTATTGGCAATCGTCCATTAACGGTAATAGCGCCCATGATAGCTTCTGCACCAGCTTTTTGACTAAACTCGTTATCTTCGTATAAACATAAAATAGCTTTGGCTTTATTGATGTTTTCTAATTTATTAATCAAATAAGGATTAGAGTTTAAACAAGCAATAGTGTTTTTTTGCTCACATATTTTAGAAATCAGTTCGATGCTTCCATCAGTACAGCTATAATTTTTAGCAGGACGATAAGACGTTTTATTGAGTTGCAAAATAACTAAATTATAGTTTTTTAATTTTGCGAATAAGGTATCTCTTTCTTTTTTAGTAGCGTCGTGACTTATACCTAAGTGCGAAATTTTTGCATATTTATTTAAAGTAGTTGAAAATACATTTGCTTTTTCATCACCAATAGATACTTCAATGATTTTCATAGTATCTAAACGCTGTAATGGCAAAAGTAATTTTTCGTTTTTTAATAAAGTAGCTGAAGCTTCTGCTAACTTGCTATTCATCACAAACGAAGCCTTATTATTCAAATCTTCATACAAATGTTTTGGATTTACGTATTGCTTATTATTTAAACCACACCAAAACTTAGCTTTCAATATTTTTTTGCAACGTGCGTCAATATCTTCTTGCGTGACTTGCCCTTTTGCAATTGCTAATTTAATTTGCTCCATCGCTTTAGGAACATTTTCAGCAAACAACAATACATCATTACCTGCCAATAAGGCTTTTACATCAACTATTCCAGGTTCATAAAAACTCGCCACACCTTTCATGTTTAAGGCGTCAGTAAATATCAAACCTTGAAAGCCTAATTGTTTTTTTAATAAATCCTGAATGATATAAGGCGATAAAGTAGTTGCTGTATTTTTGGTCGTATCATAACAGGGTACAAACAAATGTGCTACCATAATACTTGATAAACCTTGATCAAATAATTGCTGAAAAGGATATAACTCCAATGTATCCATGCGTTCTTTACAAGCACTAATAACAGGTAATGTTTTATGCGAATCACTATCTGTATCTCCGTGACCAGGGAAATGTTTTCCATTTGCCATTACACCTTCGGCTTGTAAGCCTTTCATATACATCACTGCTTTGTTAGCTACATTAAATTTATTCTCTCCAAAACTTCTCATCCCGATGACTGGATTTAATGGGTTGTTGTTGATATCAGCTACGGGCGCAAAGTTTACATGTATGCCCATACGTTTACACTCGCGTGCAATTTGTTTTCCCATGTAATAGATCAACGAATCATTTTTGATAGCACCTAAGGTCATTTGTTTTGGATACTTTGGTGTACTATCTAAACGCATCGCTAGTCCCCACTCTCCATCAATCGAAATCATCAAAGGTGTTTTTGCTTTGCTTTGGTAATAGTTATTTAGTTTGGCTTCGCGTAAAGGGCCACCTTGCATAAAAATTAATCCGCCAATATTATATTTCTCAACCAATTCTCTAATTTCGGCCACATGCTTCATATCCTTATTACTATAAGCGGCAACCATAAAAAGTTGTGCTAAGCGTTGGTCGGAATTCAAAGAATTAAACACAGAATCAACCCAATGAGATTGAGCGTTTAAAAAAGGTGGTGCAATTTTAGGTGTATCTGTTGGTAATTGCTTTTTAGAAACAAATGCCATAATTAGCACTGTTGAAAAGGCAAAAAGAGTTTTATAGAAAAATTTAATCATGTTGTTAAATTACAATCAATCATGCCTTTTAAATTTACGAAAAGAGATTGTTTTTAACAGTGAAGTCTTGATAGTATTAACGTTTTTTGGTTATATATAGCCTATTGATAGGGCTTTCCTTTTATTAGGAGTTACTATTATTAATTACTAATTTGGTATGAAGGAAAAAACAACCCAGAAAAGCGATGAAATTTAAGCCCAGATTTTTTTTATTCACTCTTATTCTTGCCTTAAATACTCAAAATAATTATTGTCAAAAATCTCCACTAAATATTCCTACTTTTTACACAGTTAATTGTTTAAATTCAAGTACAATTAGTAATAAAAAAGATACAATTTTCAATATAGAGAAAGATAGTGTTTTCTATATCTATATTGGCTTGTGCGAGTCAATATTTCTGAATGATTATTTGCATAACTATAAAACGCTTGTATCAAAAAATTATTTATACAATGGTCAGCCAGCTTATAGAGAATTAGAGAAAGAAAATCTTTCTTTTTATAAAAGTATTTACAAAAAACATTCTTCAAAAAAGATAGTTTTAAAACACCTTTGGAGAGTAGAGTCTTATGAAAAAAGCCTAGCGACAATTAATTATTTATCAAACTCTAATGAGATCGTCCCTGATAGTTTAAAAAAAATAATGAAGCTCATTAATGAAGTTATGTTTTTGCCTTTTAGTGATGAAGATTTAAAAGCGTCAGTAAAAAATATTCTAAATAACTTTAAAAATTGTAAGGATCTTTACCAAATTTACTTCAAAGAAAAATATGCATTAGTGGCACAAATTATACTAGAAATGGAAATGAAATTTAATTATGATCCAGAGAAATTAAAAAATTATAAAAAGGAATTAATACTCAATGAGCTTGGTCAAAGTAAATCTATTATAATTATTGCAACCGAACCAGAAAAAATGGCATTACAATCACTTCTTAGTAATTAGTGACTAATAACAACCTTTTTAGAGCTAATGCCCTCTTGTGTTTTTATAGATAGCAGATAAATCCCGTTAGCAAGAAAAAACGTATTAATTTCTGATGTATTGGTCTGTATTTTTTCTTCAAAAACCAATTCGCCTAATTGATTATAGAGTTGAATCATTGCATTTGACTGAGAATTTAAAACGATAGTCAATTTATCATTAACTGGATTTGGATATACTTTTACATTTAACTGCTCTTCATTTTCTTTTAATCCAACAAAAGCATCGTTCTTCCATGTTTCTTTGATACGATTATATGCGGTATCCAAACCTGCTGTTATATAAAACACATCATTCAAAGAAAAAAACATGGTTCCTCTCCTCCCAATTGTTGGAACGCCTGCATAAGTAGTTAGGCTCGTATCAGCTGGATCAAATAATTTTATATCATTGTTAATCACATTCAACGTATCATGTCCGCCATACAAACAAGCTTTATTATTAACTACTGCACATGCAACATACCTCCGAAGTGGCAACATAATAATTGGAACTACAGACCAAGTATCATTTACGTAATCATATCGATACATATCATGATTATAAGCTTCGGGAAGTGAGCTGTTCATTCCGTAACATATATAACCAACAGTATCAATGGCAAAAGCAGCTCCTCGCCACATACCTGTTAGCGGTATATTATTTTTTTGAGTCCAAGTTGTAGTTGTAAAATTATATTCCCACACTTCATTAACAGCATTATTATTTGCTGGCCTTCCACCAATAATATATACCTTATCTTTAATTACAAAATTAACCATGCCTTGTCTCCCAGAACCAGGAAAATCTGGCAAGGCTGTCCATGAATTTGTTGACACCGAATATTGCCAAAAATCATTCAAACAACTATTGTCGCATTTTAAGCCACCAAACATGTAACCTATTCCATTATAAGAAAAAGCGGTAGCATATTGTCGTTCTTTGCCAGCAGGTAATGATGCCATTGGCGACCAAGTTTCTGACCCAGCGTCAAATACATAGCCATTGGGCATACATTGGTAACCTGGTTCGAGTCCTGAAAAACAATAGGCTTTATTATTGATGGTAAAAGAAGTTCCATCGTCTCTTGCTCCTCCTGGAAAATCCAATAATTGAGTCCAAGTTTGACTATAAGTAAACGCAAAATGAATAATTAATAAAACAGTAAGGATGAGTTTATTCATTTTTTGTTGTAATTTAATTGGATATGGCTTCGACTCCGCTCAGCCTGACATAAATTTAATAATAACAGAATATAAGGTGATTTATTGCCCCTACTTCACTCTACCCGAACTCACATACGTTTGCTTAAAATAGGGTTCATTCATGTCACTGATCATCACTCCTTTCTTTGTAGACGCATGAACAAACTTATGGTTTTGTAAATAAACCCCTACATGGGAAATACTTTTTCCATTCGTATTAAAAAAAACTAAATCCCCTTCTTTTAAATCGGATTCGCTAATTTTTTTCACTTCACCAACTAAGGCTTTTGTATTGGATGAAATTGTTTTATTATACACTTTTAAATATAAGGTAGATGTTAAACCAGAGCAATCAATACCAGCTTTATCTTTTCCAGCATATTTATAAGGAACGCCTTGCCATTCATTAATGAATTGATAGAGCGTTTCATTCTTGATATCAGACTCATTGACGCCTAACTTAATGGCATATTGTTTTTTTAGAGAATTTGACGTTTTTTCTGGTTTAGTTGAGCTTGGATCTTTGGATTTTGTAACCGTTTGCTGATGCTTACAGGATAACATATTAAATAGCAAAGTACTTGCTAAAATATATTTGTATAGTGTCTTCATCGTTATATAAAAATACGATGGAGGAACTAATTTCAATGAAAAGAAAAAATATGTTTTAGACAGTTAGCTGTTAGCTACAGGCGCGTCATTTTGATAGTGCTTGGAGAACTTAGTAATAACACGATATGCAATGTAAGCAAAAATTGGAGCAGCAATCACATCATAACTATAATGCACGTGTTGAACCATAACTCCAATAGAAACAGCAATAGCAGCTGCCAAGAACGTATATTTTAAAACCTTATTAACGCAGAAAAAATAAAATAAAAATAAGGTAGCGGCATGTCCGCTAAAGAACAAATCTTTTAAATGTTCGTTTCCTGCATAAAAAGTGTGAGTTAATATGGTATCACGTAAGGGAATAATGGCTGTAGGTGGCTCTAAAGGGATAAAAAACAAGGTTACCACTCTTAATAAAGTTAAAGCGCCATACATTTGAATAAGGTGTAAAAATTTATAAGGAGATAAAAAGGCATAAATCAGTCCTATTAAGGCCGCCGAATAAGTAACAAAAAATATAAAGTCAGAAACATCGCGAGGTTTAATGAAATTTAAAATCGGATCATAAAAGGTGTGACCTTGTCTAGTTTCGATATATGCTAATAAAGAAGCGAACCCGATTAATATTCCAATTAAAACAACAACAGAAATTAAAAACCTGTTTTGGAAGTGTTTATTAGAAAGTGCTATTTTCCAATTGTAAAGCATAAGCAATATTACTAAAAAATTTAGCCAATATGCTCTTAAAAAAACTAAAAAATGAGCGTGTTATTAACAAAAAAGGCTGGAGATTTTCTCCAGCCCTTATCAAACTAAAAAAATATTTTATGGTAATGTAATATTATAAATGTTTCCATTTATGGTTACAGTTGCCTGATCATCGCAAGCTCCGTTTCCAAAATCAATATAGCGAGTTGCTTTACCAGAAGGAGTATGCTCTAATGTTCCTTGTGTAAAATGACGTCGGCAACCGAAAGCCATATTTCTAATTAAAGGCGATGTGATAACTGAAGTAAAAGAACCTCCACTTGCTGTTGTCCCATAAGCACTTCCCGTTAATGAATATATATCATCTGCCCAAGTTAAAGTACTTTCTCCTGAAATCCATTCGCGTTGGCGCGTGCTTTGCCAAGTTATCGTTCCGGCACCACCTGCTTTGATGATACTAATATTGGCATTAATTTCATAAACTAAATGATTGGCTGCATTATGACCTTTATTGGTAATTGTTTTTGAACCTGTTACTTGATTATCATTTACAAAATAGTTTTGAGGTGTTACAGTAATAACCGTATTCGAATCTCTATATCTACCTGTGAAATTAATAATTAAAGACCCTCGTCTATTTCGTCCATCATTACACAAACAATTAGTAGCTCCAAAATTAACAGTAATGGTTTTAGCAGCGGCTAAAGTATCATAAGTAATTACGGAGCAAGAACTTAAAATAGCATTAGATTCGGCTGTTTTAAAACTTGAAACCGTTGTTGCGTTTCCTTTTCCAGCTTCGTCAGAAATGCTCGTCATGTCATTAACAGTGGATGAAGCTAAAGACTGGTCTTTTGCAGATGCTGTATCCGTGTCCTTTTCTTCAATTTGTTTTTTTCTACAAGAAGAGAACATGCTAGCACTTACGATAGCTACTAAAGCAAGTCCTAAAGTTAATTGTTTCGTTTTCATATATGGTTTGTTTTTTAAGTTGTATTTGTAGGTAAGACTTACAAAAAAAACAAAGGTTTAATGAACCCTAATAATTATTTCACAAAACTACCGCAACCTGTATATTTTTTGCCTTTAAATAAAACAGTTACTAATCTATCGGCTTTGTCTCCGCTAGCAGCAGTGCAAGGTTTATTTAAAGCACTAATTGAAATATTTTCTTTAATTGAATAATTATAGTCTTCTTTGTCATTTATTAAAGGTCCTTGATTTTCTGCAATCAAGCTATCCTTTCCATAATCTAATACGACTCTTATTTTGTATTGAGAAATCTCTGCAAACCAGCCAGGTTCAGTACCACTCGCTTTAAACAAAATTTTATCCTCTTTAGGTTCTTCAATATTCGACAATTCTTCAACTGCATCCATTTTAGATAAAGAAATATCTACTTCTGCAACGGTATCTCCCCCCTGCGTAATGGCTTTATCAGATGATGTATTAACTTGCGTACAAGAAACTAAAAACAAGGCAGTTAAGCCAATTAGAGTATTTTTTATCATAGGATAAACTTACAAATTATTTAAGGACACTGCATTATTTATTTCCTATTATTAATCTACCTTTGTAAAAAAACTATATAACATGAATTTACAATTCGATATTATTGAAATTTTAAAAGTAACAATGGTTCTTTTTGCTGTTATTGATGTGATTGGCTCTATTCCGATCATCATTAGCTTAAAACAAAAAACTGGCGGCATTAATGCGTCTAAAGCATCTTTTGTATCCTTTGGTATTATGATTGTGTTTTTATTTGTGGGTCAAACCATATTAGATATCATCGGTATCTCCGTTGGCGACTTTGCAATTGCTGGTTCAATTTTACTCTTTATTGTTGCTTTTGAAATGATCTTGGGTATTCAAATTGCAAAAGACGCTATGCCTGCTACCGCCTCAATTATACCATTGGCATTTCCATTAATTGCTGGTACAGGAACTTTAACCACACTTTTATCCATTAGAGCAGAGTATAATATTGTTTCTATTATTACAGCTATCTTTTTTAATGTCATTATTGTTTACATTGTTTTAAGAAATCTAGATAAAATAGAAAAAATACTAGGAGCCGGAGGAATTGCCATCATCAAAAAAGTATTTGGGATTATTTTATTAGCCTTGGCTATTAAATTATTTAGAAAGTATACTGGATTATAAATTAATAGAACGCTGATTTAACGGATTAGGCGGATTATCGCAGATCAATTTTTAAGAGTAATTACAAACGGATTAAATCCGTACAAATCTGTTTTATCTGTTTAATCCGTGTTCCTTTCATTAAAATAATTTCATAAAAAAAGCCCCGACTATGTCGAGGCTTTAATTTTTAGCTTTAACTAAATATTAGTGTTTTTTACCACCTTTAGTAGCAGCAGCAACTGAATCAGCCATTCTAGTTGAATCAGCAGCCATTTTAGCAGCAGCTTCAGCAGCAGCAGCAGCTTCAGCTTCAGCAACTTTAGCTAAAGAATCAGCTTGTTGTTGAGCAACAGCAGCTAATGAATCTTCAGTTTGTTTTTGTTTAGCAGCTAATTCTTCTTTAGAAGGTCCGCAAGATACAAATGCAGCTGATAAAGCAGCTACAGCAACGATTGATAATACTTTTTTCATTTTAGGTTTTTGTTTAGGTTTTATTAATTTGGTGCAAAAATACACGTTTTTTTTAATTTTAGTTAAAAATCTAAAAAAAAAGTATTTTTTTTTCAACATAGCTGATGTTCAATTCATCTCATTCACATAAACCGTATCTTTGTAGCTTATGTACAAGCAACTATTAAGGCCCTTAGTTTTTAAATTAGATCCTGAAAAGGCTCATTATTTAACATTTGACCTCATGAAATTAGCCCTTGGTAATCCTTTTGGGCGATTTATGAGTAAATCCATTTTGGAATACAAACATCCTAAGCTAAAAAGACAGCTATTTGGACTCAACTTTGAAAACCCAGTTGGTTTAGCCGCCGGCTTAGATAAAGATGCTAAAGTATTTAATGAACTAGGAGCCCTTGGCTTTGGATTTATTGAAATTGGAACTTTAACTCCCAAACCTCAACCCGGAAATGATAAGCCTCGTTTATTTAGATTACCAAACGATAAAGCAATTATTAACCGAATGGGGTTTAATAATGAAGGGGTTGATGCAGCAGTGATTCGTTTGAAAAATAGAAAAACAAAAGCCATTATTGGCGGCAATATTGGCAAAAATAAGGTTACTTCTAACGAAGATGCTATTAAAGATTATGAATATTGTTTTAATGCATTGTTTGATGTGGTAGATTACTTTGTAGTTAATGTAAGCTCCCCTAACACTCCTAACCTTAGAGAGTTACAAGATAAGGAACCGTTAACACATTTACTGAATCACTTACAAAATATCAATAATTCAAAACCAAAACGAAAGCCTTTATTATTAAAAATAGCGCCCGATTTAACCAACTCGCAATTAGATGATATTATTGATATAGTGGCTTCGACTAAAATTGATGGTATTGTAGCAACTAATACAACCATTGCCCGCGAACCCCTAACCTACCCAAAAGCTGAAATTGAAGCAATTGGAATGGGAGGATTAAGTGGTAAACCTTTAACAAAAAGAAGTACTGAAGTCATCGCCTATTTAAAAACAAAATCCAATAATGCGTTTCCAGTTATTGGTGTTGGAGGCATTCATAGTCCTGAAGATGCTATTGAAAAAATAAAAGCTGGTGCCGATTTAATTCAATTATACACAGGTTTTATTTATGAAGGTCCTGCATTGATAAAGAACATTAATAAAGAACTTATAAAACAAAACATATTATGAAGTTAATTGAATGTCCACGTGACGCGATGCAAGGCATCAAAGATATTATCCCTACAGATGTAAAAGTAAAATACATTAATTCGTTGTTGAATATTGGATTTGACACCATTGATTTTGGAAGTTTTGTTTCTCCAAAAGCCATTCCTCAAATGCATGATACTGCGGCGGTTTTAAAACAATTAGATTTGTCGCAAACTAAAAGTAAATTATTAGCCATTATTGCTAATACTCGTGGAGCTCAAGATGCGTGTTCTTTTGATGAAATTCGTTATTTAGGGTTTCCATTTTCTATTTCGGAAACCTTTCAGCAACGTAATGCCAATTCTAGTATAGCAGAATCTTTAATAAGGGTGGAAGAAATTCAAAACTTATGTGTGAAGCATAACAAAGAATTAGTAGTATATATTTCGATGGCTTTTGGAAATCCTTATGGCGATGTTTGGAACAGCGATATTGTAATTGAATGGACAAAAAAGTTAAGCAATTTGGGTGTAAAAATTATTGCGCTTTCTGATACGATTGGAGTTTCTGACCAAACCAATATCAGCTACTTATTTTCTAATATTATTCCCGAATTTAAAGGTGTAGAAATTGGAGCTCACCTCCACTCTACAAAAGATAAAGCTCAAGAAAAAATTGATGCGGCTTACAAAAGTGGTTGTCAGCGTTTTGATGTGGCCATGCATGGCTTTGGCGGTTGCCCAATGGCAAAAGATGATTTAACAGGTAATTTAGCAACTGAGGATTTAGAATTTTATTTTGACAAAAACAATATTGCCCTAAACCTCAACAAAGCTTTGTTAGATAAGGCTTATTTAGAAAGTTGGGATGTGTTTAATAAATACCATTAAAAGTATTGTAAGTATTAAGAAGTAAGATTGTTTTTGAATATACAACCAATCTTTAATCTTAATACTTTCATCTTTATGTACTTTTTATTACCTCAACATTTCCCACAACACTATTCCCATACTTACCGAAACGTTAAAGGAGTGTTTGGTTCCAAATTGAGGAATTTCGATGCAAGCATGACTTTGGTTAATAATTTCTTGCTCTACACCATATACTTCATTTCCAAAAACTAAAGCTAAAGCTTGTTGCGGCTTTTGAAATTGATTAAGCATAATCGAATCTTTTGCTTGTTCGATAGAGGCAATATAATAGTTGTTTGATTTTAATTCATTAATAGCTTCTTGAGTTGTTTTAAAGTATTTCCAAGAAACTGTTTCAGTGGCGCCTAAAGCCGTTTTTTCTATTTCAGGTTTTGGAGGAGTGCCTGTTACACCACATAAATAAATAGCTTCAATTAAAAAAGCATCGGCGGTTCTAAAAGCTGAGCCAACATTATTTAAACTTCTGATATTATCTAATACAAGAATGATGTTATTTTTTTGAGACGCCTTAAATTCATCTGAACTTAAACGTCCCAAATCCTGCATACTTAGTTTTTCGTTCATGTGTATTTCCTATTTAACCGCAAAGAATGCGGAGGTTAAGCAAAGAAAGCAAAGCTGTTTTACTGTAAATTAAATCTTAAACTAAAGCCCGCATTGGTGTTAGCCGTTGGGAATGAATTGGATGTTTGTGGTGTTGTTCTGATCCAATCATAAAATAGTCGTAAATTAATTGCTTGCGTTAATTGATAATCTAAAGCCGTTTTTAATGTTATGATATTTTGTCCGCCAGTTGGTGTGCTAATCTCATCTGCGATTCTTCTAATTACAGTCATGTTTTTACGGTAAGATAAATCTAATTTAAAGTTTAAGTCACTCTTAATTGGTTGTCCTTTAATTTTAATCGCATTAATTTTTAGGTTAGGAAAACGATATCCAATACCAACTACATATTCCTGACCTTTAGTTTCTATAATTTGAGGTCCAGTAATATTTAAGTTAACAGTTTTATCTTTCTTAATCTCAAAATTGGCTAATAAACCTGGCTTATTAAACTTAAAGTCAAATTTAATTAATGGGCTAAAAGCTTCCGTAATAGTTGCACCTGCAATGGTATATTTTGGGTTAAAGTTTGATGATTGCTGAACACCTAGAATTGATGAATTTTGAACAGGAACTCTCGATTCAGAATAACCATCATTATCATTATCCACAAATAATAGGTTATTAGCGTAACCACCAATTGTATACATTGAACGGTATGAATGACGCAAGGTAACTGATTGGAAAAATTTCTTCACAAATTTTAATTTTCCTAAACCATCCCAACTTACAGTCCAGTTTGGTAAAGGAATTTGTTTAAACATTTTATCTGTCCCTACTCCTTTTACTTTTCTACCTGTGTAAGCTTCGTGAAATGCTCCCAATAATACATCTTGTTGAGTATTGCTATACCCGTCGTAATACGCATCACCTCTTCCATCAATTAGAGGATCTTTAATCGCTGTACTATTAGCCGCTGCTAAATCTCTAGCTACATCCTGTCTAATAGCTAAAAACTCGTCAAATAATACAGAAGAACCATCTTTTACATTTCCTTTATCTTTAAACGATTTCCCTAATGTAAACACACTGATGCTATAGTTACCTGTGTTGGCAGGCGTTTCGAACAAATACCCTCTGTTACCATTATCAATTTGCATACTATCGTATCTCACAAACATCGACTCATTTTTACCATAAGTTTTTGTTCCGTTTAATTCAATTTTTAAACTTCCATGAGGTTCTACATTTCCTCGATAGGTAAAGGTTTTATTATTTGTGGTTGTATAAGGCAAACTCTGATTAGGATTTTTAACCAACCAATCATTTTGAATAGATTTATTTAATATATCATCATTTGAACCGCTAATAAATCCATAACCTGGTGCAAAGTCTTTGCTTGGATCTAAGCCCATGTATTGTGAACTTGGGAAAAATCCTGGCAATCCAGTTCCATTTGTTTCTTGATAGGTTAACGACACTTGTTTAATCATCATAATACCTCTAGCCAAAAACTCCCCAATATCTTTCACAGCATTGGTTTCATCTTTTTTGGTTTTAGAAGTATCCTTTACGGCATTAACTGGTTTGTTGTCTGAACCTTTTTTTGCACTAGCCGATTTACCACCCGTATTTACTCTTCTGAAATATGGAATCTTATTATAAAGAGTCATCATATTAAAAGTTCCATTCAAATTTTTGGTGTTCGTATTTTGAATGGTGTTACCTACTGATTCTTGAGCAAATGGTCTTCGTGCCCATGTATAAGTTGTACTGTAACGAGCTGTTGCATTAATAAAATCAAAAATTGGTATTTTATTAATTGGTATTTGGAAATTTATGTTGGATTGATGTCTGTAGCCAGTTGTTGTACCTAATGCTATTAAATTTTGTCGAATACTATCTTTTTCTTCCTCTGTATCAATACGTCCACGTGGTTCTAAAATACGACCATCATTATTGGCAGTAAAATCAAATTTCAAATTCTTTGTAAAGTTCCATTGCAAATCGTAGTTACGAGTTATATTGAACGTTTTATTAAACTGCGCTTGTGTTAAATTATCGCTGCTACCAGTATAAAAAGTTGTAATATCTCTGTTTAATAACTCGCTATAACTTCTATTGACATCCATATTAAATCCTAAACGACTTGGCAATGGCGTCAAATTAAACTCTTTTACTAAAGCCATCCACTTATTATTTAATATTTTGGATTTAGTTTTCTTAAATGGAGTCCAAGCTTTAGCATTAATAGCATAGTTGTATGATAAAGCTCCTCGGTAGGTTTTAATAATACTATTTTCAATATTTACATTTCGTCTGGTAATTTCATTGTAAGCATAGGTTACAGAAAAGTTAGATACATCCCAAGGCATAGGTTTTGCTCCCTCTTTTTTAAAACCATCAATTCTCACATTCGAAAAGTTGTAGCCTTTACGCACCGTAACATCTTGTGCATTTTTCTTAATTTGTTTTTTTAAATCCTCAGGAATGTTAGGATTATCAATTTTAATATCTGGATCATAAGGGCTAAACTGAGGTGTAATTTTGGTTTCGCCATACGCGTAATACACAGGTAAATTTACCTTCCATTTTACAGGGAAAAATTTACCGATTTGAAAAGTAGAAGTGGCATCCCATTGAAAATTCGTTTCACGGCTTCGTTCACTAATTTTCTTTTCGATGCTTCCAAAAAATGGTTTACTGTAGGTTGCTGCTAAAGATATTTGCCCTAAATCGGCTAATTTAGCTTGCACACTTCCAGTTGTTGCCCAGCCTCCTTTATTTTCGAAATCAGTTAATCGTAACTCATTTACCCAAACCTCTACACATTTTGGTAAACTTCCATCGTCTTTAGGATTGCGAATACCAATCATCATACTCTTAATACTTGCTAGGTTTGGATTACCTACAACTGTAATTTTATTGTTACCATCCGCATCCACATAAGGCACTTGCATGGCCGCCAAATCAGTTCCAACTGCTGAGTTGCGTTGAACTTTGGCAGAAGTTAATTTTTCAAAATCAATCACAAACTCATTCTCCGTTGGCCAAACTGAGTACTTTCCATCATCTGTATTAGGATCATAATAACCAGGATTTGTCAATTTTACAGGAACTTCGTATTCGTAATAGTTATTATTATAATCAGAACCTAAACGAACAAAAACGGTTACATCGCCATCGTTTAATGGGTCTATTCCAAGCTTTTCGGCGTGCATAAATAACTTCATTTTTTTAAATGAACGAACATCTAACTCCGTGTTTTTAATAATCGCTCGGCTATCACCATCTTTTAAATTACAAGCTCTTAATGATAATGCTTGCTCATTTAGTAATACATTGTTAGTAGCTTGTACGTTTTGTTGTTGTTCAATAGCTGGAGGTAAAACATAGTTTACAGGTACTTTGGCCCCATTTTCTTGCAAACTTACACCCGACACGTCAAATGTGGTGGTATTATCATCGTTAGCAATATACTCTCCTGGTTTTTGCAAATCAAAAGCATAGCGTCTCCAATCGCTTCTTACTAATTCCATGCGGGCAATACGACATACAACCGGTTTATCAAAACCTTTCATAAACACACGCATAAAACGAATAGAGTTAAATCCTTCTATTGACCCTACTGCTTTTTCGAACTCAGTAACTGGAACTTTAAATTGATACCATTTTACCGTTTTTTGAGTATTACCAATCGTCGTTGTTCCATCTAAAACGTTTACAATATAATTTTTACCAACATTATTTGGATTTATATCCTGAGGAGAAATTGAAATTTTATATTGGTAATAATTTTCAGTTTCGCTTAGTGTATTATCCTTATTAATATCTTCAATATTAGGGTTATTAGTAGCGGCGCTAGGAATGCCTGCATCTGGGTATTGCTGCTCTGTTGGTGAATTACCTTCTGCGTTATTGTATTTTTTATAACGATGAAGCGTATTTGCTAAAGTTAAATCAGTAATGCCATCATAATCACTTCCTCTAAAAAAATGGTATTTATCAGAACTTGGATCGGCTAAGGTAGCGTCAACAAACGGATTACCTTGATAGGATTGTAATAAGTTATAGAAACTTGAAAATTTTCTAATCTCTGCACTATCCACTAATCCATCATAACCAGCATCTTGATACGGTCTGTCGTTTGGATCATTTACAAACGAATTAGAGATAGGACTAATTAATGGTGTTTTCCCTAAATTAGATTCGGTAGTTGGTAATATAGAGTTAGTACCTGTTGCTGGTAATCCATTTTCGTATAACATTTTACCATCTTTCACAATATCCTCACTCACATTACCTAAGTTGATATACATCTCTCCACTAGGCTTATTGTTAGCATCCATATCTGGATAAGTTGTGTTATTATAATCACTATTAAAAGGATCCATCATCCAAAACTGCACATACTCAATATTAGCGGCTTGAAAGTCATTGGTTTCTAATCTTCTCATAATACCACCCCAACGCGACTCTGGATTTGCCAATTTACCAACAGTACCAGCTGCGGATGATATAATCATACCACTTGAAATTCCAGATTGAGGAACTAAATCATAGTTGTAAGGACCACGCTCTGCTGGATAAAATGCTAAGTCTAAAACCCCTAAAACAACTGGTTGACCGTTTACAGGTGTTTTAGTAGGAAACAATTCAGTTTCTAAAACTTGACGCATAAAGTTATTAGAGAAAGTTGCCTCTGGTATATTGCTAGGTTTTAAATTTGTGTTTTGTTGTCCGTAAAATAAAGGATCGATATTATACCAGTTAAATTGAGCTCTGTTTACACCTGTTTTTATATCATCGTTTAACGATGCTTCTGGAAATAAACTTGGTTGCCCTTGAGGAATACTTGCTAACGACCAAGCTTGCGGACTTTTTAAATCAATTAAAGAAATACTTCCTTCGAAATCATCCACATACGAGTTACCATTTTTACCAATGGCTTTTGAGTTTCCTGGTATTAATTGAGCAAACTCACCTCGTGTGGTTATGCTACTCATTTCCTTAGTATTAATTAATGGTATTTTATCTATTAAACGAGTTAAAAAAGGAACGTCCGTGCGATAGTTATAATCTAAACCCCAAATGGTATTTGATACAGGTTCATCACCAATATTAACTTTTTGAGTAACTGGTTTTTCATTTAAGTGTAATACGGTTCCTCCAATTGTTAAGTCTTTATTCACTTTAAAATCTAAACGGGTTCCAAATAAACTTTTTTGCTGCACATTAAATAGGGAGTTACTTTCTGTGCTCACTTTAATATTAGCACCCGAGTTTAAGATACTTTCGTTAATGATTTTCACTCTACCTAAGGTATAATCAACGGTATAATCTACGTTTTCGGTTAGAGCTTGGCCATTTGCCGTAACTTGCACAGCACCTTGAGGAATGTTTAAGGCATTTAAAGAAATCTCAGAACCAGAAGCTGATTTGTAAGACCCTTTAATTTTAAATCTGTTTTTCTCTTGCAATTGTTGAGCTACGGTTCTTGTAGAGTCGTATAATTCCTGAAAAATATATTTATCAGCCGTTGGAAAATCAGCTGCATCAAATTTACTTCTTAGGTTATTACCAAAAGGTTCTTTAGAGGACAGATAGATACGTCCGTTATTAGAATTGATGGTATAACCATTCACAAAATCAAACACCCCATCCGAAAAAGGATCGCCATTCACACTTAATTTATCATAGCCCATTGCCTGAACTAATAATTTACCATTAATACTTCCATAAGGAATATAAGGAATATCAACACCTGTTTCAACGTTTGTATAAAAGATATCACATTTAAAATCGGCGGCATTTAAATTATAGGCTCCTAAAGAATACACGTTTTTCATCATTAAATCCCAAGTACTTAATTTAGGACTATTGATGGAACCACTTTTTAATAATTTTAAATATAAGGGGCCAGTAGTAAACTGATCGGAAAACTCACCAACTTGATACGTTTTTCCATTGTAAGTATACTGATAAGCAACCGCTACCGTTTGATCGTTATTAATGGATTGGTTAATGGAGATAAATCCTAAACGGTTATTAACCGTAAACTCCGTTGCATTTAATTTACGAGCGTTAGATATATATTCAAAATCGCGAGCAGACACCATGAACTGACCATTTGGATTACAATTGTTTGGACCAGTTGTTACCGTTTGTTGTAAGGTTGAATTAATTGCTTGTAGGGTATTACTTCGCTGTGCAATTAATCCAATTGTAGGGTCAGTTAAAATGTAATATAAACTGTTAGCACCGTTATGTGGGTTTACTCCCGAACTACTATCCGCAATAACATATGGAGATGAAAATGGTTGACAGTTATTTGTATTAAACCCTTTATCATTATTTAAAACAGGATTTACATGAGCTGAATCTTCTCCTAAATCCGTAAATGCGGCAATACTTCGAACTTGCTCAGTACTACCCGTTTGGTTAGTAATGTACACCTCTACTTTTGTAATTACAATTGGCGTGGTTACAACTGGTAAAGTACTCATCCATTCATCGTAATTATCGCGGAAAAAGTGCCCTAAGAAATAATGTTTATTAACCTCATAGTTATCACCACTTACATTAAAATACATGGTTTGTGCACCACCTTGTACTGATACTTCTTGCTTTTTACCACGTTGTTGCGAAAATAAGGTTGTGGCCGTTAACCTACCAAACTGCATTTGTGTTTTTACACCAAATAAACTTTGGCTTCCTTGAATTAACGAACTGTTTAATGGTAAGCTTACGTTACCCGCTTCAATCTTCTTTAAAATTTCATCTTCATAACCCGTGTATTCTAACTTCATTTGATTTTCCCAATCAAAAGACGCCTCGGTATTATAGCTGGTGGTGATTTTTAATTTATCTCCAATTTTACCAATTAAGTTTAATTGGATACGCATGTTAAAATCAAAATTGGTTACCTTTTGCTGACGTTGAGGAATAGCTGGATTTAAAGTTTTGTTTCGATTTAAGGCAAAAATTAATTCGGCTGTTCCGGTAGGTTTAATATCAACCTGGTTACCTCCAAAAATTCGATCAAAAATTTCGCTATTAACCGTTAGCTTAGGAATAGTTCCTTTTTTGTTTTGGTTTTGTAAATCTTCGGCTTTAATTTTCGACTTCCAGTGATTTTTAACAGCATCTTTAAATAACTGATCTTGATAATCCTTAAATTCTACATAAGTTTCGGGGCGGTAATCCATATCACCAATTTTTTGAGTGATATCGTAATTACCTGTTTGAGGATTATAATTAGTTTCGGTTTTAATGTTAGACGGATTGCTTAAATACAATCCACTTTTATCATCATAATTAGGCTGACCTCCATTATTATCGTTAAACGGAAACTGTAAATCGTCTTTAGTAACAATAGGAGAATCGGGATTTAAAACTGGAACGGGAGCATATAGATAATGTGGTTTGCTTAGAGGCTCTGTTTTGGCTTTGGAACCAACAACAATGCTCATTAAGCCTACCGACACAGAACCTACAACAAGAAATTTTACGACCCCTTTTACCACGTTTTAAATTACATATTTTTTAATGCTGCTTTAATCAGCAATTCAACATTATCTGTAGCCACACCTTGTTGTTTGGTTGCTTTTTCAATAGCTTTTTCGGCTACTAGTTTAGGAAACCCTAATGTAACTAGAGCCATTAACGCCTCATCTTTATTTTTATTGTATGATGGGTTTAAAATTTGGGATATTCCTCCTTCATGTTTACCCATTTTTCCTTTTAAATCAACTACGATACGCTGTGCTGTTTTTTCGCCAATGCCTTTAATGCTTTTTAGCAAAGCTACATTGGCTGTGTTAATGGCGCCAGCTATTTCGGGAGCACTTAACGAAGACAGCATTAAAATAGCGCTTCCGCCGCCAACACCTGATACTGAAATGAGCTTACGAAACAAGTCACGTTCTTCTAAATCAGCAAAACCAAAATAGCGAGGATTATCGTCTCTCACGTAAACGCTCTCTACAAATAATTTTGCAGTAGGTTTACCTTGAATTTGACTATAGGTTGTTAAGGAAATTAACAAGCCATAGCCTACTCCATTGGTTTCTATAACTGCCTGGGCAGGATTTAGTTCGGCAACTTGCCCATTAACGTAACTTATCATAGTTTAAGGAGGGTGAAAATACCATAAATTTTGTAATTGAAGAAAAATAATTGATATAAAATGAGCCTATTTTATAGAAAAAGAATGGAACGCTGATGACGCTGGTTTTGTATGATTATTATAATAAAATAGTTTGATTTTATACCATTTAACCATTCATGAAATCCTATTTTATCATATTCGATAGCTATCGGAACAGTGACATCTGCGTTCTATTAAAAAAACAGTTCATTTTAACAAAAAACTGTTTACATCTTTCAAGCCCCTAAAAAGTTTAGGGCTTTGTAATTTTTAAATAATTGTTATCTTTGTGTAACTAAAACTTAACGCATTTGGAAACCACTATTATCATTGCGCTTCTTGTTACAGCTTATTTATTAGGCTCAATACCTACAGCAGTATGGTGGGGTAAACGCTATTATGGCATTGACGTAAGAGAATTTGGCAGTGGAAACGCTGGAGCTACCAATACTTTTAGAGTATTAGGTAAAAAAGCGGGGATTCCTGTTTTGTTTATTGATATTGTAAAAAGGAACCTCTGCCGTTTTATTAGCCTTTTTATCTCCCTTTGTTTTTGAAAGTAACCAATTTGTTAACTTACAACTAGGATTAGGAATTGCTGCTTTAGTAGGGCATGTTTTTCCGATTTTTGCTGGATTTAGAGGTGGAAAAGGAGTAGCAACTATTTTAGGTGTGGTTATTTGCCTTACACCAATAACAAGTTTAATGGTATTAGGTGTGTTTTTAATTGTTTTATTGGCAACTCGATACGTGTCATTATCTTCGATGACGGCTGGGTTAAGTTTCCCTTTCTTTTTGAATATTGTATTAAAAAACCAAAATCAAACCTTATTAATTTTCTCGTTATTTGTGGCAGCCCTTTTAATTTTAACTCACAAAAAAAATATAGTTCGTTTATTAAAACGCCAAGAAACGAAAGTTAACTTATTTGTAAAAAAGGCATAAGCAGAGTTTATTTGCTATTTAAAAGCTCCTTTGGAAACCAAAGGAGCTTTTTTTGTGGAAAATTGATTAAATTTGATAAACAGCTAAGCTCAGAAAAACTAAACATATTTCCCGTATACGGTTATATATGTGCGAAAAAACTAAGTATATAAGCTAGTTAGCTGCAATAACGGCAAAAAGACAACCGACAATAAAATTCATTCTCATTCGTTAAGACAATTATGCGGACACTTTTTATATTCGCCTTGACAATTAATTTTGTTTTCGGGCAGAGCTTCCCAATATCGAACTGAAATATGAAAATGGGTGCTACAACTTCAATCCTGACTCTAATAAAATATGGTATCAACCAAAAGTTCAGTTTCGACGAGATACACGTGTAAGAATCCCTAAAAGTTTTCAGGCAACGGATACAGAATTCTATTATGCAATTTGCGACAAAAAGGACATTTACATAATGACAAATGCTCACAAAGAATTAAGTGGCTGTTACTCAGTTGAGTTCTATATTGTAACACAAGTAAATCATTATACAAGTTACACGGTTCTAATTGACATGGAATTAATTCCTTATAAAATTCAAGACGATGAATTTAACTCTGGACACGCAGGCGAGACGTATCAGTGTAGCCGTTACAGCAGCTAACACACGGTTTGCTCCAGCCTTGCAGACAACAAAGCAATTGCAAAAGCGGTAGACAATTTTTTAATTTTGCTCATTGCACTGCTCGCGTGTATCTTTTAACAAACATTTCGGTGAACAACGGTTCCAATTACGGAAAGCAAACCGCGAAAACGTTACCTGCAAGCGTAAAGACAGACATAGATGATAAAAACCGTAGACGAATTCATTACACTTAGACAAAGCGAGAACATGGACGAGCAACATCGTGCAAGTAACGACACCGCTGACATAAGTGTTTGGCTTGAGGTAATTAAAAATTATCCTGACTTTAAGATTTGGGTAATTCACAATAAGACAATCCAAACGGAAATACTTGAAATTCTTTGCGCGGACTCAGACTCAAATATTCGTTCCGCTGTTGCTAGAAAAAGAAAAATAAATGATTCTATCTTTAATGCACTTTCAGTTGACCCAGACGAGAATGTTCGGTATGCACTAATGTGTAACACAAAACTAACTTTAGACAAAATCAAAACAATAAACGTTAGCGACTCTACTTGGCTGCAAAACCAACTTGCAGACATAATAAAAAACGCCAGCAGGTAACCGCACCTAAAACTAATGCGGGCGGAAGTACAAGCATTTGCAAATAAAGTCCCTTCGGGAAAGACATTTATTTTGCATTGCAAATGCGTAGAAACATTTTATCTTTGTTAGTAGCGTTTCGGCAGAAAATGTTTCAAATCAAACCGTTGCTTAGCACGAAAACGTAATGTAGGACGAAATTAAATCAAAATAGACCAATAATACTAAAATTAAAAAATAAATTATGAAATTATTATTTTTAATATGCATGATGTCCATTATTGCGACTGTTTATCCTCAAAAAGTTGACATTCAAAAATTAAATGAATACTTAAATCACATCGAAAATAATAATCAAGGAATTGGAAGTCTTTCTATTTTCAAAGACGGACTAGAGGTTTATAATAGAAGCTTTGGGCAAAGTAAATTGACAAATGTTGATTATAATTCTAACACAAAATATCAAGTAGGATCCATTACAAAACTAATCACCGCTACATTAATATTTAAATTAATAGAAGATAAAAAATTGAAATTAGACGATACGTTATCAAAATTTTATTCTGAAATCCCTAACTCAAAAAACATAACGATAAAAAATTTACTTGAACATTCAAGTGGGTTGGGTGATTATGTGAGGAAAAACGATAGTATTCCATGGCTAACCAGCAGAATTACTGAAAAAGAAATTATAAATGAGATTATAAAACAAGGGATAGATTTTGAACCAAACGAAAAAGTTCGTTACTCAAATTCAGGGTATTATCTTCTTACTAAAATAGTAGAAAAAAAATATAACTCAGATTATGGGACTATCGTGGATAAACACATTGTTATGCCATTAAAGCTTGAAAATTTTTCTTCAATAAAAAATGAAATAAAGAATGTTTTCAAATCTTATGAATTTCAAAATAATTGGAATGAAATAACAGAGTTTAATTTTACAATATTATTGGTGTTGGTGATATAGCATCAACGACAAAGGATTTAAATATTTTTATCACAAAACTATTCCAATACAAAATTCTTAAAAAAGAGACAATTGAAATAATGAAACCAATTTATGAAAAAGAAACGTTTGGTAGAGGTTTAATGTTACTGCCATTTAATGATAATATCCTTTATGGACACGGAGGAGATACCTATGGTACCCACTCAATCGTGTCATTTAATCCAAAAGATAATATTGCAATATCATTTTCAATCAACGGAGAACTATTCCCTAGTAATGATTTTGCGATAGGAATATTAAGTATAATGTACGAAAAGAACTATGATTTTCCGAAATTTAAAAAATAAGATTGACTTAAAATCGAAAGGTCTTGATAAATATTCAGATATAAATTCAGTCCTAATTTTCCATTAAAAATAACAATTATTAAATATGAAAATAAGCCAAAACGTCAAGAAATTGTTGATATGATTCAAACCCGCAGTTTTATTTTGGCAAAGAATGACAGTATCTGTGATAGCGAAAAACCTAAGACGCTTCGTAATACAAATCCAAGCGCAAAAAGACAGGCAAAAAACCAAATAAGCTAAATTCCTGCCCTTTCTAAATAGGTGTGCTTCGCACTTTTTGCGCATCTCACGTCCGTTCAGTCAAAGGCGCTTTGCCTGCGACGGCATGGTATATTAATAAGCGATCTCATAAATGTCTAATTTTATATACACTTTTTAAAATGGTTATCTACGACAAGTGCCCAGCTGGCAAGGAATATCAGCAATAAATGATACTACTCTTAAGTAAAAACACTTTTGCATTGAAAATGTAAATAAACATTTTATCTTTGTTATAAGAACGAGGTGAGTTGGAATAAAAACACTTCTTTACCTATCATTACAAAATTTATATTCAAAAATATGATTTGTGAGAATTTAGCAAATGCCAAATAAACTTGAAAAATCAATTAACGACTAAAAGGTTATGTCTAATCAAATACTCTTTTTTTAGCGTCTTAGGGGCTTTTAATGGTTTATTGCTTTCAGTATATTTCACTTTAAATGCCAATAAGAAAAAATTTTCAAATTATTTTCTGCCTTTGTTAATTTTAATGTTGTGCATTCGCATTTTTAAGTCTGTGTTTTTTTATTTTAATCCGCAATTGGCAAATATTTTATTCAAATTGGTCTTTCAGCCTGCATTCTTATTGGGCCATTTCTTTTTTATATCTCAAATCTCATAATAATAGTATAAAATCCAATTGGGCTCTCCACACCATTCCTTATTTAATATGCATAACTATTTTAGGCATTTTTTATCCTTATACTGAGAATCCAGAGATTTGGAGTAGATGGATTGTAAAAAGTATTTACTTTCAATGGCTTTTTTATATTGTATTGTCTTTTAAATATCTTCTACCCATAATTACAAAATTTAAGCGGAAAGAGACGCTCAAAAACATTGATGTATGGGTGCTTAGTATTTATTTGGGAGTGTTTTTTATTTGGTTAGCTTATTATATTGGAGCCTTTACCTCTTATATAGTTGGTGCGTTATCATTTTCATTCATTTTTCATTTAATTGTTTTGCTTTTTATATTCAAGAACAACAAAAAGTCTACTTTTTTTCAAGAACAAGAAAAGTACAAAAACAAAGAAATGGAACAAAAAACGCAACAGCAAATTGAGCAGTCTTTCTCAATTATAGTTGAAAAAGAATTATTTCTCAATCCAAATCTTACTTTAGCAGATACCGCAAAACAACTAAATGTATCAAAACATACACTATCTCAATACATAAACGAAAAATTAGGTAAATCTTTCTCAATACTAATTAATGAATATAGAGTTGAAAAGGCGAAAAAATTATTGCAAACCCCAAGCGCATATTCAATTGAAAGCTTAGGTTACGATAGTGGCTTTAACTCAAAATCGACTTTTTTTACGAGTTTTAAGAAAGCTACAGGTTTAACACCCGCAGAATTTCAAAAAAAACATCTAAAATAAGTTCAATATTATAGAATTGGACTTCTTCCCGGCAAAATAGAACCTTTTTGGATGGTTTATTATGCAAATTTGTATCTCATTTTAAAGAAAGTAGATATGGAAAAAGCAAAATTTAGTAGTTCTATAAACATAAAAATAATATGGTTTATTTTAATAAGCCTTAAACTCACAAATATTTTAGCTCAAAACAAAATCTTATTTGTAACATCAAATCAAGAGTATTATGGGAAAACAAAAATTGCTACTGCAAACCATTTCGAGGAAATTGTAATTCCATATGACATTTTTAATAAAGCTGGATTTCAAGTCGATTTTATTAGTCCAAAAGGTGGTGCTATACCTATTGGATATATAAACAGTTCAGATAGTATTCAAAAAATGTATTTATACAATGGATTTTTTATGGATAAATTGGAGCATACATTTAAGCCAAATGAAGTACTAGCAGATAACTATTTGGCTATTTACTATAGTGGAGGTGGAGCTGCAATGTATGGAGTATCCGACGATACAATCATACAAAGTATTGCAAGAAAAATATACAATAAAAATGGTATAGTTTCATCCATTTGCCATGGAACTGCAGGAATAGTAAAACTTAAGGATGAAAACGGAAAGTCACTTTATGCAGGTAAAAAAATAACTGGTTATCCAGATAAACTGGAAAACAAAGAGATGGAATATTACAAAGCTTTTCCTTTTTCAATAGATAATGCTATTATAATCAATAAAGGCAATTTTGTTTATTCCGAAAAAGGAAAAGACGGTTTTTATGTTGTAGATGGCAGATTTGTTACAGGTCAAGACCCAACATCTGCTTCAAAAGTGGCAAACGAAATAATAAGCATGCTAAATTTCAACTTTAAAACTCTAAATATTACTCCTCAAAAAAGTGATTTAGACCAAATTACGGAAGTACTTTTAGATTATATTGAAGGCACGGCAAACGGTCAGCCCGATAGGTTAAAAAAAGCATTTCATCCTAAATTTAATTTATACACGGTCACAAAAGATACACTGTGGATACGTTCCGGTGAGCAATATATTTCAGATATAAAAACAGGCGAAAAGTCAAACAGATTAGGACGTATTATTTCTATAGATATTGAAAACGATGCTGCAATCGCAAAAGCGGAAATTATTATTCCAAACTGGCGAACGTTTACTGATTATTTTTTAATACACAAATATCTAGGTGCTTGGAAAATAGTACAAAAATCCTACTCTTTTCGCGAACATAAAGTTAAAACAACAACTCAAATTGAAAACGATAAGGCAAAAAAAATAGATGATATACTTTCAAAATATCACCAATACGACTTATTTAATGGAAGTGTGATAATTGCGCAAAACGGCAAAGAAATACTCAAAAAAAGTTACGGTAAAGCAAACTTCTCTTGGAATATTGAAAACACGCCAACTACAAAATTTAGGATAGGCTCACTAACTAAACAATTTACGGCTTTACTTATTCTTCAATTAAAGCAGGAAGGCAAATTAAAATTAGACGATAAAATAATTACTCATCTTCCATGGTATTTTAAAAATACGGGAAACAAACTAACAATTCATCATTTGTTAAGTATGACTTCGGGCTTACCCAACTACACAGATGCGACAAACCCTATAATGGAACAAGAAGAATTGAACCCGCAAGAGTTCGCATTAAAATATTTTAAAGACAGTTTACTTTTCGAACCAGGACAAAATATTAGCTATTGCAATACAGGCTACTATATTTTGGGAATGATTATAGAAGCGGTAACTCAAAAATCATATGAAGCTGTTTTGCACGAAAAAATATTTAATGTTTTGAGCATGAAAAATTCAGGAGTTGAGTATCCAAGTCAAGTCATTCCTAATTTAGCCAATGGCCACTACTTTTATATGGGAGAATATATTCTTGCGCAAAGCATAAACCCAAAAGTATATGCTTTTTCAACAGGCACAATATACAGCACTGTGGAAGACTTATTCTTATGGGACAAATCCTTTTATACTGACAAATTGTTAAATACAGAAAACAAAAAACTGATGTGTACTAAATACCTGCCCAACTATGGCTACGGTGTTGCAGTTAATAATATGAAGAACTATTTAAAAACAAATAACGATATAACTTTAATAAGCCATGACGGAGGTCTCACAGGTTATTCGAGTTATATGGCTAGAATTCCAGACGATAGTATTTTTGTAGTATTACTCGACAACACAAGAGCGGGAATGAGAGGTAATGATTTAGTGGGTATTTCAAATAATATTCTTCCAATTTTATACAATGTAAACGCAAAAAATCCAAAACCATTAGCATCAATAGAATTGGTGAAAATTATAAAATCAAAATCTGTTGACGAAGGAATAAAACATTTTGAAAGCGTAATAAAGCCTGCAAAAACAAATTATGATTTTATGGATTTAGAAAGTAGTATAAATCTTATTGCGTACAAATACCTTTCAATTGGTGATTTAACTTCGGCCATTAAATTACTAAAATTAAATGTAGAAGAATTTACTAACTCAGGCAATGCGCACGACAGCCTTGCAGAAGCCTATTATAAAAACAAACAATTAAACCTCGCCTTACAACATTACAAAAAATCAATTGAACTAGACCCGAAGAATGAAACTGCAAAAAAAATGATAGAAGAAATAACAAAATCTAAATAATAACATAAGCTACAGCTGGAACCAGTGGCAAATTTTTGTAGCATATTAAGGATTTATATCAGAGACATTGAAAATCGAGAAGGGTATGTAATGAAAAAATAACCCATCAACAACTAGGATCAAAAACAATATGACGAACTCATCATGAAAAAAAAACGTCTGCTTACAATTGAAGAAACACCAACTGCACTAGTGCAACGACAATTAAATGGTTATAACTGCAGAAATATAATGTCTTTTTTAGAGACTTATGCTGATGATGTTGAAATCTACACTTTTCCTGACCAATTGTTATATAAAGGCAAGGATGAATTGAGGAAAAACTATTCTAAAAAATTTGAAGACACTCCAAATTTACATTGTGAGTTATTAGGGAGAATGGTACAAGGAAACATTGTAATAGATAAGGAACGAGTTCAAGTAAATAACGATATAATAGAAGCTATTGTTATATATCATATAGAAAACAATAAAATTAAAAAGGTATATTTTGTCAGATAAAAAATAAAAGATTTTCATGCGGTTTGAAAAACACAATTCAATAAATAAATAGTTACTCTAAACAACAAATCTGATTAGGTAAAAGCGCAATATCTTAGCCGCATGGCATATTAATAAACTTCTTTATAATTATCTAATTTTATATGACTTATTTTAATGTTTTTCAATAAAACACGCTAAGCAAACAGTTTGGCTGACAACAAAGCATTTGCAAAAAGCAGTCGCTCCGCGAAAGACCACCGATAGATATCGGGATATTTTCGCCCGCCTGAACGGAACGGGCAGGCTTTGCAAAAGTCCATTAAACATTTATCTTTGTTAGTAGCGTTTCGGCAGACAATGTTTCAAACCGCACGACTGGCAGCAACAAAACGCTATATACTAGCCATTTAGAAGTAAACCAAAAACAATGATAAAAAAGTATTCACCAATATTAATTTTGCTTACCATTCTTTTTATAAGCAATTGCTCAAGTAACCCTAATGAAAGTAATATTAACGAAGAGAATATTTCAGAACCAATGAATTCGGAACTAAAAATTTCAGTTTCATTTTATGAAGCAATTGACTACAAAAATGGAAATGAACTTCTTCTAAAGATTGATGAAGACAACGCAGAAAAAATTAAATATGATTATTTAGCTAATGATTCTGCCAAAGCCTCATGGCAAACAAAGCAACATCCTTTAACTAGCAAAATGCTCCTTTGTGTTCCTCCTGGTATTGCCGGAACAGGAACAAATCAATCGTCCAGTGTGTTTTTAGGGAGTGTTCTAGTAAAGGATACGACAATTATTAATAACTTCTTAAGAGACACAAAATACAAAGATATACGACCATTTTGGAAGGTTGAAGGTTCTAGTGCAACTTTAGCATTAGTTAAAGCAAAATCCAAAACGTTTAATGAAAATCCATTATCGGAAATTGCTTTTGATGATTTTAGTGTTAATGGTTATTCGCAGCTAATTGCCAAAAATGATTCTTCAACAACCGAAATATTAAAGTCATATTTTGGACCCAAGTCGTTTTTAATTACTAAAATAAATTTCAATGACAATCGTGAGTTTATTCTTGAAACAAGCTACAAAATATTTAATTACAGCAAATCTTTTGGAATGGCAAATATCAACACTCAAACTTTAAAAGCGCTAAACGAAAAATATAAGGACTTTGTTAAGCCGCATATTCAAGAATTTTAATTGCCAGCTGCTAACACATACTAAGCAATAGTTCACTGTACAACACAGTTCTTATGTTCGGTTGAATTGGATTTACATGATTTTTCGAAACCTTTTTTACCAAGCTTGGTAGTTTTTACTTTATCACCTTCGGTAATTTCTCCGGAATGTAAATCTTTACAAACACAGAGGTATTCTTTTTCGCAGGAAACGAATAAAAAAGCAGTAGCCATTATTATCATTACAACTATTTTATACATGCTTCATGTTATTCGATATAGCAATTAGTTAAAGAATCAAGTTCAATGTTCATATTGTCCTTACAAGATTTTATGGCTGCTTTTTTAGCAAATACAGTTCCCTTATAAGTTTCTCTATAACTCGAAACATCTGTATTAGGCTTGGTGCAATAACATACATAATCTTTTTGGCAAGAGATAAATACACTCATTACAACCACAACAACCAGAACCGTAATTTTTTTCATATACTTTTTTATTCTAAATGGCAATTTTCTAAAGCGCCACCTGAAACGTCGTTGTTTGCTTTACAAGATTCCTCCGCTGCCGTTTTAGTAAAAGTATTGGCTTTAAAATGGTCGCCATAGCTTACATCACCGGTATTAGAATTGGTGCAAACACAAACGTAGTCTTTTTTACAAGAAACAAATGCGCTTGCCATAAATATAGAAAAAATAAGTATAGATTTTTTCATGCTCAATTTTTTTTGTCAAAAATAGAGTCTTAAAAAAAAGAAAGCAATACCCACTAGCACGTATTTATAATTAAACCGTATGGATTTTAATGATATTAACCGGACAGTTTTTAGCAGCTTTTAAATTGTCTTCTAATTCATGGTCGTTCACTAACACTGAGAAAAAGCCACGTTTTTCAACGCCACCAACTAGGGTGCATTTGCCATCTTTGGTAGAAATACGCCAACGATAATCGGCTGCTTCAACACAGGCATTACAACCAATACATTTAATACGTTGTTGAATAATGCGAATCATTGCACTTCTGGAACTAATTTGTATAATTTATCAGAAGGACGAATTTTTTCATCGCTAACAATCGTAAAGATGTTTCCCTTTACCACTTTATCGGTAGGCTGCCATCAACTCTTAACTCTTCAATTTTCATCTCAAGATAACCAGTGGTTGGGCCTGTAATCATAATTTCATCACCCACCGATAAGCTATGCGATTCGCATTGAAACTCCCCTACTTTGGCTTGTTCAAAATATTTTAAACCTTTAGCTAAGTATATTTTTTTCTTGGAAGATTTAGATCCATTTTCATCGCACCACTCACCCATTTTACGACCTAAATAATACCCATCCCAAAAACCACGATTAAATACCGTTGCCAATTGGGTTTTCCAGTTTTCTATTTTTTCTTTGGTATAAGTTCCTTCTAAATAGGCATCAATAGCTTCGTTATAACATTTAGTAACGGTATGTACATAATCTACTGAACGCCCACGACCTTCTAATTTCAATACACTCACACCCGCATCTAAGATTTTATCTAAAAAATCAATGGTACATAAATCCTTTGCCGACATGATAAATTCATTATCGATTTCAAATTCCATTCCATCTTCTTTATCAGTCACCACATAACTTCTACGGCAATTTTGAATACAAGCACCACGATTAGCCGATGCAAAATGTGAATGTAAACTCAAATAACATTTACCGGAAACCGCCATACATAAAGCGCCGTGAGCAAAAATTTCAAGTTCCACTAATTTACCAGAAGGTCCTGTAATATTTCTGCGTTTAATTTCTCGGCTAATATCCGCCACTTGCATTAAACTTAACTCTCGCGCTAATACAACTACATCCGCAAAGTTGGCATAAAATTCAACGGTATCAATATTAGAAACATTAGCTTGTGTTGAGATATGGATTTCCATGCCAATTTTTTTGGCATAATTCATTACCGCATGGTCGGCAGCAATGATAGCAGTTACTCCGCTGTCTTTAGCTGTACTCACAATACTTTTCATCAACGTAATATCGTGATCGTACAAAATAGTATTCAGCGTTAAATAGGTTTTAACGTTGTTTTCTTTGCCAATTTCAGCAATGCGTTTTAAATCTTCTAGCGTAAAATTATTACTGGAACGAGCGCGCATATTTAACTGCTCTACTCCAAAATACACCGAATTGCAACCCGCTTTTATTGCCGCCATCAAAGCCTCGTAAGAGCCCGCAGGCGACATTAATTCAATAGAACGTTTCATTAAATTTGATACTACACGTTATTTCCCCAATTCTCTAACTCTTCTTTGCTCCACAATTCAGGGAAGAAAATACGACGTTGGTATTTTGGATGCATATATTTTCTCCAATCACTTCCTCCTGTTGCCTCTGCATTTCCTAAATATTTACCAGCGGCGTTATAGTGAGCCATAACCCAAGACACGTTTACGGTATAATCATAATGACGCATCGCTTTAATTAAGTCTGCATCATTTTTTACAGACTCAGGTAATTGCTTGAATTTAGTCCATAAGTTGGTTGTATTATACCCTTCCATTTGAATTAAAAATTCTGCCTTATAGCGTTTTTCAAAATTTCTAATTAATGTATTCTTTTTACCAGTCGCATGATCTTTACCAGCAGCTTGCCAATACAAATGTTCATAGGCATGCTCGTATGGTGTATTTCTATCAATCGTCGCTCTGAAACGGTAGTCAATTAAATTAATTAACTCAGTTGAAGCAAACTCAATTAAACGGTATTGCGCACTTTGAAATCCACTTGCAGGCGTTAAGGTATTTCTAAATTTCATGTATTGCTCTTTCTCCATACCATCTCCCATGATATCAAACGAAGAAGATAACATATCAAAATAACGACTGATACGTCTTAATTTTTCGGTAAAGAAAGGTGCAGAAACTTCGGCACTGTTGCTTACTTGATTAATTTCCCATAAAATCATTTTAAACAACAACTCATTAATTTGATGATACATGATAAATACCATTTCATCAGGTTGAGTGGTGCGTTGAATTTGAAGTCCTAATAAAGCATCAGGTAAAATATAATCCCAATACGTAATTGGATTAGCCCAAACCAAACCTTCTAAATGAACATCTGGGTTTTGATCGATGGCTTTATATTTATCTTCAATACGAGAAACTATTTCTTTTTGTGCGTCAGTCATAAATTATATTTTTTGCTAATTTAATACATTTTCAGTCATTTGCTGATGGATAATCTCATCAATCCTTGCTATTGAAGTATCCTGATTAATATCATGTTTTTTAATTAAGCCTTTAATCACATTTTCTTGAGCATTTCCTTTTTCTAAGGCAGTTTTATATTCAATATCCGTAAAAGAAACCATCGTGTATAAAGGGAAATATTTATCAGGATATAATTCACTAAATCTTCTTTCTATTTTTTGTAATAATAAGAAATCAGGATCAGCTACTTTGTTACGCATCACTAAATAATTATTGACTGATAGATCTTGAACCGCATCGCCATTTGGCTTGCGTAATACTTGATATTCTTCTCCAATTTTTTTCCAATCTTCGTTATGTTTTTTCATTAATTCCCACATGACTGTGCAATCTTCGAAACCACAGTTCATGCCTTGGCCGAAGAAAGGAACCGTTGCATGCGCGGCATCTCCCATTAACATCACTTTACCATGATACCAAGGATAACAACGAATAATAGCTAAAGATGATAATGGATGATCGCCCCATGCATCTGCCACATTTGGCATCATGTTAAAGAAATCTGGAAATACTTCTTTAAAGAAATTCTCCACTTTATCTTTAGACGTTAACTTATTGAAGCAATGCTCATGCCCATCAAATGGCATAAACAAAGTACAGGTAAATGACCCATCAAAATTAGGAAGTGCAATTAACATAAAGCGACCACGAGGCCAAATATGCAACGTATTCTTTTCCAATTTATAACTACCATCAGCATTCGCTGGTAATAAAATTTCGCGGTAACCATCTTCAATGTAATTTTGACTGTAGCTAAAGCGATCTAACTTTTGCATCGCATTGTAACGTGCTGCAGAAAAAGCGCCATCCGTTGCAAATACCACATCAGCTGTTACTTCAGATAAAGCACCTGTTTGCGTATTTTTAAAATAACTCGTTCCTTTTTCTAAATCAACATTCACACATTCTTCGTTAAAGAAAATTTTGACATTAGGATTTTGTTCTGATAAATCCATCAACTTCGCATTAATTTCTCCTCGAGAAACCGAATAGATAGCTTGATCGTTAATACCGTAAGGCTGATAATTAGTATCTCCTTTCAAAGGATGCATGGTACGACCATACATAGGAATAGCAATTTTTCTGATTTCATCGCCAATACCCACTGCATCTAAAGCTTTCCAGCCACGGTAAGACGTTGCTAAGTTAATTGACTTTCCAGCAGACATATTTGCTTTACGCATATCAGGGCGACGTTCATACACATTTACTTTATAGCCTTCTTTCGCTAAATAAACTGCCCATAAAGAGCCTACTAATCCTGCACCTACTATTGTTGCTTGTTTCATTTCTATTGTCTTAAATATTATTTAACTAATGCCTCTTTTAATTTTGGTGGCTCCATCACGTGACCACATTTTTTGCAAGTACGCAACTCTAAACTATCGTAATACGACTGCATCAATTTTGGTAATTGCTCTACGATATCACCTAAATGAAATTTCGCACGATACAACTCTGTATCGCAATTTTCACAATACCAAGTACAAGCATCTAATTCTTGAGGTGTACGTTGACGCTCAATTACTAAACCAACGGTATTCGGAAAACGTTGAGGAGAATGCTCTACTCTTGGTGGCAATAAAAAAATCTCACCTTCTTTAATATCAATGACTCTTGTTTTTCCATTTTCTCTGATAGGCAATTGCATATCACCTTCAATTTGATAGAAAAATTCTTCTCCTTCGTTATAGTGAAATTCTTTGCGGGCATTTGGTCCGCCCACAACCATCACAATAAATTCGGTGTCCTTGTAAACCACTTGATTTCCAACGGGTGGCTTTAATAAATGACGATTTTCGTCAATCCATTTTTTGAAATTAAACGGAGGTAGCATGTGATATAGGATTTAAGATTTTTGATATTTAATTTATAGTTGAGGTCCCCCCCCGTTTTTGGTTGGTTTTTTTTTTGGGGTTGTTTTTCCGGTTGCCCCAAAAGTGACCCCTTCCCTTTTTCCCCCCTAAAAAAGGCGGGTTTTTTTCTTTCTCCCCCCCCCCCCCCCCCCCCTCCTCCCCCCCCCAAAGCTTCCCCCCCCCCTCCCCCACCATTCCAATTTTTAAATAAAAACACCCCCGCTTTGGCCCTTCCCCCCCCCCCCCTCTCCCCCCCCCCCCCCGCCCGGGGGGAGGGGGGGGTGGGTTCCCCCCCCCCCCCCCCCCCGCCCCCCGGCGCGGGCCCCCCCCCCCACCCAAAAAAATAATTTTTTTTTTTTTTTTTTTAAATATTAATTTTAGTTTTTTTATTAAAAATAAACGTTTGAATAGTTTATCACAAATCAGAAATCACAATTCAAATATCAAAAATATCAAAGGGTTCCTCTTCTTGCTTGCTCTGCTTCAATTGATTCGAATAAAGCCTGGAAGTTCCCTTTTCCGAAAGACTTCGCTCCTTTACGTTGAATAATTTCAAAGAACAATGTTGGTCTGTCTTCCACTGGTTTTGTAAAGATTTGTAATAGGTATCCGTCTTCATCTCTATCCACCATGATACCCCATTTCTTTAACACTTCCATATCTTCTTCAATAATCCCCACTCTATCTTTCACAGTATCATAATACGTTCCTGGTACGTATAAAAATTCAACGCCACGTCTACGCATTTCAGAAATCGTAAATACGATATCATCTGTCGCAACCGCAATATGTTGGCAACCTGGACCATGATAAAAATCCAAATACTCTTCTACTTGTGATTTCTTTTTACCATGAGCTGGTTCGTTAATTGGAAACTTGATACGACCATTTCCATTAGTCATTACCTTACTCATTAAAGCCGTGTACTCTGTCGAAATATCTTTATCATCAAACGTTACTAAGTTTGCAAAACCCATCACATCTGCATAAAAACTAGCCCACTTATTCATGGCACCTAATTCTACATTACCTACCATGTGATCGATATATTTTAAACCTGTTGGAGTTGGTTTGTATTCAGTGTCTAGTTTTGCATAACCTGGCATAAAAACGCCTTTATAATTTTTACGTTCTACAAACATATGAATGGTTTCTCCATAAGTATGAATACCAGCCCTTACAATTTCTCCGTTTTCATCTTTTGTAACTGTTGGTTCTAAATAAGATTTAGCGCCACGCTTCGTTGTTTCTTCATAAGCTTTACGAGCATCATCTACCCATAAGGCAATAACTTTTACTCCATCGCCATGATTACGGATATGGTGAGAAATTTCGCTATTTGGATCAAAAGGAGAAGTTAATACCAAACGAATTTTATCTTGAACTAATACATAAGATACTCTATCGCGAGAACCAGTCTCTAATCCAGCGTATGCTAGTTCTTGAAAACCAAATGCCGTTTTATAATAATGCGCTGCTTGTTTGGCATTACCAACATATAATTCAACATAATCTGTTCCGTTAATTGGTAAAAAGTCTTGTGCTTTATCAAATACTTTTTCTCCACTATAATCGTAGTTTTTTACTTTAGTTAAATCTGCTACTGACATAATATTTATTTTTTAGTTAGTTGTTTTTATTTTTTATACTAATTGAGGGGTGCTCATCCATGATTTATAATAATCTTTCACTTCATATTTTAAAGCTTCTGTAGAAATTTTCAAAGGATTAAAAGGGTCAATCATCACCGCTAATTCCTTGGTTTCTTTTTTACCGATACTTCTCTCAATTGCTCCAGGATGTGGTCCGTGAGGTACACCAGCAGGATGCAATGTAAACTGACCAGCTTTAATATTATTACGGCTCATAAAATCGCCATCTACATAATACAAAATTTCTTCCGCATCAATATTACTATGGTGATAAGGTGCAGGAATGGCGTCTGGATGATAATCATATAAACGCGGCACAAAAGAACAAATCACAAAATTACGTCCTTCAAATTGTTGATGAATTGGAGGAGGCATATGAATACGACCTGTAATTGGCTCGAAATTAAAAATAGAAAAAGCATAAGGATATACATAACCATCCCATCCTACTAAATCAAAAGGATGTGTTTCATAAGTATATGGATAAATCATTCCACGTTTTTTAATCATAATTTTGAAATCACCATGCTCATCATGTGTTTCGAAATTATAAGGCAATTTAAAATCGCGCTCACAGAATGGAGAATGCTCTAATAATTGTCCAAATTCATTACGGTAACGCTTTGGCGTGCGAATTGGACTATGAGATTCTACAAATAAAATTTTGTTTTCCTTTGTATCAAATTCCAATTTATAAACGACACCTCTTGGAATAATCACATAATCGCCATATTCAAAATCAACGGTACCGTACATGGTTTTACAACGTCCGCTTCCTTTATGAATAAATAACATTTCATCAGAATCAGCATTCTTAAAGAAATAATCTTCCATATTTTTTGAAGGACATGCCATACCAATTTGCATATCATCGTTAAAGAAAAACACTTTACGACTTTCTAAATAATCATCTTCTGGTTCTACGTCATAACCCATAAAGCTTAAGGCTTTCAAGTTTTCATCAATACCAACTTCTGGTCGAGCGTAATGCGCTTTTCCAATTTCTTTCACCATGGTTGGTGGATTAAGATGGTACACTAAAGAAGAAGTACTTGAAAAACCTTCCGTACCAAATAATTCTTCGTGATATAATTCGCCATTTGGTTTGCGAAACACAATGTGGCGTTTATGTGGGATTTGCCCTTGTTTTTGATATATAGACATAATGACGTTTTTTGTAACAAAGGATGAAAAATTAACAGAAAAAAGGAATGACATAACTCAGTTTAATCACATGATTATTGTCAATTATAGTAGGAAGAACAAACCTACCTTTAGATTATAAATCAATAATAAATAAAATAGATAAATCATGAATACAGGAGAAAAAATTTACACGCAACATGCCGACCATACAGAATGGATGAGCAAATTAAAATTTTATACAGACGAAATATCTATTTTGAAAGGCCGTTTGGGAGAAATTGCATCTAAAAATAATCAGCAAGATGTGCTAGCTCAAGTAGAGCATTTTCAAAATCAATTAATCGTTCAAAAAAATAATATTGATGAAATATCTCATACCATTAAATTAGATGAAAGTGCTATTGAGAAAGAAGTTAATAAAAATCCAGTAGCAGTTGATCATAGAGAAATGCCTTCTCACTCAAAAGAAAAAGAAGCTGTTGATGCTTTTGAAAAAAACTTTAATGAATTAAGAGCAGAGTTTAAAACATTTGCTGCTAAGTGGATGTAAAAATAAACTATACCCTTCGACTCCGCTCAGGGTGACATACAAAAAAAAGAGGCTTAAAAATTTAAGCCTCTTTTTTTATAAAATAACTGTAGGATTTAAACTGACCTTGGAAGTAATAGAATTAGAAATCAAACACGCTTTTTCAGATTTATCTAAAACACGTAAGGCTTTTTCTTTATCCTCTTCTTTAGTAATTATTAATGTTGGGTTTAAAATAACCTCCGTCATTAAAAACTTACCTTCTATTTGATCTAAAACACCAACCGCGTTGCAACTAAATTCTTTAAATTCTAATCTCGAATTTTCTGCAATGGCCAAAAAGGTTGTCATAAAACAAGAATTAACAGCTGCTGTAAAAAAATGTTCGGGCGACCAAACACCCTCAACTCCTTTTGGAAATTGTGGCGGCGTTGCTACTTCTATTTTAGAATTTAATTCAGGTGAAAACACCTCTCCTACTCTTCCTTCATTCCATTTAAGGTTAACATTATATTGATGTGACATATCTATTGAAACTGATTAAATATTTTAATTAATTCTTGAGTTGGCACTACACCCGATTGTTTCCAAACAGGTTGCCCTTTTTTAAACATAATTAAAGTTGGCACACTTCTAATTTGATATATAGAAGCTACCTCAGGATTTTTGTCTACATCTATTTTAATAATAGTTGCATTGTCCTGCAATTGTGTTTTTACATCTTTTAAAATGGGAGCAATTGTTTTACAAGGACCACACCACTCTGCGAAAAAATCTACTAATACAGGTTTTTCGGAATTGATAATATTGTTGAAGTTGTTCATTATTTTTGTTTTTGAGGGATTTCACAATTGCCACTGACGCAGGTTACACAAGTATTAAATACAGCTTGTCCTAATAAAAATACTCCTGCTAATATTAAAATATAATCTAGAGCAATGATACCACTAACTATAAATACTACAGATAATACTAATCTTATGATTCGCCATAAACTCCAATGAGTCGATAAGCGTTGTTTAATATTTAAATCCATTATACTTTTCCGTTTAAACTCATCCAGCCACCGCCATTGTACACTTCTTTAAACCCTAAAGAGCTCAAGGTTGATTTGGCAGAAGCGCTGCGCATACCACTTGCACAGCAAGTAATAATGGGAACATTTTTTTTAATTTTATTGACACTTGAAGATAAATCATTTAATGGAATATTAACACTTCCTTTTACATGACCTGAAGCATACTCTCCACGAGATCTGACATCAATAATTTGAGCTCCTTTTTTTACTAAGTCTTTGTAATCTACTTTTGGGCCTAAACCTAAAGCACTTTTTATAGCATCTAACATAATTTTATTTTTTAATGTTTATTATTTTAAGCGTGATGATGAGTTTGATTTTTATATTCTTTTTTGAATTTATAAAAGAAATTAAGCCATATCAATCGCGACCATCTTAATGTTAATGGTGAAACCACCACAATAAATAACATCACAAATATAGCGAAAGGCAACAAGTCCCAATTTAAAACAAAATTTTCGAGTGCATACCAAATCATAAACCAACCCGAAGAAATGGCATAAGACACATACATAGCTCCATAAAAAAAGCTTGGCTCGTCCTCATATTGTAAATGGCAATGACTACATGTTTTGTGCATCTTAAACATCTTGGTTAAATCATAAGGATTTTTAGATTCAAAAACATCACCTTGATGACATCTTGAACACTTGTTGAAGAGCATCGAATAAAGCATATTGAATATTAACATAACGATTTTATTTAATGATTATACTATTATAAATACAGTATAAAGGTACAACCTAAACAAAGGAATGTTGGTGACTTTTGTTACATATATAACTGATTTTTGAAACTAATTTTGCAAGCAACAAATCATGTAAAAACACAAGAGCCAATAATAAATTATTGGCTCTTGTGTTAATTTTTCAAATTACTATTAGTGACACTTAAAGGCATCAAACGTTTCCTTACAATCATCGCATTTATACAAGGCCTTGCATGCGGTTGATCCAAAACGACTAATTAAGGATGTGTGTTTTGAATTACATTGTGGACACGATACTATTTCAGCCGTGCTAAACAACTTAGAACAAGATGAATGATTTGGTGGAGCAATGCCATACTTTTTTAATTTCAATTTGGCTTCTTGAGTTAACCAATCTGTTGTCCAAGCTGGTTTATACGTCAATTCCACTTTAACATTAGTTACACCATGAGACTCCAAAATTTCTTTTATTTGGTCGCCAATCATTCCCATAGCTGGACAAGCCGTATAGGTAGGTGTGATAGTTACAATATATGCTCCATCTTCAATTCTAACCCCTCTTAAAATTCCTAAATCTTTAATGGTGATCACAGGAATCTCTGGATCAGGAATTTCTGATACGAGATTATACACTTCATCTGGATATAAATCGACTGTTACCATTTTGCATCTGGATAAGCTCTTTGTAAATATTGCATTTCAGATAAGATATGACCTAAATTCTCTGTATGAATACCTTTTTTACTACCTGTTTGCATATAGGTATCTTCAGGCATTAACAAGGTTGCTTTAGATAAAACAGTTTTGATATCATCGTGCCATTTAGCTTTAATTGGAATTAAATCTACAGCGATACCTTCGCGCATTAATTGCGCGTCAACTTCATCCATCTCAAATAATTCGCCCGTATACATCCACAAATCATTTACAGCTGTTTGCATACGTTTATGGCTTTCGCTAGTTCCGTCTCCTAAACGCAATGTCCAGTCGATGGCATGTTGCATATGGTACTTAATTTCTTTAATTGTTTTTGAAGCAATAGCAGCTAATGTTTCATCTCTGCTTTTTTCTAATTCAGTGTAAAACAAAAATTCAAAAACAGAAACAAATAACTGACGAGCAATGGTATGCGCAAAATCACCATTGGGTTGCTCAATTAACAAATGGTTGTAGTAATTAATTTCTGCACGACGATAAGCAATATCATCATCTGTTTTTCCTTTACCTTCAATATCCGCTGCGTATTTTAATAAAGCTTGTGCTCTACCAATCATATCTAAAGCTACATTAGTTAAAGCTAAGTCTTCTTCTAAAATAGGGCCTCTGCTGCATAGTTCTGATAAACGGTGACCGAGAATTAAAGCATCATCACCTAAGCGAAGTGTGTATGTATATGTTGCGTCTTTTGTTGTCATAATTTTTTAATTAAATGTTTTTAGCGCCTTCTGGCATTACATAAAAAGTGGGATGACGATATACTTTATCATTTGATGGATCAAACAACATATCATTATCATCAGGATTTGAAGCTACAATATGCTTAGATGGTAACACCCAAATGCTTGTTCCTTCTCCTCTACGTGTATAAATATCTCTGGCATTTTGAATTGCCATTTTGTTATCAGAAGCATGAACGCTACCTGCATGTATATAAGGAAGTCCTGATTTACTTTGAATAAACACTTCCCATAAGTCTAATTGTGTATCTGTTGCCATAATAATATTTTTAAGCGGTTTCTAATTCTTTTTTTACATGTTTTTGTTTGTAGGCTACTGCAGCTTCTCTTACCCAAGCTCCCTCTTCATGAAACTTGATATGATGATCTACACGTTGCTTATTACATGGTCCATGACCAGCAATCACTCTGTAAAACTCATCCCAATTAATTGGACTAATTTTATAGTGACCTGTCTTTTCATCTAATGAAAAATTGTTATCAGGAATCGTTAAACCAATTAACTCAGCTTGAGGAATCGTTTTATCAATAAACTTTTGACGTAATTCATCATTTGTTTCACGTTTGATTTTCCATTTAACAGCATCGCTACTATGAGGAGAATCAGTATCATGTGGACCAAACATCATTAATGATGGCCACCACCATCTATTCATTGCATCTTGCGCCATTGCTTGTTGGTCTTTAGTACCACGCATCATCTTAGTCATGATTTCGTAACCTTGACGTTGATGAAAACTTTCTTCTTTACAAATACGCACCATCGCTCTACTATACGGACCGTAGGAAGTACGTTGTAATGACACTTGATTAACGATCGCAGCGCCATCTACTAACCAACCGATAGCACCAATATCAGCCCAGTTTAAAGCAGGATAATTAAAAATAGAAGAGTACTTCGCTTTACCTGATTGTAAATTTTCAATCAATTCGGCGCGAGAAACACCTAATGTTTCTGCGGCGCTGTACAAGTATAATCCATGTCCACCTTCGTCCTGAATTTTAGCTAACAAAATTTGTTTCGCTCTTAAACTTGGGGCGCGAGTAATCCAATTTCCTTCGGGTTGCATACCAATAACTTCAGAATGGGCATGCTGAGAAATTTGACGAATTAAATGTTTGCGGTAGCCTTCTGGCATATAATCTTTAGCCTCAATGTGCTCTCCATTATCAATCCTTGATTGAAAATGTGTATCAGAATGTTCGTTGTGCATAGTTAGATTTTTATTGTAAATGTATTTTACAAAAAAGCTAACTCACATGATAATCGTCAATAATGAGAGATGATTATTGTCAGAAAAATGGCATAAAAAAACCACCGACGAATAGTCGATGGTTAAATTTTTAAAATGAAACTAGTTTTAGCCCAATAATTCTTTAACCAATTGAGAAACTAATTTTCCATCTGCTCTGCCTGCTACTATTTTATTTGCGGCTCCCATTACTTTTCCCATATCAGCTGCCGACGAAGCGCCTGTTTCTGCAATCGCATTTTTTACAATCGTTCTAATTTCATCTTCAGATAATGCTTTTGGCAAATATTCTTCCATTACTAAAGCTTGTGCAATTTCATCCTCCGCTAAATCAGGTCGGTTTTGTTGGGTGTAAATCTCTGCTGTTTCTTTACGTTTTTTATATTCTTTTTGAATAGCCTTCGTTGCACTTTCTTCTGTTAATCCTTCAGGAGATGTTTTTAATAATAAGATTACTGATTTTATAGCTCTTACAGCTTCTAAACGTTTAGCGTCTTTTGCTAACATGGATGCTTTTACATCTGCATTAATTTTTTCTTCAATTCCCATAATATGTTTATTTTTAGTGTAAAGTTATACTTCGTAAGTTAGAAATTCAAATTTATAATTTAAAAGAAAAAAAATAACCACATAGACACATAGAAAGAATACTAAATAGAGCTTGAAATAGAAATCACGATTTTACACATAGAATTCTATGTGTAAAGCAAAGCTTATATCACTTTCTTTTATCTTATATAAAAACTATGTTTCTATGTGGTTAAAAATATTAACGCCTAATTTAAAATTATTATGCAATGTACCTGGCCAGTCAACGACGAGCAAATGCTTCATTATCATGATACTGAATGGGGAACTCCTGTACACGATGATAAAAAACATTTTGAGTTTATTGTATTAGATTCTTTTCAAGCTGGTTTAAGTTGGAAAACCATTTTACATAGACGAAAACATTTCAAGAAGGCCTTTGCCAATTTTGACGTTAAAAAAGTAGCTAAGTTTGATGAGACTATGGTTTTAGAACTCATGCAAAACGAAGGTATTATTCGCAACAAACTTAAAATTACGGGTACCATTAAAAATGCCAAAGCTTTTATAGAAATTCAAAAAGAGTACGGCTCTTTTGATAAATATATTTGGCAGTTTACAGATAACAAAACCATTGTCACTAAAGTCAAACAATCTTCTGAAATTCGTGCCACAAGTCCCGAATCGGATGCAATGAGTAATGCATTAAAAAAACGCGGCTTTACATTTGTAGGTTCTACTATTTGTTACGCATATATGCAAGCAGCTGGTATGATTAATGATCATTTGGTTAGTTGCAGTAGGTTTAAAAGAGGTGATGAAGTGATTTAGTTTGATATTTATTTGGGCGTGACCCTGCGGGTCGGGCTTTCGGCACTCGCTTTTTTATTTGTCCTTCGGAACAAATAAAAAGAGCTCAAACAAAGCCTCAATCCCTCACGCGGGTTAACTTAAAATGTGAAACTTACTCTTCGAACTAACAAAAAGCTTGCGTGAGGGATGCAAGCGGAAATCCTTTTTTGTGTTCCTTTTACAAAAAAGTTTTTAGCGGATCAGCCCGACCCTAAAGGGGCACGCCCTAAAAATCATAAAATAAATCTTAACTAAAATGAACCGCCCCACAACAATTCTTAAACTTCGTTCCTTTATTACAAGGGCAAGGATCGTTTCTGCCAATTTTATTTTTTTGACGAGCTAATTTCATAGCACTCATATCGTTCTTAAAAACATGTTCCATTAACTCATACAATTCTGGATGCTTTGTTTTAAGTAATTGTGGCCTTTCAAAAAAATACTCACTGGCCACTGCAAAAAACTCTGTCTGGCTAGTAGCACCATAAGGATTAATATCTGACTTACCTTTATTAATTTCTTCAATTTTTTTGCCAATCAAATTTACCCAAGGTAACACATACTGTTTACCTAATAAGTTCTCCGGAATACCGTCAATTGCTCCATCCGTTTTGTCAATTAAATGCACAAATTCATGAATAGCAGTATTGTTTTTATCTGTTTCGTTTAAAAATCCTTGGTGTAAAGCAGGCTTAGATAAAATCATCGTTCCGTTCATCGGCCCTTCGCCTACCATTCCTAGAATACGACGGTCTGCACCAGCTGTTTCAAATTTTTCGTTAAAGCTGCTAGGGTATAATAACACTTCGGTAATATTATTGTATCGCCATTCTTTAAAAGCAAAAATGGGAATGACGGCACTAGCTGCTACCAATATTCTATCTGTTTCATCTACTTTTACATCAATACCTGTAATACGCACGTGACTTAAAAAATGAAGTATATCCGATTCGAACCACGTTTTATCTTCAGCGCTTAATCCATTGTAAAACGCTACTTTTTCAATTAAAACAATGCGCCATTCTGGTAAAAACTCTCCAACAACCAGCTGGTTACTTTTACCTTTATTGATTTGAAAATAACCTATTATTCCAATCACAATTAATAAACCAATTCCAAATACTTCCATTCAAATAAATAATTAATAATACCAATAAGTACGACTATAATTTGTGTAAATTTAATGCTTTAAACACCACTACAAAATTGTAACTATGCTTTTAAAAACAATCCTTGCCGAAATTGAGCGCTTTGCTCCCCTAGCCTATCAAGAATCTTATGATAATTGTGGTTTATTAACTGGGCATAAAGAACAAGAAGTAACAGGTGCTATATTGTGTTTAGATTGCATAGAAGCAGTGGTTGATGAAGCAATTCAAAAAAACTGTAATTTAATTATAGCTCATCATCCCATTATTTTTAGTGGCTTAAAAAAATTAAATGGTACTAATTACATTGAGCGAACTATTATTAAAGCCATTCTAAACAATATTGCCATTTATGCTTGTCACACCAATTTAGATAATGTGAAATTGGGTGTGAATAAAAAAATAGCCGATAAATTAGGATTGATTAATCAACAAATTTTGTCACCAAAAAAATCCTTATTAAAAAAATTAGTAACCTTTGTTCCAGCAACTCATTTAGAAGTTGTTAGAGAAGGCTTATTTAATGCAGGCGCCGGAAATATTGGAAACTACGATAGCTGCAGTTTTATTTTAGAAGGCACAGGGAGTTTTAGAGGAAATGAAGATTCAAATCCATTTATTGGAGAAAAAGGTAAATTGAGTTTAGAAAAGAAACACGCCTAGAAGTTATTTTCGAAACCGTAAACGAAGCAACTATTGTTTCGGCATTAAAACAAAATCATCCTTACGAAGAGGTGGCTTATGATATTTACCAACTCGAAAATAGCTATCAAAATATTGGTTCGGGGATGGTGGGAGAATTAGAAAAACCAATCTCCGAAACCGAGTTTTTAGCGAATTTAAAGTCAATTTTCAAGGTAAAAGTTATTAAACATACCGCTTTAACAAATAAAAACATTAAAAAAGTAGCATTGTGTGGTGGCAGCGGAAGCTTCCTGCTAAAAAATGCAATAAATTCAAAATCAGATATTTACATTAGTTCAGACTTTAAATACCATGAGTTTTTTGATGCTGAAAACCAAATTTTGGTAGCCGATATTGGACATTATGAATCGGAGCAATTTACTACCGAAATTTTTTATGAGATTATATCAAATAAATTTCCTACTTTTGCAAGCTATTTAACGGAAACAAACACTAACCCAGTTAATTATTTTTAAACTATGTGCGCTAAAATCAAAGAAAAAATTGATGCATCTATCGAAGGAAAACTTCGTGCTTTATATGAATTACAAATTATCGATTCTAAAATTGATCGTATCCGTACCGTTCGTGGTGAGTTACCTCTTGAAGTTCAAGATTTAGAAGATAGCGTTGCTGGTTTAGAGACACGTGTTGCTAATTTAACTCAAGAATTAACTGAGTTAAAAGATCAAGTTTCTGAAAAAACTCAAGCTATAAAAAGATTTTCAAGCTAACATTAAAAAATACGAAGCTCAACAAGGTAAAGTACGTAACAACCGTGAGTATGATGCTATTTCTAAAGAAATTGAGTTCCAAAATTTAGAGATTCAGTTAGCTGAAAAACGTTTAAAAGAAAGCAAATTTGCAATCGAACAAAAATCTGAAATCGTAGAAAAATCTCAACATGATTTTTCTGAGCGCAAAAAAGATTTGAAATTAAAAAAATCTGAATTAGACGAAATTATTGCGGAAACTGAGAAAGAAGAAAAAGACTTGATGAAAGCTTCTGAAAAAGCTACTGAAGGTATTGAAGAAAGGTTAGTGAATGCTTATAGAAGAGTTCGTTCAAATACTCGTAATGGTTTAGCTGTTGTGCCCGTTGAGCGTGATGCTTGCGGAGGTTGCTTTAACAAAATACCACCACAAAAACAATTAGATATCCGTATGAATAAAAAGATTTTAGTATGCGAGCACTGTGGTCGTATTATGGTTGATCCTAATATTATTCCATCAGAAGCATAATCTTCTCATATTATTAAACGAAAAGAGCGAGATATACATTGTCTCGCTCTTTTTTTGGCTCTATAAATTTGTACTATAAAATCATGAAACAGTTCCTTCAATCAAAGCTTTCAAAACTAATTAATGCCCTTTGTTTTGTATTTAGCTTTAAAAGCTAACAACCAATTAACTTAGTTTATTCCTTTACAAACTTGCTATTAATTACTCCTTCGGTAGTTTTAATGGAAATAAAGTAAACCCCATTCGCCATCTCCGTATTAAATACTAATTCAAAGGTGTTGGATTGTTTCTCTGTTAATGAAAAAGCGACGTCATTTCCAAGAACATCCATTAACTTTACTTTTTCAATCTTCTCATTTAATGAAAAATTAACTTGATTATGAGCTGGGTTTGGAAATATTACAACAGACCTATTCACATCATTTTCTTGCAAACCAACATCATTATGTAAATTTAAGTAATTATGTGCATCGCATATATTTGGAATACCCCATCCATAAATATTATCTGGATTTGTAGACTGTGACGCTGTTACTTTTAAAGCATGTAATATTGCCATATTTGTTCGGTTTGGATTAGCATGCCACAAACAAGCAACAGCACCTGCTAAAATTGGCGTAGCGTATGAAGTTCCGTTTCCTGTGCTAAATGCGCCATTAGAATTACACACGTAAGCATTTTGCCCCATCGAACTTAAATCAGGTTTTATACGTCCATCTGATGTTGGGCCAACCGAACTAAAACCTGCATGTACCCCACTACCATTAACCGCGCCAACAGTACAAATACTATCCGCATCGGCTGGAACACCAATATAATTCCAAGCACCACCACCTTCATTACCTGCGGCATTTAATACAAATATCCCTTTACGAGCCGCCATCGTTGCTGCAATAGAGGCAACAGCTGTTCTTCCATTTAAATCAGCATACACGTGATTTTGAGAAGGATTATCAAAAGTAGTATATCCTAAAGAGGTTGTTGTAATATCTGCCCCTACGCTATCCGCAAATTCGGCCGCAACAACCCAGTTATTTTCTTCGATAATTTTTTCAGTAGCGGCATCTTCCGAACGAATTAACCAATATTCAGATTTTGGAGCTGTACCAATCAATTGACCAGGAGTATTACCGGCTATTAAGGACAAACAATTTGCTCCATGTAAATAATCTTCGTTTACAGATGTATTGCCCGCTACATAATCTCTGGTTCCTAGCAATCTTCCTTCATTTCTTAACGAGTCAAATACTGGATTTGTATTTACATTTTCAAAACCTGCATCAATTACTGCAATTACAATCCCCTGCCCTCTAAAACCTAATTCGTGCATACAATCAGCACCAATTTGATTTACTTGAGTAAAAGACGGCCCATAACTATAAGAAGACACTGAGCTTTGCTTATTAGAAGATGGTGTAATGGCATTCACTGATAATTCCTCTTCTGATTTTGTTTTAATGTATTTACCAACTGGTGCTGAACTTAAAACACAAGTTAAACTATTGATAGCAGATAATTGGGAGGCGTTATTAATAATAACAACAGCTGCATTCATCCATTTTGAACGCTGAAATACTTGAGCTCCAGTTGCGTTTACCTGATTAATATAAGTTTGATTTACTGGTATATCTGTAATATCTGTACCTATACCTTGATTTGCTCTTCTAGCTATAGAGCGAGCCGATAAATATGCACTAGGAATCCCTACAGAATAAGGAGAGAAATTTTTATCTTTAAATTTAACCCAATATTTACCAGGAAACTGAGCTAATAATTCGTTAGTTATTGAAAATAACAAACAAGCAAAAATGATGGTTTTAATTTTATTCATATCCATGAGAAACGTAAGTTAGTTTGTATATAACACCGCTAGTGATTCTTTGTTCAACAGGTACCCCTATAATAACAAAACTAGAACGCAAATCTTTTATTTCGCGGTATACTAAACCAATTTCTTTTGCGTATTTTTCAATGTAATACTCTCGGTGAATCGCATTTTTATTTTTATCGTCTTTTTGGGTTACCATCAATACATTATCAAAAGCAGTTCCATTTATCGTTTCTGCTCTATCTGAATACGTATATTCATATTCCCATTCACCAAGTGTATTATTTGCATTTCCATTCCAAGTGGCATCTTCCTTTACTGGAAAAATTAATTTCGTAAAACGAATGTCCTCTTCAACAACCTCTAGAGTAGTAGCCGTTTTGGTGTAATTCCAGACATCTTTTACGGCCCAAGGAATATTATCATAACTAACGGAATCATTATACTTCTTGATATAGCGTACCAATTTAATTGCCTTCCTTCCTTGATTATCCGTAAAAACTTCCTCTAATTTTTCTTTAATTCGGTATTTATAATAAGTAGTATCACCAAAAAAATCATCATAAATAGTAGAATCAACATCATAAATGATATACTTTCCTATATTTTCGGGCGCATACGCATATCCAACATCTGGTGGATCCTCTGTCTTTTTTTTGCAGGCAAAAGCGACAAAAACTAACAATGCAAAAAGTAAAAGATTTTTCATATTTATGATAGTTAAAAGTACTAATAAATTATCTCTAAAACAATCGTAAATTATTATAAATTCGTCCAAAATTAACTTCTTATGGCAGATTTCTCAAAACACAAATTCGGTACAAAAGCTATACACGCTGGAGCTGATCCTGATCCATCAACTGGTGCAATTATGACACCTATTTTTCAAACATCTACTTATGTTCAGGAATCACCAGGAACTAATAAAGGATATGGATACGCTCGTGGTAAAAACCCAACTCGCGAAGCCTTGCAAAAAAACATTGCTGCTTTAGAGGGTGGTAAACATTGTGTTTGCTTCAGTTCTGGAATGGGAGCAACTGATGCAGTCATGCGTATGTTACGTCCGGGCGACGAAGTTATTACGGGTGATGATTTGTATGGTGGGTCTTACCGTATGTTCACTAAAATTTATGAAAATTATGGTATTAAATTCCACTTCATTAATTTAACAGATGCAAATAATATCGCTAAATATATTAATGCAAACACAAAATTAATTTGGGCGGAAACTCCTACCAATCCAACCATGCAAATTATTGACATTGAAGCTTGTGCTAAAATAGCAAAAGCCAACAAGTTGATTTTAGCGGTTGATAATACATTTGCTTCTCCGTATTTACAAAATCCATTAGCCTTAGGTGCTGATATTGTAATGCACTCTGTTACTAAATACTTAGGCGGACATAGCGACGTTGTTATGGGAGCATTAGTAACGAATGATGACAAATTACATGAGCAAATTTATTTTATATTAAATAGCTGTGGAGCAAATCCTGGTCCTATGGATTGTTTTTTAGTCATGCGTGGTATTAAAACGTTGCATTTACGCATGGAACGCCATTGTTTTAACGGACGTAAGATAGCGGAGTTTTTAAAAACACATCCTCGTATCGAAAAAATTTACTGGCCTGGCTTTACAGATCATCCTAACCACGAGATTGCAAAAAAACAAATGCGTGATTTTGGCGGTATGATTTCAATCGTTTTAAAAGGCGCTTCATTAGAAGATACTTTTAAAATTGCTTCATCCTTTAAAATATTTTCATTAGCAGAATCTTTAGGTGGCGTAGAATCATTAATCAATCATCCTGTTACCATGACACACGCGTCTATTCCCAAAGCAGAACGTGATAAAGCTGGGGTAGTTGACAACTTATTACGTTTAAGTGTTGGTGTAGAAGATGTTGAAGACTTAATTGAAGATTTGAAACAAGCTTTGGCTTAACAAATAAACAGTTACAAAAAAACAAAAGCCCGATAAAATATCGGGCTTTTTGATTTAAATTTATTCAGCAGCTGTGCTATCTGTAGGATGAGGATGGCAATGTGGCTTAGGTTTAATATCCATTGGACGGTGACAACCTTTTTTTTCGCAAGACGACAAACTGATGGCTGCAATACATACTGCAATTGCCATAATGATTTTCAAATTTTTCATATTATATATTTTTTGATTATACTTAAAAACGGTCCAGATTTCTTGATAGTATGCAATAAAGGATTAATGAGGTAAAACCTATTCTTTTTAAGGTAAGCTTTTCGATTGTTGTTAAATCTTCTAAATTTGTATGCAAATGCACAATAATCTATGAACTTCTTTACAGGATTTTTTAAAGCTATCGGCAATTGTTTCAAAGGGTTTAGTTTACTTTTTGAAAAAGGTTTATGGCCTTACTTATTCTATTCGGTGGGCTTGTGGTTATTAATGTGGATAGGCAGTATTTGGGTATTTGCCGAAATAGCTTCGCAATTAGCTAACTACCTAAACCACCAATTAAATTTTGAAGAAATACCTGATTCTGGTACTATTTTATCTTTTGCTAAACCTTTTCTAACAGGTTATTTTAGTTTCATAATGACCTGGGTATTTAAAATTATCTTTTGGTTTATATCCAGCACCTTTACTAAATACTTAGTTTTAATAGCCCTCTCCCCTCTATTTGCGTTGCTATCCGAATCGGTTGAAGAAAAAACAAATGGCAAAAATTATCCTTTCACTTTTCCGCAATTAATAAAAGACATTGGAAGAGGTATTGCAATTAGTTTAAGAAACATGCTCTTAGAATATTTTTTCATTATCACTGGATTTATAATTACAATCCTTTTTCCGCCATTAGTTATTGTTACAGGCCCTTTATTAATGATTATTTCTTGGTACTTTATAGGTTTTACAATGTTGGACTATAATTTTGAAAGACATAAAATGACTATTTCAGAAAGCGTAAAATTTACTCGCAAAAACATTGGCTTAGCTTGTGGCATTGGTTTAGTTTACACCGTATTTATGTGGTTACCGTTTTTTATTGGTTTAATGTTTGGTCCCGCTTTAGCAGTGGTTGGAGCAACTCTGAGTTTTTTAGAACTAAAACAAAAACAAACTGTTATATAATACATGCAACATTCTGTATCCATCGTTAACTATTATAACACCACGCCATTTTTATACGGAATTAATCATTCTGATTTTTTATCTCAGATAATATTAGAATCAGATATCCCTAGTGTGTGTGCTCAAAAATTAAAAAACAAACAAGTAGAAATTGGCTTAGTACCAGTGGCTATTTTGCCTGAATTAGAAAGCTACCAAATTATCACCGATTATTGTATTGGGGCTGTTGGAAAAGTAGATAGTGTGAAATTATTTTCAGAAAAACCTTTAGAAGAATTGACACATGTATTATTAGATTATCAATCCAAAACATCAGTAACTTTAGTACAAGTTTTAAATAAACATTTTTGGAAAAAAAATATTCAGTTCATTAACGCTACAGAAGGTTTTGAAAAACAGATTTCTGGAACAACTGGAGCAGTTATTATTGGCGATAGAACCTTTGGATTAACCTCTCATCCTTATCAATACGACTTAGCTGAAGAATGGCAAAAATTTACCGGTTTACCTTTTGTGTTTGCTTGTTGGGTAAGTAATGTGCTATTAGAAGAAAGTTTTATTAATGAATTCAATAAAACGCTAGCCTTTGGTGTTGATCATATTGAAGAAGCTGTGATAGAAAAACCAAATCAAGCGCTAGGAATTCATGCGTTAGATTATTTGAAAAATAAAATTTCATACAACTTAGATTCTGATAAAAGAAAAGCTTTAGAGAAGTTTTTAGAATTGATGAAGTAATTTTAATTTTCCTACATTTACATTAATGAAAGCTTCCATCTATACACAGTATGGTCCACCAAGCGTACTTCAAATTAAAGAAGTTGCAAAGCCAATTCCTAAGCATAATGAAGTTTTAGTAAAAATTCATGCTACTACTGTTAATAGAACAGATATTGCTTTTAGAAAACCAGACCATTTTATTAATAGATTGTTTAATGGTTTGTTAAAACCAAAAAAACAAATACTTGGGACTGAGTTTGCAGGAGAAATTGAAGCTATTGGTGATAATGTAACAACATTTAAAGTTGGCGACCAAGTATTTGGAATAAATACGATGGCCTTTAGCACTCATGCGGAGTACGTATGTATACCCGAACATAAATCTATTGGGCACAAACCAAATAATATGACATTTATGGAAGCTGCAGCTGTTTGCGAAGGCTTTATATTTGCCAATAATTACGTAAAATGCATCGACTTTAAAACTTCTACAAAAATTTTAATAAATGGCGCTTCTGGTTCTATTGGTTCTGCAGCATTGCAATTAGCAAAATATTATGGAGCCAAACATATCACCGCAGTTTGCAGTACAAAAAATATTGAATTGATAAAAACGTTGGGTGCCAATGAAGTTATTGATTACACAAAAAACGATTTCACACAAATAACCCAACAATTTAACGTAGTGTTAGATGCTGTAGGCAAAAGCACATTTTTTAAGTGTAAACACCTCCTAATAAACGACGGTGTATATTTTTCAAGCGAATTAGGGCCCTACTCTCAAAATATTTTTTTGGCGCTCATCACTCCTTTTTTCAGAAATCGAAAAGTGAAATTCCCAATCCCTACTGATAGTAAAAAAGACATTGAGTTCTTAAAGAATATTATTGAGGCAGGAAAATATAAAGCCATTATCGATAAAACCTATCCAATCTCTCAAATTGTAGAAGCCACAACTTATGTTGAAACTGGAGAAAAAACAGGGAATGTAGTGATTACAATCATGGATTAAGTTCCCACATTTTCCCCTTTTTTTCTTCTATAAAATCCCTATCTTTAAGGGTTATTTAACCTCTATGAAGAAATCATTTCTACTCCTATTATTGGCTTTCATTTCTGTTTCAGAAATCACTGCTCAAAACGAATATATCGATTACCGTTCTACTACCAATCCTTTGTATTGGAAAAATCGCAAACCTTTTGCCGACTACTGGCAACAAGATGTGCATTACACCATTAAAGCAACATTGAATGACACAACAGATATCATTACTGGACACGAAGAGCTGACTTATTGGAATAATTCTCCGAAAGATTTATACTTTGTGTATTTCCATTTATACAATAATGCTCAAACAAAAGACTCTTACCTAGCAGATTTATACAAGAATAACAATTATCATTTAAAGTTTAACAAGTACCGTAAAGAGGGTAAAGGAACAGAAGTAATCAGCATTAAAAATGGCAACACCGAATTAAAAACAGAATTAGATAATACCGTTATGAAAGTGTACTTGGAACGTCCTTTAAAACCAGGCGAATCCATTACCTTTGATTTAGACTTTAAAACCTATTATGCGAAAGAAGTTATCCGTAATCGCATGAAAATGTACGGTGCTTTTGGCAACAAACATTTTGATGTAGTGCATTGGTATCCTCGTATTTCTGTTTACGACCGTAAACAAGGCTGGGATACAGACCAACATATGGATCATGAATTTTATGGCGACTTCGGTTCCTTTTATGTAGAATTTACATTGCCAAACAATTACGTATTAGATGCTACAGGTGTTTTACAAAACGAAAAAGAAGTGTTACCAGATTCTTTACGTCAACGTTTAGACATTTCGAACTTTGCAAAAAAGCCATGGAACTCACCACCAAGCACTATTATTAAACGCGATGGCACAAACAAAACTTGGAAATTTTCTGCACTTAACGTTCACGATTTTGCATTAACGGCCGACCCAACTTACCGTATTGGAGAAATAATGTGGCAAGGTATTAAGTGTGTGGCATTAGTTCAGGAGCCTCATGCAGCTGGTTGGCAAACTTGCCCGCAATACATTGCAAAAGTGTTAGATGTTAACTCTTATAACATTGGTCCTTACCACTATCCTAAAATGATTTGTGCCGATGCCCAAGATGGTGTTGAATATCCTATGTTAACGTTAGATGGTGGCTACGATCCTAATTATCGCGATTTATTAGTTCATGAAATGACACACAATTGGTTTTTTGGAATGGTGGGCAGTAACGAAACTTATAGAGCATTTTTAGATGAAGGCTTCACGCAGTTTTATACTGCTGATACGTATCAGTTTATTGATGGACCAAATAAAATAAGTCAGCAACCAAAAAGTAAATACGTACGCCGTTTTACTGAACAAAACAGAATTTTAGATGACCAAATTTATAATGGCTATATGAATGCTATTACCGTTCGTGGCGAAGAAGTTACTTTGAATACGCATAGCGATGATTACAATGGCGGCATCCGTCATGGTGGCGGTTACGGCGCAGTATATACCAAAACAGCTGCTATGTTTAAAAACATGGAGTATGTATTAGGTCGTTCGTTATTTGATAAATGTATGCAGCATTATTTCAATCAATGGAAATTTGCGCATCCATATCCAGAAGATTTCAGAAACTCAGTCATTCAATACAGTGGCGTTGATTTAAATTGGTTTTTTGATCAATGGTTAGAAACCACAAAAAAAATTGATTATAAAATTGGTCGTATCAAACACGGAAAAAACAAAGGTGAATATTTAATTAAGTTTAAACGTAAAGGCGATATGCAAATGCCAATTGACTTTGCGGTGATTGACAAAAATGACTCAGCTTATTTGTATCATATTCCTAATACGTGGTTCGAAAAACCAGTAAAAACAAATGTATTACCACGTTGGATCGGTTGGGGAAAAGTAAAACCAACCTATGTTGCTAAAGTTCAATTAAATGCAAAAATAAAAAATGTGATTATCGATCCTTCTCGTCGTTTAGCCGATGTGGATATGATGAACAATGTAAAACATCATAAAGTAAATTTAACCTTCGATTCAAAAATATACAATCCATTAGATTGGAAGCATTACGAAATGAAAGCTCGCCCAAGTTTATGGTACAATGGTTATGATGGTATTAAAGTAGGTGCTCACCTAAACGGAGGTTACATGAATACCAAGCATGTGTTTGATGTAACGGCATGGTTTAGTACTGGCTTTGGACAAGCGTTTTTAGATAGTACAACAAACAAAAACAAATACAATACCTTTTCTTTTTTATTAAACTATAAAACGTCTACAGCTAAGTTTATAAAAAAATCAAACATATACATGACCTTAAAATCATTAGATGGTTTAGAAAGTGGTTTAATTGGTTTTGAAAAGAAAAGTAACAACGATAGAAATAGAATTTACATTCAATACAAAGCAATGGTGCGTGATTTACCAAATGATTTAGTGTATTTAATAAATCAAAATGAATGGCAAATTCAAAAAATGAATAGTTATTTAAATGTAGGTATAGATCATAACTATAGTTATAATCGTGGAACTGGGACAATGAATTTAAATGCAAGAGCAAGTGCATTTACAAGAGATTATGATTATTCTAATTTACAATACACCGCCATCAATAAAAATGATTTAGGTAGAATAAATATAAATACACGTGTATTTGCACAATTAGGTTTTGGAACAATGTTAGCGGATGAATCCATGTTATTTGCATCTGGTTCTAACCCAGAAGATTTAATGGATAACAAGTACACTCGTTCTAATGGTTTTGTGCCACCCGAGTGGGGAAAATATGGCGCTATGACTAATCACTTTACTGCTGGTGGAGGATTAAATTTAAGAGGCTATTCTGGTTATGTATTAGCCGCCGAAGATGCCAATGGATTTATTGTAAATCAATACAAAGGGACAACAGGTGCATCAGCAAGTGCAGAAATTGAATTTGGAGAATTATTTAGTTTTATGAATATCAAAAAAATGAATAATACCATTAAAATTAACCCTTACTTATTTGGAGACGCTGGAACCATCAATATCAATGCGCCTGCCAAAGCAACCGTCATGTCTGGATTAATTGCTGACGCCGGTGTTGGTGTGGCAGTAAGCATACAAAAATGGGGACCACTTTATGGATTAAAACCATTAACCATTCGTTTTGACATGCCTTTCTTTGTTAACCGTTTACCATTTGCCGAAAAAGATTACTTACAATTCCGTTGGATGGTTGGCATTAATAGAGCTTTCTAAAAAATTGAATATGGAACATTATGATTTAATAGTTATTGGCGGTGGACCAAGCGGATACGCTGGTGCCATGCGCGCTTTGGACTTTAAGAAAAAAGTATTACTGATCGAAAAAAAACGAATTGGTGGCGCAGGTGTTTATGATGGAGTTTTAACATCAAAAACATTATGGGAATTATCACAAAAAGTTTCTTCTATACGCGAAATGATTCCTGACTATAAAGTAAACTATCAAGATATTGTAAGCACTTTAAAAGAAGCAGTTTTTGAAAGAAAAACTCAAATGACGGTGCATTTAAATTTATTACAAAAACAACAAGGTAATTTATTTTTTTACGAAAAAGGAGCGGCTTCATTTGTCAATAAAAATACGATCTCCATTAAAAAAGAAGATGGTACCACTAAAATTGTAAGTGCCGACAATATATTAATTGCTACTGGAAGTCGCCCGCGTTATTTACCTCACATTCCAATTGATGAACAAATTATCATGACAAGTGATGGGGTAAAAAATTTAACAGACCTTCCGGAAAGTTTAGTAGTGCTTGGAGCAGGTGTTATTGGTTGTGAATTCGCAACCATTTTCTCAAATATGGGAAGAACCAAAGTATACTTAATTGATAAAGCCGATAGAATTTTACCCTTTGAAGACGATGATGTTGCTGAAATTATTAGTGAGAGTTTAGAAAAGCATGGAGCCACTATTCATCATGGTTCGTCTTTAAAACGAATGGAAATCAAAAACGGTAAAGTAGAATATGAATTAGAATACAAAGATGGCTCAACAGAAATTATTAATGTTGACAAAGCTTTAGTATCTGTTGGTAGAATTGCCAATGTTGAAAATTTAGGCCTTGAACATGCTGGTGTAAAATTAAACGATCGTGGAAGTATTTGGGACGATGATACTCAAACAAACATCTCCAATATTTATGTAGCAGGCGATGTAACCACCGAAATGGCTTTAGTTAACGTTGGAGAGCGAGAAGCACGACATGCCATTGTGAGAATGTTTGGACCAACCATTAAACCATTATCATATCAAAATATTTCTACCATCATGTTTTTAAATCCTGAAGTTGCAAGTGTTGGGATGAGTGAACAAGATTGCAATAAAAAAGGATTAGCGCACAAAGTAGTAAAGTTAGATTACAGTACTAATGCTCGCGCCATTGCAATGCGCAAGACAAAAGGATTTTTTAAAATTATTGTTACAAATGACAACGGCATGAGAATACTAGGCATGCGTGCAGTTGGAGAACATGCTAGTTCAGCGATACAAGCCGTTGCGTATTTAATACATACCAATCAGGGTATTCGCGAATTAGCCGATATGATGCATCCTCATCCAAGTATTATTGAAGGCGTGCAAGAGTGTTTACGAATGTTATTAAACAAATCTATTTACAAACCATACATTTTTAAAGACAAATTAAAGTGCTATGTATGCGAAAATAATGTGTGTACACCAGTTGAATCTTTAGTTTAGTTTATGATTAAGTGAGAAAATTAATTGTCATATTTTTACTAATCAGTAGTTATTGCTTTTCGCAAAGCAAAACTAATAGTGAAAAAACGTGGCTAATTGATTATTATTTTAAATCAGAAAAACAATTAAGTGAAAACCTTTCTTTAATTTTTGATTTAACGATTGCAGGTAAATACAATGATGCTAAAACAGAGATTTATCAATTAAAATCTACTGTTCAAAAATCAAGCCTTGCCTACTCTGCCTTATTATGTTACGAAGCCAACATTTGTTATAACGAAAGTAAATACGACCAATCCTTTACTTTAGCCAATTCTGCTATTTCAATAACATCAAACCTAGATAAGGATAATAGATACATTGTAAAGGCACTTAATATAAAAGCAAAAGCACTAAGTGCATTGAACGAATTTGAGTCTTCAGAAAAAATATTAAATGAAACTGTGCAATTAGCAACAGCTATTGAAGACAAAAATGGTTTAGCAAGCTCCTATTATTTGCAAAATTCAAATGCCAGTGATAGAGGCTTTTATACAAAAAGTAAAGATTTATTATTAAAAAGTATTGCACTAAGAAAAGAGATAAAAGATGAATTGGGGCTAGCAGCAAGTTATTCGTTTTTAGGATTAACCAATGCTCATCTAGGAGATTATATGCAAGGCATTGAATATATTCAACAAAGTATTACGATTCGCGAAAAAAATGGAGATAAAAGAGGCTTGGCTAATTCATATTTGTGCTTGTATAAAATTTACATCGACATTGGAGAAGCTGATAAGGCTTTAGAATCCGAATTAAAGAGTTTAGATATTTGCAAAGAAATAAATGACTTACAATGTGTTTCTGGTCGATTAACTAATCTTGGAAAAATCTATCAAAACAAAGGCGATTACAGAAAAGCGCTCAGTTATCATTTCATGGCCTTAGCTATTAGTAAGCAAATTAACATTCGCAATAGAATAGCTGAAGTACACGAAAACATTGCTCAAAATTACAACTTCACTAAAAAGTATGATGAGGCCATTAAACACATTGATAGCTGCATTACACTCAGAAAAATAATTGGAGATGAAGAGGGATTAGTTTCAGCAACCTTAGTATTATCACAAATTAGTTACAATCAAAATAATGTAAAAGCAGCTATTGACAATGGTACGAAAGCCCTTACGGCAAGCTTAAAACTAAAACTACCTTATTTAATAAAGGATGCGCATCACGTATTAAGCAATGCTTATAGTCAACAGCATAATGCCGATAAATCTCTATTTCATTTTAAACAGTACATTGTATTAAGAGACAGTTTGTATAACATTGATAAAACAAAAGAAATTGTTAGAAAAGAACTTGAATTTAATTTCAATAAAAAACAAGAATTACAAAAATTAGAGGTTGCTAAAAAATTAGCTGAAACTGATGCGGAAAGCAGAAAACAACAGCTCATCATTATCTTTTCTGTAATAGCGCTCATCATTCTTTCAGCCTTATTACTATTTGCTATTTGGCAATACCGTTTAAAAATTAAATCAGGTAAGCAATTACAATATTTAAACTCTGATTTAAATTTAAAGAACTTTCAACTAGAAGAAAATTCTCTATTAATAGAAACTCAGCATAATACAATTCATCAAAAGAATAAAGAAATTACGGATAGTATTCGCTACGCTCAAAAAATACAAACAGCCATGATGCCTTTAAAACATGAGTTCGCGGCTTACTTTAAAGATTCGTTTGTATTATTTGAACCAAAGGATATTATTAGTGGCGACTTTTTTTGGATTACAAGTAAGAATGATAAAATTATTTTTGCTACAGGAGATTGTACAGGGCATGGAGTTCCTGGAGGTTTTATGAGTATGTTGGGCGTTTCTTTATTAAACGAAATTATCAACGAACATGATTTAACGGAGCCTGCTTTAATATTAAGTAGATTAAGAAAAAAAGTAATCACAGCACTTCGTCAAAAAGGATTATCTGGAGAGCAACAAGATGGCATGGATATGACCATTTGTGTGATTGATAAAGAACAAATGACTTTGCAATATGCTGCGGCAAATCACGCATTTTATATTATCAGAAAAAAAGAATCAGGATTTGAATTAGAAGAATTTAATGGCGACAAACAACCTGTAGGCATTTTTGGTAGCGATTTAAAACCCTTTAAACAATACAGTATCGACCTAAAACCAAACGATGTTGTTTACACATTTACTGATGGTTATGCCGATCAGTTTGGAGGGCCTAAAGGCAAAAAATTTAAATACAAACAATTAAAGGAACTATTAGTATCAATTCAGCATTTAGATTTAGCAGCACAAGAAGAAATTGTGAAAGAACAATTTACCAACTGGAAAGGTAATCTGGAGCAAGTAGATGATGTATGTTTGATAGGAATTAGAGTTTAAAACATTTTTTTAACCACATAGAAACATAGGTTAAAGGTAAAAAAAACGAAGATGAGTTTTGTATAGGAAACATAGCGGAAGCGTCGCTTCCTCTATCTGTCCTCAAATACTACTCATCCATTTTTTCTATGTCTCTATGTGACTAAATAACAACCAAAATCATTATCTTTACGCCATGGAAAGTGTAAGACAAAGTAAAGTTGCCAAATTATTGCAAAAAGAATTAGCCGAAATTTTTAGAGCTAATGCTAAAACCATGTTTAATAATGGCTTTATTACGGTAACAATTGTACGCGTGAGTTCTGACTTAAGTTCAGCAAAAATATATTTAAGCATTATGGCTACTCAAGATGTAGATGCTTTATTTAAATCAATTAATGATCAAAAACAACATATTCGTAAAATATTAGGTTTTAGTATTGGTAAACAAGTACGCGTAGTTCCTGAGTTGAACTTTTTTATTGATGATTCTTATGACTATGCAGAAAAAATAAACGCTATTTTCAATAAACCTATTTAATCCTGTAAAATAAAAAAATCCCCGTTAGTAAATACTAACGGGGATTTTTATTGTCAGGCTGATTGGTGCCGATAGCTATCAGTACAAAGCCTAAAAACATTAATCTTTGATAAATTTTCTAGTAGTTAAATTTGTACCATCACTTACTTGTAAAAAGTAAACGCCTTTGCTTAAAGAACTGATGTTGATGGTTGTTTGAGCTGCATAATTAGCATCATGCGATAAAACAGTTTTACCTAAAGCATCAATAATAACCACTTTTCCAAAATGAGAACCTGAAGCTACAAATAACTCATTAGTTGCAGGATTTGGAGCAATGACAAAATTAGAAGATGCCGTAATTGATTTAACGTTAGTTGTTCCCGAAGGATCAATTTGTAAACCAAAATTTAAAGTTTGAGTTGTCGCCCCTAAACTTGTATTTACATTAAAACCAACGCCTACAGGTGTATGAACCAGCAGTTGATGCAGCTGGTGTACCCGTAATAATTAAACAAGCGCTGGTTCCCGGCAAAAATGTTCCAGATGTAGGATTGGCAGAATAAGTTAACCCTGAAGGCAAACCAGAAATGCCACTAATAGTAGCATCAACAAAAGTAACGAATGGTGCAATCCCCATATCTAAACTCAATTGAATAACTGTGCTATATGCAACTAATTCAGTTCCATTAGGTAATGCTGTGTTTTCAGCAGGCGTTGTGCAATATCCTGTAGCACCATAAGTACAGCCTGGAGTAATAGTACATTGCGCAGATAATTGTGATAACCCACCTATTAATAAAGCGGCAAAAAGTAAAGTTTTTTTCATGTATAAAGTTTTAAAGTTTATCGAATTTAAGTAAAAATATTTTAACAAAATACATAAATGAGTAAATCACTAATTTCATCATCTGCAATCAATCCTTAAATGAGTATATTTTTTTGTATTTTTACGTAAACAAGAACTTTACTTTTTATTGAATTTGAATCTTTCCTTTTTCATAGCCAAACGGTATTTAATTTCAAAAAAATCCAATAACGCCATTAATGTTATTTCTTGGATTAGTATTGTGGCGATCGCTTTAACAACAGCTGCCTTGATCATTGTATTATCTGCAATGAATGGCATGACAACGATTGTTGCAGATTTTTATCATGCTATGGAGCCTGACATAAAAATTACAGCTATCAATTCAAAATACATGAATAATAAGGAGGAATTGATAAAAAAAATAAAATCAATTTCTGGCATCAATGGCATCTCCTACTCTATTGAAGAAAATGCGCTGATGAAATTAGATGAACGACAAGCCATTATTACCGTAAAAGGTGTGGATGAAGAATTTAAAAACTTAACTCAATTTGACACCGTTGTTAATGAGGGAACTTACCGTTTTAAATACAATAATCAGTTTTACGGAGTGTTTGGAAGAGGCATTGCCGGAAGGCTAGGAATTAATGTGAATGATTTTGTTTCTCCTATATCAATTTATGCACCTATTAGAGGTAAAACAGAAGGTTTTAATCCAGAAGATGCTTTTAATAAATTATCGATTAGTCCTGCTGGAATATTTTCATTAAATGATGATTTTGATTTTAAATATGTATTGATTGACTTAGAAGCGGCTCAACAATTATTTGATTGTAAAGATGCATTTACAAATATTGAATTAAGTGTTGAAGACAAAAATCAGTTAGAAGTCATTCAAGAAAAATTACAAGCTGTTTTAGGAAGCGAGTATCAAATTAAAAACAGATATCAGTTAAATGATGTATTATTCAAAACCTTGGAAACTGAAAAACTATGGACTTTCTTAATTTTAGCTTTCATATTGGTAATTGCAACATTTAATATTATTGGCGCCTTAACCATGTTAATTATTGAAAAGAAAAAAGACATTAAAACCTTATACAATTTAGGCGCGGATCAAAAATTTATTCGCAATATTTTTATGCAAGAAGGTTTTTTAATAACGTCAGTTGGTGCTATTAGTGGCTTAATAATTGGGCTTCTAGTATGCTTGTTACAACAGCAATTTCATTTAGTAGCTTTTGATGAGCAATCTGTTATTGCTTATTACCCTATAGAATTACAATTAAATGATTTTATATTGATACTAGGAGCAGTTATGGCAATAGGCTTTTTAGCAGCTTTATATCCAGTAAGAATTTTTACGAAAAATGACTTAGTTCACCTTCAGGATTAATTTAGGTTTAAAAACTTTTTTTCCCTGACCCCCCTTGGTCTTAGGTTCTGTTTCAGCAAAAAAACTTTGGTATTTTAGAATTACGTACGATTTATTACTTAATTTTTTCTCCTTTTTGGGCGTGCCCCTCCTAACGTCAGGTCAGGCTTTTGCTTCAATTCCCGCATGAAAAATGCGAGAGATTTTCGCGACAATCCCTCACGCGAGTTTGCTATACGTTTGAAATATAAGTTTCATGTTTCAATTGAGCGCTGCGTTAAGGATTGAAACGAAAATCCTCTTTTATGAGGGACGAATAAAAAAGATTGTAGTGAAAAGCCTGGCCACAGTGAACGCCAAATGATTAAACAAAGAATTTTAAACCTATTTTAATACAATAGATAGAAATCAAAAAACTAAACTCCCTTTACTTCCTCCCCTCAACCGTTGCAACTAAACGCACTCCATCAGGATGTAAAGTGATTTTTCGTTGACGATATAAAATACCAATCGATTTTTTGTAGGTGGCTTTACTCATATCAAAACGTCTTTCAATTAAATCAGGAGATGCTTTATCTGTTAATTCTAAATAACCATCATGAGCAATTAAATATTCTAATATTTTTTCGGTAGAAGATAAAACATGTTTAAATCCAACTTTTTGTAAACTTAAATCTATTAGATTTCCTTCTCTAATTAATTTCACATAACCTTTTACTGAATCACCAACCGCTAAGTCAGTAAACACATCGTTATGATAAATTAAACCTTTGTGAATACCATTTATAACGCAAGTAAATCCTAAATCTGTTTCATTGTATACTAATAAATCTACTTCTTCGCCTTGTTCTACTTCTAAAACTTCGTTACTAATAAATTTATTTATTTTACTTGAAGCAACAATACGGTCAGTTAATTCATCCAAATAAATAAAAACCACATAATTGTGACCTTCAATCATTTTTTGTTTCTGTTCTTTAAAAGGAACAAACAGATCTTTTTCTAATCCCCAATCTAAAAAAGCGCCAACACGAGATACTTCCGAAACGTTTAAAAAAGCAAATTGATTAATTTCAACATATGGTTTTAACCGGGTAGCGATTAATCGATCTTCCGAATCTTTATAAATAAACACCTCTATTTCATCTCCAACTTTAAAATCGGGTTCAATACATTTATTTGGCAACAATACTACTTCATTTTCATCATTACCCAAAAACATTCCTGGAGGCGTTTGTCGTAAAATAGTTAAAGTATTTGTTTTTCCTATCTGAATCATTATTTTTTATTTGCGCAAAGATAGGTTTTTTAGAGCAATTTTAGGCTAATATCACCATCCTAATTCGTTCCCTAACTCAAACCACAGTTTCACTCGTTTTAAAGAGGTGATATTTGTCCGAACAGTCTGAATTTCATAAATTTAAAGATTAATTAACGATTTAAAATTATCTAAGAAATAGTATTGTTTATCGAAAAACAAAACATCATGCTTGGTTATTAAATCATTAAATAGATTTATAAAAAAATAACGACATCGATATATGAAAAAATTATTCCTTTTTGTTTTACTTACTGGCTTTTTCTGTAATTCTTTTGGACAAATTACCACCGCTGTAAACCCAACTATTGCGCAAATGCAATCACTTTTGCAAGGTAATGGCGTTGTTGTAAGTGGTTTAACCATTACTTGTCCTGCGGGAGCTTATGCTACGTTTGCCAATGGTGCTGGGGCATTAGGTGGAACATTAAATTCAGGAATTTTACTGACCACTGGAACTGCCTCCAATGTGGCCGGTCCTAATACAAGTTCTAATAACTTAAGTTTAGATAATTTTGCACCAGGATCCCCGCTTGGAAATACATTAGCTAATAGTGGTATTAATGGAACTTTTGACGGTTGTTTTATCAATTTTATGATTACACCTTCTTGTGCTACCTTAAGCATTAACTATGTATTTGCTTCAGAAGAGTATCCTGAATACACAAGTTCACTACCTCCAGTAATTAATGATGTTTTTGGCTTCGTATTAAGTGGGCCAAATCCATTAGGTGGAAATTATACTCAAACAAATATCGCCTTACTTCCAGGAACTTCTACACCAGTATCAATACAAACCGTAAATAATGGAATTGATGGTATTACTGGTCCTTGCGTAAATTGCACCTATTATCAAAATTTACCTCCTGGATTAGCATATGATGGCTGCACAACAGTATTAACAGCCTCAGCATCTGTAACTCCCTGCCAAACCTACACCATGACTATTGGTGTTTGGGATGATAGCGATGGGATATTTGATTCCGGGTGTGTTTTTAGATGTAAATGGCTTATCATGTGCAAATCAACCTAGCTTAACGGCAACCGTTAATCCAACAACTACATGTGGTCCACAAACAGTTACTTTAACTGCTAAATGGTGGATTCGCTATTGGATCTTACACTTGGTCAGCACCTGCTTCAGGTGGTTTGGCAGCTACTTCAGGCTCTGTAGTTACTGCTAATCCAACAGCTGCAACTACCTATACCGTTAAATATTCTGATATTAATACTTGTCCTGGATTTCCTGTAACTCAAACAGTTTCTATAGCTTTCACTCCTCCTCCTGCTTTACCTGTAAGTCAAAACCCTGCAGGATCTATTTGTGCAGGACAAAGTGTTACATTAACTGCTTCTGGTGGTGCGGGAACTTATTCTTGGTCTCCTAGTGCTTCATTAACATCACCATCAAATTCTGTTACAGTAGCATCTCCGTCAGTAACTACAACTTATACAGTTACAAATACATTAGGCGCTTGCGTTAGCTCAAGTGTTATTACCGTTACCGTTGGAGGATCCTCGGTTGCAATTACCCCCTCCATATCAACTATCTGTTTAGGTCAAAGTCAGCCTTTATCTGCTAGTGGTGCTGGGCCTTTTGTTTGGACAGCTAGTGCTGGTGCTAATCCTCCTGCAACAGGCAATGTTACCGTAACGCCAACTACAACTACTACTTATACCGTTCTATCTGGTACTGGAGCTTGCACCGCACAAGCGGTTGCAACCGTTTCTATATCAGCAACTCCATCAATTGCAATTACTCCTTCCTTGTCTACTATTTGCCTTGGTCAAAGTCAAGCTTTGTCGAGTACTGGAACTGGACCTTTTGTTTGGACTGCCAGTACTGGAACAAACCCTGCAAGTGCGGCAAACGTTACCGTTACTCCTAGTTCTACAACTACTTATACAGTATTATCTGGTACAGGAACTTGTACTGCTTCGGCTGTTGCTACAGTTTCTATTTCCCCTTCACTATCTATAGCTATCACACCTTCCTTATCTACTATTTGTTTAGGTCAAAGCCAAGTGCTATCAAGTAGTGGCACGGGACCTTTTGTTTGGTCTGCTAGCTCAGGCGCTAATCCACCAGCTACTGCTAGTGTTACCGTAACTCCAACTACAACTACAACTTATACTGTTTTGTCTGGCACGGGAACTTGCACTGCTTCTGCTATTGCAACTGTATCAATCTCTACAACTCCAGCAATTAATATCACCCCATCTAATACGACAATCTGTTTAGGGGAAAGTGTAAATTTATCATCTTCAGGAGCAGGTCCGTTTACTTGGACCGCAAGTTCTGGCGCTAATCCGGCCAGCGCTGCAAGTGTAACAGTTACTCCAACCACAACAACTACCTATACTGTATTATCTGGCACGGGAGCTTGTACAGCAACAGCTTTAGCAACCGTATCTATTGCACCAGTTGCACCCATTAATATTACACCATCTAACACAACCATTTGTTTAGGAGAAAGCGTTACCTTAACGTCAACTGGTACTGGCCCTTTTACATGGACCGCTAGTGCAGGTGCTAATCCGGCAAGCGCTGCAAGTGTAACAGTTGCTCCTACTTCAAACACAACATACACTGTTTTATCAGGAACTGGGGCTTGTACAGTAACAGCCGTTGCAACCGTATCGATTTCTCCTACACTTTCAATTAATATAACTCCGGCTAGCACTATTATTTGTAATGGACAATCAACTAATTTAGCTGTAGTTGGAAGTACTGGTCCTTTTGTTTGGACAGCTAGTGCAGGAACAAATCCTTCACCAACAGGAACTGTGACAGTGAGCCCAACAACAACTACAACATATACGGTTTTAGCTGGTGCCGGAACTTGTACCGCTGTAGCAGTTGCAAACGTAAGCGTTTCACCAACTTTATCTATTTCAATTACACCAAGTAATACAACGATTTGTACTGGATCATCAGCTACTTTAACGGCGATCGGAGCAACAAGCTATATTTGGTCAAATGGTGCAAGCTCGTCATCAATAATAGTAAACCCAACAACTACCACTTCTTATACCGTAATTGGTACAAATGGTATTTGTACTAATTCTACGTCAACAACGCTAAATATTATAACACCAACAGTAAACGCTACGTCAAGTTTACCTTATTACTGTATTGGAATTCCACCAGTATCTTTGACAGGAAGTGGAGCAACAACCTACACTTGGTCAGGTTCAGGATTAAGTTCAACAACTGGGGCCATAGTAACAGCTACACCAAGTGCTACTAGTATTTATACAGTGGCAGGAGAGACAAGTGGTTGTATTGCCACGCAAACTATTTCATTAATAGTTCCGCCAGTTAGCACTATCACTGCAACTACTGCTAACTCGGTTATTTGCATTGGAGCAGCAGGAACCACTTTAACTGCTAGCGGAGCGAATACTTATACTTGGTCTCCTGGATTAATGGCTAATGATACCGTTGCAATTAATCCAATAACAACAACTGCTTATACAGTTGCTGGACAAACAGCAGCTGGATGTATCATGATTCCTGCTGTTGTAACGGTTAGTGTATTACCTTCAATTAATCCTATTCTTACTATAAGTAGTCCAACGGTTTGTTTAACGCAAAGTGTTAGTATTTCTGCACCTTCAGCACCTGGCTTAACTTACACTTGGCAACCAACCGCAGCCATTTCGGGTGCAAATAATACATCAAGTGTTGTAGCTATACCTCCAAGTGCAACTACGGTTATTTATACAGTTACTATTTCTAATGGTGTTTGTGTAGGCACAAATACTGTACAATTACAAATAAAAACACCACCAGACATTACGAACTTTACTACTTTAAACAATGATACCATTTGTACAGGTGGTTGTGTAACGTTTAGTGCTACTTCAACTGGTAGTCAACCTATTTTCTATCAATGGTATTACGAAAGTGGTATTGGCACTTCTTCGGTGGGTATTGCTCCCGAAGCGTGTTACCCGTCTGCTGGTAGTTTCTCGGTTGTAGCTACTGCTTCTAACACCTGCGGTTTTGATACTTTAGTGAAAACAAACTTTGTTAATGTATTTGATTTGCCTGTATTAATTGTTGATGGCGACACTACGATTAATATTGGGGAAACAGCTACCGTTTATGCATCAGGCGGAGTATCTTACAGTTGGTCGCCAAACGTTAATGGCAACACCATTACCTGTGTTACTTGTTCAAACACTGTGGTGCAACCAACTGTAACAACGCAATATATCGTAGTCGCATCTAACTCTCCTTATTGTAAAGTTCAAGATACGGTAACGGTTGTTGTTGATATTAATTGTGGTGATTTCTTTATTCCAAATGTGTTCTCGCCTAATGATGATGGATTAAATGATGTGATTAATGTGCATGGAAGATGTATCTCTACTTTTAACTTACAAATTTTTAACCGTTGGGGAGAAAAAGTTTTTGAAACAACTACTTTAGAAAATAGTTGGGACGGAACATTTAGAGGCAAAAAAATGGACACTGGAGTGTTTGTTTACAAAGCCGATGGTGTGTCCATTGATGGACAATCATTTAAAATGAAAGGTAACATTACCCTTATTAGATAATTATAAAAACGATCTATACTAAAAAATAATTATGAACCTTCTTAAAATATTTTTGTTCTTGCTTTGTTTAACTTCAATGAAGCTCTATTCACAATCGGCGTGTGCTAACTCTGCAGCATTTTGTGCAAATAACACTTCAGGTACAACATTTCCTGCGGGTACAGGTGGAAGTGCTGCTGCTGGACCAGATTATGGCTGTTTAATTACACAACCAAACCCCGCTTGGTATTACTTTCAAGTGTCTCAAAACGGAGTTATTAATATTGGAGTAAGTGGAACTGGTGGTGGTGATGTAGATTTTATTCTCTGGGGTCCGTTTTCTTCACCTACAGGAAATTGCTCAAATTTAACCGCAGCAAATACAGTTGATTGCAGTTTTTCGGCAAGCGCAACAGAAACGGTTACAATTAACAACGCCATTGCAGGAGAATATTATCAACTCTTACTCACCAACTATTCAAATCAAGCACAAAACATTAATTTTAATCAGGTGGGAGGCTCAGGATCTACTAATTGTGGGTTAATTGCTCCAGTCACAAGTGCTACCATATGTGCAGGTCAAACAGCAACCATCTCAGCAAATACTACTTTAACTAATCCAACATTTTCTTGGGCTCCAGGTGGTATGACTACTCAAACAGTTACCGTTTCACCTGGAAGCACAACTGTATACACAGTAACTGTAAATGGTTTAAATCCTGCTAATACACCCACTTCAGTTGTTGGTACAGGAACGGTAACGGTCACTTCTCCAGTACCAATAACAGTATCGCCTTCATCATCAACAATTTGTTTAGGGCAAAGTGTTTCGTTATCATCAACAGGCCCGGGTCCATTTGCATGGACTGCGAGTTCAGGTGCAAATCCTGCTAGTGCGGCAAACGTTACTGTTACTCCATCATCTACGACATCATACACCGTTGTATCGGGAGTTGGAACTTGCACGGCGCAAGCGGTTGCTACAGTGTCAATATCCGCTACACCATCTATTAGTATTACACCTTCATTAACTTCAATATGTGCGGGACAAAGTGCTGTGCTTTCTTCAAGTGGCTCAGCCCCTTTTGTATGGACAGCAAGTTCTGGAACAAATCCTGCTAGTGCAGCAACCGTAACAGTGACACCTTCTGTTACCACAACATATACAGTGTTATCTGGCGCTGGAACTTGCACCGCAACTGCTGTTGCTACAGTATCTATTACTTCAATACCTGTTGTAAGTATTACACCATCTATATCAAGTATTTGCGCAGGTCAAAGTGCGGTACTTTCATCCAGTGGGTCCGCTCCATTTATTTGGACAGCTAGTTCAGGAACTAACCCAGCAAGTGCAGCAACAGTGACAGTGTCTCCTTTAGTCACAACATCATATACTGTTTTATCTGGAACTGGCACTTGCACAGCGTCTGCGGTGGCTACCGTATCTGTTGGAACAACTCCATCTATCAATATCACACCTTCAAACACTGTGATCTGTTTAGGAGAAAGCGCTTCTTTATCAGTATCTGGTGTTGGACCTTTTACGTGGACAGCAAGTACGGGTGTAAATCCTACTAGTGCGGCAAATGTTACAGTTACTCCTAATGTAACAACAACTTATACAGTTTTATCAGGAACAGGTGCGTGCACTACTACAGCTTTAGCTACCGTATCGATTGCTCCAGTTGCTCCAATCAATATTACGCCTTCTAATACAATTATTTGCTTAGGAGAAAACACAATATTATCATCAACAGGTACGGGTCCATTTGTATGGTCAACGGGAGCTAGCACTTCATCTATTACTGTTACGCCAACAACAACGACATCTTACACTGTATTATCAGGTACAGGCGCGTGTACTGCTCAAGCTGTAGCTTCAGTGTCTGTTGCTCCATCATTAAGTGTTAACATCACTCCTTCAGTTTCTACAATTTGTAGTGGGCAAACAACGAGTTTATCTTGCAATGGTTTCGGACCTTATGTTTGGACAGCAAGCGCTGGAGCTAATCCTATAGCTAATGATACTGTTTTAGTGAATCCAACTACAACTACTACATATACAGTATTAGCAGGAACTGGTGCTTGTACTGCTCAAGCTGTAGCAACCGTAAGTGTTTTACCGGTTATTAATCCAACTATTGTTGCTAGTAGTCCAACTGTTTGCTTAACAAAAACGGTTACTCTATCTGCTCCTTTTGTAGCTGGCTTAACTTATTCATGGCAACCAACCAATGCGATTACTGGAGCAAACAATACATCAAGTATTGTAGCAACACCTCCAAGTGCAACAACGGTAATTTATACAGTTACAGTTTCCAATGGTGTATGCTCTCAATCAGATACGATTAAGTTATTGGTAAAAACTGCACCTGACATTATCAATTTTGCTACTCTAAACAACGATACTATCTGTACGGGAGGATGTGTAACCTTTAGTGCTACATCAACTGGTAGTCAACCTATTTTCTATCAATGGTATTACGAAAGCGGTATTGGAACCTCAACAGTGGGTGTTGCTCCCGAAGCTTGCTATCCTTCAGCTGGAAGTTTTTCGGTGGTTGCTACAGCATCTAATACTTGTGGCTTTGATACTTTAGTGAAAACAAATTTTGTTAATGTATTTGATATGCCAGTATTAATTGTTGATGGCGACACCACTATTAACATCGGTGAAACTGCTACAGTTTATGCATCGGGTGGTGTATCCTATAGCTGGTCGCCAAACGTTAATGGCAACACCATTACCTGTGTCACATGTTCAAACACTGTGGTGCAACCAACTGTAACAACGCAATATATTGTAGTCGCATCTAACTCTCCTTATTGTAAAGTTCAAGATACGGTAACGGTTGTAGTTGATATTAATTGTGGAGATTTCTTTATTCCAAATGTATTCTCTCCAAATGATGATGGATTAAATGATGTGATTAATGTGCATGGAAGATGTATCTCTACTTTTAACTTACAGATTTTTAATCGTTGGGGTGAAAAAGTTTTTGAAACAACTACTTTAGAAAATAGTTGGGACGGAACATTTAGAGGTAAAAAAATGGACTCTGGTGTATTTGTTTACAAAGCGGATGGTGTATCCATTGATGGACAATCATTTAAAATGAAAGGTAACATTACACTTATTAGATAATCAGAATACGATATATAAAATTTTAGAACTATGAAAATGAAAAAAATAATCCTAACCAGTATCATCTTACTACCTCTCTTAACAAAGGCGCAAGACATTCACTTTTCGCAATTTAATGAAACTCCGGTTTTATTAAATCCCGCTATGAGCTGTACCGCATTTGATACTAGAATCATTGCAAATTATAGAAATCAATGGGCTAGTGTTACTAGTCCTTTTCAAACTTATGGTATAAGTATTGAGAAAACAATTAAACATTTAAAACTAAAAAAAGCCTATACAGGTTTAGCGCTAAGCATCTATAAAGATAAAGCCGGCGACGCAGGCTTAGGTGCTATATTAGTAAATTTAGGTTTTAATGCCGTTGTAAAAACGAGCGCCCATGGTAAATTTTCAGCTGGTATCGGCGGCGGTATAAATTACAGAACAATTGATCCATCTAAGTTGCAATGGGAAAGCCAGTATAATGGTTCTACTTATGATGCGGCTATTGCATCTGGAGAAAAAACACCAACAAATTCATTTATACAAGGTGATTTAGTAGCAGGTATTGTATATCATTATGCTAAAAGTGAGCGTTACATTAGTGCTAACGACGGTACTAAATTTGATATTGGTGCATCTGTATTTCATTATAATATGCCAAAATATTCTTATGCACTTAGTGGTGATAAACAATTTGTGAAATATGCAGTGCATGGAAATTTTGATATTGGCATTCAAAATGCAGGAATTGCCATTGTTCCAAGTGCTTTATATATGCGCCAAGGACCCTCACAAGAAATTAATGTAGGTTGTTTGTTTAAATATATTATTCAAGATCAATCTGTTTATACTGGAATTAAAAAAGCGAGCTCGATTGCATTAGGAGCTTATTATCGTGTAGGTGATGCTATTATACCTGCTCTACAGTTTCAATATGATAAATATGCTTTTTGTGTAAGTTATGATTTAAATACCTCTCAATTAACAGGCGCATCAAAAGCAAAAGGTGGATTAGAATTTAGCTTAAAGTTTAATACAAGTCCAGGTTACGGAAAAGCTTTAGGAGCAAGTATCAATAGACCTACTTACAAGTAATAAATCAACTATACATTTAAAACTCCGCTCATTAATTTTGGCGGAGTTTTTTGTTATTATAAGATTTTAATTAGTTCATTAAAATACGCTACGCTTTTTTGCAAACGACTTCCATACCAGGAGAATAATTCTCCGTCTACCAAAACTATCTTTGAATGAGGTAAAATATCTTGTAGTTCTTTAATATGATTAGCTTTAAAAGGATAAGGCTCGGATGACAAAAATATCAATTCAGGGTTAAGCAATTTTATCTCGTCTAAATTTAATTCAGGATAGCGAGCCTGCTCATTACTTAGTTTATTTTCAAATCCAATTCGTTTAAGTATATCTCCAATAAATGTTGCCTTACCTGCCGCCATAAAAGGTTCTCTCCAAATAAAATACAAACCATTTTTGTTGAGTTGTCTCAAATTCAAAAAAGAATGTTGAATATTATTTGTAATTGTCTTAGCCGCCTCTACTCTATTTACCAACGCTCCAACCTTTTCAATCATACTTAAAGAATCTTCCAAAGTATATATATCACTCATCCAAACGGTAAATTCTTTTTGCAATTCTAAAATTTGAGATTGTTCATTTTCTTCTTTATTCCCAATTATTAAATCAGGCTGAAGTGCTCGAATTTTTTCGATGTTCAATGTTTTAGTTCCACCTACTCTTTCAATGCTTTTAAACATTTCCTGTGGATGAATACAAAATTTGGTAATGCCCACTAGCTCTTCTCTTAAACCTAAATCCCATAATAACTCCGATTGAGAAGGAACTAATGATATTATCCGGTTTGGAAAAGACTTCAGTTCAATCGTATTATTTAGCTGGTCAGTAAATTGCATGTGTAAATTTCGGAAAATATACCGCATATTTGTCAACGAAAATGAATTCTTCTTTAAAAGCCCATCTTTCTTTATTTGCCGCTCAGGTAATTTATGCCTTGAATTATTCCATTGCTAAAGATTTAATGCCTACTTATATCAAACCTTTGGGTTTAGTAATGTTACGAATTAGCGGCGCTCTAGTTTTATTTTGGGCATTATCTTTCTTCTCAAAAAAAGAATCGTTAGAAAAAGGAGATCTAAAAAAAATGATGCTCTTAGCTTTGTTTGGTGTTGCGGTTAACCAAGCTTTTTTTTATTTATGGTTTGAGTTTAACCAAACCTATTAACTCTGCTATTATTATGGTGAGCAATCCTATTGCTGTGATGTTGTTTACCATTATTGTGTTTAAAGAACAGCTCACTGCTTTAAAATTAACTGGTTTAGGTTTTGGGGTTATTGGAGCCGTAACATTATTACTATTTAAAGCACAAGGTTCATTTGCAATTGGCAGCGAAACTGCTGCAGGCGATTTAATGACTTTAGTAAATTCATTATCCTGGGCTGTTTTTGTAGTAATGGCAAAACCATATATGCAAAAATACCAAACCGTCACCGTAATGAAATGGATATTTTTATTTGGCTTTATTTATATCTGTCCATTTGGTATGCCAGATTTATTGAGTGTTGATTGGAGTTCTTTATCCTCAAAAACATTATTTGCGATGGCTTTTGTAGTTGTGGCTACAACCTTTTTAGCCTATTTATTAAACACTTACGCGTTAAAAGCTTTAAGTTCGTCGGTAGTAAGTATGTATATTTATTTACAGCCTTTTCTAGCAACTATAATTGCCATTTGGTTAGGTAAAGACGAATTAACGCCTTTAAAAGTTGTTTCGGGAATATTAATTATTAGCGGAGTTTATTTGGCTGGACGAAAACCAAAAGAATCTCTCTAAAAAATTATTAATTCTGAATTATAACTTATAAATTAGACAACAAATTACTTACTAAATAACACACATGATGGTCCATATATTATCCGAACAAAATTCTATTTTTAATCAGTTCACTGCCGAGTTACGTGATGTCTCCATTCAAAAAGACAGTATGCGTTTTCGTAGAAATCTAGAACGTATGGGTGAAATCATGAGTTACGAGATTTCTAAGACATTAGAATATCATACCAAAGAAACTACAACTCCTTTAGGAATTGCTGAAACAAGCCATTTAACTGACCAACCTGTTATCGCTACGATTTTACGTGCAGGTTTGCCAATGCATATCGGCGTTTTAAATTACTTCGACAGAGCGCAAAATGCTTTTATTTCGGCTTACAGAAGACATCATAAAGATAATACCTTTGATATTCATGTAGAATATGTTTCTAGTCCGAACATCGATGGAAAGATTTTGATTTTATGTGACCCAATGATTGCCACAGGTGGCTCGATTGTTTTGGCTTACAAAGCAATTTTAGCAAAAGGCACTCCAAAGCATGTACATATTATTTCAGCCATTAGTAGCCGCGAAGGAGTTGATTATGTGAAAGCAAATTTACCCACTAAAAACTTCACTATTTGGTGTGGAGCAATTGATGAAGAATTAACAGCTCATTCCTACATTGTACCGGGTTTAGGAGACGCTGGTGATTTAGCCTTTGGCGAAAAAATTTAATTTTTTAGTTCTAACTCTACTCTACCAAAATGGATAGTACCGACGTTTTACAATTCATTTCTGCTGCACTAGCTTGTACTATTTCCTTGTCAAAAATTGGGATCCCTACGGTTATTGCAATTTATAAATCTAATTACCTATTAGCCTTAGTAAGCAGCTGTACTGGCGCTGTTTTTGGATCTGTTTTGTTTACTTATTTATTTGCTGGGATTTTAAAATGGTGGGATAAAGTAAAAGAAAAGATGTTTTCATCAAAACATCCTAAAAAAATATTTACCAAATTTAATCGTAGAGTCATCAGAATTAAACATCGCTTTGGTTTAAAAGGTATTGCCATTCTCACTCCTATTTTCTTATCAATACCAATTGGTGCTTTTTTAGCGGAACGTTTTTACAAAGACAAGAAAAAAGTAATTATTTATTTAAGCATTTCTGCCATTTCATGGTGCTTTGTATTGTACTTTATTTATTTGTTTTTTTACGATACGTTTAGGGCTTGGTTTGCTTAACAATAAAATTGGAACGCGGATAAAACGGATTTAACTGATTAACACCGGTTTTATTTTTTGCATATCAACAAATTAATCGTTTTAAAAATCCGCGAAAATCCAAATAATCCGTTCCATCAGTGTTCCTATCAAACTACAACTTCACAAACTTCATTTGCTTTTGTTGTCCTTCTGAGGAAATCGTTAAAAAATAAACTCCTGATTTTAAATTGTTAATTTCTATAAAAGTTGTATTGGATTTATTTTCTGACTTCAAAACAACTTCACCCATCAAATTGATTACTTCCACAGAATAATTGGTTGATGGTAAATTAACATACAACATATCCGTTGCAGGATTTGGATAAATGGAAATATTCCTTAATTCCAATTCATTAATCCCAACAGCTTGTTGATGAATCACTCCTACCGCGTCTAAATCAAATCCTCCATTTCCCCAACCAGTTGGCCAAGGGTCGTTTATTTTATGGTTATTCGCATCTCTACTACAATATTGATTTTGAATAGAACCAACCACATCAATCACTTTTACATGAGTAATAGATTGCTTATTTAATAAAGCATCATTGGCTATATCGGCCAAATCAAAAGGAGTTCCATACTCTGCTCTATATTTACCAGCTAAGTTATGTAATTTAGAGGCATCTGTTAAACCAAAACCATCTGTTTGAGTTGTTGTATCTGTATTACTAATTGCAGGAAATCTAAAAAAGTGAATGCCGTCGCTACTCACTTCTACAAAGGCTAATTCTAAAAATAAATCATCAAACCCATTTTCGAATACTGCAAAATCTGGTCCATTTCCATCCAAAATTGGACTTGAGAATTCAAGAATAGCAACACCGCCATCTCCTAAACTAACCACGCCATTAGTGCCTGCTTGGCCAATAGCCAAAGAACTATCTCCAACATTAGTATAACCTAAACTTTGATTGGATATGTCTTGAAAACCTCTTGTAACATGACATTTATTAGCCCAAGCAACAAAAGCTGAACTATCCTTATACATGGCTGTATTTCCTTCGTGACCAACAGGCGGGGCAAATTGCGCATTTATAGGGGTATAACAAAAAAGCAAACTTACACAAGCGCTAACAATAAAATGAAATTTCATTCAAATGGTTACAATGTCTTTATGAATCCTTTTCCCGGAATTCTAAACATCGATTTATTGGGAGGTCTTCTGACTTGTTCTAATTATACACCTTCCCATTCAAAATTGATGTCAGGCTGAGGAGTCGAAGCCTTTGCAATTATAATAAACAGTGGTTATTGTATAACCTAAATAAGAACTTACAGCTGCGGGTACAGTCTTGGATTTTCACCAAATTCCCTTTTCCAACGAGGCAAATATAAGAAAAGAACCTCAAAAAAAAAAAATATATCCTGCCACAAAGTCCTAAAACACCAATGGCATAATAATCGTATATTGTATACCACAATAATGACTAATTACTATGATTTTCTTTAAAGATTCAGATAAAATGCCCTTTGAACCAATGATTGACGAGGATAGCGATTTCATTCCTTTACTTTCGGCAGAAGATGAGGACAATATGCACGCCGAAAAAATACCCGAAATACTGTCAATTTTACCGTTACGTAATACTGTTTTATTCCCAGGTGTGGTTATTCCTATTACTGTTGGTAGAGATAAGTCTATTAACCTTATAAAAGACGCCTACAAAGGCGATAAAACCATTGGCGTAGTTACTCAAAAAAACGATGGTATTGAAGATCCTCAACCCGAGGATTTACATAACGTTGGAACCGTAGCTCAAATTATAAAAATGTTACGTATGCCTGATGGAAATACGACTGTTATTATCCAAGGTAAAAAGCGTTTCCGCATCAAAGAATTCACTCAAAATGAACCTTACTATAAAGCTAAAACTCAGCGATTTGAAGAAACTCGTCCAGAAAAAGGCGACGAAGAATTTCAAGCCATTGTTTCTACCTTAAAAGATACCGGCCATACAAATTATTCAAAAATCACAACACATTCCTACAGAAGCTGGTTTTGCTTTAAATAATATTGAGAGCCAAAATTTTATGGTGAATTTTATTTCATCAAACATGAATGCCAGCTCTGCTGAGAAACAACAGATGTTAGAAGTTCCTAGTTTAAAAGATAGAGCAACCATGGTGTTGACCCATTTAACAAAGGATTTACAGATGTTGGAGCTAAAAAACCAAATTCAAGATAAAGTAAAAGTTGATTTAGATAAACAACAACGTGATTATTTTTTACACCAACAAATCAAAACTATTCAGGAAGAGTTAGGTGAAAAAAGCCATGAACAAGATTTTGAAGAGTTAAGAGAAAAAGCTAAAACTAAAAAATGGAGTAAAGAAATTGGTGATATTTTTGACAAGCAAATGAGCAAATTATCACGTATGAATCCTAATTCACCTGAATTTGGCATTCAAACCAATTACTTGGAACTATTACTAGATTTACCTTGGAACGAATTTACTATTGATAATTTCGATTTAAAACATGCAGAGGCTACTTTAAATGAAGACCATTTTGGTTTAGAAAAAGTAAAAGAACGTATCCTTGAACATTTAGCTGTTTTAAAATTAAAAGGTGATTTAAAAGCCCCTATTTTATGTTTATACGGGCCTCCAGGAGTTGGTAAAACATCTTTAGGAAAAAGTATTGCCAAAGCCTTAAACCGCAAATACATTCGTATGAGCTTAGGTGGTTTAAAAGATGAAAGCGAAATTCGTGGACATCGTAAAACATATATTGGCGCTATGCCAGGACGTATTTTACAAAACTTAAAAAAGGTACAATCTTCTAACCCTGTTTTTATTTTAGATGAGATTGATAAAGTAGGAAGTGATTATCATGGGGACCCATCCTCTGCCCTATTAGAAGTTTTAGATCCAGAACAAAATTCGACGTTCTATGATAATTTTTTAGAGAACGATTTCGATTTAAGTAAAGTATTATTTATTGCCACTTGCAATAATTTAGCAACCATACAACCTGCTTTACGCGACCGTATGGAAATTATTGACGTGAGTGGTTATACCGTTGAAGAGAAAATTGAAATTGCCAAACAACATTTGTTACCAAAACAAATTGAAGAAAACGGTTTAAAAAAATCTCAATTAAAATTAACGGATAAGCAATTAGAATTCGTTATTGAAAATTACACAGCCGAAAGCGGAGTTCGTAATTTAGAAAAACGTATTTCTAAAATTGCACGTTATGTAGCAGTGCATGTGGTTAAAGAAGAAACCTTACCGAAAATATCAGAAGAAGTCATTGCTAAAATATTGGGGCCTTCGCACGAAAAGGCTAAATACCAAGGTAATGATGTGGCTGGTGTGGTTACTGGTTTAGCTTGGACACAAGTTGGAGGCGATATTTTATTTATTGAAACTTCTTTATCTAAAGGAAAAGGCGCTAAATTAACCTTAACAGGAAATTTAGGTGATGTGATGAAAGAAAGTGCAACATTAGCCTTAGAGTTTATAAAAGCACATAATGAGGAATTAAATATTGATTCAGAAACCTTTGAAAATTACAACATACATGTTCATGTACCCGAAGGCGCCACACCTAAAGATGGTCCAAGTGCCGGTATTGCTATGTTAACCTCTATTACTTCTGCTTTAACCAAACGTAAAGTAAAAAAACATTTAGCCATGACTGGCGAAATTACCCTACGAGGAAAAGTATTACCTGTTGGCGGAATAAAAGAAAAAATATTAGCTGCAAAGCGTGCTGGTATTAAAGAAATTATTTTGTGTGCAGATAATAAAAAAGATGTTGATGATATTAAAGCAGATTATTTAAAAGGTTTAACTTTTAAATATGTCAATCAAATGACAGAGGTATTGCAATTAGCTTTGTTGAAGTAATTATTAATTAAATCCAATAAAAAAGCCCTTACTTTTTAGTAAGGGCTTTTTTATATTATTAATATTAATTATTGTATAATTAGCTTACGAGTAATTTTCTCATTCTTATAATGAAGGTTTACAAAGTAAACGCCACTATTTAATTTAAGATCATTCACAACCACATTATTAAACCCATTAATCACGTCAACATCTCTTTTATAAACGCTTCTTCCAGTTACGTCCATAATGTCTAAGTTAAATTTCTCGGCTACTTTAGCGTCAATCATTAAATAAAACTCGTTAGATGTTGGGTTTGGAGCTAACACATATTCGAAATGCGTAGCCACGTTTTCTTTAATACCAACAGCAACATAACAAGGTGAGTTAATACCTGTAGTATATGTTGGAGCAGAAATATAAGTCATATTACTAAAATCAATATAACAAGCATAACGCACACTATCAATAAATGGATTACGATTACCCTGTAACGAATCTAAAAAGTCGTTACGCGAAATTTCATAAGAATCTGGTAAATCTTGGAAATGCCATTTCTTTAAAACATTTTGATCTTGACCCCAGGTAATAGTTGCACTAATCGGGTCTTTTAATTTCCAGTTTTTAGCCACTCCATCTGCTCCTAATTGTCCATTATAACAAGTAGCCATATACATAATAGCTCTAGCAAAATCTCCTTTGTGGGATGCTCTTGGTTCAAAGACTGTGTGACCTAAAGCATCTTGCCCTCTTTTTGATTGCAAAAAAGAACTTTGTACTGCAACGATTTCGCCCATAGGAAAATTACTACGTATTGCATTTACGTCATCTTGGTTAGTTGGGAATAAATGATGCTGATCATTGAATTCTTTTCTCTCTACATTATTTGGTGCAGCACCTGTACCATCCGCTGGATTTGTAGGCATCCACTGATGACAATAACTATGTTCGCGACTGATGTATGAAAAATCAAATGGTTCGGTATAAACATAATTTTCACTACTATATACACAAGTCACTACTTTTTGTCCAGCACTTGTATCACGCGCTGTAAATAATTTAATCATCGTTTCATCATAATTACCATAAAATATAGATGTATGAGGATAAATTTGCGCAGATAATGCTGTTAAAAAATTTGAGTTATTTACGTTTAAAGACGTGTATTCTGATACAGGTTGCATGGTTGCTAAAGCTGTGAACCCACCAGTTAAAGGACTTGTAGTTAAATAATTAGTAAATGCGCCTGAACCATTATAAGAGAAAATCGCTAATTCATATGGTAAACCAGCATAAATATTACTTAAACCAACTGTTGTACCATTACCTGCATAAATAACTTTGCTTGTACCAATTGCATCTCCAACTTTATACCAAGTTCCATCAACAGGCACATCAGTAATTGTAGAATTACTTTGTTTTTTAAGAATTAAATAGCCGTCAGGGCTACCTGCTGCTGCATTAAATGCTGAAGAAGCACGATATGATTTAATATTTGAAAAAGTTAAGTTAGATGCTTGCGCTGTTGGTTGAGAAGCAAAGCTTCCACCGATACCATTTAAATTAATCACATAAGCACTTTCGTTAGCATCATCGTTATTGATGGTTAAAACAGCCGAGCGCGAACCCGATGCTGATGGATTAAACGCCAACGTTAATGCTGTATTTGAAGAAGGGTTTACAAAAGTTGGTGCAACAGGTGCAGTTACTGTGTAGTCTGCGGCAGCAGAACCACTTAATGCAAATGAATTAATGTTTAATGAAGATACACTTCCTAAATTTTCGATAGAAAATGTTACCGTTATAGGTGTCCCAACTGCAGAATTAAACAAGGCTGAATTACCTCCAGATAAAATAGTATTACCTGTTTGTTTCACGTTTATTTCCTGCGCTGTAACTGCCGCAGCAGCAATATTAATTTCATCTACACCAAGATTGTGACCAGAAACTTTATTAGTTAAAATCCATTTTAAATAACGTGAGTTTGCATTTGGAGTTACTGTAAAATTTGAATATCCAGTGCTGCTGATTGCTGCATTTGTTAATACAGTTAAATCTGTCCAAGTTGAACCATTTGTTGACTCTTGTAATTTAAAAGTACCCTGCCAAGTCCCTCCTGTATTCCAACCTTTTAAGTAATAACTAACTACTCCCATTGCATCTGCAGTATTAACTTGCACATACTCGTTTGCTATATCTATTCTTCCAGCCAAGCCAACTTGTCCTGTAGCGTATGTAAAAGAACCACCTATGTTAGTTGACCATCCATTTGAGCATGGTGTAAAGCTTGCAGCAGAAATAAAATTCTCAAAATTATATCCAACAGGCAAAGGACATTGTGCATTTGCTGTAGCAAAACCTAATCCAAAGATTGCTGCAAATAGTTTAATTTGTTTCATGTTATTTAATTTTAGTAATCGTTTTTAAAAAGTTAATTTAGTTCCAAAAATATAAGTTCTGCCAGTTCCAAAAAACACTGTTGCATTGGTGGCACCAAAACCAGTTCCATTTGCATTATTCCTGCCATCATTAATATACATGGTATTTAAAAGATTATTACAAGTTCCGTAAATATTTAATTTAAAAGCTCCAAAAGGAATCTCATACCCTAAATTTAAATCCATTAAGTAATATGATGGCATTTTCCAACTATCTCTATCTTTATTAAGATCCGTTAAAGTTAATGGGTCAAAATTTGAATAGTTTCTTCCAAAATAAGTAAAACGAGGTTTAATGTAAAAACCTTTAAAAGGCATATATCTTAGTGCAGCTCCAACTTGGGTTTGTGCCGCATCAGAAACATGAACACCTTTAGCAGAGAAAGAAATAGTATCTAAAGGAATATCGTTTCCGTCTAACAAATACACTGTACTCGCAGATGTATAAGCCCAATCTGCAAAAGAAAATAAGGCTTCAACTTCTAATTGTTTAACTAATTTATAAGTACCATCAAACTCAATTCCTGTGTAACGAGAATTTAATCCATTGATATTAAAAGATAATAAATTTGGACCGACATTACTTCTAGTTAGTTGCTTATTTTTTCCATAACGTGTAATACACATTTACATTAGCATAAAAAGAAGGTTGTTTCAATCCGTAACCAATTTCAAAAGATTCTATTTCTTGATTTTTAACGTCTTTGTATTCTCTATTATTTGCATCGTAAATATTATTAAGTTTTGGAGCTACACTCATGTAACCTAAATTAACAAACACATTATGATGATCGTTTAAATTATAGTTAGCACCTCCTTTAAATGTATAATTTGGGAACCATTTAAATCCACGAGAAGCATAACGAGCCTCGTCTGAGTTATTGTAATAGTAAGTTCCATTGTATAAAACTGAATCTGCATAACCTACAGCCGTATAAAGTATTGTATCAGCTAAAACTATGTCCTTCTTTTTAAAATAATCTACCCTTTTAAATCCTGTGTATCCACCATTCAATGTGATAAAAGCACTTAGTTTATCTTTTTTATACTCACCTTGCAAAAATAAACCACCCCATTTTACAGTGGCATCAAAATTTCTAACAATTTTATCGCCGCTATATCTTGCATAATTTTTTATCAAAAATGGGTTTTCGTTTTTATCGGAGTAATCCAAAATGTAATCTCCTCCAATTAAGTTATAAATTTTATCGTAATGAAACCCTTTATAATAACGTAAATCAATACCAGACGTTAACGTAAAGGCTTTACTCATCTTAAATGTCAATGTTGACAATCCTCCATACCAATTATGATCGTTATTTTGACTCCTTAAATAGACACTTGAACGGTGTAGTGTTGTGCTTACTGAATTATTAATGTTAACTGAGTTAGAATTATAAATAGTTTGTACATCATTATATCCAGTTGTTGTATCTCTAAGTGGTGATGTGTTATTTGATCCATTCGTATATCTAGTTCCTCCACCTTTTCCAAGCGATGCATAAACAACAGTTGAAACAGTTACTTTGCTTGATGCTGTCCAAAAGTGGTTTAAATTAAATAATGGCTTATGATAAAAATTAACTCTTCAATACTAATAATATGTCTAGAATTTGGCATAAACTGCACCTTAGCAAAATAGGAGTATGCATTTGTCCATGTTTGATCTGCCCAACCGTCTCCTGTTTTATAAGTACCTGCTAATGTAAATCCCCATTTATTATTAATCAATCCAGAGTTATAAGACATGGCCATTAAATTATGTCGATTATTTCCCCATTCCTTTTTTACAGTCAATTGTTGTTTTTGTTCAATACCATTAGTTATAAAGTTCATAGTTCCTCCAACAGAGGTTACTGCTAATTTCGAAGCGCCTAAACCACGTTGTATTTGCATACTCTTAGTAATATCTTTTAATCCATCCCAATTACTCCAAAAACAGCTCCTGTTTCCATATCATTTACAGGGATACCATCTACTAAAACACCAATATTAGTTTGATCAAACCCTCTTATAGTAACACGAGAATCTCCTGATCCTCCTCCACTACTCGAAGCATAAGCACCAGGTGTGGTGTTCGCTATCATACTAATATCTCTGCTACCTAGCTCTTCTTGAATTTTTGTAGCAGTTATAGAACTAAAAGCCACGGGAGTTTCTCTTATTTGAGCTATATTAGCAACAACTTCTACTTCATCTAAAACTGTATTTTCTAATTTAACATCAATTTTCTTATTTGAATATAACTTAATTTTTTGCGAATATTTTCTGTAACCTAGCATCGAAACTTCAATTGCATACTCTCCTTTTGGTAGTTTCAAAATAAAATTACCATCTAAATCTGCAACAACTCCAACCCCTACTTTTGCTAGTACTGTAGCACCAATTAATCCTTCTCCTGTTTCCGAATCTTTTATTGACCCAGATAAAGTTACATTTAAGCTATCTTGAGCATTTGCAACAAATACAAAACAAATAAAAACAAATAATAAACTAGTTCTTTTTAACATACACTTCTTTAAATGTAAAGGGCTGAGTATTTCATCAGCCCTTAATGATTTTTAATAATTAGAATTATTGAATGATAATTTTTTCAGTTTTTGTACCAATACTATTTTTGACTGTCGCATAATATACACCACTAGTCAAATTTAAATTTCTTAAAACAACAGTTTTGTCATTAGAAGAAGAAACATAAACCACTTGTCCAACTGTATTATAAATTTTAACCTCTTTAATGATATTATCGCTTACAAATGCAATTTCAGAACTATTTGATGGATTAGGGAATACTTTTAAGTAAACTGCTTTAGCATTTTCGTTAACACCAACTGGTTTACAATCACAGTCATGCCCATTTAATTTTGTCCAATTATCTCTTGGTAATGAATCCCACTCTAATTTAGGATTGAATGACCCAGGATTTGACATAACACCTACTTTAATGCCAGGTTTTCTTTGCATAGAGTGGTCTTTTGTCCACCATTTTCCAGTTGTTCCAATATACGGAGATACATCACTCCAAGCAGTTGCTGGTTGCTCACCTATTCTACCAAAAATATCAATAAGTTTATATGGATTAATACGAACTAATCCAATTGCATCATCCCCATTCATATATGTTGGAGCGCCATAAGCATGATCCAATTGATTTGCTAATGCCTGAAGAACTGGAGAACATGCTGGTGAAGATCCCGCTGTAGTAGTTTGTCCATTAACTAATACATGAACTGAGTAAGAAACAATTGTTCCTACTAAATCAGTGCTATCGATATCATCAATAGGATTTGAAAAAGATGCTCCATTAGAAAATCTAATAAGTCTGTAATTTGATAAATTAATATCACTTCCTGTTGGATTGTAAACCTCAATTGCTTTATTATTACCACTTCCTTCTACATATTCAGAAATAAATAACTCAGAACAATTTTGTGCTTTACCAACTAAAGCTAAAGTAATTAATGATAAACTAAGTAAAGTTTTTTTCATGTTTTTGGGTTTAAATGTTTTTATTTTATGTGCTTAAGTGGTTTAAGGCGGATTACAGAATAGTTTTCCTCTTATAGGGTGGTCACTTTTTAGCGAAACAAAAATAAGACATTTTAAAACACCAGCAACCAATTGTGAATAAAAATGACAATAAAGTAAGCTACATTTAACAATTAATTAAACCCAAAGGCACTTTTGCCCAATAATCCATTTTAAAACTATTTAACCCCCGAAATTTTCATTTTTTAACGAATCAAAACGCCCTACTCCCACAATAAAAACTACATTTGCTAGTTAAATATCAAAAATAATGACAAAATTTTTCACGATAGTATTTTCGGCTTTTTCTTTAGCCTCTTTTTCTCAAACACCTTATAACTATAGTATCAACGGAGATTTAAAAAACGCTCCCGATAACTCATACGCCTATATTCACCATAAATGGGACGGAAAAGATTTTACTGATAGCGCTAAAGTTAAAGCAGGTAAATTTGCATTTACAGGGAAGGGGAAAGAACCTAATATGTATTGGATGACTCGCTCTCGTAATATAAACGAGCAACCCAACTTAATTTTCTTTATTGATGGGGGAAAAACTACCATTTCAGCTCATATTGATAGTTTACCAAAAGCTAAAGTAAGCGGTGGCCAAACCCAAAAAGATTATAATGAATATAATACCATGATGTTTGGTTTTGGAACAAGACAACAAGCCTTGGTAAATGCTTATAACGAAGCTAAAAATAAGGGCGATGCAGCTACTATGAACGAGAAAGTAGCCGAATACAAGGGCATGGAAGCGGAAGTGAAATTAGCGATCGAAAATTTCATCAAAACACACCCAAAATCTGCTGTAAGCGGTTACGCAATTTATTATAATCACCAAAACTCCACAGCTCCTGTTGAAGAACTAGAAAGAGTGGTAGCACTTTTAGATAAAAGCATTTTAAACACTAAATACGGAAAATTAGCTCAAGAAAAAATAACACAAATTCGTGGAACTACAATTGGATACCCTGCTTTAAACTTCGCTCAAGCCGACCCAAATGGCAAAATGGTAAACTTAACAGATTTAAAAGGTAAATACGTATTAGTGGATTTTTGGGCTAGTTGGTGCGGTCCTTGTCGAGCAGAAAATCCCAACGTGGTAAATGCTTACAATAAATATAAAGACAAAGGGTTTACCGTATTAGGAGTGTCGTTTGATCAGGTAAAAGAAAAATGGATTCAAGCTATTGAAAAAGATAATTTAACTTGGACTCAAATTAGTGATTTAAAAGGTTGGGGCAATGAAGCTGGTAAATTATATGGTATTACTAGTATTCCTCAGAACTTATTATTAGATAAAGAAGGTAAAATTGTTGCTAAAAATTTAAGAGGTGCCGAATTGGACGCAAAACTTGAAGAAATTATTAAATAATTGACTACTGAAAATTAAAAACTAATTATAAATTTGCTAGCCTTAAAAAAAACACAATTATGAAGAATCGTACTTTAGGAATTTTAACATTATCAGCTATCGGTTTTACTTCCTTAGCACAAACAAGCGAACCAGTTATTATGACAATAAATGGTAAATCCGTTTATAAAAGTGAGTTCGAAAACGTTTACCATAAGAATAGTGGGAAAGAAGTAAATAAAGAGCAAAAATCAGTAAAAGAATACGTTGATTTATTTTCGACATTTAAAATGAAAGTATTTGAAGCCGAAGCAAATGGTTTAGATACTAATAGCGCCTTTAAAACAGAATTAGCAGGATACCGCAAACAATTGGCTGCTCCTTATTTAACAGACAAAAACGTAAACGATGCCTTATTGCAAGAAGCATACGAACGTATGAAAACCGAAGTAAAGGCAGCACATATCTTAATTCGTTTAGCAGAAGACGCTTTACCAAAAGACACAATTGAGGCTTACACTCGTTTAATTATTATTCGTGATGCATTAGCTGGAAAAGCTCCTTCAGCTGCAAAAATAGCTGAATATGAAAATTTATTAAAGAAAAGTTCTTCGGCTTTAACTAAAGCATCAACTAAACAAGATACTATAAATTATAATGCAAAATTGAACGCGATCAAAGGTCTTGCTGCTGCATTAAATACTACAGGAGATAAATTTGCCGTTGTTGCAAAAAAAACATCTGAAGATCCTTCTGCTGCTGATAACGGTGGTGATTTAGGATACTTTACTTCTTTGCAAATGGTTTACCCTTTCGAAAATGCAGCATTTAAAACTAATGTGGGCGAAACAAGTATGCCTTTAAGAACTCGTTTTGGTTACCATATTTTAAAAGTAGCTGATAAACGTCCTAGTCAAGGTGAAATTTTAACTGCACACATTATGGTTAAGTTCGCAAAAGACATGCAAGAAAAAGATAAGGCAAATTTAAAAACGAAAATAGATGAAATTTACACAAAGTTAAAAGCTGGCGAAAAATTTGAAGATTTAGCACGTCAGTTTTCTGATGACAAACCAAGCGCTGAAAAAGGCGGACAATTACAATGGTTTGGAAGTAGCCGCATGCCAATTGAATTTGAAAAAGCAGCTTTTGCATTAAAAGCCAATGGTGATTATAGCGAACCTTTTACTACTAACTACGGTTGGCATATCGTAAAACGTTTAGATAAAAAAGGCTTAGCACCATTTGACGAAATGAAAGGCGATTTAAAACAACGTATTGGAAAAGATAGTCGTACTCAAGCTGGTAGAACATCTTTAATTGCAAAAATTAAAAATGAAAACAAGTACCTTGAAAACGCCGCCGCTAAAAAAGAGTTTTTAAAAGTCATTGACACCACAGTTTATCAAGGCAAATGGGAAGCGAAGAAAGCTGAAAAATTAGGTAATAAAGAGTTATTTAAATTAGGAGAGAAAAAATACACTCAAAATGATTTTGCTACATACATTGAATCTCACCAAACTGCTCGTCCAAAAATGGATAACAATATGTTTTTACTGAAAGTGTATAAAGATTTTGTAGACGAAACAGTTATTAATTACGAAGATTCAAACTTAGAATCTAAATATCCTGAGTTCCGTAATTTATTAAAAGAATACCGTGATGGCATTTTATTATTTGACTTAACTGATCAAAAAGTATGGAGTAAAGCTGTAAAGGATACGACAGGTTTAAAAGAATACTACTCTAAAAACAAAAACAACTTTTTATGGGACGAGCGTGCTGATGTAACCATGTACAATTGCGCAAACGATAAAATTGCTAAAGAAGTTCGTGGTATGTTGAAGAAAGGAAAATCAGAAAAAGAAATTACCGAAACTGTTAATAAAACATCTCAATTAAACGTAACTCCTGAAAGCATTACATACTTAAAAGGTGAAAACAAGAACGTGGATGCAAACTGGAAAGTGGGCGTTGTAGCAACTGACATAAAAGACGCAAAAGATGGAAAAGTAACTGTTTTAGTGATTAATAAAGTGATGGAAAAAACTCCAAAAACGATAGCTGAAGCAAAAGGAATGATTACTGCTGACTACCAAAACTATCTAGAAAAAGAATGGTTAGCTTATCTTAAAAATAAATATACTGTTAAAGTAAACGAAGAAGTTTTAAATACAGTAAAATAATAAAACAACACTATTACAAAAAGGCTGTAACAATTAATGATACAGCCTTTTTGTTTTATAAACAGAAAGTGACTTTTTTAAAATTCATAGCTAACACTTGTTTAATTGGGCCTATAATGCTTGCATTTTCATCATGCAATAAAACAACCGATGTAACCGAAGATAAAGGTAAGCCCATTGCAAAAGTAAACTCTAGTGTTTTATATGCTACTGATTTAAAGCAAATATCTCAAGCCGGATTATCAAAATCCGACAGTTTAGCCTTTATTCAAACCTTTGTCAATAAATGGGCCTATAACGAAATATTTTACCAGCAAGCTGTAAATTATTTAACGGAAGAGGAATTAAATATAGAAAAGGAACTAGAAGAATATAAAAAAGAATTGTTGACCTATAAATTTCAAACAAAACTCATTAACGAAAAACTTGATACAAATGTTACTCTTGCACAAATAGAAGAATATTATAATAACAATGCTCAAAATTTTTTATTGAAAAACAATATCGTTAAAGTACTTTATGTGAAAACACCTATCAATATTCCTAATATCGATAAATTTAAAAAATTGTGTTATTCAAATAACCCTAAAGATGCTGAGCCATTAAAAAGTATGTGCATACAATACGCCAATAACTTTTTCATGAATGATAATACTTGGTTAATGTTTGATGATTTAAAAAAAGAAATTAATCAGTTAAAAGAAGTTCCTGAATATGACATTAAAAACGGAAAAACATTTGAATTTACAGATGCCTCCAGCTTTTATTTTCTTAAAATTATTGAGGTAAAATCAAAAAACACCTTATCTCCTTTAAATTTTGAAAAGAAAAACATCAAAAATATGTTGATTAACCAACGTAAGGAAAAATTAATAACGGCTATTAAAAAAGATTTTTTTGATAAAGCCAAAACAAATAAAGAATTAGAAATTTATAATTAACTTAGTAAAATGAACATCAAACTTAGTATTGCCCTTTTATTTTTAGTATGTATCTCAAACGCTCAACCTCAAGTTTTAGACAGAGTGGTTGCCATTGTTGGTAAAAATCCTTTGTTATTATCTGAAATAGAGACGAACTTAATTCAACAAAAAGAAAAAAAGGAACTTGCAGAAAATGGCCGTTGTAAAGTATTTGAAGATTTATTGTTTCAAAAATTATTACTCGCTCAAGCGGATAGAGACAGTATTACAACAACGGATGCTGAGGTTGATGGAGAATTAGATAGACGTATCCAGTATTATGTTGGGATGTTAGGTAGTGTAGAAAAATTTGAAGCGTTCTACAATAAACGTATCAGTGTTTTTAAAGATGAATTAAGAGATGACGTTAGAAATCAATTGTTAGCTCAAAAAATGCAACAAAAAGTTACAGGTGAAGCAAAACTAACACCTAGTGAAGTAAAGGCGTTTTATAATACATTACCTATAGATAGTTTACCATTAGTAAACTCTGAATTAGAAATTGGCCACATTGTTAGAAAACCACCTATTAGCGATGAAGCTAAAACTGCTGTAAGAGCGCAATTAGAAGTTTACAGACAACGTGTTGTAAATGGAGAAAGTATGAGTGTGATTGCTGCTTTATATAGCGAAGATCCAGGTTCTGCAAAAAATGGTGGTCGTTACGAATCTGTAATGCGTGGACAAATGGTTCCTGAATTTGAAGCCGTAGCATTTAGATTAAAACAAGGAGAGGTTTCTGAAATTTTTGAAACGACTTATGGCTACCATTTTATGCAATTAGTAGCTCGAAAAGGAGAATCAGTGGATGTAAGACATGTGTTAATGTCACCTAAAATTTCGCAATTAGAATTAATTAAAGCAAAAGAACAATTAGATAGTATCAGAGAGGCAATTGTAAACGGCTCAATTAAATTTGAAGATGCAGCTTTAAAATTTAGTTCGGATAAAGACACAAAACAAAACGGTGGTTTATTAATTAATCCAAATGCTAATAGTACGCGATGGGAATTAGATGAAATTGCCGAAGTAGATCAAAATTTAGTATTTATGTTAGAAAACCAGATGAAGGTTGGAGATGTAAGTCCAGTTATTAATCATGTTGGTGCGGATGCAAAACAAGCTTGGCGTATTGTCTATTTAAAATCAAGAACAGAACCTCATAAAGCCAATATGCAAGATGATTATATTCGATTACTAAATATGGCTTCGTTTGAAAGGCAAAAAACATTGATTAAAAATTGGATTACCAAAAAATCAAAATCTACTTATATAAAAATTGATCCAGAATTTAATACTTGCAAATTAGAATATAATTGGATTATTAATCCTTAATAAAAGCATGTCAGTTCGAGCGTAGTCGAGAACACTATTACGCTTCTCGACTACGCTCGAAGTGACAAAAAATAAAATTAATTCAATAAAAGAATTTAACTATGAACTATAAAAACGACGTAGAAGCTATTGACGCTTTTGTTGTAAAGTACAAAGAATTAAATGCAGAAATAGGCAAAGTAATTGTTGGACAAAACGACACGGTAAAAAACGTTTTAATTTCTATTTTTTGTAAAGGACATTGTTTATTAGTTGGTGTACCTGGCTTAGCTAAAACATTATTAGTTAACACCATTGCCGATGTATTAGGCTTATCGTTTAACCGTATTCAGTTTACACCCGATTTAATGCCAAGCGACATTGTAGGTTCTGAAATTTTAGATGAACAACGTAATTTCAAATTCATTAAAGGTCCTTTATTTGCAAATATTGTATTAGCTGATGAGATTAACCGTACACCACCAAAAACGCAAGCAGCTTTATTAGAGGCCATGCAAGAACGTTGTGTAACTGCGGCTGGTAAAAAGTACGAATTAGGAAGCCCCTTCTTTGTTTTAGCAACACAAAATCCAATTGAACAAGAAGGAACCTATCCCCTACCCGAAGCACAATTAGACCGTTTTATGTTTAACGTGTGGTTAGATTATCCAAGCTTTCAAGAGGAATTACAAGTAGTTAAATTAACCACAACAGATACAAAAGTTCAGTTAAATAAAATTATTTCTGCTGAAGAAATTTTATATTTCCAAAATGTGATTCGTAAAATACCTGTAGCGGATAATGTTTTAGAGTACGCCGTAAAATTGGTAAACAAAACCCGTTTAAATTCTGAATTCAGTTCGGAAGTAACAAAAAAATATTTGGCTTGGGGCGCTGGTCCGCGTGCATCTCAGTTTTTAGTGTTAGGCGCTAAATGCCACGCTGCTATTAATGGCAAGTACAGTCCAGATATTGAAGACGTAAAAGCAGTAGCTAATGCTATTTTAAGACATCGTATTATCAGAAACTATAAAGCAGAAGCTGACGGTATGAGCATTGAAGCAATCATTGAACAATTTAAATAATCAACCTAATTTATGGCAGTCTGAGCGGAGTCGGTTAAAAAAAATAACATTATGAGTAAATTAATTTTAGCCAACGATGGCATTGATGCAGTAGGAAAAAGTTTATTAGAAAAAGCTGGTTTTACTGTTGTAACTGAAAAAGTAGCACAAGAAAATTTAGCTTCTGAAATTAATGCTAAAAATTATGTTGCACTAACGGTTCGTAGTGCCACTAAAGTTCGTAAAGATGTCATTGATGCTTGTCCAAATTTAAAAGTAATTGGACGTGGCGGTGTTGGTATGGATAATATCGATGTGGACTACGCTCGTTCAAAAGGATTGCAGGTAATTAATACACCAGCTGCATCAAGTAATTCGGTTGCCGAATTAGTATTTGCTCATTTATTTAATGCAGTGCGTTTTGTTTACGATAGTAATAGAAATATGCCAAACGTTGGTAACACAAAGTTTGATGACTTAAAGAAAAACTATTCTAAAGGAATTGAACTAAGAGACAAAACCATTGGTATTATTGGTTTTGGACGTATTGGACAATACACGGCTAAAATTGCCTTAGGTTGTGGCATGAAAGTATTGGCTTATGATCCATTTGTAAAAGAAGCTATTTTAAAATTAGATATTCATGGTACAAGCGGAGTTGATGTAAAAATCAATACGGTAACAATGGAAGAGTTAATTGCAAATTCAGATATGATTTCGATGCACGTGCCAGGTGGAAAAATGATTGGTGAAAAGGAAATCGCTGCTATGAAAAATGGTGTGATTTTAATTAATGCGTCACGTGGTGGTGTCATTGACGAAACTGATTTAATTAACGGATTAAATTCTGGTAAAATCGCCCATGCTTGTTTAGATGTATTTGAAAACGAACCAACGCCTAACGAAGCCATTTTAAAACACGCTAAAATTTCTTTAACTCCACATATTGGAGCTGCCACTAACGAAGCCCAGGAACGTATAGGAGTTGAGCTAGCTGAGAAATTAATTGAGGCATTGAAGTAATACTGCACCTGTCAGGTTTATAACTAGATTACTATAAACCTGACAGGTGTTTATCAAACTATGAAATTCATTTGTTCCATATTCCTTTTCATTTCCCTTTCCTCATCAGCTCAATATGCTCTTAAAGTAAAAAAAGAAGACAATCGTTTTCTGTTTTTCCAAAAAGGTATAAAGACGGATACGATTATCAAAAACAAATCTGATTTATTTTACATCAAACTACCAGATAGTTTAAAAAACGATATTCAGATTTTTCTTAAAAACGGACAATTCATTAAAACAGATACTGATACCCTGTATCGTTTAATTCATATTTCAGGAATGAAATATTCTCATTCAAAACCAGATTCTGTTTTTAATACCCTATTAGAAGGAAATTGCACGCCGTCTAAAAATATTAGTATCGAGTTTATCAATACTAAAAATCAAGGTGCTTTCTTAAAGAATATTTTTATTGTGAAATAAATCTCTTTCTCTTATATTTATAAAAAACATTATTTATGTCATCTACTTCAAAACATCCTAAAGGACTATTCTTCTTAGCATTTACTGAATTTTGGGAACGCTTCGGTTATTACTTAATGATTGGAATTTTCTTTTTATACATGACCGATACAAAAACTGGTGGTTTTGGCTGGGAAAATGCAAAAGCTTCAGATGTATTTGGAACCTTTATTGCCTGCGTTTACCTAACCCCTTTTATTGGTGGCTTATTAGCCGATATGAAATTAGGCTATCGTTTTGCTGTGACATTAGGAGGAATCTTAATGGGTATTGGCTACTGCTTATTATCCATTCATGAAGAATGGGCTTTTTACACAGCTCTTTTAATTATGATTGTCGGTAACGGTTTTTTTAAGCCAAACATTTCTACACTACTTGGTAATTTATATAACGACCCACAATACAAAGCAAATAAAGATACGGGCTATAATTTATTTTACATGAGTATCAACATTGGTGCTTTCGTTTGTAATTTTGTGGCGGCTTATATGCGCATTAAATACGGTTGGAACTGGGCATTTATTGCAGCTGGTGTTGGTATGTTTTTAGGAGTGATCACTTTTTGGGCAGGAATGAAACATTACAAACATGTGGACGTTAGAAAAGAACCTACTCCTGAAGATAAGCCGATCATTATGCGCTTTTTAAAAGTGCTAGCAGTTGCATTGGGATTTGGTGCAGCCGGATGGTTTATTCCTGATACAATCTTTGGAAGCGATAGCACGGATGCCTTTCTATGTGCATGTATTCCTGTTGTTTATTTTTATGCTAGTATTTATAAAAGCTGTAGCGAAGAAGAGAAAAAACCAGTTGGTACCATGTATACCATTTTCGGAATCGTGATTATTTTTTGGGCAATTTTTAAACTAAACGGAACAGCATTGACTACTTATGCTAATTCTTATACCGACCGAGCAATGCCAACGGCTTTAGTTCCTTTAGCTGACTCTCTTTTCTTATGTGATAAGTCTGTGGTTGCCGAAAATGACACCGTATTTCAATTAGATGAACACTTTAGAAGAATTAAAGATGCTAGTGGTAATCCAACAAAATGTGTTGATTATCCGTCATATTTTAAAAATTTAGCACCCGAAAAATATCCGGCTCTTGGCGAAAATCTTACATTGGTGCCAACCGAATTATTTTCAATCTATTAATCCTTTCTTTGTAATTATACTAACTCCATTGGTTGTAATATTTTTTGGGTTCTTAAGAAAAAGAAAAATGGAACCAACCACAGCAACTAAAATTGCTTATGGTTTATTAATTAGTGGTTTATCTACCTTAGTTATGGTAGCGGCTGTTCATTATACAGATAACGGCATAAGTAAAGCGAGTGCTTGGTGGTTAATTGGAAGTTACGGCGTTATAACTATTGGTGAGTTATGCTTGAGCCCGATGGGTTTATCGATGGTATCTAAATTATCACCTGTTCGTTTTACAGCCTTAATGATGGGTGGTTGGAGCTTAGCAACTTCTATTGGAAATAAAATGAGTGGCGTATTAGCAAAAAATTGGGACAAGTTTGATGATAAAGCCAACTTCTTTTGGTTAAACTTTGCCTTATTACTATTTGCATTTATACTAATGATGTTTTTATTGAAACGATTAAATAAAGCATTTAAAGAAGCCTAGTTAGGGAGCTTAACTTTTCTTATTTAATTTATTTAATGCTCTATCAATATAAG
>JADJSH010000018.1 GCA_016711805.1 Bacteroidota bacterium
ATGGAAAACATCCACTCTGAAACATACTCTTTATTAATTGATACGTATATTAAAGATCCAGTTGAAAAGGATAAATTATTACATGCAGTTGAAACAGTACCATGCGTGGGTAAAAAAGCGGATTGGGCTTTAACTTGGATTAATAATGGAAGTTTTGCTGAGCGTTTAATTGCTTTTGCAGCAGTTGAAGGGATTTTCTTCTCTGGTTCTTTCTGTTCTATTTTCTGGTTAAAAAAACGTGGCTTAATGCCAGGATTAAGTTTCAGTAACGAGTTAATTTCTCGTGACGAAGGCTTACACTGTGATTTTGCGTGTATGTTATATTCTGATCACGTTAAAAATAAATTACCAAAAGAAACCGTAACTAAAATTATTACGGATGCGGTAGTGATTGAAAAAGAATTCGTGTCAGACGCTATTCCAGTGCGTTTAATTGGAATGAACGCTGATTTAATGTGTCAATATATTGAGTTTTGCGCCGATAGATTATTATTAGCATTAGGTTGCGATAAATACTATAATGCATCAAATCCTTTCGATTTTATGGAAATGATTTCGTTGCAGGGCAAAACTAATTTCTTCGAAAAACGTGTTGCTGAATACCAAAAATCAGGTGTGATGAACAATAAAGAGGAAAATAATGTGTTTAATCTGGATGAAGACTTTTAGGTAAGAAATTCATCGGTTAAAATTCCCAATTCGTATCTCATTGAAAATCATTGAACAAGGTTTAAATCTTGTAAGGGAATCCTAGCCTCCAGAAACACGTTCATTAAATGTTAAATTTTAGTGTAGCCCCTTGAAGGCGCACCAAATAAGAAAAAAATTAATTAACCACTACTTTGTTAATATCAAGTGGTGGCTAAAGTAAAAAAAGACGATTATAGTTATAACTTGTTGTAACCAAAACGATACTCAAAAACTAAGTAAAACCAATTAAAAACTAAAGGCAATGTTTGTAATAAAAAGAGATGGCACTCAAGAGTCTGTGAAGTTTGACAAAATCACAGCACGCGTTCAAAAATTAAGCTATGGCTTAGATCCTGCATTTGTAGATCCTATTCAAGTAGCAAAAAAAGTAATTGATGGTGTGTATGATGGCGTTAGCACTGTTGATTTAGATAATTTAGCAGCTGAAACTGCTGCATCGTTAACTACGAAGCATCCTGATTATGCTCAGTTAGCATCGCGTATTGCGGTAAGTAACTTACACAAAAACACAATTAAATCGTTTAGTAAAACGATTGATATATTATATAATTATGTTGATCCAAAAACAAATCAAAAAGCGTCGTTAATTGCCGATGACGTTTATGAAATTGTGATGAAAAATGCACAGTTGTTAGATTCTTCTATTATTTATGATAGAGATTTTGGTTACGATTATTTTGGTTTTAAAACTTTAGAGCGTTCTTATTTATTAAGAACTCACGGTAAAGTTACTGAGCGCCCTCAACATATGTTAATGCGTGTATCAATTGGTATACACAAAGAAGATATTGCTTCTGCTATTGAGACTTATAACTTAATGAGCGAGCGTTGGTTTACACATGCAACACCTACTTTATTTAATGCTGGTACGCCAAAACCACAAATGAGTTCTTGTTTCTTATTACAAGCTAAAGATGACAGTATTGATGGAATTTACGATACATTAAAACAATGTGCTCGTATTTCTCAATCTGCTGGCGGTATTGGTTTAGCTATTCATAAAGTACGTGCTACTGGTTCTTATATTAAAGGAACGAATGGTACATCAAATGGTATTTTACCAATGTTAAAAGTATTCAACGAAACAGCTCGTTACGTTGATCAAGGTGGTGGAAAACGTAAAGGTTCTATCGCTGTTTACTTAGAGCCTTGGCATGCTGATATCTACCAGTTTTTAGATATTCGTAAAAACCATGGTAAAGAAGAAATGCGTGCGCGTGATTTATTTACAGCATTATGGATTCCAGATTTATTCATGAAGCGTGTTGAAGCTGAAGGAACTTGGAGTTTAATGTGTCCTAACGAGTGCCCAGGATTATATACATCTCACGGTGCAGAGTTTGAAGCATTATATACTAAATACGAAGCAGAAGGAAAATTCCGTAAACAAATTCCAGCACGTGAATTATGGGCAGCAATTATCGATTCTCAAATCGAAACAGGTAACCCATACATGTTATACAAAGATGCTTGTAACTTAAAATCAAATCAATCTCATTTAGGTACTATTCAATCTTCTAACTTATGTACGGAGATTGTTGAATACACTAGTCCTGATGAAGTGGCAGTTTGTAACTTAGCTTCTATTGCATTACCTCGTTTTGTAGATGAGAAAGAAGGAACATTTGATCACCAAAAATTATTTGATGTAACTTATACCATCACTAAAAACTTAAATAAAGTAATTGACCGTAACTACTACCCAATTCCTGAGGCTCGCAATTCAAACATGCGTCACCGTCCAATTGGTTTAGGAGTACAAGGTTTAGCAGATGCATTTATTTTAATGCGTTTCCCATTTGAAAGCGAAGAAGCTAAAAAATTAAATGCAGAAATTTTTGAAACGATTTATTACGCTTCAATGACTGCATCAAAAGATTTAGCAATTAAAGATGGCGCTTACGAATCTTATCCAGGTTCTCCATTATCAAAAGGCATTATGCAATTTGATATGTGGGGTGTAACGCCAAGCCCACGTTGGGAATGGAACATCTTAAAAGAAGAAGTTGCAAAATACGGTGTACGTAACTCATTGTTATTAGCACCAATGCCAACTGCTTCTACATCACAAATTTTAGGTAACAACGAATGTTTTGAACCATATACATCAAACATTTATAGCCGTCGTGTATTATCAGGTGAGTTTGCTGTAGTAAACAAACACTTATTACGCGACTTAGTAAAATTAGGTATGTGGAATGATGCCTTGAAAAACAAAATCATCGGCGCAAATGGTTCAGTACAAAACATTCCTGAAATTCCTCAAAACATTAAAGATATTTACAAAACAGTTTGGGAAATTAAACAACGTACGATTATTGATATGGCTGCCGACCGTGGTGCTTACATTTGCCAATCTCAATCATTAAACTTGTTTATCCAAGATGCAAACTTTGCTAAATTATCTTCAGCACATTTCTACGCTTGGAAAAAAGGATTAAAAACAGGTATGTACTACTTACGTACAAAAGCAGCAGCAGATGCAATTAAGTTTACTGTAGATCAAGCAGCTTTATCTGTACCAGTATTAGGAAACGAAGATGCTTTATTAGTAGAGCGTGGACAAACACACATCTTAAGCTTTGAAGAACAACAAGCACAATTATCTTGTAGTTTAGATAACCCAGAAGGATGTGAAGCTTGTGGATCATAAAAATTAAGTTTAACCCTGAAGAAAGGCCTCTCTGAATTTTTTAGAGAGGCTTTTTTTTGAATATTTATCATGGAGAAAAAAGGAAAATCATTAGAGAATATTATTGCATTAATTCAGGAGACTTTGAAGGATTCTCCTAATACTAATGTATTTAAAAATTATAAAATTGAAAATACAGCAGGGCGAGACAGAGAAATTGATGTTTTGATTGAATCGAATATTAATGGGTTTAACATGAAAATCGCAATTGAATGTAAAGATTACAAAGCCCGAGTTTCTGTTGAAAAAATCGAAGCTTTTGATTCTAAATGCAGAAGGATAAAAGGAATCAATAAAAAAGTTTTTATAAGTAGTAATGGTTTTCAGTTAGATGCTATTAATGCAGCTAAGGAATTTGATATAGAACTTCAAATCGCAAGTAATTTGGATTCTAACTTTGTTGCGAATTGGTTTCCCATAACGAGTATAAGCTTTAAAGTTTCAGATGGAGGTAACACGGTTTTACTAATGGATTTAGATGATGTAGATAGTCTAAATTCAGAATTCGAAAAACAAATTGAAAAGTCAGAACTTGTAATAACATTCAATAATGAAAAAAATGATACGATAAAAAATGTAATTTCTGATATTATAAAAAATTAATGAGAATTACATTCACAATGTGGCGCTTTTGACATGGATGAAACTCGATGTTGCAAAAAAAACAAATCCATTTTTAATCCCGTTAATTATTAGATTTCAAAAAAATTGCTTTCTAAATTTAAATGGAGGAAAAATAGGACTTACTGGTATTGAGATTAATATAGAAGGTCAGTTTGAAGAATCTCCAGTTCAAATAAAGGAAATGAGACGATTAGAAAATATGGAAGGAGAGTTGAAGGCTGAAACTTTAACAATTCAATCAAGTATTGATGTCACTACTAGTTTTGTCAAAACACCTGATAATAATACTACGATTCATGTTTCAAAAAACAGTGGAGAGTCATCGAAATTAAAACTGTTAGCGACATATAATCCAAAGACAAATATATTGGATGTTAAGAAGTAATTTGTTTTTGCAAATTGCATTTCCCCGCTCCGCTGCATTTCCTATGCTGCATAAATAAAAAAGCCCAATGATAAATTCATTGGGCTTTTTCGGTTTTGCAAATTGCATCAGCGCAGTTGGTAGAGTTTTGAAACTAAATAACCACACCTTTAAAGGTTAAAATAACTGGCGCTTCTTCCGAAGCAATTTTTACGGTTACTGTTTTTGTAAAATCGCCTTTGTTGGCTGCATTAAAGGTTGCTGTAATTTTAGTAGTAGCGCCTGGTAATACAGGTGTTTTTGGAAAATCGGTGCTCGTGCAACCGCAAGAGCCTTGCGCACTTACTACAACAACGGGTTCTTTACTGGTATTTTTAAATTCAAATTCAATTGGTTTTGGGATTCCTTGAGGAATTTCTCCGACATCAATGGTTTCGCTTGTCCATTTAATGGAAGCAGGAGTTGAGTTAATTTCGGTGTTTACAGTTGAATCTGTTTTTGGACTGAATGACATTAAACTTAGAGCTAATGCCATACATGTGATGCTAATAATTTTCATAATGTTTGTTTTTTTAAGGTTAAAATAAATAGTTGATTTGTCAAATTTGAACATCACAAAATTAGGTTGAATGCTCTTGAGCCCCTGTTAACCAATTCCTAACGTTTGTTAATGATATGTTAAGGGTCAAGAAAACCAATCAAATTTGGTTATTTTTGAATAGCATGTTAAAGGCCAAAAAAATAAATTTCATTATTATCCTAGGACTAATTGCCATTGTTGGCATTTTAGTGGCGCAGTTAGTGTGGACAAAACAAGCCTTTAATTTAGAAGAAAAAAAATTCTCTCAAAAAGTGCATGTCGCTTTATTAGAAGTGGTAAAAAAGCTCTATGAAAGCACTAATAACGATTTGCCTTCCGAAAACCCAGTCGAAAAAATTTCGAATGACTATTACTACGTTAATATTGCCAACGATTTTGATCCTATTATTTTAGAACATTATTTAAAATCTGAATTTAAAAAAGCTGGCATTAGCACTGATTTTGAATATGCCATGTATAATTGCCAAAGCGATGTGATGGTATATGGCAATTATATTTCTCTGTCCGACGATTTCAAATCAAAGCCTACATTTAATTTTCCAAAAAACAAAAACTTGGTGTATTATTTTGCCATTCGTTTTCCTAACGAAACAGGCTATCTCTTTAGTTCACTGCGTTTTTGGTTTATCCTTTCTGCCGCTCTGGTCATCATTTTGCTGGTATATGTGTATTCAATCTTTACCATTATTCAACAAAAAAAGTATTCAGAATTACAACGCGATTTTATTAATAATATGACGCACGAATTTAAAACGCCACTTTCTTCTATTTTAATTGCTTCTAATTATTTATTGAAGCAAGAAAAGATATATGAAGATGAGAAACTAGGAAAGTACACCCAAATCATTATCGACCAAAGCAATAAATTAAATGTGCACATCGAAAAAATACTCAATATTGCTAAGCACGATAATTCTCCTCAAGAATTAAATAAGTCAGAATTATCAATTATACCAATCATTAGCAACGTGATTGAAAATATACAATTGAAATACGAGAACACAAGCATTTCCATTGAAACTCAATTTAATGAATATACCATCATAGCTGATGAATTTCATTTCATTAATCTAGTTTATAATTTATTAGACAATTCTATTAAGTATTGTGATGAAAAACCGATGATTACTATTAAACTATGGCAAGAGCAAGGATTAAAGAAAATAGAATTTTGCGATAATGGTATAGGTATTTCAACAAAAGAGCTTTCGCTAATATTTGATAAATTTTATAGGAGCCCTAATTCTAAAGATAGTCAGGTAAATGGTTTAGGATTAGGCTTGTACTATATCAAAAAAATAGGCGACCTGCATAAATGGAAAATACAAGCAACAAACAATAACACAAAAGGAATGACCTTTACTATTTTAATCCCACATCATGACTAAGTATAAAATTTTATATGCCGAAGATGATCAAACGTTGGCTTATCTCACAAAGGATAATTTGGAGCAACATCATTATGACGTCGTACATATTGCGGACGGTAAATTGTGTTTAGATGCTTTTAAAAATGAATCATTCGACGTTTGTGTATTTGATATTATGTTACCAAAATTAGATGGTTTTGCTTTAGCAACAGAGGTTAGAAAAGTAAATTCGGATATTCCTATTATATTTCTTTCGGCTAAAACATTGAAAGAAGACAGAATAAAAGGATTGCGTTTAGGAGCAGACGATTATTTAGTAAAACCCTTTAGTATAGAGGAATTATTATTAAAGATTGAAATATTTTTAAAACGATCGTCGAAAAGAACAGTATTGCATGAAACATTATACAACATTGGCAAATATAACTTCGACACTACAAATTATACGTTAAGCAAAGGCTCTAAAAAAATTGTTTTAACAAAACGCGAAGCAGATTTGCTAAAGCTATTTATTGAAAACGCGAATATTATTTTGAAAAGAGAAGATATTTTAAAAACATTGTGGGGCGATGATGATTATTTTATGGGAAGGAGTTTGGATGTTTTTATTTCGAGATTACGAAAGATTCTTTCTGATGAAAAAAACATATCTATTGAAAACATTCATGGAGTTGGGTTTAAATTTTCCGTATAATCCCTGATTTTAAAGGACTAGCTAGATAGTTAAGTAAATTTTCATTCTTAACGGACGATTATTGAGTTTTTATCTTCAAATGCAAGCTATTCATATAACGAATATATGTTTAACACTCCATAATTCGAAGAAGTAAGTAGCTTATTAGGTGCCGGATTAGTAGTTTCTCCAAATAAATTAATTGCCTTATATTTAGCAATATTTATTTTTGGCTTATGCGTCTTCTTTTTTTTATTGTTCTGTTTTTACTCGGATTTTCCTCACAATTTATAGCCCAGGTTACGAGAGTTGATCATTATAATATCATCGATAATAAGGTATTTACGTTTTCTAAACAGAAGCCCGATGCTCCTTTTGATACGGTCACTAGCTTCGTGAATACAAATTTTCAAAGTCAGGAAGATAGAGCTAGAGCTTACTATACATGGATTGCCTTAAATATCTCTTATGATGTAGAGCACATGAAAGAATTGGACTTGATGCAGTTGTTTAGTGTGAGCGGTGAAACAAGCGCTAATCAAAAAGGCCTAGCTGTTATTAAAAATAAAAAAGCTGTGTGTGAGGGTTATTCTAATTTGATGGTGGATTTGTGTACAGCTTCTTCTATTCCTTGTTTTATGGTATGTGGTAATACGAAAACACCAAGTGGCGATATTCCTCAAATTTTGCACGCGTGGAATGTATTAAGAATTGATTCTGCATGGGTGATGTTGGATATCACTTGGTCTAGCGGTTACGTTGACCATTCTGGTAAATATGTAAAACGATTTTCAAATTTGTATTTTTTACCAAAGCCGAAGAAATTCATCAAAGACCATTTTCCTTTAGACCCAATGTGGCAGTTGTTAAAAAATCCTTTTACTAAAAAAGATTTTGAAAATGATAGCCTTATTGTGTCACATGAGCCTTTGTTTAATTATCTGGATTCGATAAAAGTTTATAGAGGTCAGTCAGTAAAACAAAGGCAATACTTAGATTTTTTGCATTATTATAAAGTTGATCCTGATAATAAAAAGTACGCCAAAAATTTGGATATTTTTAATAATAATTTGGTTGCCGATGAATTGAATAAAGGTGTTGCTTATCAATCGGATTTTATGGAGCTAAACAAAAACAAGTTAGTTAAAAAACCTACAATAATGGATTGTAATAGAGCTAAAGAAGTGTTGGACAGTATTAGTGCTTGTAACAATAGGGCAGAAGCGATTTTATCAAAAATACAGGCCCGTACTCTAGAGTATAAACCAATTTTTGCAAGTATGCAATTCAATATCATTGCCAATAAAAATATAATTAAAACAAACTACGAATATCTGGTTAGGTTAAGTAAAACTATTCCAAAGAAGAAATGATAAAGTTCTTTAATGTCGCTAAATCCCCGCGAATTCCTGTTTTTTATCATCTTTTTATCTACCATAAATTTTGTTACATTTAAGCAATGATTACATGGTTTCATAAGCTTATCAATATTGGTGTAAAGCCAAGTTATCATCCTTGGGAAATTTACTTGACCCGTAAGCTTAATTTAATTGCATCTATCTCCATGGCTAATATGATTATAGCCTTGGTTTTTTTCCAAATAACCGGATATACTGATGTTTTTGTTGATTGTTTATTGTCTTCGTTGGCCTTGCCTTGTTTAATAGCATTAAACCACTTTAAAAATTATATGTGGACAGCTTATGGTTTTTATCTAACGGGCTTTAGCCTATTGGCTTCTATGTGTCTTAAAATGGGTATTGATTCCTATATCATTCTATTTTATTTCCCTATGATGATTAGTATGATACAATTGTTGGGAAGAAGGGAAATGCTTAAGCATTTAATCGTTATCAGCATATTTTGTTTTATTACCATTATTGTGATAGTCATTGGCTACACTGGTAATGTATATAATTTTGAATTGGGTGATGGAAAGTTTAAGGACACAAAACTATTTAATATTTTTTTAGCATTTACTTCTGCTCTAGCATTTAACATTAGTATCGTTTCCGAATCTATTGATCAAGAACAATTGATTAAAAAAATGTTGAAAGAAAAAGAAGTGTTACTGGCTGAGGTGTTTCATCGCGTCAAAAACAATATGAATATCGTAACCAGTTTGTTAAATCTAAAAAAGGAGATTTCAGATTCTAAGGAAGTGAAAGACGCATTGGAAGATTGCAGGAACCGTGTATTTTCAATGGCTTTGGTGCATCAAACTATTTTTAATAATAATAGTATTGTAGAGTTGAATTTCAAAACCTACATCGAAAGTTTAACAACAGAAATTAAAAATTCTTTAGGAAGCAATAAAAAAGTTGAGATACATTTAGATACAGATTTAGTGATGTTGGATTTATCTACGGCCATTCCATGCGGATTAATATTAAACGAATTAATTACCAATTCATTTAAATATGCTAGCAGTGATAATAGGCCGTTAGTGATAGATATCAAAATGCGTCAATTGAATACTACGGTGGAGCTAGAAGTAAGAGATAACGGAAAAGGCTTACCCGAAAATTGGAAACAAAACAGTCATAGTTTAGGGATGGAATTAATTAATTCCTTGTGTGAACAAATAGATGGAACACATCAATTTAAAAACGATAAGGGTTTGGTGTTTAATTTGAATTTTAAGTTGAAGGGGTAGATTAAATATGAGAAAATTGTTTGGAGTTGTCCTAATTATTTTTAGCGGCTTAATTGCTTTGGGTTCTGTATTTCCATTATTAGACATGCTTTCAAAAGCATCTCATTTTGAACCTGATTTTGAACATAAATCCTTTTTCTTGATTGGTTCTCTGCTTGCTTTTGGTGTTATATGCCTCATTGCTTATTTATTTATATATGCTGGCCTAAAATTATATAATAAAAAGTAGAATAAACTTCTAATTGTATTTTATCGAATAAATTTCCTATCTTAATATTTGATAATATCGGTTCCTATGCAAAAAATCCTTGGTTTCATTCTTTCAATATTTGTTTACCTCAATTGCTATTCACAAAATGCAAATGTTCAGTTAAGTCCTGATGTAAATGATGAGTTTGCTTACCCCGAAGTATTTGGCATGAACGAGCTGTCGTTTTTTGCTATCTCTTCAAAATCAGAAAACGAATTTTATATTGAATGTATTACGAATAAGGAATTAAGAAGGGTTTATAAAAGACAAGTTGAAATGCCTCAAATAGAAGGTAAAGCCAATACTTTTGAAACTATTTTATATTTCAATTCTCATATTTATTTGTTTAGTTCTCATCACGATAAAAAACTAAAAAAGTACACAGTTTATATTAACGAAATAAAACCTAATGGAGAATTGTCGCTTAATCATACCATCATTGATGAGGTTGCGTTTAGTGATAAAAACTATGATTGTAAATACACCATTCGATTAGCAGCGGATAGTAATCGTATTTTATTGTTTAGAGAAACTTCTGAGTCTGATGCCGTCAAAGGTAAAGTTGCTTATAAAGGTATTAGTAAAGGTTTAAGAGCTGTTTTTGAAAAGGAAATTGAATTAGCTCAGCCACTCAATAAAACAGTCATAGCCAATGTGTTTATGGATGATGAACAAAACATTTATTTTACAGAAAAACAATATTATAAGATTGAAGGAGAATCGGGCGACTTTACTAAATTGTTTGTTGTCAGTTATCAATCGGAGAAAGACACGTTGTGTAAAACAGAAATTGCTATTAATGAAAAACGATTTTTAGATGTGAATTTGCAATTAAATACTCAAGGTAATTTAATATGTTCTGGTAATTACAGTATTGATAAAAATACTTTAACTAATTGGGAAGAAAATCATAGTTTGAAAGGCTTATTTTGCTGTACTCTTGAGCCAGAACACTTAAAAGTGTTATCACAAGGGCAATATAACTTACAAGAGCAAATACCTGAAGAGAAGTTTTATCATTATTATTTAACCAATACATTTCAGCTAGAGGATAATATTTTAATGATATGTGAGTTTCAAAATTCTATTTGCGATAATGGTGTTTGTAATACTAAATTTGGAGATTTGATAGAAGTGAATTTTGCTACAAAAGAGCAACAAAAAGCAATTGCTAAAAAAATTGAAGTTACGATGAAAGGTGAAAAGCCAAGCTGCAAAGGTGGCACGATGTCGTTTATTTCTTTTCAATCTAGCAAGGCTGCGCATTTATTATATAATTGCAATAAACAGGTTGAAATAGTAAAAGATGGAACTATAACAACAAAATCAATCTTCGATAGTTCATCAAACGATGACTTAGCTTTTATGAAGTATAGTTTTCAAATGAATAAAGAAACCATCCTTGTTTTAACTTACTCTAAAAAAGCAGCGCATCGTTTCGCGAAGTTTACTTTTAAAGATTAGTTTGGTTCATTTTAAACCACTTATTAGTTAAAAGCTACCAGATATAAAGTTGCAAAAGTAAAGCTTTCAAAATCTCTATTTTTATATAAAATTCAATTTATATGAAAGTTGGCTTTATATTTCTGATAATAACTTGTGCTAATTTTTTATTAGCGCAAGAGCACCCAATTATTAATGCGAAATATCCATACGAAATTGCAAAGCCGCAACATATTCCTGGCTTAATGCCTGGAAATTATTTGGTGCGAACTGATGCTGACTATTTCAATTTATTAAACCCAGATCCATTTCACCCTTTATATGTCCCTGATTTTCCTTTGTATGGAGGTACTGGCGTTATACTAAACTTGTTAATTCCTAAAGGAAGTTACGATTGTGTAATTAAATCAATTGTTGAAACAGATTATAATGTGATTATCAACGTTAATTATATAAAAGGAAAATATTACAGAGATTGTCCTTCTGGAAATTTAGTTTTTTTGAGACTTAGAAAGACTTACAAAGAAATATTGGTTTCAGAAGAAACAGAACAATTTGAAGAAGAGGAACCACCTTCGTTAATCTATGTTATATCTTATTAATTTTTATAATGAAAAAAATAGTTACTCTAATCATATTTATTTTAACACTTGCTGCTTCGCTGAAGGCCCAGCAACGTTCTAGCGGTATAAAAATTTTAGTAAAAAATAAAGAAACTGGTTTTCCTTTTATGAACGATAGTATGGCTGTTATTTTCAATGACACTATTAAACAACAATTTGTGAGTGCTAACGATGGCTATGCTTTTTTTGCACTTGTTCCTGGAAGATATTCGGTACAGGTAGGGCATATAGGCTATCAAAGTCAACGGGTGACTGGTATTGTAGTTGGCGAAGCTAAAACTGCTTATATGACTATTGAATTATCTAATAGTGAAGGAGAAAAAATAAAGAAGAAAAAGAAAAAAGGAGGAGTGAAGTTGAAAATGGTGAAAAACTAGATGTTCCAATTTGGAATATCAAAATAATTTAAACTTGAGGTCGCAATTTGTGACTTCAAGTTGTAAAATGCTACAATCTGTAGCAAAACTGCGTTGTAAAATTACTTTTCTTTGTATAACAAACTACACCTGTCAGGTTTTTAAAACCTGACAGGTGTTTAGGACGAGAAGAAATGCAAAAAATTGAACCTTTACAACACGGTAAGTTTTATCATATTTATAATCGAGGAATTAATCGTGGAGATATATTTTTCGAATCTGACAATTATGAATATTTTATTAAGTTATACGAAAATCATATTGACCCGATTGCAGATACTTATGCATGGTGTTTAATGAAAAACCACTTTCATTTTCTGGTAAGAATAAAAGAGGAAAACGAGTTATCTATAATAAAAGCTCCTCATCAATGTTTTTCTAATTTATTTAATGCATATACAAAAGCTATCAATAAGAGAAATAACAGACATAGTAGTCTTTTCCAACGTTCGTTTAAACGAAAATTAGTAGATAATGAAGAATACTTCAAAAAACTAATCATTTATATTCATAACAATCCGGTTAACCATGAAATTTGTGAAAATGCTATGGATTATGCTTGGAGTTCATATTTAACTTGTATCTCCGATAGAGTAACTAAATTGAAAAGACAGGAAGTGATTAATTTGTTTGAAGACGTTCAAAACTTTAAAAGTTCACATAAGTTGAACGTAAATATTCCTGATTTTGAAATCTGATTACACCTGTCAGGTTTCCAAAACCTGACAGGTGTAAACGTAATTTGAAGCGTTTTCCAGAGGATTTCATGTTTCAATTAAAAGAGTCAGAATTTAAAAGTTTGATATCGCAATTTGCGATATCAAACAGAGGAGGTACTAGGAAGTTACCTTTTGTATTTACCGAACAAGGTGTCGCCATGCTTTTGGGCATACTAAACAGTGATAGAGCCATTGCAGTAAACATTCAAATCATGCGAATTTTTACCCGTGTTAGGCAAATGCTCACGGATAACACAGAGTTGAGGTTAGATATCGAAAAAATTAAGAAGAAATTGGATAACCAGGATAAAAACATGGAAATTGTGTTTAGGTATCTAGATGAACTCCTAGAAAAGAAAGAGAATACCGTTCCGAGAACAAAAATCGGCTATAAAATGCCTAAAAATAAATAGAAAAGAAATTCTATATTTATAGCTCAAAATTTACAAAACCACTACTATGAACGAAGCTATCAGGAAACTAGAACCCACAGCAATGTGGAATAACTTTGCCGATTTAAATGCTGTACCTCGCCCTTCCAAAAAAGAAGAACGCGTGATTGCTTTTGCAAAAGCTTTTGGCGAAAAATTAGGCTTGCCAACAATTGTTGATGAAGTTGGAAATGTGATTATTAAAAAACCTGCCACTAAAGGTATGGAAGACAGAGTAACCGTTGTGTTGCAAAGTCATTTAGATATGGTTCACCAAAAAAATGCCGCTACTAATTTTGACTTCAATACACAAGGTATAGAAATGTTAGTTGACGGCGATTGGGTAAAAGCCAACGGAACTACTTTAGGAGCTGATAACGGTATTGGTGTAGCATCAATCATGGCTTTGTTAGAATCTAAGGATATTCCTCATCCAGCTTTGGAAGCGTTGTTTACCATTGATGAAGAAACAGGAATGACAGGCGCTTTAGCTTTAAAGGGCGGCTTATTAGATGCGCAAATCATGCTTAATTTAGATACCGAAGATGATAACGAATTAACCATTGGTTGTGCTGGCGGTGTGGATGTTACCGCTACAGGTAAATACAATCAAGAAGCTCCTAAAAATAAAACTGCTTTTAAAGTTACTGTAAAAGGCTTAACTGGTGGACATTCGGGAATGGATATTCACCGCGGACGAGGTAATGCCAATAAAATCATGAATCGTTTATTATGGTCATTAAGTAAAGATTTAAAAATTGAAATTGCTTCGGTTGATGGTGGTAGTTTAAGAAATGCGATTCCTCGTGAATCTGTTTCGGTTTTAACAGTTGCAGATGTTGCAGCATTAAAAACACAAATTCAAGCATTTGAAAAAAGTGTTAAAGAAGAGCATTCTACAACGGACCCTAATTTAGTGGTTGCCATTGAGGATGTAGAAACTCCTGCACACGTTTTTAATGCTGATTTCCAATATAAATTATTACGTTCCGTTTATACTTGCCCTTATGGTATTTACCGTATGAGTCCAGATATTGCAGGCTTAGTACAAACATCTAATAACGTAGCCCGAGTAATTGTAAAAGATGGTGCTTATCAAATACAATGTTTAACACGTAGCTCAGTTGATTCTGAGAAATTAGATTTACAGTTTGCCATTACTTCAGCGTTCGAATTATTAGGAGCAGAAATCACCGCAGCTGGTTCTTACCCAGGTTGGACTCCAAAACCATCTTCACCAATTGTTAAATTAATGAGTGACTTGTATAAGGAACGTTATAATGAAGAAGCAAAAGTAAGCGCTTGTCATGCTGGTTTAGAATGCGGTATTTTGGGGACTAATTATCCAACTATGCAAATGATTTCATTTGGGCCAAACATTCGTGGAGCTCACTCACCCGATGAAACGGTTCAAATTAGTTCGGTGCAGAAATACTGGGGCTTTTTACTAGAAACACTAGTAAGAATACCGAAAAAATAATTTTTGCGTCTTTTTGTAAATGATGCGTCTTTAAGGTTATGACAACAACAACTGAAACTATATGGAAAGCGTTTCATCAGGAACTGTTTAACTTTATAAACAAACGCGTTAAAGACAAAGATATCTCTAAGGATATTTTGCAGGATGTATTTATCAAAATTCACTTAAAGTTAAAAACTTTGAGTGATAATGATAAATTAGCGTCTTGGGTATATCAAATAACCAGAAATAGTATTTTAGATTATTTCAGAAAACAAAAACTGAAAGTGTCTTTATCTGATAATTTGATAGAGCTTGAAGAGGAAAAAGTATTTAATGCTGAATTAGCTAATTGCTTAAAACCAATGATTGAGCAATTGCCTGACAACTACAAAGAAGCTATCCTGCAAACTGAAATGGGTGTATTATCTCAAAAAGAATATGCAGATAAATTAGGTATTTCTTATTCAGGAGCTAAATCTCGTATTCAAAGAGCGCGTCAGCAATTACATACTTTATTTAATGAGTGTTGTTCTATCGAATCGGATAAATACGGAAATATTATGGAGCATGAATGTAAAAAAGATTGCGGTTGTCAATCTTAATTTGCGTCTTTTAAAAAGAGGGACGTCTATAGGTTATAAATCAATAAATGTATAATCTATAAAGACAAACATCATGGGAAATCAAAATGAAACGTGTTCTTGTAACACTAGTAACAACCAAACAACTAACAACACAACAAACACATGTAACTGTCAGTGTAATTGTTCTTGCAATTGCAACTGTAATTGCAACTCCAACAAATGTTGTTAATTAGGTAAATAAAAAAGAGGCTTGTAATTTCAAGCCTTTTTTTTATGGGTTAGTTTGTAAATTTTTATAGAGTAATCGTTTTGCTATGGGCAAAAAGGTTTCTTCTTTTGGCAATGCTGCTTTGGCTTTAAACAAGTAAACAGCAGGGTTTGGAAGTGCAGGGTTTTGATGAATGATATCTAATTTTAATTTGTCTACTGGTTTTGATAAAGATAAAGTATAAGTAGAAAAATAATTGCATTGCAAGCCATATACATCTTGTTGCAATAAATTTATTTTGGAGAAAGAGTAGGTGTAAACCGATACTTGCTTTGATTGATAAGGATGCAGCATAAAGTAACCTTCTTTTTTATAAAGAGGTAAAATACCAATATGATCAACAAAAATGTGTTGTTCTGCAAAATCAAAAATGTTTTTTCCTTTACTTAATTCATCTGCAAACAAAGGTTCGCAAAAGGCAATAATTTGTTTGAGTTCATTAAGTGATTCATCATCAATGGTTGATTGATATTTTAAAGTCATGTTTGCGAAATCAATTCCGCTTAAATTTTTCTTGAAATTATTTTCTAAAGAAATGGCATTGTTTTTTAATAGCACCAGTTTTTTGTAATGAGCAATCAATTCGGCAAAATCAGGATAGAGTTTTTGTTCTTTAAAATGCGCTTCTACTTCTTGTAAATAGCCCAGAATACGGTACTTTTTATATTCAAAGTCCATGAGACCTTCGGTTAACCAATTTTCAGATAATGTTCCCATGCTTTTTATACGACTCTTTATAAAATTGGTTACTTACTTTTTATAAACTAATATTTGTGTAAATTCGAGAAAGAATAAATGATATGATAGACATTACTAAAGTGCCTTTTAATAATTTTTTGGGAATTTCGCTTGCCAATAATCCCGAGTATTTGTTGCAGTTAGATGCCAGAGAAGACTATACTAATCATTTAGGAACGGTTCATGCGGCAGCTTTATTTACCTTGGCAGAAGGTTCTGGCGCTCAGTTGTTATTAAAATCATTTCCAGAAGAAATAATAGATAATGTGATTCCTGTTCTAAGAAAAGTAGAAGTAAGTTATAAAAAGCCTGCAACGGGAGTCATTGTATCAACAGCAAGTTTAAAAGACACAACGATTGATTTAGTGACAGAACAATTACTCTCTAAAAAAAGAGTGTCTATTGTTACTCCTGTCGATTTATTTGATGAATCAAAAACTAAAGTTTTTTCGGCTAATTTCGAGTGGTTTGTGGTTCTTAAAAATTAAGATTTTGTAGTTGAGAACAAACACGTTCCAATAAAATGGTAATTGTGCGTTTCACCACTTCTTTTTTATTTTCGTGGTAATAGTTCATTTCTTCTTCAGTAAATAATGCAATTGTAATTCCTGTCAGTAATTGTTTTAATTGTAAGTTTCCTTTAACAATTTCGTGAATACGTTCTGTTTTTTTATTATCCGTTAAGTTTTTTACAACAATCTTATTCTCTGCTAAATGCTGATTGATTAAGGTCAATATCAAATCGTTTTGAAATTTAAGAATAGGGCGTATGGTATTGGTTTGGAATGTTTCCAAATCAGTAGATTTAGAGTTATCTACATTTATTACTGAGCGTAAATTCTTTAGTTGTTCTGAGCGATTGTCCATAGGGCTAAGATACCAATTATAATTTAAAATAACGGTTAATAGTTAGTTTATAAAACACCTATGAATTTGAGCTAATAAATGTAATTTTACATCATGGTTTTTGAGCAACTCAAACAAAAAAAATATCCTACAAATTCTACATTTGATAAGATTTATCCTAAGTTATATCAAGAACATTCAGCTCGCCATTTCACACCTGTCAATATTGCTATAAAAGCTGCTAAGTTATTAGTAGATAAACCAACCGATAAAATATTAGATATTGGTTCGGGAGTTGGTAAATTTTGTTGCATTGGAGCTAGTGTTACTGAGGCGCATTTTTATGGTGTTGAAAAACGCAAAACGCTGACGAATTTATCGAATAAAATTAAAAGGAATTATAAATTAAAAAATGCACATTTTATTAATAATGATTTTACGACATTAGATTTTAAAAAATTTGACGGTATTTATTTTTTTAATTCGTTTCATGAACAATTGGATGAAACTTGTGTGTTAGACGAAACGTCAAAAGTGTCGTTAAGTGAATATAAAAAGTATCATGATGATTTGATGCTAAAATTAAATGAATGTAAATCTGGAACAAAACTCGTTACTTACTATACCTTTAAAAATAAAATCCCGTCCTCTTATCAGTTTATTGATAAAAACGAAACTGGTCTTCTGAAGTTTTATATTAAAAAATAACAGCATGAAGTTGCAACATCCACAATTAGTTGATTTAATCCAAATGGCCTATTCAGCTGAAAAGGCTGCGGCTTTTGCTTATATTGGTCATGCAGCCTCTGTTAAAAATAATGAAGAGAAAGTTGCCATCAAACAAATTGAAATTGATGAATGGAATCATCGAGCAGAAGTCATGTTACTAATGAAAGAGTATGATATTCCCGTTTCAAAATGGTATGAGTTTAAATTTCATGTCATAGGAAAATTAATTTCAGGCAGTTGTTTTGTGATAGGTTGGTTTATGCCCTTTTATTTTGCAGGAAGACTCGAAAGTGGTAATGTTTGTGAATATTTCAGAATGAAGCACTATTTTAATTCGCTTGGAGTAAAAAAACATGATGTTGTTTTATATGAAATGGGAATGAAAGAAAAAGAACATGAAGTGTATTTTTTAGAACAAATAAAGGATAGTAAGTTGTTGCCTTTTTTTGAAAAATTATTTTTCTGGGGAAAAAGTAGTTTCAATAACATCGACCTAGATAAAAAGTATCCCGTAGAGCAATCTGATATTTATTGTAAGAAATAATTTCTCGTTTATTTATGATCATGCTCTGAAATCCTTTAACTATAAGGGGTTTATAACTACTTTTAAAAAAAGCGAACTTTCTTGTTTTTATCTCGTACAAAAAACCAGTAACTAAACATACTCCTACCCGAAACCCAAACTATAGAAATATACGTGAGGGCTGGTCCAAACTGAAAGAACTCATCAATTCAATTTTTATTAAACATTAAATTAATTTATACAAATGCATTATTCATGTTGCCGCAATGTAAAATTCAAAAAAACAACGTGAATAAACCATATGACAATTAAAAATAATATTAACTACATATGAAAAATATAAACCTATTAAACTATTTGAACCATGAAAACTTTATCCTACCTACCAACATTGTTGGCACTTACCATTCAGGTAATGGTAATCGGCCAAACACAAGGCAACCAAGCTCGTAAAATTAGAGTAGATATTATGGGGCCAAAAGAACCCGTTAAAATGAACTACGCTAATAGTAATGTTACCATAAGCATAAAAGAATACGAACAACTATTGGAGCAAGCCAATCAACTAAAAGTAAACGCTAGCAAGTTAAGAGAAGAAGCCATCAGTGCTGAAACTCAATCCACGATGAAGCGCATAGAAGCTTCTGAAATATCTGGAAGAATCTCTCTTCAAAAATTCGAACAAAATAAAATGATCATTTTAGACGCGTTCACCAGAATTCCAAAAAATAATATCAATTACACAAAAGGCACTGTTTCTTATTCAGAGTCTGAACGCTTTATGAAAATTGCTAAAGAAATGCGCGAAGAGGCCTACGCACAACTAACCATTCAGGCAAGATACGGAGAAATGATCAATGCAGAGGAGAAGGAAGCATTGGCTTTAAGTAAACAACAAGAGGTGTTGAGTTTGTTCGATAAAGTTTATCCTCAACTTTTAAAACATACCGAGGCTCTCGTTGTTATAAATTCAGAAGAAGTTAAACATACCGAAGTTGTTGAAACAAATAAAATCACTTTAATTCAAGCCTCCTATACTACAGAAGATTTATTAGCCAATGCTGCTGAACAAGCTTATGAAATGAAAATGACAGCCCAGCAATTAAGAATGAATGCTTCAACATCTTCTCCTAATCAAAAAGCTGTTTTATTAACTGAAGCATTGAGTTTAGAAAATGATGTTATTTCAAAACAAGTAGAAATATCGATGTTAAAATCAAAAATGGATTATGAAAAATTCGCTCAAAATAGAAAAGTGATTGCTTTATTAATAGATCAAGTTAAAGAAAATACAACTTTGGTAAGTAATGTAATTCAGTTAAATGATGAAGCAGAACGCTTGATGAAAATTGGGAAAGAAATGCGCGAAGAAGCCAATGCTCAACTTACTTCAGCAGCCAAATTTGGAGCTATGAGCAATGCTGAAGAAACTGAAACATTAGCTTTAGGAAAACAATATGAATCTATACAAACCATCGAAAAACAACATTCAAATAGTATTGTAGCCAGTAGGTAGGACTATGCTACAATTTAATAGGAGCCTCTGCAACTAGCAGGGGCTTTTTTTGTATATTTATCGCAATGAAAGTTTTATTAACGACTCTTAATGCCAAATACATTCACACCAATTTAGCTATTCGCTTATTGTATGAATTGAATCATGAAAAACATGAGGGCTTGGCATGGAAGGAATTTAACATCAAGGAAAACAGAGATGAAGTAGCTGCAAAATGTGCGGTCTATGATGTTGTAGCTTTTAGCTGTTATATTTGGAATATTACACAAACTTTAGATGTTCTTCAAAAAATAAAAGCAATTAATCCTGCTGTTAAAATTTTGTTAGGCGGACCAGAAGTTAGTTACGAATACGAAGATATCATCGCTTTAGATTGTGTGGATTATATTATTTTAGGAGAAGGCGAAACGGCGTTTGAAGAGTTTTTAGAGTTTTATCCAAATCCTGAATTAGTGTCTAGTTTAGTTTGGAAAAATGGAACAGAGGTGAAGACAAACAAAATGGCTCCTATGTTTGATTTGAAGCGATTTGAAAATAGTATGCCCTATCGTTTTGATAAGCCCGAGGACTTAATCAATAAAGTATTATATATTGAAACGTCTCGTGGTTGCCCTTACAAATGCGAGTTTTGTTTAGCAAGTTTAGATAATAAAGTGCGCTATCTGCCAAACGATAGCATTAAAGCTACCTTGTTGTATATGATGCAACATGGTAAGGTGGTTAAGTTTTTGGATAGAACCTTTAATATCAAAAAAGATTTCACGATTGATATTTTTAAATTCATTTTAGAGAATTATCGTCCAGGTAATGTGTTTCAGTTTGAAATTACAGCCGATATTTTACATCCTGATATTATTAAATTTATTCACGAACATGTTCCTGATAATTTATTCAGGTTCGAAATAGGAATACAAACCGTCAATCAAAAAGCAAATTTAGAAGTGAGTCGCAAGCAAAGCTTCGAAAAAACGACGAGCATTATTAAGCAATTAGATTACAAAGTAGAAATGCACTTGGATTTAATTGTTGGTATGGCCTTAGATTATTGGGAAGATATCAAATATAGTATTGAAGAAGTATTTAAACTCTTTGCTCCTGAAATGCAGTTAGGTTTTTTAAAATTCTTGAAAGGAACACCCGTAAGACATAAAGCAGAACAATATGGTTTTAAATACGACCCAAACCCACCTTATCAAATTATTGAAAGTAATTATTTAAGTAAGGAACAATTACATCAAATTGTGGAGTTGGAGCATGCGCTTGAAATATATTGGAATGGTAAAAAAGCTACTAATACCTTAAGATATGTAACACATCATTATAGTATCTTTGAATTTTTATTAGGTCTTGGACATTATTTTGGAACACAGAAAGATTTCCATAAATATGCTTTAAATGATGTGTTTGAAATTATTACAGACTATTCAAAACAAGCATTTCCAAATGATTTGGTTTTGCAGCAATTAATAGCGGTAGATTACTATTTACACTTTAAAGTAAAACCTAAGAGTTTATTTTTAGAAGAAATTGATTTTACCGAGAAAAATAAATTAATTGATGAATTAAAATTAAATCATCATAAATACCGTTACGTGGTATTGCCATTAGACTTTGATTTTAAAACCTTCTCCGATGAGCAAACTATTGTGAATGAGAATAAGCATTTGATTATTCAATACAATGGAACTTCCAAAGCGGAAATTATTAACGCCTATTAACTCTCTAAATTTTTTTACAATGAATTTTGCTCACAACATAGAAACACGAAAAAATTCATTAAAAAAATTATTGGCTAATGTTATTAAGTATGAAGATGAAATCATCAAAGCGCTTTATGATGATTTTAAAAAGCCCGCTTTTGAAGCAGTAGCCACCGAAACGTCTTATATTATTTCTGATCTTAAAGATACTATTTCTAATATCGATAGTTATTGTAAACCCAAAAAAGTAAATTTTAACTTATTAAATTTCCCTGCTAACGATTATATAATTTCTGAACCTTATGGTAAGGTTTTAATAATTGCGCCTTGGAATTATCCTTTTCAGTTAGCAATTTGTCCTTTAGTGGCCGCTGTAGCTGCTGGCAATACAGTTGTTTTAAAGCCATCTGAATTAACGCCTCACACATCTGCTATTATTGCAAAAATAGTTGCCGAATCCTTTGAAAAAAATCATGTGAGTGTTGAACAAGGTGGACAAGAAAAATCAACTGAATTATTAAACCAACGTTGGGATTATATATTTTTTACTGGTAGTGTTGCTGTTGGTAAAATTGTTGCCAAGGCAGCAGCCGTAAATTTAACGCCAGTAACATTAGAGCTTGGAGGTAAAAGTCCTTGTATTGTTGATCAAACAGCAAAAATGGCATTAACGGCAAAGCGAATTGTTTGGGGCAAATTTATTAATGCAGGGCAAACCTGTATTGCTCCCGACTATATTTTAGTACATCAAAGCGTAAAAGCAAATTTAATATCCGAACTAAAAAATGAAATCATTAAAGCGTATGGCTCAGATATTATAAACTCGCCTGATTTAGCACGTATTATTAATTTAAAAAACTGGGAACGTTTAGTTGGTTACATTCAGACTGACAAAGTTATTTTTGGTGGCGAGACAGAAAAACAAACTTTATTTATTTCCCCTACTTTAATTGATGAACCAGAATTAAAAAGTGATATTATGCAGAATGAAATATTTGGCCCCTTATTACCAATTATTTCTTATCAAAACGAAAGCGAATTAAAAGCAATTATTGAAAGCTACGAAAAACCATTGTCTCTGTATGTATTTACAGAGCGTACTGATTTCGCTAACGAAATAATGAATCAATTTTCTTTTGGCGGTGGTTGTATAAACGATACCATTATGCATATTGCTAATAAACGGTTACCTTTTGGTGGTGTAGGTCATAGTGGCATGGGCGCTTATCATGGCAAATATAGCTTTGATACATTCTCACACAAAAAATCAATTTCAAAAAAAGGTACATGGTTAGATGTGCCTTTAAGGTATGCGCCTTATAAAGATAGAGTAACTACTTTACGAAAATTATTTAAGTGGATATAGCTAACTGTTTTTGAAATTGATTAACTCAAAAAATGGTTTCTTGTAAGTTTCTGAAATAGGAATTAAGACATCTTTTATTTTGATACGGTCTCTTTCTATCGATTCAATTTTTTCTATTGATACCATAAATGATTTATGAACCCTGCTAATAACGTTTGCTGGAATTTCTTGTTCTAATTCTTTGAAAGTTTGCAGAGTCATTATTTTTTTGTGGATGGTATGAATCCTTCTGTAATCTCTCATTCCTTCTATATACAGAATTTCATTTAAAGCAATTTTCTCTAAACGATACTCTGTTTTAATAAAAATAAAATTCTTTTTATTTTCTGTAACTGTTTTGGATAAATTGTCTTGAGCTCTGTTAACTGCTTGCAGAAATCGATTGAAGGAATAAGGTTTCATTAAATAATCGGTGACGTTTAATTCAAAACCTTTTAAAGCATGTTCTTGATAAGCTGTGATGATAATTACTTCGCAATTAATAGTACCTGTTTCTAAAAGTTGAATGCCAGATAATTCACCGAGATTAATGTCTAAAAAAATTAAATCAACTTTATTAGATTTTAAATATACTAAAGCATCAATTCCATTATCAAACGTGGTTAGTAAATTCAAAAAAGGGAGCTTAAGCACGTAGTTTTTTGTTCGCTCTAGTGCCAAAGGCTCGTCTTCTATGATAATACAGTTAATGGACATTGTTAAGTGTTAATTTTACTTTGTATATGTTGTTATGTGTAGTGATATTTAGTTGATGTTTATTTGGATATAATAATAGGAGTCGTTTTTCAATGAGACCATTTCCTAAACCATTATGTTCTGAATTTTTTTGCGAGTTAATTGTGAATTTATTTTCACACTCAAATATAATCATCTCCTTATTAATCGTTATTTTTATATTAATGGCATTTTCGAGGTTTTTATTTTCTGTATGCTTAAAAGCATTTTCTATAAAGGGAATGAATAGCATTGGTTCAATCATTAAATCGTTGGAGATTCCTTCGATACTATAATTTACGTAACTTGGATTGGAGGAGCGTATTTTTTGAAGTTCAATATATTTTTCAATATAAGTCAACTCAGTTGAAAGAGCAATTTTATCTGCTTTGGTTTCATACAACATAAAACGCATGATATCTGATAATTTATTTAAGTAATCAGAAGCTTTTATGGGGTCTTTTTGAATTAATACATCAATATTATTAATAGTGTTGAATAGAAAATGAGGATTGATTTGATTTTTAACTAAGGCTAATTCCATGTCGTAATTCTTTTTATTAAGTTCTAGTTTCAATTGAATGTCATTATACCAGCTTACAAAACCTTTCAAGACTAGCGCAATAATAGCATTAATAACAGTAATAAATGTCAAGAATAATCCTGCAAAAAATATAGTATTAAAACTTTCATCTACATTATCGAATACAGAATATATTATAATTTCAGTAATGATTGGGGATGTCAACGTCACTATTAGCGTGTAAAACAAAAAGTGTAAAATTTTGCGCTTGGCTAGAAAGCGGTCAAATAGTAAATTATAAGTTGAATAAAATCCAATAATGGCAGGAGTGATGGCTGCTATGCCTGTTGGCGTGTGAAATAGCATGCGGTAAACTGGCAATTTTCCAGCAGCTAAAACAATCATTAATAAAAATACATACATTGCCCAGTAACCCAGATGCAATAGTATAATATGAGGCTTTTTCATAATAATTAAAATTAAGATTAATACTGATTCAAAAGTAGAGTAATCAATAGCGTCTTAAAATTCTATTATGCTAATCAGGGTAGTTTGTCTGCAAAAGGGGTATAATAATCTGCAAGTCATAATACTAATTTATAACTTGCAGATAAATCAGAGATTTACTCTTTCATAAAACGTTTAATAATAGTTTGGTTTGAAGAATTAACTAAACGGCAAGTATACACACCAGTTGCTAAATCGCTCACGTCAATAGACGTTTGCACAGTTGATATAGGAATTACTTTTACTATTTTACCTAATGCATCATACACTTCAATATTTTTTGTGGTTGAGGCTAACTCTTCAGTTAAATTGATCGTTAATTTATCGGCAGTTGGATTAGGATAAATTTGCACGCTATTTTCAGCGGTTGCTTCATTTAATCCTGTGCAAATATTTACGCTAGCAGTAGCTGCAATAGGAGCACTCTCGCAGTCGTTTTGCTGCACTTGCCAATTATAAAAATAATAGTAGTAAGCACTTCCTGCATCTGCATCAGTAATGCTTACCAAGCCGCCAATATTAAATGGATATCCCGCACCGGTATTCGTATTGTTTCTCCACATGTCTGGCAAGGTGCTGGTACCTAATTGGTAATTAGTACCAGGCGTTAAATTAAAGTTTAGGGTTACCGTTTGTGTACCCGCTGGAATATTAACTACGGTGGATTGTAAAACAGTTCCAGCAGAATTTCTTAATTCAATAGTCCTGTTACCGGCAGAATTTGCAACCACTTTTACTGTTTTTAATTTACAAGCTTGTAGCACATCAAAAATTAAATATCTATCAGCATTTGCATTGAAATTGGAACCAGCACCAAAGACTGTATTAGTTGCAGGGCCTCCATAAACTGGCGTTTGTGTAATAGTATTAACCGCATAATAGGTGGCGTTATTAGTAAGTGTAGGAGTAGTGAATGTATTTCCTGTTCCAACTTGTACTAACATATTAGAATTAGTGTACCAATTAATAACGCCATTTCCTGAAGCTGTTAACGTTGCCGAAGTTCCAGAGCAAATATTATTATTAGTTGTTGTTGGATTTGAAGGAGCATTAATGGTAATATAGCTCGATTTAATTAGTGAATCTTTTGAGTTTGCTGTACAACCTGTTGCTACTAATTTTACAGAGTAAGTTCCATTAGCCGTATAGGTGTGAGAAGGATTAATGGTAGTACTTGTTGTATTATCTCCAAAATCCCAAGTATATGCTAAACCTGCAGATGTTGTATTGTTGAAATTAACGCTTGTAGGCAAGGAGCATGACGTGATTTGGTTGGCAGTAAAATTTGCTCCTATAGCTCCAGGCGTATATAGCGCTCCAACACCAACTGCATACCATGCGTTAGTTGTTTGTATTACTTCGTTTGAACATGCTCCATATAAATCTTTAGCGGCTTGTATAGTAAAGTTTCTAACATTGGCATAAGTTGTTCCAGGTGTCATATATACATTTAATGCTCTATAGGCAATAGCAGCCGATTTAGTCATAGTTAACCCAGTAATATTATATGCTTGTCCATTATCATTTGTGCCACTTCCACCCACTGATAAAAGATAAAACCAATAATCACAAGGTCCTGCATTGATATGAACTTCTCCACCGGCATCCCAATTTGTCCCTTGATATGTATCTGGATCTTGATGTAAATTTGGGTTAGACATATTTCTTATACCTTGAGAATTTGTTGTAATATCAGCCCCCATAATCCAATCGTGTTGTGTAGGCCTTGCAAACCATTCTGTACATGTACCAAAAATGTCAGCAAATGCTTCATTTAAAGCTCCAGCTTCTCCATTACCTAAGTTAGCTGTATTTTCAACTACACCATGAGTTATTTCATGGCCGCAAACATCTAAGCCCGTCATGATTGTAAATCCTTGAGATGTATTTCCATCCCCATAAGTCATACGTTGTCCATCCCAAAATGCATTTACAAAATTGGTGTTGTAATGAACATAACTTAACATTTTGTATCCATTGTCGTCAATGCTGTTTCTATTGTGCTCTTGCAGAAAGTAATCATAGGTTGCTTCAGCGCCAAAATGTGCGTCTGTAGCAGCTTGATCAGTGGTTGTAATTGTCCAGCTATTAACTGTATTCGTAAAATCAGTAGCACTATAAGTTTGAGTGTTCTTCATATTATAAGTTTCAATCCCATTTCCTCGTCCCGCTTCTCTTAGTCTGTATCCTGCAGTATAACTATCAGTTGTAATTGGTTTTGTGCCACTATATTTTGTGTTAGCAGTTCCAACTACATCAATCGTACAAATTAAATTTTGTTCCTTTAAGATAGTTCCATTTGTAGCATCAATATATACATTGGCTCTGTATAATGGTTCTTCTGCATAAATATTAAATTTATAAGCATACTGATAGGATGTTGTTTTAGTTTTTGCATCATTTGTAGTTACTATTAATAATTCTCCTACAGGATTATAATTAAAATTAGGATTATTCAAAGCTTCTTGCATATGAGCAGTTTCAGCTTTGTTTTCCCATTTATATTTTTTGGCATTTACTTTTTTTAAGGCTGCTTGCAACGCTTGTTGTTCTGAAATGAAACAGAATTGGATAATTTGATATTTCTAAACCAATCTCCATTAAACGATTTCACTTCATTATTTTTTTCGTGAACAATAATCGTAGAATTTTCAATTTTATAGCCTTTGTAATATTGTACAAAACGTTGATGTTTAAATCCTAAAGCGTCAATGGTTGATTTTGTTGGAATAAAAGATACATCATTTGTTTCAACGAGTTCTTTTTTCATCCAATCTATAAATTGTGTTTCTGAGAAGTGCTTATGATCATCGAAACTAACTTGTAGTGGCAAGTTGGTCGTACTTGATAAATAATCAATTTTAGCACCTTCTAATTTGAACGTATTTTGCTGTGCAAAAATCAACGAACAAAGACATGAAGCAATAAAAGTGTAGTAGGTTTTAGTCATGATAAATTGTTTAGTTAAAACTAAACTAAGCGATTAAAACATGAATGCCAACACCGTTTGTATAATTAACTGAATTATTTTCGTTTCTACAAAATAACTCCAAAAAAGCATAAACATTTAATCCATTTAGGGGATTTGAGTTTAGCAATAGTGCATCCGAGCTATTAAAATCCAGAATAATTACAAAAAATTAAAATGCTACAATTTGTAGCAATCAATTGCTATCGAATGAGAGTACCTTTAACCAAGGCTAATAATCATGGAAAATAGAATCATTAATTACTTCAAAGGTAGAGGAGCACAATTTAATCCTCATAGTCGTTTTCAAAAGAGTCAATATGTGCAAGAGCATGTTGAAGGTTTAGATGAAGAGTTTTTACAAAAGGAAAAAACAGAAATCATTTATACCTATCCTAAAACGATTATCAATAAAGTAGAAAGTACGGATATTGGGTTGGGTTATTCTTTAACTCCTTATCAGGGTTGCGAACATGGTTGTATTTATTGTTATGCTCGTAACTCTCATGAATTTTGGGGTTATAGCGCGGGGCTAGATTTTGAGAGAAAAATAGTTGTTAAAAAAAATGCCGTTGAATTATTAGAATCACATTTCAGTCAAAAAAACTGGAAGGTCAAACCGATTATGCTATCTGGTAATACCGATTGTTATCAGCCTATTGAAAGAGAAACAGAAATAACCAGAAATATTTTAAAAACCTGTTTAAAATACAAACATCCAATTGCGATCATCACCAAAAATTCTCTAATTACCAGAGATATTGATGTATTAACCGAATTAGCCGAGCATAATTTGGTACATGTGATGATTTCTATTACTGGCACTGATGAAAAAATGCGTCAGTTATTAGAACCAAGAACTGCCACTTATAAAAACAGAATGGCGGTTTTAGAGGCTTTATCTAAACATGGTATTCCTTGCGGAGTCATGGTAGCGCCTATTATTCCTGGCATTAATAATCACGAAATACCAAGCGTGTTGGAGGCAGCTGCATCTGCTGGGGCAACCAGCGCAGGAATTACTATTGTTCGTTTAAACGGCTCGGTAGAGCATATTTTTAAAGATTGGTTGGTGAAAAACTTTCCTGATAGAGCTGATAAAGTATGGCATCAGATTATGGATTGCCATGGTGGAAAAGTAAGCGATACTCGTAAAAGTGTGCGAATGAAAGGCGAAGGAAAAATAGCGGAATCCATCATGCAATTGTTTAAAATTTCGAGAGATAAATTCATGCCAACCGAATCTAAATTTGAATTTAATTGTGCGGATTTTAATTATAAAGCGGGCGATAAACAGTTGAGTTTGTTTTAAAGTTATTTAACGTTATTTCTATTGGCGTTTCATATTTAATAAACTATTTTTAAATATGAAACATACTATATTATTCATTTTTTTATATTGCTATTCACTTAAAGCCATTTCGCAAATCAACTATCCATACTCTAAAACAGTTGATAGTTCTGATACTTATTTCGGAATAAATTACCCTGACCCATACCGTTGGTTAGAAAAAATGAAAGACCCAGAAGTAGAAACTTGGTTTAAATCTCAGTCGACTTTAACAAATGAGGTTATTGGTAAAATACCTGGGAGAGAAGAGCTTGCAACTGAATGGCAAAATCTTTCCAAATTAAAAAAAACATCTTATGCTGAAAGGCGTATAGCTAATGGGCGCATTTTTTATTTTAAAACAGCGCAAGGCGAAAGTTACCCTAAATTATATTTTAAAGAAACGGAATCAGCAACCGAGCAAATGCTATTTGATCCAGTTATTGATGTTCCCGGAAAAACAGTAACACTTCAGGGTTCAGTACCCAGTCATGACGGAAAAAAGGTGGTTCTTACTTACATGGAAAATGGTTCGGAAATTTCAACCCTAAGAATATTGGATGTTACTACCAAACAATTTTTATCTGAAAATATATATCCTTGTTTGGGTGGCGGTATTTTTTGGTTGCAGGATGATAAAGCATTTATTTATACGTTGCTTGCAACCAATGATAATACATCTAAAGATTTTTTAAAAAACAATAAAGTGAAGTTGCATATTGTAGGGCAAGATTATAAAAAAGACAATGATTACTTAAGTTGTGAGAGTTATCCTGAATTAAACATAAAGTCTTTTAATTTCGCAAGTGGAGAATTATCAGACTTGTCGCCTCAGTATTTATTTTCCTCTATTGGCAACGATGATGGTCTACACATAAAATACGTAGCATCTATTAAAGAACAATACAATAAACATATTAATTGGAAGGTTTTGAGTAAAGCAGAAGATCAGTTAATTAAAGTCACAGAATTTATTGGAAATAACGTTTATTCTATAACCAATAAAAATGCACCCAATTGTAAATTAATAGCAACCAACATTGACCATCCAAACTGGCAAAAGCCAGAGTTAATTGCCGCCGAACGTAAAGATATGGTTTTGGGAGATTTTAATGTTTGTAAAGACTTTATTCTGTTAACTTATAGTGAAGGTGTTAATTGTCGTTTATATAAATATGATTTTAAAACAAAAATTACTACTGAAGTAAAACTGCCTTATGCCAGCAACTTTGATGCCTGGTGCACGGATAGAAAATCAAATACTTGCTATGTAAAATTGAGGTCGTGGCATAAAACAGCTACTGAATATAAACTGAATGCTTTAACTAATACATTTGAACTCAGTGAATTTAATGCTCCGTCAAATTATGGCGACCTATTTAATGATCTTGAAGTAGAAGAAAATGAAGTAAAGGGTCATGATGGTGTTATGATTCCTTTATCTATCATTTATAAAAAAGGCATGAAAAAAGATGGTAGCAATTTTTGTTTGATGGATAGTTATGGTTCATATGGATATAGCATGTTGCCTTATTTCGATTTATTTCATAATTCCTTAGCAACAAAAGGATTTGTAATTGCTATACCTCATGTAAGAGGTGGTGGAGAAAAAGGAGAAGCATGGAGAGTTGGAGGACTCAAAATAAACAAGCCAAACACATGGAAAGATTTTAATTGTTGTGCCGAATATTTAATTTCTCAAGGCCATACTTCTTCTAAAAAAATAATAGCTACTTCTGGAAGCGCAGGCGGAATTATGATTAGCAGAGCTATGACAGAACGACCTGATTTATATGGGGCTGCTATTTGTATCTCAGGTATTGTAAATGCGTTGCGATTAGAGCAAATGCCAAATGGACTAAATTGTTCTTTTGAATTTGGAAAAACGAAAGATAGCATAGAATGTATAGGTTTATCTGAAATGGATGGCGTGTCTCATGTTTTGAGAAACAAAGATTATCCTGCATTGGTATGTGTCACAGGTATTAATGACCCTAGAGTATCGCCGTGGCAGTCGGCTAAATTAGTAGCAGCATTTCAACAACGAAATCCTAATGGGAAACCAGCGTTACTAATGGTAAACTACGAAAATGGTCACTTTAATAGTTCCGAAGATTTTGCAAATCAAATTGCATTTGCTCTCTGGCAATGTGGACATCCTGATTTTCAACCAAAAAAATAATAATGTTTTATCTTTTATTGATTTAGTTGAGATTATTCAATTTGCATCTGTCTAATAAGAGTTTAACTTTGAGCTAGATTATATTTATGACCAAATTATTAAAACCTACAGAAACTATTTCAAATTTGACTATTCTTCCTAAGTCATTCGACAGAGAAGATTATGAGAAATGTGAATTCGTTAATTGTACTTTAACTGATATTTCTAATTTAAATTTTATTAATTGTTCTTTCAAGAACTGTAATTTGAGCAATTGTAAAATCAACAATGCCAAACTGCAAGGTGTTGAATTTGTTGATTGCAAATTATTAGGACTTAATTTTTTTCAAGCGAAAGATTTTGCTTTTGAAGTCTATTTTGAAAAATGCCTTTTAGATTACGCTTCCTTTGATAGCAAAAAAATGAATAAAAGTGAATTTAAGTTCTGCAAAATGCATGAAGTCAATTTTACAAATGCCGATTTATCGAAATCAATTTTTACCGATTGCGATTTGTATGAAGCTGTTTTTGCTAAAACAAATTTAAGTAGTGTCGATTTTACAAGCTCTAGTAATTTCGCTATTGATCCAGAGATTAATAATATTAAAAGGGCAAAATTTTTATCTCAAGATTTATTTAGACTTTTAACAAGACACGATATCATTATTGAATAACTATTAAAATACATTTTATGAAAAAATCACATATCATACTATTTATTTTGTTCATTTTATCTTTAGCTGTGAATGCACAAAAGCCAGTTTACGATTCTATACTTGCTAAAAAATTACATGCCGATGATTACGGCATGAAAATGTATGTATTTGTAATGCTTAAAACTGGTACTAACACATCTACTGATAAAGAAGCAAAAAGCAAAGCATTCGCTGGTCATATGAAAAATATTCAATTCATGGCAGATAATGGAAAATTAGCGGTAGCTGGCCCATTTGAAAAAGGTGGAACCCATCGTGGATTATTTATTTTAAATGTCACAACTTTTGAGGAAGCTAATCAATTATTGGAGGAAGACACAGCCATCAAAGAAAAATATTTAGAGCCTGAATTAATTCAATGGTACGGTTCCGCTTCTTTAATGGAAACTCCTGAAATTCATAAAAAAATTCAAAAATCAAATTTTTAAATATTATATTTAATTAATCAATAATTTATTCATGAATCATTTACGATTTTTCACACTTTGTTTTTTTGTTTTAATAAGCGTTAAAAATAATGCTCAAGTGACTGAGCAAAATTACCGTATCTATTCGGTTAAAGCCGCTAAGGAAATTGCTATTACGGAAATTACAGAGGATATGAAAAATGCTGATGTGTTATTTTATGGCGAAGAACATAATGATTCAGTGACTCATTATTTAGAACATAAAATTTTCGAAACCTTATTTCAAAAATATAATTCAGATATCGCTCTTTCTATGGAAATGTTTGAACGTGATGTTCAACCGATTATGAATGAATATTTGACGTCTGATGTGAGAGAGAAAAACTTTAAAAAAGATGCTCGTGTTTGGTCTAATTACAAAGATTACCGACCAATGGTTGAATTTAGTAAATTAAATAAATTAGATGTGATTTGTGCTAATGCCGCAGGACGTTATTCTAATTTAGCGGGCCGTAAAGGACAAAAAGGATTGATGGATTTACCCCAAGAATCAAAAAAATATTTTGCACCCTTACCTTACGATACAGCTTCAGGAAAATACCATGAAAAACTAGTGGGTCTTTTTGACCAGGGAAGTTCTAAAAAGAAAAAACAACCATCGATGGGTGAATCATTTAGTTTAGTGATGGCGCAATCGCTTTGGGATGCAACCATGGCTTATTCTATACATGAGTATTTTGAGAAAAATCCTACAAAAAAAGTATTTCAAGTTAACGGCCGATTTCATAGCGACGAACATTTTGCCGTAGTGACTCAATTAAAAAAATATAATCCAAAAGTACGAGTGCTAGTTATTTCTTCGGGTTCAGATGAATCGTTTCCGAATGTTGATTGGAAGAAATTTGAAAACCAAGGAGATTATATTATTATCACTGATCCTAAAGTGCCTAAAACTTACAAAGACTAATACTTATGTTAAAATCAATTTTCTCACTAGCTTTTTTAAGCTTATCAATAATAGCTGTTTCACAAACTAAAAACATCAATTTTGAGCATAGCACATTTGCTGAAATAAAAGCTAAAGCAAAAAAAGAACATAAACTTATTTTTATAGATGCTTTCACAACATGGTGCGGACCTTGTAAACAAATGTCAAAAAATGTTTTCACGAATGATGCCGTAGCCGACTTTTATAATTTTAGTTTTATAAATGCTAAAATTGATATGGAACAAGGAGAGGGTATTGAAATAGCAAAACAATATGAGGTAAAATGTTATCCTAATTTATTATTTATTGATGGAGATGGAAATTTAGTTCATCGCATAGCTGGATCTATGTCTGCTAAAGAATTTATAAATCTAGGGAAAGAGACACAGTATCCTGAGAAATGTTTTTCGTACTACACTAAAAATTTTGAAGCCAATAAAACAAATGCTGATTTCTTGGCCAAGTATATTGAGGCAAGGGAAAGCACCTGTTTGGAATCACAAGATTTGGTGAAAGATTATTTTGCTCATCAAAAAGAAGAAAACTTAACTAGTCAAGCCAATTGGGATATGATTGTGTATCATATCAATGATATGGACTCTAAAGTGTTTGATTTTGTGATTGCTAATAAACAAAAGTATATTGATTTATATACCGAAAAAGCTGTAAACGGAAAAATAGATGGAGTTAGCGAAAGTGCTTTGAGTTCTATTATTAGAATGAAGACTTTTGATGCTAAAAAGTATAATGATGCAAAAACTAAAATAGAATCTTTTAAAACGCCAAATACCAAATTAATTTTTATAGAGGCGGATATGAAATTAGCTCAACATAATGGAGACTGGATGGATTATGCAAAACTTGCTATGGCTCATGTAGACACCTATTATTTAAAGGATGCAAATATGTTAAACTCTATAGCTTGGAATTTTTACGAAAAAGTAGAAGATAAAGAGGCTCTATCAAAGGCAGAAGGATGGGCAAAAACAGCTTGTGAATTAGAGAAAAATTACGCTAATTTAGATACATACGCTGCTGTTTTATATAAGGTAGGTAAAAAAGATTTGGCTTTGCAAACGGCAAATAAAGCCATTGATGTTGCTAAAAAAGAAAAGTATTCTGAAGAAGATTATACAGGAACGACTGAATTGATTGAAAAGATTAAAGCAGTTAAATAGAATTCATATATTTCCAAAAAGCATCAAACTTTTGTAAATGTTTTACCCAAGGTAATTCTGTTTTAGCAGATTTTAATTGAATCAATAGTTGAATATTTTTTTTGTGCTTTTGTTGCCAGGCTTTACTATTTGGTTGTATATGAAAGAGAATCGCTAATTGTTTAGCATATTCGATATCTTCCGGCTTCCATGTTTTATCTATACCTAAACTTTCTTTTAATTGTTTAAAGCAAACAACAATAGCTTTTTGTCTATCGTCATTAAAAAATGTGTTAATATGACTTGTAATTTTTTGACTCACTATTTCCGAGTCGTAATTAGGGTAACTAGTTTCAGAGAGTGTTAATGCTAGATTACTTTTGGTATATTTTTTAAGAGTTGCAATCGCACTTTTATAATTTGGGTTAATTAGTTTTTGTTTTTCTTCTTCTAATGCTAATTCTCGCAACTCTTCATTTTCTGGCCTGAAACCTAATTTGTAATAAAACCAAAAAGCGCCAGTTTTAATAGCTTCGGGGTTATGTAATCCAAATTGATAAGGTTTTACTACAAATCGAGTCGCACCAAAGTATTGGTGATATACACGTAATAATTCACAAATAATTAAACCAGATTCGCCACCTCTAAAAGATTCTAAAATGTTAATGCCAAACTGACTGCGTTCTCCAAATATCCATCCGCCTCCATAAGAAGCGGGAATGTTATTTTTAAATACTAAATAACCAATATAAGATTCTAAAGAGTAACGTTTGTCAATAGTACTTCCAAATAAGGCAATCGAAATACCTTTATCTAATTGAAACAAAGTAATATCATCTTTGTTAGCATTTGTAAATGGTTCTGTTTCTCTGTACAAATAAAACAATGTCATTTTTGCCGCATCAATGATGCGTTCTCTATCTTTGTCATTCAGCTTTACTGGCGTAGGTAATTTTTGCTGAATAATATCCTGAAGATTAATTTTTTTATCTAAAGGTTTTGTGTGGTAATAAATAGGCAGCGCGGCGCCTCTCAAAAAACTAACCGAATGTTCTTTATCAGAAACTTTCCATTGAATAAAAATTCCTAATTGATTATAAATAATGGCTTGTGTTTTAACGTCTAAATTGGATTGTTGAATCAGTTGTAATAACCATTCTAAGTCTGTTTGTGTTTTTGAAGAGTGAAATTGTGCAATACGATGCTTCAAGTCTTTTTCTCCCTCGAATATTTTTGAATATTCAACTAAAGGCAGTAATAATTTTAAAATAGACTTTTGCGTCTCTGTATTAGAAGACGCACTATGTATAGAAATTTGATTCGGAAATTTTTGTGTTACATATAGAATCTTTGCGTAAGAAAAATTACATTCAATAGCAGTATGTAAAAGTCCAGTACCAATGAGTTTATTTTGCAATGACACATTTTTTTCTAATTGTAACACTAATTTCTGCATAGTTGCAGTCACCATATCCAATAATGCCTTACTAGAAGGATAAGCTATCATTGCCATTAATAGCTGATGAAATTGCTGAAAGGATTGCTGTTTAAAAGAACCAAACGTAATTAGTTCATTTAGTAGCTGAGTTTTTTCTTTTTCAAAACTATTATCGAATTGAAAAACGAGTGATTTTAACTTTAAAAGCTTTTCTGTGAAATCTGTTTCAGAAATGTTTGCCATAAACGTGAATGTGTTTATTAAAGTTACAAATTTTATTTTAATTTGTGAGATGCTGAAACAAGTTCAGCATGACTTTAATGTTGATATTTAAACTTCAATAAAGTTGGTTGATGTGCCTGACCTTCATTAGAAATAAGAACATCTCCATTAGGATAAAAAGATAATCCTTCTGCTTTATTAAATAAGATAGGATTTAATTTCTCTATATGTTCTAAATTCCCATTCAAATTAAAAATAAATAAACAATGGTCGGTGGCAGAAAGTACATATAATTGTTTAGTGATTGGATGAATAGCAATTTCGGAGGTGTTTAATTTTAGGCCAATTTCTACTATTTTTCCATTTTTCGTTTGTCGTTTTTGTAATTTGATGTCATTCATTTTTGCAAATAAATTTACATCAAGTGTATTGAAATTAAACACGGGCTTTTGGTTAAGTGTTTTCGATGTTAAATTAAATTCGTAGATGCATCGTAAGTCTTTGTTTAATGGATCTTTATTGATTTTTCCTTTTGCCCCAATTAATAATCGGTTATGGATGGAGTCGTAACAAAGCCCTTCATTGTTAAAAGCTGGAACTCTGGTAGCGTAGGTTTTTACGCTTAATTTTTTCGTGCTATAATCTTTTAATTCAAATAAAACGCCATCACTTCTTAAAATATACAATAATTTCCCTACACGAGTTATACCTTCATAATCCCCATTTAATCCAAAGGTGAATTGTTTGGTAAGTTTATGTTTTTTAAGGTCGTATAAAAATAGAATACCATTTTCGTCTTGTATGCAGGCAATGGTTGTTGAATCGATAATGGCTAATCCGGAAATTTCTTGAAGAGAAGCTGGTAAAACATCATTTACTATTGGTTTACTGAAATCATAACCAAGTTTGAGAGAAGAGCTTGTTAAGCAAGTGATAGTGAACAGTGCTATGCCAATTAATTTTACCACCACTTATTATCCTATTTTTATTTTTTTTCCTAAAAATTTTGGAGAAGTATAAAGCACGTAAATATCTAATACGCATTTTACTCTAGCAAAATATTCACGAAGTCGAGTTTTAAATGAATAATTTTGATTGACATCTTTTGCGTTAAATCCAATGGCTTGGATATTGTTTTTGTTGGCGATAAACAATGCACGCTGATTATGAAATTCTTGAGATATAATGGTGATGGAATCTTCTCCAAAAACTTCATTACAACGTACCACGCTATCTAAGGTTCTAAATCCTGCGTAATCTAATACAATACACGAATCTGGCAGGCCGAGCGCTATTAATGCTTCTCGCATATCAGAAGGCTCATCATATCCTTTAATATGATTATCACCACTTACTAAAAGATATTGTACTTTATGAGCTTTAAATAATTCGTAAGCTGCCTGTATGCGATAACTAAAATAAAAATTATTCGTTCCTCTTATTGTTTTTTTACTGGCGCCTAATACTAAACCTACTTTACGAAATGGTATTTCATTAACATCGGTATATAATTGTGTTTTAGTATTTGAGTTGATCCAGTAGTTAGACAAAAAAAGCGAAATGAGACAAACTGCTAGAATAGATACTATCCATTTTAAAAATCGTTTCGATTTAATTAAGTCAAACATTATATAAAAAATGAAACAATGGTAAAGCTTGCGAAAACCACACTAGCAATGCCATTAGTTGTTCCAAAGGCAATGTTTACTCTTGATAAATCGTTTGGTTTAACAATGGTATGCTGGTAAATTACTAAGCCAGTAAATAAAGTGGTACCGATCCAATATAAAAAATTAAAATGTCCAATAAAACCTGCTGCAATGACAAATGCAATGGCAAACACATGCAAAACTTCCGAAAAACGTAAAGCACCTTTTGTTCCTAATAATACAGGAATGGAATTTAGTTTATGTTCTCTGTCAAAGGCTTCATCTTGCAAGGCATAAATAATGTCAAAACCACTTACCCAACAAAAAACGGTGAAGGAGAATAATAATGGTAGCCATGCAAAATGTCCAGTCACAGCCAAATAAGCACCAATAGGAGCAAGTCCTAGTCCGCAACCTAATACCAAATGACATAAAGGTGTGAAGCGTTTTGTGTAGCTATAAAATAAGACAACAAATAAAGCTACAGGCGATAAGTAAAAACAAATCGTATTGATAAAATAGGTGGCGGTAACAAATAGTAAGCAATTGATGATAATAAAGAATAAGGCATTTTTAGGATTGATAATTCCTGCAGGAATCTCTCTGATGGCTGTTCGTGGATTCAAAACATCAAATTTTCTATCAATAAAACGATTAAACGCCATAGCAGAGTTACGTGCTGTAACCATGCAAGCCAGTACCAATAAAAGTAATTTTAAAGAAAACGTAAAACCTTCTTGTAGCGCTAATGTAAATCCTATGCAGGCAAATGGCAAAGCAAAAATAGTGTGACTAAATTTTACGAGCGATAGATAATTTTTTATACTTGACATTTAACCTCTAACAATTAGAACCATTAAAAAAATAACTGGGAATGACGATAAAATCATTCCGACGTAGCCAATGCTAAATGCACTTTTTGTGATTTCAAATTTCGTATTCAAATATACATTAATGGTGGAAAAAGTAAAACCAATGATAGCTGCAAGTAATGAAAACATTAAAAATTGAGGTTTTAATAATATGAAACAACTTAATGTTCCAAATATTAAAGACACAAGACCCGATAGTTTAAATAAGTTCATGCTATAAAACGTTATTGGTTTGTTCTTTTATTTTTTCTAATTCGTCTTTCATTAATACTACTAGCTTTTGCATTTCAGCATCGTTAGCCTTAGAACCAATAGTGTTTACTTCTCTTCCAATTTCTTGACCGATGAAATTTAATTTACGTCCGCCCGCTGGCTCCTTCATCGTTTTGATAAAATAATCTAAATGTGTTTTTAAACGCACTTTTTCTTCATTAATATCTAGTTTTTCGATATAATATATTAATTCTTGTTCAAAACGATTATTGTCTACTTTTTCTTTACCAACAACTTCTTCTAAATTCTTTTTGATGCGATCTCTGATATTTTGAATACGTGCAGCATCGTGTTCTTTGATTTTTTCTAATGAATCAGCAATAATTCCTAAACGCGTTTCAAAATCTTTTTCAATTGATTTTCCTTCGTCTGACCTAAAATTATTTAATCCTTCAACTGCTAAAAAAATAACACTTTGTATGTCTTTCCAATCTTGTTCGTTTGGTTCTTTGCGTTCTGATTTTAAAACATCTGGCATTTTTAAAACATGAGCCATTAAATTTGTTGTTGGTTCATTTAACTCTATGGCTAATTGCTTTAATTGATTGTAATATGATTTTGCTAAATCGGTATTAATTTGAACGGGAGTTTCTTCTATTTTAGATTCTACATAAACAGATAAATCTACTTTGCCACGTTCTAATAATTTAGTGATTTCACTTTTTAATTCATGTTCTTTATCGCGGTAGGTTGAAGATAAACGTAAACTTAAATCTAAGTTCTTACTATTAAGTGAACGGATTTCTACATTAACGGTTTTGTTTTCAAATTCTTTTGTGGCTTTTCCAAAGCCTGTCATTGATTTTAGCATGCTATAAAAATAGTGAATTAAAGGCAAATTTTGGAACCAAATTGAAATTAATGTTTTACCTTTAAACTCCTTAAAACAGAGCATATTACAATACACGAAACATACATGCAACGCTGCCTTGAACTAGCAGCCAAGGGTTTAGGCAATGTAGCGCCAAATCCTATGGTAGGTTGCGTTATTGTTTGTGATGGCGATATTGTAGCAGATGGATATCATGAACAATACGGCAGTGGGCACGCCGAACCAAATGCCATTAAGCAAGTAAGTGATGCTATTCTTAAAAAAAGTACGTTATATGTGACTTTAGAGCCTTGTTCTCATCATGGAAAAACACCTCCTTGTGCTGATTTAATTATCAGTAAAGGCATCAAAAAAGTGGTGATTGGAAATTTAGATTCAAATCCTTTAGTTTCGGGAAGAGGTATTCAAAAACTAAGAGAGGCAGGTATTGAAGTGGAGCATGGTATTTTAGATAAAGAATGTAGAGCATTGAATAAACGCTTTTTTACTTTTCACGAAAAAAAACGTCCTTATATTATTTTAAAATGGGCTCAAACTCAAGATGGATTTATCAGCCGCAACCCTTTGCCAGAGAATAAAGAAGATAATTGGATTACTGGGAAAGAAAGCAAAGCCTTAGTTCATCAATGGAGAGGAGAAGAGCAAGCTATTTTAATTGGATACAATACGGCATTAGTTGATAATCCATTATTGACAACACGTTTAGTGGAAGGCAAAAATCCTGTCCGTTTGATTATTGATAAAAACTTGGACTTGCCTCATAATCTAAATGTTTTTAATAACGACGCTAAAACAATTGTTTTTAATAGCATGAAAGGTAGCGAACATGATAACATTCGTTATGTGAGAATAGATTTTCAAAACATGATTCAAGAAATTTTAAATGAATGTTACGTTCTAAATATTTCGAGTGTTATTATTGAAGGAGGAACAAAAACGATTAATGAGTTTATTCAAAAAAATACCTGGGACGAAGCACGCATATTTGTAAATCCTCACAAAACGTTTGAGCATGGCATTGCTGTACCTGTTATATCATTTAACCAATCTGCTTCAACCCAAATAGGAGACGATTTACTTTATACAATAACTAATTTATGATTTTTCTAATTCTTTCTGTCATTGTTTCCACTTTGTTTGGAATTTCTTTTAAAGTGATAGCCGTAAAAAATATTAATGGGTTTCAAGCGATTATTGTTAATTATGTAATTGCTGGTTCTTTAGGTTTTTTGACAACGAAGTCAAGTGTAACACCTCTAAATGTAGTTCATGAATCCTTTTTCCCGATAGCAGTTTTTTTAGGAATTGTTTTTATTAGTAGCTTATTCGTAATTTCTGAAACTACTGCAAAACAAGGTATTTCGGTGGCGCAGGTTGCCAATCGTATGTCGGTGGTGGTGCCAATAAGTATTGCTATTTTGTTTTATGGTGATGGTATTTCTGTTTCAAAAATCATTGGCATTGTGTTAGCTATAATGGCAGTGTATTTGGTGTCACACAAAGAAACACAAGGGAAAGTAGCAGATAAATTTTGGTGGTTATTTCCTTTAATAATTTTTGTGTGTAGTGGTATTATTGATTCTTCCATTAACTATGCGCAACGTAATTTATTGAATGATTTAAATTTTGACGCCTTTCTATCTACTATTTTTGCAACTGCTTTTATATTTGGCTTTATAGTGTTGTTGTATCAGTTAATTATTAAAAAAGAAAAATTTCAATGGCAAGCTATTCCTGCTGGAATGATATTAGGGACGATTAATTTTGGAACGATGTATTTCATTATTTCTGCTTTAAATACTAATGTGTTAGAACCTTCGGTACTATTCCCGATTAATAATTTGAGCATTTTAACCATATCAACTGTGGTTTCTGTTATAGTTTTCAAAGAAAAGCTATCTTCTAAAAACTGGATTGGTATTGGGTTAAGTTTATTGGCGATTTTAATTTTAGGATTATTACCTCAGTTGATGAAATAAAATTCATGCTATTTTCTGATACATATTTAACTATTGAACATAAAGCCAATATTATTTTTAAAGATAAAGGCAGTAAGTTTTTAGCCTTCGCTTTTCCAGTTGAAAATGATGCTCAAATTAAAGATGCACTGCTGCAGTTAAAGAAAGAACATCCTAATGCTAATCATCATTGTTATGCTTATCGTTTAGGTGCCGATAAATTAAATTACAGAGCAAATGATGATGGAGAGCCAAATAATACTGCTGGAAAGCCAATTCTTGGACAAATGCAATCCAATGACTTAACTAATGTGTTAATTGTGGTGGTTCGTTATTTTGGAGGCACCTTATTGGGTGTAAGTGGATTGATTAATGCTTATAAAAGTTCAGCAGCAGAGGTGATTAAAGAATGTAACATCATTGAAAAATTTATTTCATTTAATTATACCATTAGTTTCCCCTTTGAACATTTAAACGATGTGATGAAATTATTGAAGCAAACAGATTGCAAAATTATCGCTCAGCAATTTGATAATGATTGTGAAATTAGTTTTAGTATTCGTAAAGCGAATTCAGAAGCCTGTGAAGAGAAATTAAAGAAGTTAAATGGACTTAAATTAACTTATCAATAACTGTCTAATTTCGTATCTTTATCACATGCAAATTTCTAACCGACAATTATTTTTAAATCATGTTGCTCAGGTATCTCCTAAGCCAATGGACTTAGAGATAGTGAAAGCAAAAGGTGTCCATTTATTTGATATGAATGGAAAATCCTATATTGATTTTATTTCTGGAATTTCGGTGAGTAATGTAGGGCATTGTCACCCTAACGTTGTACAAGCTATTCAACAACAAAGCGAAACTTACATGCACTTAATGGTGTATGGTGAATATGTGCAGGCGCCTCAAATTCAATTAGCAAAAGCGTTAACTGATTTATTGCCACAAAATTTAGATTCTGTTTTTTATACTAACTCTGGAACTGAGGCTACTGAAGGCGCTTTGAAATTAGCAAAACGAGTGACTGGCAAAACAGAGATTATTTGTTTCAAAGATTCTTATCATGGTTCTACACATGGTGCATTAAGCGTGATGGGTAATGAAGAATTTAAGCAAGCATTTAGGCCTTTACTGCCAGATGTCAAAATTTTAGAATATAATTCGATCGAAGAAGTTAATAAACATATTACTTCAAAAACAGCAGCTGTAATTTTGGAGCCTGTGCAAAGCGAAACGGGATATATAGTTGCAACAAATGATTTTTTAAAAGCTATCCGAAAAAAATGTGATGAGCATTGTGCCTTAATGATATTAGATGAAATTCAAAACGGATTTGGACGTAGCGGCACTTTTTTTGCTTTTGAACAAACAGGTGTTGTGCCTGATATTTTATTATTAGCCAAAGGCATGGGCGGCGGCTTACCGATAGGCTGTTTCATTAGCTCCCAAAAATTATTAAATGAGTTTACACATAATCCAGTTTTAGGAAACATCAACACCTTTGGCGGCAATGCGGTTTGCTGCGCAGCTTCTTTAGCATGTCTTCAAACTATTCAATCCGAAAAATTGATGGTTGATATTGAACGTAAATCAAATTTGATTCGTTCCTTATTAGTTCATCCTGCAATTAAAAATATTAAAGGCAAAGGTTTTATGTTGTCTTTAGATTTTGAAGACACCGATTTAAATTTTAAAATTATTGAAACTTGTGTGAAGAATGGTTTAATCGTAGATTGGTTTTTGTTCAATTCTCATTCTATGCGTATTGCACCGCCATTGATTATAACCGATGAAGAAATTAAAAATGCCTGCGCCATAATTATGCAGAGCATTTTTGAGTGCGTTTAATTTAGCGTGAGGGATAGAAACGTAAAGCCCGCAGTGACTTTAGGAGCGAGGACTTGAAGTGAATAGCCCGACCTGACGATAGGAAGGGCACGCCCAATATTTTTTAAAGATCTACCAACGCCACCAACAGTTTCTCAATCTTTAATTTCATTTCTTTTGGAGAGCAATCGTAATTATTAAACAGTACAGAGAACGCTAATTCTTTTCCTGATTTTGTTTTCACATAACCACAATAGCCTCTTGCACGATTAATATAACCAGTTTTCGCACGCATATTATTTTCAGCAAAAGTACCTTTACATAAATTTGTCATACTACCATTTTTACCTGCAACTGGTAATGAAGCATTAAATGCAGGATACATTAAGCTATCTCTGTAAATTTTTGATAATACCGTTGCCTGAATTTTAGTGGTAATACTATTTGCTCTTGATAAACCGCTTCCATCTGCCATGTGTAGGCCTGATACATCAACGCCTCTGCCTTCCCAGTAGTTTTTTACAGCATCAATGCCGTTAGATGTGGTTCCTTGCTTTTTTGATTTAGCTGCACCAATAGTATTTAATAAGCTTTCCGCATAATGGTTATTGCTTTTAATATTTGTATAGTAAACTATTTTTTCAAGCTTTGGTGATTGATGCGTATACACTAATTGTTCGTTGCCTTTTAAAGTATTTTGTTCTATAGTTAAAAGTTTAACATCAGCTGTAGCTAAATTATTTTTTTGTAATTCTGATTGTAATTGATTTTCAAAGTATAATGCTGGTTCTGGCATTTCGGCTTCTACTTCGTAATGTGTTTTATTTGGAGGAATAGTGCCAGTTACTTTTCGGTTATAACCATTTGGGTCACCAAATACAAAAGCATCATCTTCGGTTCCGGCAGAAATGACATTGGATTGAATGGTCATTTTTTTTGCAAAATAATTGGGTGATATACTTTCCAATTCGGCGGATGTATTCAATGCACCACTATTATAAAATATCGAAAATTTATTATCACGGAAGGAAAGTCCATTTGCTCCAGCGCCAAAATAATTCCCAATATCGCCCCAAATCCAAGTGCTTGGTATTGTATTATTAAAATAGGAGACATCTGCGATAATAGAACCATTTATTTTTTTGATATTTTTTGCTTTGATTTTCTCAAGGATTGGATTGAAAAAATCACCATCACTATTATAAAAATAAGAGGAGTTAAAAGAAGGGTCGCCGCTACCTTTGATTAATAAATTATTAGTAGACGTTCCAGAAATTGAATCTGTTTTTGTGAATGTATAAAAATTAGTTTTATAGGTATAATCTTTCCCTAAAATCCCCAAAGCTGCCGAGGTAGTCATAATTTTCATTGTACTAGCAGGAATTAAAGCTATTTCCGAATTATATTCTTTTACAGTTTTTCCGGTTTGCGCCTCTAAAACACAAAAACTATAAGTAGCATGTTGTAAATCTTTATCTTTTTTATAGGATTCTAAAATCGCATCGATGGTATTTTGCGAATAAACATTAATTGAAAGAAAGGCACCTATTGTACAGACTATTAATTTTATCATTGCAATTGTTAATTTGTTATAAAATTAATTCCTTAACTAAATAAAACTTTATACTTTCATTTTTGTTTTTAACTTTATACAACTCAAAACAGTAAACATGGTTTATGCCCAATACGTCGTTCGCTTTTAAACAGTTTATTATCAAGCAAGATAAGTGCGCTATGAAAGTAGGTACTGATGCTGTTTTGCTTGGGGCTTGGGTATTGCCAAATGGCAGCAAACACATTTTAGATATTGGTGCTGGTACAGGAGTTATAGCCTTAATGTTAGCTCAAAAAACAGCAGCGCACATTGATGCGATTGACATTGATGAAGAGGCGGTTTTGCAAGCCAAACAAAACGTTTTGGATAGTAAGTTTGCTAGTCAAATTACAGTGACTCGAACTTCTTTGCAGCACTATTCTAAAGCAAGTACTCAAAAATATAATTTGATTGTTACCAATCCTCCTTATTTTGAACAGTCGCTCAAATCCTCAGATGAACAACGCTCTCATGCCCGCCACGCCGATGTTTTGCCGTTTGAAGATTTATTGGATGGTGTGTTGAAATTATTGGATGAAAAAGGAAAATTCTGCCTGATTTTGCCAACTTTAGAAGCGATTAAGTTTAGAGCATTAGCTGAAAAAAGGGGACTTCATTTATCTAAGTTGTTGCGTGTAAAATCCAGAATTGATAAGGATTCGGATAAGCGCCATTTAATGCAATTTGAAGTAAAACCTACTGAATTTTCTGAAAATACGATTGCTATTGAACTCGAAGAAAGACACCAATACACGGAGGATTACAAGGATTTGACCAAAGATTATTACATTAATTTTTGATAAAATAATTGTCATTTTTTCATTTATTTTCCTATCTTTAAAACATTAAGAAATTTATCTATGCAAAAAATTGTATTAGTATGCCTTGGCTTTTTATGTTTAAACGCATCGGCTCAAGACACTGTAAAAGTAAAAACGGCTTTAACTACCGAACAAGAGGCTGAAAATGCTTATAATGTTGGTTTGGAGTACATGGGCAAAAAGGATTATAATATGGCTATTGAGCAATTCTCAAAAGCTATTTCTTTTAAACCAAATTTTGATAAGGCTTTTTGTAGTCGTGGCTTTGCCAGATATGAATCTAAAACCTTTGATGCTTCTATTGAAGACTATAATAAAGCATTGGGTGTAAATCCCTTAAATGTGGATGCCATGTTTGGGAAAGCACAAAGTTTTTATGCTATCAATAAAAAAGATTCTTGTGTGAGTTATTTAAGTAAAGCCGTTTTTGTTGATGACAAATATGCAAAAGCGTATTATTTAAGCGGACAAATTAATTTTGAACAGGGCGACTATAAATATGCCGTTACTGAATACGACAGAGCTATTGCTGCTAAATCAGATTATGCTTATGCTTATAATGATAGAGCTTCTGCGAAAAAAATGTTAGGGGATGAAACAGGTGCTATTGCTGATTATGAAAAAGCTGTGTCGATTGATAATAAATTGTTTTTCACCTACAATAACTTAGGCTCTTGTAAACGTAACAAAGGTGATAATGCTGGAGCTATTGAAGCTTATAACAAAGCTATTGCCTTAAAAGCAGATTATTATATTGCTTTAAACAACAGAGGAACAGCAAAATTGAACATGAATGATTTTGCAGGAGCGGTTTCTGATTTTGATGCCGCGTTGAAACAAAAGCCTAATTATACATTAGCCATGAATAACATGGCATCTGTTTATATTAAGAAGAAAGATTATAAAGCAGCTACAGAATGGGCTAATAAAGCCATACAAGCTGACGCTAAATTAGGCGCTGCTTATGTTAATAGAGGAATTGCTAAACAAATGTTGAAAGATGAAGAGGGCGCTTGTGCAGATTGGAAAAAAGCAGCGGAGTTTGGCACTGCAGAAGGTAAACGTTATACATCTGGTTTCTGCGACTAATTCGTCATTCAAAAGAATATTCATTCATACTAATTAAGAATATGAACACACTATATAAAATAGCAACAATTTTTCTTTTCACAAGTTCTGTTGCGGTAGCTCAAAATATTGAGTTCGAAAAATCTAACTTCCCTGATAAAAAGGATCAATTAAAAGAAGCTAAGAGAAGTTTAGAAGATGGTAGAGATGCATTTACTTTGGGTAAAAAAGAGTACGATTTCGTATTAGAAGGATATGTTAGTAAAAATAAATACTATCCTGTAAGCCGCAAAGATTACCAAAGGGCAGGTGATATTTATTTTAAACAAGCACAACCTTTATTAGCAAAAGCGCAGGATTTTAATCCTAATAATGCGGAGTTAAATTATATGTTGGGTGTTGTTAGTTTTAACTTAAATCCTCAGTCAGACAATGCGGTTAAATATTTGGAAAAAGCCTTATCCTTAAACGACCCTAAGTTGCCAGAAGACTTAACCTATTTTTTAGGCTGGGCTTGTCAGTTTCAGTTAAAGTGGGATGATGCCATTAAGTATTATCAAATGCAATTAACTATTTTAAATAAAGATGCGAAAGGCAATGCTGCAGCTATTGAAGATGTAAATAAAAAAATGGCAGAGTGTAAAGTAGGAAAAAAAGAAACGGCAAACCCTCAACGCGTGTTTGTAGATAATTTAGGAACTAATATCAATACATCTTATCCTGAATATAGTGCCTTTATTTCTGCCGATGAATCGATGATGGTTTTAACAGCTCGAAGAGAAAACTCTACAGGTGGAAAATTAGATGAAGGTGATAGTTGGCCATTTGAAGATTTGTATCAATCCTTTAAGGTAAATGGAAAATGGACGCCTGCGCAAAACTTTGGGCCGTTGGTAAATAGTCCTGAGCATGATGCTACGGCCGGTTTATCAAGCGACGGAACAACTATGTTTATTTTTAAATACAAAGAAAAAGATGGTGGTGATATTTACATGAGTAATTTAAATGGAAATACTTGGTCGAAACCTGAGCATTTAAATAAAAACATTAACTCAAAATGGCACGAATCATCAGTGAGCTTATCGTACGATTCAAAACGTTTATACTTTATTAGTGATAGGGAAGGCAATATGGGAGCAGGTGATATGTACTATTCAGACAAAGATGCAAAAGGTGAGTGGGGACCAGCAATGAACGCAGGACCGGATTTGAACACGAAGTATGGAGAAGAAGGTGTATTTATTCACCCTGATGGAAAAACCATTTACTTCAGTTCTAAAGGACACGGCACTATGGGAGGGTATGATATTTTTAAGTCAACCTTTGAGAATGGGAAATGGGGAGTGCCTCAAAATTTAGGTTATCCAATTAATGGACCAGATGATGATGTATTCTTTGTAATTAGTGGTAGTGGAAATCATGGCTACTTTGCGTCTTCAAAGCAGGGTGGATACGGTGATAAAGATATTTACAAAATCACATTTTTAGGACCTGAAAAACCACCAGTGGTAATGAATGAAGATAATTTATTGGCAAGTGTTGCAGCACCAGTAAGTGAATTTAAAGCAGAGAAAATTGTAAGCTCAGGACCAAAAATGACGATTTTAAAAGGGGTGATTTCGGATGCGAAAACGTATAATTTATTAGAAGCTGCGATTGAATTAATTGATAATTCATTGAACGAAGTGATTGCAACTTTCAAATCTAATAGTACAACGGGTAAATATCTAGTGTCATTACCATCAGGTAAAAACTATGGTATTGCTGTTAAAAAAGACGGATATTTATTTCACTCTGAAAACTTTGATTTAAAAGCATCTGAAGAATTTCAAGAGGTTGAAAAAAATATTGCTTTAAAACAAATTGAAGTTGGACAATCTATTGTCTTAAAAAATATTTTCTTTGACTTTGATAAAGCAACCATTCGTTCAGAATCAGCTAATGAGTTAGATCGTCTAATTAAATTATTAACGGAGAATCCAACTTTAAAAATTGAGTTAGGAAGTCACACGGATAGTAAAGGTAGCGATGAGTACAACCAAAAATTATCTCAATCACGTTCTCAATCTGTTGTAACCTATTTAATTGGGAAAGGTATAGCAACTGACAGATTAGTGGCTAAAGGATATGGCGAAACGGTTCCAGTAGCAACTAACGATACAGATGCAGGTCGTCAAGAAAATAGAAGAACAGAATTTAAAATTTTGAGTAAATAACTCAAATGTTTCGTCGCGCTTGGGAGTATATCTCCTCAATTGGTATTCATGATGAATATGATGATATTTTAGTAAAACGGATTGTACTCACGAATCGTTTTAGTGTAATTGCTATTCTTGTTTTTCTTTTTAGTGGTATCAATAACTTAGTTTTGGGCGATTTATTTTCGGGTTTATTAATCGAAGCCTTAGTGATTGTTTGTTTACTAGGGTTTTACTTGAACAAAATAGGTTTACATCGATTTGCGATTTCATTTTTATTTGTTGTTGTAAGTTTAGCTATTTTTTATTTTGATTCTTATTCTGGTATTTTGTCTGGCACGTATTTGTATCATTTTCCTTTGATTTTAGCTATAGCCTTTATATTTGATATGAGAGAAGATAAAAGGCTAATGTTATTTCATATTTTGTTAATCATTGCTTTTTTATCCATCAACGTTATTACACATCACGAATTGTTTAGGAGTAATTTTTTAACAGATGAAAAGCGTTCACAAATGTTTATGTTTAATTTAATATTTAGCGCATCTGCTGTTGGTTTCTTTGTATATATAATGATTCAAAATAACTTAAAAGAGAGCTATTTATATATTCAACGAATTGAAGAGAGGCGTCAATCAGAGAAAGCAGTTAAGGAAGCACTGGACGAGAAAAATATTCTGATATCCGAATTACATCATCGTGTAAAAAATAACTTAGCTATTATTTCAGGTTTATTTAGTTTAAAAATAAACGATGATTTACATGAAGATGCTAAAAATGTATTGCTGGAAAGCAGAAATAGGGTGCGTTCGATGGCTTTAATTCATAATCGTTTGTATAAAAGTGATAACATGACTAATGTAAATTTTGAAGAATATGCTAAAGAGTTAATATCAGAAATTAGTGCTTCTTATCCAGCAGTGGCTAATTCTGTAAAAATAGATACCGATATAAAAAATGTATCCATTAATATTAACTCAGCAATCCCTTGTGGTCTAATATTAAACGAATTACTGACGAACGCCTATAAACATGCGTTTAGAGATAAGACAAATGGACACATTAACGTGTCTTTTATAAACGATAATAACGCAATTGTTATGCGTGTGGAAGATAATGGAGTGGGCTTGCCTGAAGATTACAAACAAAAACAATCTTTGGGAGTAACGGTGATAGAGTCTTTAAGTGAACAATTAGATGGTTCTTTTAATTTTTCAAACAATAACGGCACTTGTTTTGAATTAAGGTTTAAGTATAATTAACCCGTTTTATTCCTGTAATTATTAAATTACTGCATACGTTGGTAAAGGTGCGGCTGGTTTTGGCAATTCGGTGCGAACTGCCATTTTTTCGTTGGCACTGCGCAGGCTTTTGCGGGAGAAAAGAATTGCAGTTGGCGAATTGCCTTGACTTTTCGCTTCTTTTTCGTCGAGGAAAAAGAAGCGATAAAATGACATTTTTTTATTACTCCAAATAATTAAATTTTAACAGTATTTTAATATAAACTACCCCAATAAATTATTGATTTAACAGTTTCTTAGTATCTTCGTCAATATAAATAGCATATCAAAAAAATTATGAGCACAGAACAACCTAAACAAAAGAAAAGTCTATTAAAGCGAATTTTAAAATGGACTGGTATTTCATTTTTACTATTGTTAATTTTAGTAATTGCAGCACCTTTTATCTTTAAGGATAAACTGGTTCAAATTGTAAAAGAGGAAGCCAATAAAAATTTAAATGCAAAAGTTGATTTTGGTGAATTTGATTTGACTTTGTTTAGCTCGTTCCCTGATTTTAGATTTAAAATTCAGAAGGTAAGCGTGGTTAATATTGAACCATTTAAAGGGGATACATTAGCATATATTAAAGAATTATCTTTTGATTTGAACATTAAGAGTGTGATTAGTGGCGATAAATATCAAATCAATTCTTTGATAATTGATGAGCCACAAATTAATGGTATTGTAATGGCAGATGGTAAAGCCAATTGGGATATTGCAAAGGCAAGTACCGATACAGCTGCTGTTGAACCTGCAGATACGAGTGCAACTAAATTCGCATTAAAATTAAAATCTCTACAAATTAAACATGCAAATATTACTTACAATGATATGCAAGGTAATATGAGCGCGGCTTTAAAAGATATGAATTATACCTTGAGCGGAGATTTTACCCAAGATAATTTTATTTTAAGTAATTTATTGGAGATTGCCGAACTTTCTTATAACATGGGAGGAGTTGGTTACTTAACCAAAGCTAAAACGCGCTTTAAGGCAGATTTAGATATGGATATGCCAAACATGAAATTTACCTTTAAAGAAAATGAATTTGATTTAAATGAGTTAGGATTAACTTTTGATGGATTTGTTTCGATGCCTAAAGATGATATTGGAATGGATTTAAAATTTGCCGCTAAGCAAACTGAATTCAAATCTATTTTATCTTTAATACCAAGTGTATATTCTAAAGATTTTGCTAGTGTGAAAACAGAAGGTAAATTAAAGTTAGATGGTATGGCAAAAGGAACCATGCATTCGAGTGCAGATGGAAAAAGCGATACTTATCCAAGCTTTGAAGTTAATTTAGGAATTGCCAATGCGATGTTTAAATATCCTTCTTTGCCAAAATCGGTAAACAATATTAATATTGATGTGCATGTGGAGAATAAAAAAGATTATTTAGATGCAACAGTCATTGACGTGAATAAATTTCATTTAGAAATGGCAGGAAATCCAATTAATATGTGGGCACATGTTAAAACACCAATCTCTGACCCAGATTTAGCAGCCGAAATAAAAGGAGTCATCAATTTAGCGTCGGTAAAAGAATTTATACCAATGGAAGCTGGAGATGAAATGAGCGGGGTGGTAACAGCAGATATAGCAGCAGCTGGCAGAATGAGCAGTATTGATAAAAAAGAATACGATAAATTTAAAATGAATGGTAGTTTGGCAATTGATAAAATGAACTACAAAACAACTACTTTGCCTTATGCCGTGATGTTGAATTCAATGAAATTGAATTTCACCAATCAGTTTGTGGAGTTAGCTGCCTTTGATGCCTTAATGGGTAAATCGGATGTTAAGGCAAGCGGGAAGATTGATAATTTTATGCAATACATTTTTAAAGACTCTTTAATTGTTGGCCATTTTAATGTACAATCTAATTTAATGGATTTAAATGAATTAATGGCTTCTTCAGGACCGACAACCGCAGCACAACCAGCGGCTGCAGATACTGCAGCGATGACCGTTGCAGAGGTGCCGGGAAATATTGATTTTGTTTTGAATGCCAATATTACCAAGTTATTGTATGATAATTTAGTAATTGATAACATGAATGGTAATATCGAAATTAAAAAACGTAAAGTAGATATGACTAACTTGAACTTAGGTTTGTTAGGTGGGAAAGTATTAATGAATGGTTATTACGAAACAACCAATCCTAAAAAACCAAGCGTTGATTTAAGTTTTAAAGTAGAAAATTTTGATATTCAAAAAACATTTGCTGCATTTAATACAGTTCAAAAAATTGCGCCAATTGGACAATATTCTAAAGGGATGTTTACAGCTACTTTAGAAAACTTTAAAGCTGATTTAGATCAAACAATGTCGCCAATATTATCAACTTTGCATGGTAATGGTGTATTTAAAACAAGTAGTGTATCTGTTGGTGGATTCCCTGCTTTTGTAAAATTGGGCGAAGCCTTAAAAATTGAGCAATTAAAAAACTTGAACATCCAAAATGTAATGGCTGAATATGAGTTTAAAGATGGTAGAGTAAATTTACGTAATCCAGTAAAAGTAAAAATTGATAAGATTGATGCAGAAATTACTGGTTCTACAGGCTTTGATCAAACCATTGATTATAATTGGAAAATGACTGTGCCAACAGAGATGTTTGGTGCACAAGCAAATAATATGGTTGCTGGTTTATTAGGACAAGCTAGTTCTGCTATTGGTACAACGGTTAGTATGCCTAAAACAGTGAAGGTAAATGTAGGATTTGGCGGAACTGTTATGAAACCAACTGTTAAAACAGGTACTAAAGCAGGTGAAGCAGGAGCAAGTGTGAAAGACCAGGCGGTTACTGCGATAAAAGACAAAGCAAACGAAGAGGCTCAAAAAATATTAGCAGATGCACAAGCGCAGGTAGAAAAATTAAAAGCCGATGCGAAAGTAGCTTCAGATAAACTAAAAGCAGAAGGTTACGCTGCAGCTGATAAACAAGTGGAGGATGTAAAAAACCCAATAGCAAAAATTGCTGCTAAAAAAGCTGCAGAAGTAGCGAAGAAAGAAGTAGACAAACAGGCACAAAAAGTTTTGGATGAAGCAGAAGTGCGTAGCCAAAAAATATTAGAAGACGCTAAAGCAAGAAGTGCAGCAGAGGCTGCAAAGTAAATTTAATAGGCGCTACATTGTAGCGCCTATTTTGTTAGTTAAAACATGATTGTCGCTTTTTTGTTGGGTAAAACTAAGTAGCAGTTTATGAGAACAATCAAAATCATAATTATTTCACTTGTATTTTGCAGCTGTTCAGTAAAACGTTTCTCACTTTCTGACACAAAACTAAAGGCTGGACAAGTTTTTACGACTTATGGTATTTTATATTCGTTAGGACAGGATAGTATTCTTGTTGACAAATGTAAGCTAACATTAGATAGTATTTTCAATTTTCTTAGGTCACATCCTGATATAAAAGTTGAGCTTGGCGCACATACTGATATCAGAGGAGATGATGAAAAAAATTTAGCACTATCTCAATACAGAGCAAACAGACTCAAGGAGTATTTTATCAAGCAAACAATTAATTCAAATAGGTTGGTTGCAAAAGGTTTTGGTGAGACCAAATCAATACGTTCAAAAAAAGAGCAAGAAAAATTGGGAGACCATGCTAGAAATGTAAATAGACGCACAACTATTAAAATAATTAAATAAATTGCTACTAACATGGCAGTATTATAAATCTACAACATTATAAAAACAATGCTCATGATAAAACTAGATAGTAAAATTAAAGTAGGGGTTATGGTAATGATTTTTTTGTTGCTGTTTACTTCTTGTCAATTGGGACGTTTTGTGTTTTATAATTTTGCGGACATTAAAGATTATAAAAAATTTAAATCTAGACCATTAAATGCTAGTCCAATCGCATTTAATTTTTATTCGACCGAAAAAGGAAAATTTCCTAAAGAAATAGATAATACAACATTCGACAAATACCTCGAAAATAATAAGACAGTTGCCTTTTTAATTATTAAGAATGATACAATTCAATATGAAAAATATTTTAAAGGCTATGAGCAGGAAAGTATTGTTCCATCATTTTCAATGGCAAAATCAATCTCATCAATCTTAATAGGTTGCGCTATTGATGACGGTTTAATTAAATCTGTTGATGAATCGATTACTAATTACATTCCTGAATTGAAAAAAAACGGATTAGAAAAAGTTACAATAAAACATCTTCTGCAAATGACATCGGGAATTAAATTTAATGAAAGTTATATAAACCCTTTTGGAGACGCTGCTTCTTTTTACTATGGACTTAATCTTAGAAAACAAATTGCAAAAATGAAGTTAAAACATGAGCCTGGTAAAAAGTTTGAGTATATTAGTGGTAATACTCAGTTATTAGGTTTAGTATTAGAACGTTCATTACGAGGAAAAACAATTACGCAATATTTGCAAGATAAATTATGGACACCATTAGGGATGGAGTATAGTGCATCTTGGAGTATTGATCGTAATAAAAATGGACTAGAGAAAACATTTTGCTGTTTAAATGCAAGAGCAAGAGACTTTGCTAAAATAGGCCGTCTTTACAAAAACAAAGGTAATTGGAATGGAACACAAATTGTTTCTCAAAAATGGGTTGATGAATCCACAAAGTTAGATACAACAAATGGAAGCGTAGATTATTATCAATATCAGTGGTGGTTGCCAACACCTAACGAAGATTTTATGGCTGAAGGTATTTTAGGTCAATTTGTATATGTAAATCCTTCTAAGAATTTAATAATTGTAAGGCTTGGAAAAAATGAGGGAAAAGCTAACTGGTGGACAATTTTCACTTCTTTAGCAAAGGCATATTGAAAAGAAGAATAGTTGCTGTTCATCTACTTGTTAATTAATTCTAATCTGCAATATTATCAGAGTCCATTTTTTTTGTTTAATTATTTTTATTATATTACAGATAATAAAATTTTGGCACCATGAATCCATTTTTAACACAGGTTGTTATACAAACCGTATTAAACAACAAACATAAAACACCAAATAGTCCGCAGGAATCGCCTTCTAAGTTTCGTTTGGCAAAAGCTTATAAGGAATTTAAGTTATTAGTAACACGATTATTAAAAGATACTGTTTTGATTGGCTTAGGAATTTTAGCGGCAGCTTTTGGTTTAGAGAGTTTTTTATTACCTAGTAAATTTATTGATGGTGGCGCTACTGGTATTTCATTATTAATTACAGAGTTAACCAATATCCCTCTATACTTTTTAATTATTGGGATTAATATCCCTTTTGTGTTTTTAGGCTACAAAATTATTGGTAAACAATTTGCCATTAAAACGGCCATTGCAATCACTGGTTTAGCTATTTGTATTGCCTTTGTTCATTTTCCGGAAGTTACTCACGATAAATTATTAGTGGCTATTTTTGGCGGATTCTTTTTGGGCTCTGGTATTGGATTATCGGTTAGGGGTGGAGCAGTGATTGATGGAACGGAAGTATTAGCTATTTTTTTAAGTCGCAAATTTGGCATTACTATGGGTGATGTGATTATTGTGATTAACATTTTTATTTTCTCAACGGCTGCTTATTTTCTATCCATTGAAGCGGCATTGTATTCAATGATAACATATTTAGCGGCCTCTAAAACTTTAGACTTTGTAGTATTAGGTATTGAAGAATATAACGGCGTAACAATTGTATCTTCTCACAGCGAAGAAATCAGGCAAATGATTATTGATACGATGGGTAGGGGAGTAACAGTGTATTGCGGAAAAAGAGGTTATGGCAAAAGAGGAGAAGGTAAAGAAATTGATATTGTTTATACGGTTGTAACTCGTTTAGAATTAAATAAACTCAATACTGAAATCGAAAAAATAGACCCTAATGCTTTTGTGGTGATGAACACTATTAAGGATACCAAAGGCGGGATGATTAAGAAGCGTCCGTTGCAGCATTAGATTATATATTTAAAGTATTGTCAGTTGAACACACTACTTTAAAAAGCAATTTCTTTTTGTTTTCTTAATGTATAAAAAACATTAAGATAATAATGTGCTTATACATTTGTAAAAACTAATAATGTATAGCAAAAGAGAATTGCAACTTTTAGTGATTAGCGACGTGCATTTAGGCACTTACGGCTGCCACGCCAAGGAATTATTACATTACCTTAAAACAGTTAACCCGCAAACTTTAGTACTCAACGGAGATATTATAGATATGTGGAACTTTAGCAAAAATTATTTTCCTTCTTCACACATGGATGTGATGCGTCATATCATGAAGATGGCAAGCAAAGGCACACATGTGTATTATATAACAGGCAATCACGATGAAATGTTGCGCAAGTACACCGATTTGCAATTAGGTAATTTAGAAATTGTGGATAAGTTATTATTGGATTTAGATGGTAAAAAAGCTTGGATATTTCATGGAGACGTGTTTGATGCCACTACCAAAGGTTATGCAAAGTTTTTAGCAAAGTTGGGGGGCAAGGGTTATGATTTATTGATATTGATTAATCGTTTTGTAAACTGGTGTTTGAATCTATTTGGAAAAGATAAAATGAGTATTTCAAAAAAAGTTAAAGATGGTGTAAAAAAAGCGGTAGCCTTTGTCAGCGATTTTGAAACCACCGCTGCTGAACTAGCTATTGAAAAGAAATATGATTATGTGGTATGTGGTCACATTCACATGCCTCAGATAAAAGAAGTGAAAACAGAGGAAGGATCAGTGATGTATTTGAATAGCGGAGATTGGGTGGAAAATTTAACGGCATTAGAATATAATAATGGTAAATGGGAAATATTTAATTACGACAAAAATTATTTAGACTTAATTTATCCAAAAGACAATTTTGAACAAGAAGACATTGTATCTAAAATTTTAGCATCTTAATTTATGACAAAACCAAAAATATTTTATGCCGTGCAAGCCACAGGAAATGGTCATGTGAGCCGCGCTCAGCAATTGTATCCTTACTTACAACAATTTGGAGAAGTTGATTTTTTTATCAGCGGTAACAATGCTAATTTGGATTTTAAATTACCGATAAAATATAGAAGTAAAGGTTGTAGTTTACATTACAGCAAATGTGGCGGATTAAATTATTTTGATGTGATTAAAAACATTAACCCGTTTATGATGTATAAAGATGCAAAATCTTTACCGCTCGAAAAATATGATGTGATTATAAATGATTTTGATTTTGTGACGTCTTTGGCTTGTAAATTAAAGAAATTGCCTTCTGTTCAATTGGGTCACCAGGCAAGTTTTCAATCGGATTCAACGCCACGTCCTGATAAAAAAAGTATGATGGGTGAAACGATATTAAAACACTATGCTCATGCCACTAATCACATTGGCTTTCATTTTCAAAAATACGATTCATTTATTTTGCCTCCAGTGATTAAAGAAGAGTTTATTAATGCTCAACCAACCGATTTAAATCATGTAACGGTTTATTTACCTTCTTTTCAAAAGCATTGTTTGCTAGAAGCGTTTAATAAATTGCCACATGTTCAATTTCATTGGTTTTTGGAATCTATTGAATCGATCAGAACTGAAAAAAACATTACGTATTACCCTATTAATCAAGCCTTATTTAATAAAAGCTTATTAAGCTGCCATGGTTTAATAACCGGAGGAGGATTCGAAACTCCTTCGGAAGCTTTATATCTTGGTAAAAAATTAATTAGTATTCCAATTAAAAATCATTATGAGCAGCAATGTAATGCCGCTGCTATTAAACAAATGGGAGTAAAAGTATTACAAGATATCGGTGATGATTTTTCGAAAGTGATTGACAAATGGTTTTCGGAAAATAATAATAATCCTAAAGTTGAAGCTAATAATATTAACCAAACTTTAGAATTGTTGTTTGATACTTATCCTAGTAAAAAGAAATTAGAGCGAGAAGAAGCTCTTTTATCTATATAAATTCAGCTAATTAGAGAATATAGTCTAAAAATAAAGGAGCTATGTTTTTTGTTACATCTGTATTTAGATTGCAATTATTTTGCAACCATAATTTATCTGTATATGAAATTAAAAAACTTGACTAGATTATAACAAATCTCTATTAATTGAGTAACCAATGCCTTTGCTGGTCTTAATAATGTCGTTGCCTAATGTGCGACGAATATTTCTGATGTGAATATCAATGGTTCTGCTATTGGCAACTTCTGGTGAGTTCCAAATGAGTTTTGCAAAATCTTGACGGGTAAAAGTTTTGTGTGTGTTGGTGTACATTAAGTTTACCATCTCAAATTCTTTACGAGGTAAACTTATTTTTCCTTTAGGTGTAATAATTAAATATTGTTCTTTATCTACAAAAAAATTAGGATGCTTACTTTGTTCAGTGGCTTCTTCTATTTTACTTTGCGAGCGTTTTTTTAAAGTAGAAATCCGTGCTTCTAATAAAATAGGTTTAATTGGAGTAATAATGAAATCATCTGCTCCAGAGTTGAAGGCTGTAATTTGAATGTAATCATCTTGTTTGTTTGAAAACAAAATAATATATGGTTGTTCAATGTCTTTTAAGTTTCTAATATCGGAAGTGATACTAATGCCATCTCTAAATGTGTAATCCAATTCTGCAATTACCAAATGCACATTGCCTTTTTTTAAGGACGAATATAAATCTTCATCCGATTTAGCAAAGCTAACTTGGTATTTTTTTTCTTCTAAGTAATCGGCCGTTTTTTTTATAGACGAATCAGTATTAGAACAAATAATTATGTGAAAGGATTGAGGCATGGGTATAAAAAAAGGCACGAACAAGGTTCGTGCCTTTACTTTTATGAGAATTATTTATTGATTACTAATTTTTTAGTTTCTTTTGATCCATTGATATCTAAAGAGATGTAGTAAATACCACTAGCTAAGTTAGAAGTGTTTAAAGAAATGGTATTGTTACCTTTTTCAAAATCATTGCTTTGAGATAAAGTAGATACTAAATTTCCTAATACATCATACACATTAACAGATACTTTATTTTTTTCAGCAATGTTAAAAGAAATTGTAGTGTTAGCTGTTGCAGGATTTGGGTATAAAACAAATGAATTTATTACTCCTTTTGCTAAATCTTTTACTCCTAAAACTTGACCATTAAATTGTGGACCTGAAAAACTTGCTCCAGTTGAAGCAGTAGATGAAGCTTGTAAACGGAAATCACTATTATCTTCTAAGTTAGTTGGAAATGCATTTACAAATGCAATTTGAGCAACTGTTTTAGTTGTGTCGATAGATGTAATACCTGCATAAGCATTATACCAAGTTGCGTTAGCTCCACCTGCATCATGCACAAATTTTGGGAACATATTGCTAGCAATAATTACATTTTGAACTACACCTGCAGAATCTAGGTTTAAGTTAGCATTGTAATTGTCAAATGTTGTAGCACCAGATACATGCCATCCTTTTTCCCATCCAACAATAATTGAATTGTGAACTGAGATAGCTGTATTTCTTCTTGTGAAAATTCCTCTTTCGAATTTTTCTCCAGAAGGTAATGCTACAGTTCCATCTCTTTTTGGACCTAATACAGTAATATTAGAAAAGATTGTTCTTGTAATTGGTAATCTACCAATTCCTGGGTTAAAGTTATCTGATTCAAAACCGTTAGAGTCACCAGCAGCATCAGAAATGTCTTTATCTCTAACTACTAATCCAAATTGAACACGACCCGAGTGACCAAAATCTGTATCAAAATCATCATCTAAACCTCTAAAAGATACTAAGTATTTAGCATCAACTGCACCACCAAACCATTCAAAAGCGTCATCTCCACCAAATGAAGATTGGATATGATCAATTTGTGTTCCTGAACCAACACCACCCATTGTTAAACTATTTAACTCAGAGTTTGGAGTTGTAGATAATGCTACACCAGCAAATTCAATACGGCAGTAAGACATTGTTCCAGAACTTTCAGTGTTATTATTTCCACCATATAATATTTCATTAAAGTTTGTTGCAAATCCTTCAATGTAATTTTGATTTGGAGATGTTGCACAAGTTGCACAAGCTGTGTTTACAACACCGTTACCTAATAATACAACTCCACCCCAATCTGCTGGTGCTCTTCCGTTTCCAGAAGGCTCTTCGTTTGAAGTGAAAATAATTGGATTGTTTACTGTCCCAACTGCATTAATTTGAGAACCTCTTGAAATAATTAAACAAGCTTTTGAGTTTTTATCACCTCTAATTACTGTCCCTGGTTGAATAGTTAATACGGCATTATTTGTCACTGCAATATTGCCAACTAATAAATATGTATTACCAGATGTCCAAGTAGTGTTGGTAGTAATATTTGCAGATATTGTAGTTGTTGGTGCTGGATAAACCGCATTTTCTGGATCCCAGTTTGTCCAACCAGCTAACCAGTTATTTGATGTTGTTCCTGTTAAACCATCTGTAACTGGAAACGCTCCTTTGTAAGAAGTCGAAGTCCAAAATGGAGTTTGTGCAATTGCAGTTACGCTTAAAAGCGCTGCTGCTGCTAATGTGTAGATTTTTTTCATTTTGTTTTATTTAATTGTTAAAGTGTTTTATTTTTTACGATGCAAATTAACGAGCGTAACCTTAGCTTTAGATTAACATGAGTTTACGATATACTTACTTATACCTTAAGTTTATGTAAAGTAATTTTAGGTTTACTTAACATATAATTAATATTGAGTCACTGGGGTTAGGGAAAACAAAAACGCTCGTTAATCAACGAGCGTTTTTGTCTTTTTTATTTGAATTTATAACTTATAGATAAGCTAATGGTTGGTGCTAATCTGGTGTTTACCATTATATTATCACTAGTCGCGGCATGTTCAAAATCTTTATTGTCTGTAAAAGAAGACTTATCTAATTTCCCATTTTTATTGATATCTTGATAGAAGATTAAATTTTGGGCTAAGGCATCTCTTACATTCAGTTTAAGTTCAAATTTTTCTTTAAAAGTTTTTGATAGTTGTAAATCCAAAACATGGCGGGGGTTTTCCCAAATATTTGGTTCTGCAGTATTTCCAACAATCACAATTCTTTTACCAACATAGTTATAAGATACACTTACTCCAAAATCATATTTGCTGTCAATGTATTGTATGCCGGCGTTTACAATAACTGGACTTTGTCCTTGTAAAGGTCTTGGATCTACATTGTTTAGTTTTGAGACATCAACCTCTGATTTTACATAAGAGAAATTAGTAAATAAAGTGGTTCCATTTAAAAATTTGGAAGAATCATTTCTGAATATAGTTGCTAGTAAAATACGGTACTCTAATTCTAGTCCCATGTTGGTGGCTTTTGCAACGTTTGCATAATTTATCGATCTAACCTGCCCATTACCGGCTATTTGCTCAATAGCATTGGTTAAGTCTTTATAGAAAGCAGATACTGATATAATTTGTCCGGGTCTTTTTGGATAATACTCAAAACGTAAGTCGTAATTATTTATTTTTGAACGTTGTAAGGTATCGTTTCCAGAAGTTTGGTAATCAGTTACGAAATCGTAAAAGTTGAATGCCGCTAATTCTCTATACTCAGGTCGATTAATCGTTTTGTAATAAGCTGCTCTCACATTTATTCTATCGGTTACCGACCATACTGCATTAATAGATGGTAAGTAATCAATAACAGCAGTGTCTTTAGTTACCACATTAAACTTTGTGTCGTTTGTGTTTAATGTTTGCATGTAATACTCTGCTCTCAAACCATATATAAAACGTAATTTATCAAAAAAACGAGAATCTAGTTGTAAGAATCCAGCATTAAGTACTGAAGAAGCTTGGTATGAGTCAATGTAAGTGGTTGATTCACTTAACTTGAAACCTCCATCATTTTTTCCTGGACCGTCTGTAATTCCAATATTGCTAGGATTAAAAATTTGATCTTCGGGTAATAATGCTAAATCATCATTCTTTTTAATCGCACTACCTCTAGTATACCATGTATATCCTAATAAACGTGCAGCAAATTCTCTACTTCTATATTGATTAAATCCCCCTAATTTAATTTCGTGTTTAGTGTTTTTAATGTCTATGGTTTTTGATACGTCATACTTAATGCTATAAATTCTTTCTTTTGTTTTGGCAAAAAACATAGATCCTGCGCTTGTTGGGCCAACAGCGTCACCTAGTATTTGAGCCGCATATTGCACAGAGTCGGATTCAGAGGCACTTGATTTTTGATATACCATTCTTCTTAAGTTTGGAATATCCCTCACAATATCACTTAACCCGCCAATCCATTTAATTTTAATTTTTCCTTTAGGGATGTAGTGATCTCCATTTAGTTGGCCTGTGTATATATTGTTTTGAGTAAAAAAGCGAACATTTGATTTTTGCCAAAGTGGTGATGTTGGATCAGTAGCATCATTAATGCCTTTTCTAGTAATTACTCTATCGTCCGAGTTAATGGAATATAAATTTTTTAAGCCAATTTGATTATTGTCGTTTAGTTTATAAGATAAGTTCCAAAGTACACTTGCTAGAATATTATTTGTGAATGTAGTATCTATAAATTCTCTTGTTTTTTGAACTTTATCTCCCTGCTCTTCAAACTCTCTTCTTTCAGAGATATTAGTGCTATTACTATTATTGTACGTAACAGCAACGATACTTCCGAAATCTTTCTTAAATAATTTGAAAATATTTGCCTGAGTAAACTGCAAATTTAAATTCGGCAAGGCATTTTTATTTTGCAAGCTCCAGTCGTAGTTTATTTTTTTTGCTTCTTCTATTTTGTCAGTATTTAAGGTTATTTCACTGTATTCTTTTGTGGATGGCAGAGATCCTGGTAATTGTCTAGTCCCATCATCAACTCCAAACCCATCGTATTTTCCGCCTTTATAAGTTTTGAAATTTTTGAATGTGGTTAAAGGATTATATCCTCCCGACACAGAAATAGTTGTACTGTTTTTATCAGGAATGTTTTTGGTGGTAATTAGTATAACTCCGCCAGCAAAGTCGCCGGGTAATTCTGGCGTAGCTGTTTTTAAAATTACTAAGTTATCTAAAATACCAGCTGGAAAAATATCAAAGGCAAAAGCTCTTCTATCACTTTCAGAACTTGGCAATGGAGAACCATTTAAGTAAGCGGCATTATATCTATCGCTCATACCCCTAATAATAGCAAATTTATTATCTTGAATACTAGCGCCACTAACACGTTTTAATACATCACTCGTACTTCTATCTGGTGTTTTTTTAATACTTTCTGAGGATATACCATCACTTACACTTGCATTGTTTTTTTGCATTACAAATAAAGTGTTGGTGTTTTCCTTATTCATTTCTGCTTGCACTACTACTTCGCCTAATGTTTGTGAACTTGATTGGTCTAGTGTAATATTAAATTCTGTAACATCATTTGCTTTTACAACAACATCAACAAATTTCTTATTATCATAAGTAATATAACTAGCAATGATTGTGTATTTTCCAGGTTGTAATCCTCCTAACGAAAAATTACCATCAAAATCACTCGAAGCGCCTTTGGTTGTTCCTTCAATTAATACGGTTGCACCAGGAAGAGTTTCGCCTGTTTTGGCATCCACTATTTTTCCAATTATTTTTCCGGTTTGTGCTTGAGATACAATTGTTAGTAAGAACAAAGTAGCGGTAACTATATATTTTTTAAACATCATCACATTAAATTTTACGCCGCAAAAAAACGATGCACATATAAGGTTAATGTCAAGCGTATATTACCTTAATATTAAATCAATAAAAAAAAATGGTAAATAAATTAACATTGGCTTAACATAAGATATACTCTTAAAATTGGACCCCAATTAGTGATACATCATCTGTTTGTTTAGTTTCTCCTTTCCAATCCTCAAGAGCCAATCCTAATAGCTCTTGTTGTTCTTCCATTGGGAAGCTAGAGGAATACTTCAATATATTTAATAATCGTTTGCGGCTGAATTTCTTTTGATTATCTGAATCAAATTGATGTTTAAATCCGTCAGAAAAAAAGTAGAGTTTGGCCTCGTCTTCTAATTTTAAAGTGTAAGTGTCAAAAGTTCTATTTTTTTCTATTTGCCATCCGCCAATGGGGAATGAATTTCCTTTATAAGTATTTATGGAATTGTTTTGATAAATGGCAAATTCGCCACCACCACAAGCGTATTGAAATTCACGGGTTTTTGTGTTAAATGAAATGAGTGTGATTTCTAGCCAATCATTATTGTATTGTGAATCGCTTAATTCGTTATTAAAAGTTTCAATCCATTTTTTATCAAGTTCAGTGAGGTAATCACCAATGTTTTTTAAATTTTTTTGAATCACATAATTTAATAAGCTAATACCTAATACCGACAACATAGCGCCAGAAACGCCATGCCCAGTGCAATCAGCCAAAGCAAAGAAAATAGTGTCATTTTTTGAACTAAGCCAATAAAAATCGCCGCCAATTTTATCTTGTGGTTTGTATATAACAAAATAATCTTTTACAGTTTTTTTAAAATGACGAGTTTTTGGCAACAAGCCATGTTGAATTGTTTGCGCGTAAATTAAACTACTTTCGTGTTCAGTAGAAATTGTTTGTAGCATAAGTTCGTGTTTTGAGACTGCAAACATCCGAACTTCAAATTACCTTTACGGTTACGTTATATTAGTTTAATATTATCAAATATAAATTGACGAAATATTTTAATTCATTTTTATTTTAAATATTCGAAATAATCACGATAAAAATTGATTTTAAAGTGAATTTAATTTTGTTTGTCGAAAATACAATTTAATAACATGGGGTTATTCCACTTTGTTATTCTTAATCTTCACTAAACTCGTATTTAGAATGATAATGCAGTTGATGCCTAATTGAGCGGTTTCTGTAATTTTCTTTTCGGGATATTGGTATTTTAATTCTTTACCAATAGATTTATAAAGGTCAATAAACAATTCAATGTCTTTTATTACTTTTTTCGACACTTTGGTTTTTAACGTTGGATTATTTAGGAGTTCTTTTTTTATATGGGTAATTAAATTGGAAGTCTTTATTTTTTGATCGATCACTTCTTGCATTAAATCATCTTTTACAATTTGTTTTAATGCTTTGTTTATTAAAATATAGGATAAATTAATAGATTCAATAAAGTAACTATTGTCAAATGCATTTTTGTTTTTTTCGATGAGTTGTTTAATTATAACGGCCATAATGTTTTATTTTAGCGAATCTACTTTAGCTATCGTAAACTTTGTGTTAAATAAATTTTGAAATTTTAGTCTAAGTAAAAAACACAAAATTAAGTGCTAATTTCAAATTTAAGCGCTTACTAAAGTTATAAATAGAGCTAAATATTACCATTACATTAAGTTAATCTAAAAAATAAGACGATTTCTTAATATTTATTTAACTTTAACCTCAAGGTTTAAGGTTAACTTTGTGCCAATAGAAAGATATGAGTACAGAAAATAGTTTATATAAAATATTGCTTGTTGATGATGAACAAGATATTTTAGATTTTTTAAGTTATAATTTAAAAAAAGAAGGGTTCCAAGTATTTACAGCTCTTAACGGGCGTGATGCGATTAATATTGCCAAGAAAGAAATTCCACATTTAATCGTATTAGACGTGATGATGCCAGAAATGGATGGAATTGATACTTGTCGGGAAATTAGAGATATTGCAGGTTTAAAAGATGTAATGATAGCCTTTTTAAGTGCGCGCAACGAAGATTACTCACAAATTGCCGGTTTTGAAGTTGGAGCAGATGATTATATTACAAAGCCAATTAAGCCAAGAGTATTTATTAGCCGTATTAAAGCCTTATTGAGAAGATATTCGCCAGACCAGCAAAAATCAACAGCTTTGGATTTAGGCGGAATTAAAATTGATAAAGAAAGATATTGTGTTTATAAAGATGATGTAGAGATTGCTTTTCCTAAAAAAGAATTTAAGCTTTTGTCATTATTAGCTAGTAAGCCAGGAAAAGTATTTACTCGCGAATTTATTTTAGAACAAGTGTGGGGAGATGAAGTAGTGGTTGGGGATAGAACTATTGACGTTCATATTAGAAAATTGAGAGAGAAATTAGGTGACGATTATATTAAAACCATCAAAGGAATAGGATACAAATTTGAATTTTAAAAATAAGCGATAAGAAATTATCGCTTATTTTTTTGGCGGTTCATTGTATGCTTTTATATAATCTGGCCAAGGTGTGGTTTTATATTTATCCTCAGCATAATATTTCAAAATTGGCAATAGGGTTTTAGGACTTAAAAACGAGTTCAAGGCATCTAAAGTGTTTTGCTTGTCATCCAAAACAGCTATTGAAGGAAACTGCAGCCTATTATTTGTTGCTTTTAAGGCAAAAGTATGTAAGGGATAACCATTCAGTAATGTTTTAAAACATTTCTCACCTTTAAACATAATGGTGTCATTGCTTTCGGCATCAAAATTAATTAAATAAAAGTTTTTATTGATATAAGCGGCAATAGTGCTATCTTTTATAGTAGTCGCATTTTGCACTTTACAAGCGTTACAAAATCCAGCTGAAATATTTACTAATATTTTTTTCGGACTCTTTTTTTGTAGCTTTTCTATTTCTTTTAATGTATAAGTTTTCACTACTCCTTTCTTAAAAATCGTGTCGTAAAAAGTGTGCTCAAACTGCGAGGCAAAGTCATCATAGGTAGCACTTTTGTATACATTTTCAACCGTATAAATTAAAAGAGGCTCTAATTTTTTTTCTTCCAAAAAACCTTGCGATAATAAATTATATTCAAAGTTATTGGACACAAATATTGTTGAAGGATAACTTAAACTTGTTCCTAAAAATTTAATTGCTAATTCGTGTGGTGTTTTAGGGTTTGGAGATGTTGGCTTATAAACTTTTCCATTGTATTCAATAGTGTCTTTTGTTTCAGCATTAAACTTTACAGGATAAAAATATTGATTCACGTAACCAGCAATATTTGGGTTAGAATAAGTGGTTTTCATCATGTGCTTGCACCAGCCGCACCAATCTGTATAAACATCTATTAAAAAAGGTTTGGGTTGTTTTTTATTTAGTTCTTGCGCTTCTTTTATGGTTAACCATTTAACGAGCCCATCTTCTGATTGCGCTTTAGTTTGAATAGTAATAAATACGAAGATTACGAATAGTTGTTTTAACGTTTTCATAATACAAAAATCGATTTTTTTTTGTAGTTTTGAATATAATTTATAAAAAAATAACATGATAAAAAATTTACTTTCTACTATTGCATTAGTATCTACTGTTTTATCAGTAAATGCACAATCTTTTTCAGGGATGTATCCGTTTACCTCAGTTTCTACGAGCACTGCTACAGGTAACACTGGCACAACAGATCCAACGCCCGTTCCTACAGCAACAGGGCTTACTTTTGGCTCATTTACCGCAGTTGGTACACCAAGTAATACTTCTGCTGGAGGAGTTTTCGCTTTTTCTGGTTGGACAACTGGTGCTACTAATGGAAATGACACTTATTCTGCTATGACACAAACTGTAGATCTGACAAAATATTATGATGTGTCTTTAACTCCACAAGTTGGATACGAGGTTACTTTAACTAGTATCACTTTTAATATGAACCGATCTGGTACTGGACCAAGAACTTTTGTATGGAGAAGTAATAAAGATGCATTTGCTGCAAATTTACCTGTAAGCGCAGGAACAAATACAAATGTTAGCGTTCAAGCTAGTGATGTTTTTTTATGGACAGTAGATTCTTATACTTCGAGTGCCCAACAAAAGGGGCTATCTGTAAATTTAAGTGGAGCTAATTTTACTAGTCAAACTACTGCTTATAATTTTAGATTTTACCCATATAATGCTGAAGCAGCTGGCGGAACGTTCAGAATTGATACAGTTATATTTAATGGTTCTGTTTCATTGGCTACCGGTATTGGTAGATTGCAATTTGACTTAAATTCTAATTTTAAAGTTTATCCTGTGCCAAGCTACGATGGCGTTGTATTTATCGAAAGTAAAAGTCAAGATATAACTAAAATAGAAGTGGTAGATGTTTTAGGAAACGTAGTATTATTAAACACTAAAAACGAATCAAAGGTTAAATTGAATTTAGCTGACATGCCTAATGGAAATTATTTTGTAAGAATGTACTCTGGAAATTCAGTTTCTACGAAGAAGATTGTAGTTATTAAGTAATTATATTTTAAACATAAAAAAAGCGAGCAGTAATTACTGCTCGCTTTTTTTATGCTATTTAGTTTTTGAAATCAATGTGCTTTCCCATGGTTCCTCTAAAACGATACCCAAAACTTTGAGTTTCGGTGATGGGAACAAAGTTGTCTATTTTGTGAGGTAAATAATTAATCTCAGGTACTTCTCTTGGCAAAGTTTTTAAAGTGTCAAATATCACGGGCATATACATTAAATCTTTTAAACGACGCTTACCAAACCGATAAGTCATGCGTGTTTGAAAAGGATCTGTTGACAAAGCAACTTTTTCTAAACCTAATGATTTTGCTAGTTTGTAACCATACCAAACATTTTCAGTGCTATGTTGCGCTTTATCTTCCACAATAATATCTTCCGCAGGTACCCCAAATTCAATAGCGTATAGTTTCATAATCTGTGCTTCTACGTAAGGAGAATAAACAGAACTGCCACTCATGATGATCTTTTTGGTTTTACCATTTTTATATAAATGAATAGCCCACAAAACACGCATCTGCATAGTTGCATCCCATTTAGGCTCCATAAAAGGAACGCCTGGTACAATAACAGCATCATACTGTTTATGAGCAGAAAGGGCACGATGATTTAATTTTTTTGCAGAGGGTTGAAATAATGCGCATGAACTCATGCTTAAAATTAGGAGCGATATGTATAAAATAAGTTTCATTGTAAGTACGTTTCGTTTAATAGTAAAAACAGCTATATAACCATTTTGTTTAACCTAAGGTACGATTTTTTTTGAATTATTTAGAAATCACATCCCAAGTATGGTCGCCTAACATTTTTACTGTACCAACATATTCTAAAGTTGATGGTAATTTTCCCCAATCATCAGGGCCAATTAGCAGTAATTTATAAACGCTGTCTTTTAGGTATAAATGATAGGTTTGTCCGATAATAGGTTCAAAAGATAAATCAGCTAAATATATTTTTTCTGAAATCTCTACACGCTCTTTTAAATCATTAGCTTGTTGCATTAACAACTCAACTTGCTTTTGAATTTGATTCATCTGTATGTTGGTTTGTTCGCGCATAGCCGTTAAGGCCCGCGACTTTATTTTTCCAGTATCTTCAGGTTTAATAACAATACCTCCTACATGATGAGGATAAGGCAATAACCCTGGGTTTTCTGCAACTTTATCTTTGTCAATTGGATTCACGAATTCCATCTCTATATTTTAAATAGTAACACAAATTTACGACGCTTGTTTAGTTTTAGCGAAAGAATTGCAATAAAAATTGTACTTTAGAAAACCTATTCACAGTTAATTGACTCAAAAACAAGACATATTTTTTTATCTCAAAAAGCATTGGGGCTACGATTCGTTTCGTCCATTGCAGCAAGATATTATTGAGTTGGTTTTAGACAATAAAGATACCTTGGCTTTATTACCTACAGGTGGTGGAAAATCACTATGTTTTCAAATTCCAGGTTTAGTAATTGGTGGCACCTGTTTAGTGATTTCGCCATTAATTGCTTTGATGAATGATCAAGTTCAAAACTTAAAAAGTAAAGGTATTAGTGCGGTAGCTATTACATCGTCGATGAACACTAAAGAAATTGACATTGCTTTAAATAATGCGGCATATGGGCATGTTCAATTTTTGTATGTATCACCCGAAAGAATCGAAAATGAAACATTTCGTCAGCGCTTATCTTATTTACCAATTGGTTTAATTGCCATTGATGAAGCGCATTGTATTTCTCAATGGGGTTATGATTTTAGACCAAGTTACTTAAAGATAGCAGAACTGAGGGAGTACTTCCCTAATGTTAATATGATTGCCGTAACCGCAAGTGCTACTAAGGAAGTTGTGGAAGATATTCAGTTAAAATTAAATTTTAAAAATCAGGGTGTTTTCAGGCAATCTTTCGAAAGAAAAAACATTCGCTATGTTGTTCAGATAGAAGAAAATAAATATGAACGCTTACTAAAAGTCATTCACAATATCGGTGGTTCAGGAATTGTTTATGTTCGCAATCGCAAGAAAACGGAAGAGATTAGTAAATGGTTAGTTCAAAATAAAATATCGGCTTCGTTTTATCATGCAGGCATCAATACTAATGAGAGAGCGGCAGTTCAACAAAATTGGATAGATAATAAATCACAAGTGATTGTAGCTACTAATGCCTTCGGAATGGGTATTGATAAACCAGATGTGCGTTTTGTAGTTCATTTAGATTTGCCTGAAAGTTTAGAAGCTTATTTTCAAGAAGCGGGTAGGGCAGGTAGAGATGAAAAAGCAGCTTATGCTATTTTATTATGTAATAATTTCGATGTTGTTAATTTAAAAGAACAGTACGAACAAAAAACACCAAGTATCGAAGAGATAAAACAAACGTATCAAGCTATTTTTAATTTTTATCAAATTCCTGTTGAGAGTGGCGAGGGCTTATCTGTAAGTTTTGATATGGAAGAAGTAACGCGCAACTATAATTTAAAACCAATCACCTTATTTAATTGTATTAAGTGTTTAGAGAAAGAAGGTTATGTGTCTTTTTTAGATAGTGGGTATGAGCCATCTAAAGTGATGATGTTAATGGGAAAAGATGAGTTGTATAATTTTCAAATTAAGTTTCCAAAATATGAACCATTGATTAAAGTGTTATTAAGAAGCTACGGAGGCTTGTACGAACAGTATAGTCATATTAAAGAAAAAGATGTGGCTTACCGTGCTAAAGTATCTGAACACGAATTGAATTTACAATTAGATAATTTACATAAGCAAGGTGTTATTTCTTTTATTCCCCAAACTACTTTGCCTAAATTAATCTTTTTACAAAATCGCATTAATTTAAAATTCGAATCTATACGATTAATAAATTATCCTATTTTAAAAGAAAAAGCTTTAACACGAATTAACAGTGTTGTAAATTACGTAACCGAAAAAAACATCTGTCGTAGTCGCTTGTTGTTGTCTTATTTTAATGAAACAGATTTTAAAGATTGTGGTTACTGCGATGTGTGCGTAGAGAAATATAAGCGTAATTTAGAAACAGACGAAGGACTGACAGAGAATATCAAATTAGAATTATCGAATCAATCATTTAAGTTGAGTGATTTAATACATAAATTTCAATCGGTTAATAGTAAGCGATTGAATGATTTAATTAATAAACTAATTGATGATGATGTATTATCTATAGACGAAGAAAAACATATTTATTTAAAATAAAACGATGTCAGCAAAAGGAACTTTATATTTATTGCCAGTAGATTTAGGAGAAAGTAATTTGGAGGATGTACTTCCAAAACGCAATTTAGATTTGATAAAGTCATTGACCTATTTTGTTGCTGAAAACGCAAAAGAAGCTCGTGCTTTTTTGAAACAATGTGCGTATCCCGAAATTAGCCGAGCAGAATTGTCTTTAATAAATCAACATGTAAAAACGGATGAATTAAATTCTTTTTTAGAACCTCTATTACAAGGTCACAACATGGGCTTAATGAGTGATGCTGGTTGCCCAGGTATTGCTGACCCTGGAGCAGAGATTATTAAGTTAGCTCATAAAAAAGAAATTAAAGTGGTGCCTTTAGTTGGGCCAAGTTCTATTGTTTTATCAATTATGGCAAGTGGATTTAATGGTCAAAATTTTGCTTTTAATGGATATTTACCGATTGATAAAGCGGAAAGGCCTAAACGTATTAAAGAGTTAGAGCAGTTAACGGTTAAATTTAAACAAGCTCAATTTTTTATTGAAACTCCTTATCGTAATGGAACCATGTTTGAAGATTTACTAAAAACATTACAGCCTAATACATATTTATTGGTAGCAACTAACATTACTTTAGGTGATGAGTGTATATTAGTAAAGCCAATTTCTGCTTGGAAAAAAGGTGAGACTCCAGATTTCTACAAAAAGCCTACAGTATTTGGCTTATATTCTTATTAAATTAGTTAAGCTTTTATCGATAAATTAATTCGATTTAGTATTGCAAATCCTTTATTCATCCATATATTAATATTTGTACTAGGTTATTGAAAAAAATATTGGATTTCGCCTCATTATTTTTTGATTCTCAGATTTTTTTTCATTAATTTAAGGTTGTAAAAACTAAACATAATATGAAAAAAACATTACTTACTCTAGCAACGGCTTTTTGTTGTTCATTAGCTGTGTTGGCTCAAGCGCCACCTCAAAGAACTTGCGGTACACTTGAACACCATGAATATTTAAAACAAACACGTCCAAACTATCAACAGGATTTAATTCAGTATAATCAAATGATTGACCAGTACCTTGCTGATCAAGCAGTAAGTAAAACGGCTGTTGTAACAGTTACAATTCCTGTTGTTGTGCATGTTGTGTATCAAAATGCAACTGAAAACATTTCAAATGCGCAAGCGATATCTCAAGTACAAGTATTAAATGACGATTTCGCTAAATTAAATGCTGATGCCATTAAGGTAACTCAGCCTACTTTTTCAACAGTTGCCGCAGGCGCTCAAATTCGCTTTTGTTTAGCACAACGTGATCCTCTTGGTAACGCAACAACAGGTGTTGTGCATTACTCTACTACTGTAAGTACTTTTGGGACAAATGATAATGTTAAGAACAGTGCAACTGGTGGAGCAACTGCTTGGGATGTAACTAAGTATGTTAACATTTGGGTTTGTGATTTGGGATCATCTTTATTGGGTTATGGAGAATTTCCTACAGGAAGTTTAAGTAACACTTGGGGATTAGTTTTGAATTATAGATACACTGGAAGTGGAGGTTCTGCTCAATCACCATTTAACTTGGGAAGAACAGGAACTCATGAATTTGGACACTGTTTTAACTTATTTCATATTTGGGGTGATGATGGCGGAGCTTGTTCTGGTTCTGATCAATGTGCTGATACGCCGAATCAGGCATCGGAACATTATGGTCCTTTCGCTCAAGGTTCAATTCAAACAGATGCTTGTAGCCCATCTAGTCCTGGAACAATGTGGATGAATTATATGGATTATACAGATGATAATTCAATGTATATGTTTACGGCAGGTCAAGTTGCAAGAATGGAAGCGGTTGTAAATACTGCGCCTTGGAATATTTTAGCATCTTCTAATGGATGTACTCCTGTTACCGCTTTAGATGCAAGTATTTCAAGTATTATTGCTCCAGTAAATGGTTCCTCTAACTGTAATAATAGTGTAACTCCTAAAATTACTCTAAATAAGGGGCGGCGTTGCCATTTGTAGAAAGATTTGACGGTGTAACTTTTCCTCCAACAGGTTGGGTTGAAACTAACACGAACGTTTTAGATGCTGCTTATAGTTGGACAAGATTAGCAAACACGACGGGAATTCCTGTGGTGCCAACTACTACGGCTTGTGCTAAAATGGATAATTTTGCTGGGTCTATTGATATTGTTGGGCAAAAAGATGCTTTACGCACTCCTGCGATAAGCTTAAGTGGTGCAAACAGTTCTGTGAGAGTTGTATTCGATAGATCTCATAGAATGTACAGTGCTACGGATATCGATACATTAAATATCTATATTTCGACAGACTGCGGAGGAACTTGGACAAGATTATATACTAAAGGAGGAACTCAGTTAGCCACTGTTGCAGGTACTTTAACCACAGCTTATACTCCTACATCTAATGCTCAATGGGCTAGAGATAGTGTTAGTTTATCTGCTTATGTTGGGCAACCTAGCGTGTATTTAAAATTCGAGTCACGTAGTGGTTGGGGAAATAATTTATATTTAGATAATATTAATGTTTCAAATTTAACGGCTACTGGTATTGAAACTTTAGAACAGTCACTTCCTGTTTTAGATATTTTCCCTAATCCAAATGCAGGAATTTTCTCTGTGAATATTTCAAACGTTAACAAGGATGCTAATGTTGCAATTAGTGTTTTAAATGCAATTGGACAAGTGATGTCATCGCCTTTAAACTTTAAAGGGTCTGCTAACGGTGCTCATTCAATTAATTTGTCTCATTTATCTAATGGTGTTTATTTTATTACGATTCAAACAGATTCAGATAAATTAGTTACTAAAAAGATTGTGATTAATAAGTAGCTTCTTGTTTTTATAAATTTAAAATCCGCTTCATATCATGAAGCGGATTTTTTTTTGAGTTATTTTTAAATTGTCAAATAAGATTATGATCTAAGTGTTAAATAATTTCATGAGTTTACTCTTTTTTTTAGAAGTCATTTTTTTTCTACAGAATACCTACAGTATCAATGATTCATTTCGGAGTTTTTAACATCTGTTAACATCGATTAAATATTGCTTTAATTCGATTAAATTATTTTATACATCGATTAAGTGTATCTAAATTTCGTTTAGATAATATTTTTGAAAAAGGAGCTCAAAATTTTGAATTATCAGATGACTTCACTTACTTCATTACAAATAAACATCGTTTGAATTATGAAAAAAACACTACTAACCATTGCAGCAGCTTTTAGTTACTCATTAGCTGTATTAGCTCAAGTGCCGGCACAAAGAAACTGCGGTACAATGCAGCATCATGCCTATTTGCAACAAACGCGTCCAAATTATCAAAATGATTTGAACCAATATAATCAAATGATCGATCAGTATTTAGCCGATAAAGCTGCTGGTTTATCAGTAAGTAAAACAAATGCGATAGTAACAATTCCTGTTGTTGTTCACGTTGTATATAATACAGCTGCCGAAAATATTTCTAATGCACAAGCAATTTCTCAAGTTCAAGTTTTAAATGATGACTTTGCGAAATTAAATGCAGATGCAATTAAGGTAACTCAGCCAACGTTTTCTACTGTTGCTTCTGGTGCTCAAATTCGTTTTTGTTTAGCACAACGTGATCCAAATGGAAACCCAACTACTGGTGTAGTGCATTATTCAACGACGGCTACCTCCTTCGGAACAAACGACGTCGTTAAATCGTCAACTACTGGTGGTGCTGATCCTTGGGATGTAACTAAGTATGTCAATATTTGGATTTGTGATTTAACTGGAGGTCTTTTGGGTTATGGCGAGTTCCCAACGGGAACAATTAGCCAAACTTGGGGTTTAGTTATTGATTATGCTTATACAGGAAGCGGTGGTTCAGCAACTCCTCCATATAATTTAGGCCGCACAGGAACTCATGAATTTGGTCACTGTTTTAACTTATATCATATTTGGGGAGATGATGGTACAGCTTGTTCTGGATCAGATCAATGTTCTGATACACCTAACCAAGCAGGCGAACATTATGGTTGTTTCACCGCAGGTTCTATTCAAACGGATGCTTGTTCTCCTTCAAGTCCTGGAACTATGTGGATGAATTATATGGATTACACAGATGATGCTTGTATGTATATGTTTACTGCACAACAAGTAGCTCGTATGGAAGCTGTTGTGAATACTGCACCTTGGAATGTTTTAGCAACTTCTTTAGGTTGTACTCCAGTGTCTGCTTTAGATGCAGGTATTACTAGTATTATTGCTCCAGTTGCTGGATCTTCTACTTGTAGTAATAGTGTTACACCAAGAATCACATTAAATAACTCTGGTTCAACTACAATTACATCCGCTACTATATTATATAGAATGGATGCTTTAGCAACTCAAACATTAAATTGGACTGGCTCATTAGCATCAGGAACTTCAACCGTGTTAACGTTAAATAATTATACGGGTTTAACTAACGCGGCTCATACTTTTTCTGCGTCTGTTATTAATCCAAATGGTACCGCTGATGGAAATGCTGCTAATAATTCATTAACTTCTACATTTACGGTTATTGCTGCACCAGTAGGACAAGCATTACCATTTACTGAAAGATTTGATGGTGTGACTTTTCCGCCAACAGGTTGGTTAGAAACTAACGTTAATGTGGCTGATGCTGCCTATAATTGGACAAGATTGGCGAATACAACGGGTATTCCAGTAGTGCCAACTACAACAGCTTGTGCTAAGATGGATAATTTTGCTGGTGGTATTGATATTACTGGTCAAAAAGATGCCTTACGTACTCCAGCTTTAAATTTAACAGGTGCTAATAGTACTTTAAGAGTTGTATTTGATAGATCTCACAGAATGTATAGTACAGTAGATATTGACTCCTTAAATATTTACGTTTCTACTGATTGTGGCGGATCATGGACAAGAATATACACTAAAGGCGGCACTCAGTTATCTACTGTTGCTGGAACTCTAACAACTGCTTACACGCCAACGTCTAATGCTCAATGGGCGAGAGACAGTGCAAGTTTAGCAGCGTATGTTGGGCAACCAAGTGTTTACATTAAATTCGAATCACGCAGTGGTTGGGGTAATAATTTATACTTAGATAATATCAATGTGAAATTTACGCCATCATCTTCTCCTCCAGTTGCTAGTTTTACAACTGCTGCAACAAGATGTGTAGGTGCTCCAATTGCATTTACAGATGGTTCTACAAATGCTCCAACTAGTTGGACATGGACTTTCCCTGGCTCATCAACACCAACATCAACATTACAGAGTCCTTCAGTAACTTATACGGCTGCTGGTACATATACTATTACACATACAGCTGCCAATGCTTCTGGAACAAGTACACCAGTTTCTTCAACTATTACTGTTAGTGCAAATCCTACAGTAGCTGCAAGTAGTGCAACAGTTTGTGCGGGCACAGCAGCAAGTATTACGGCATCAGGTGCAACTACTTATAGCTGGAATACAGGTGCAACAACTGCTTCCATTTCAGTAACACCTACTATTACAACAAACTACACCGTAACAGGTACAAATGCAGCTGGATGTGTAAATACAAGAACGTTAAGCGTTACTGTTAATTCAACACCAACGGTTGCGGTAAGTAGTGCAACGGTTTGTAGAGGAACTTCTACTAATTTAACAGCTAGTGGTGCTACAACGTATAGCTGGAATACAGGAGCTACAACAGCTTCCATTTCTGTAACGCCAACTATTACTACAAACTATACTGTAACTGGAACAACTACGGGTTGTACTAATACAAGAACGTTAAGTGTAACGGTTAATCCAACACCAACAGTTGCTGTATCTAGTGCTACTGTTTGTAGAGGTACAGCCGCTAATTTAACTGCAAGTGGTGCTACAACTTATAGCTGGAATACAGGAGCGACTACTGCGTCAATTTCTGTAACACCAACTATAACGACAAACTATACAGTAACTGGAACATCAACAGGTTGTACTAATACTAGAACATTAAGTGTTACGGTAAATGCAACTCCAACAGTTGCTGCTACTTCAAAAACAGTATGTTTGGGTGCGGCTGCTACTTTAACAGCAAGTGGAGCTAGTTCTTATGCTTGGAATACTGGAGCAACAACTTCTTCTATATCCGTAACACCTACAATAACTACAAACTATACTGTAGTTGGGACTAATACATTAGGTTGTTCTAATACTAGAACTTTAGCGGTTACTGTAAATCCATTGCCTAACGTAGCGTCAACTTCTGCAACTATTTGTGCGGGCGCAACGGCAACTATTACTGCTAGCGGTGCAAGTACTTATAGCTGGAACACAGGAGCAACAACTGCAAACTTAACAGCTAGTCCTGCTTCTAATACAAATTATACAGTAACTGGAACATCTGCTGCAGGTTGTATTAAAACAACAACGGCTTCTATTACAGTAGGCGCTGCTCCATCTATCTCAGTTAACTCTTCTACTATTTGTGCAGGAGCAACAGCAACGTTAGCAGCAAGCGGTGTAACAACTTATACTTGGAATACAACTTCGAACGCTACTAGTATTTCTGTGAGTCCTACAAGTACATCAGTGTATACAGTATCTGGTAACTTAACAGGCTGTGCGGTTGGTGCTACTCAAACAGCTACTGTAACGGTTAATACTTTACCAGTAGTAGCAATGGGTACTGTATCAAGCCCTTTATGTGTGGCTAACGCTCCAGTGACATTATCAGGTACACCAACTGGTGGTACTTTCTTAGGAACAGGTGTTGTTGGTAATACATTTGATCCATCAGTATCTGGACAAGGAACATTTAGTTTACTATATGATTACATGGATGGAAATGGTTGCTCTGCTACCGACACTAAAACTGTAAACGTAAGTTTATGTACTGGTGTTACTGAGTTAACAAGCACTAACATCTCTATTTACCCTAATCCAGCTAGAGATGCTTTCAACGTAATGATGGATGCTTCTTTAATTAATAATACAACTATTGAATTATATGATGCAATTGGTAAATTAGTAATTGCTGAGAAAGTAGTAAATGTACAAACTACTATCAAAATTGATGCTTTAGCGAAAGGTATTTATACTGTAAGAATTTTATCTGAAGGTAAACAAGTATCGCAACGTATTATTAAAGAGTAATCTTTTAAGTACATTATAAAAATAAAATCCCCGAAGAGATTTCTTCGGGGATTTTTTGTTTTTAATATTATTTTGATTACCTTTTACTAATGAAAAAACGTAAAATAGATTTTCTAATATATACAATCATTGTATTGGTTAGTATTAATTTTATGTCATGTAAGAAATATCCTGAAAACAACTTGTGGTTTAAAAATCCTAAGAAGATGTCACCAGTGCATGGATATATTAAAGCTTATACAGTAAATGGTATTGACAGTTTAGATCTCTTGAATGTATATTATGAGCCAACTATTAAGCATGGATATGGACCATACAATAAAGCGATAAAAGATGTAAAACAGGAATACTTTGATGTAAGATCATCGAAAAAGGGAATTGCTAATATAAATTGTGATTTATTTTCAGGCTACATAGGCGTAATAACGACTTGGTCAAGCAATAAAAAAGTATAAATATTCGATCTGGAATTGATTTGGAGTACTATAAACGAAATATTTTTCTTGTTTCTGGTCTGAACTGGGATGTCGTTTATTTAGATAAAAATATGAAATCAAAAATTAGAACAATATATAATGGTAATGTTTATGAAATTACATTTGATTTTTGATTTGATAGATTTTATCTGAAATTGAATAATGAATTTATCACTTCGGTAAATTCTTTTTCTGTCTCAAATACAATACATCACCAATTTTTAATTTATCATCAGCTTTGAGTCTATTCTTTTTGCACAAAGAACTTAAACGAATACCATGTAATTGAGAAATGGATTTTAAAGTTTCGTTTTTTTGCACTACATGATAAGGCTCCAAAGCTCTACGACGTTTTTTTTCGATGTAAATTTTTTGCCCGTATGTGAGTTTATCTGATTTGGAGAGATCGTTGTATTCTAAAATGTCTTCCAACTCAATATTAAAATCATGCGCTATTTTATAAAAAGAATCATTATCCTTTGCAATCACAAAACGAATATGGTTAAAACGATAGACTTCGCGTAAAGCTAAATCTGATTTTAAAGCATCGTTTGCAGGCAAACTTTTATTAGGAGTGCTTTCAATCGCACTTGCGTTGAGATCTTGTAACTTATAACGTTCAATCAATTCAATCAATCGTTCCGGATATTTTGGATCGGTTGCGTAACCTGCTTTTTTTAAACCATAACACCAGCCTTTGTAATCGTTTATGGATAATTCAAATAAGGGAGCATAGCGCGAACGCGAAAATAAAAATAAACTATGGTCGCTATAAGAATCTAATACATTATCATATTTTCTAAAACATTCTCCAGCCGAATCATCATCCATGATATAAGTTTCGCCTCCCCATTCTTTATGGCATTTAATACCAAAATGATTGTTGGCGTTTCTGCATAAAGCACTATTTCCATTGCCACTTTCCAACATGCCTTGGGCTAAAGTAATACAAGCTGGTACTTTGTGTAAGTGCATTTCTTTAATGGCATCATCTTTAAATGCAGCAATATAGTCTTCGGGTGTCATTTTTGTTTGAGCCCGAGAGATGGAAATGATTAGTGTTAATATGTAGATTAGTTTAAATTTCATTTAGTTTAACCGCAAAGTGCGCTGAGTTTATTTCTTTCTCTTTTGTTTTAAAATTAGTTTTTGTTTTTCTGTCATTTTTTCTAAACAAGTAGTAAAGGCTGTTGGGCTTATGTGTTTAATATTTTCTTCAATAAATTGATAGGTTTGTTTTGGGTACACGTTATAGCTTTCGCGTAAAGTCCAGCCAACTGCTTTTTGTACAAAATATTCTTTATCGTTTAATAAAGGTGAAACCAATAGTTGAGTTAATTCAAAACTCACATGTTCTTTTTTTGTGCGAGCGTAATAATATAAGGCTACTAAAGATTGACGGCGTTCCCATAATTTTTTAGAGGAATTCCATTTTTTAATAATAGCAAGTATTTCTTCTTGAGTGCTTTTATCTTCAATTAATCTGCTAATGAATTTTGATAAACTATCCGAATGCGCCCAATTGTCAACGTGTTTTACCCATTGAGGCAAATGTTTTAATTGAGTTTTTAAAGGAATGTGTTTGTGATGTTTATCTAAAAAAATGAAAGCTAAGTTTTTTGCTTCGAAAATAGCACTTTGAGTATAAATCTGATGATAGACTAAAAAGGTTTGTTCTTTTTGTTCCGAATAGAAACTAAAACCTTTTTTGTGAGCATCTACTTGCGCTTTGCTTACCATACCAAGCACATTTAAATTGGTGCCAATGTATTTTTTTAGCTTAGCCGCTTTTTCTTTATCATTTTTTATTGATAAACGGTTTAGGGTATCTTCTACTTCTTTGGTATATTTGTTTATAGCAGATTTCATTTAATTCTACCAAAAGTAACGACTATGAGCGCATCAAAAGCAGTTTTATTTAGCCTTCTATTCACAATTTTGTGTTTAAATACATTTAGTCAAATTAGCTATCCCGAAACTAAAGTGGTGAAACAAGTAGATGATTATCATGGTGTTAAAGTAGAAGATCCTTATCGTTGGCTAGAAGATGATCATTCTGCAGAAACAAAGGCTTGGGTGGAAAGTGAAAATAAAACCACTAACCAGTATTTATCTCAAATTACTTACAGAGAAAAAGTGAAACAAAGATTGACGGAATTATGGAACTATGAAAAAATGAGTACAATCTTTAAAAAAGGAAAATTGTTTTTTTCTTTCCGAAATAATGGCTTGCAAAATCAATCGGTATTTTATTCTCAAGCTTCTTTAATAGATGAACCTACAGTTGTTTTAGATCCTAATATTTTATCAAAAGACGGCACTACTTCCTTAAGCGGCACATCTATAAGTAAAGACGGCACTTATTTAGCCTATGGCATTTCTAAAGCTGGAAGTGATTGGGTTGAGATTCATGTAAAAAATATCGCAACCAAAGAAGATTTAAAAGATGTGATTCAATGGGTAAAGTTTTCTGACATATCTTGGAAGGGAAATGGTTTTTATTATAGCCGTTACGATGCACCAAATGATGAAAAAGCCTTTACGCAAAAAAATGAATTTCACAAGGTGTATTATCACACATTAGGAAACAACCAAAGTGAAGATGAATTGGTATATGAAGATAAAACTCATGCTAACAGAAATTTTTCGGCACAGGTTACTCATGATGAAAGTTATTTGGTGATTTATGGCAGTGAAAGCACTAGTGGACAAAGCTTGGTAATTAAGGATTTATCGAATCCACAAAACAAATTCGTTCCTATTGTTACCAATTTTGATAATGAATATAGTGTAGTTGAAAATATTGGCAATCAATTTTATGTATTTACAAATTATAAAGCACCACGGTACCGACTAGTAAAAGTAAGTTTAAATAACCCTGCTCAGGATAACTGGGAAAATGTTTTAGCTGAACAAAAAGATTTATTGGAAGGCGTGTCGTTTTGCGGAAATAAAATTATTTCTAATTATTTAAAGAATGTGTCTTCTAAATTATTCGTACATGCCATTACAGGAAAATTAGAAAAGGAAATTCAGCTACCAGGCATTTGTAAAGTCAACGGCGTTAACTCTTCGCGAGAAGATGAGTTTGCTTTTTATAGTACAGTATCATTTACGAGTCCTGAAGAAATTTATTTTTATGATATGAGAGCGGGAGTTAGCAGACGAATTTTTAAACCTAATAGTTCTTTTAATTCTGCTGAATTTGAAACCAAGCAAGTGTTTTATAAAAGTAAAGATGGCACTAATGTGTCGATGTTTATTACTCATAAAAAAGGAATTGCGTTAAATGGTAATAATCCATGTTTCGTTTTTGGTTATGGTGGTTTTAATATTTCATATACTCCCGAATTTAGAATTGATAGAGCTGTATTTTTAGAAGCAGGTGGCATTTATTGTGTACCTAATTTACGCGGCGGTGGCGAGTATGGTGAGGAATGGCACATGAATGGCACGAAATGTAAAAAGCAAAATGTATTTGATGATTTTATAGCAGCATGCGACTATTTAGTTGAAATTAAATATACTTCGCATGATAAATTAGCGATACATGGCCGCAGTAATGGCGGTTTATTAATTGGAGCAGTCATGACTCAACGCCCTGATATTGCAAAGGTGGCTATACCAACTGTTGGCGTGTTAGATATGTTGAGGTTTCATTTATTTACGATTGGCAGAGCCTGGAGTGTTGATTATGGAAATAGCGAGAGCAAAGAAGAGTTTGATTGTTTATATAAATACTCGCCTTTACATAATCTTAAAAAAGCAAACTATCCCGCGACACTTATTTTAACTGGTGATCATGACGATAGAGTAGTGCCAGCACATTCATTTAAATTTGCGGCTACATTACAAAAAGCAAATATTGGAACTGATCCCACATTAATTAGAATAGATGTAAATGCAGGGCATGGAGCAGGAAAACCAACAGATAAGCAAATTGCAGAGTTTGCTGATATGTGGAGTTTTGTGTTTTTTAATTTAGGAATGAGTTATTAAAAATTAATAGCACACGGAGTTGACTGATGTTACCGATTAATGCGGATTTTTTTGACCGTATCACTTGTACTTTATGTTTTGAAATCTGTGGTAATCTGTTTTATCTGCTTAATCCGTGTCCCTATTTCTAGAAACCATAGCCTTTAAAATCTCTTTTAAATTCAGCAGCTGGAATAGGTTTGTTGACTTCTAAATTAAAAAAGTCGTAGGTTTCAAATAAGCCAACTTCATCATAAATACTAACGCTTATTGGAAGCATGGTTTTTTCATCGACATAAAACACGGCTTTCTTACAATAAAATGTAGGAATTTTAATTGTAGAGCCTTCTTTTAAATAGCCATAATCATCATATAACTTATTTTTACTACGTACCATATAATCATTCACTGTCAATTTTCCTGCAATACTCGAAACGGTTTCTTTGTTTTGTACAATATAATCGCGATACGAAAAATCAACATTTTCGTAAATTAATAAATGGCAGTTCATTTTGTTTTTCTCCACTTTTCCAGCATAAGTTAAATGCTTTGCGATTTGATCTTTTTCTTTACTAAGGGCAACAGCAATGGTTCTCGCTGCAAAATCAAACCCAATATCTAAAATTGTAAAGTGTTGATTTTTTCGCATTAAATTTCCTCTAGGGTCTAAACTCATAGTGAAATAAGGAAAACATGGGGTTTAACCAATGCTTTACCGCCTAGTTCGCCTTCATTATAAAGTACTTCTAATTTATTTTGCGTATTTACAAAATAAGATCTTCGAGGATGGCATTGTAATTTAACAATTGTACTGGCAGTTGCATAACCACTTTCGATACGTTCTATCGATCTCATGTTATAACGGAGATAAGTAACTTTTTTCGCCGAATCAAGCATGTCGGTAATCAGTTTAAAGTCTTTAAAATGTTCGTGAGAAACTTCTTTTTGATTATCTCCTAAATGACGTTTCACATATTTCTTAGAATGCTGTGAAAAAGCATTGTTTGAAACAACTATTAATAAAATAAAAACGTATTTATACATGTTTACGAAGATAAGCTTCGCTTAAGATATTACAAACAATGTTTACAGATTTTCGTAATTTAGTGGAAAATTTTAACAGATATTATATGAACCCTATTTTGGGAATAATTCCCGCACGTTATGCCTCTAGTCGTTTTCCTGGAAAACCGTTAATTGATATATTAGGTAAAAGTATGATTCAGAGAGTTTACGAACAAGCTATAAAATCTGCTTTACTAACTGATGTTGTTGTGGCTACTGACGACGAGCGAATTTTTAGGCATGTAGAGTCTTTTGGAGGTAAAGTCGTATATACAAAAGAAAATCATCCTAGTGGGACAGATAGATGCTTTGAAGCTTTTCAAAAAATTGAAGATGATTTTGAATATGTGATTAATATACAAGGTGATGAACCTTTTATCGACCCCACTCAAATTGATTTACTCTGCGAAGTGTGCACTGGAACTACCGAATTAGCTACTTTGATGATTCCAGTAGATTCACACGAAGTATTATTTGATTTAGGTGAAGTGAAAATAACTTTAAATAAAGAGATGGAAGCTTTATATTTTAGTAGAATGGTGATTCCATTTATTAAAGGAAAACCTCAAGAAGAATGGCACAAACACCATCCTTATTTTCGACATGTTGGAATGTATGCATATAGAACGGATGTGTTAGAGCAAATTACTCAACTTCAACCTTCTTCTTTAGAAAACGCGGAATCGTTGGAGCAGTTGCGTTGGTTAGAAAATGGGTTTAAAGTAAAATGTGTGGTGACTGATTTTGATAGTCATTGTATTGATACCCCAGAAGATATTGAAAAAGTAATACGATTAATGAATATAAAATAATGCAAGAGAAAAAATTATTATTTATATGTGGTTTTATGGGTTGCGGAAAAACAACTCAAGGAAAAAAACTAGCGAAAGAACTAGGTTATTATTTTATTGATTTAGATGATTACATCTCAGATCAATATGATAAAACCATTACTGATTTATTTCAGGAAGTTGGTGAAGAAGAATTTAGGAAAATTGAAACCAAGGCTTTGCAAGAATGCATCAACGATAATGTAAAAGCATTTATTGCAACAGGCGGTGGAACACCATGCTTCAATGATAATCTAAAATTAATGAAAGATAACGGCAAATTGATTTATTTAAAAATGAGTCCTGAAGCTTTATATCAGAGATTGTTTAATGCTAAACAAGACAGACCATTGATTAGAGATAAAGCCAATGAAGAGATGTTGCTTTACATCGAAAATCTTTTAAAAGTTAGAGAAGAGTTTTATAATCAGGCAGATGTTATTACTAGCGGAGTAACTGTTGATATTGAGGCATTGAAGAATGAAGTTTTAAAACATATTGCATAATACATGAACAGAATAAAATGTAGTATTATTTTAATAATAGGATTTTATTCTACCATGCTTTCTCAATTGCAATTGGAAAAGCATTATGGTTTTAATATTGGTTTTGTAAGTGCAATAGGCACTCATTTTCAACGTTTCGGAATTGTTTTTCAAGGATACGGTGCGTATAATTTTGCGCAAATTAATGCGTCGTTTAGAGTGTATGATAATTTTAAAAATCTTGGACCTGAAGGCGAACATACCGAGTTTAATGCAGCTTTGGGATTTTGCATAGGATACGGAGCTAAAACAACGGAAAAGAATTTATTTATGAGTTCTATTAGCAACCAAACCGGCTATAAAAATTCAGTGGCTTATAGTTACAATATTTGGCGCAATAAAGTAAAAACTTCCCAGGTAACAGGAATTATCGCATTTCAGTTTAACCACTTTTCAATTATATCCGAAAATGATATCCTAGCTAAACCAATATTAGATAGATTTAGAACGGGCGCGATGTTGCTACAGTATCAAACCAAGGAATTTCAATATGCAATAAACGCTACGATGTGGACAGGTCAATTAGGTAACATCGTTAAAAATGATTCTTTGTTTCCAGGTCATGGATATATTAACACCGAAGGTGGGTTGTATCAAAATTTATCACATGGTTTATTAAGTGCGCAAGTGAAATGGGCTAATGAATATGGACAATATTTGCAGGCCAATGCCGGCATGGATTCCGAAAAAATTAGAAACGCATTACAAAATAAAGCTTTGCATGATGTGTTGCCTAAAAATTATCACATGCCGATGATTGATACAGCGGGGAATCAATACTTGTATCGTCCTGAACAAAAAATTAAAAAAGCGAAATTGTACTTAAATGGCTATACAAATGCCAATGTTTTTTATTAATTTAGATAAAATTTATTTCAGGAAATGATCATAAAAAAAGTATATTTTGCATTGGGATTATTAATTCTATTTTTTTTAAATGCTTGTAAAAAGGATACTATTAACGAACCTGAAATACCCGAGGAAATTCCTACGGCAGTAACATATCCTAATTACTCAAATTTAAAAATTGGTAATTATTGGATTTATCAACGTTTTGAGTTAGATGGTTCTGGAGGTGAAACTGCTTTAGCTATTATAGATAGTTGTTTTATAGAAAAGGATACACTAATAAATGGTAATACATATTTTAAATATGTATCGCCGAATTTTGGTGTTAACATTAGCCCTTCTGTTAATACTCCATTTGTGGCAGAATTTTTTAGAGATTCCTTGAGTTATATTGTTTCAAGTATGGGACGAATCGAATTTTCTTCACAAGATTTTACGACTATTTTTTATTCTTTTTACGGTGTAGCAGGGCCAAATGATACTGTTTGTAGAGCTGAAGCCCAAATGAAAGATCAAAATATAAGTATTACTACACCAGCAGGTACTTTTGTAACTTCAAACTTTAAAGAAACTCAATACATGTATCCTAATTATACGATGAATGGTGCAATAAAATATAGAAGTCGAAGATATGCTGAAAATGTTGGTAAAATTACACAAGACTGGTATCTGTTTTCTCAGGTACCTACAAGATGGGAAAGAAGACTAATACGTTATCACTTAAATTAATAAGTTACACTCTTCAATACATCTTCTAAAATCTTCCGATCATTATTTAAGCGCGGCACTTTAAATTGTCCGCCTAAACGATTATTAATTTTGAGCCAATTGTAAAATGAACCTTTTGGCAATACTTTAATTACAGGAAATTGAAGAATGTAATTATTGAACCGCTTCGCTTCATAATCACTATTAATTTGTTTTAAGGTATCATCTAATACGCTCTTAAAAAAATCTAAGTTATTTGGTTCTTGTTCAAATTCAATGAGCCATTCGTGCGCGCCTGTATTTTCGTTCATAAAAATAGGCGCTACGGTGAAATCAACAATATGAGCTTTTGTTTTTTCGCAAGCGGTTTTTAAAGCAAGTTCTGCATTGTGAATCATTAACTCTTCGCCAAAGGCATTAATGTGTTGTTTCGTTCTTCCTGTAATAATAAAACGGTAAGGACTTAAATTTGTAAAACGAATCGTATCGCCCACTTGATAACGCCATAGTCCTGCATTGGTAGTAATAAGCATAGCGTAATCTTTGTCTTTTTGCACTTCAGATAAATTATAAGTGCGAGGATTTTCTTTTTGTAATTCAGATACAGGAATAAATTCGTAGTAAATTCCATAATCTAACATCAACAACATTTCATTGCTCACACGTTCATCCTGAATGCCGAAAAATCCTTCTGAAGCGCTGTATAATTGCATAAATGCAACCTTGTTATTATTGAATAGTTGATCAAACAATTCTTTATAAGGAGTAAAACTCACGCCGCCATGAAAATAGACTTCTAAGTTTGGCCACACTTCTTTTAAGTTATCTACTTTTTTTAATTCTAATATGCGTTTAATTAAAACTAGCATCCAACTTGGCACGCCTGCTAAACTAGTCACATTTTCATCAGCCATCGAAGTTGCCATTTTCTCGAGCTTATCTTCCCAATTTTCCATCAAGGCAATGTTTACGTCTGGCGCTCTAAAATACTCAGCCCACATGGGTAGGTTTTGAATAATAATAGCACTCACATCACCGTGAAAAGAATTGTATTCACCAAACTGATCAGTTTTAAAACTTCCTCCTAGTGCTAAATTTTTTCCAGTAAATAATTTGGTGTCGGCATTATTCACACATTGAAACGTAATCATATCACGCCCGCCATTATAATGACAACCATTTAAAAATTCTTTACTAACAGGAATAAATTTACTTTTATCTGTCGTGCCGCTACTTTTTGCAAACCATTTAATCTCACTATCCCACAATAAGTTTTGTTCCCCTCGGCGTGTACGTTCAATATATGGCTTTAAAGATTCATAATCTTGAGTTGGAATTTGTTGTTTAAATTGATCGTAATTTTTAATTGATTTAAATCCGTGTAATTTTCCAAACTCGGTATCTTTTGCAGATTTTAATAATTCGTGCAGCCATTCATCTTGCACATCATTAGGGTATTTCATAAAAAGCTCAATTTGATGCATGCGCTTTTTCATGAGCCATGATGCTATTGAATTAAGAATGGCCATAGAACTAAATCACTTGTTTGTTATTCAATAAACTTAGAGTCACAATATCCGCATATTTACATAATAAATCATCATGTTTTAAATAGCTTAAAATTATCTTAATACCTTCATCTCCTTTTGTTAAGGTATAATTTTCGTATAAGTATTCATTTCCGTCTTTTATATAACTTCCATGTTCTACATAGGTTTTGTAACCTTTGATAATCGTGTGTAATCCTTCTTCTTTTAAAACATGAACCTCTGGACTATTCATGTACGCATCATTCAGAGACACGAAATCCGAATTTTGTATTTTATAAAGTTCATCAAAATTCATTTTCTCAACAGTTAATGAAAAGGACTGAGAGGAAGATTCGGCTTTGCTGCTTTTATGATTTGTGATATAGTTTTCCATATAACATGGTAAAACAGACTCCGATTCATTTAATTCAAAAGGCACGGATAAAGATAATGTTTGGGTTATTGGATATGTTCCCCATTTTACTTCATCCAAATAATTAGAAGTAAGGCTTGGTTGATAAGATGATTTTCTTCCTACTGTTGTAATGCTTTCATCTGTGCTTTGAATAATGACAGCGGCAATAAGTAGTTGAATGAAAACAGTGGCAATAAAAATAAGTGAAGTTTTAGATGGAGAAGAAATAGATGTTTTGAATACAGGATTTTTTTTGGGTATTGGATTTTCTAATACTGTTTTTTTGGGAACACTTTCATTGTATTCATTTAACCCATCAACGTATGTTTCAAAAGAAGAATTAAATTTCGATTTCTTCCAATCTAAATAATTATTAGCTAATTTTTTTTGACATCCTTTGCAAAACACAATGCGTTCTGAAGTCACTGTATTTTTATGCTGACAATTATCACAAATTAAGTAGTTAGTAGCCATAGTTATTAATTTTACTAAAGGTAACGAAGATTACTTGTTATTCAAAGCTTCCTCTATTTGGGTTTGATAAACTTCATCAAATAACTCCACATAAATATCTTGTTGTTTATAACCAAGTTTAATGTATGTAAGCGATTTCTCAATATGTTTTTTGCTGAGTTCTAGTTTATTTGATTGTTTGTAAAGCAATCCTAAATAAAAATTAGCTTCAATAGGAAATTGAGATTGTTTGATGGCTTTTTTATAATAGGTTTCTGCTTTCTTTAAATCATTCAATTTTTCATAGTTACGTGCTATATAAAAATAAATATAAGTGTTACAGTTTTTTTGTCCGAAATGACTCACTTCAAATTTTTCGTTTAATTCAAATTCTTTTATCGCATTTTGGTATTGTCCTAATTGGTAATAACAAAGTCCTTTTAAAAAATGGATGTTTTCACCAACTGGCGCATCCACATCCTGCGGCGTTAAATCATCATAATGGTTTAAGTGCTTTAAAGATTTTTCATAATCTCTATAATAATACAATAATACCCAGCCGTAATAGCCTTCCATTTCTTTAGCATTAATAGCTAAACTTTTTTCGAGCGCTTGTATAGCTTCCGCATAATTACCGTGTTTGGTATTTTGAACCGAGTAGGCGTGCCAGTCGCCCGCAGTGATGCTATCGTTTTTTGCAATACAGAGATTCATTAATTCATTTCCACATTGATCATTTCCATGATAGGAAATATAAGTTCCCATTTCTAAAATTTGCTTTTTAGTAAAATGTTTTTCTTCTAAGTATTTTAAAATTTCTTGAGCCTTAATTGGTTGATGGCAACGCTCTAATTTGTATCCTAAAGTCAACGAATCGTTTTGAGCTTTAGTATTAAAGCAGCACATCATGCATAAAAGCAAACAACTATTTAGGAAGTATTTCAATGAGTTTGCCGTTATTAAATCTAAATGAATAAAATTTGCGAGAGTTAATTGGATTGCGTTGCTCGTCTAATTGAGGCTTCCAAGGGGAAGTTTGTTTTACTGCTAGCAGTATTTGTGAACATAATAATTCAATATCTTTTGTGATAGGTAATGGCTTATAATTTAAATCACATAATTGCGTTTTATAAAAATCAGTTTCTCCTTTAAAATTGATGAAAAAGTTAACGGTAATAATTCCATTAAATGTTGTTTGAGCCGTAATGGCTTTATGAAACTCTTTTTTTACAGTATAAAAATCTTTACCATTATTGGGAGAAGTAGGATGATAATAGGGAAAAATAGGTTTGTTTCCAAAAAAAGCTACAGCTATCCGTTTGGGAAAAACAAATACCGTAAACAAACAATAAAATTATTGTGAGTTTAAAACTTAAATAATTATTTTTTTGTAGACAGATAATTTTCAAATGTATTTAAATCCATCGCATTTAAACAGTTATCTTTTGTTAAAAGCCCTTTGCGAGCCACATAAGTTCCATAACGCATATCATGGTAGCCCTTTAATTGATGAGCGTCGGGATTAATAGAAATCATCACGCCTTTTTCTAAACAATAAGGTATCCAACGCCAATCAATATCTAAACGATAAGGATGTGCATTTAATTCAATTACTACTTTATTGGCTGCGCACGCATCAATTATTTTTTTATGATCAATAGGATAACCTGGTCGGCCTAATAGTAAACGCCCGGTTGGGTGGCCTAAAATAGTAGTGTAAGGATTTTCAATGGCTTTTATTAAACGAGTGGTTGCTTTATCTTCATCCATTTTTAAATTGGCATGAACTGAAGCAACAATGAAGTCAAATGTTTTTAAGATATCTTCTTCATAATCTAAATCTCCGTTTCCTAAAATATCACTTTCAATTCCTTTAAATATTTTAAAAGGAAATAATTGTTTGTTGAGTTTTTCTATTTCTTGTTGTTGTAACAAAACCGTTTCTACTTTTAATCCACCGGCATAACTTGCAGTTTTTGAGTGATCACATATTCCTAAATACTGATAACCTAATTGTTTGCAATACACAGCCATTTCTTCTAAGGTGTTCATTCCATCACTATAAGTAGAGTGATTGTGTAAAATGCCTTTTAAGTCGCTAAGTTCAACTAATTTAGGTAGCTGATTATTTTTTGCTTTTTCTAATTCAAATAATCCTTCACGCAACTCAGGTTCGCAGTATTGAATACTTAAATTTGAATAAATAGATTCTTCGTTATCGTATTTTTTGGTGGCTAATGCTTTAAAGTTAATGCCTTCTAAATGTTCTTTAGTTGAAGAGGTTTCTACTAGCTTTCTGTAAAATACATTTGAGTTACATTGTATAAAATTTAGCGGAATAGTTTCGGACACAAACTCATCTAAATCAATACTTTCATCTCCAACCAAAATATCTATTTCTTCAATGACTTCGCAATGGCGATACATGGCGCCAGTAAAAGAAACAAAATCAGTTTGTTGTTTAATAGCATCAATAATTGGCTGCCCAATTTTTTCAGCATAAGCAAAATGAAACCAACCAGTGTTTTTAATTTTAAATTCAATGTTTTGAATAATGGTATTTTGGGTTTTTGCTCCAAATCCTTTTAATTCTAGTAATCGGTTTTCGTGACAAGCATATAGCAAATCAGTAACACTTTCTAATTCTAACTCTTGCCATAACTGACGCACTTTTTTTGGTCCCAATCCTTTAATGCCCAACATCTCTATTACTCCAGCAGGAGTTTTAGATATTAAGTCTTGCAATTCTTTACTGGTGCCAGTAGTATTAAATTCAATAATTTTTTCGGCTAAACTTTTGCCAATACCTTCTAATTGTGTTAATTCTTCAACAGTTGGCGCACTTAAATCAATACGCGTTTTACTTAATTTGTAAGCCGCACTATTAATTGATTTTATTTTAAATGGATTTTCATCATGCAGCTCCATTAATTTGGCGGTGATTTCTAAAGCGTCTGCTATATCTTCGGTTGTCATGATACGTAATTTTATTTGTTTTTAATTGGCATATCGAATACGCCATGGTCTTATTGATTAAAATGGCGCATGGCTATTTCATAAATACAATTCAGCAAATTTTAAATCATAAGGATTAGTGATTTTTATATTTTCAAAATTTCCTTCTACTAAATGAATGGTTTCATCCATGCCTTCTAATACGGTAGCATCGTCGGTAAAAAATGGAGAGTAATCTTGTTCAAATGCTTCTTTAATTTTAGAAACTAAAAAGCATTGAGGTGTTTGTACAATTTTATAATCATCGCGGCTTACAGCTTTATTGATGCCGTTGGTTACCATTCTCAAACTTTCGTTAATGGGCGATATAGGAATAGCATTTCCTTTTTGAGCAGCTGTTTCAAAACAACGTTTAATGGTTTCAACACTTACAAAAGGTCTTGCAGCATCATGAATTCCAACAACGTCATTTTTATTGGTAATTGTATTCAATCCATTTTTTACAGAATGAAAACGGGTTTCTCCTCCAATAACAATTTGGATATTTTTATCAGGAAAATATTCAGCTAACATAAAATTAGCATCAGTCATATAATCTTTATGAACACAAACAATCACGTTGATGAATTCATCAAACTCTATAAATTTTTCGATGGTATGAATTAGAATTGGCTTCCCTTTTATTTCAATAAATTGTTTTGGAACGGTTGACTGCATTCTGGAGCCTGTTCCGCCTGCAACGATGATAACGTTATATTGTGAATTCATGTTAATAGTTTTTAATACGTTCAATACAATTATCTATCGCTTTGTATGCTTTACTGAAAAACTGAAAGCGTTGTTTCTCTGCAATGCTACTAATTAAGGTCGATTTTTTAATAAGGTTTTTCATCCAATGTTCAATCTCTTCACAAAATTGATTATTACTTGTGGTTAACGAATTCATAGTATTGAAAGAGATATATGAAATAGCAGAACCAGCAACGGTAACATGAATGCAATTTGTTCCAATTACTAAATCGCTATTATATAAATTAAAAGAACAGTTTTTTGTTTTATTTTCCTCTTCAGCATATTGATTAATTGCTTGAGCCATTTTTTTTAATTCTTGTAAAACTAAAATAGCATCTTCTTTTTCTTTGAATGCTCCCGATTCAAAATAATATTCTATTTGTTTAATAGTTGTGGTGATGGTTTCATCGGTCCAAATTTCGGTACTAGGAATTTTTAGGTAAGTTTTATGAATTTTATCTGTTATTTCTAATTGCTTTTCAGAAATCACCTCCCAATCAAATTTTTTGGTTTGATAAGCTGGTATATTTAAAACAGAACGTTGCCAGTAAAATAATTTAAAAGCTGCTAATTCTTTTGAGAAGAAAGAATGAAAAATGGGAATTTCTTCGGCAGCGTATATAATTTTTGCATCTTCTGATTTTTGCAAACGCTCTAATTGCATTAGTAATCCAGTTAAGTAATTATCAAAGTTTTCTTCAGAGTCGGTTAACTTTATGTAATTACAAGTTACCGAATCACCTTTGTTAGATAAAACCGAATCTATGGATATGCGGTAATGCTTACATATTTTATAAGTTTCATCTAAACTTAATTCGGTTTCGTTACGCAAACGGCGGTAAGCACTATCGTTACTTATTTTTAATAAATCGGCAATATCATCAACCAACGACACATTTGCTGGAACAACCTGTTTTAAGTGTTTAATGAACACTTCTTGCATTTCAAAAGATGTATCTGATGCGGTTTTTTTAGCAGCCATAATGTTGTATTATATACTAATAAAGATATTAAGTATTTGCGAAAAATGCAAATTCTCACTCCTAGATTATGAAATTTTGCAAATAAATCAAATTTTGGAGCTTTTAAAACTTCCCATTTTACTGTTTTCTGCAATTAAGTTGCGCCATGGTCTGTAAAGCCGTTTCAATAGCGCTTGGCATCCACCTAATTTTGACCTATAAATTATTAATCAAAATCAACATGGACGCTTTAAATACTATCGAAAAAATTACCCTATTGGTTAGTACAAGTATTGTTTGTTTAGCTAACCTTTTTGTATTAATTGAAAGAACAAAAAAATCAGAAAAACATGCATTTCATACAATTATTCAAAAACTATTAGGGTTAAAAAATACATTTTTTATTTTCTGTTTAATTGTTATCACGAGTTCATGTTCGAGTGGTAAATTTTTGAATAGAAAATATACTATGGGAAGATTTACTGAAAATGTAAAATCATTAAAACATAATACGATTTATGTGGATACAACAAAAAGCTATGCCTATGCATCCGATCCAATGGAATTGAAAAAATCATCGATTAGTTTAAATAACATTCCTGATAAAGAAATTATCAATAATAAAGTTGAGTCGATTATAAAAAAGGATAGCATTTTTATATTTAAGAAACGCGGCCGAAATAAAGTAACTGTAGTAAAAAATAGTTTGCCAAATGTTACTGTGATTGTTCAAGGAGATAAAAGAACCGTAAAACAGGCAAAAAAAATTGATTTCGATTATGAGAAGACTAGAAGAAAAGCTAGAGCTAAAAAATTATATAAATATAGTTTAATACTTTCTTTCATACCTTTTGTTGGATTCATTATAGCTATTACAGCAAAAAAATCTATTAAAAAGTATCAAACAGAATTCCCTGATGAAAATGAAAAATTTAATAAGAGTAGAATCAATTTTGCAATTATTTTCTCTTTGTTCTCTTCGCTAATAGGGCTAGTCGCTCTTTTATATGGCTTTTTTTTACTTTTTCTCGCTAATACAATGACTGCAATTTATTAATCATCAATACTATAAAATTAAATTATGAAAACAACAACTCTCAAAAAAGCAATTCACATCTCATTATTTTGTTCGATGTTAATAGCAACCGTTATTATTACCAAAAGCACTGTAAAAAATATTAAACAGTTGTATGGTTCCGAAAAAGCTAACTACACAGCTATGAGTTGCTTTACAGATTTAATTAATTAATCACTAAAAAAAAAGTACTATGAAAACAACTTTTAAATCAATCGTTTTATTTGGAGCAGCCTGTTTGTATATAAATTCAAGTGTAGCTCAAGATGTGAAAAAAGAAAAACAAACCTTAACTATTTTGTCTATTGATATTAATGGTTTAAAAAGTGAGCCACAGCAAATGGGTAACTTGGTGCGAACAGAGTTAGAAAAGCTCGACACCTTTGAAGTCATGGATAGATATGACGTGGCCTATATGGTCGAAAAAAATAAACTAAGCATTAATAACTGTTACGGTAAATTATGTTTAACCGAAATTGGGGAAACGATTCATGCTGACAAAATGTTGAGTGGTAGTATTGAGTTATATCCAAAATCAATTATTTACACCTTACGTTTAATTGATGTAAAAACGAAATCTATTGAAAAGACAACGGTAATGGAGTTTTTAAATTTACCCGAAGAATTGCAAGCATTTACTAATGTAACAGTTCGCGCAATGTTTAATAAATCGGTTGATCAAAACTTGTTAGCAAAACTCACACAGCGTAATGGTTTTGATAACGCGTTAAATAATCCAAAAAAAGATCGACTAAGATTAGACGGACCTCGATTAGGCTTTGTAACATTTACAGGAAACACAGCAAATATATTGCAAGCCGATAAATCGGTGGGTGGTTTTGAGGCATTCCCAATGATGTTTCAATTTGGTTATCAGTTTGAGAAACAATATTTGAACGAAGGAAAAATTCAAGCCTTGTTTGAGTTTGTGCCAATGATAACAGGTGTCGATCAAGGCTATTTTATTCCAGGCTTTTCATTACTGCATGGTTTAAGAAGTAACATTAACGGGTGGGAGTTTGCATTAGGGCCAACTATTAATTTATCGCCAAAAGCAAGAGGTTATTATGATACAACGAATACTTGGCATAGAGAACAGGAATGGACAAATAATCCTGAAAATGAAGGCGTAAAAAATCCATTTACGATAAAAGAACGATTGGATAGTAGAGGCGACTATGCCATACAAACAGGATTTGTATTAGCATTTGGTAGAACTTTTAAATCAGGAAAATTAAACTTGCCAGTAAACATGTATGTAATTCCGGGCAAGGATGGATTTAGAATTGGTGCTTCTTTAGGGTTTAATGCAAAAAATAAATAAACGCATTATGAAATAGTCATGTTTCCGAAACACAATTGCGAAACACTCAACAAACCAAATAAAAGAATGAAACGATTGAGTTGAGCCCATCTCGATAGCTATCGGAATAAAAAACAATAATATCTAAATATGAAAACAAGACTCCTACATAAAATCCCTCACGCATTACTTTACTCGCGTTTAGTAGTTGCCATTTTAATTATAGTATTTTCATTTGCAAACGTTTCTCCAATAATTATTGTAGCATTAAGTATTTATGCAGTTTTAAGTGATGTGTTTGATGGAATTATTGCCCGACATTTAAAAATTTCAACTATTGAAATGAGACAATTGGATACAAAAATTGATACGGTGTTTTGGTTTAGCTGTTTATTTTATATCTGTATCACTCATTCTCAATTTTTAAAAACACATTTGTTTCAAATTTCTATTTTAGTTTTTTCTGAATTATTTATTATTGCCTTTGGTTTTTTGAAATTTGAAGAACGCATTTCTTATCATACTATTTTTTCAAAATTTTGGGCATTGCTTCTTTTATGGTTTTTTATCGACTTAATTTTAAATAATGCAAGCCATTATAGTTTTATCATCTCATTTTGGTATGGCATTTTTGTGCAAATGGAGATTTTGCTCATCGCTATTATTTTAAAAGACAACCAAACGGATGTTCCAGGCTTTTTAAAAGCCATTAAACTCAGAAAAGGCTTAAAAATTTCAAGAAATCGACTTTTTAATGGTTAAAATGGTCTTAACTAACAAATTACTGTTTACAAGTAGCTTCTAGAAGTTAAAACTTAACGTTTTTTTTGATTTAGTTTTGTTTTTATCGAGAAAACAACTAATTTAATCGATTATTAAACGATAAATTTATGAATAGAATTTCTACAAAACTATCTTTTTTAGCGATTTGCTTAGTTGTTGCATCCTCTTATTTTGCCCAATTATCTGTTACAGCGCAAGCTGGCGGTCTAAAATTTTTAGGTGATGTTGGTCAAAAAAATAATGCTAACTTTTTCAGTGATATGCGTTTGGGCTATAACCTTGGTGTAGAGTATCGTATAGGTAAAGTTTTAGGGATTGGCATCGATGGAATGTATGGAAAACTAGCTGGTACTGATAATGACCAAAGTTCCCACTTAAATTTTCAGTCAACTGTAATGGGTGGTGGACTTAATTTATTTGCCTTTTTTGATAAGTTAGGGGAAAAGGAAAAAGATGTTTCTCCATATATTCATGCTGGTTTTGGCTATCTAATGTTTGATCCTTACGGAGATTTGAGAGATAAAAACGGAATCATTTATCAATATTGGAACGATGGCTCTATTCGTAATTTGACTGAATCTACCGCTAATGATCCCTTATCTGTTTCTCTGAAGAGAGATTATAAATATGAAACTCAGTTAAAAGATTCTATAGCAAATTATGCTCGTAACACTTTTTATATTCCTGTAGGTTTAGGGGCTAAATTTAAAATGGGATTCCGTGCAAGCTTAAGAGTTGGTGTAACCTACAATATTTGTTTGAGTGATTATATCGACAACTATAAAAAAGGTGGTAATGATAGTTGGGCTTCAGCAAATGTAGGACTTAATATTAATTTTGGTAAAAAACCAAAAGATGCTTACAGTAATGTGGATTTTAAAGCGGTTGATAATTCGGATACAGATGGAGATGGCGTTAAAGACCTAGATGATAAATGCTTAGGAACTCCTAAAGGAGTAAAAGTAGATGGAAAAGGTTGTCCTGATGATAAAGATGATGATGGTGTATTTGATTACATGGATAAAGAATTAACCTCTAAAAAAGGTGCAAAAGTAGATGGAAATGGTGTTACTATTGATGAGGAGGCACTAGCAAAACGTCAATTAGCTTGGGATAGTTTATCTAGCGAAAGAAGCGAAGGATTTAACAATGCACCTAGTTTATCTTATTTGAAGGAAATAGAAGAAAAAGCAAAACAAAATCAAGCGCAAACAGGTAAAACATCTAAAATACCAGCTGAGTTTGTTGAAGCAGACTATAATAAAGACGGTAATATTTCAGCCGCAGAAATTACAAAAACCATTGATGGGTTCTTTGAAGGAGAAAACTCATTTAATGTAGAAAAGATAAATAAGCTCATCGACTATTTCTTTGAGCAGTAAACTAAGCATATGATAAAACCACTTATTATTTTATTTAACACTGTATCAGTATTTTTATTTAGCTTTTTTTTTGGCGACACACCTGTAACTATTTCAGGTAATTTTCCCAAAAATGCTAACGTAGCAACAGAATTTACAGCAGAAATAAAAATCAATAAAGGGAGCACTGGTGGTTTTGCAAAGCTTCAGTTAGAAGTACCTCAAGGATTTACCGTTAAAGAATTAGATAGTAAAACAGGAAATTTTTCTTTTGCAACTAACATTGCTAAAATCATTTGGACTTCCATGCCAAGCGATCAAGAGTTTACAGTAAAGTTTACTATTTCTGCTGATGCATCAGCAGCAGGTGCCAAAACGATTGCTTCTAAATTTTCTTATGTCAATAATAACAATAAAGAAGTAGTTGAAATGACTCCTGCTGAGATTATGATTGGCGATGGTTCAAATACTCCTGTGGCTACTTCTTCAACTCCGCCTGCAGAAACAACTTCATCAACAACGCCTCCAGTAACCGAAACAACTCCCGCAGCCACATCCTCAACACAGTCGTTCGATAATCCAACGGAACCAAACTCAAATATTGTTGCGGCACGAAATATTACTTCGGGTGCAAATGCAAACGAGTATAATGTTGAAGTGAAAATTAAAAAGGGTGGTGTTAAAGGATTTGCAAAATACCAAGAGGTTTTACCTGCAGGATATAATGCAAAAGGCGATAAACTAAACGGTAGTTCTTTTTCTGTATCTGATGGTAAACTTAAATTTGTTTGGGTATCATTACCTACTGATGAAGAATTAGTAGTGTCTTATGTTTTAGAAAAAACAGCTTCGGCGGCTTCAGATGCTAAGCTAGATAACGGTGAATTTTCATATTTAGAAAACGACCAAAGTAAAAAAGTGAAAATGCCAATTGATGTTCTTGGAAATTCTACTTCTGCAGCAGTTGCTAAAGTTACCGAACCAACTCCAACTCCAACAGTTGCTACCGAGCCAACAACTCAGACTGTTGCTACCACTACAGAGCCAGTAAAAACAGAACCAACAACTACACCAGAGCCTATAAAAACAGAGCCTGTAGCAACTACAGAACCGACGCAAACTGTAGCAAAAAAACAAGGAAATGTAGTTTACAACGTTCAAATCGGCGCATTTACAAACGCAATACAGTCGGAAGTATTAGCGAGAAAATTTAATATTTCCGAAACAATTAAAAGTGAAATGGCTCAAGGCTATAATAAATTTATGGTTGGTAATTTTAATGAATATAAAGAAGCTCGTTCACACCGAGAAAATGTTAAACAAAAGGTTGCAGTAGTGCTTTTTGTAGTTGCTTATAATGGCGCTAAAAGAATTACAGTGCAAGAAGCGTTAATGATTACAAGTCAAAAATGGTTTAAATAAAAACATTTTATGTTTTTTGCGTATAAGTTCACATCAATGCTTAAAAAAGTACTTTTTATATCTCTAATTTTAATTTGTTCTTTTACCAAAGCTCAAACGGACACTTCTGCAAAAACTGAACCTACCGCTGTTCCAACTCCAACCGTTAAACCACAAAAAGTTCAACCAGATCCCCCATCTTTAGGCGATATTTTTAAACCAAAAGTTTCTTTGGGTGTGGGAATGCTTTCTTTTCATGGAGATTTGTATTCAAAGCATTATCAAGCTCCTTGGACCGCTCGTATTGGCTATGATTTAAATATTTCTCAACGTTTATTTAAATCTTTTCAATTAAATTTTAATGTGTTGTTTGGCAAACTTGGAGCTAATGAATGGGTTGATAATCGTCAAGAAAATTTTCAGTCCGAAATTCGTTCAGGTGGTTTAAGTTTAATGTACGACTTTGGAAATTTTATTCCTGATAGATGCCGTATCCGTCCATGGATTTCCCTTGGAGTGAATTCTTTTGAATTTTTATCTAAAACGGACCAATACGATAGATATGGTAATAAATATTATTACTGGACTGATGGTTCTATTAAAAACATAGATGAGGCTGCACCAACTGCTTCGCTAGCCGTTAATTTAAATAGAGATTACATTTATGAAACGGATATTAGAGAGTTAAACAAAGATGGTTTCGGGCAATATCAAGAAAGAGCTTGGGCATTTCCAGTAGGAGCTGGTGCATTAATGAAAATTACAGATAGATTTGATTTTAAAATTGGGGTTCAATATTATTTTACCACAACAGATTATATCGATGGGATTTCAAATAAGAGTTTGGGAACGAGAGCAGGAACAAAACAAAAAGATAATTTTGTTTACACATCCTTTGCTTTGCAATACGATTTAGTATTGAAGAAAAAATCGAAAGCTGATACATTGCCTGATGATTATTACGATGGTATAGATTGGTTAGCAATTGATAATGGTGATTATGATGAAGATGGGATAAAAGATTGGGATGATAAATGTCACGGAACGCCAAAAGGAGTAAAAGTGGATGCGAATGGCTGTCCATTTGATGACGATAATGATGGCGTACCAAATCATGCAGATGATGAATTAGCATCACCAGCAGGTGTTGAAGTAAATTCACAAGGTGTAGCATTAACCGATGAGTATTGGCAAAACTGGTACAATGTGTACATGGATAGTGGTAATGTTGTAAAACAAGAGGTGATTGAAAACTTCTATGCGGTTAAAAAAGATTCTACATCAGCTTCAGATGCTAGCAAAAATGAGAAGGAGTATACAGTTGAATTAGCAAGATACTCTGGACCAGTTCCAAACGACGAAATGGCTTATTTATTAAGTATTGGAGATGTAAAATCAACTACTTTAGCTGATAATTCAACCGTTTTATATACCGCAGGTACTTACAAAGAAATTCAAAATGCGGTTAATCGTAGAGATGAATTTATTAAGGAAGGAAATAAAAATGCAAAAGTTGGCTATTTTAAAAATGGTGATATAGTAACCCTTTCTGACGAAGAGTTAGCGAAATTATTAGAGAAAAACACGACAACTGCCGTTAATACATCAACAAATGCATCTGAAACAAATTCCGTTGTTACTATAGATATGGATGCTGTTGCCAATGAATTTGCGAAGGGAGACATAGTTTATCGTGTTCAGTTAGGCGCTTATAAAAATAGAATTTCTAAAGGTGTTTTTAGAAATGCAGGAACAATTATCGAGTTAAAAACGGATGATGACGTGTATCGTTATGCTACTAAAGGTTTTAAAACAATTGAGGGTGCGGCAAATTTAAAGGCTGATTTAGTGTTAGAAGGTTATGGAGATGCTTTTATAACAGCTTATAAAGACGGTAAACGAATTCCGATGAGTGCCACAAAAGCAACCATGGAAACAACTGAAAAAGAAGATATTACTAAAATCGAATCATTTAGTTCAGTAGATAAATCTTTAGTAAGCTTTAAAGTTCAGTTAGGAGCGCTTCGTAAAGCGGGTTCTAACGATATGGAAGAAAAAACTAAAGACCTACAAGGTGTTGAAAAACAAGGCACGGGATCAGGAATGATCAGATACACTGCCGGTTCATTTAGTGACTATTCAAAAGCTGATAAATACCGTCAGGAATTGGCTGATAAAGGCTTGGTAGAAGCATTTGTGATTGCGGTATTTAAAGGCGAAATTATTTCTATTCAAGAAGCTCAAGAACTCTTAAAATAATTCGTACATTTATTCTATAAAATTTTAATCAACATGAAGAAATTAGTTTTAACTCTTGCCGTATTAACAGTTTGTTATACAGCTAATGCACAGGAACCAGAGAAAAAGAAAGAAAGTTCATCAACTCCTCCGCCAAGCAGAGGTCAGGAAAGAGCAATCAATGAAAGCGGAGTTTCTGTAAAAACAGAAACTAAGAAAAACTCAGCTTCTAAAAGCACTCAGGTAACACCACCCGGCGCCGAAGATAAAAAGAAGGAAGCGAAGCACGACGAAGCTAAAAAACCAGACTAATATTTAAACCCCCGCCAATCGACGGGGGTTTTTTATGATCTGATTTCCAGTTATTACCATCATTTTAATATAGCGTGTCACGCTAAACTACCGCTCATATAAATTGTTATAACCAAGCAAGTATTGTTTATACATTTACACTTTTAAATTCAACATGAAGAATCTGTTTTTTATAATTACCCTGTTTATTGGTTTAATGGCTAAAGCTCAAATGCCAGGCATGGGCGGCATGGGCAAAGGAATGAAAGATCCTAAGCTAGGACGGGTATATGGTAAAGTATTAGATGCTAACACTGGCAAGCCAGTAGAATATGCCTCCGTGCAAGTATTGTGGTTTAGCAAAGATAGTTTGTTAGGCGGTGGATTAGTAAAAGAAAATGGGGATTTTGCAATAGAAGGCTTGCCATCATTTGGTCAGGTGAGAGTAAGAGTGAAATTTGTAGGGTATAAAGATTATAATCAAAAAGTATACATCGTTCCACCGGATAAAGTAGATCAGGATTTAGGTAATATTAAACTAGCAGTGGATGATAAATTACTAAGTGAAGTTGACGTTGTTGCTGAAAAAAGTGCCGTGGTTTTATCAATTGACAAAAGAACCTACAATGTAGAAAAAGATTTATCAGTGAAAGGTGGAACAGCGGTTGACGTGATGAAAAACATTCCTGGCTTAACAGTAGATGCGGATGGAAATGTGCAGTTAAGAAATCAATCACCGATGATATTTGTAGATGGAAGACCAACGACTTTAACTTTACAGCAAATTCCTGCTGATCAAATCGACCGTGTAGAAATTATTACAAATCCTTCCGTTAAGTTTGATGCAAGCGCAACAGGTGGTGTATTAAATGTGATCATGAAGAAAAACGGGGAAACCTGGTTATAACGGAATGATAATGGCGTATGTTGGTACTGGCGACCGTTACGGCGGAATGGCAAATATCAATGTAAAGCAAGGTAAATGGAACACCTCATTAATGTATTCGTACAATCAAGCTATCAATAACACCGAAGGGTTTACAAAGCGTACACAATTAGATAGCGGAGTGACAACTGGTTTTTTTAATCAGGATAATAAAACGCAAATGAAAACCTTATTTAATTTTGGAAGACTAGGGATTGATTATAATATTGATAATCGTAATACCATTTCATTGAATGGGATGATTGTAGCGGGACAGTTTAAAACGAATGACAATCAAAACTATGAGATATTAGATAGTGCCGCCATTAGAAGATTATATGGGGATCAGGTGAATAATCAAAAAGCTCAGTTTCAAAATTATAACGCTCAATTATTGTATAAAAAAACATTTCCAAAAGTTGGTAAGGAGTTGACTATCGATGGTAATTACAATTACACAACTTCCAATAATGGATATTTATTTTAGAAACTCTAATACTTCACTTAGATTGATCCTTATACTATTGATGATCCTGACTTTTTATCAAAAAATGTGGGTTCAACTACGGCTAATCAATTTGTATTTCAAGCAGATTATGTAAACCCAATTTCAGAAACTAAAAAATTTGAAGCAGGGATTAAAGCATTTTATAAAAACTCAATTAGCGCAAATAATACTTCTCGCCTTTTGGAAATGAAGATAGTTATGGAAAGATACAGTTATGAGTAACCGTTATGTGATTGATGATATGGTAAATGCTGCTTATGTAAACTACAGCGCTAAAACATTTTGGGATATCGGTTACCAAGCTGGTTTACGTTTTGAGCAATCTTATTACGCGGGTAATATCACCGATCAAAATAAAAAATTCTCTTATAATTACCCCTCTACTTCTGATGATATTTTAAAATCATTGTTCCCAGCAATTTATTTTTCTAAAAAATTAAAAAAGAGTCAAGAAGTGCAATTGAACTTTAGTAGAAAAATTCAACGCCCTAACTTTTTTCAGTTAATGCCATTTGTGATGTTTGCTGATAAACAAAACTACCGTATCGGTAATCCTGAATTAAAACCTGAGTTTAAGAATATTGCCGAAGCAAATTATAATAAAATATTTTCTAAAGGAAGTTACTTAGCATCTGGATATTTTAGATACGAAGAACAACCAATTACTGATGTAGCTTATCCATCGCCAACTGATCCTACGGTATTGGTTAATACATCTATTAATGGTGATAACGCTATTCGTTATGGTTTTGAAAACACGTTTAAATGGACTTTCTTTAAAAATTTAGACTGGACAGTAAATGCTAATGCCTATTATATTTACATTAAAGGAAAAGTGGTGCCAACTGAACCAGAAGTAAAAACAGAAGGTTATGCATGGAATGCTAAAACAACACTTTCTTACAAATTCCCTAAAAATATTACCTTACAAGTAAACGGTAATTACGAGTCTCCTAAAATTTTATTATTAGGTGTTTGCTAACGAAATTTATTCAATGGATGTTTCGTTAAATTATATGTATAAAACTTAATTAATTTTTAATGCTACCGTTAGTGATGTATTTAATACTCGCCGAATGGGAACACACTTTGAAACACCATATTATGATCAAGATTTATCTCGCCGCAGAGAGTCGCGTTTTTTCCGTTTTACTATTACCTATTTATTTGGAAAAATGGATGCGTCTATCTTTAAACGTGGCAAACAAATGAAAGGTATGGGCGGCCAAGAAGGTAACCAAGACGGGCTTGACTTCAAATAATACTTCATATCATAAAATATTATAAAAAGAGCTCTATTGAAAAGTAGGGCTCTTTATTTGTATAAGTGGCTAGTACAACACAACAATTTTATTTACATTCGTTACATAATACCTTAACACATGATTCAATTAAAATCCTTTTTACCAGTTGCTTTAGCGCTTGTTGTTAGTTTTGCAAATGCTCAAACCAAACCCACTACAAAACCAAGTGCTAAAGATGGTTCTCCAATTCCATCTTTAAATTTTGAATATGCTTTAAACGATCCTTTTAAGGCAAGAATTTATACCTTAAAAAATGGTATGAAAGTATATATGAGTGTGTATAAAAACGCACCACGTATTCAAACCTACATTGCTGTAAGGGCAGGTAGTAAAAATGATCCAGCAACCGCAACTGGTTTAGCTCATTATTTAGAACACATGGTGTTTAAAGGCACTGATAAATTTGGAACCAAAGATTTCGCAAAAGAATCCGCTGAAATCACTAAGATTGAGAACTTATATGAAACATACCGTCAAACTAAAGATGATGCGCAACGTAAGAAAATCTATCATCAAATCGATAGTATCTCTGGAGTAGCTGCAAAATATGCCATTGCAAATGAGTATGATAAAATGTTGGCTGGTATAGGTGGACAGGGAACCAATGCCTATACATCCTTTGATCAAACCGTTTATGTAAATGATATTCCATCAAATCAATTAGAGAACTGGTTAAAAATTGAAGCAGAGCGTTACCGTAAACCAGTATTGCGTTTATTTCATACAGAATTAGAGGCAGTTTACGAAGAAAAAAATAGAGGTTTAGATAGCGATAATAGTAAATTGTGGGAAGCAGTATTTTCTGGATTATTTAAAAATCATTCTTATGGTACACAAACAACCATTGGAACTATTGATCATTTAAAAAATCCTTCTATGAAGGAAATTATGAAATACTTTAACGCAAATTACGTTCCCAATAACATGGCTATTTGCTTAAGTGGAGATTTTGATCCTGATGAAACCATCAAGTTAATTGAAAAGAATTTTGGTTCAATGCCGTTGAAGCCAGTAACGCATACACAACTGCAAAGAAGCTCCTATTACAGAAAAAATCTCTAAAGAAATTATTGGGCCTGATGCAGCTAATTTAGCAATGCTTGGCGTTTTGAAGGAACAGGAAGTAAAGATGCAGACATGATTACTTTGATTAACTTATTGTTGTCAAATGGAAGAGCCGGCTTATTGGATTTAAATTTGAACCAAAAGCAAAAAGTACTAAACAGTGGCGGATTTGCTTATGTATTGAAAGACTATTCAACCCATATTTTATTTGCTGAACCAAAAGAAGGACAAACATTAGAAGAAGCTGAAAAATTATTGTTCAGTCAATTAGAATTATTAAAGAAAGATGAATTTCCTGATTGGTTGATGAATGCTGTAATTACGGATATGAAATTGCAAAAAACAAAGAGCTAGAGAATAACCAATCTCGTGCTATGGCTTTGTAGATGCATTTATTAATGATACTAAATGGCAGCAATCGGTAAATATGGTAGAGCGTTTATCTAAGATCACTAAACAAGAGGTGATAGATTTTGCTAAGGCTACTTACAACGAAAATAATTATGTAGTTGTATACAAAAGAATAGGTGAAGATAAAAATATTCAAAAAGTGGAGAAACCTCAAATTACACCAGTGGAAGTAAATAGAGATGATCAATCACCTTTTGTGAAAAATATTTTAGCTAATAAAACGGCTGATATACAACCTAAGTTTATTGATTACGAAAAGGATGTGATGAAAACAACCATGAATGGAAACATTCCAGTATTGTATAGTCAAAATACCGAAAATCAGTTATTTGATTTGTATTATGCTTTCGACATGGGAACGAACAATGATAAAACCTTGCCAATTGCTATTGATTATATATCTTATTTAGGAACTAGTAAAATGTCGCCAGCTGAGGTTCAGCAAGAGTTTTATAAATTAGGCTGTTCTTTTAATGTATTTAATTCCGAAAATCAAATTTGGGTTAGTTTAACAGGATTAAATGAAAATTTTGAAAAGGCAACACGTTTATTTGAAAGTTTATTTGCTGATCCAAAAGTGGAAGATGCTACGCTTAAAAATTTAGTGTCAGACATCTTAAAAAAACGTAGTGATGCTAAACAAAGCAAAGGAACTATTTTACAAAAGATGATGGTAAACTATGCAAAGTTTGGTTCATCTAATCCTGCTACTCATCTATTATCTGAAGAAGAATTAAATAAATTGCAACCTGCTCAAATAGCTGAGTTGATCAAATCTTTAATGACCTATCAGCATAAAATTTTATACTATGGTCCAAAGTTAATAGGTGATGTAAAAGAAGCATTAAACACAACTCATGCTGTGCCTGCTGCTGGATTAAAGCCAGTTCCAGCGGAAGCTAATTTTCATTGGCGCAAACATTTAATAATACAGTGTATGTGGTTGATTATGATATGAAGCAAGCAGAGATTGTAATTTTAACAGAAGGGGAAAAATTTGACGCTAAAAATATTCCTTTAGTGAGTATGTATAATGGTTATTTTGGTGGCGGAATGAGTTCAGTAGTGTTTCAAGATTTAAGAGAGTCGAAGGCATTAGCGTATTCATGTTATTCAGTATACAGAAAATCTGCAGACCCAAAATTGCCATATTATAATTTTTCTTATATCGGTTCTCAAGCAGATAAATTGCCAGAAGCGATGGCAGGTATGATGAATTTATTAAATAATGTTCCGAAATCTGATGTATCATTTGGTGCAGCCAAGAATCTATTTTACAGGATATTAAAACAGAACGCATTAATAAAGCAGGGATTTTATTTGATTATATTAATGCTGAGAAGTTTGGTTTAAAAACAGATATCAGAAAAGATATTTATAATTCAGTTGCAACCATGACTTATGACGATGTGAAAAAATTTCAAGATGAGAAAATTAAAAACAAACCAACTACTATTTTAATTTTAGGTAAAAAAGAAATGTTGGATATTAAAACATTGGAGAAGTATGGTACTGTGAAGTACTTAACGTTGAAAAATGTGTTTGGGTATTAATTGGTGGATTAAAAACAAAAAAGGCTTGCTACATTGTAGCAAGCCTTTTTTGTTTATTGAAGTATTATTTTTTGAACAACATCACCATTGTTGGTGTTTATTTTAATGAAATATAGTCCTTTGGTAAGTTCTGTTAAATCCAAGCGGTATTCTTTTTCAATATTTTTCGATTCGATGGATGTTTGTAATTTACCTTGAATATCATATACCTTTAAGCTTTGAATAGAATTTGCACTCTTAATATTTAATATACCAGTACTCGGGTTGGGATAAATGGATAAATTACTAGTTTCAGTTGATTTAATATTAGTTGAAATATCAAAATCATAATAATAAGTACTATCGCCTGTATATACATGTTGACCTAAGCCATCCCATCTTTTTATTGCAATACTTTTAGTAAAGAAACTAGCATCATATGAATAGGTTTGCTGATAATTATTTAACCAAACACTTAAAGTGTCATTCCAGTTTTGATTTAAAATTTCAATGTGTTGATTATTTGAATTGTAGAATGAAAATCCTCTATTAGAATTTATCCATGTACTTCCGTTCCAGTTTTGTGCTAGGAAGTCAATTTGATTATTATTTGAATCATAATTATAAATAATCTGATTATCATTAATCCAAAAAGAGTTTCCTATCCAAACTTGATACAACTTGTTTGTTAATTTATTATTAATGTTATATGTATTTAGTTCTCTGCTGCTATTTTTCCAATTAGTTACATTCCATTCTTGATTTATAAAACTGATTTCATTATTGTTTATGTCGTACGTATAAAGATCTCTAGATGTGTTTTCCCACGAACTACCATTCCAAGTTTGTCCTGTGTAGCTTGTGAAATTATTATTTGAGTCATAGGTGTAAAAATCTCTAAAATTATTTTCCCAATTTGTGCCAATCCAATATTTTGCTATGTAACGTATTTGGTTATTGTTGCCGTCATAAGCAAATGAATCTAGTGTGAAATTTTCCCAAACAGTCTGATTCCAATTTTGATCTAAATGATATATATTGTTATTATTAGCGTCATATGCTAGTAATTCTTGTGTTAAATTCTCCCAAGAACTTCCATTCCAGATTTCTTGTAGGTTATTTACTAAGTTATTATTTGAGTCGTATGTATATGTTGTTTTACTATCGCCAACCCAACTTGTTCCATTCCATGTTTCAGATAAATAGGAAATTAGATTATTAGTTGCGTCAAAAGTAAATGATTCTTGACTCGCATTTATCCAATTGGTGCCATTCCAATTTTGTTTTAATAAGCTGGTTTTTGAGTTTAAACTATTAAATGTTGAGATCTCTTTTCTTGAATTTACCCAATTTAGTCCATTCCACGACTGAACATCAAAACTTAAAATGTTGTCATTCGCATCATAAATCAAATTCACTTTTTTTTCGTGGGAATATTTTTCCATCCAACTGTTACCGTATCCCAATACCATCTATTGATGCTATCATTTCTTTGACCTAGTGTGGTTGTGGTGTTAACTTTTTTTGGTGAGATACTCTCTATGTTCGCTCGATAAAGCCCCTTTCTAATAAGTGATTCTTTGGTTTGTGATATCATCGATATTATTGACATCAAGAAGATAATACTTAAAATATTTTTCATATAACTAATATTTATTATTTTCTCCAAAGTTATATGAGTTGTAATTTTGTGTCTATAACATTACTCATATTTATATATGACGTATATCATAAAAAACTTATAAAAAATAAAAAGGTTCACATTAATGTGAACCTTTTTATTTTTTATAAGTTAAATGGCGAGAATGGCATTTAACTTCGATCGAATTAATTAAGTTGAATGCTTAATCCTTAAACAATGGATATTTACTCATCATCGTATTGATTTTTGATTTTAATTTGGCTAATTCTTTAGGATTGTCTTTGTTTTTTAAAGCAGCATCAATAAAATCTACTACTTTTAAGCAATCTTTCTCTTTTAAGCCACGGCTTGTAATAGCTGGCGTTCCAATACGAATACCAGAAGTTACAAATGGAGATTTATCATCAAATGGCACCATGTTTTTATTTACGGTGATGTCTGCTTCACCTAAAGCTTTTTCAGCTTCTTTACCAGTTAGGCCTTTGCTACGTAAATCAATTAACATACAGTGATTATCTGTACCACCCGAAATAATTTTATAGCCTTTAGCCACTAAAGCATTTGCCATCGTTTGTGCATTTTTAATCACTTGCACACAGTATAACATATATTCGTCAGATAAACACTCGCCGTAAGCAACTGCTTTCGCAGCAATCACATGTTCTAATGGGCCACCTTGAGTTCCTGGAAAAACGCCCATATCTAAACAAGCACTCATCATTTTTAATTCTCCTTTAGGCGTTTTTTCACCCATAGGATTTTCAAAATCTTTACCCATCATAATCATACCGCCTCTAGGTCCACGTAACGTTTTGTGAGTAGTAGTAGTTACAATATGACAATGAGGCAATGGATCATTTAAAATTCCTTTAGCAATTAAGCCAGATGGGTGAGAAATATCGGCTAATAATAAAGCGCCAACGCTATCCGCTATTTTACGTAAACGAGCATAATCCCAATCGCGAGAGTAAGCAGAAGCTCCGCAAATAATCATTTTTGGTTTTTCTTTTTTAGCAGTTGCTTCAACGGTATCATAATTTACGCGTCCCGTTTTTTCTTCAACACCATAAAAAGTAGCACGGTATAATTTACCAGAAAAGTTAACTGGAGAACCATGTGTTAAATGTCCACCATGTGATAAATCAAAACCTAAAATAGTATCACCTGGTTTTAAGCAAGCAAGCATTACGGCGGCATTTGCTTGTGCGCCAGAGTGTGGCTGCACGTTTACCCATGTTGCACCAAATAATTCTTTTGCTCTATCAATGGCTAATTGTTCTACTTTATCAACTACTTCGCAACCGCCATAATAACGTTTGTTTGGTAACCCTTCAGCATATTTATTGGTTAATACACTCCCCATAGCTTTCATCACTTGATCGCTCACGTAGTTTTCGCTGGCAATTAATTCAATGCCGCGTGTTTGACGGTCTTTTTCTTCTTTTATTAATTTGAAAATAGCAGTATCTTTTTTCATAGTATTTAGTAGTTTATTGTTCTGTTTGAAATTTGTTGTATAGTTTGCTTGAGGCTATCATAAAAAATGCAACTAGTGGCGATTGAGCAATACCCATTAACCATCGGCTAAAGGTGTATTCATCCCCATTTAATTGATTATTTACTAAATAATTATATGCCATCGAAATGCCAGACAAAACTAACAATATTGTGTAGATATAAATAATCCATTTAGCATTTTTTTTATCATTACAAATCAGTTTAACTGCAAAATAGCTGGTAAATAAATATGCTAAAAAATAAATAATAGTAAATAGATATTTTAAATAATAGAGCGTTGAGTATTGAAAATGCGTTATAAAATCAAGACTTGCAGGGATTTTAATATCTTCATTATGGTAATAGAGTTTAAAAAGTTGATTATTTGTGTTTACAAATAAAAACTCTCTGCTAAAGCCTAAAATGGCAAAAATGGCAATAAAGAGTATGTATTTTAAGCTATTTTTCACTGAGTGTAGTTCCCGAAAGTTTATTTACCCATATCATCCAAAGTCCAAAAACAGCACTATAAGCCAAAAAAGTAAAGGTATAGGTATGATTAAAATCAAGATACGTATAATCATATTTGGCAATAAGAGCTAAAGCGATAATACGAGCAATATTAATGGTATGAACTATAAGTATTCCTAACGGTACGTACCAAAATTTATTTTTGATATTTCCTGGGTAGGCAATTACAAAAATGGCAAACAAAAACATGAGCGTTATGCCATTGCAAGGTCCTCCAATCCAAACACCATTGGAACCATCAATACCAAACACTTGAAAATCATTCACTTCTTACACCAGCTTTTAAAATAAAGAATTGAAATTTATTGTTTCTGATTTTGTTAAACATATACAAAAAACCCCCATTTTATTGGGGGTTTGAATTATAAAGCGTTTTTTTCTTGTTGGTTTTTGTAGAGTTTTCGACCACCATAGATAGCACCTGCTGCTATTAATAAAGATATTCCGCCATCAATTGGAATACACGGTGGTGGCCAACAATCAGGAACACCACCGCTTGGTGGCGGCGGAGGTGTAGCAATGCATAAAGTGGCAAAGCCAAGTATAAATAAAACTATGAGGGTAAATTTTGAATTCATTTTAAGCATTTTATTGATTGTAAATATATTAAAAAATATTGTAATGGCAATTTATGGGTAAAAATCATGCCAAATTATTATATTTGCGGTAATTAATAAAAACTCTGTGGAACAAAAAAGAAGCACTTCACTAATAAGTGGCAATGATTTAAAAATAGTTGGAAGAATTATTTCAAAAATTGGTATATCCCATTAGTAATTGTTCCAATTTTTTACCTTATTGGGTATTTTTACATTTATAAATTAACCAATGTTTATCGCGCATCCGTTGAACTTTTAAAAACAAACGATACATATTATAAAGATAATTTAGTTTCCGATCAGGGTTTTTATGGAAATCATAAATCGTTTGTTGATAACTCAAATGAAATACGAATCATTAGATCTTTTGATTTGATGAAGGAAACTGTTTTAAAACTCAAGGATAAACTGGAGGTGTCATATTATTTGGTTGGGAGGGTTAGAACAACCGAGCAGTTTGTAGGGATGCCATTTATGGTTAAAATTAACGTCATGAACTCCAATTTAGTTGAAAGGCTCGTTAATTTTAAAATACTGAACTACGATGAGTATGAATTGACGTATGAACATCATGGATCTCAAGTTCAAAAAATAGGTAAGTTTGGCGAAAATTTGATAGACTTAGATTACAATATAATTGTAAATAGGGAGAAGAATTTTAATAGAAATACGGTTGATGAGCTTTCTAAATTAGAATATCAAATTATTGTACATGATATTGATAAGTTAGTTCATAAATTTCAAACCATACTTCAGGTTGAAAATCCAGATTATACAAATGTTTTAGTTTTGAAATTTGATGATATTTTGCCTGAAAGAGCAGTATTGCTTTTAGACACGCTCTCTAATGCCTATTTAAATAAGTCGTTAAATGCTCGTTTTGAATTAAACGAACGCACTATTAATTTTATTGATAAACAATTGATAGAAGTTAGTACCGCTTTAAATGAAATTGAAGATACAATGCAATTGTATAAGCAAAAAAATGACATCTTGGATTTAGATTGGGAAAGACAAGATTTTTTTAAAAAGTTAGCTAATTATGATGCGCAAAAAACGGGTTATAATTTAAAAATTAATGCTATTAGTGATTTAGAAAAATACATTATTGAAGATAGAGACCCCGAGTTTTTACCCCCCAACGTTTATTTAGCGGGCGATGATGGATTTATGAACAAATCGGTTAATGAGTTATATAATTTACAAATTTCAATCAATGAGCAATTATCCTTCTCCAAGGAAATTAACCCTCACGTGATGGAAGATAGGGAGAAGGTGAAGAAACTAAAACAGAATATTTTGGTGTATTTAAATAATTCTCGCAATGCTACTTTAAAAATTATAGAAAATGTAAATAATGAGATTACTAAATACCTAGGAGAAATTAAAAACATTCCTCCACAGCAAAGAGATATTTTAAATATTCAAAGAAAAGTAACGGTTAATGAGGCGCTATATAATTTCTTGTTGCAGCGTAAGGCAAATATAAAAATTGGTAAAGCCTCCATCGTTCCTGAAATTAAAGTAATTGATAGCCCCAGAAATACAGGTATTATTGAACCTGATAAGAAAAAAATTCAAACTACCTTTTTAATGGTAGGTATTGCCATCGCTTTGTTAATCATTGCCATCAGGGTATTGTTTTTTCATACTATTCAAACAGTTGAAGAGTTAAAAGAAAGGACATTTCTTCCAATTCTGGGTGATTTACCATTTCAAAAAGGCGTATCTAATTTAGGTTTTGTGGTAGAGGATAGTCCAACTTCTTTTGTTGCCGAAGCCTTTAGGGCATTAAGAACTAACCTACAGTATGTAATTTTAAATTCTCAAAAGAAAACCATTTTAGTCACCTCCAATTCTCCTGGCGAAGGTAAAACGTTTACTACCATCAATATTGGGGCTATACTTGCAAAGAGTGGTAAAAAAGTAGTGATGTTGGAATTAGATTTGCATAAACCCCGTATACAAAAAGCTTTAGAAATGAATGCCGATATTGGTATTAGTACCTTTATGGTTGGTGCAAATACACTTGAAGAGATTGTAAAACCTACTATGATAAATAATTTATATACTATTTTATCAGGACCAATACCTCCAAATCCTTCTGATTTAGTTTTAAATGAAAAATTAAAAGAGCTGATGGATTTTGCTAAAGCTAACTTTGATTTTGTTTTAATAGATACACCTCCTGTAGGGATGTTGGCAGACGCTGCCTACTTAATGCAGTATGCCGATATTAATTTAATGGTGTTAAATACTAAGTTTGCAAATAGGCAAGTGTTAAATTTATTCCATAAACTAGTTGAAGATAATGATATTAAAGACATGTACTTAGTATTAAATGGGGTTAAACGTAAGCGTAGTCGTTATTATTACTCGCGATATGGCTATGGCTATGGATACGGTTATGGCTATGGATACGGTTATGGAAAAAAATCGTAATGACTTAACTTGTAAACTATGACACATTGGTATGCTATTTACGTAAATGTAAAACATGAAAAAAAAGTTGTCAATAAATTATTGGAAAAGGGTATTATAGCGTACGCACCAGTTACCAGAAAATTACGACAATGGAGTGATCGAAAAAAATGGGTGGAGTTTCCTATGCTAAGTGGTTATGTGTTTGTGAATATTGAAGAAATTGATAAAGGAACGATTTTAAACTGTCCAGGTGTATTTTCCTTTATAAAGTTCAATGGGGTTGAAGCTAAAATTAAAGATGCCGAAATTGCTATTTTGAAATCGATAGAAGAAAGTGGTTACGACGTTACACAGGAATTAGGAGAATTAAAATTGCTGGATGAGGTGGAAATCACGCAAGGTCAGTTAAAGGGATTGAAAGGCATGGTTGTTCTTATTCAAAATACAAATTATGTTCAAATTCAATTAACAAGCCTAAAGCAAAATATTAAAGTTAAATTACCAATACACATTTTAAAAACTGTTTCTCTTCAATAAAAATGATTCGTTCAACAACAATTCCAACAATACAAAGCGTAAAAGATAAATGTTTTTTAGTAACAGGTGGCGCAGGTTTTATCGGTTCTCATCTTGTGTCTTACTTATTAAGCAATGGTGCCAAAGAAGTAAGGGTACTAGATAATTTATCTACAGGATTTAAGGCTAATTTATTAGAACATGAAAGCAATCCGGCTTTTAAATTTTTATTAGGCGATATCACCGATTACAATGCCTGTTTGCACGCTTGCGAAAACATAGACGGCGTTTTTCATAATGCTGCTCTAGGCTCTGTCTCTCGCAGTATGCAAGATCCTATGGCCACCAATCAAGCTAATGTATCTGGCTTTATTAATGTGCTATTTGCTGCAAAAAATCAAAACGTAAAAAGAGTGGTTTATGCTTCTTCTTCTTCTGTTTATGGTGATGACAAAAGTGCCGAAAAACAAGAGCATATTACTGGGAATTTGTTGTCTCCCTACGCCGTGTCTAAAAAACAGATGAGTTATACGCAGCTGTGTTTGCTAAATCGTATGATATGGAAATTATAGGCTTGCGTTATTTTAATGTGTATGGACCCAAGCAAAATCCACATGGAGCTTACGCTGCAGTGATTCCTATTTTTATTTCTAATTTATTGAAAGGCGAAACACCTTCTATTTTTGGTGATGGTACTACGAGTAGAGATTTTACGTTTATTAATAATGTGGTGTATGCTAATGTGTTAGCATTTTCAACCACTAATCCAGAGGCTATCAATCAAGTATATAATGTGGCTTATGGCTCGTCTACTAGTTTAAATCAATTGTTTGCTTTAGTGAAATCAAATTTAAATAGTGAAGTAAGTCCAGAATATAAAGCGGAACGAAAAGGCGATATTAAAAATAGTTTAGCAAATATTGGTAAGGCTAAGCATCTTTTAGGATATGAGCCACTGGTTGATTTAAATGAAGGTATGAAATTAACTATTGAATGGTATAAACATCATAATGTTTAATAGAGTTTGGTGATTTTCTGTAAATAATAAATTCCAAATTTCCTCTAATTTACTTGCTTTTTTAGCATTATTGAGTAATTTTGTTACTCAATATGATTGAAACGCTCATATCCTCTAAAACTCGTATTAAATTGCTACTGAAGTTTTTTTTAAACAGTAGTACTACGGCTTATTTAAGAAGTTTAGAGGAAGAATTTGGAGAATCCACTAATTCTATTCGAATTGAACTGAATCGTTTCGAAAAAGCAGGTTTTTTAGCATCTCACAGTCAGGCAAATAAAAAGTTTTAAAGTAAATACCTCGCATCCCTTATTTAAGGATATTAACAGTATTGTGCTAAAGTTGGTGGGGTTAGATCATGTGATTGATTACGTGTTGCAACGAATGGGCGATTTAAAGGAGGTGTATTTAGTTGGTAATTTATCAAAAGGGAAAGATTCTGAGGTGATAGATTTGGTTTTGGTAGGAGATATTAACGAACTTTTTTTAAAAGATTTAATTGCTAAAGCCGAAAAGAAAATACATAAAAGCATACATTACATACATTATAAAGAAGTTGATTTTAATTTAGCTCAAATCACTGAGCCGGGTATTAGTCCACTTTTGCTATGGAGTAAATAAAAATTTATGTAATCTTGTCACTTCGAGCGTAGGCGAGAAGTGGAGCAATAGAAAGATGAATAAACAAACCACTAAGTTACCTGTGACTAAGGTGGCGAAGCTATAAGAAACACTAAGGCAATTTGTAAAAAATAAAATAACAACCTATTATAAATGATATAGAATTATTAGAATAAAATTATGACACAACAAGATGAGCATTGGGATTTAGTTATTAAACCTTGTAATAAATGGTATGATATTGATTTAGTTGCTATTTGGAGATATCGTGATTTATTAATGTTATTGGTACGCAGAGATTTTGTAGCAGTTTATAAACAAACAATTTTAGGACCGTTATGGTTATTTATTCAGCCAATTTTTTCAGCTCTTACTTTCGCTTTTATTTTTGGAAGATTGGCTAGAATCAGTACCGACGGAAATCCTCCCATTTTATTTTATATGGCAGGTATAACTTTATGGACCTACTTTGCTGACTGTCTCAACAGAACTTCTAATACATTTGTGTCGAATGCAGGAGTTTTTGGAAAGGTTTATTTCCCCCGTTTAATTATCCCGTTATCAGTGTTAGTTTCGAATTTGGTAAAATTAGGGATACAAATACTTATATTTTTAGTTATTTGGGTTTATTACCTTAAATTTTCATCACATGTCATTCATCCACAATGGCAGTACTTTTGGTTAATTCCTGTACTTATTATTATGATGGCTGGCCTGGGTTTTGGTTTTGGAATTTTAATATCATCTTTAACAACCAAGTATCGCGATTTAACGTTTTTGGTTGGTTTTGGAGTACAATTATTAATGTATGCCAGTTCAGTTGTCTTACCCGTATCAAGCATGTCTCCAGGAATTAAAAAATTAATGTTACTTAATCCATTAACTTCTATCATTGAGGCTTTTAAATTTATTTTTTTAGGTAGTGGTTCTTTTGAGGGTTTATGGTTGATTTATGACTTTTTATTAATGATCGTTTTGATAGTAGGTTCAGTTATTGTTTTTAGTAAAGTAGAAAAATCCTTTATGGATACAGTTTAAAATCATGAGCGATATAGTTATAAAAGTTGAAAATGTAGGTAAGCAGTACCGTTTGGGTAAAGTTGGAACAGGTTCGTTTACTACTGATATTAACCGTTGGTGGCATATAGCCCGAGGTAAGGAAGATCCTTATTTGAAGATAGGGGATGTTAACGATCGAACATCCAAAAGTACTTTGAATGATGTTGTGTGGGCTATTAAAGACATTAACTTTGAAATGAAACGTGGAGAAGTTTTGGGCATCATAGGAAAAAATGGAGCGGGTAAGTCAACACTTTTAAAAATATTATCTCGCGTAACAGCGCCTACTGTTGGGGATATTAAAGTTAGAGGACGTATTGCAAGTTTATTGGAAGTCGGCACGGGCTTTCATCCTGAATTAAGTGGAAGAGAAAATATTTTTTTAAATGGTGCCATATTAGGAATGACCAAGCAAGAAATAAAATCTAAATTTGACGAAATAATAGATTTTAGTGGTGTTGAACGCTACATTGACACTCCTGTAAAACGATACAGTAGTGGTATGTATGTACGGCTGGCATTTGCAGTGGCAGCACATTTGGAACCGGAAATTTTGATCATTGATGAAGTTTTAGCAGTTGGGGATGCTGAGTTTCAGAAAAATGCTTGGGCAAAATGAAAGATGTGAGTGGACAAGGGCGCACCGTATTATTTGTGAGTCACAATTTGCAGGCAGTTTCAAATCTATGTACTACCGGACTTTTATTAAATAATGGTACAGTTGAAGTTAGTGGTGATATTGAAGAGTGTGTTAAACGCTATTTGGTATCTTCGCGCAGTGTTGGTTTGTCAAATGTTGCAAAAGAAGATAGGTTAAAGAGAACTAACGGAAATATACTTTTCGAAGAAATAAAAGCTACTAAAAATGGTGAAGAAACATGGGAGTTTAATTACGATCAGGATATTTTAATTCACTTTACAACTAAAACTCGGGTAAATCTAGAGGAAGGCTTATCATTTTATATGGCCTTAAAGCATCCTTATTCAGGTGAGATTATCTCAAATTACAAAACTGTTATTACTGAAAAAAAATAGCAAAAGATGCAGAATTTAAATTCAATATTACTATTCCAAAAAAAACCATGCGAACAGGGCAGTATGGATTATATTTTGCACTTGGAAATGCTGAAACTAAAACTTTTTATGATGTAGTTGATGAAAATGTGCATTTCCCAATGTTGACAATAAATCCAATAAGTATGGATGTTCATGAAAATGCCGGACTTGTTACTATTCCGTTTAATTTACAAATTAATTCTTAACCATTTTGGCATTAGGTGTATATAAAATATTAAAAAAAGTTATAGATAAATTCTATTACGCAGGTGTTTTTGAAATTTTATTGCGACCCAAAAACGTTTTTTTAAATGTTAATATTGTCACAGGGGAGAAATGCTTTATAGATCCAAGTGCAGTATTAATAACGCATGAAAAAGCTCAAATTATATTAAAAGGTAAAAATAGAATTGGAAGATATACGGAATTACAGCCGTCCACAGATGGAGTTATTAAAATTGGATTTGGTACTTCTATTCAGGATCGTAATATGATATTAGGAGATGTTGAATTTGGAAGATATTGTTTAACTGCACCAAATGTTTACATAAGTTCTGGGAAGCATTATTATAATTATGCCTCTAACTTTTATATAAAAGATCAGGATGATATGGTTTTTGCTTCGGAAGAACTCAAAAAACTACATTCAAAAAAAATTATCATTGAGGATGATGTGTGGATAGGGATAAATTCTGTTATTATGCCTGGTATCACTATAGGCAGAGGAGCTATTATTGGATCGAATTCTGTTGTTACCTCTAATGTCGCTCCTTTTTCAATTGTGGCGGGTGCTCCAGCAAAATTTATCAAAAACAGATTAGAGTTTATGCCTAAAGCCATTTTAAAGTTCGATAACGATGAGGACCTTCCAAATTTTTATAAGGGTTTTTTTGTGAATGGGGAGAATTTAGTGCATGATAGGAAATTAGGTGGAGTGTCAACTTCTAATTTATTTTATGTCTATATGAAAGACAATGGAAAAACAATACAGTTAAATTTAAAAAAGTTAAAAAATACACAAATAACATTGATTTATAATCATCAAGAAATAGAAATTAATAATACAGATTTTCACACTATATCTTTTGAATTTCATAAAGCTAATTATCATCAATTTTTCATTAAATCACCAGTGATAAATGACGATGAAGAAAAATATCTGTTGGTGAAAGAAATAATAATTTTAAATTAGTCAAACATGGCTATATCGTAAACAATTAAGACTTAAACTATTTATATGAAAACATTAACTAATTTTTTGAAGTACTACTTTGGTGGTTCAAACAATCAAGCTTCTTATGTGCAAATGAGGAAAGACTATATAGGGTCAAAATACGGTATAGTTAACAAAGTTAGTAAGCTAAACGGATTACTTAATCCAAAATATAAAATTCAAGAATCTCAAGGCATTTTAGGAAACTTAAAAAACAAAGAAGTGACAGAAATTTGTAGTCATATTCAAAAAGACGGATATTATATATTTCCAAATTTAGCTTCTACAGAGTTAGTTGAAGATTTAAGGAATTTTGCCTCTAACACGCCTATACATTATTTGATCCCAGCAGAAAAGAGTATTGCTTATTCAAAGGATGCAGTAAAATATGCTGAATCTAAAAATTTATCTAACCGCTATCAAATTTTAAATATCAGTGATTTAAAATACAACGATACTTCATTAAAATTAGCCACTGATGCTAATTTTTTACACATTGCCAATAATTATTTAGGTTCAAAGCCGATACTTGATTTAATTGTATTTTGGTGGAGTAATAGTTTGAAAAATTTAGAAATTGATCATGCAACAAAAGAGTTATTGAAAAATCGTTCAGCGCAAATGTTTCATATTGACATGGATAGGCTAAAGTTTCTGAAATTTTTTGTATACTTAACTGATGTGGATACGAATACTGGACCACATGTATATGTGAAGGGAACTCATAATAAAATACCAAGTTATATTCATAAAGATGGTAGATATACAGATGAACACATTCGTGAACATGACGCCAAAAATATCATCGAAATTAATGGAAAGGCAGGTTCTATTATTGCCGTTGATACAAGAGGTTTGCATAAGGGCAAAGAGTTAGAGCAAGGCGAACGACTCATTTTTCAAATTGAGTTTACTAATTCTTTATTTGGGAACCCAATAATGCCTAATGTCAGTGAAAAATTGGATTACAAAGGAAATTCAAATTATTTTGATACTTATAAATTATTTTTTAAAAAATAAATCATGCTAAATAACAAATCAATATTAATTACAGGTGGTACTGGTTCTTTAGGGAAAGAGTTAACGAAAACAATTCTCGAAAACTGGCCCGATGTGAAGCGTTTAGTGATTTTTTCAAGAGATGAGCAAAAGCAGTTTCAAATGGAACAGGAATATCCCATGTCAAAATATAAAGCCATCCGCTATTTTATTGGAGATGTTCGCGATTTAGAGCGTATGAAGCGTGCTTTTATCGGAATTGATTATGTGATTCATGCAGCAGCCATGAAACATGTTCATATTGCCGAATATAACCCGGATGAGTGCGTGAAAACTAATATAGGTGGAGCGGAGAACGTTATAAAAGCAGCTTTAGAGTCAAATGTGACTAAGGTAGTTGCTTTGTCAACTGATAAGGCTTGTGCGCCAATTAATTTATATGGCGCTACAAAATTAACCTCCGATAAATTATTTATTGCCGCTAATAATATTAAAGGGCATAAGGATATTAAATTTTCTGTGGTGCGCTATGGTAACGTGATGGGGTCTAATGGTTCGGTTATTCCATTCTTTTTAAATAAAAAAAAGGATGGCGTTTTACCGATAACCGACCCTAATATGACCCGTTTTAATATTTCTTTAAAAGGAGGTGTGGACATGGTATTGCATGCCCTGGAAGCAGCTTGGGGAGGAGAATTGTTTGTGCCAAAAATACCTTCCTATAAAATTATGGATGTAGCTAATGCTATAGGACCAAATTGCGAGCATAAAATAAACGGCATTCGTCCAGGTGAAAAAATTCATGAAGAAATGATTACGAGTTCAGATTCTTTCACAACCTACGATTTAGAAAAATATTATGTGATTTTGCCGCAAGTAACTAATTTTAAACTGGAAGATTATATCAAACACTTTAACGCCAAATTAGTTCCTCAAGGATTTCATTACACATCTGAAAATAATACGGAGTGGGAAACAGTAGAAGGCTTAAGAAAATTAATTATTGAACATGTTGATCCTGATTTTAAACCATAAATACATTTTGTAATGATACCTTACGGAAGACAACATATTACGGAAGAAGATATTGAAGCAGTAACAAAGGCATTAAAGTCAGACTTCTTAACACAAGGACCTGAAATAGCAGCTTTTGAAAAAGCGTTTGCTGAGTATATAGGTTGTAAGTATGCTGTAGCTGTTTCAAATGGAACAGCGGCCTTGCATTTATGTACCATGGCTTTGGGAGTTGATAAGAGTTCGAGAGTGATTACTAGTCCTATTACCTTTGCAGCATCAGCAAATTGTGTTCGTTATTGTGATGGAGAAGTATATTTTGCTGACATCGATCCTAAAACCTATTTAATAGATATTCAAAAAGTTCGTGCATTATTAGAAAAACATCCTAAAGGGTATTTTCAAGGTATTATTCCGGTTGATTTTGCAGGTAATGCAGTGAATCTGGAAGAGTTCAGGAAATTAGCAGATGAATTTGGTTGTTGGATTATTGAGGATGCTTGTCACGCTCCCGGTGGATATTTTAAAGATAGTAAGGGAACAAAGCAATATTGTGGGAACAGTCAATTTGCCGACTTAGCTATATTTTCATTTCATCCGGTAAAGCATATTGCTTGTGGCGAAGGAGGGATGGTAACTACTAACGATGAAAAGCTATACAATAAATTAATTAAACTGCGTACGCATGGCATTACTAAAGATCCAAACTTAATGTATAAAAATGAGGGAGGTTGGTATTATGAAATGCAGGACTTAGGGTATAATTATAGAATTACAGATTTCCAAGCCGCTCTTGGAACTTCTCAATTAAAGAGGGCAGATGAAGGCTTAAAAAGAAGAAGAGAGATTGCTCAAACCTATTTTGATACTTTCAAAGAGAATAAAAATATTAAGAGGCAGTCCGGAGTGGTTGATGGGCACGCATATCATTTATATATTATTGAAGTAGAAAACCGTAAAGGTTTGTATGATTATTTAAGAACAAAAGATATTTTTTGTCAGGTGCATTACATTCCTGTTCATACTTTGCCTTACTATGAAAGTTTAGGATGGAAGCAAGGTGACTTTGAAAAGGCGGAAAGTTATTATAAAAGTTGTTTGAGTTTGCCAATGTATCCAACTTTAACTAAAGAAGAGCAATCATTTGTAATTGAAAGCATTAATTCTTTTTTTTAATGTCTAATATTGCAATCATTACGGCGAGAGGTGGTAGTAAAAGAATCCCCAGAAAAAACATAAAATATTTTTTAGGTAAACCAATCATTGCATATTCTATTGAAACGGCCATAAAATCCGGTTTATTTGATTATATATTGGTTTCAACTGATGATGATGAAATTGCAGAAATTTCGAAACAGTATGGAGCTAAAGTTCCATTTATGAGAAGTAAGCAAAATTCAGATGATTTTTCAGGAACAGCTGATGTTATTTTGGAGGTATTGAATGATTTACAAAAAACTGGTAAACAATTTGATAATGCATGTTGTATTTATCCTACCGCACCATTTATTACAAAAGAAAACTTATCAGATGCTTATCAGTTATTGATGCATAAAAAACTTGATAGTGTGTTTCCTATTTGTGCTTTTTCGTATCCAATACAAAGAGCACTGAAAATTGATGATTCTAAAACAATAATGGTTTGGCCAGAAAATATAAATAAACGTTCGCAGGATTTACCAGCAACATACCATGATGCAGGGCAGTTTTACTGGATGAATGTAAATACATTCTTAAAAAAGAAAAAATTGTTTACAAATGAAACTGGTTCAATTATATTAAATGAGTTGCAGGTGCAGGACATAGATAACGAAACGGATTGGAAATTAGCCGAAATGAAATATGAACTATTACAAAGTATTAAATAATCAGGAGTTTAAGAAAGGTACTTTCTCAATCGTGCCTATTCGTTTCGCAGATAGATTTTTAATAATGAAATGGCGTAACGAGCAAATATACCACCTTCGACAAAATAAAACACTCACAACGCAGGATCAAGACAATTATTTTACCGATGTGGTTGCTAACTTGTTTAATCAAGATTATCCAAATCAAATTCTATTTTCTTATCTCGATGGTGATAAGTGTATTGGTTATGGTGGATTAGTTCACATCAATTGGGTGGATAAGAATGCCGAAATATCATTTATTATGGATACAGAACTGGAGTTTGATTTTTTTGAATTTCATTGGACCAACTTTCTTCAGTTTATTGAAAAAGTTGCTCAACAGGAATTAGAGTTGCATAAAATATTCACATACGCTTTTGATTTAAGACCGAAAATTTATAAAATATTGGAAAAGAATAATTTTGAAAAAGAAGCGGTTCTAAAAGAACACTGTTTTTTTGAAACTAAATTTATTGACGTAATTATTCATTCTAAAATACTTTTTTAAAGAAGAAACTATTGGAAATTTTGATCCTTAAATTTGTTAAGAGGCTGATAAAATAAATTTTTTTAGTTCTTTTCGCTCAAAAGCTTCTCCTATAAGCAATTTAGTCAACTTATTTAATATAATAATCTAATAATGATAAAGTATAAATTTGTTAATATTTCTGAATTTGAAATAGAAATAAAATATTTCTTTCAAAAACATCCTTTTGGCCGGTATCTATTGGATAGAAATTATGCAACAGTAGGCGCAATAGATCTTGAATGGAATAAATTGTTGGAATATTCGAGAAATTCATTAATAGGTTTAGCTCTTAATAATAACTCACAAGTAATTGGATTAATTGGATTTCATTTATCCAAATGGGACACCGATGTTTTTCAAAAAAAATTAGCTTTTTTGCAGTATTTTCTTGTTCAGGAATGCGGTGATCTAGATTTTGAAAGAGAAGTTGCTTCAAATTTATTAGAAAAATTTCATGATTGGACAGTGGAATATAAAATACAAGTAGTTATATCGAAATTGGACACCCAATATTTTAGCCCAATATATATACTTCAACAAAATGGTTACATAATATATGAAACTTTAACTCACCAAACAATTGATGCATCAATTGTTAATGTAGGTCTTGCTGATGAAATTGTCTATAGGTATGCGAGCGATACGGATATTGAAGACCTTAAAGATATAGGATCAAAGAATACTTATTCTAAGTCACATTTTTATTTAGATAATAGTTTTCCTATTGAAAAAGTGAATTTAATGTATGCTTGTTGGATGGATAATGCCGTTAAATCTTCACAGAAGATTATAATTATTGAAGAAGATAAGCAAATTGCAGGAGTTTTTGTTTATGATGTTGTTGATTATAAAAACACAATTGATAAAAAGTTTGCCGTATGGAAATCCGCATTTGTAAATAGTAATTTTAGAGATAAAGGGATTGGGCTGAAACTTTTTAAAGCAGCAATGCAGTCCTGTTTAAGCAGAGGAGTCGATGTAATAGACAGTGCGGTAGTTGATAGAAATATAGGTTCACAGAATTTACATAATAAATTAGGATTTAGACTCGTAAATACTCAGTATACTTTTCATAAATGGTTTAATAATAATTGAAAATGAAAGAAAAACAGGTACTTCCAATTGGCCAAGGTTACCCTATATTTATTATAGCAGAGTTATCAGCTAACCATAATGGTAGTTTAGAAACGGCCATTGAAACAATTCGTGCTGCAAAAAGAGCAGGAGCAGATGCAATTAAATTACAAACGTATACTGCCGATACAATGACTATTAATTGTAATAAAGAAGATTTTATTATTAAAGGTACAGTTTGGGAGGGGCAAAATCTTTATCAATTATATCTAGAAGCGTTCACACACTGGAAATGGCATGAAGAATTGTTTAAGGTAGCCAAAGAAGAAAATCTAATTTGTTTCTCATCTCCGTTCGATTTTTCTTCAGTTGATTTTTTGGAAAAACTTAATGTTCCTGCATACAAGATTGCTTCATTTGAAATAACAGATATTCCTTTAATAGAATATGTTGCATCTAAAGGAAAGCCTATAATATTGTCAACAGGTATTGCCACAGATGAGGATATCCAATTAGCAATTGGAGCATGCAAAAAAATGGGCAATAATCAAATCGCTTTACTTAAATGTACATCTTCATATCCTGCTCCAATCGATGAAGCTAACATGATTATGGTGAAAGATTTAGCGGAAAGGTATGGTGTAATATCTGGCCTTTCTGATCATACAATGGGAAGCACGGTAGCGATTGTTTCCGCTTGTTTTGGGGCAAAAATTATTGAAAAACACTTTATATTAGATCGCAGTATTGGAGGGCCAGACGCTTCGTTTTCCATGAATGAAACAGAGTTTAAACAAATGGTAATTGCAGTTAGGGAAGCTGAAAAAGCTATTGGAGTAATTGATTATAAATTGACTGATAAACAACAAAGTGGACGCACTTTTTCAAGATCACTTTATATTGTGGAGGATATCAAGAAAGGGGAGATTCTGACTACGCAAAATGTCAGATCTATAAGGCCAGGATATGGTATTCATCCAAAATATTATAGTGAGATATTAGGAAAAACTGCAAAATTTGATATTGAAAAAGGAACAGCACTAACTTGGGAATTGATTTAATGAATTATATTTTACTGACGAATAAATCTTGGCACGATTCCATGTTTGTAAATTTTCAGAAACAAAATGAAAATAAATGGATACGTATTTTTGATAAAAAATGACTTGACTTTAGAGAAAGTATCAAAAATAAACCCATCGATCATATTTATACCTCATTGGTCACATATACTTCAACCAGAGATATATGAAAATTATAAATGTATAGTTTTTCATATGACGGATTTACCTTTTGGCAGAGGAGGAAGCCCCTTACAAAATTTGATTGAAAGGGGGCATTCAGAAACAATTATATCTGCTATTAAAGTGGAGGAAGGATTAGATACTGGAGATGTTTATTTAAAACATCCATTAAGTTTAGAAGGAACGGCAGAGGACATATTTATGAGAGCTTCTGGAATTATAGAAAAAATGATTATGGAAATCATCAACAATAATCCAATTCCAAAAAAGCAAGAAGGAGAAGTTGTTGTATTTAAAAGAAGAAAACCCGAACAAAGCAATGTTGAAAATCTTGATAATATCAATCAACTATATGATTTCATAAGGATGTTAGATTGTGAGGGATATCCGAATGCGTTTATAGAAACAAAACATTTTAAAATAGAATTTAATAAAGCTTCTCAAAATACTAATCACACATTAAATGCAAATGTTAGAATCACTAAAAAATAAAAAAGTAATGTTAGTTGTTGCCCATCCTGACGATGAGTTATTAGGATTAGGAGCAACTATGAATAAGTTGATCAAAGAGCATAATGTTAACACCCATGTGGTTATTTTGGGAGAAGGAATAACATCCAGAAGCGATGTCAGAGATCAAAAGAAGTGGGCTGCTGAATTAAAAACTCACCGAAAAAATATTCAAACAGCTCAAAAAGCTATTGGGTACCATTCGGTTAGTATCTACGATTTTGCTGATAATCGTTTTGATACCGTAGCTTTGCTGGACTTAATTAAAGTGATTGAAAAGCAAAAACGAGCATTTCAACCCGATGTTATATTTACGCATCATGGTGGAGATGTAAATGTCGACCATCAACGAACGTTTGAAGCAGTAGTTACGGCATGTCGTCCAATGGCTCATGAAAAAGTTAAAACTATCATTACTTTTGAAACACCATCAGGCACAGAATGGAGATCTCCTTCCGATCCAAGACATTTTTTGCCAAATGTATTTTTCTCTGTTTCTAAAAAAAATATCGAGGCAAAAATAAAAGGAATGGAAAGTTATGAATTTGAAAAAAGGACTTATCCACATCCTCGCTCTCCTCAAGCATTAACTATTCAGGCTCAACGCTGGGGTGTGGCAGTAGGAACGGATTTTGCAGAAGCATTTTGTGTAATTAGAAGTATTAATTAATTTAAAAGTAACGAATAATTATTTATAGTATGGAAAATAAATTTGGAATTTTATCAAGAATAAAAGAGATCTATGAAAAGGGTGGGAATATAATTCAGTTTTTGAAAGGATCCGATACTTCAACTAAGAATAGTTTAGAAGATATATTAATTAGCTACGATTTTCAAGCTGGATCTTATGTTGAATATGTAAAAAATCATCCTGACTTTATTGAAAATTATTCCAAATTAATAGCTAGTGAATTTAAAAAATTGAATTCAGAAATTTCTTCAATTATGGAAGTAGGTGTTGGAGAAGCTACAACTTTAGCGAATGTTGTGGAGAAATTGGATAACAATAATATGGATGCGTTAGGGTTTGATATTTCTTGGTCAAGAATTCATTATGGGAATAAATACATAAAGGATAAAAAATTGATGAATGTTGATTTATTTACTGGTGATTTATTCAATATACCTCTATCGGATAATAGCATTGATATTGTATATACTTCTCATACTTTGGAGCCAAATAGTGGAAGAGAAAGAGAAGCACTTGAAGAACTGTATAGAGTCACAAATAAATTTTTGATATTGATAGAACCGGCATATGAATTGGTTAATGCGGAGTTGCAAAAGCGAATGGATTCACATGGTTATGTGAAAAATCTAGTAGGTATTTCCCGTGAATTGGGATACAAGATAATTGAAAATAGAGCATTTGAATTATATTCAAATAAATTAAATCCATCACAAATTATAATTATTGAAAAACAAAAAAATAATTCGGTTAAACATTCTGGGTTTTCTTGCCCAATAACAAAAACAAAACTTAATAAGGAAAACGAAGCGTTTTATTATTCAACTGAAGGATTGTTAGTTTACCCAATTATAAAAAACATACCATGTTTGCTTCCGCAAAATGCAATAGTTGCAACCCATTTAAAAGATTTTTAATGTTACGTTTCACGTAGTTGTTTTGAATTTTATACTTAATGGAAAAATAATATAGGCGTTTTTTCCACTCATGCATTATGGCCAAGCCATTTTGAAACTGAACTTGAGATTATTCAGGATGAAATCAATGCTGGAAATATTGTTACGGTTTTTCATTGTGATACTTCTATAAAACAATGCGAAACTATATGGAACAGAGCTTTTAGGCAAAAAAAAGATATCGATGAGCTAAGATCTAAAAGCTGTAACACGTGTCTTTTAAAACAAGATAGCGGGTTTGCGTTAATAGAAGGAAAGTTTAAAAGAGAGCCAATAATTACTTTAGAAGAAAAAACTAAACAATATAAAATTGATGATTACTATATCAGTGACCGTATTCATTTAAAAAAAATGTTAATTGACGGGCATTATTTAGTAGGATGGTCTATGCTTAGCTCGTTAATTAGTTGTTACCGCGATCCATTTGTTGAAGTGGCTAACCATAAGTTAGAGTTAACAGCTTTGTACCAGGATTGTTGCAGAATATACTTTAGCACAAAGGAATATATTCGAAAGCATAAATTGAGTAAAATTTATGTTTTTAATGGACGTTTATCTTACACAAAGGCTATATTGGATGCTGCTAATGCTATGAGTATATATTGTGCAGTACATGAAAGAGGTGCGACTTTTAAGAAGTATTCTTTATTTACTAATCATACAGTTCATAATATTTCGAAAATAACCGAATGTGTAATTAAATCATGGAATGATCAGACGGATTTAGTAAAAAGAAAAGAAATTGGAAGCCTTTTTTATGAAAATCGGAAAAATAATATTATTGGTTCTTGGGCTGGTTTTTTAGATTTGCAGGATCCTACTTTATTACCATTAAATTGGGATTCAAAAAAACATAACGTTGTATTATAGACATCCTCCGAAGATGAATTTATGAGTATTAGTTCAGAGTGGGATAATCCTTTTTTTAAACACAAATTGAAGGTATTCACTTTTTAGCTAATAATTTTCTCCTAAAAGCGAAAATAGCATCTGCACTACATTCGTGTGCATCCTAATACAAAGCGAATGGCTAAAGATTATCTGGAATCACTATATGAAGTTAAAACATATTCTAATGTAACACTAATCGATTTTGATTCAGAGATATCTAGTTATCAGTTATTAGAACATTGTTCTAAAACAGTAACGTTTGGGTCTACTATGGGTATGGAAGCAGTATTTTGGGAAAAGACCATCTATATTATTAGGAAATGTTTATTTTTCGAGTTAAAGGGACCAATATTTCCTACAAATTTATCAGAAATTGAATCTTTAATTTTAAATAAAAATTTACTACCTCCCATTGAGGATGACGCAATGAAATTTGGATATTTTTTTAATTCATTTGGGTATGATTTCAAACATTATCATCCTAAGGATTATCAAAGCGGTTCTTTTAAAGGAGTTGATCTAAATCATTTTACCCAAAAAAAAAAAAAAAAAAATTTTGGGGGCGGGGTTTGGAAAAAAAGGGGGGGGGGGGGTGGGGGTTTGTGGGGGGGGGGGGAAAAAAGGGAAAAAAACGGGTTGTGGGCGGGGAAGGGGGGGGGGCCGCGGTTCGGGGGCGTTTCCCCCCGTTTTCGGCCCGGGGGTTTTTGGGGGGGGGGTTTTCGGGGGGGGGGGGGGGGGGGGGGGGTTTTTGTGTTTTGGGGGGGGGGGTGTTGGCGCGGTTTTTTGCGGGGGGGGGGGGGTGGCCCGGGCCTGGGTCCGGTTTTTTTTTTTTTTTTTTGGGGGGGGGCGCGGGGGTTCCCCGTCCGGGGTTTTTTGCCCCGTTTGGTTTTTTTTTTCCTTTTTTCGGTTTTTTTTGGGGGGGGGGGGGGGGGGGGGTTTTTTTTTGTGTTTTCCCCCCTGTTTTTTTTTTTTTGGGGGGGGGGGGGGGGGGGGGCCCTCCCCTGCTTTTGGGGGGGGCCCCGGGGGGGGGGCGGGTTTTTTTGGGTGGGGGCCCGGCCCCTTTTTTTTGGTGTTTTTCCCTTTTTTTTTTCGGGGTTTGTTTTTGTGGGGGTTTTTGGGTTCCTTTTTTTTTTTTTGTTTTCTTTTGGGGGGGGGGGGGGGGGTGGGGTTTTTTCCCGCCCGTGTTGGCCGCGGGGGGGGGTTCTGTTTTTTCCCTTTCCCCCCCCGGGGGGGGCGCGGGGGTTTTCCGCCCCCCTGTTTCCCCCCGCCGGTGTGCCTTCCCCCCGGGCCCGCTTTTTTTTTTTCCCCCCCCCGCGGTGTGGCCCCCCCTTTTGTTTTTTCCCCCCGTGTCTTTTTTTTTTTCCCGGGGGGTGGGGGGGGGTGTTTTGTTGTGTGGTTGGGGGGGGGGGTGGCGGGTTTTCCTGTTTTCCCCTTTCCGGGGGCGGCGGGGCGGGGGGTTTTGCTTTCCCGCCCCGCCCCGCCCCCTTTTTTTGCCTGTTTTTCTCCGCCCTGGGGTGTTCCTTTCCGGCTGGCCCTTCCCCTTCTTTCTCCCTTTCCTTTCCCCTCCCCCTCCGCCCCCCCCCCCCCCCGCTCTTCCCCCCTCGGTTTTTTCCCTCCCCCGGCCTTTCGTTTAATAAAGTTACGTTACTAGGTAGAATCAAAAATAAATTAAAAAAGATCTTCGCTAAAAAAGTAAATGAGTTTGATTTCCATCATAACACCTGCGTATAATGCTGGGAACTATATTGCAGAAACTATTGAATCGGTTTTGGCACAAACTTATCAAAACTGGGAATTAATTATTGTTGATGATGGATCAACTGATAATACGGCAGATATTGTTAAGTCTTATTTAACAGATGCCAGAATACAGTATTTTTATCAAAAAAATGGCAAGCAGGGCAAAGCACGGAATTTAGCAATCAGTCATTCAAAAGGAACTTACTTGGCTTTTTTGGATGCAGATGATTTATGGATCCCCAAAAAAATGCAATTGCAAATGCAAGTAATCCAAACACATAATGTTGATGTTGTATTTTCACAAGGTTGGCTTTTTTCTGAAAATATAAATTCCAAACTAAAAGACTTTAATGCACCAATCGGTTTGCAAGTTTAATGATTTTTTGCCAATATGTTAATGCAAAATTCAGTGCCTATATTATCGGTGTTAGTTAAAAAAGACCGCGTTGTGGAATTAGGAAACTTTAATGAAGATCTTAAAATTCAAAATGCAGAAGATTATCAGTTATGGCTGCGATTAGTTGATGATGGATGTGTTTTTTATGGCATGAAAGAACGATTGTTTTACTACAGGGTACATCCAAATCAATCAACCAGTGATTTAAGTGCAACTATTATTCCTAAAACTTGGGTATTAAATAGTATTGTATTTAAAACTATTTCCCAGCAGGAGAAAATGAAATTAATGGAGGATAAGCTAGACCGTACACTTTTTAAGTATATCGATCAATGGTCTGATACTAAATTGAAGGAGCTAATTAATCTCTACAGCAATCCTTTAAGGAACTTTAATAAGTATATCATTTGTAAAACAGCTTTGTTTTTTGGGAAAAGTAAGTTTAAAAGTGTTTGGTATAGGTTTTTTAAAGTAACAGTTTAATTTTTGTTTTAATTGTGATGCGTAATTTAAAAAATAGTTTTAGACGTTTGTTTTTAGGGAAAGAGGATGTGCTTGCTGCAATGAAAAAAAAGTAAGGATGCTGAGGCTTTTTTAATAGGAATGCGGCTTTGTACTACAAGGATCTGTACAAGTCAAATTTTGTATATGAAACGACGCCAAATTTAGGTTTTAATTTTTTTATTGATTTGAAACAAAATAGTAAAATTATTTTCGATAAGGCTTTTACGGCAAGAGGTAACTTTTCGGTTTTGGGAAGAGAATCGGGTGTTATATCTATAGGAAAAAATGTTTTTTTTAATCTAGGTTGTTCCATAAGTTGTTTAGAAAGTGTAACAGTGGGTGACGATGTATTATTTGGCGAAGGTGTAAAAATTTATGACCACAATCATGAATTTAAACGTCCAAATGAATTAATTGGGGCTCAGGGGTATGACGAAAGGGAAAGTTAGAATTGGTAATAATTGTTGGATTGGAACGAATGTAGTTATTTTAAAAAAATGTAACCATAGGAGATAATGTAGTTGTTGGAGCAGGTTGTGTTATTTATAAAGATATTCCTGCAAATGCTACGGTAATAAATCAACAACATTTAGATATTAAATTAAGGAAGTTAGTGATTGCAGGAAATGGATTGTTAGCTAAGTCGTTAAGTAAAATTGCTGTTCCAGATGATTGTATATTATTTGCATCCGAGTTTCAAATTCGCTGGAAGATAAAGTGACAGAGTTTGAAAGAGAAGGCAAAAAAAATTGTGTATTTCAGTACCTGTAGTATTTATGATGAAGAAGTAAGAAGTCGCAGTTATGTTATCCATAAATTAGCGATGGAAAACCTGATTATAAATCACAGTATTAAATACCTTATTTTAAGAGTATCAAATGTTGTTGGTTCAGGTGGAAATAAAAACACGATCATTAATTATTTTTTTAATAATATAAAACAAAAGGCACACTTTATATTATGGGAATTTGCTGAGAGAAATATCCTGGATATTTCAGACCTTGTTTTTGTAACTGATGAACTATTAAAGAATAATATAGAAAATAAAATTATTGATATAGCTAACCCTATCAATTTTAAAGTATTGGAAATAGTTCACTCCATTGAAATTTTTTCCGGTTTTAAGGCGCATTATGAAAGTCTAAAAAAAGGACATCCCTTAAGTATAAATGTTAGCTATATAACTCAGTTGATCCCTGAATACGCCAGTCGTTTTGACACTTCTTTAAATTACATGAATAAACTATTGGTTAAATATTTTTCAAATGAGTAATATAAAAATTGCCATTTTAGTCCCTAATCCTAATGTTCAGCATCTTGAAACGTTTATCAAAAATCATGTTGAGAAAATAAATTTTGATAAAATTGTATTATATGGCGGGCCAATACCTTTTAAACTCTCAGAAAATGATAAACTAAGTTTGTTGTTAAAATTAACCTATAAGTTTAATGTTTTTTTTAAAACAAAAAAATCAAAGGAAAAATGGTTTTATCAAAAATTAGTTTTGAAGAGTCATTTGAAAAAACACCATGTTCAATTAGTGTTTGCTGAATACGTATTAACAGGTAGTAATGTTTTAGATGTTTGTAAAGAATTAAATATTCCTATTATTGCAACAGGCTTGGGTTATGAAATTTCTGTTACTAAAATTATAAATGATAATAGGAAAAATTATCAGGAGTTCTTAAAGTATTGTTCGTCTGTTATTGTTGTTGCAAAGAGCATGACAAAAATTTTAACGGAGTTGGGTTGTGATAAAAACAAAATCATACACAGTCCAGCAGGTGCTTCTACAGATTTTTTAAATATTGAACCTGATTATAACAGCATGCAGTTATTTGCCATTGGTAGGTTTGTAGAAAAAAAGTCGCCACATAGTACTATTCTAAGTTTTTATAAAGTATTGCAGGTTTATCCCAATGCAAAATTGATAATTGCTGGTGATGGTCCCTTATTGCCAATGTGTATGGATATTGTAAGGTCTTTGAAAATCGAAAATAGTGTTTCTTTTGTTGGTAAAATTTCTCAAGAACAACAACGCGATTATTTGAAAAATAGTAGAATCTTTGTTCAACATTCTAAATTAGCATCAGATGGTGATTCTGAAGGGACGCCAGTAGCAATTGTAGAGGCTTCATCGGCAGGTTTGCCTGTTGTTTCTACAATTCATGCAGGTATTATAGATGTTGTTGTAAACAATGAAACAGGATTTTTAGTAGATGAAGGAGATGTTGACACGATGGCTGAGAAAATCATTCTATTATTAAGTGATAGTGAGTTAGCAAAAAAAATGGGAGCAGCAGGAAAACATAACATTCAAACTAACTTTACTTTAAATCAGCATATTCAAAAAATTGAAGAACATATTTCAAATCAGTACAAGGTCATAAAAGCAATTAAAGATTAATGAATGTTGGCGTAATTATACCAGTATTTAATCGCGAATTTGAACTTAAACGAGCCATCACTAGCGTTTTGAAGCAAACTGTTCAGGATTTCGAAGTTTTGGTAGTTGACGACAATTCAAAATCAATATCAGTTCAGTATGTTTAGTTTTAAAGATGAAAGACTTAAATATTTTAAAACTACAAAAAAGGGAAATGCCAATGTTTGCAGAAATATTGGATTAAGAGAATCTAAAGGTCAATATATTGCTATGTTAGATTCGGATGACGAATGGTTACCTGATCACCTAGAAAAAAAAATTGACTTTATTGAATCAAAAAAAGTGGATGGTGTTTTTGGAAGTTACCGAATAGATGATGGGATTGACGTAATACCTGTAATTAGCAGAGATTTTTTGAAAGGTGAGAATATGGCTAATTACATTCTTTCAGGTGGAAAGGCAGCTACTCCCACTCATGTTTATAAAGCATCATTTGCCAAAGAAATTTTATGGGACGAAAATTTGTTTCGTCATCAGGATTATGATTTCAGTATTCGATTTGCAGAAAAATTTAAATTTGTTCCTTCAAAAGAAATCACCTGTATTGTACATTGGAGTAAAAACGAAAAACGTGTCGAACATTTTGAGTCACAACAGTTATTTATAAAAAAGCACCAATCTAAAATATCTCCTCAAAATTATAATAAGTATCACTATGGTATTTACAATAATATAAAAACCAGAGAGGATATAGAATCTGCAATTAAAAAACATTATAGTAGAGAGCAGGTACGTTATATTCATGCACTGAGTTTCTTGGACTACTCGGGAATTATGAATCCTTCTGGTAATAAAATGTATAGTATATACTTAAGAGTGATTTATGCCTTGAGAGTTTTTTTCAAAGTTTAAACTAATAGGTGAATTCAAAAACTTTAATATTATTCACAAATACTTTTCCTTATTCAAAGGGGGAGGAATTTTTAGAGACAGAAATTTTATTTTTAGCTGATAGTTTTAAACAAATTGTAATTTATCCTTTTAATCAAGAAGGTGAAAGGAGGAAGTTGCCAGATAATGTAACTGTTAAAACAATTGCGTTTTCAAATGATTTGTCCTCAAAAAATATTATTCTGAAGTATTGGATTCAAATTTTACATGTATTAAAATATGAGTTATTGTTTTCGAAATACCGAATGGTTTTTTAAAAATATTAAGAGTCATTGTAATATTTTGATATGGAATTTACATAATGCTCTTGTTTTAAAGCAAGAGTTGGATAATTATAATTCAACTGAAATGAAACTATATTCATATTGGTTTAATAATTGGGGAAGATTATTGAGTTTACTTCATTTAATTTCGTTTAAAAAATTAGAATTTGTAACGAGGGTTCATGGTTATGATTATGATCCCACAAGAAAAAAGGATGGTTTTATTCCGTTTCGAAATTTTGAAATGCATCAGGTGTCTCAAATATTTTCAATCAGTAATTATGGAGTTCGTTTATTGAAGAGAGAATATTCGTTTTTCAAGGAAACTCATTTATCAAGATTGGGTGTAAGTGATCAAGGAAACAATCCTATTATGGCTAGTGATGTTTTTCATATTGTATCGTGTTCTTCATTAATTAAACTAAAAAGGGTTGATTTAATTGTAGATATATTAATGCATATGACCTTTCCAAGTTAAATGGACTCATTTTGGAGATGGAGATTTATTAAATGATGTGATTTGTTAAATCAAAAATCTACCTGCAAAAACATAAGTTGCAGATTTCAAAGGATTTAAATCTAATCAAAGTGTTATTGATTTCTATAAAGATAAGCCAGTTGATTTGTTTGTAAATGTAAGCGAAATTGAAGGTATTCCGGTATCAATTATGGAGGCGATTAGTTTTGGGATACCTTGTATAGGAACCAATGTGGGTGGAGTGAGTGAAATTGTAAATGAACAAACTGGTTTTTTAATTGACAAAAATTTTGAACCTAATGAAGTTGCAGAGTTATTAAGTAAATATTTATCGAAATTGCCTCTCGAAAAAAATGAATTTAGACTAGGAGTAAAGTTGTTCTGGAAAGAGAATTACGATGCGAGCACAATTACAAAAATTTATTGACGCCTTAAATTAGTTATTTTGAAACTTTTATATTTATATAATTATAATCCTAGTCTTTCGGGAGTTAATAATAAGATTATTGCCAAAATAAAATGGTTAAAAGATTTGGGTTTGGACGTTACAGTTCTTTGCTTTACTGACCAATCAGTTCACCCCGAATTGTCTGAATTTAAAGTGATATATGCCCCGCCTCAGGTTACTGTTAAATTGCACAGAATTTTTAATTTAAAGTACTTGAATTTTATAACCCAAATTGTAAAGGATTACAAAGTAAATAACTACTACAAAAAGCAGTTATCGAAAGTGGATTTTGATTTATTGGTTATGAGATATAACACATCAAATTACCATTTCAATAAGTTAGTTTCTGAATTTAAACATAAATTTATTTTTGAGCATAATACGCTTGAATTAGAACAATTGAAATTACAGTATAAAGGATTTTTTCAATCACATTCCTGGATTTCTTATACTTATTTTTCGGAAAAATTTTTCGGACCGAAAACATTGTCAAATGCAGCTGGTATCATCGGTGTTACCCATGAAATTACTAACTATGAAAAAAACAGAATTTCGTCTAAAAATAAACTGCCATTGTCAATTACAATTTCGAACGGAATAAATGTCAGTGATTATCCAATCCATATTCCAAAGCAATTTGATTCAGAGATAAACTTGGTTATTGTTCTAGGAGTTACTGCGGCTTGGCATGGTTTAGAGAGAATCATTAATGGTTTAAATAATTATAAAGGCGGTAAAAAGATCACGCTCTATATCATTGGAAATGTAAATGAAATTAAATGCTCCAAAGCCATATACATGGGTTATATGAATTCCAAAGAAATGAATGATTTTTTTAAAACTCATAATATTCATTTAGGTATAGCATCTTTAGCCTTACATAAAATTAATATTAAAGAGGCCTCGGTTTTAAAAGCAAGAGAGTATTTAGCTCGTGGTATTCCGTTTTTATATGGATACATTGACACGGATTTAGCGAATGAATCAACTATAAGTGATTTTGTATTGCAAGTAGAAGCAAATGATACCGAAATTGATATTAAAAAATTGATAGAATTTCATAATACTATTTCAAAAATTGATAATTGTCCGCAAAAAATAAGGGATTTTGCTTTTCACAAGGTAGATATGTCTGTAAAAATGCAGCAATACAAAAAGTTTTTGGAAGACATTATGGATATTAAAAATAAGATTAAATAGTTTTAATGCCTGAAAGTACTAAACATAAAACTCTTTTACTTTTTACAGATAAATATCCATTGAGTAAAACTCAGGAGGCTTATATAGATAATGAACTTAGTTATTTATTGACGCGATTTAAAAAAATAGTTTTCATACCAGTAGATGCTTCAGGCACTAGTCGAATTAATTTTGAAAATACAGAAGTATTGGATATTCATAAACAAGTAATAGTCAGTAAATGGAAATTAGTAAGTCATATAAAACTTATAGTTTCTTTTCTATTATTGGAGGCAAAAAACAAAAAGTCAGGCGGATTAATATTTAATTTAAAAAAAATATTTAATGCTATTAATTATTCGGAGTCAGTTAAATCCTACATGACTAAAAATAATTTAAATGAATCAAATACCGTGTTGTATTCTTACTGGTTTTATCATTGGAGTTTGGTGTGCGCTGTATTGAAATATGACAACCCTTTACTGAAGGCTTTTTCAAGAGCTCATTTAAATGATTTGTATGTTGAATTTAATCAAAATCAATTTACGGGTGTAAAACTTCATTATTTAAATGCTGTACTCCCTATTTCAAATCATGGGACTAACTATTTGATTACGCAATTCCCAAAATATCAAGAAAAAATTAAAACCCATTATTTAGGAGTAAATGATTTGGGTGTCAATAATCTACATTTCGATTTTAATAAATTTACAGTAGTATCTTGTTCTGCTATAAGAAACGAAAAACGGATTGATAAAATAGTTGAAACATTAAAACATATCGATTTTCCTATAACGTGGATACATTTTGGAGATGGTCCTTGTATGCAAATGGTAAAAGATGCTTGTGAAAAATTACCAAATCATATTCACGTTGAATTGAAAGGCTTCACGCCAAATCATATTGTTAAGGACTATTATTTGAAAAATCAGATTAATTTATTTTTAAATTTTAGCAGCGCTGAAGGGCTCCCGGTATCTATTATGGAAATTATTAGTTTTGGTATTCCTGTTATGGCGACAGCTATTTATGGAACTCCAGAGGCAGTTCCTGAAATGGTTGGCGAACTTATTGATTTGGATTTTGATCCTGTAAAAGTTGCAAGTAAAATTACTGATTTTAAAAACTCTCATAAAAATACTGATGAATTTAGGGTAGGAGTGAGGCAGTTTTGGGAGAAAAATTTTAATGCAAAAGATAATTATTTACATTTTTCAAATGAACTTGCATCATAAATCATGTCTAATTTAAAAACTATATGTTTCATTATTCAGGCTCGAACTGGATCTACACGTTTACCGGACAAAATGTTATTGCCCTTTTATAATCAAAAAATAATACTTGATTTGATTATAGAAAAGTTGCTTGAGAGGTTTATGCCTCAGCAAATTATTTTAGCGACAACCACAAATAGTAAAGATGATTTACTTGAACAAGTAGCTATAAAGCATCGCATCCCTTTTTTTAGAGGTGATGAAAATAATGTTTTAAAACGGTTTGTGGATTGCGCTGATGCGAATCATGTAAAACATTTAATTCGTGTTTGTGCAGATAATCCATTTTTAGATCTTGATTTATTATGTGAATTGATAGAAAGTATAGATTATGATAAAGTTGATTATGCCTCTTATTGCATTAATGAAACACCTTCAATAAAAACTCATTTTGGTTTTTTTGCTGAATACGTTTCATTAGAAGCCTTAAAAAAGGTTCAGTCAAATACAAATGATGTTCTTTATTTAGAACACGTGACGAATTTCATCTATGCAAATCCAAGTATGTTTAAAATCTATTGGAAGCATGTTCCGAGTTTAATCACCGAAAATATAGGAGTGAGATTAACGGTTGATACAATTGAAGATTTTGAGGCATGTAAATTGATATACAAAAGTTTGATATATAATCAGCAATTAAATTATTTAAATATTATAAATTATATTAATTTACATGCAAGTTTAAAAAGAACAAATGATTTTTCAAATTAAAAACATGAAAAGTAATAGCATATACATTATTGGAGAAATCGGACAAAATCATAATGGTTCGGTTGATATTGCAAAATTGATTATTGATGCTGCAGCTCGTCCGATCAAGGAAGATTTATTTGGTTTAGAATTAAAACCAATGAATGCTGTAAAATTAACAAAGCGAGATTTGGGAGCAGAGTTGTCTGATTCACAAATGGTAAAGCCATATACCTCTGCGCATTCCTTTGGAAAAACATATGGTGAACACAGGGCTTTTTTAGAATTAAATGACGAGCAACATTTCGAATGTTATAAACATGCCAAGAGTTACGGATTAGATTTTGTAGAAACGTTATGTGCTATTGGATGCTTGTCTCTTTTAAAATTATTTGCTCCAGACTATTTGAAGGTTGCATCTAGAGATTTAACTAACTTGCCATTGTTAAACGCATTGGCAGAAACTAGAATCCCTATTATTTTGTCTACTGGAATGGCCGGTAAAAAAGAACTAGATAATGCACTTGAAGTGATTACGAAATATCATAATCATATTTCAATACTTCACTGTGTGTCTCAGTATCCAACGGAACCTCAAAACACGAATTTAAATACGATTAAGTATTTGCAGAAAAACTACCCTCAGTATACGATAGGTTATTCAGATCATACAATCGGTATTTCTACTCCAGTTGCAGCAGTAGCTATGGGTTCTCAAATTATTGAAAAACACATTACACTTGATAGAAGAATGAAAGGAACCGATCAAGCTGGTTCTTTGGGACCAGATGGTATCAATAGAATGGTAAGAGATATAAGGGTTTTAGAAATGGCATTTGGTAAAGAAGAATTATTTATTGATCCAAGTGTGCAATTGGCAAAAGAAAAACTAGAGAGGTCGATAGCTACAAATAAGACTATTAAAAAGGAGATGTAATCACTGAAAATGATTTACATTTATTATCACCAGGAGATGGTTTGAAATGGATAGATAAGGATAAAGTTATTGG
>JADJSH010000019.1 GCA_016711805.1 Bacteroidota bacterium
TCTATTTCACTTATTTTATAGTCTTTATCAATACTCATTATTATTGTCTTTTGCCAAACGTAAATTTATTAATTGTTTATAGCAGCAGTTAGTGCCCAGTGCTTTCTTTGTAAATATTTGTATACCCTGCTTTATCTAGAAAGAATTGTCCAACATTAGCAAAGTCTAAGTTTTGTGGGTTATTACACCTTACAATGTGGTATTCTTTTTTAATTGCAGATAATTTTTTTTGAATCGGTTGTCTATACTCGTAGATATACAATGAACCATCTATTGAAAGTCTAAATATATTTGGTTCTAAGTACCAAAACATTGATTTGTCAATGAGTTTGTTGAAAGTCTCAAAGTCATTAAACTCAAGTTTAATTTTCTTAGAGTTTACTAAACTGTCTTTACCACTTCCGTCAGGTTTTTTTGTAACAAATTCCTTTATTACCAAAGAGCTGTCTAGCAGATTTAATTTAAATAACTTGTTATTTTCAAATGAAGGGAAATAAAAAAACGAAATTCGTTTGTTAACTTGTCCTTTTTGTCAAGCTTAGGTTCTTGTATTTGTTTCCAGTATTTCAGTGAAGTGTTTGTCAAATTCAAGCGTTGAATTCAATTTTATAGAGTCTTGTTGAGTGTCTGCTATTATAGCTTTGCTATTGTCGTTATTCTGTTGTCCGCAAGAACAGAAGAATAATATTGTCAAAATTGTAATTATGTATTTTGTTGTCATAGCATTGGCACTAACGGTTGGCGGCTAACCGCCAGTTTTTTCTTTTCGTTTCCGAATGTTTGTTTATTGATACCTAAATTACTAAAAATTGAAACAAACAGGACCTGCCCAGTGAAAATATAATTCATTCCATATCTGGGCAGTTGGAACTAACGAGAAGGAAAAATTGCGATTAGCCGCCTGTTAGCAATGATTGAGACCGAATATAATTTCAATAATTATTTCGGCGTTCTGCTCTCAACGGTGTTGGCATTTGTAGGCATCCTTTTCAAGCAAGTTGGAATAGATCAAAATAATGACGTCAATTGAGATAAATTGTCGTGCGTTGTTTTGAGCGGTCAGAAAATTTTAAAACAAAAGAGCAAAGTATTTTTGATTCCCTTAAGCTTTTTATTTTTATTTACAAGTCCCGCTCCATTGACTTTGTAAAATTTTTCATGTACCTTCGTTACATAATAAGTAACTACAATGTGTCTTACTTATGAAAGTGCACTTTCAACGCTCGCCCCATTCGTTACTTAGTTTTGTTCCACAAAACAACTTTTACAAAGTTATGTAACGACGCCTTTAAAAAATAAAAGCAGCAATTAAAAAAACTTTTCCTTTAAATTTTCCGAATTCAAACGCAGCTTACGTCTTGTGATCAAAATGCTTATAACGCTGCCGAAATGCCAATTACCGCTCAACTACTCGCTAAGACTCATTTGCTAATTACAAACGATTGTAATCATTTACAAATGCTTAAAAGCAGCTAATCAAATATAACAAAAAAGCCTTCCGTTTCCGAAAGGCTTTTTAAAATTAAGCTTTATTATAATCCCAAGTTTCCATAAACTTGGTGGTATAATTACCGGCTTTAAAATCTTCGTTTTGCATTAATTTAATGTGAAACGGTATAGTTGTTTTAACACCTTCAATCACATACTCACTTAAAGCACGGTGCATTTTAGCAATCGCTTCTTCACGCGTTTGTGCCACAGTAATTAATTTACCAACCATACTATCATAGTTTGGTGGAATGGTATAACCGCTATACACATGCGAGTCAACACGAATACCGTGTCCGCCTGGAGTGTGTAAAGTAGTTATTTTACCTGGAGACGGTGTAAAGTTTTTAAATGGATCTTCTGCATTAATACGACACTCAATAGCATGTAATTGTGGGTAGTAGTTTTTACCACTAATAGGCACACCTGCAGCCACTAAAATTTGCTCGCGTATTAAATCGTAGTTAATTACTTCTTCCGTAATGGGATGCTCCACCTGAATACGAGTATTCATTTCCATGAAATAGAAATTGCGGTGTTTATCAACCAAAAACTCAACGGTACCAACGCCTTCGTAACCAATAGATAAAGCGGCTTTTACAGCAGCATCACCCATTAATTCACGTAACTCAGGTGTCATAAATGGAGAAGGAGTTTCTTCCACCAATTTTTGGTGACGACGTTGTACTGAACAGTCACGCTCACTTAAGTGGCAAGCTTTACCGTGCGCATCGCCCACAATCTGAATTTCGATATGGCGTGGTTCTTCAATATATTTTTCCATGTACATGGCACCGTTTCCAAACGCAGCTGTAGCTTCGTGTGTAGCACTATCCCATGCATTTTGAAAATCTTCTTCTTTCCAAATAATACGCATCCCTTTTCCACCACCACCGGCAGTAGCTTTAATAATCACAGGATACTTAATACCTTTGGCTAATTCCATGCCTTGAGCAGCACTTTCTAATAAACCTTCAGAGCCAGGAACGCAAGGAACACCAGCTGCAATCATGGTTGATTTGGCGTTACTCTTATCTCCCATTTGGTTAATCATCTCTGGAGAAGCACCAATAAACTTAATATTGTTTTGGCGGCAAATTTCAGAAAACTTAGCATTCTCGCTTAAAAAACCATAACCCAGGGTGAATAGCATCTGCATTGGTAATCTCGGCAGCAGCAATAATGTTTGCCATGTTTAAGTAACTGTCTTTACTTGGCGGAGGCCCAATACAAACAGCTTCATCAGCAAACTTAACGTGCAATGATTCTTTATCGGCTGTAGAATAAACCGCAACGGTTTTAATTCCCATTTCCTTACATGTTCTTATCACACGTAAAGCAATCTCGCCACGATTGGCAATTAATATTTTTTTAAACATCGTAATAATTAGTTAATTAGTTAATATGATAATTAGGCAATTTCACTCATTGTCAAATTGCCTCATTGACTCATCGTCTAATTATGACGGGTCTACTAAGAATAAAGGTTGATCGTACTCAACAGGAGTAGCATCATTAACCAATATTTTTACGATTTTACCTTTTACTTCGCTTTCAATTTCGTTAAATAATTTCATCGCTTCAATGATACAAACTGGTTTACCAATTTCAATATCATCACCTACGTTCACAAATGCAGGCTTATCTGGACCAGCAGAGCGATAGAATGTTCCAATCATTGGGGATTTAACAGTTACATATTTTGCGTCGTTAGATGCAGCCGTTGTAGTCGGCGTTGTAGTTTCAGCAGCGGCTGTAGTAGTTGCTACTGGAGCAGCGATAACTTGAGCAGGAGCAGTAGTAATTTGGGTGGGAGCAGCTTGATAAACTACAGGAGCAGCTTGCTTACCAGTTTTAATAACGATTTTAATTTCTTTGGTTTCTAGTTCAACTTCGTTTACCCCGCTCTTTGAAACAAATTTAATTAAATCTTGAATTTCAGTTAATTTCATTTTGTGTGTTTTAGTTAGTGGGGGCAAAAATACCATTTATTTATAAAAAACGAGATAAATCATCCCTCTTTTTGGTCGAAAATGACCTAAATGTTCAAAAAAAGCACTAATTATCAACAATATAAAATTAGATAATGAGGTAATTCGACAATTAGATAATTGAATCCATTGCAAATGAATCTATTTTGTCACCCTGAGCGGAGTCGAAGGGTAAAACTAACGGATTCTATCCGCACTTCTCACTAATTGCTCATCTTTTTTGATAAAATGAGCGGCTAAATATGCGAAAAATAGCAGAAACTAGAGGTAAAAATGAACCAAATTGATATGAAATTGCTTCAGGACCACCTTCTTTACTATAAGGTAGTATAAAAAATAAACCTATTAAAATCATATTAAATACAACTAATAGGTTTGCTAACTTATATTGTAATACTCTGTTTTTATATAAAAAGATGATTGCCGCACTTAATATAAGGATAACCACATTAAAAATCATGGGGAAATAAATATTAGAACTCATAATATCTGAGCTACAACCTGGCATCAAACAAATGGGCCAATGTCCGTTAGTAATAACAATGTTTTGAAAAGGTACAAAAAACTGCGCAATAGCAATAATTACGACAGCTAATAAGAAAAGAGTTTGTTTACGTTGAATCATGGCGTAAAAGTACTTTTTTAACCGCAAAGAGGCAAAGGTTTTTCGCAAAGTTCGTTAAGAATAATTTCACCACGTCTACATTTTGCACTCTTTGCATTTCACTTAGCGTTCTTTACGGTTAAATAATTATTAATAAATCTAAATTACTTACTTTAACCCTTTGTACTGTAATCCAAGTAACTTACATTTGTAGTATGGAAAACAAATACCAAAACTTAATTGAGCAGACCTTCGATTTCCCTCAAGAATCATTTGAAGTAATTGATGACGAATTATATTTTAATGATATTCCCTTAATGGATATTATTAAACAATATGGTACTCCATTGAAAATCACTTATTTACCTAAAATTTCTTCACAGATACAAAAGGCAAAACGTATGTTCAACGTGGCTATGGCAAAAGCCGATTATAAGGGAAAATATGTGTATTGCTATTGCACTAAGAGCTCTCATTTTAGCTTTGTTTTGGATGAAGTACTTAAAAATGATGTTCATATCGAAACATCTTCTGCTTATGATATCCAAATTATTAGAGAGCAGATTAAAAAGAAGATGATTTCTAAAGAGACATTTATTATTTGTAACGGTTATAAGAAAACAAACTACAAACAATATATCTCGGAATTGTTAAACGACGGGTACAATGTCATCCCCGTTTTAGATCACTTAGATGAGTTTGATCACTATAAAAAGAACGTTAAAGTGCCAAAATGCCAACTCGGAATTAGAATTAGTACCGAAGAAGAGCCTTCTTTTGCGTTCTATTCTTCGCGATTGGGAGTGCGTTACACCGATATTGTTAGCTTATATACAGAGAAAATACAAAACAATCCTAAGTTTGAACTAAAACTCTTGCATTTCTTTATCAATAATGGAATTAAGGATACTATTTATTATTGGACTGAATTAAACAAATGTCTCAATATATATAAGGAATTAAAGAAAATTTGCCCAACCTTAGATTCGTTAAACATTGGCGGTGGTATGCCAATTCGCACCTCTTTAAGCTTTGATTATAATTATGAGTACATGATTGAAGAAATTGTAGCTCAGGTGAAATCATTTTGCACCCAACATGAGTTAGATGAACCTAATATTTTTACAGAGTTTGGTTCATTTACAGTAGCAGAAAGCGGAGCCACGTTATACTCTATCATCGATCAAAAACAACAAAACGATAGAGAGCAATGGTACATGATTGATAGTTCATTTATTACTACACTTCCTGATACTTGGGGTATTAACCAACGCTTTATACTATTAGCAGTTAACAATTGGGATAAACCTTATGTGCCTGTAAACTTAGGCGGTTTAACTTGCGATAGTATGGATTATTATAATAGCGAAGCTCATACTAACCAAGTGTTTTTACCAAAAGTTTCTAAAACAGATAAACAGCCTTTGTATGTAGGATTTTTTCACACGGGAGCTTACCAAGAGGCATTAAGTGGTTATGGTGGCACCCAGCATTGTTTAGTACCTGCGCCCAAACACGTTTTAATTGATAAGGATGAAGATGGGAAATTAACTACCAAATTGTTTGCAAAAGAACAGAGTTATAAATCGATGTTGAAAATTTTAGGATACTAGTTTGCGGATACAATATCTTGCAAAACGGTTAAAAAAATAATTTAACGAAATTTAAGAGATTAATTTGTCGGTTTAAACCAAATGATTATCTTTCGATTTCTATAACTTATCTTTTTGAGAACAACAAAACGAATACTATCTTTCTTCTCTCTAGTTTCATTATTGATACTTAGCTCTTGTGGCGACTCTAAGAGAACTGAGAATTCCTTAACAGAAGGTTTAATTGAGTATAATGCTGAGGTTGTGGATCAATCTCATCCCATGGCAGGCTTAGCTCCGAGTTCAGCAACCGTTAAGTTTAAAGGAAATAAATTACAAGTTGAAATGAGTACTATGGGTATTTTTAATACCACATTCATTAGCGATCCAGCAAAAAAGACCCTGAGTCAAATGGTGAAGTTTATGGATATTAAAAATGCTTGTATTCAAAATGAAGCTGATTTAATTCAAGAAAATAAAGGTTATGAATTGAAGTTGGAAGAAGTAAAAGGAACGAAAAAAATAGCTGGCTACGATTGCAAAAAAATAAAAGCAACAATGGTTAGCGATCCAAGCATTACGTTTGATGTATATTATACAGATGAATTAGGCTTAGATAGTATTAATAACGTGGGTCCTTATAAAGAAATTAAGGGAATGTTAATGCAATACCGTTTAAAGAAACTAGGATTAGAAATGTGTTTTACCGCAACGGCAGTAAAGAAAGAAGAAATAAAAGATGAGGATTTTGAAGTTCCAGCTTTTTATAAAATAGTAACTCGCACCGAGATGGAGAAGCTATTTGAAGATATCCAAAAGTAGTTTAATTACTAACTCGTTTTTTCTACAATTCATCAATTCATTTTACCATTTAGCATATTTTTGCATTTCAAAACTATCAAATTGGTAACTTGGCATACCAATTGAAAATATAAAATCAAATTTTTAAAATAAATCAAATGAACAAATTATTCTCTACACTAGCTGTTGTTGCATTATCAGTATTATCATTAAATGCACAAATTAAAGAAGGTTCAATTACTTATGCTATGACTATTGAAGGACTTCCTCCAGAGCAGGCTGCCATGATAGGTGATATGGAAAACAAAGTGACATTTAAGAACGGTAAATCCTTACAAGAAATGTCATCGATGATGTTTACTAACCAAACGTTAACTGATGACAAAGGAATGGTAATGTTAATGGAACAAATGGGAAATAAAATTGCTGTTAAGCAAACTAAGGAAGAAATGGAAAAAGAAGAGGCTAAACAAAAAGATAAGCCTGCTGATCCAAAAATGGAATATACTACTGAAACAAAAACGATTGCAGGCTACGAATGCAAAAAAGTAATTGTTACCATGGTAGGTAAAGATAAAAAAGAAGAAAAAATGGATATTTGGTATTCTGATAAATTTGAAAACAATAATAAAGAAGGAAAAGGACAAGGAATGAGTTTTATGAAGGGTTTAAAAGGAATGCCTTTTGAGTTTGCTGGTGGACAAGGCGGAATGAAATTTAAAATGGTAGCTAAAGAAGTTTCTATAGATCCAGTAGCGGATTCTAAATTTGAATTATCAACGGAAGGCTACAAAATGATGACCATGGATGAATTAAAGGCTATGCGTGGCGGTAAATAATCTATCTCATAAATTATTAAAAAGGCTCGGTATTATACCGAGCCTTTTTTGTTTAAATCTATTGATTTTTATGGATAAATAATGGTTAGCTAATTGGCTAATTAGTTGTATAAAGTTAACTTTGTACCTTCAAAAATCACACAAAAATCACTACATATGATTCATTTCTTCGGAAACCAATCCAACACCGTTTTTGCAGTTCAAGCACAAGATTCCATCTCATCAGAAAACATTCAAAAATTAAATTGGCTTTTTGCTGATGCACATAAAATAGAGAAATCTGTATTGACGGATTTTTTTGTTGGCCCACGTGCCGCTATGATTACACCTTGGAGTACTAATGCGGTTGAGATTACCCAAAACATGGGAATTACTGGCATTATCCGAATTGAAGAATTTGAAAAAGTAGCATCAGACTTTACTGCTTTTGATCCAATGCTTTCTCAAAAGTATAGCGAATTGAATCAAGATATTTACACGATTAATGTAAAGCCTGAGCCCATTTTAGATATTACTGATATTGCCGCTTACAATAAATCTGAAGGTTTAGCTTTAAGCGGAGAAGAAGTAGATTACTTAAATAACTTATCTACAAAGTTAGGACGTAAATTAACCGACTCTGAAATCTTTGCTTTCTCTCAAGCAAATTCAGAACACTGTCGCCATAAAATATTTAATGGAACATTTGTGATTGATGGCGAAACTAAACCAACTTCTCTTTTCAAATTAATTAAAAAAACATCAGAGACGAATCCTAACGATATCGTTTCTGCTTATAAAGACAATGTGGCTTTTGTGAAAGGACCTACGGTTGTTCAGTTTGCGCCTAAGACTTCAGACAAAGCAGATTTTTACCAAGAAAAAGAATTTGATTCGGTTTTATCTTTAAAAGCAGAAACACATAATTTCCCAACAACGGTTGAACCTTTTAATGGCGCCGCAACTGGTTCGGGTGGAGAAATTCGCGACCGTTTAGCAGGAGGCCAAGGTTCATTGCCATTGGCAGGAACAGCTGTTTACATGACTTCTTATTCTCGTTTAGAAAACGGAAGAGAGTGGGAGAAAGGAATGAGCGAAAGACCTTGGTTGTATCAAACACCAATGGATATTTTAATCAAAGCATCTAATGGTGCTTCTGATTTTGGAAATAAATTTGGTCAGCCATTAATTACAGGTTCGGTATTAACCTTTGAGCACGACGAAAATAATCGCAAGATTGGTTATGATAAAGTAATTATGCAAGCTGGCGGAATTGGTTACGGGAAATTAAATCAAGCCATTAAAAAAACGCCAAGCAAAGGAGATAAGATTGTTATTTTAGGTGGAGAAAATTACCGCATTGGAATGGGTGGAGCAGCTGTTTCTTCAGCCGATACAGGTGCTTTTGGTTCTGGAATCGAATTAAATGCTATCCAACGTTCTAATCCCGAAATGCAAAAACGCGCCGCTAATGCCATTCGTGGTTTAGTAGAAAGTGATAACAATCCAATTTTATCTATTCACGATCATGGTGCTGGTGGACACTTAAACTGTTTATCAGAATTAGTAGAAGCTACAGGTGGTTTAATTGATTTGGATAAATTGCCAGTGGGCGATCCAACCTTATCAGCTAAAGAAATTATTGGTAACGAATCACAAGAACGTATGGGCTTAGTGATTGGTGAAAAAGATATAGCGACTTTACAACGTATTGCCGACCGCGAGCGTTCGCCAATGTATCAAGTAGGTGATGTAACAAACGACCATCGTTTTACTTTTCAATCAAAATCGACTGGTTTAAAACCAATGGATTATGCTTTGGAAGATTTTTTTGGAAGCTCTCCAAAAACCATCATGACGGATAAAAACGTTCAACGCAGTTATGCAGAGTTAACGTATTCAACAGCTAATGTTCCTGCTTACTTAAATCAAGTGTTGCAATTAGAAGCTGTTGCTTGTAAAGATTGGTTAACAAATAAAGTTGACCGTTGTGTAGGCGGACGAGTTGCCAAACAACAATGTGCGGGTCCATTACAATTACCATTAAACAATGTGGGTGTAATGGCATTAGATTATAAAGGTAAAGAAGGTATTGCCACAACTATTGGTCATTCATCAATTGCGGCATTAATAGATCCAGCAGCAGGCTCAAGAACTGCGATTGCAGAAGCTTTATCTAATTTAGTTTGGGCGCCATTAAAAGATAATTTACAATCGGTGTCTTTATCAGCTAACTGGATGTGGGCTTGCAAGAACGAAGGCGAAGATGCTCGTTTATACGAAGCAGTAAAAGCTTGTTCGGATTTTGCCATTGAATTAGGAATCAATATTCCAACAGGAAAAGATTCTTTATCCATGAAACAAAAATATCCTAACGATGAGGTAATTGCTCCTGGAACGGTTATTATTTCAGCTGCAGGAAACTGCTCAAACATTACTAAAGTGGTTGAGCCGGTTTTGAAACGTAATGGTGGTAACATTTATTATTTGAATTTATCTCAAGATACATTCAAATTAGGAGGTACATCTTTTGCGCAAATATTAAATAAAATTGGGACTGAAGTTCCAACCATTAAAGATGGTGCTTACTTTAAAAAAGCATTTAATGTATTACAAGATTTAATTAAAGAACGTAAAATCAAAGCAGGTCACGATGTTGGCAGCGGTGGTTTAGTAACGACTTTATTAGAACTATGTTTTGCAGATGTAAACTTAGGTGCGAATTATGATTTATCTTCTTTAAAAGAAAGTGATACCGTAAAAGCCTTATTTAATGAAAATATTGCTGTTGTTTTCCAAGCAGATGCTTCTGTAGAGGCAGAGTTTGCAAAACATAAGGTTGAGGTTTTTAAAATTGGTTCGGTTGCTGAAGGTAATTCAGTAACCATTAAGAACAATGCCGATACTTTTACTTTCAATGTTTCTGAAACAAGAGATACTTGGTATAAAACCTCTTTCTTATTAGATTCTAAGCAATCTAAAAATGGAATGGCGCAAGAGCGTTATACTAATTATAAAAACCAAGCCTTACAATTTACTTTCCCTAAACAGTTTGATGGTAAATTGCCAGTGATTGATTCTTCTAAACCTCGTCCTAAAGCAGCGATTATTCGTGAGAAAGGTTCTAACTCAGAACGTGAAATGGCTAATGCTATGTATTTAGCAGGTTTTGATGTTAAGGATATTCATATGACAGATTTAATTTCGGGTAGAGAAAACTTGGAAGATGTTCAGTTTATTGGAGCAGTTGGAGGTTTCTCTAATTCAGATGTATTAGGTTCTGCTAAAGGTTGGGCAGGTGCATTTTTATATAACGAAAAAGCAAACACCGCTTTAAAGAATTTCTTTAAGCGTGAAGATACTTTATCAGTAGGTATTTGCAACGGTTGTCAGTTAATGATGGAATTAGAATTAATTAATCCTGAACATGAAGTTCATGGAAAGATGAAACATAATACTTCACAAAAGCATGAGAGCGGATTTACATCAGTGAAGATTCAAAAAAATAATTCAATCATGCTTTCAACTTTAGAGGGAAGTACTTTAGGTGTTTGGATTTCACATGGAGAAGGTAAATTTAAATTACCTTATGCAGAAGACAAATATAACATCGTTGCAAAGTATGCATATGCCAATTATCCTGCTAATCCAAATGGTTCAGATTTTAATACGGCCATGATGTGTGATACAACGGGAAGACATTTGGTAATGATGCCGCATATTGAGCGTTCTACGTTTCCTTGGAATTGGGCTAATTATCCTGAGAGACATGATGAGGTTTCTCCTTGGTTAGAAGCTTTTGTGAATGCAAAGAATTGGATTGAGAAAAAGAAATAAAATAAAAAGGCTGTTTATAAAACAGCCTTTTTATTTTATTTGCGTTAGGGATTGTAGTGGAAATCCTTTTGCGCTGAGTTTACGAAGTGTCAAAAGATTGGAACGAAAAGCCCGACAGCCATGCGGCTGGAACGCCCAATAAAAATTAGTAATTCCATAAATCATGTTCCCAAGTAAAGATTCCCATTTTTATTTTATCAGCTTCTACTAAAGCATCAATGCCTTTTTGATATTGATCAATATAACGATCTTGCACATTCGATTCTTTGACGATGAGGCTTGAGAATTGACGTTTCCAAAAGATATCATCTAGACTTCTGCGTTCAGCATCATTTTTAAAATTGTACACATCGTTGCGGGCAAAGTAGGGGCGGCAAGAAGGAAAATATACCCAATATACTTCTCTAAAATAATCACGTTCGGCATTGTATTCGAAAGCGGCAATACCAACAATACGAACTTCTAAACTCGATTTTTGTCTATCAAAAAACCAATCTTCTTTTAATCTGAATTTTAAGATACGTTCGTATATGCTTGTAGAATCATAAACAGGAACATACTCGGTTGTTTCATTGCCTAAAGGATCATAAACGATATTGGGAACGGTGTCGATTTTTACAATTCTGTTTTTGAATTCACCTGGTTCATAAGGAATTAAAAAATTCTTCGTCTTTAAAAGCAACAATGTTTCCGTTTAAAATCTGCCGAGTAATAGTCTGAAATAAAGAACTACGACAGGCATTAAATTCTAATGGATAATACAAAGGCTGATTTTGTTTTTCTCGCATATCAATATCTCTCCAAACGCGTTTTTCCCAAGCTACATCACCTTCTCGTAAACTCGTGTAGTTAATAGCTCTTCTGTTGCCAACGTTTTTGTCATGCACGCCACAGGGATTTATTTGTGTGCTAGGGTAGGTTGGAGGATTGAATGTGTCTTGTGCTTTTAATACAGCGTTGGTTGCTATGAGTGAAATAGCAATCCATAAAATTTTAGTGGTTTTCATGGCGCATGAGTTTAGTTGGTTACAACTATAACTGATGAGCTTAGGAAAAGATACGATAAAAATATAAACTTACTTCTTACCCTTCTTTTTATAGGTAACGGTCGCGGCAATAAAGGTTAAGTTTATCATAGGAATTTTAACCCATTCGTCCATAATACTTTCTCTGATTAATAAATCGGTAGAACCGAACATGGCAGGTTTAGCGCCAATATTCATTTGTGAATTGGATGAATAAATACATTCTAAAGCAATAATGAAATCGTCGGTTACTTGGATGTTTTGTTTAGAAACATCAATTTCATGAACTTGTGTTTTACCAATCGATTTTATGATAATAGGTTCTTTTAACTCATTATTAGAATTTACAACTTTTACCACTCCAATAGGTGTTAAAACTCTTTTAACGGTTTTACCTTCTGAGTAAATATTGATTCGGAAAATAGCAGTATCCTTTTCTCCTAAACAAGCTTTAAATTGAATTTTATCAATAAAAGTTTCTTGTCCCTTTTTAATAGAAATTTTATTTCCTATTTCAATTCCCGCTGATTTTTCGCTAATGCCTTTTTCTTTATAACGACGAACAGAAGCAGTGTCTTTTTGTTTTAATCCGCTGAGGTTAACGCATTCTAAATCAGCAACACTAGTTGTTCCTAATACTTTAGTTTCATATTCATCAGGTCGCACAACCGTTGTGGCTAATTGATAAACTTCTTCGGTAACAATAATTGGAGTATTAGCTTGGCAAGCTTTTTTGAAATCTCCTACACTCATTACCAAAGGATAATAACCAATCGAAGTAATTTGTAAAGTGTCTGTTTCTTTTTCGGAAGTAATTTTTAATTTAAAATTACCGTTGTCATCGGTAATAATACCAAAGGCCTTTGCTGGAATACCAATATTAACATATGGCACTCCTTTTTGATTTTTATCTTTTACAACGCCTGTTAATTCTTGGGCATTAATTGTTAATGCTGAAACATATAAAAGTCCCAAGCCTAAAATAATAGATTTAATCATGTGGATTAGCTTTTTGCTCTGAAATAAAATGAAACAGGAACACCAGTAAAATTAAAGCTTTCACGAAATTTATTTTCTAAGAATCGCTTGTAAGCATCGGTTAAATACTGAGGCGAATTACAAAAGAAAACAAAAGCACAGGTATCTTTAATTTGAGTTACGTATTTAATTTTTACAATTTTTCCTTTCACTGCTGGTGGTGGGAAGTTTTCAATTAATGGTAAAAAGTATTCGTTTAATTTACTTGTAGGTATTTTAGTAGAACGATTCTGATAAACTTCCATTGCCACATCAATCACTTTCATGATACGTTGCTTTTCGGTAACAGATGTAAAAATAATAGGTACATCTTTAAAAGGCATCATACTAATTCTGATTTGCTCTTCAAAGTGTTTAGTAGTCATGGTATTTTTTTCTTCAACTAAATCCCATTTATTTACAACTACAACAATGCCTTTATGATTTTTTACAATTAAGTGAATGATATTTAAATCTTGTGATTCAATCCCTTGTGTAGCATCTAACATTAATACACATACATCAGATGTTTCGATAGCTCTGATAGTACGCATCACACTATAAAACTCAATATCTTCGTGTACTTTAGCTTTCTTACGCATACCAGCGGTATCAATCAATAAGAAATCATGTCCAAATTTATTGTAACGTGTATGAATGGTATCTCTTGTAGTTCCTGCAATAGCAGTCACAATATTTCTTTCTTCGCCTAATAAAGCATTCGTTAAAGAAGATTTTCCTACGTTTGGACGGCCAACAATAGCAATTTTTGGTAAATCACTACCTTCAATGGCTCCTGTATCATCAGGAAATGTTTTTACTAAAGCATCCATTAAATCGCCAGTTCCCATTCCGCTATTGGAAGAAACACAGTATGGATCACCTAAACCAAGGCTATAAAATTCAGCGGCATAAGAATTACGCTTATTGTTATCTATTTTATTAATGACTAATAAAACGGGTTTTTTACTTTGACGTACAATATTTACCACGTCTTTATCAAATTGAGTAACACCATCCGTTACATCCACCATAAAAATGATGGTTGTACTTTCGTCAACGGCAATTTGAACTTGTTTACGGATTTCTTCTTCAAAAATATCGTCGCTACCTTTAATGTAACCACCGGTATCTACTACCGAAAATTCAACGCCATTCCAGTTAGACTTACCATAATGTCTATCACGGGTTACACCAGGTTCATCATCAACAATGGCTTCACGCGACTCGGTTAATCTATTAAAAAGTGTTGATTTCCCAACATTAGGGCGACCAACGATGGCTACTAAATTTGACATGGCGCGAAGGTAACAAAAAAAGCCAAAAATTAATGGTTTTTAATGCAAGATTAGCCAAATTGGGCTATTAGTAAGAGGAATTACTTTTTTGAAGCCTTGATATTGCTCACAAAATCATCAAATAAGTAACGAGAGTCTAATGGACCAGGGCAAGCCTCTGGATGATATTGTACTGAAAATACGGGTTTATTTTTGATACGAATCCCTTCAATAGTGTTATCGTTCAAATTCACATGAGTAATTTCAATTGCTGGATTTTTAGCAATATCCTCAGCATTTACAGTAAAACCATGATTTTGAGAGGTGATTTCGCTTTTACCAGTAATGATATTTTTTACGGGGTGGTTAATACCGCGGTGACCTGCATGCATTTTATATGTCGAAATTCCTTGAGATTCAGCTAATAATTGGTGACCTAAACAAATCCCGAATACAGGTTTTCCAGTCACTACTATTTCTTTAATTAAAGCAATCTCATCTTTCATCACACCTGGATCTCCAGGACCGTTACTTAACATGATGCCATCTGGGTTAAAATCTAAAACATCTTTGACAGATGATTTCATTGGGAATACTTTTAAGAAACAATCTCTTTCCGCTAACGAACGTAAGATGTTTTTCTTTACACCAAAATCCAAAACCGCTACTTTATGAGTTGCGGTAGATTCTCCGAAATTGTAATCTTTAGTTGTTGCAACTTTAGAAGATAACTCTAAACCTTCCATTTTAGGAACCTTTGCTAGTAATGCTTTTAAAGAATCAATATCAGCATTATCGGATGAGATAATGCAATTCATCGCGCCTTTATCTCTAATGTATCGAACAATGGCGCGAGTATCAACATCGCTAATAGCTACAACACCATCATTTACAAAATAGTCTTGTAATGATTGTTGAGCGCGTTTACGTGAAAAACCATCATTAAATTTTTTGCAAATCATACCAGAAATTTTGATGCTATCGCTTTCTACTTCGCTTTCTTCAATACCATAATTTCCAACATGAACGTTGTTCATCACGACTATTTGCCCGAAATAAGAAGGATCAGTAAAAAAATTTCTTGGTAGCCAGTCATACCAGTATTAAAACAAATTTCCCCGGTAGTAGTTCCAATTTTTCCGGCAGCTTTGCCTTCAAAAATTTTACCGTCTTCTAATAAAAGGATGGCTTTTGGCTTAGTTTGATATTTTAGTTGCATAGGTTTTTAGAAAGGTTTTTCTAAAAATCAAAAGTGCGAATAATTTAAAGAATGGAAAAGCGTTGTTAATAGGTTTTTAATAAATACAAAAAAGGCTATCAATATTGATAGCCTTTTTAAATATGTTTTTATAAATTATTGTTTTACAATTTTTTGTGCAGAAAGCAATTTGTTGTTTCCAATTATTTTTGCATGATATAACCCATTAGATAATTGAGTAGTATTAATAATATTGTTTAACTCAGTTAGCGATTGTTTTAAAACTAACTCTCCAATCATGTTATAAACTTCGACTGAAGTATTTGCTGGAATATTATCAAAATCAATATTTAGCGCTCCATAAACTGGATTTGGGTAGGCATTAATATTGATGTTATTTTTCATATCTAAATCATCCATTTCCGATTGAGTAAGCGAAAATCTTCCTGAAGCAGTCGCCGGAGTTGTAAGTGTACATATATTTCCAAAAGGTCCCCATACTCCATTTGTATAAGCCCTCACTTTTACATTATATGTTGTACTAAAAGCAATTCCTGGCCAATAACTTGTTAAGTAGAAATCCGTGTAAGGAGCATTTCTTTGTCTTGTGAATAGAATTGTTCCTGTTGTAGGGCTAGAAAACTGCCATTCATAATTTGTAGCTCCAGTAACAGAGTTACATCTAGGTCTTGTAGTTGCATTTAAGGTTGTAAGAGAAGTGTTACAAAAAGTTGGGGTTAATTCGGTTAATCCACCTAATGCAGTCGGTGTAGTAAGGGTACATGCTGAACCATAATTACCCCATATGCCCCCTACATTTGCTCTAACTTTCACATTGTAAGTTTTATTGAATTGTATATTTGGAAAGTAACTAGTCAAATAAAAATCAGTCCATTGTGCGCCTCGTTGTTTTGTTAAGACTATCGCTCCAGACGAGGGGTCTGAAAATTGCCATTCATAATTTGTTGCATTTGAAACAGCATCACATCTTAACAATGTATTTGCATCCATAGTTGTTAATGTAGTGTTACAAAAATTTGTTGTTAGTTTTGTAAGTGTAACGCAATTTACAGGGGTGATTGTCTGAAAAGCAGTATTAGAACATCCGTTTGCCGCGGTTCCAATTACAGAGTACGTTGTTGTAACAGTTGGACCTACTGGCGCAGAAGAACCAGAAGTATTTCCAGGGTTCCAAGTATATGTTGATGCTCCTGAACCGGTTAATAATATCAATGAACCCAAACAGACTGTATTCGATGGGGCAGAAATAGACACATTTGGGATGGCATTAACTGTGATTGTAGTAGTAGAACATGATTGTGGATTTGTACAACCTCCTTCACCTCTCACATAATATGTTGTCGTTATGCTTGGAGATACAACTATTGAAGTCCCAGATCCGATGCTTCCAGATCCACAACCTGCATTATACCATTGCCAATTGGTTGCGTCATTCAATGTACCAACTACAGAGATAGTTGTACTTTGAATTCCACAGTTTGTGTATGAAGTAGAAGATAACGATGTTACACTTGCATTACTACATGCTCTATTTAGTTTTGCTAGTTTGTTTATTGTTGCTCCATTATAGGTTAGAAACGTTCCTCCTATAAAAATATCTTTATTACTGTTTAAAGCTATATCTAAAACTGAACTTGATGCTCCTGCTGCTCCAGCACCTCCAGTATTAAAAGTAACGTCTTTTGTTCCATCAGCATTTAAACAAGTTATTCTTGCTGGGCTGCTAGCGTTAAATGTTGTGAAGGTTCCTCCTATAAGTATTTTATCATCAGCGAGAACATTACATGAATATACTATAAGGTTGGCGTTTGAACCGCCAGCATTAAACGTGTTATCAATACTACCATTCGTATTTAATCTAACAAGTCTATTTTTCGTAACACCATTAAAAGTAGTAAATGAGCCACCAATAATTATTTTTCCATCAGATTGTAAAGCTAAACCATAAACATATGTTGCAGCTGCCGAAACGGCAGTTCCTGCATTAAATGTTAAATTGTTTTCTAGAGAACCATCACTATTTAATCTAGCAACGCGATTAACTGTAGTTCCGTTATAAGAAAGAAAATTTCCAACAATAATTATTTTCCCATCAGGTTGAACCGCAATTCCGTATGTCCAATCACTTGGACCTGTTCCAGGGTTAAAATTTGTATCGATTGATCCGTTTGTATTTAGTCTTGCAATTCTGGAAATAGAAGTGCCGTTATAAGACGTAAAAGTTCCTGCAATAATAACCATCCCATCTGATTGCAGAGCAGCAGCATAAATTTGACTTGCAGTTCCCGTGCCAACATTAAATGTTGCATCAACAGATCCGTCTGAATTTAATCTTACAATTCTATTTTTTGTGCTTCCTTTATAAGTTGTGAAATTACCTACCGCAATAATTTTACCATCAGATTGAAGCAAAAGTTTGGTTATCGTACCATTAAAACCAGAACCAACATTAAATGTACCATCTAATGAACCATCAGTATTTATTCGAGCAATTCGGTTAATATTAGTTCCATTATAAGAGGTAAAAGTTCCTCCAATAATTACTTTGCCGTCATTTTGAACTACTATTGTCGCAACGTTGCCTGAAACAGCTGAAGTTCCAGAAACGAAAGTTAAATCTAATGTTCCCGATTGGGCATATAAGGAACAATTAATAAAAACGATTAAAATACACAATAATTTAGCTAACTGGCTAGTTAAATTATTCGTTCCGTTGTTCTCATTTTCTTTGGTCTGTAGTTTCTTTTTCATTTTTGTGTTTTTAGTTAAACAAATGTAATTTATGTAAATACTTAACAGGTGATTTAAGTCTTATAATTTATTGATTGGTATCATAAGTTTATATGATCTTCAATTTACATACCAAATAATGTTAAATAACATTTGATTAATGAATTTCCGGAAAAATTATTAAAAGTACATATTATAAATGCTACAAATAAGCCATTTAAAATGTTAAAAAAGCTTCTCTTTTAAATACTTAGCCGTATAGCTAGTTTTATTTTTAATAACATCCTCAGGTGTTCCTTGGGCAACAACCGTCCCGCCTTCTTCGCCACCTTCAGGACCTATATCAATTACCCAATCAGCACATTTAATAACGTCTAAATTGTGTTCAATTACTACAATGGAATGTCCACGGTCAATTAAGGCGTTGAATGATTTTAATAATTTAGCCACATCGTGAAAATGTAAGCCAGTAGTGGGTTCGTCAAAAATAAATAAGGTTTGTGTGGTAGAACTTCCTCCAATTAAAAAAGTAGCTAATTTGATACGTTGTGCTTCGCCACCACTTAAAGTACTGGATGATTGCCCTAATTGCACGTATCCTAAACCAACTTCCTGTAATGGTTTTAAGCGTTCAATAATGCGTTTACATATTCTGTCGGTTTCATCTTGACTAAAATAAATCACGGCATCATCAATCGTCATTTCTAAAACATCACTGATGGATTTTCCTTTGTATAAAATCTCTAAAGTTTCTGCTTTAAAGCGTTTACTATTACATGCCTCGCATGGTAACGAAATATCAGCCATAAACTGCATCTCAACAGTGATGGTTCCTTCGCCTTCGCAAACTTCGCATCTACCTCCATCTACATTGAATGAAAAATGAGAAGGCTTATAATTACGAACTTTTGCTAAAGCTTGTTCCGAAAATAAATTACGGATTTCATCGTAGGCTTTAGTATAAGTGACAGGATTACTACGAGAAGATTTACCAATCGGATTTTGATCAATAAATTCTACATGTTGTATTTGCTTTAAGCTTCCCGAAATTTTATCACTTTTAGCATTCGCAAAATAACCTTCTAAATGTTTTTTGACATTGGGGTATAATACTTTTTTAACTAAAGTTGATTTTCCCGAGCCACTAACACCAGTAACACAACATAAGGTGTTTAAGGGAAATTTTACGGTAATGTCTTTTAAATTATTCTCCGTAGCATTATGAACTTCAATAAACTCTTTCCATTTGCGACGTGTTTTAGGAACTTCGATTCGTAGTTTATTGGTTAAATATTTTGCTGTAAAACTTTTAGAGTCTTTTAATAAATCTTTTTGATTGCCTTGAAAGACTAATTCTCCGCCATTAGTACCAGCTTCAGGACCAATATCAATTAATTGATCGGCTGCTTGCATAATTTCCTCATCATGTTCGACAACGATGACTGTATTGCCTTGTGCTTTTAAAGACTTTAAAACACCTATTAATCGCTCAGTGTCTCTTGAATGCAAACCAATACTTGGCTCATCTAATATGTATAAACTACCAACTAAACTACTACCTAAAGATGTTGCTAAATTAATACGTTGACTTTCGCCGCCGCTCAATGTATTAGCCACACGATTTAAACTTAAATAACCTAAACCAACATCTAATAAAAATTGCAAACGACTATTTATTTCAATTAGTAATCGCTTAGCAATAGATGTATCGTGTTCGTTAAGTTTTAGTTTTTTAAAGAAAGAAGCAATATCTGAAACTGGCATTAACACTAATTCGGAAATGCCCATATCGCCGATCTTTACATAGTTAGCGTCTTTACGCAAGCGAGTGCCGTTACAATCAGGACAATTAGTTTTGCCGCGGTAACGTGCTAACATGACGCGGTATTGTATTTTGTAACTTTCTTTTTCTAACATTTTAAAGAAAGCCGTAATGCCTTCAAAATGTTCGTTACCGCTCCATAATAAATTATATTGCGCTTTAGTTAATTGAGCAATAGGTTTATGTATAGGAAAATCAAATTTATGTGCACTCTTAACTAATTGGTTTTTGTAGTACGACATGGTTTCTCCGTTCCAGCAAGCAACAGCACTATCATAAACAGAAATGCTTTTGTTTGGAATGGCCAAATCAGGATCAATACCAATAATGCTTCCAAAGCCTTCACAAGTTTTACAAGCACCAATTGGATTATTGAAACTGAAGAAATTCATGTCTGGTTCTTCAAATGTCATTCCATCAGCTTCAAACAAATTAGAGAAGTGATGTTGATTGTATGACTTATCATCTTTCTCAATAAATATATCACACTCGCCATTGCCTTCAAAAAAGGCGGTTTGAACACTATCCGCTACACGGTTTTGAAAATCTTCATCTGTAATATCAACAACAATTCTATCAACTAATAAAAAAATAATATCTGTTTTTTTAGATTTCTTAGCATCGAAATCAGATATTTTAGTGATTTGATTGTTAACTAATATTCTTGCAAAGCCTTGCTGATTCAATAAATCTAAATGTTTGGCTAAGTCTCTGTCTTTTGGAACAATTAACTTTGATACAATTAAACAGTTTGTTTCGTTAGAAAGTGTGTTCACAAAATCAACCACATCACTTACCGAATCACGTTTTACAATTTTTCCTGAAATGGGACTATAAGTTTTGCCAACGCGTGCGTATAATAATTTCAAGTAATCATATATTTCGGTAATGGTACCAACTGTACTGCGTGGGTTACGAGAAATCACTTTTTGTTCAATGGCAATTGCTGGAGAAATTCCTTTGATATAATCTAATTTTGGTTTTTCTAAACGTCCTAAAAACTGACGTGCATAAGCTGATAAACTTTCAACATAACGTCTTTGCCCTTCTGCGTATAATGTGTCGAATGCCAGCGATGATTTGCCAGAACCTGATAAACCAGTAATGACAATGAATTTATTTCGAGGCAATGCCACATCAATACCTTTTAGGTTGTGCATGCGAGCGCCTTTAATAATAATAAATTCTTTAGGATTGAGAGTTGTTATATCTTTTTGAGTAGCCAAAACTTAGTTTTTATAGAGTATCAAATATAATAGATTGCATGCTGTTTTTAGCACGCTAAGTATTAACAAATGTTATAAACTTTAGTTTATATTTATTTTCCTTTTAAGGGCTTGTTCGGCGGGAGCCGAACCGGGCTGTCACTTCAATCTTTTTTGTTTCACAAAAAAGAATTTTCGCTTGCATCTCTCAAGCAGACGTACTTTCATTATTCGGAGTTTATACTTCGATTTACCGCAAGGCTGCGTAAGGGATTGCTGGCATTTTCTTTATAATTTTTAAAGGTGTCAGCGAATACATAGTATTTGAGGCATTGTTTGAGCTCTCCCGCATTTTTCATGCGGGAAGCGAGTGCCGAAAGCCCGTATCCGCCAGGTGGCGGAATACGCCAAAATAATGATATCGGTAATACTATGCTAAACGCTTCGAAATAATCTTTGAAATATTTCCAAATACTTGCCCTGGAGAAAATTTACGCCATTCGTAGTCGTTCAATTCTCCTCCAGTAATAAAATAATAATCCAAATTGGCTTGCTTAAATTCTTTCAAAACATGCTCCTGAAAATTGATAAATGTAATCCAGCCATCATTGTCTTGAACATCTTCAAACCATTCTTCATAGTATGAATCATCAGAGTGATGGAAGTTTAATACATTTTCGCCAATGATGATGTATTTATTGATGCCATGGAATGCTAATTCATCAATAATATCACGTTTTAACAGCATGATATCGTTATTAATAGCATCGTTCCATTCTCCAATTAATTCTATGATGGCATAATGCTCATCATAATCTACAAACAAAATTTTGAGGTATAAGGTTTCACTTCCCATATCATCCCATTGAGGATGTATGTAGTAATTGTAAACCGTATTACTAAACGTAAATTCACTATACTCTGCACCATAAAATGGCGAATCTTCATCCTCCGAAGCGATGTATAAATGTTGCCAGTTATAAAAAGGTTCTAATTCGTGCATTTTGTTATTTCATGCTCAAACGAATTTGAGTAATAATTTTTTTAGTGTATAAAGGAAAATCTCCCTGCATCATCCAGTTATAGTAAGATGGTTCTTTAGTAAAGACTTCTTTGACTGTTTTATCTTTATGCTTTCCAAAACTAAATACTTCTTCGCCTTTTTCGTTATAAACGATTCTACCAGCTAAATCAACATTTTTAGTACGAGTAGTCAACGTGCTTAAAACGGCCATGTCGTTTTTGACTGGCTTAATTTTATTCCCTTTTTCATCTTCTACTTCTGTGTTTTCGTACCGAGCAATTTGAGCTTTAAAAATTTCGAAAGTGGCTAGTGTGTCTGCTTCGGCAGAGTGCGCATTGATTAATGGCTTTTCACAGTAAAATTTATAAGCAGCCGTTAAATTACGAGGCTCCATGGTATGGAAAATATTTTGCACGTCAATTAACTTTCTGTTTCTTAAATCAAAATCAATATCCGCACGCAAAAATTCTTCTACTAAAACTGGCACATCAAATTTATTTGAATTGAATCCTGCTAAATCACAATTGGTTAAAAACTGAGCTAATTGTGGCGCTAATTCTTTAAAAGTAGGGCAATCAGCTACATCGTTATCGTAAATGCCATGAATTTTAGAAGTGAATTCTGGAATTGGGATAGTGGGATTTACCTTTTTTGTCAATATATCGGTTGTATTATCAATGTTTACACGAACAATAGAAATCTCGACAATTCTGTCGCTACCAACATTAATGCCTGTGGTTTCTAGATCAAAAAAAGCGAGTGGTTTGGTTAAGTTTAATTGCATGAATTTTCTTTTTGCATAGTGTAAATGTTTTGTGCTCACTCTTTCCACATATTTTAGAGAGTGAACCGCTTCTTCCACAGATTTTATATCCGAGTAAAAACTATTTATTTTATGAATCACGCCTTCAATAACCGAGTCGGGACAAGAAGCTCCACTAGTTAAAATAATACGAATTGGTGTTTTGTTTGGCAAGAAATGGAAACTAGTTAAGTGTTTTTTATTTGGATAATCAAAATGATGAATCGTGTTTTTGTCGACGATTTCTTTTTCAGAAGAAATAAAGTAAGTATGGAATTTACGTTCACACAATTCTACCAAATGAGAAGTATTACTGCTATTGTATCCACCAACTACAATCGCTAAATCAGCGTCAGCTTCCAATAAACCGTAGGTGGCATCTTGATTTTCGTTAGTTGCGTAACAAAGCGTATCACGTGTATCAGCAAAATGATTAGCAATATCGACAGTACCATATTTTTCTAACATCACTGTTTTAAAGTAGTCTGCTATTTCTTGTGTTTCGCTTGCTAGCATGGTGGTTTGATTAATAATGCCCACGCGTTGCAAGTCTTTTTCTAAATCTAAATTTTCAGAATAACGACCTTTAAAATCAATAGTAAACTGTTCTTTTGTTTTATTTCCTAAAATATACTCTGCCAATAATTTTGATTCCGTTAAATCTCTCACAATAATGGCTTTGTTGTGCTTGTCGCTTCTCGAAAAAGTTGCCTTGGTTTCTTCGTGATTATGTTTTCCGTGAATAATAATGGTGTAATTATCTTTACCAATTGATTCTGATTTTTTCCAAACACGTTCTACAAATGGACAAGTTGTATTATATGCTTCTGTTTTGATCTGTTTAGATTCCAGTAAAGCAATAATATCTAAAGGCGCTCCAAATGCAGGAATAATAACTACGTCATCAGGTGTTAAGGTGTCAAACGATATAAGTTGATTACCGTTGGTATCCTGTAGAAATTGAACACCTCTATCTATCAAATCATTATTCACATCAGGATTATGTATCATTTGGCTTAATAAAAAAATACGTTTTCCTGGATTTTCATCTAAAGCCTTAAACGAAATTTCGATGGCATTCTCTACACCATAACAAAAACCAAAATGACGAGCAATTAAAAATTGAACTGCTCCAAAATCTAATAGAGTAGGCGAGTTGTCTCTTTTACGAGGATCTTGCAACTTACGGTATTGCTTTATTTTACTAATAATCGGACTTCTGTAAAACTCCGGTACGTTAAATGCTTTCATTTTATTAATTAGTCAATTAGATTATTTGACAATCTGATAATTATATTAATTTTTTATTTATTCTATTTTAATTGTCGAATTGACTCATCGACTCATTTTCAAATTATTTCAATACAAGTTCCTTAATCAACCTCTTCCCTACAAATTTATTTACTTTCTCAATAATGGTTTCTTTTACATAGGCCGTTTCATTTCGGATGATTGGAGAATCTATTGATACAAACAAAATACCTTGCGCATAGTTTATTTGTGTGGTATGTTTTGCTACGGTTTTTCCAACAATACCTTCCCAGCCATTTCTAATAGCAAAGATGCTGTATTTCTCATCCAACTTTTCTTCTTTGAAAATTTGAGATATAGCATCACCTAGCTTTATGAGGTTATTGTTCTTAGCCATGTTTATGAATGATGCCGTTGTTTACTTCATAAATAATATGTTCCGAATTATTTTGCTCAAATAATTCTTGTATTCTTCCTGGATGTGTATCGGTTATAAATACTTGCCCGAACTCATCTCCACTTACTAATTCAATTAATTTCTTAAAACGTGTTTCATCCAATTTATCATAGATGTCATCCAACAACAATAAAGGCTTGGTGTGTTTTTTCTCTTTAATGAATTCAAACTGAGCTAATTTTAAGGCGAGTAAATATGATTTTTGTTGACCTTGAGATGCAAATTTCTTTAGACTATTGCCCATCAATTTAAAATCCAAATCATCTCGGTGTGGACCAACGGTTGTATGATGCACCGCTCTATCTCTTGCTAAACTTGCCGTTAATACAGTTTTGTAGGATAAATCTTTAATAGAGGATTCATATTCTAAGCTTACGTTTTCATTACTTCCGCTAATAAACTGGTAGTTTTTAGTGAACAATGGAATAAACTCTTGTAGGAAATGAGTGCGAATTTTAATAATTTCTTCGCCATGAATAATGAGTTGATCATCCCAAATCTCCAAGCTCATATTATCAAAAGTTCTGCTTTCGTAAAACTGTTTTAATAAAGCATTGCGTTGCTGTAAAACATGATTGTAAGCAATTAGTTTCTCTAAATACACTTTATCATACTGAGAAATGATACTATCCATAAATTTGCGTCGCACTTCGCTACCATCCCAAATCAATTCAATATCAGAAGGAGAAATCATGACCAAAGGATATAATCCAATATGTTCAGATAAACGCTCGTATTCTTTTTTATTATGTTTAAATTGTTTTTTAGCTCCACGTTTTACACCACAATAAATTTCGTGCGTATCTCCATTTTTATTAATCCAAGCTTGAATAACAAAGAAAGGTAATTCGTGTTTGATGTTTTGACTATCAATAGCATTAAAAAAACTTTTACAGAAAGACACGTAATGTATAGCATCTAATAAATTGGTTTTACCCATGCCATTATTACCTACAAAGCAATTAAATTTCGAGCAAAACTCTAGTTGAGCTTCGTCGTAATTTTTAAAATTGATGAGTGATAATTTCTCTAAAATCATTGCACCTTAAAGGTACGAATGAAATACTGATTTTAGGTTGACTGTTAATTAATTTAGTTTTATAAAACAAAAACGCCCCAAATTTCTTTGAGGCGTTTTTAAGGGATTATTTTATTTATTATTTTCTTTTATCAAAATCAACAACAATTGGTGTTGAGATACATAATGAAGAGTATGTACCAATGATACGACCAATTAATAACGCGAAGATGAATCCACGAATACTTTCTCCTCCAAAAATGAAGATTACTAATAATACGAAGAATACAGTTAACGATGTTAAGATGGTACGACTTAATGTACTATTTAACGCGTAGTTAATTAATGAGTTACGCTCTTCAGTTGTAGAGTCAGCTTTTTCATTTTCAGCTAAACGCTCACGGATACGGTCAAATACAACAACTGTTTCTGTCATCGTGTAACCCATAACCGTTAAGATAGCAGCAATAAAATCTTGTCCAATTTCTAAAGAGAAAGGAACGATACCATCTAAAATTGTATAGAAAGATAATACCACTAACACGTCATGGAATAAAGCCACAACCGCACCTAAACCATATTGCCATTTCTTGAATCGAACAACGATGTAGATAAACATCACTAAACAAGAGAATAAAATAGCAGCATAAGCGCCATATAAAATATCTGTTGCAATAGTAGGTCCAACTTTTTGCTGACTTACTAATTCGTGTTTAGCTTTTAATGTATTTAAACCATCGTTTAATGCTTTTTCAACTTCTGTATCAACTGTTGGAGAGTTATCAGTTACACGGTAAGAAGTAGTGATTTTCATTTGGTTGTTTCCACCAACTGTTTTTACTTCTAACGATGCATCTTTGAAAGCATCTTTTAAGGATTGTTTTACTTCTTCCGTATTCATTTCTTTATCAAAACGAACTTGGTAAGTACGACCACCTTTAAAATCAACGCCTAATTTTAAGCCACCGTGTGCAAAATACATCACAATACCTAAAACAATAATGATAGAAGAAATAGCATAATATACTTTTCTACGTCCAACAAAGTTGAAAGCTACATTTTTGAAAGAATTACGAGTAGCAGAGTTATCAAAAGGAATTTCCATTTTGCGAGATAACATCCAATCAAAAATAACACGAGTAATTAAAATTGCAGAGAATAAAGAAGCTCCAATACCAATTAATAATGTTGTAGCAAAACCTTGAACTGGTCCTGAACCAAATACCATTAAGATAATCGCTAAAATTGCTAAAGTAACGTTAGAGTCAATAATAGAACTCATGGCATGTTTGAAACCTTCTTTAATAGCTTGAGCAGACGATTTACCTAGAGCTAATTCTTCACGAATACGCTCAAAGATAAGGATGTTGGCATCCACCGCTAAACCAATGGTGAGCACGATACCGGCAATACCAGGTAATGTCAATACCGCATTCATGGAGGCGAGAATGCCCATAATAAAGAACATGTTGGCGATCAACGCAACATTGGCAACCATACCAGCTTTATTATAGTACATGTACATAAATACTAAGATTACTAATAAGGCAATTAAAGTTGACATTAAACCTGAATCAATTGCTTCTTGACCTAAAGTAGGACCAACAACGCTTTCTTCAACAATACGAGCAGGAGCAGGTAATTTACCAGCACTTAATACTGCTGCTAAAGTTTCTGCCTCTTCAACAGTAAAGTTTCCTGTAATTTGAGAGTTACCACCTTTAATTTCGCCATTAACTGTTGGAGCCGAATAAACCATGTTATCCATTACTACAGCAATTGAACGACCTTTTTTGTCTCCTTGTGGAGAATTGTCTTTTGTTAATTTAGCCCATTTAATAGCTGCTTCACCAGTCATTTGCATGCTAATGTATGGGTGACCACCGCTTTGTGCATCAAAGTCTTTACGAGCATCTGTAATAATATCACCATACATTGCAGCTTTACCGCTTCTGTCTGTAATTTTAATAGCATATAATTCGTAATAAGCACCAACTACTTCACCAGCTTCGTTTTTCACTTCTTCTGGTTTAGAACCCCACATAAATTTCAATTTATTAGGTAGGTATGATTTTAATGCTGGGTGTTTTAATAAAGCATTCGCTTTTGCTGTATCTTCTTTACTGTAAGCACGCGCTACAACTGGACCTGGTAAAAATTGCTCAGGTTGTTGCGTTTGTTGATTAAAAGATACGTTTGCTTTTAAAGGACAAGGTACATTCCCCACATAAATTAATGGGAAACGCATATTAAATGAATCTAAAGAAGTTGGTACTGCTGAATTTGTAGTAACAGCTGGATTTACTTTAGTACTATCTCCATTCAATGAATCAAGAGGAGCTGGAGTAGTTGCTGCTACATTAGCTGAGTCAGCTGGATTTTTTGTTTTAGAAGTATCAGCTTTTAAATCGAAATTTGGATATAATGCTTTTGATAATTTCTCATTAGCTCCCATTAATAGGTTACCTAACTCTGTGTTATCATAAGTTTCCCAAAACTCTAAGTTTGCAGTTCCTTGTAATAACTCACGAACACGCTCTTTATCTTTTACACCAGGTAATTCAACTAAGATACGTCCGCTGTTTCCTAATTTTTGGATATTTGGTTGAGCAACCCCAAAACGATCGATACGAGAACGGAATGTTTTTTCGGAGTTAGAGATAGACTCTTCAACCTTTGTATTTAAAAACGCAATTACTTCTTCGTTTGTTGCATTAAAAGGAACTTTCCCTTTTAATTCAATGGTTTGAAATAAAGGAGCTAATTGTCCTGTAGGTGCATTTTCTTTATATTTCTTTGCAAACAATGTTAAAAATGGATCGTTGTTACCAACTCCCATGCTAGCTTGAGCGTCAGCTAAAGATTTCTTAAATAAAGGATCTTGATTATCGTTAGATAAGTTTTTAACAATATCCATAACCGAAATCTCTAGGGTTACGTTCATACCACCGCGTAAATCTAGACCTAAGTTGATTTCACGCTTTTTACACTCTTCGTATGTATAGCTTGCGATGATTAAATCGTAAACTGGTTGAGTTTTCAAAGAATCTAAATACTTATCAGCTAACTTTTCTTTTAAAGAATCTACATAGAATAGTTCTTTTGTAGCGTCTCCGTTAGCATATTTTTTAGCGTTAGCTTGAACTCCAGCTGAACTAGAAATGCTTTCGGCATATTCTTTTGCTTCAGTTTCTACCCCACGAGTTACCCAAGTAAAGGATAAGTAAAAAATACAGGCAAGCGCTAAAAGTATAGCGAAAATTTTAATGGCACCTTTGTTTTGCATAAAATTGATTTAAATCGAATAAAATTAAGGGTGCAAATATAAGTTTATGGCATATATAAAGCAAATTAATTTAATGCTGAAAATTAAGCAGTTAGCAATTAATTTAAAGTTTAATTCGTATTTTTGCTAATGTATGAGCCGTGTTAAAATTTTACTCTTTCTTTTAGTGACTCTGAAACTGAGTTGGGCTCAAACTAATGTTTACCGAGATACTATCCCTGTTTTTGAATCAAACAACCGCTTATTGATGCCTTGGGCTGGAGGAATTAATTTTAGTTCTTTTACGAATATTGACTTGAACGATGATGGAATGAAGGATATTGTAGCTTTTGATAAAATAGGCGGATCAGGAGGGAGATTAAGAGCTTATTTAAATATTGGATCGGTTGGTGAAGCTAAGTATAAGCATGATTATACTCATCAGGAACAATTTCCAGTAGTAACTGAATGGGCAGTGTTTTTTGATTACGATTTTGACGGAAAATCTGACTTATTTACATACACACCAGGGGGAATAAAGGTTTTCAAAAATAATACTATTGGACAAAATTTAAGTTTCACGCTAGTGAACTCATTGTTGCGAAGTGATTATAATCCTTTTGGTTCGCCCAGTATAAGTAATATTCCTGTAAGTCCCGTTGGGATTCCAGCGATTTCTGATTTAGATAACGACGGTGATTTGGATATTTTGACATTTTCGGTTTTTGGTGTCATTATAGAGCATCATAAAAACATGAGTCAGGAATTATACGGAACTGCGGATAGTTTAGTATTTGATATGATAGATAATTGTTGGGGAGATGTTAAAGAAAGTGGCTGCCAAGTTGATATGAATTTTTGTCCTTTTATGAAATTATATCAAAACAGTATTAAAAATAACGTTGATAAAGTATTACACTCAGGTTCTTGTTTAATGTGTTTTGATAGAGACGGTGATGGGGATAAAGAAATTATTATGGGAGACATTTCTTGTAGTAATATATTTTATGCCGAAAATACAGGAAGTGCTTCAAATGCGCATATTGGCGATACCACCATTTTATACCCTAATTATCCTAATAAAGCTAGTACCAGTATTATTAAGTTAAATTCTTTTCCATGTACCTACAATTTAGATGTGGATAACGATGGATTTAAGGATTTAATTGGTAGCCCAAATGCCATTTCAGGTGCAGAAAATTACCAAAGTGTGTGGTATTATAAAAACGCATCTAATACACCAACTGTAAATTTCGTGTTTCAAAAAAAGAATTTTTTACAAGAGGATATGATTGAATTGGGAGAAGGAGCCTACCCAGTTTTGTTTGATGCGGACGCGGATGGTAAAAAGGATTTGATAGTTGGAAACTTAGGTTATTATACCATTAATACTAATAAATCTAAGCTAGCGTATTATAGAAATATTGGAACAAACACGTCGCCATCTTTTTCTTTAATCACAAAAGACTATCAATCTTTATCAACGTACAATATTTACTCGATGGCGCCTAGTTTTGGCGATTTAGATGGTGATGGCGATAAGGATTTAATAATTGGAGCTACTAACGGAAAAGTGCATTATTTTGAAAATACGGCTGGAGCAGGAAATGCAGCCGTTTTTGGAAATTATGTGGCAAATTATCAAAATATATTAGGGAGTAATTTTGTATATCCTCAATTATATGATGTAGATAAAAACGGAACCTTAGATTTATTATTAGGTTCTCAAAATGGTAAATTAACCTATTATAAAAATGTAGGTTCGGCAAGTAGCCCAACTTTTAGTTTTGTGACTGGTTTTTTTGGTGGGGTAGATGTTAGACAATATGGTTGGACGACTGGCTACAGTATGCCGTTTATGCATAGCGATGCGGGTGTAACAAAGTTATTAGTTGGCAGCGAAATTGGTAATATTTATTTGTACGATAACATTGATGGAAATTTAACAGGAACCTTTAACGAAGTTGATACTGCCTTATTTCATGTAAACGAAGGGCCTCGTTGCGCACCCTTTTTTGAAGATATAACCAATGATGGCTTACGTGATTTGTTTGTAGGAAATTATGCAGGCGGTTTGGCTTTTTTTAATTCAACTAATGTCAATCAAGTGGGAGTGAAGGAGTTATTTTCTGAAGAAAATATAACGGTATTTCCTAATCCTGCATCCGATAAAATAACCGTTGCCATTAAAGATAATAGCTATCAAGAATTAACTATTAGGTGCTACGATGTTATAGGTAAAGTTGTTTTCGAAAGAAATACGTTTAATAAAATGATTGATATAGATGTGTCTCAATTTAGTAAAGGTGTTTACTTTATTCAATTACAAAGTAAAGATTCAAAGCAATTTAAGGCTGTTACTAAAAAGTTTGTGGTGCAGTAATTGTGATTACTTGCAGTTTTTCTTTATCATGCTTTTTGCATCTTTGTTCCCTAAATTTTTAGCTTTTTCGAGATCATCACAAGCGCTAGTTAATTCTTTCATTTCTATTTTACACAATGCTCTGTTGTAAAAGAAATCACCATCAGTATAATCCAATTCAATAGCTTTGGTGAAATCATCAATTGCATTTCGGTATTCTTTAAGCTGATATTTTGCAAGACCTCTGTTGTTATATTGATCCTGATTGGAAGTATTTATTTTGATAGCCATATTATAATCTGTTAAGGCAGATGTATAATCTTCTATGCTGTATTTTGTATTCCCTCTGTTATAAAAAAAACTTTCATCAGTTGTATCAAGCTCAATTGCTTTATCATAGTCTAGTAAAGCATCACTGTATTTTCCAAGTTCATCCATTGCCATTGCTCGGTTGCAGTAATAGTTGGCTACTGTCGGATCTACGCTTATGGCACTATTAAAATCATTAATAGCCAATTCGTATTCTTTTAATTCGTATTTTGAACAGCCTCTATTGTAAAAGTAATCACCATCTTCTTTATCTATTAAGATTGCTTTTGAAAAGTCTTCTATAGCTTCTTTATAATCCTTTAATTCATTTTTTGATAAACCTCGATTAAAATAATAGTAATCTTCTTCAGCATCTAGTAAAATAGCTTTAGTGAAATCATCAATAGCCCCCTTAAAATCTTCCATCTCATGTTTTACAAGGCCTCTATGATTATAGTAATCTCCATCTTGTGGATCAAGAGCAATAGCTTTCTCCAAATCAATCAAAGCGTCATTATGATTTCCTAATTCATACTTAGCAAGACCTCGGTTACTATAGTATTCAGCATTATTTTTATTGATACTGATGGCTATATCATAATCTGTAATACTTCCATTATAATCTTCTAATTCAAATTTCGCATCGCCTCTATCGTAGTAATATTCATCATTGTTTGGATTTAATTTAAGAGCTTTTGTAATATCGAGTATTGCACCACGATAATCCTCAAAATTGTATTTCGATAAACCTCTTTTCGAATAATAAATAGCATTAGTTGTATCAAAGGCTATGGCTTTTGAGAAGTCATCGATTGCGCCTTTATAATCTTCCAAACTATCTTTTTCAATAGCTCTTTTAAAGTAATATTCAACCGGAGTTTGAGCGATGGAAATATTCACAATAAATAGTATATATATAATAAATAATCTTCTTTTCATATTACAGTTGGTTTATTTTCGAAATCTCCGCCGCAATTTTGTTATAAATAAAAATCAATACAAATACACCCAATCCTGGAAAAACTACTAGCCACCAAGCTGTGAAATGATCTCTAGCTTCATTTAATAAACTTCCCCAACTTACTGTGTTACTCGGGATACCAACTCCAATAAAGGATAAAGACGCTTCAATTAAAACGGCGCCCGCCATTCCAAAAATGATTTGAACTAAAATGATGGGGAATACATTTGGTAAAATGTGTTTTCGCATAATAGCAAAATGACTCATGCCAATTGCTTTACAAGATGTAATATAATCTAGCTGCTTGGTTTTTAAATATTCGGCACGAGTTAAGCGAGCAATGGTTGTCCAGCTTAAAAAGCCAATAATTAAAATGAGTAACGTGTAAGATGGTTTGGTAATGGCAGATAAAGCAATGATGAGTAATAAAGAAGGGATTGAATTTAGTATTTCAATAACTCTCGAAACGATTGTGTCTAAAGGGAAGTTTAATTTTCTGGCCGTTTTTAATGTGATGTCAATTTTGTTTCCAAACTTTAATAAGCCTGCAATTACAACATATGATAAGTACAATAAAAAAAAGATTTTTAAAATAACTAAAGCACTGCCATTTGTAAAATCAGTTGCTAAACTACTGCCTCGCACAACCACACAATAAAAATATGAAATGAAAATTCCTATTAATAAAAATAGCAATTGTACATAACCAATTTTAAGCGTATCGTTTTCAAAATAACCAGCACTGGCGCCTAAAATAATGCCAATAATCGAGGCAATGAGCATCGAAAAAATGCCAACACTCAAGGAAATTTTTGTGCCGTGAATAATGCCAGATAATACATCATTTCCATTTTGCGTGGTGCCTAGCCAATGCCTGAATTTGAATGGTATGGAGATTGTTGTGTTATTTTTTAAAACAAATTCTTGAGCAGCAAACGGACTTTTTCGCGGTGCATTAGCGGCATCGATTGTATTGGGAGAATAGGCGCAAGGTGCAAATACACTGAAATCTGTAATTAAGGTTTTCCATTCATTGCCCATATTATAATTAATGATTTCATTCTCTGAAATAATTTGTTGGTTTTTAAAGGAGAAAGCAGGAAACAACCATTGCCCTTTGTATTTGCAAATTAAAGGTTTATCGTTTGCTAAGAATGGAGCTAGCAATGCTACACAAACAAACACTATAAATACACGCACACACAGTTTCAATGCTCTGTTTTTTGAGAGCAGTGTTTTGTACGATAGATATGTGTTTTTAATGTTCATTTATTTTCTAATCCTAGGGTCAACCCAGGCATATAATATATCGGCTAACAAATAACTAAAAATGGTGAGTACAGATGATAATGTAATAACTGCAATAACAATTGGATAATCTTGCGAAATGATTGCTTTTACTATTTCTAATCCCATTCCAGGAATAGTAAAAATGCTTTCGATAATGACGGAGCCGCCAATAATGCTAGGAAATACGGAAGAAAAAACAGTAATTAAGGGTAATGCACTATTTTTAAGAGCGTGTTTCCATATGATGTTGTTTTCGCTTAAGCCCTTTGCCCTGGCCGTTTTAATATAATCTAAACCCAATTGTTCATTGATAGAAGTAGTAGTTAATTTTGAGATAAATGCCAACGAAGAGTAGGTATAACAAATCAATGGTAAAATCATGTATGGAAAAGAATCAACAAATTTTGAAAGTAGAGAAGCATTGTCATCATAACCTTCAATTGGTTTAATGCCTGATGGCGGAAAGATGGAAAGTACGTCAGGATTGGCAAACAACATCAATAATAAAACACCTACAAAAAACGAAGGCATTGAGTATAATAAAAACATGGTCACTTGAGTGATTTTACTTGACCTACTATCTGGCTTTTCGGCCAATTTAATGCCTATAGGAATACTTATCACGTAAGCTAAAAGAATAGAAACAACCGAAAAAAATACCGACCAAATGAGTTTATCTTTTAAGATCGCAATAACGGGTTCTTTCTTTATAAACGAAATGCCAAAATCGCCACGAATAATGCCTTTTGAATTAGCACCGCCAAACAACCATTGATGATATTGGTTATGATAACCATACCAAACAATTTTCGGGATGTAGTTTTTGTAGCCACCATTTTCTTTAATGTCTTCTCTGATTGTTTTCAATTTTTCTTCATCGTAAACCTGATACAAAGTATCGGGTTCAGATAAAGTGGTAATCGAAAAGTAAAATAATGGTAAATCTAAACCTAATTTCTTTCGCCAAAATGTTTTTTGTTCCTCTATATTACCACTAGCTTTCGCTCCGTTACTTAATATATTTACAGGATCGCCTGGAGCATTGGCTAGTAAAATAAATCCTATGAGAGTTACTGCAAAAAGCGTAGGAACAAACCATAGAATCCTTTTTAATACATAGCCTAACATGTATTAGTCTTTTAGCTTTAAAGTATTGAGCAATACACCTGGATACTCGGTATATATATCTAAATTATCCCAACGTTTATTCGCAATAATTCTTCTTGTTTGGGTAAATAAAAAAATATAAGGTTGCTCATCATATACTAATTTTTGAAAACGTTTCGACAAAGCAATTCGTTTTTGTTCGTCCACGCTTGCATTAATACTATCAATCAATGCATCTGATTGAGGGGTTCCAAATCCTGTAAAATTCAATCCGTTACCTGTCCAAGCTGCAGAACTCCATAATTGCGAAAAATCTTCGGGCGTAGCGCTACTTTGCCAAGCGCCAATGCTCATATCAAATTCGTGACCTGTTACCGAACTAAAAAATCCATTGTAATCTAAAGGATTAAGCATGGCGTAGATATTAGCTTTACTCATGCTTTCGGCTAATTGTTTGGCTAAGTCTTCCCAAACTTTAGAACCTGAAATAAAATTGATAGCGAATTCAAATTTTACTTTTTTACCATCAATTAGTTTATCTAAAATCTAGTCGTTATCGGTATCTGCCCAACCAGCTTGCGTTAAAAGTTCTATGGCTTTTTTTACATTATATTCCACTGGTTTTAAATCGGCATTAAAATCTATTTTATTTGGAGAAATAGGACAAACCACACGCTTGTTGTGATTTTCATACAATGTTTTATTAATTTGCTCGTAAGGCGTTAGTAAAGCCATTGCTTTTCTTACTAACACATCATTAAATAATTTCTGATGCTTTTGCCCATCTGGCTTCATGTTCATAGCCACATAAGTGTAATTATAAGTATCAGCTAATTTTAAAGTGTAGTTTTTAGTGAAGTTTTCGTCGTGAGATAATTCGGTAAACGAGGCATAATCAATCATTCCAGATACATCCATGATGCCATTTTTTAATTCTAAAACGGCAGAAGCGTTATTGGTGTTTAGTTTAAAAATAATTTTATCTGCATTTGCTTGGCAATACCAGTTTTCCTGACAGTTTTCTGACCAATGATCTTTTTTCTTTTCAAGCGTGATACTCACGCCCTTGTCCCATTTAGTGATTTTATACGGACCAGCACCGCTTAAAAAGTTAGGGTCGGTATAATATTTTGGACTATTAAATTCGTCTGCCCATTGTTTAACGTCAGCTTTTGTTTTTAGGAAAGTAGAATCCGTTAATTGTTCTTCGGTGTATTTTGCAAGTGTTTTTTGTTTGTCATAAAATCCCTCTTGAATAATAGGGAAATCCGTCCAAAACCAAGTGTTTAATATATAAGGACGTTTCATCACAATGGTGAATTTTTGTTTATTAGTCCCGTCTATTTTAATTTCTTTAATGTTTTCCCAATAGGGTTTTAGCCCTGGGTTGTTGGTGTATAAGCACTTGCTTGCCTTTGTAGTAAAGGCAATATCAGCAGCGGTGATGGGGCTTTTATCATCCCAAGAAAGACCATCTTTTATTTCGTAAGTATAACTCAAGCCATCAGAAGAAACTGCAGGAAGAGCTTTTGCTAAGCAGGGCAACAATTCGCCTGTTTTATAATTAACGCGTAATAAGCTTAAATTGGTGTACAGATTAATTTCGGCTCTAACGGCTGAGGCTCCGTTAGTTGGGTGCATATCATCAGGTTCGCTTAATAAGTGAACTACTAAGGTATTATTTTGTGCTTTTTTGCAGCCAATCTGAAAGCAGCAGATTAATATGATTAGGCTAGAGTAACATAAAAACTTCATGGTACTAAATGTACAAAAACATGAGTAAAAAATTATTTTTTTTATCGAAGATTTACATAATTTAAAATAAATAGTTACATTTACGGACTCAATTTTTAATATTGAGTTGGAGAGGTGCCTGAGTGGCCGAAAGGACATGTTTGCTAAACATGCGAACGGGAAACTGTTCCGAGGGTTCGAATCCCTCCTTCTCCGCAAGTATCTTAAAGATACAAACTAAAAGCCCCTAAAACGTATGTTTTAGGGGCTTTTTTGTTTTTCCAATAATGTATTCATTCATTAAATCGTATCGCTAAGGTGGTCAATTCGGTGCTCCCGATTTTCCCACACAAAAAGGACACCGAATTTCTCTGTAGCCCTTTTGTATCAAGCAGTACAGAAATTGTAGGTCTTGACTGGCGTATTGAATGAACCTAACTTTAACAAATATAAAAGGTTGTCAAAATGCAAAATAAAGTATCAGTTCTTTTCTACATAAAAAGGACGAAAATTTCGGCAAATGGTCAAACTCCAATTTACATGCGAGTTACCGTTGGAGGTAAAAGAATCGATAAAAGTACTGGCGAATCAGTAGAGGAAAAACGATGGATTGCAAATGCAGGTAAAACAAAGGGCAGTAATGAGGATTGTAAACGAATTAATGATTATTTAGACGTTCTCAAAACCCAGGTATATGATTACCGTACCCAATTTATTCGCGAAGGAATACCAGTAAATTATGATAATATTAAAAACAAGATTTTGGCATTGAAGAACGCCCTTTATCCCTTGTAGAAATATTTAGTGATCATAATAAAAGATTTAAGGCATTAGTCGGAAAAGAATTTGCAGCAGCTACTTTACAACGCTATGAAACTACCCTAAAGCATACTCAACAGTTTTTAAAATGGAAGTACAATAAATCTGACATTGATATCAGAAACATTGATTTTGGATTTATAACCGAATTTGAATTTTTTCTCAGAAGTGAACGAAATTGTGCAAATAATTCAGCCGTAAAATATTTAAAAAACTTTGGTAAGATTATTAAAATTTGTCTGAATAATCATTGGATAAGCAGAGACCCATTTGCAAACTATAAGTCTAAGTTAGTTGAAGTTGATACAGTTTTTTTAACTGATGATGAATTGCAAACTATAATTGATAAAAAGTTTTTTACTACAAGGCTCACTCGAGTAAGAGATGCTTTTATTTTTAGTTGTTTTACTGGCTTGGCTTATATAGATGCAAAGAAAGTTGAAGATAGTAATGTTATAAAGGGAATTGATGGCGGTAATTGGCTATCAATAATGCGTCAAAAAACTAAAATTAAGTGTAACATTCCTATTTTACCACAGGCTCAATATGTAATTGATAAATACGCAAACGACCCTGAAACTTTAAATACAGGCAGGCTTTTATTTACTCTTAGTAATCAAAAGATGAATGAGTATTTAAAGGAAATAATGGACGTTTGCGGTATTGAAAAAAAAGTAACATACCACTCAGCTCGTCATACATTTGCTACTACTGTAACACTTGCGAAGGGTGTGCCAATTGAAACGGTAAGTAAAATGATGGGACACAAAACATTAAAAATGACGATGCATTATGCTAAGATTATTGATTCTAAAGTAAGTGTAGATATGCAACAAGTAAGGGCATACTTTAAACTTTCTCAAATTCAATCCCAATTAGTTATTTCAAATGAAAACACTTTAATTCCTCAAATAATAATTCAGCCTCAAATCCCTATTAAAATTGCAAGTAACTTTTAGTTACTTGCTGCATTATATACCAAAATAATACAATATTAATTTAATATTACTGTTATACACTTAGTATAAAGCTTTCCTTTTAAGGTCTGTGTATTTTAATGCACAGTTGATGTTGGTTGTATATTAAGGGGTAGTTCGTACTTTAAACATACTGTTTTATGAACTACGAATTCCAATTATTCGACCAGATTATTCAAGGTAATCTGTCTCCTTTTGCAATCCAACAAAATAATACTGAGCAGTATATTAATGCATTAAAACTTAAACATGATTTTTGCTATAATTATGTTGTCGCATCATTTAGTAAAACTAAATCCAAATTTGTTTTACAAAACAAAAAAGTGATAAACTCTTTGCATCCTTTGGCTAAAAAGCTTTCAGACAATCAATTAGATTTGTTTCAAAATATGCAGCTCAACGTATTATCAAATGATGTTCTCAAAGCATTGGAAATTAATAAAAAAGAGATTTTGGATATTCATTATTTGCAAAAGCCAAATGAAACAATCCTGCATATTAAAATGGCTTTAAATTGGGAGGAAATTGATATGAAGGAAATAAAATACTATTACTATAATACTATTTTGCATAATGAAGTTTTAAGATTAAAGGAAAGTATAAAAGAGGAAGTATTTAATTTTAATTCAAATGATAAAACAGAACACTTTATCCATAAGTTACAGCAAGCGTTGATAAACCTATGCTTTAGGTTAATGAAGCTTTTAAATTCTAAGGAGCAAAACAATATATATTTACCTTCGGTAAACTTTTCAAATACAGATATTTTAAATCTTACCTTTATTTCTCTCGAAGAATTAATCCGATTTGTTGAGAAAAACTATTTAAACTATATCGACAAAAATATTCAAATCCCTTATCGTTCCTCACTTTTAAAGATTTATAATATTGATGAAAATTAAATTTGGTAAAATCTGTTTTACTAAATTCTGTTATTAATCAAAAACTTTTGCAAATTATTTACATTCCGTTTTTAAAGCTGAGCGCTTTAAAAATTGAAGAAAGAATGACATATAAAGATTTAATCTATTTAAACGTCTATTTGCAGGCGTTTTACGATGAGATTAAAGAAAATGATAATACAATAAATGAAGTACAGGTAAATGAATTGCTTTACCGTATTAATTACAATTCATTTGAAATTCAATTTTATAAAACAGCTTTAATAAAAATTGAAGTGGAAGCAATCGAAAGTATTTCTGATAAAATTGATTATTTGTATCACAGTTTAAAAATTGTAAATCAACGCAGGAGCAAAGTAAACATTGCTTTTGATTCGTTAGCCTGTTTTTTTAAACTTCAATCAGACGTCGGTATCATTTCACATAAGGTTCAACAAGATATTTTCAAACACTTAGCCGACAGTTACCAAACCACTAATGTTTCTGATATTTCGCAAGGAAGTATTAAAAATAAATTTTACAATTTTGATAGTTCAACAATTGAAATGATGAAACAAAAAATCATTGAAATGCTTAATCTTATTAAAGCCCATTAATGCCTTTGGCATTATTTGGGTTAAATAAATGGTTTAATAATCGAAAGCCAAAGCCATCCATTTTAAGCAATTTACCTGGCTCAATTTTTAAAACATCTTCAATGTTTTCAAAGTTGTGTAATTGCATAAACCGTTTAAGTTCATCTTCAATTTCTATATGATTATTTTCTTGACGCATTTTTGTAGTAAACAAGCTACAAAAAAGTAGCGTGGGACATTAATAAAGCCTGTAATAGAGGTACCGCCAGGCACCCAAACCCCCAAGTTAAACTAAAGCCCACGCATACCGTGGGCGATTAGTTTATTTCTTCTTGGGGTTAGTTCAGAATTCTGGCGGTTTTCTATTACCCTAAAAAAATAACTATTCGCTATTTAATATTTTAATGCTTAAAGGTAGGTAATTTCTGCCAAACAACTATAATTCAAATTTTATCCTTAAAAACTTTTTTCAAATAATTGCTTGTATTTCAATAAGTTAAAGAGGGTGGCGCAACCCAAGCCACCCTATTTTTTTATATAGTTTAATTCTATTTGCTGTATAAAAACAAATCAAATGGCATTAGAAATTATTACAAAAGAAGACCTGCAAGAGTTCAGGTTCTTATTACTAAACGACATTAAGGAATTAATGGGAAAATCAACAGAACAAAAGGAGTGGTTAAAATCTCCCGAAGTACGAAAGCTTTTAAAGATCTCGCCCGGCACATTACAAAATCTTCGTATTAATGGTACGCTTCGCTTTACCAAAATTGGAAGTATCATTTATTACAGCCAACTCGACATTCATAAATTACTTGAAAGCGGTATGAACTCATGAACTATATAAGACATCTATCAGGATTTTTTAATAAAGTTAGTGCAGATGAGCGGCTCAATCCTACGCATGTGAGTTTATATGTTTCATTATTTCAGTTTTGGAACGCTTGCCGATTTCACAATCCAATTAGTATTTCAAGGCAAGAGGCAATGAATGTTTCCAAAATCAGTTCAAAAGTAACTTATCATAAATGTATAAGGGAGTTGCACCTATTTGGGTATTTAAGATACGAGCCTTCTTACAATCCATTTAAAGGAAGCTTGGTTTATTTATGCGATTTTCAAACAGGAACTGAACTAGCTAATAAAATTAATCGTACCAAAATCGAAACTGGTTCTGAACTGGTACCGAACAGCAACCATACTAAAATAGGTCAGGTGCTGTACAAGTTCTGATACCATATATAAACAATTCAAACAATAGTAAACAGAAAACAATAGTAAACGCAATCACAAAAAAAAATAAGAATGAAAAATTTAGTAATTCAAAAAGTTCAACTGATAAAATTGACTTCGAAAAAGAAAAAAAAGAAATGTTGCGCGCAAAGAAAAAAAGTGAAACTGGTTTCCAAGCAGACCAACAAAACTCCCAAACCGAAATTGCCATCTTCAAAAATGAAGAAGTCAGCCCCTCCAAAAAATCAACAGAACGGAAACGATCGTTTGAGGGATTCAAACGGCCGCTTCTTAGCGAAACCAAAATCTATTTCGCACAAAACCAATGGCCTGAAAACGAAGCCAGTAAATTTTACAATCATTATGAAAGTAACGGTTGGATGATTGGTAAAACGCCTATGGCCAATTGGTTTGCAGCAGCCAATAATTGGATTTTAAACTCTCAAAATTTCAACAATGACAAAACCAAAACACGACCAGGTAACCTCCACACCTCAACAGGGAAAAACTACAACGAACCACTTTAATCCTATCAATCCAAATGAAGCCGAGAAGCTTTCCTATGATTACAACAAAGCCATTGCATGGCTTCAAGCCCAAGGGAAAAAGCAATTTGGCAATCATTTCACAATTTGTGATAATGATGTTCTGTTGCTTCGCAAGATGCTTTCCTACTTTTTTAAAGATTCTGAAACGGCTTTAGCTTTAGGCATAAATTTCAATAAAGGCATCATGCTTTCTGGTCCAATTGGTTGTGGCAAAACATCGCTTATGCTTTTACTTCGGCATTTCATGCCTCATCAAAATCAGTTTATTGTAAAATCCTGCCGTGATATTAGCTTTGAATTTATTAAAGAAGGTTACACAACCATCAATAAATACAGTCATTCAAGCTTCAAAAATCACGAACCAATTGTGTATTGTTTTGATGATTTAGGCACAGAAAACAACCTAAAACTTTACGGTAACGAGTGCAACGTCATGGCTGAAATCCTTCTCTCTCGTTACGATTTATTCGTTTCTCGCAAACTCATAACTCACTTAACCACCAATTTATCAGCCTCCGAAATTGAAGCTGCCTATGGCAATCGGCTCCGATCTCGCTTACGCGAACAATTTAACCTCATTGCTTTTAACAACAATACTTTAGATAAACGTATTTAACATTATAATGACTCAATCTAAATCATTTCAATACGTCTAAAAATAACTTAAATTGTATTCCTAACATAATTTTGCATTAATTTTCAATGTTTTAAAAACAATATTCACTATATTTGGTTTTAATAGTAATATGCAAAAATTTCTAGTCATATTTTTTTCTATGCTTTACCTGACTGTTACGTCTGGTATTACTGTGAATTTACACTATTGCGGTGGCAAATTAAAAACAGTTTCCTTTTTTTCTAATAACGAAAAAGGATGTTGCGGTACCAAAAAGAAAAGCAAAGGATGTTGTAAAGACAAAACCAAGCTAATTAAAGTTGAAGAAAATCATAAAGCAAGTAAAGTAACAGAAGCATCTAATCCCACGGTTCACTTAGTTGCGCTTTTATCTAGTCAATTACTTTTCAATTTATCAAATGATAATAGTGTTGATATTATATCAAAGTATTATTCTCCTCCCGTCTTATACGACAATCCTTTATACCTGAAACATCAGGTATTATTAATCTGATTTTATTTTATCGTATTTAATCTACATCTGTAAAAAGTTGTGGAATTTTTGTGCTTGTATTTCGCAAACATAATTCTCTTTATATCAATCAATTTTACATTTAAAAATCAAACATGAAAAAATCAATTTTCACTTTTATTGCGGCTACAACTATTTCTGTAACTGCTTTTGCTCAAATTCCAAATCCAGGTTTCGAAAACTGGACAGCTGTTGGCACTTATTCAGTACCTAATGGGTGGGGCACATTAAATAATACAACTACATTAGCAGGTGTTTACACTGTTACTAAAGCTACTCCAGGAAGCCCAGGCGCTTCTTATATGAAAATAACTTCCAAAACTGTTGCAACTAGTGTTGTTGGAGGTATTGCTGTAAGTGGCGTTTTAGATTCAATGACAATGATGCCAAAATCAGGCTTCGCATATAATATGCGTCCTGCTAATTTTACAGGCAAATGGCAACACATGATTTATGGTTCAAGTCAAGGTTCTATACAAGTTACTTTAACTCGTTGGGATTCAGGATTAGGAATGAGAATGCCTGTTGCTTCCGGAAACGTTACACTTTCAGGCATGGCAATGGCTTGGGCAAATTTCACTATTCCATTAACTTCATGCAGATGGAAACAATCCTGATAGCTGTATTATTGTGATGAAAGCAAGTGGTAGCGTACCAACAAATAATGATTATTTATGGGTTGATAATTTAGCGTTTTCAGGTGTAGTAACTGGAATTGAAAATCAAGAATCACTTTTGTCAGATGTTAGCGTATTTCCTAATCCATCTGCCGAGTTAATTAACGTAAACCTTAATTTAAAGTCTGAACAAAAAGTAAGTTTAGAATTAATCGACATGCTAGGTAAAGTAATTGCTGTAAAAGATTTAGGAACACTTCAAGGTGAATCTAAACAATCTATAAATGTTAGTGGAATAACTAAAGGAACTTATGTTGTAAGAGTTGTAACTGAAAAAGGTACTGAAGTTCGCAAAATAATTATTGAATAATTTTTTAACTGTTTATTTTAAATAAATGAAACATCTATTGTATATCTTCCTTATTGAGTTTGGCTTTTCAAAAAAGGTCAAACTCAATTGGCTATTCCAGATACGATTACTGGAACTAATTATAACTTAACAATGCATAAAGATAGTGTGCAGTTTTTTTTCCACAGGAAAAATCTCAGCCACACTTATGCCTTTAATCAGTATAACATTTGGGACTTACCTTAATTTTAAATAAAGGCAGTAATGTAAATATGTCTGTGAGTAATCAAATAGGCGACACAACAACTGTTCATTGGCACGGATTACATCTTCCATCTATGATGGACGGCGGCCCGCATACAATAATTTTACCAGGCGCAATTTGACTCCGTCATTTACAGTAATGGATAATGCAGCAACCTATTGGTATCACCCACATTTTATGGGTAAAACTGCTAAACAAGCTATCAAAGGCGCGGCAGGATTAATTATTGTGCGAGACCCAATTGAAGCTGCATTAAACTTGCCTAGAAAATATGGCGTTGATGATTTCCCTTTAATAGTGCAATGTCAGCAATACGATTCCGTTAATCAAGCTATGCCTTTAGGTATGCAAGACAGTACAATTTTGGTAAATGGAGCAAGGGCAAGTCATGGCTATACGGTAAATGCTAATTTCCCTGCACAAATTGTTCGAATGAGGTTATTAAATGCATCAGGAGAACGAACATTTAATTTTGGGTTCACTGCAAATAAACAGTTTAAAATTATTGGCAGTGATGGTGGATTATTAAATAGCCCAGTAACAACAACTAGAATTAGATTATCCCCTGGCGAGCGCGTTGAAATTTTAATTGATTTAAATGGCATGAATGGACAAACACTTCATTTAATGAGTTATGCTTCCGAATTAGCCATGGGCGTCCAAGGTGGCCCAACTATGCCAATGCCTGTTGGAAGTCCTCCAATGGACAGTCCATTAAATGGAATTGATTTTAATATCATGCAAATTACTGTAGTTCCCCAAACGCTAAACCCTGTTACAACAATTCCTACAATATTAACAACTAATACACCATTCACTGCTGGTCAGGCAAATATTACACGTACTATAAGGTTTACCGCTGATAGTTTAATGGTAATGGACGGTCCATTTTATTTTAATGGCAATTCATTCGACATGATGCGTATTGATTATGAAATTCCTTTAGGCAATATCGAAATTTGGAAATTGGTTAATGAAACAATGGTGGCACATCCTTTTCATATTCACGATGTTCAATTTTTCTTAATTGATAGAAGCGGAAATACACCGCCTGCCGAAGAGTTAGGAAGAAAGGATGTTGTTCTGGTTCCGCCATTTGATTCAGTTATGTTTATAACCAAATTTGACGATTTTGCAGATTCAATAACTCCTTTTATGTATCACTGTCATATTTTAATGCACGAAGATGATGGAATGATGGGCCAGTTTATTGTAAAAAATACAGTTACAGGAGTTTCAGCAATTTCTTTTAATAATACTTCTGTTATGATCTATCCAAACCCAACAACAGACTTATTAAATATAAAATTGAATAATAACACAAATTCAGAACCTATCTTCTTTAATGTTTATGATATAATGGGTAAAAGTATCTATTCATCAATACTTATTAATTCACATATTACTATAAACACATCTGATTGGACTAAGGGAATATATATGGTGGAACTAATTCAAAATAAAAACAGTATTCATAAAAAAATAATTGTAGAATAAATGAAATGCTTAGTACTGATATTAATAACACTTACAGAATCTGTTTTTTGCCAAATACCAAATAATGGTTTTGAGGCATGGACAAATACTAGCAGTTATCAAACACCTGATAATTGGGATAACTTAAATCAGATGACTAATAATAGCGGTATTTATACTTGTATTAAAGGTACACCAGGTTATTCAGGTACTTCTTATTTATTTTTGAGTTCTAAAGCAATTGCAGGTAAAGGTATCGTTCCTGGCATTGCAGTTTGTGGTATAATAGATACTATAACCTACAAACCAAAATCAGGATTTCCTTTTTCTAACCGACCACAGTATTTAAGTTCTTATGTACAATATATGCCTTCCGACCCAGCTGATTCATCAAACATTAAAGTTCTGCTAACAAAATGGAATTCTTCTCTTTTACGAAGAGATACAGTGGCATTTGGAGTAAGTTATTTTAATGCAATGGCTCATAGTTGGTTTAATAACGGTACATTTTTAAATTACAAGAGTGGCGAAAATCCTGACAGTGCCATTATTGTTATTTCTTCGAGCAGTAGTGTTCCAAAAAATGGCAGTTATATATACGTAGATAATTTGCAATTTATAGGCAATGTTGTAGGAATAAATGAATACAGTTTAAATTCTAATACCATTTCTGTTTTCCCAAACCCTTCAAGCGACATTGTAAATATTGGTTTTAATTCTAATCATGATAAAGCTTCGACTTTAATGATTTTTGATTTTAGTGGTAACCTATATATATAAAACAAGAGAATTAAATAAAAGCAATACGATAAATACTTCTCAATGGAGCAAAGGTATATATACCATACAAGTAAATAGTAATAACCAATCAATTAATAAAAAACTAATAATTAACTAAACTATGAAAACATCTCAATACATCCTAATCGCTTTTATTGCATTAGCAATAACATCTTGTGGTAACAAAGCAGAATCTGAAACAGTAGAAACATCAACGGTAGTTGCAAATGGCTTAGCAAATTCAACATTTAAAGTTTGGGGTAATTGCGAAATGTGTAAAGAAACAATAGAAGGGTCTTTAAAAGTTGAAGGTGTAACAAAAGCAGATTGGAGCACAGAAACAAAAATGATTTCTGTGACATACGATACAACAAAAATAACCCTAGATCAAATTCAAAAAAATATTGCCTTAGTTGGTTATGATAATGAAAACTATAAAGGCGATGATAAAACATATAGTGAGCTACCTGAATGTTGCCAATACGATAGAAAACCATAATATTTAGAACGTAGCTTATGTTGATTATACTTTCCTCATAGCTTGTATTTTCAAAACGCTACGCTCTATAATTATATTAAATACAATAACAGATGAAAATAAAAATTTTAATAATTACTGCACTTTTTGCTAATTTCATTACAAAAGCACAAAATAATGAACCTTGTTATTTCGATAAATACCAACGAACAAACAAAGCGGCCATCGAAAAAGCAGAACTTGCAATTCAAAAAGGATTACATAAAGCAGAAAAAAAACTGCTATCACATAATCCAAATTTAAAAGTAATACCAGTTGTAGTTCATGTTATACACGATGGAGGTACTAATAATATATCTGATGCTCAAATACAAAGTCAAATAGATGTTTTAAACGAAGACTTTAGAAGAAAAATTGGAACTAATGGCTTTGGTGCAGGTGTAGATACAGATATTGAATTTTGTTTAGCTAAAAAAGACCCACAAGGGAAATGCACTAATGGTATTGTTAGAGTAAATAGCCCCTTATCTAATCATCAAACCTATCAACGTAGTCAATTAAAATTATTGAGCTATTGGGACAATACTCGTTACCTAAATATGTACGTAGTAAAAAACATCAATAACGGTAGTGGCATTTTAGGCTACTCTTCTTTTCCAGGTGGTCCGCCTGATGAAGATGGAATTGTTGTAAGACATGATTATTTTGGAAAAATTGGAACGGCAGCAGCATCACTTGGCAGAACTACCACACATGAAATTGGACATTGGTTTGGATTATATCATACTTTTAACGGTGGGTGTGGCGTTGATACATGTGCTGATGGTGATTTAGTATGCGATACGCCACCCGCAGCAAATCCAAATTACGGTTGTCCAACTATAAATAGTTGTTCAAATGATATTCCAAACGTAAACGACCAAATTCAAAATTACATGGATTACTCAAATGATAATTGTAAAAGCATGTTTAGTAACGGTCAAAAACAACGAATGCAAGCTACATTAGTGAGTTTAAGAAACGATATTTGGCAACAATGGAACTTAGACTCAACAGGCTGTGATAGTGGTTTTGTAAATAGTAATTGTAAAGTAATTGCCGATTTTGTAACACTTAATCCAAATATATGTGTAGGAAACTCAATTATATTTTACAATAAATCTCAAAATATGCCAATTTCCTATCAATGGTATTTTCAAGGTGGAACTCCTGCAATATCATCAGTTGCAAATCCAACCGTTAGCTATTCTGCAATTGGTAATTTTCAAGTAAAATTAGTTGCAACTAATAGCAATGGTACAGATAGCTTAATTATAAACGGTTATGTAAATGTTACAACGCCACCTATCGGACAAGCGTTGCCTTATTTCGAAAATTTTGAATCAGTTACGTTTCCAACTAACGGCATTACAATTGATAATCCAGACGGAGGTATTACTTGGGAACGTGATACTATTGCTACCGCTTATCAAGGTTTGGCAAGTGCAAAAATTAATAACTTAATCAATATTAATTACGGACAGTCAGATGCTTTAGTATTACCACGTTTTGATTTTACTTCATTTACTGGTACACCATATTTAAACTTTAAATGGGCTTATGCTAAATCAGACCCAAGTTACTCCGACGAATTAATTGTTTTAGCCTCAAAAGATTGTGGAGTGAACTGGTCACAAGTTTTTTATCGTACAGGTACAGCCATGATAACAGGTACAACGCAAACAACGCCTTATGTGCCAAATGCTAGTACAGTATGGAAAATTGCAAATATTAGCCTAGCTACATATACAACTTATCCTAATGTTCAGCTTAAAATTGTAAATGTTACCGATGGTGGAAATAATTTATACGTTGATAATATAAATCTTGGCGCACTTATTACAAGTGTAACTGAAATGGAAACAGCAATTAATGATGTACTTATTTATCCAAATCCAACAAATGGTAATTTTTCAATTGAATATCAGTTAACTAAAAACGAAGATATAACTATTGAAATTACTGATGTTTTAGGAAGAGAGATTTATAAAACAGTACATTCTTATCAAATAATTGGAACAAATAAACAAGAAGTAAATACATTTTTAGAAAATGGAGTATATAATGTTAATCTAAAAATGGGTAACTCTACAACAAACAAAAAAATAGTTATAAATAAATAAATAAATTAATCAAGATGAAAAAAAATAAAATAATATACATGCTTTTGGCATTGGCAATAAACACTAGTGCCTTTGCTAATTTTATTAATGCAAAAGTTAAAGTAACTGGCATTACTTGCAGTATGTGTTCAAACTCTGTAAACAAGGCATTAAGCTCACTTACCTTTGTAGATAAAATTGAAGTTGATTTAGAAAAAGCGATTTTTACAATTTCATTTAAACCAAATCAAACGGTTAATATTGATGAAATAAAAAACAAAATTGAAGGAGCTGGCTTTTCCGTTGGCGAACTAATAGCCGACTTTAAATTTGAAAACGTTTCTGTTACAAACGATTTTCACTATCAGTTTCAAAATAGCACCTATCATTTTGTAAATGTAAAAAATCAAAAATTAAATGATATTGTTGCTGTTAGGTTTGTAGATAAAGGCTTAACGTCAACTAAAGAATTTAAAAAGTATACAACACTAACAACTTTTAAATGCATAAAAACTGGTACTACCGAAGCTTGTTGTAATTCAAATACAAAACAACGTATTTACCATATAACAATCTAATGAAACTTATAGTGGTTATTTTTTTCGCCTTATGTATTGCCCAAAATACAAAGTCTCAAGAGTTATATCCTAATTCAGAACCTGCAAGTATTAATCCGAAAAACACACTCGGAATAAGACTTATGAACGAAGCATATACAACTAAAGATATTACTCGTTCATGGCATGGTGCAATGTTTATGTATGGTGTAAATTCAAAGTTTATGCTAAGTGCGATGTTTACAACATCAAATCATCATTATAAAAGCCTACCTGCAAATTTCATCCAATCAGATAGTAATAATGTTGAATTTGTTCAAAATAATCAAACATTACAAAAATACAATTATGCATTTGAAGCAATCAATTTAGGTTTTCGTTACCGTTTTTTGAATAAAGATGGAGATCACAAACATTTTCGTATGGCGTTATACGGCAACGGGGTTTACGCTTTTCAACCACACGACGAAGCAGAAACTACATTGATGGGTGACAACAAAGCCATTGGTGGAGGTATCATTTCAACGGCACTAATAAACAAACTAGCAATATCTTTTACTGGAGGCATTATAAAGCCTTTTGCTTATACTCAAAATCAAATGGCTATAAACTATGGTAACGCCTACAATTACAGTTTATCTTTTGGCTATTTGGTTTATCCGTTTAAATACAAAAACTTTAATCAAACCAACATTAATTTATACGTCGAATTTTTAGGTAAAAGCTACGATGCCATGTCTATAACAAACAATCGTAAAGATGTTGTATTACAAAACAATAAATCATATGATAAGGGTAATTACATAGAGCTTCGCCCAGCATTACAATTTATCGTTAAATCAAATTTGCGTATAGATTGTTCTACATCCCTGCCAATTATGAATAAATCATATATCCGTAATTACCCATTGTGTATATTAAACATACAATATTATATTTTTCTATAATTAAACATTTAAATAAATAATGACTATTTACATAAAAAATATGGTTTGTAACCGTTGCATAGCTTTTGTTAAAACTGAATTAAAACAATTAGGTTATCAAAAAGTAAATGTAACGCTTGGTGAGGTTCATTTTGAAAAAAAAGAACTTTTAGATGATGAAATTTTGAAAATTAATGAAGCTCTACTTCCACATGGATTTGAAGTAATTGACAATAAAATCAATAAATTAATTGAAAAGATAAAATTGCTAGTAATTGAGCAGATTCATTACGGTTCAAAAATTTAAAAGTTAATTATTCTGAACTTATTTCAAGCACATTAAATAAAGATTATGGACATCTTAGTTCTATGTTTTCTGAAAGAGAAGGCCTAACAATCGAACAATTCATAATACTTCAAAAAATCGAAAAAGTTAAAGAGCTACTTGTCTATGACGAATTAAACCTAAATGAAATTGCTGATGAATTGGGCTATAGCAGTAGTGCTCATTTATCTTCGCAATTTAAAAAAGTAACAGGTTTAACGCCTACATTTTACAAACAACTAAAAGGAGAAAAGAGGTTGGCAATAGATAAAGTAAAAACAAATAATTATATAGATTAAACAGATAATAGTATAACACAAACGGTTTAAAATGATTGACCTTTGTTTCATAATTAAAAACCTAATAACATGAAACACACTTATAAAGTATCAGGAATGACTTGCTCAAGCTGTCAATCAAAAGTTCAGTTCTTGCTATCACAAGTAAAAGGAGTAAACAATGTGAGCATTGATTTAGAAAAAGGAGAGGCAGATATTACAATGGAACATCACATTGCAACTTCTGAATTAAAAAATGCTCTAAAAGAAAACCCAAGATATCAATTAACTGAAAAAAGTGTAGAAATGCCAAAAGTAACCTCTACTGGGTTTATTGAAGAAGAAAAAAGTTGGTTAGAAACGTATCGTCCCATTTTGTTAGTGTTTGGTTACATAACAGGCATAACACTTTTGGTGCAATTTGTAAGCGGTTCTTTTAATTGGATGCAATGGATGAATCATTTTATGGCAGGATTCTTTTTAGTGTTCTCGTTCTTTAAATTATTAAACTTAAAGGGTTTTGCCGAAAGCTATGCAATGTATGATATAGTAGCAAAACAAATAAAGAGTTATGGTTATCTCTACGCATTTATTGAATTAGGCTTAGGTATAGCTTATTTAGTAGGCTTTAATCCTTTCGTAACAAATTTAGTAACAGTAATTGTAATGAGTATAAGTATTATAGGAGTTTTACAAAGTGTATTAAATAAGCAAAAAATTAAATGCGCTTGTTTAGGTGATGTGTTTAATTTGCCTATGAGTACAATTACAATTATTGAAGACGCATTAATGATAGGAATGAGCTTGATAATGCTTATAAAAATGATATAACAACCCAAAAATAATTAACTAAAAAATAAAAAATCATGAAATCAATAACAAAAATAGTATCAGTAATTATTGCAGTTCTATTCTACACAAGTAGCATAGCACAAATTAAAAATTCAAAAACAGAAACCGTAAAAATTTACGGCAACTGTGGCATGTGTAAAACAACTATCGAAAAGGCAGGAAACAAAAAGAAAGTATCAAATGTGGTTTGGGATAAAGACACAAAAATGGCAACTCTAACTTACGATTCCAAACAAACAAGTCAAGATGCTATATTAAAACGTATTGCTTTATCAGGTTATGATAGTGATAAATTTTTAGCTCCCGATAAAGTATATGATAATTTACACGGTTGTTGCAAATATGATAGGGTTAAAAAGGCAGTTACTAAGCAAGAGCCTGAAACCGAAAACAGTTCTATTCCAGTAACATCAGCAACTAATCAACAAACATCTCCTTTAAATTTAGTTTTTGATGCTTATTTTTTAGTAAAAGATGCTTTAGTGAAAACTGATGGAAATACAGCTTCTGCAAAAGCAAAAGATTTATTGGCAGCTATTAATGCTGTAAAAATGGAAAATCTAAAATCAGAAGAACACACCGTTTTTATGAAATATTTAAGCGATCTTAAAACAGATGCTGGTCATATAGCTGAATCAAAAGATGCAGCACATCAAAGAGAGCATTTTACAACACTTTCAAAAAACATGTATGAATTAATAAAAGTGTCAAAACAATCCGAAACTATTTATTATCAAAACTGCCCAATGTATAATGACGGGAAAGGTGCAAATTGGCTAAGTAAAGAAAGTACAATTAAAAACCCTTACTATGGCTCACAAATGATGAGTTGCGGTAAAACAGTAGAAACAATTAAATAATTTTTAATAATAAGTAAATTGAATTATAACAACAATTCAATAGTAATTTAAGTCCTAAATGCATTTCAAAATAACAACCTTCCCAAAAGTATTATCAATAGCATTAATGCTATTGATAATACAAAATATATTTACTCAAAAAACTGTTCGGTACGATTTATATGTAAAAGATACAATTGTAAATTTTACTGGTAAAGACAAAAAGGGCTATTGCCGTAAACGGTCAAATACCAATGCCTACATTAACATTTACAGAGGGAGATACAGCCGAAATATACGTGCATAATGAGTTAAATGAAACAACATCGTTGCACTGGCACGGTTTATTTTTACCAAATAAGGAAGATGGAGTACCATACCTTACCCAAATGCCTATAAAACCTCATACCACACATTTATACAAATTCCCGATCATACAGCACGGTACGCATTGGTATCACAGCCACTCTGGTTTACAAGAGCAAATAGGAATGTATGGTTCTTTTATCATGAATAAGCGTAAAGACGATAAAACATTCAGAAAAGGAATAGATGATTTACCAAACATACCAATAGTTTTAAGTGAGTGGACTAATTACAATCCCGAAAATGTTCACCGTATGTTACACAACGCAACTGATTGGTTTGCTATTAAAAAAGAACTACTCAAAGTTATGTCGAAGCAATAAAACAAAAACATTTTAAAACCAAACTCAAAAATGAATGGAAGCGAATGTTGGCAATGGATGTAAGCGATGTTTACTATGATAAATTTTTTAATGAATGGAAAAAACGAACATCAACTTTCTCAATTTAAGGTAGGCGATAAAGTGCGTTTACGAATTTCAAACGGTGGAGCATCTACTTATTTTTGGTTAACCTATGCAGGAGGAAAAATAACAGTTGTGGCAAATGATGGAAATGATGTAGAACCTGTTGAAGTTGATAGATTAATTATTGCTGTTTCCGAAACGTACGATGTGATTGTTACCATACCAAATGATAGTACTTCTTACGAATTTTTAGCAACCTCCGAAGACCGAATAAATTCAGCATCCTTGTATATAGGTAATGGAATTAAACAACTTACATCTCCATTGCCTAAGCTAAAATATTTTGAGGGAATGAAGATGATGAACGGAATGATGAAAATGAACGGAGATTTAGACGATATGAATATGCAAATGAGTCTTAATCAAATGGATATGAATGTGGTTATGTACCCCGAAATTACAGGAGAAGACAAGCCGAAAATGAGCGACATGAAAATGGGTGCTGAACAATATAATAGTAATAAGCTTTCGGATATTGTTACATTAAATTATGCGATGCTAAAGTCTCCAACTAATACAAGTCTTCCAAAAGATGCTCCAGTTAAAGAATTACGGTTTGAACTTACAGGCAATATGAATCGTTATGTATGGAGTTTAGATAATAAAGTGATTTCAGAAACTGATAAAATTTTAATTAAAAAAGGAGAAAATGTAAGAATTGTAATTTACAACGGCTCTATGATGCGCCACCCAATGCACTTACACGGTCATGATTTTAGAGCACTTAATGGGCAAGGAGATAATGCGCCATTAAAAAACATCATCGACATTATGCCAATGGAAACAGATACATTAGAATTTAATGCTAATGTTGAAGGCGACTGGTTTTTTCATTGCCATATTTTATACCACATGATGAGTGGAATGGGAAGAGTATTTACATACGAAAATCAAGCAAAAAATCCATTAATCAAAAACCCAAAATATGCTTATCGTAAATTAAAAAGCGATGATAGAAAGTTTCATGTAATGGCAGAAAATGATATTGCCTCTAATGGAAATGATGGGCAATTGATGATACAAAATACTCGTTGGAGCATTGGTACAGAATGGCGTTTAGGTTATCACGATATGCATGGTTACGAAACCGAAACACATATTGGACGATATATTGGCAAAATGCAGTGGTTAATGCCTTTTGTTGGTTTTGATTGGCGTTACAGAAAGTTAGGTATTGATGAACAAGAAGAAAATATCTTTACACAAACTAACACCAAAGATAATAGAGCTCAGGTAAGCCTAGGTGTTAATTATACTTTGCCAATGCTTATAATAGTTCAGGGAGAAGTTTTTTTAGATGGTAAATTTAGGATACAATTAGAAAGAATGGATATACCCATAACAAAACGTATGCGTTTCGGTTTTATGCTAAATACTGACAAAGAGTATATGATTGATTTAAAATACATATTAAATAAAAACATGGGCATTAGAACACACTATGACAGCGACATGGGATTTGGAGTAGGACTTAGTTTGAATTATTAAGAGGTGTTAATTATACAACTTTTCACTAAAGTTGTATAACACTTTAAGATAAGCAAACCATGTTCTTTATGACGTGAAAATTCTTTCACAGATAAAATTTAAGAAAATGAACAAACAAAATTGTATTGACGCTTGCTTAGCTTGCGTGGTAACTTGTGAAACATGTTTAACAAGTTGTATTAATGATGGCCGCAAAGAATGCGCTGCATTATGTCGTGATTGTGCCGATATTTGTGCATTATGTGCAAGATTATGTGCAAGAGATTCGCAATATTCAAAAGAGTTATGTGCTTTATGTGCTAAAGTTTGCAAAGCTTGTTCTGAAGAATGTGCTAAACATGCTTCTCATCACGAAAGTTGCAAAGCTTGTGCTGAAGCTTGTAAAAAATGTGCTGAGGCTTGTTCATAATAAAGCATAAGGGAGGGTTCAAATCACCCTCCTTTTTTTTGAATATAACGGGTAACAGCGAAACTGACGAATGGGAAACAGCTTACTGAATAAATTGTAAAAAATGTAATTATTATGAAAACTAAAAAAACAATTATTACTCTATTTACCTCATTGTTTATGATGGTATTATGCTTTGCTTCAACTAATTTATCAGCTCAAGCAAAAAAAGAAACAGCAAAAACTAAAGAGTGTTGTATGATGAAAGATGGTAAAATGATGCACCATAAAGATGGTGTAACAATGCCAATGGAAAAGAATATGACTATGAAAAATGGCACTGTATGTATGGTAAATGGCGAATGCGTTATGAAAGACGGAAAAAAAATGACAATGAAAGAAGGAGAATGTATGGATATGAATGGCAAAATGGATCATTGTAAAAAGCAAGACCCTAAAGCAACTATTTATACTTGTTCTATGCACCCGGAAGTAACTTCTGATAAGCCAGGAAAGTGTCCGAAATGCGGAATGGAGTTGGTAAAGAAAAAATAATTTATTTATTTCAAGTTTGAAGAATTGATTAGAAAAGAGGGTGTAACGCCTTCTTTTCTAATCAATTGCATTTAGTCATAAAAAATGCATAGTTTTTAAATCCAAAAAATAGTTATATTTGCTTAGTTGAAAAAAGCATTTCACATATTATTTTGCATCTATTTTATCGCATTGGTTCTTGTACCGTGTGGTGATAAAGATGATTGTAATGAAATAAACCATTCTGAAATTTCACAAGCAAATGATCACGAAGAACATTCGGGAGAAATTTGTACTCCTTTTTGTAGCTGTGCTTGTTGCTCTTCACATTTTTTAAGTAATGATTTGCAACCAACCCTTGAAATTATTGCAGTTATAAATACTGTATATACAATTCACAAAGAATCCAAAATTACTTCTGCCATTATTCCTATTTGGCAACCTCCTAAATTAGCTTAGTCTTTTTTCTTTATAAAATTATAAGTGGGCAAATTCTGTCCGCTTATTTCAGTTTATTTATTATTTACCGCTATATAATTTTATAATATATAGCATTAACTGTATAACATTATGTTAGATAAGATAATTCACTTTTCTATAAAAAACAAAATCGTTATTGGGCTATTTACAATAGCACTAATAATATGGGGGAGTTATTCATTAACTCATTACCCATCGATGCTGTACCAGACATCACTAATAATCAGGTGCAAGTAATTACATCATCGCCATCATTGGCAGCAGGAGAAATAGAACGATTAGTAACATTTCCTGTTGAGCAAACAATGGCAACTATTCCAGGCATAGAAGAAGTACGCTCATTTTCGCGCTTCGGCTTATCCGTTGTAACCATTGTTTTTAAAGATAATGTTGATGTATATTGGGCAAGGCAGCAAGTAAACGAACGTTTAACCGAAGCCAAAACAATCATTCCTGATGGTGTTGGCTCTCCTGAATTAGCACCTGTTACAACAGGTTTAGGAGAAATTTACCAATACGTTATTCATACAAAAAAAGGATATGAAAATAAATACTCAGCTACTGATTTACGAACTATTCAAGATTGGATTGTACGCCGTCAGTTGTTAGGAACAGAAGGAGTTGCAGATATTAGCAGCTTTGGTGGTTTTTTAAAGCAATACGAAATAGCTTTAAATCCCGACAAATTGCGTAGTATGAATATAAGCATTAGCGAAGTGTTTACAGCATTGCAAAAAAATAACCAAAACACAGGAGGCGCATATATTGATAAAAAACCAAATGCTTATTTCATAAGAAGCGAAGGGTTAATTGGTAGCATTGAAGACATTGAAAAAATTGTTGTGAAAGCAAACCCTAATGGAATTCCTGTTTTAATGCGTAATGTGGCTAAAATTAATTTAGGGCATGCAACTCGTTATGGAGCTATGACACGTAATGACGAAGGCGAAGTAGTTGGAGCAATTGTGATGATGTTAAAAGGTGCAAACTCATCAAAAGTAATTAGCAATGTCAAAGAGCGTATTACACAAATTGAAAAAACACTACCCGAAGGCGTTGTTATTGAGCCATTTTTGGATAGAACAAAATTAGTAAATAACGCCATAAACACAGTTACAAAAAACTTAGCAGAAGGGGCATTGATTGTGATTTTTGTATTAGTGCTTTTGTTAGGTAACTGGCGAGCAGGTTTAGTTGTTGCCTCTGTCATACCATTAGCAATGCTTTTTGCAATTGCATTAATGAATTTATTTGGAGTATCAGGTAACTTAATGAGTTTAGGAGCAATTGATTTTGGGTTAATTGTAGATGGAGCAGTTATTATTGTTGAAGCAACTTTGCATCATATTACTGGCAGACGATTATTTGAAAAGTTTGGAAGTACAAAACTAACGCAAAATCAAATGGATAGTGAAGTGTACGAATCCGCTTCAAAAATCAGAAACTCTGCCGCCTTTGGCGAAATCATTATTTTAATCGTGTACTTACCAATATTAGCTTTAGTTGGTATTGAAGGCAAAATGTTTAAGCCTATGGCACAAACAGTTTCGTTTGCAATATTAGGCGCATTTATTTTATCATTGACTTACGTTCCAATGATTTCTGCTTTATGTTTAAGTAAAAAAACACAACACAAACGCAATATTTCCGACAGAATTATGGATTTCTTTCAACGCATTTACACGCCATTAATTGAGGGTGCATTAAAAGAAAAGTACTCACTGTTGTTTCTGCTATATTATTATTTGTGTCAAGTTTAATTCTGTTTATGAATATGGGAGGAGAATTTATTCCCTCTATAGACGAAGGCGATTTTGCGGTAGAAACAAGAGTGTTATCAGGTAGTTCAATTTCTCAAACCATTGAGGCATCATTAAGAGCAGGTAAAATTTTGAAAGAAAAATTCCCTGAAGTAAAACAAGTAATTGGAAAAATTGGATCAGGCGAAATTCCAACTGACCCAATGCCTGTTGAAGCTTGTGATTTAATGGTTATTCTTAAAGATAAATCTGAATGGACAAGTGCATCAACACGCGATGAATTAGCCGAGAAAATGTCAGAAGCATTAGAAGTTATACCTGGTGTAACCTTTGGCTTTCAGCAACCTATACAAATGCGTTTTAACGAATTAATGACAGGTGCAAAGCAAGATGTTGTTATTAAAGTATATGGCGAAGATTTAGATATGCTAACACAATATGCAACTAAAATAGGCAAATTATCTTCTACCGTTGAAGGCGCACAAGATTTATATGTAGAAAAAGTTACAGGGCAACAACAAATTGTCATCAAATTCGATAGAGATAAAATTGCTCAATTTGGTTTAAACATCGAAGACATCAACCAAGTTATTAGAACTGGTTTTGCAGGCGAAAGCGCAGGCTTAGTTTACGAAGGCGAGAAGCGTTTTGATTTAGTGGTACGTTTAGAAAAAGAAAATAGACAAAGTATTGAAGATATTAATAGTTTGTTTATTACAGCACCAAACGGAAATCAAGTTCCTGTTTCGCAATTAGCCGAAGTTGAATTTAAAATTAGTCCAAATCAAATACAACGCGATGATGCCAAACGAAGAATTACAGTAGGTTTTAATGTTCGTGGCAGAGATGTTGAAAGCGTGGTAAAAGAAATGCAAGCTAAAGTTGATAAAGACATTAAGTTTAGTGCAGGTTATTATCCAACATACGGCGGAACATTTAAAAATTTAATAGAGGCGCGTCAGCGTTTATCAATTGCCGTTCCCGTGGCTTTACTCTTAATTTTCATGCTATTGTTTTTTACATTCAAATCATTCAAACATAGCTTATTAATATTTACAGCAATTCCTTTATCCGCTATAGGTGGCATTTTTGCACTTTGGTTAAGAGGTATGCCGTTTAGTATTTCGGCAGGCGTAGGCTTTATAGCATTGTTTGGTGTAGCAGTATTAAATGGTATTGTATTAATCGCAGAGTTTAACAGTTTAAAAAAAGATGGTATGACAAATTTAAAAGACATCATTTTAAAAGGAACAAGCACACGTTTACGTCCTGTAATTATGACAGCCTTGGTTGCTTCATTAGGTTTTTTACCAATGGCACTTTCTCATGGCTCAGGTGCAGAAGTTCAAAAACCATTAGCAACAGTAGTTATTGGCGGTCTTATTTCGGCAACTTTATTAACGCTTTTAGTTTTACCAGTATTGTATTTGTTTTTTGAAAAAATGGGTAAACCTAAATTAACACCTTCAACTACAATTATTGCTATTTTATTATTGCTATTGCCTTGTATTAACTATGCACAATCAGTAAATACAGGCATTACAGTTCAACAAGCTATAGCCCAAGCATTAAAAAATAACGCAACTATTAAAGCAGGTAATTACGAAATAGATTATAGCAAAGCTTTAAAGCGAACGGCTACTGATATTGGCAAAACAAATGTATCACTTACTCTTGGGCAGTTTAATTCAATTAATACAGATAATAATATTAGTATTAATCAAAGTATTCCTTTTCCAACAGTTTTTACAAGTCAGGCAAAATTAGGTGCGGCAACTATTAAAAGTAGCGAGTTAAAATTAAAAGTAACTCAAAACGAATTAATCAATCAAGTAAAATCTGTGTATTACTATCTGCAATATTTACAAGCAGAAAATAAATTGCTAATAAGTCAAGATAGCATATACGGTTCGTTCGCAAAAGCATCCGATTTACGTTTAAAAACAGGAGAAAGCAATTTGTTAGAAAAAACAACAGCCGAAACTCAATTAATGGAAGTTCGTAATTTATTGGCTCAAAATCAATCTAACAGTTTAATTTATCAGTCGCAATTGCAAGCTTTAATGAATAGTAAAAGCCCTGTTCAAATTACCGAAGCTACAATTTCAAAATTAGATTTAAGCACGCCAATGGATAGTACATCATTTAATAAAAATCCCATGTTGGCATACTTAAACCAACAAATAGAAATTAGTAATAAACAAAAGAAAGTAGAAACTGCAAAAGTGTTACCCGATTTTACAGTTGGTTATTTTAATCAGTCGTTAATTGGCTATCAAAATATTAATGGAGGCGATCAGTATTTTGATGCTTCTAAACGCTTTTCAGGTTTTCAAGTTGGTGTTGCTATTCCATTATGGTTTGTCCCTTTAACAGCAAAGGTTAAAGCCGCAAGTATGAATCAAAAAGTAGTGCAAAGTAATTACGAACAATATCAAAGTACTATGCAAGGGGAATATAATCAAACCATTCAAGCATTTTTACAACATAAAAACACCATTAATTATTACGAAAAAAATGCTTTACCAAATGCCGATTTAATTATTAAGCAAGCCGATAAAGGTTTTAAAAGTGGCAATATTGATTATGTAGAATATTTACAAGCACTAAAAAGTGCTCTATCTATAAAATCAAATTACTTACAAAGCCTCAATCAATACAATCAAAGCATTATTACATTAGAATTTTTATTAGGTAAAAATTAATTTTAAAACATACAAAAATGAAAAAATACATCAATATATGTACAGCAATAGCAATACTGTTTTCTACTTTATCAATAACATCATGCGGAAGTAAAACAGAAGAGGTTAAACAAGATGAACATCAGGAAGGCGAACATCACGAAGATGAAAGTACCGTTGAATTAACCGATGAACAAGCAAAAACAGTTGGCATTACTCTTGGTAAAATTGAAATGAAGTCTTTGAGTGGAGCAATTAAAGTAAACGGAATGTTAGATGTTCCGCCACAAAATTTAGTGAGCGTTTCTGCACCAATGGGAGGCTTTTTAAAAAGCACTGAGTTGTTGCAGGGTATGAAAGTAACTAAAGGACAAGTTATAGCTGTATTGCAAAATGCGGATTACATTCAATTACAACAAGATTATGTAGATAATAAAAGTCAGTTAGAATTTTTAGAAGCTGAATATAAACGTCAACAAGAATTAGCAAAAGAAAATGTAAATTCTCAAAAAATTCTTTTACAATCTAAAACACAATACCAAAGTATGTTAGCAAAAGTAAGTGGTTTAAAATCTAAATTATCTCTACTAGGTATAAATACAACTCAAATCGAAAGCGGCAACTTTCAAAGTACCATCAGTTTAACAGCTCCTATTAGTGGCTATGTTACACAGGTAAATGTAAACATTGGTATGTTTGTGAATCCAACCGATGTCATGTTTAAAATAGTTGATACCGAACATTTACATGCCGAACTAACCGTATTTGAAAAAGATGTACCTAAATTAAAAATAGGGCAAAAGGTACGATTTACATTAGCTAACGAAACAGTTGAAAGAATTGCTACTGTTTATTTAATTGGTAGAGAGATTGGCGAAGATAGAACCGTTCGTATTCATTGTCATTTAGATAAAGAAGATGGCGAATTATTACCAGGTATGTATTTAAAAGCTTATGTAGAGGCAGGAACACAAAGTTTAACAGCTATTCCTAACGATGCTATTGTTGTGTTTGAAGGCGCTAATTATGTTTTTGTAACTATTCCATCAGACGAAAAAGGAACACAGCATTTTAAAATGATACAAATTACAAAAGGCGTAAGTGAATTAGGTTACACCGAAATACAATTACCCAAAGATATAAATACAGAAAGTTCTATTGTAATAAATGGCGCTTTTGATATTTTAGCAAAAATGAAAAATAGTGAAGAAGAAGGCGGACATTCTCATTAAATAAAATAATAATGGGCGGAGGCTTGGGTTCTTTTTCCTTAAACAAAGGGATTTTTTCATAACCAAGTTCTCTCGCCCGCCAAATTAAAATATATTATGATAAACAAAGACCCCAACCACAAACACTCTTATGATGCAACAGGTAAAATGACTTGTTGCTCCTTAGAAGAAAAAATAAATGATAAAACAGAACATTCACACGATGATGGACATAACCATTTACACGAAAGTGAATCAGTTTGGAAAGAATATGCGCCAGCATTAATTAGTTTTGTACTATTAATGACAGGACTTGTATTTGATTATTATATTAAACCTACATTCTTTCAAAATTACATTCGTTTGGTTTGGTATATCGCAGCCTATATTCCTGTTGGTATTCCTGTTATAAAAGATGCTGTAAAATCAATTTCAAAAGGAGCTTTTTTTTCCGAATTTTTCTTAATGTCAATTGCAACTTTGGGTGCATTTTTTATTGGAGAATATTCAGAAGGTGTTGCTGTAATGTTATTTTATGCCGTTGGCGAATTGTTTCAAACAGCAGCTGTTAATCGGGCGAAAAAAAGTATCAAAGCTTTATTAGACATTCGCCCCGATACTGTTTCGGTAATGCGTAACGGTGCATTAAAAGTTGTTTCTCCTATCGATGTAAAAATCGGAGAATTTATACAAGTAAAAGCAGGAGAAAAAGTAGCATTAGATGGAGAATTAATTTCAGAATCAGCGTCCTTTAATACAGCAGCCTTAACAGGCGAAAGCAAACCCGATACTAAAAAAGAAGGAGAAAAAGTATTAGCAGGAATGATTAACCTTGCTACCGTTTCGGATATTAAAGTAACAGCTTTATTTAAAGATAGTAAATTATCTAAGATTTTAGAAATGGTGCAAGATGCTACTGCACGTAAATCTCCAACACAATTATTTATATCAAAATTTGCTAGTGTTTATACGCCAATTGTTGTGTTTTTAGCACTAGCAATTTGCCTATTGCCGTATCTTTTTGTGTCTAATTATGTATTTAACGATTGGTTATACAGGGCATTAGTATTTTTAGTAATCTCTTGCCCTTGTGCTTTGGTTATATCAATCCCATTAGGATATTTTGGAGGAATTGGTTTAGCATCTAAAAATGGTATTTTATTTAAAGGCTCTAATTATTTAGATGTGATGACAAAAATAGATACGGTTGTAATGGATAAAACAGGTACATTAACTAAAGGCGTCTTTAAAGTTCAAGAAATTAAATCGGTTGATATTGACGAAAAAGAATTGCTAAAATTAACAGCTGCCATCGAAAGTAAATCAACACATCCAATTGCATTAGCCGTTGTTCTTCACGCAGGTGATGTTATAAAAAATGTTAGCATTAATAATATTGAAGAAATTTCGGGACATGGTTTAAAAGGCACAATTGATGGTAAAGAAGTTTTAGCAGGAAATTTAAAACTCTTAAAGAAATTTAATATTGAGTATGATAAAACTATTGAAACCATAATTGAAACCATTGTTGTAGTTGCCATAAATAATAAATACGCAGGTTACATAACTATTGCCGATGAAATAAAAGAAGATGCTTTACAGGCTATTAAAGATATGCATAGCCTAAACATTAAAACAGTAATGCTTTCGGGTGATAAGCAAACAGTTGTAGATAAAGTGGCAAAAACATTGGGTATTGATAATGCCTATGGCGATTTATTACCCGAAAATAAAGTAGAAAAAGTACAGGCTCTTAAAAACGAAAACCGAACTCTTGCATTTGTGGGCGATGGCGTAAACGATGCGCCTGTGGTAGCCTTAGCCGATGCAGGAATAGCCATGGGTGGTTTAGGTAGTGATGCTACAATTGAAACAGCAGATATTGTTATTCAAAACGACCAACCTTCAAAAATCGTAACTGCCATAAAAATTGGAAAAATTACTAAGAAAATTGTTTGGCAAAATATTATCTTAGCAATGGGCGTAAAAGTAATTGTTTTAATTATTGGTGCAATTGGTATTGCTACACTCTGGGAAGCCGTTTTTGCAGATGTAGGAGTGGCATTATTAGCTATATTAAACGCAGTTAGAATACAAAACAATAAATTAAATTAATGACAAATAATAAAAAACTATGAAAACAATAACAAAATCAAACATTACAAAAATCTCAATTATCTTTTTACTATTTTTTTCAGCATCAATCTTTGCTCAAAAAAAAGATAATATTAAAACAGCTGTTATTAAAACTGTAATTCATTGCGACCATTGTAAACAATGCGAAACCTGTGGCGATAAGTTTAATAAAGATTTATATAACGAAGATGGAATTAAAAGAGTAGATGTAGATGCAAAAGCCATGACAATTACTGTAGTTTACGATTCAAGAAAAACAGATTTAGATAAAATTAAAGTATTGATTTCTAAACTTGGCTACGATGCAGATGATGTAAAAGCATCGCCCGAGGGAATTGCAAAACTAGACGGTTGTTGTAAAAAATAAAAATTAAAGCAAAGTTTGCACAATTATACTTTCAGCAGCTTTAGGGCTGATGCCTACCTCTTTTCTGACAAATTAAAATAATAGAATTGTCAAACTCTTCTATGATTTTGATACTTATTGATGCGCCAATAACCAATTGATGCTTTTCTAAGTATTTTAAAAATGCTGTTGAGTGGTCGGTAACTCCCATTATTTTATAACTATTCTTTAGCTTTGCTTCGGATAGTTTAATGAAATTACTTTTTTGAATCTTTCCTTTTTCGTCTGGTATTGGGTCGCCGTGTGGGTCAAAACTTGGGTTTCCAAACTTCTCTGATAATTTTTTAATGAGTTTATCATTTTGGATATGTTCGAGTTCTTCAGCTATTTCATGCACCTCGTCCCAACCAAACCCTAGTTCGTTAGCAAGATAAGTTTCCCAAATACGATGCCTTCTTACAATATCTAAAGCCGTTTTTGAACCTAAAGATGTTAATCGTGTACCGTATGATTTTTCGTAAATTACAAACTTTAAATCGTGAAGCTTCTTAACCTTCTGTAACTGTTGCAGGTATTACGTTTAACTTATCTGCTAATTGCTTATTATTTACAATAGTTCCGTTACCTCCCGAAAGATGATAAATAGTTTTTAAATAGTTTTCTATAGTTTCCGACTGCATAAATAATAATTTTGGTCTGCCAAAAATAATAATTATAAGTTAATAAAGTGTAATCATATTTGTCATAAATTAATAAGTAATGAAAAAAAGAGTAATAGCATTAGGGTTCTTAATTCTTATTGTAATAAGTTGCAGAAAAATAATGCCTAAAAGTCCAAAAGAAGATGAGCTATTAGATGGCCCAATTGAAGGGCTTACAACACAAGAAACAGGACAATTTTTAAAAGGAGATGTTGCATTTAATGATGATGTATTTACACCTCAAAATGGTTTAGGACCTTTATTTGTTGCTACATCTTGTGGCAGTTGCCACGCAGGAGATGGGAAAGGGCACCCATTTACTACCTTAACTCGTTTCGGACAAATAGATAGCACAGGAAATCAATACTTTAACTTGGGTGCACCTCAATTACAAAATCATGCCATACCAGGTTATCAACCAGAAACATTACCTAGTGGTGTGGGTTTTTCAAAAATATTACCACCTGCTAATACAGGATTAGGCTTTTTAGATGCTGTTACCGATGCTGATATTTTAGCTATGTCAGACCCTAATGATATAGATGGAGACGGTATTTCTGGCATTCCTAATTGGGTGTTTGCACCATCATATTGTCAAGATAGACCTAATACTATAAAACAAGGCGGCAAATACATAGCTCGATTTGGAAAAAAAGGCGCAGCTTACGATTTATTACAGCAAACTGCCAATGCCTATAATCAAGATATGGGAGTAAATTCAACATTTGAACCTTATGATACATATTCTAAACTTGAAGTTGATCCCGAAGTAAGCAATACAACTGTACATGATGTTGTATTTTACTTAAAAACACTAAAAGCACCAATACAACGTAATCAAAACGATGCAGAGGTACAAAGTGGCAAACAAACATTCATTGCATTAGGTTGCGAAAAATGTCATAAATCTCAATTAACAACAGGAACTTCAAATATTTCTGCTTTATCAAACAAAACATTTTACCCATATACCGATTTGTTATTACATAATATGGGAAGTATTTTAGATGATAATTATACAGAGGGTTCGGCAAAAACGTATGAGTGGAAAACACCGCCATTATGGGGCTTGGGCTTAGCTAAAAATTCGCAGGGAGGTAGTTATTTTTTAATGCATGATGGAAGAGCAACGTCAATTGAAGCTGCAATATTATTACACGGTGGCGAAGCACAACAAAGTAATAATAACTATCAAAACTTATCTGAAAGCGATAAACAAAACTTAATTAAATTTTTAGAAAGTCTTTAAAATGAACAGAAGAAAATTTATTAAATCAACCTGTTTAACTTGTGCTACTAGCGTGGGCGCACTGTGGTTGCTACAAGCTTGTAAATCAACAAAACACGTTACTAACTTTCAATACAATCAAAATAAAATAACCATTCAAAAATCTGAATTTGTAACTATAAAAAATGATAAGACAATACAACGCAAATTTATCATCGTTAAACCTGAAAATCTTCCGTTTCCTATTGCTATCTATAAATTAAATGATAACGATTACAAAGCTTCGCTTTTACAATGTTCGCATCAAGGCTGTGAACTATCTCCTTACGAAACAACAATGGTTTGCCCATGCCACGGAGCAGAATTTAATGCAAAAGGAGAAGTAACACAGGGTCCTGCTGAAACAGGATTAAAAACGTTTACAACAACCTACGATAACGATAATATTTACATTCAATTATAATTAAGATGCAATACAAACTATTTATACTTACTTTTTTAATTTACATTAATACAATTGTTGCTCAAAGAGATAGTACAAAAATTAAGCGTGTACCAATAGATACTATTAAACCACAGTTAAATATGGACGCAGTATATAACCGTCCTTTTTTGCAATATGGAAAACACCAGTTGCATTAGGAGGTTATGTTGAGGCAAATACAAATTATGTTGTTACAGACGGAGTAACAGAAGGTTTTCGTTTCAAATGCGACGACTAACTTTGTTTGTTGCATCAACAATCAGTAAAAAAATAAAATTCCTTTCTGAAATTGAATTTGAAGACGGTACTAAAGAAATTAATATTGAGTTTGCTGCTTTAGATATAGAATTTCACCCATTATTTAATTTTAGAGGTGGTGTAATAATGAATCCTATTGGAGCATTTAATCAAAATCATGATGGCCCAAAATGGGAATTTGTAGATAGACCAATTTCGGCAACTCAATTATTGCCTTCTACCTTTAGTAATGTTGGTTTCGGCTTATATGGTAAATTATATAAACCAAAAATTGTTTGGGCTTATGAATTGTATTTAACTAATGGATTTAATGATAATATTATAGGTAACTCTGAAAACAAAACCTTTATTCCTGCTACAAAAATTAGACCCAAACAGATTTGAAGAAAGTTATAATGGCGAGCCATTAACAAGTGCAAAAACATCATTACGTTACAAACGTCTTGGAGAACTTGGATTATCATACATGGGTGGTGTGTATAATAAGTTTGAAGATGATGGATTAACATTAGATAAAAAACGGAGAGCAGATATTTTTGCAATTGACTTTAATACAACAATACCAAAGGCAAATACAGTAATCACAGCAGAGTGGGCTTGGACGTTTATTGATGTACCTGATACATACACGCAACAATACGGAAATAAACAACAAGGTGGTTTTATTGATATTGTACAGCCTATAATTAAGAAAAAAATGTTTGGTTTTGAAAAAGCAAGTTTTAATGTAGCATTAAGAGTTGAGTACGTTGATTGGAACATAGGAACATTTAATGAAACAGGGCAAAATATTTCTGACGATGTGTTTTCAATTGTTCCTGCAATCAGTTTTAGAACATCGCAACAAACGGTATTGCGTTTAAATTACCGTTACCAATGGCAAACAGATATTTTAGGAAATCCAGCTTCAAAAACAGCAGCTATTCAGTTTGGAATAAGTAGTTATTTTTAATTGAAGTAGAAGTAATTAAACTATATTATTAATTCAATAAATTTTATTTGGGCATTACCCGCAAAAAAGCGGGTCGGGCTTTATGCCTGTATCTTTTTTGCTTGGCAATTATGCAATCTCGAAATTTAAACAGCAAAAAAGGATACTGGCAACAATCCCTAATGCACGGTTAAGCTTAATGAAAATATACTTCCGCTCCGTAGGTGCTCAGTATATTTTTATTAAACTTAGCCTTTATAAGTTGCGGCAAAAGTTTAAGCGAAGCTTAAACCCTTACCAGTTATGCACCTCTCATTCCATTCAGTCACGGTGCAGCCACGGCGTATCGTTTTGTTTTTTATTATTGAATAATACTAACTAAAATAACCTACACACGATACTCTTTATACGGCTCGGTGCAGTTCCTCTGCAAAACCTCTGCAAACTGCCCCTGTGGTATTGCTGCCGTTTTTTCACATAGTTTTTGCACCCCCATTTAGCACATTGTCGTCGTTTCCGCCAACAACAAGCTAAGCCAAATACAAAAACTATATAAAACCGTCAGAAGCTAAGTAACATAATGTGGGCTTATAGTTTTTTGCTCTATCCCTTGCAAGCATCAACCCTCAAAAAAGACTATAAGCACATTATATTAAATAGCCAATACCACACAGCACTCTCAAGGCAAGCAAACGCTTATGCAAGCATCCAACCCTTTTGCCTTAATAGTGCAGCCGTATAAAAATTCCAACCCAAAATTATTTTAGCATCAACTCTCAAAATGTTGAATATTATCATCAAAAACAATCCTTCTGAGTATAATACTCAACAAATAGCATTTAGTATTCCATCAAAATAAAAGAAAAGCAAGTTAAGTCTGCCCACCGTCAGGTTTCAAGGTCAAGCCCTACGGGTTTTACAAAAACAATCTCCACACTTTAGCGGCATAAGAAATGGAAGTAATTTTTGTTTTTGCCGCACAGGTAGTATTCTTTTTGTAAAAACCCAACCCTAGGTGTTCAGCCTTTTCAATAAGCTTTCTTTTTTCATTTTTTTTCTGGGCTTTTAGTTCAGTTTTTTTGGTTTTTTCTTTGTTTTAAAATTAGGTTTTAGGTTCAATTAGCAAACAGGTTCAAGTCAAAAATGAGAAAAGGGAAACAAACCCTTAAAAAAATAATCATGTTAAAATCAAAAATCAAAACACACACGCAAGGCAAAGTTTACAAGCAGCCGCATTTCTTTATTTTAAACAAAGGTTTAAACTCAGGTAAACCATTCAGGCATTATGTTGTTAATTCATTTGTTTTCTTGGCAGATGATAAAGATGAAAGGGATTTTTATTACTTCATGCTCCTGGGTTTTTGGGAGCTTCGTTTGTTCCGTCCTTATCTCAAAGGCTCCGTTATTGAGTTTGTTCGCCTAGGGGATGTTGTTGATGTAATTGATGAAACATTTAATGCAATTAATACAAATGAATCGCAATCAAATCTTCATTTACAATTAAATTACTTAATGCAATTGCGTAAGGCATTATTTAGTAAGTATCTAAAAAAGTAATTCATAAAAAATGTCGCTCATTCCATTTTTTTGTATTTAAGTATTTGCTTAAATAATGAAATATCTATATGTTTGTAGCGTAAATAATATTGATAATATGGAAAACAATACTTGTATTCGTGTTTTAGCCGACCCAATACAAATAAAGGAGTGTAAGCAAAAATTAAAAGATAATGAAAAATCATTACTTCAGTTATCAAATGTTCTTGCTCTTGCAGGGAATGATGTAAGGTTGAAAATTCTTTATTTGATGGGAGAGGAAAAAGAATTATGTCCTTGTGATATGAGTGATATTCTTGTAATGACTATACCTGCCGTTTCACAGCATCTTCGGAAACTAAAAGATGGAAATATAATTGAAGCTCGTAAAGTTGGACAAACGATTTATTATTCACTTAAATCGGAACATTTAAAAATTTTACGACCATTTTTCAAGTATGTAAATACTGCTAAAGAAACAGTATGATAAATAAAACATCAATAATAGAACGAATAGGGGTTGTAGGCATTATTTTGACTGCATTAACCTCTCCGTGTTGTTTTCCATTATTTGGAATAGCTTTATCAGCGCTAGGATTTGGCTCTTTTGAACTATTTGGAGGAATAACAATGTATGTGTTTTTATCATTAGTGATACTTTCCATAATAGGCTCAGTTTTTTCTTATCTCTACCATAAAAAGGTAATTACTCTAATCATCGGAATGTTAAGTGGGGTATTGATATTCTATAATTACTTTTTTGATGAGGACAGCAACAATACTATGTATATCGGTATGATTGGTTTAATGCTAACCAGTCTAATGAATTATTATGAAACAAAAATATTTAACCTTATGAAAAACAAAAGCGTAATCCTAAAGTCAACAATCACATGCCCTGACTGTGGCCACAAAAAAGAAGAAACAATGCCAACGGATGCTTGTCAATTCTTCTACGAATGTGAAAACTGCAAAAAAGTATTAAAACCCAAACAAGGCGACTGCTGTGTTTATTGTTCATATGGTTCTGTTCCTTGCCCCCCTATTCAGGGTGGTGGGAAAGGTAATTGTTGTAATTGATGGTAAAACTTAAATAAGCTAGACAGCTTTAAAGGGTTCAAGAGTATTGATATAAGATTAAAATAATTTAAATATAAAAAAAAATGGTCGCTCCATTCGGGCGACCATTTACTTGAATTTTAAAACAAATTATTCCTTGATTTTTTTAACCAACCACTTCAATAAGAGAGAAACACTAAAACTAACTACCGCACCAAGTGAAGCAAGGATAACTGTTTTTAATATATCTGATGAACCCACGTTCACAGCTACGGTTAAAACCGTTCCGGAAACAGTACCCAAGATTGTTCCGCTTTCTATGTTATTGTGTGTTGACATAATTTAATTATGCTTTGCCAGCATCCGCTTTAGTTAATTTTGAACCACATTTTGCTAAAACATTCGGAAATGTAAAGCCCTCATCTGTTCTGAAACCATCAATTTTAATTTCCATATTATCCTTGATAATAACTGTATTTTCAGGCTTATTTGTCTTAATGGCTTTTGCATTTGCATCAAATACATCAATCATTCGACTGCTTTTTTTATCGAAAGCTTTAATTTTAACTTCAACTTCTAAAGTTGCAGTTTCTTTGTTTTCTGTTTCTCTCACTTTTTTAAGTTTTAGTTTTTGCCTGAATCGGCTTTAGTTAATTTAGAACCACATTTTCATGAACATTCACATCAATGTCAGTAATTTGCCCGAATCAGCTTTGGTCATTTTTGCTGTAACCCACACCTCTTGTGTAAGCTCAGAATTATAACCTGCATCTGCTTTGGTTAATTTTGCGCCATCACAAGTGATGTTCAAAATGATTTTGCCACCGCAAGGAGGATCATCTTGATTTTCGTGGTTTAATACTACTGCTTGTTTATCAATTGCTACATTTTTTTCGCAAGGGATAATTTGTAACTCAACTTTTGTTTGAGTTTTTTCGATTTTATTTCTTTCTTCTGTCATTTTGATAATGATTTTAATAGTTATGATTCAGTTATTTTTTACTACTGGCGAACCTTCAGTAGTTGTTACGGCTTGGCTTATTGCAGTCGCTACGCTTCCTGCTACAATTAAGTAACCACCTATGGTTACAATAAGGGCAGGAATTGCAATTGGCGATGCTACAATTACGCCACCTGCGGCGGCCAATCCTAAGCCAACATTTCTTAAAATTTTAAAAAATCTTGGTGTTGGTGATTTTAATCTGTCAATGAGTTTCATTGTTTTCTTTTTTTTAATGATTAATAATTTTGATTTTAGGACACTTCCACAATACTTAGCGCATTGAAAGCCCCATTTTTTAGTGAATACTGTGCTGCATTTACCATTTGAAGAACTCAATTTGTAAAACAAATAAATTCGTTCCTGCACCCACTGGTGGGGCAGTAGGAGTTAAAATAACATTTGTTGAAACTGCATTAATTGGCAAATTAATTACGTTCGACAATTTTACATCTGAAATATTATTTGTGAAATCCACCTTTGCCCATGAGCCTTTTAAATTGATATGCGTTGCACCTGTGGGAAACGCAATATCATTTATTGGCACAAGCCCATTAATAGTAATTACTCCAGTTGCAGGAGTAACAACAAATGGTTTAAATAAGATACTACCCAAAATAGCCTTATTATTGAAATTAAAGCCTTTTAACAACGCTTTTGCAGGAGCTAGTGCAATCGCAACGCCAACTGCTCTTTTACCTCTTACAGAGGTTGCATCGAGATTTTTCACATCCGTCATTAACTTCGTTAATCGAGCTGTTACACGATTATCTGAGGCTGTCATTAACATTGTTCTTAGGGTACTTCTTACTAATTTCCCTGAAATGGCAGAAGAACAAATTCAGCTCCATTTTCACGTGTTCGAACAAAGGCAGCATCGTTTGCGATGCGTGAAGCATCAACGCCCCCTTTCTCACGAGCCAAGTGGCCATCTTGAGTTTTGTAAAAGGAAATATCTCCGATTTTTCCTTTCAACTTTATAATTCCTTTTTGCTGAGCCATTTTTTAATTTTTATAGATTAATACTAATTGAATTGTAGTGTTGCAACACATCAAACATCATTTTATCGCGAATAAATTTTGTTTGACATTACAAAAGTATTTCAGCTTGTAGCCATTGGCAATACTGGTGTTCCGCTTAATACGCATTGATTCGTTTTATGCTGTTTTTGCCGTTTTATATTCAAAAAACTTGAAATATATTTGTATGCAACAAAAGGGAGTAAAAGGCAGGTAAAAGGATAAATAAACTATAGATAAAGCATAGATAGAGTATGATAGCAACCAAAAGGATATGTATTTATCCAAAAGATATTATGAAGGTTACAGGAAAAGGGGAGAGGTATTGCCGAAAGCTTTTAGAAATGATGAAAATAAAATACTCTAAAAACGAACATCAATTTATTTCCGTAGAAGAATTCTGCGAATTCACAGGCTTAAAAATTGAACAAGTGAAAGATTTAATAATTTAGTCAAATTCTAAAAATAAGGCACCAAAATTAACTCGCTATTGTTAATAAAATCAACACTTAACAAGTACAAATAACTATCTAGTTTATTTGTTTTTAATTGAAATTAAGCTTAAATTTGAGGTAATACGTTTTAACTTAGTTTGAATATACATAGGAGGTAGTAAATTCGGTGCTCCGAAAAATTAGACCTTCTGTAATATAGGAATAACCGTTGAAAGAGAGAAAGTTACAAATCCCTCCTTCTCCGCGATAAATGTAAAAAGCGCCTAAAAGGCGCTTTTTTATTTTCCGGAACATTTGAAAACTTGCTTTCAAAAATGTGCAGGAAAATAAAAAAGTATCCCGTGTAACGGGATAACTTTTTACATTGTGCCTCTCGAAGAATGAGGGATCAACTAAGGTAATCCTCGCTGTTTTTTTGAATTTGCAGGAAAATAAAAAATAGCGAAGCGACTATTTGATTTTCAATATGGGAGAGAGTGGAATCTACGTCGTTAATCCCAAATAGTATTAAGATATATTTTATTTATTCGGGCATGTCAAATGTAAGTTGGTCATTACTCTAATACCGAAAATGCCAGTTTTAAAAGTATAAGTTATTTTATACGTAGGAATGATGTTTTCTTCCATTACAAAGGTCTTAATGCCATAATAATCTTCGTAAGCATAATCTTGTAATAAAAGTTCTGTACTGAGTCCTCTGCTAACGCCGCCACCTCTTCTGTTTTTTGTAACCTGCATTTGTCGTTGAAAAGTATAAGTTTCTGTTTTTGGATTAAAACTAATGAGGTAGTTAATTAAGAAAATAGTGTTAAGGCAAAGCGGTACTATGCACGTAGATTTTAAACCAGCGCCTTTAACTTTTTTAATTTTAAAAATGATGTAGGTAACAACATCCAACCTCTCTCACAAAAACACCATTCGTATAAACTTCAGTTGATCTTAGCCTGTTATTATAATAAAAGTAAGCATTTCCGTTAGGTTTACCATTTTTAAAGTTTACCAACATTGTTACATTTCCATCGCTATCATATACTTTAAATTCGCCTTCTGGTTTACCATTTTTACAAAAACCTTCACGTTCAATTAGGTGATTGCTATCATAAATCACTAATTTATTATTTATTTTTTTACCAGTATAATCGTAATAGGTGCGGTCTCCGTGCATCTTATCATCTTTGTATGCACCCTTTAATTTTAAATTGCCATTTTCGTAATATTGGGCAATCATTCCGTCTTTTTTGTCATTTTTATATGAAATTACAGAGGCTATTTTACCATTTGCAAAATAGGTTGTTTCGGTGTAGCTGTTGTTCTTTTGATAGTTAATACTTGATTTTAGCGTGTTGTTTTCATAAAACGTTTGATGAAAACGACCTTTACACGAAATTACTTTTGGATTACCATTGGCATAAAATTCATTATTAGAAAGCTCTTCACCATTAATAAATTCAGCCTCTTTCGCTAGTTTACCATTTTCAAAGTAGGAGGATTGGCATCCATCTTTTTTTCCTGATTTGTTATGATAAAATACGTTTTGCTGTTGATGATTGTTTGGGTAAAAAGTGACATGTTTTCCAATCCATCTACTATTGATGAAATAGCCGTATTCAAGCGTGTCTCCATTTTCATAATAGCGTATTTGAAAACCTTCCAAAAGACCGTCGATAAATTGTAAATGACTTTTTAAACGGTTGTCACCGTAATATTCGGCCCAAAGCCCTGTTTTGCGACCGTTTACATATAGTCCTTCATCTAGTAGTGATTTTTTACTTTGTCCTTCAAATTCTTTATAGTTTTTCCAATAGCCAAATTTGCAGTTATTTTCATCTATTTGGTTTAAGGTATCGCTTTGCGAAAAGAGATTTCCGCAAGCAAAAAGAACAAGTATAAAATATCTTGTTTGCATCTTCAAAAGGTTTAATTAAAGATACAAAAAATTTACAAAATGGCGGCAAGTTAGAGGGCGAAACGAAAAGGAAGGACAGACTCAACCCTTTAATAAAAACGGCATATAAGCCACCAACTAAAGTATATGTATTCACCGGGAGCTCTGCCAAAGGCTGAAGGTTTTGTTTTCGATGCATGCAAGCTATTCCCTAATTTTTTCGGAAATAGTTTTAATAATGGGTTCAATCATTAATTGTTATCGCCGCCAAAATAGGTCTTTTCAATAATATCGGCATTGGTAGCTATATCCCAAATCACCTCATTTAAAATCGCTTCAGAAGTTAACTCTACTGGCTGAATAGCATGAACAACAATGGTTTCGCATGGCGAACCATCTTTGCGCTTATCCGTAGTTATAATAACCGAACAATAAGTGCAATAGCTACTTTCCTTCATCATTTGATAAAGGTTTAAGTTTAAATTGTATTCGCCACAACGGCTATTAAAATAAAAACAATCTTTTCCCATGTAGCGCCCTTTAATCAGCCAAGCGTATACATATTGGTATCTTATCGAACCATCTTTTTGTTTCATTGCAACGTCCAGTCTATATACACCAGGAGATGTTTCGTCCATTTTATATTTCCAGCGTTCGCAAATATTTGAAAGAGCAATTTTTAAATCCATCATTTTTAGTTTTAAGGTTATAAATAAAGGGCAAACTAAAATAGTAAATTATTTAGTTTCTAGAGTGGTTATTAAACAAATAAAGTCAATATCTTTGACTTTTGTTAGCATTTTTGCTCAATACTATAGTTACATTTACTAAATACACCATTGAATAAAGACAAAATAATTATTGATTCAAATTTAAGCTCATTTTTTTCCTTAAAAGATGTGCTTAAATACAGAAGTTTGCTAAATAATTTGGCTAAACGTGACTTCTTGGTTCGTTATAAGCAAGCTCATATTGGTATTGCTTGGGCCTTAATAAAGCCATTGATGAGCATTTTAGTTTTTGGATATATAGCAAGTAAAATAACTACTGGTCAAACTAATGCCGATAGTTTTTTAAACGTGGCTGTTGGAATGCTGTTATGGCAGCTGTTTTCAAATGTGTTTTCGGAGGTAAGTAATTCTATTGTAGGAAATTCAAACTTATTCTCTAAAGTTTATTTTCCTAAAATCATCATACCAATTAGCACTATATTAGTTTGTTTGATGGATTTTTTAATATCCCTTATCATCTTAGTGGTTTTGTTTTTTATAGCCGATAAAGCCATTCATTGGCAAATTATTTTTGCGCCATTGTTTATTGCTTTGGCCGTTATTAATGGCTTTGGCATTGGATTATTTTTTGCTACCCTTTATGTAAAATATAGAGATGTGCGATTTGTAGTTCCAATCCTACTTCAATTTGGTATGTACGCCTCACCAGTTATTTTTGCTAGTTCGTATTATCTTGTGCGATTAAAACAGTTGCCTATAGCGTTAGATTGGCTATTTTGCCTAAATCCAATGGTAGGTGCAATTGATGGTTTTAGATATTGTTTATTTGGAGGAGACGCTATTTATAATGTGTATTATTTTATGTTATCTATTTGTGTGTCATTTATTTTTTTATTCATAGGTGTAAAATTCTTTTACAAATTTGAAAGAAACTTTGTAGATTTTATTTAATCATGAGCGAACCTATTATAAAAGTTGAAGGTTTAAGTAAGCAATACATTCTAAACAAAAGTTTAGAGCCTGAAACAGATTTGCTCACCGGTAAGCTTATAGCAGGACTTCGAAATTTAAAAAACGCCGCCAAGAAAAAAGAAACACAAGATTTTTGGGCATTAAAAGATGTATCGTTTGATGTAAAGCAAGGAGATAGAGTAGGTATTATTGGAAGAAATGGCGCAGGAAAATCAACTTTATTAAAAATATTATCTCGAATTACTCCTCCAACAAAAGGTCGTATAGAATTAAATGGAAGAATCGCTTCTTTATTAGAAGTAGGTACAGGTTTTCATGCGGATTTATCAGGAAGAGAGAATATTTATTTGAATGGATCTATTCTTGGAATGACCAAAAGAGAGATTGATAGAAAGTTTGATGAGATTGTCGCTTTTTCGGAAGTGGAACAGTTTTTAGACACTCCTGTAAAACGTTATAGCAGTGGTATGTATGTGCGTTTAGCTTTCTCTGTAGCCGCTCATTTAGAGTCAGATGTGTTAATAGTAGATGAAGTATTAGCCGTAGGAGATTCTGTTTTTCAAAGAAGATGTATTGATAAAATGATGGCAATTGCCAATGATGGTAAAACCTTATTTTTTGTATCTCATAATTTATCATCTGTTTCAGCTTTATGTGATAGAGCTATTTTATTGGATAAAGGACAATTAATTGCTGATGGAAGTGTAAGCTCTACAATTGAAAAATATAATAACCTTTACTTATTAAAAGGACAAAAGATTGATTTAACAACGATTGATCGCACAAGCGGTAATGGCAAACAAGAAATACAATTTGAGTGGATTGAGTTTGATAAAGAGCCTTTACCTTTTAGTGATAAGTTAGTGTTTCGATTCAAATTAAAATCTAAAGAAAAAAGAACTTTTAAAGATGTTGATTTTGGGTTTAATGTAAACGACCGAAATCATGGTTGTATTATTCATGTGTCTAATCGTTTTATTAATAAAAAATTTGATCATTCGGATGATGATGTAATTTATCAAGTTGAAATTGAAAATAATTTGAAACCAGCTTATTATATGATGGTTTTATTTTTAAGAACCGGTGATGATATTCAAGATTTTTTAATTAATCAGGTAAGTTTCGAAGTAGGAGATGGTAATCCCTATGGATTTAATGATACAGAACAAATTCAAGGAAATGTTTTGCCATTATTTAATATTAGCAAAGTTTAAGATAATACAGATAATTGATGGAGTGTAAAATATGTAATAGTCCAACCGAAATTTTCTTGAATTCTTATATTTTTGAAAAGAGTTTTTTAATTAATTATTATAAATGTACAAAATGTCATTTTGTGCAAACACAAGAACCAACCTGGTTAGATAGAGCATATTCAGATGCTATTGCACCATTAGATATAGGCTTAATTGGCAGGAATCGTTTTTTTTCTGATTTAACTGAGAGATTATTACTAACTTTTTTTGATGACTCAAAAACCTTTGTTGATTTTGGAGCAGGTTATGGCGTTTTTGTAAGAATGATGAGAGATAAGGGATTCGACTTTAAATGGCATGATGCACATTGTGAAAACATGTTTGCAAAACATTTTGAAGAACACGACCTTTCAAAAAAACACGATGTAATTACTGCTTTTGAAGTGTTAGAACATTTGCCTAATCCTATAAGTCAGTTAGCTCAATTATTAGAAAATTCAAAAGTATTTGTTTTTTCCACAGACATATCTTATAGAAAGCAGCCTAATTTCAATGATTGGTGGTATAGAGCACCTCATTCTGGACAACATGTATCATTTTATACTGCTGAAAGTTTAGATTTTTTAGCTAAAAAATACAATAAGTATTTTTATACCAATGGTAGCGACTTTCATTTTATAAGTTCTATTAAATTGGATGATGCTTTGGTAAAGGAATTCTTTTTTCCTAAAAAACGCACTTTGAAAGATAAAATTGTTGGTAGGTTGTTTGGTAATAATATCGAGAGCTTACGGTACAAAGAATCTCTTTTGGCAAAAGATCATGCTTATTTAACATCACTTCTTCACAATCATTAATACAAGATGTTTGATACACCCATATTATTTATTGTTTTTAATACGCCAGATGTTACTGGAATTGTTTTTAATGAAATAAAAAAAGCACAACCTAAACAATTGTTTATTGCTGCTGATGGTCCTCGATTAAATAGACCGTCGGACCTTGAGTTATGTAATGAAACCAGAAGTATTATTAATCAAATTGATTGGCCTTGTGAAGTTAAAACATTATTTAGAGAACAAAATTTAGGTTGTGGAAATGCGGTGTCTTCTGCTATTACTTGGTTTTTTGAGCATGTTGAGCAAGGAATTATTTTAGAAGATGATTGCTTACCAAGTCCTTCTTTTTTTATGTACTGCCAAAATCTGTTAGAGCAGTATAAAAATGATGAACGAATTATGCATATTGGTGGTGTTAACTTTCAAAATGGAAATCATCGTGGTAATGGGTCTTATTATTTTTCGGCCGTGCCTCATGTATGGGGTTGGGCATCATGGCGTCGTGCATGGAAAAAATATGATTTTAATGTAAGAGATTTTTATCTTTTTGTAAGAGAGGAAAAAATATATAAGTATTTCGATAATGAAAAGTTAGCACAACACTGGCTTGATCATTTTAAAAGTGTGTATTATCATCAAATTGACACGTGGGATCATCAATGGACTTTTGCCGTTCTTAATAACGAAGGTTTGTCTATTATTCCAAATATTAATATGATTTCTAATATTGGTTTTAGAGAAGACGCTACACATACCAGCTCTGTTAATTCGGTTTACGCTAATGCTAAAGCTGATGAGATGGCAATGCCAATGATACATCCAACAGAAATTAAAATTGATAAAACAGCAGATTTATATTTTTTTAATGATGTTGATAATTTAGGACTAATAAAAGAGCGCTCAGCCTTTTCAGTGATTACTCGTATAAAGGGGGGCTTAGCAAGATCTTTAGAGTTTTTGTTAAGACGCTTTATATTTAGTTCTAAGATTAAGAGTCCAGAAAAAAATGTATTAATTCAAAAGATTGATGCGATTGGAGATTATGTAATTACTCGTAATTTTTTTGAAGCGGTTATTAAAAGCGAAAAATATAGAGGCTATAACTTTTACTTACTGGCTAATATTAGATTAAAATCGTTTATAGAAGAAACAGATAAGAAATGGTTTAAGGATGTTATTTATTTTAATGAGAAAGATCTTTCGAAGATAAAAACTAAGTATCCGTTTTATTTTAAGCTTCGCGGCCTTAAATTAGATACTATTATACATGCTACCTTTTCGCGTTCAGTTACTACAGATGATATTATTTTTCATACTGGAGCATTAAATAATATTGGCTTTTTGGGAGATACTGCTAATATTTCAGCAACAAATAAAACAGTAACAGATACTTATTATTCTCAATTAATAGATGTAGATGCTATTGGTAAAAATCCTTATTTGCACGAGTTTGAAAAACAGAAAGTGTTTTTTGAAACTATTATTGGTAAACCTATTTCTATTCCTCAGCCAAGTTTATTGGATATTATCAAGCCAGCTAAAGGAAATTACATTTGTATTTGTCCAGGTTCAAACGAAGATTATAAAAAGTGGAATACCTCTAACTTTGCAGAGTTAATGACTTTAATTGCTCAACAATATTCTTCATACCAGTTTAAAATAATTTGTGGTCCAAACGAAAACACATTAGGCGATCAAATTATTTTGGAACTTGGTGATAAATTGCAAGGAAGAGTAGAACTAATAAACACACAAAGTATTGTGCATTTAATGAATTGTATTGCTAGTTCTTCTTTAGTTATTGCTAACGATTCGGCACCTATACATATTGCTACAGCGCTTTCAATAAACAGTGTTTGTATATTTAATGGTAGCAGATATGGTCGGTTTGTACCTTATCCAGATACTATTACTAAAGTTTCTTCTGTTGTTGTGCCTGAAATATTATTAAACGGCATGGTTAAATCTAAAGAACATTATTATAGTCAGCTAACTCATTTGAATATTGATAAGGTAACTGTTAAGAATGTTTTTAGCGAAGTGAAAAATAAATTAAGTTCATAAAATTACATGTAAATTTCATGACAACACCTCTTTTTTCAATCATTACTATTAATTACAATAATCATGTTGGATTAGAGAAAACAATTGCTAGCGTTGCAGGTCAAAGTTATACTAATTACGAATTCATTATCATTGATGGTGGTTCAACAGATGATTTTTCAAATCTGATTAAATCAAATGAAAATCATATTTCATATTGGTGTTCCGAAAAAGATAAAGGTATATATGATGCTCAAAATAAAGGTATAGCTAAAGCAAAGGGAGATTTTTTAATATTTATGAATAGCGGTGATTGTTTTACTAATGCAAAAGTATTAGATAATGCAGCTCAGTTTATAAATAGTAATTCAGGTTATAAAATATATTATGGCAATACTAATTTAGTAGAGGAGGATGGTCTTCGTCGTTTTTTAGCACCTCCTGAGGAATTAGATATTAATTTCTTTTTCTTTGCCACTTTAAATCATCAATCCTGTTTTATCCATCGTTCATTATTTGAAAAGTATGGAAATTATAATTTGGAATATAAAATTGGAGCTGATTACGAATTTTTCTTAAAAGTGTTTTTAAATGAGTCGCAGTGTTATTTATACATGAACGAACTTATTTGTGATTATGAGAATTATGGAACCTCTGCCAATACTAAGTTTTTTGATTTAATTGTAAAAGAAAGAGCACAAATTCATCAAACTTTGCTAAGCAATGAGCAATTAAAAAGGCGAGAGCGATTAGAAATACAAATGCTTGGAGGGAAATCAAGTGTATTTAAAAAAGTACCTAATTCAGATAGATTGAAATCATTATACGACCGATTTTATTATCGCTGGTATAAATTTATCACCAAGTAAAATTCCTTATCCGTTACAAATTTCAAAATCAGATAGTGTAAATTCTTTATTTTTATCTCTTATATGATAAAAGGGAGTATTTCCAATGTAGCTAGCCCACATCGAAAAAGAACTTGGTGGACCAATAATGTAATCACATTGACTCATTAAGCAATGATCGGATTTCACATCATTTTTACTGATATATAATTTATCAGAAGTGCTTTCATATAATTTTGAATTCAATGCCCTATCGTTTGTGAAAATGAAAATTTTTACAGGTGCATTCACCAATTTTTTTATTCTATTAATGGCATTTATGTATACAGTATCATCATAAAAGTATTTTCCGTTTTCCCATTGTTCATAATCTCCACGTCTTATATGAACAGCAATATTCTTAAGGTTAGTATCAATTAATGAAGAAAGAGAAGGATTACTATTTTTCGTATATATGCTAGCATAATACGGCCTGTCTTTTTTTACTAAATCAAAACTTCTGTAATTCCATCCAGTACAAAAAATAGTGGATTTTGTTTTCATCAACTTTTCGCTAGAAGCTATATCTGTTTTATCATTAAAGTCGATTAGTTTAATAATCCCTAAACTAGTTAAAGGTTTACGGCATTTATATAATAGTTTAGTGAAAAATGAGATGTTCTGATTTTCGGGACGTAGATATGAATTTGTAAGATTGATAAAGTCAATGTTATTGTCTTTACAAAACGAATTGAAGTGAACATGTTGAAACAAGTTGTTACTCACATTCCCAAATTTCTCATACAAAATTACCATATCAACAAATATAGAAGATTAATTTAAATAATATTTTTTGTCGATTTATAATAACATCCGTTCTATATTTTGTTTTAGTAGCAATATATCAACAGTTATATTTACTTCGTGTGTATCTTTTCTATCGCCTGAATTAATTTGGTAATAGTAGTTTAGGTTTAAATCAGACGCTAATGAAAAGTAGCAGTTATTGTGATTATCTTCAGCATTTCTTAATTCTAAAACGTTCGTCTTTTCACTCATAAAGAGCATGTTTGTTAAACCTGCACCATGCAATCCAATAAGACATTTTGTATCCTTCATTAAGTTTACCTGCTCATTAAACGAATAGTTTTCAAAAAAATGAACTTCAAAATGATATTGTTTTAGTAACGTAATAACAGCTTCTTCGTTTGTGATTTTTCGTTTCTCTGCATTTTGACGGCTGATATAAATATTCTTTGCTGGCTGATTAGAATTTTGACCAATAAATTGCTCTCTAAGTTTATTGACTAAAATGGTATTGTAATTACCTGATGGAGCTGTGTGACTCGGTAATAATAAGCGTTTAACCTTAACTGGTAATGTTACATCATAATACTCCGCTTTGATATTGAAATATGGAAGAGACTCTTCAATGAATTTTATGTTTTTTAAATGACTAGGAAGTATGATTACATGATCTTTTATATGATTTTGTACTGCGACTAATCTGCATAAACAATCTGTGAGCCAATGGAAGTAACCATAAGCGTTTTCATCAATAATCCACACAGCAGAATGGATGCTTTTTCTTTTTTTTGACAGCAGAAGCAAATTCTTTATCAATTGTTTTTTTTTGATTGGATGAACAAGGCTGTGTTTATTATAAAATTGTAATGATTTTAGGTTGAAAATGGTATTATTTAAAACATACACGTTTTTAAGCTCGGTTAAAGAAGTAGCATGTATTTTTTTTTCATATTCATGACTAAATAGCTTTATATCACTCTCAGTAATATTTACAGGAGCCTTTCGCTTTGATATGCTTTCAGGAAAAAGTACTTTCATTGTAATCGATTTAAGCAAATTGTATCAATTGTCCTTTCAAATGTACACATTAATTTATTTTATATTGTAACAGTTATGAGCTTATAATAGATAAAGTTGGGCTTTTTAACTATGGCATATTTCATTATATTTACAACACTAAAATGCATAATAAACAACGTTATATTACATTTTTGACACCAACCATGCAAAGGACTGGTTCAGAGATTGTATTGTTCAATTTGATTTCACGTATTTCTGAAAATTATATTGTAAAGCTTATTTCAGTATATAAAGGTGAGTTGCTTTTTATGTTAAATAAACGTCACTTGATTTATTATGTTCATAAGGAACGTCCAAAAAGTGTAATTTCTAAAATTAGATTTAAGATAAAAGAATATCTCTTTTTTAAAATTTTAAATGCCAATCGGTTTTCAACTTGGTATATTAATACCATCGTTTTATGGGATTATTTAGAGTTTGCAGAGAAAAATAAGGTCAAGGTTATTTTGCATGTTCATGAATTGGAGCAAATGTTTGAGTTATTAAGTAAAGAGCAATTAAATAGAGCGGTAAATTATCCGGATTTAATTATTGCTAATTCTAATTATACAAAACAATTAGTTCAGAAATATGGAAGAACGAAGCCTATTGAATTATGTTATCCAGCGATAGATACCAAAAAAGTAGCGCCGAATTCAGAAATTAAAAAAGCGTATAGAAGCAGATTGAACATCAGAGATAATAGCTTTGTTTGGGCTATGTGCGGCACTTTAGATGATAATAAAAACCCTGAATTGTTTATTGATATTGCTTTCGAATTAATAATGTTAAAGCCAAATACAGTTTTTTTATGGATTGGAGGAACTGCTGATAAAGTATATGCTAGCCAATGTCAAGCTAAAGCGAGTCAAAAAAGCATATCTGATAAAATTATTTGGATTGATAGTGTAGGCGAGGAGTATCTGAACTATTTTAATTGCGCTGATGGATTTGTATTAACATCTAAAAAGGAATCATTCTCTATTGTAACGGTTGAAGCATTATTACTAGGCCTTCCAGTTGTAACTCATGATTGTGGTGGAGTGAAAGAAATATTAAGAGAAGATGTTGGAACTATAGTAGTAGAGAAAAATAATGTGTCTCAGTTTACTATGGCGATGAGTTCATATATGAATGATTTGACTCTGCACAATAAAATAAAAGGCATTGAAAGGGCTCAGGAATTTGATATTGAAATTTGGAGTGAAAAATGGAATACGATTTTGGATAATTATATCGATTAAAAAATGAAGTCAATCTGTTTATATAGTTCATACTTTAATCAACCTAGTATTCCTTACTATGTGCGGTTTTATTTAGAAACGATTGCTCCCTATTTTTCTGAAATTCTATTTATTACTAACGATAAGGAATTAGATGAAGATTCATTATACTTTTTAAATATTAATAATATTGCGATTTTAAAAGTAAAAAATGAGGGATGGGACTTCGGAATGTGGTATAAAGCTTTATCTCAGATAGACAGCAGTCAATACCAACAAATTGCTTTAGTGAATGATTCTTGTGTATTATTTAAAAAACCGACTCAGTTTTTTAATTGGTTAAGTCAGTCTAAAGCAGATGTATGTGGAATAACAGATTCTAACGCCATTCACTATCATTTACAATCTTATTTTTTAGTATTCAATCACAAAGCTATTCCCGACATGGTAGCTTATTTTAATAAATATCAATTATTAAAAGATGTAGGCGAGGTAATTGAAATATACGAAGTTGGCCTTTGTAAAACATTGATTGATAAAGGATTTAAGCTCGAAGCTTGTTATTCTTCCAAGCAATACAATGGTGAATTTAGTCCAACGTTTTATTTAGCTGAAAAATTATTGAAGGATGGGATGCCAATGATCAAAAAGAAAATTTTATTTCATTCGTATAGAAAGCCTGAGTTATTTACTTTGGCGCGCATGAATTTTAACATTAACGCGGATTACTACATTAATATCATCAAGCAAATAACTAAAGAGTCGTTAATTGATTTTGATAAGGTAAAACAAGATCAATCTTCAAGTATGAATGCTTTAGATAAATTCGTGTACAATATAAAAAGAGTTTCTATTCTTAATTATAGAAAATTGAAAGGAAAACGCCATGACTAATCCATTAGTAAGCATCTGTATTCCTACATATAATGGTGATAAATACTTGGTGGAGTGTTTAGAATCCTGTGTTCGCCAATCTTTTACTGATTATGAAATTATCATTTGCGATGATGGCTCTTCTGATAGAACCGTTTCTATTATTGAAGAATATGTTGCTAGATACGAATTCATTAAATTTATTAAAAATGAAAAGAATTTAGGTTTAGTTGGTAATTGGAATAAATGTTTGAATTTAAGTTCGGGGACATGGATTAAATATGTTTTTCAAGACGATTATATAACGAACGATTGCTTAGAAAAATTCGTTCATCAAATTACTGATTCTACTCAATTAGTTGTATGTAAGCGTCATTTTGTATTGCCCAATAATGCTAGTTCTGATGATTTGAATTATTACACAAACGTAGTTAGGACTTTAGAGAATACCTCCAATTTTAGAAGTAAGGTGTTTTCTCCAGAGTTAATTTCTAAAATAGCTGTAGAGAATATTTGTTTAAATTTTATTGGAGAGCCAAGTCTTGTATTTTTTAAAAAGAGTGTTATTCAAGAAGTGGGATTATTCAATAATAATTTAAAACAAATCTGTGACTTAGAATTTGCATTACGGATAGCTAGTAAATTTGGTTTAACGTATTTGCCTGAACAATTATGTGCATTCAGAATTCATCAAGATTCAACGACAAGTACTAATGTTTCTAATAAGTATTTCGAGATTCATTATGTAGAACCTTTATTGTTTTCGTATTTATTATTGTTTGATGATAAATTTAGTGCATTTAGGTCGCATCTGCATTTTGCTCGATTATTTAAATTAAAGTTGTATTTTAAATTGAAGGCTTATAAAGCATACTCTGTAAATATTAAAGATAATCGAAAACATTACTTATTTACAGAGGCAAATATGAACTTTAGAAAAATTTTAGATTGTAAAAAGGGCAATCTTTTAATAAAATTAATTGCAGCTATTCGCTAATTAAGTTTAATACTTTATCGGTGTATGCGCTCCAAGTAAAGTCTTTAACTTTGTCATGAGCATTATTCATTAGTTTAAGCTGACTATCATCTGAATTATTTAAAATGTCTTCCAAACATAGAATCAATTTATGACTTGAGTTGTGTTCCACATAAAAACCAAAATCAATCGTATTTCCATAGGTTTTAGTGAATTCTTCATAAGGTGATGTAATTACTGGCGTAAAGTAATACATGGCTTCTGTCATAGCAGAAAAAGCTCCCCAATCTGGATTTGTGTTTACAATTGCTTTCGCTTCTGTTATTAATTTGTAATAAAGTTCGTTTTGAGAAGCGATTCCTTTATCTAAATATCCATGATAAAAAAGACCTTCTGCTTTCATATTAATTTCAGTTTCTCTTAACCCAATAATGTGAAGTTCTGCTTTTGTTTTTAATTGCTTGAATGCTGTTATAAGATCTGTAGCACCTTGTATGTATTTTTGATTTCCTATGAATAGTAATTTGTTACTCTTCCGTTTTTTATCAATAATATTTGCTTTATTTAAAGGATAATTTCCATTAATAACATTGCCTAAATAATACTGATGCTTGTTGTTGTAGTGTTGTAAATTAAATTCAAGCGATTTTGGAAATAAACTTAGAATTATATCAGCGTTGTTAATGTTCTGTTTTTCTTTGTTTAACATGTTTTCTTCAAACCAAATGGGCTCTCTTTTTAGAAAAGTATTGATATAGTATAAATAACTCCAATCGCTAAAGAGTATGATTTTTTTATGACTTTTTTTTGGAGCGCTAAAACTGTAAGTTAAAAATAATAGAACATCTGAACTACCATATTTTCTAATAGCATTTTCTATTTTGCGATTAGTTAAGAAATAATTTAATCTCGAACGAAAATAGGTATGGTTAGAATTTTTATTAGTTAGTTTTAAAAATATGTAAACAGAATACTTATAAAGTAGATTTAGAACATTGTTTTCTTCTATATCGATTCGATTAACCTTTATGTTTTTTTCTTCGAGGCTTTTAGTGAAGAAGTAAGGCACATTCGACCATGTTTTTAATTCGTTAGAGTTGCCAATCGAGAAAACGGTTATTTCTTTTATCCCTTTCAATTAGTTTAGTAGTTTTCGTTTCAAAATTCTTAATCGAAGCATTAAACTTAGTTTTGAAAATGCGGTGCAGCCATATAGTTTAGCTATTTCTAATTGCTCTATTAAAAAGCGGGCATCCTGACTACCAGATTTTGACTCCTGGTAATATCTAAATTGAGCTACAACTGTATTTAGTTTTACAACAAGGTCGCTATTTTTTAAAATTCTTAGAATATACTCGTAATCAAATGCAAATCGGTAATTACTTATTAATCCAATCGATTTTGTAAATTCTGTTCTAAAAAATGACCCAGGTTGAGAAATAGAGGCATCTTTTGTGGTTAGTGATGCTAAGGTTATGTTACCACTAGTACTTATATTGATGGATTTTCCATTTTCGTCAATGATTTCTATGTCACCATAAATATAATCTACCGTATTAGCTTTCAAATAATTTACTATTTCTACAAAACCTTTTGGATCTATTAAATCATCCGTGTTTAACCATGTCCAGTATTTGCCAGTTACACAGCTAAGTCCTTTATTGATGGCATCGTACTGTCCTTTGTCCGACTCTATTTTTAAAACATCTATGACGTTTTTATACCTTTCAAATATAGCTTGAACTTCGGAGATTGAACAATTGTCACATACGATAACTTCTAATTCAGCATTGTTTTCCTTACATATTTTTTTGATCGTAACAATGTTTTTCATTGTAGCTTCAATAAATTTGATTTGATTGTATGAAGGAATTATAACCGAAAGGCGCATAAGATGCAAATATACATTTTTTAAGGCTTTCGTTATTAAAATCAAGCTGTTTATAAAGGCATTTTTTATTTCACAAAGTCTTGTTATGTTTAGTAATTTTACATTTATGCGTATTTTATTGCTATCTGATACTTATTCTGAGCACACCGAAAAGTGGGCATTAGGTTTGGCATCAAATGGAGTAGAAGTGGGCTTGTTTAGTTTTAATAAAGCATCTTATCCTTGGCATCAAAATAAAACTAATATTACAGTTTTATTTGAACCTGAAAATCAATTAGAAGTTAGTGCATCAAGTAAATTATCCTATTTAAAATACGTTAAGCTTTTAAAAATTGCCATATTACAATTTAAACCAGATGTAGTTCACGCGCATTATGCAACAAGTTATGGATTAATAGGCGCTTTAAGTGGCTTCCATCCGTTTGTGATTTCTGCCTGGGGAACAGATGTGATGAAGTTTCCTCAAAAAAACATCATTTTTAAATCTATTTTAAAATATAATTTAAAAAAAGCTGATGCTATTTGCGCCACATCTCATACTATTAAAGATTATTTAAAACCAGTAACTTCAAAAAATATTAATGTAATTCCTTTTGGAGTAAATATTGATGAGTTTTCAAAAAAAGATGTTAAGAGTTTATTTAGTAAGGAATCGTTTGTTATTGGCTGCATTAAAGCATTAGAAGATTTATATAATATTGATGTTTTAATTAAAGCGTTTGCAGTTTTGAAATCAAAGTTTTCTTCAAAATCCTTAAAACTATTAATTATTGGCGTTGGCTCTCAGGAAACAGAATTAAAAAAAATGGTGTCTGATTTAAATTTAAGCGAAGATGTTATTTTTACGGGTAGAATTGCTTTTTCGGAGGTTTCAAATTACTTTAATATGCTTGACGTATTAGCAAATATAAGTGATTATGAAAGCTTTGGAGTCTCTGTTATTGAAGCGATGGCTTGTGAAAAGCCAGTAATTGCAACTAATACTGGTGGATTAAAAGAAATTATAGAAAATAGTACTTTTGGAAGTCTAGTTGAAGTTGCTAATGTTGAACAGACAGCCCATGAAATGGAAAGATATTTGTTGGATGAAGATTTGAAACGAAAAGTGGGTATGGCTGCTAGAGCAAAAGTTGTAGAAAAGTATAATTGGTCTAATAATATACAACAGATGATTGACGTTTATAGTCAGTTAATGAAAAAGTAAAAGAGTTTGATATTAAAAAAAATAAATAGCCTAGATGTGTTTTGCGAAAAAGCAGAACCTATTATTGGCGTTTTTGCAAGTAAGAAATGGTTGTCTATTTATGGTGAAGCGTTAACTTTGATAGGTGTTTATAAAGATGAGCATCAGTTAATTGGAGGTTTTTATTTTTTGAATACAAAGAAATATGGTTTTACTTTTTTAAAGTTGCCGCCATACACCCCACATTGCGGTTTGTTTTTTACATCTGACAGTAAAACTAATTCGTCCATCAATAACTTCTCTAAAGATTTAATGAATGAGGTTTGCAGTTTTTTCACTAATCAAAAAAGCGCATTAACGGTGTTGGCTTTTCCTTCTGCTATTATTGATTTTCAGCCTTTTATATGGGATAAATACAAAGTCATTCCAAATTACACCTACAGAATAAGTCTCGAAAAGTCATTAGAAGAAATTAAGTCACATTTCGATTCAAAGAATAGAAATGTAATTAATAAAGCCATTAAGGAAGAGGTTACTGTAACTGAAAATACCTTGAGTAGTGATGAACTATATCAGTTCTTTGTAGATTCATTAAATACAACGGACGCTAATATTTATGATACAGAATTAAAAAATGTGTTTCATAAATTCTCCGATGACACGAATTCATTTTCCGTATCAGCTTATAAAAACAATGAACTTTTAGGAAGCGTATTTTGTGTGTTTGACAAAAATGTTTGTTACTACTTATTAGGTGGCGTAAATAAAAAATCGGGCATACAAGGCGTTAATAATTTATTGGTTCAAAAAAGTATCGAAAAAGCTAAAGATTTAGGGTGTAAAACCTTTGATTTTGAAGGATCAATGCTAAAAGGAGTGGAGAAATTTTTCAGAAGTTTTGGCCCAGAATTAGTTCCTTATTATACCGTAAATAAAGCAAGTTTGCCATTAGAAATTTTATTGAAATTTAAAAAGAGAGAGCTTTTTTAAATGAGTGCATTGCAATACATTAAACATCAAGATATTGATTTAATAAAATGGGATTACACCATTTTGCATTCTCAAATTCCATTTGTATTTGCTCAATCCTTTTACTTGAATGCTACTTGTCCCAATTGGGATGCCTTAGTAATTGGAGATTACGAGGCTGTTTTTCCAATTACCTATAAAACAAAATTCGGCTATCGTTATTTGCCACAACCACCTTTTACTTCACAATTGGGAGCTTATGGTAGAGTAAATTTAGAAACAGAGCAACAGTTTTATAATTACATTATTGAACATTTTAACTTAATTGATGTTGAACTCAATGTATCCAATCAATTGCAATCAGAGTTTATTTCCAAGAAAAACACTTACACACTTAATTATTCTGAAGGTTACAAATTCAATCAAAATACTAAGCGCAATATTGCTAAAGCTAACGAAAATGGTTTTGTTGTGGAGCGAGTTTTAAACAATGAGATTATAATGTTATCTCAAAAATACTTGAACCCTTTTCTCGAGAAAGAAGTAAGTTTATCAAAAGCAACAGTAAGTTTATTAGATAATTTGCTAAAAAATACGGATTTAGCTGGTCAACTTTATACTTTTCAGGTTCTTGACAAAAATCATACTATTAAAGCTTTAGGCCATTTTATTTGTAATGGCAAGCATGCCTTGTATTTAAAAGGTACTAATTTCGATAAAGCAGATAATTCGGGAAGTATGCATTTATTGATGAAGCATGCTATTGATTTTTTTGCTGATAAATCTCTTATTTTTGATTTTGGAGGCGGTTCCAAACAAGGATTAGCTAATTTTTATATAGGTTTTGGAGGTCAAGTCATGACTTATAGCTTTTTACAAGTTAATAGACTTCCACGGTTAATTAAAATCTTGAAAAACAAAAGGTAAATAGCTCTTTTTTGTTATTTTTAGGCTGAAATATAGAATTTTCAAATTTGAAATAACCATGTTTATTAAAAAAAACATAAATGAAGATAAACTGGTTATACCATATGACAATTTAAAAAAACAATATCTACTTATGAAAGCAATTGTTTCTCATGATATTGATCATTTAACTCTAACAGAACATTATCTGAAAGATTTAATTGTGCCTAAACATTTTGTGAGAAGTTATATCGAATTGTTTTGTGGTAAAATTTCGATTTCCGAATTACTTCATCGATATGGAGATGTTTTAAAAATCAATGGCAACATATTGAGGATTTATATGAATTCAATACGAAAAATAAGGTGCCAACGACCTATTTTATCGGTGTAAATAATGGAGTAGGCCTTTCTTACACAAAACAGCAAGCTGCTTTTTGGATACATAAAATGTTACAGATGGGATGTGAAGTTGGGGTGCATGGCATAGAGTTTGAAAATTTTGAAAAAATCAATTCCGAATACTCATTATTTAAAGATATTTCGAAGCAGGCGACTTTTGGTACACGTATGCATTATATTAGGACTAACGAGCAAACCTTCTCTAATATGGCTAAAGCGGGTTATTCGTTTGATAGTAGTGAAATGAGTTTTAAAGCACCTTATAAAATTGGATCAATGTGGGAATTTCCGTTTCAAATTATGGACGGCTACATCATTGAAAAACCAAAACAGTGGCAAAGTAAAAATTTTGCTCAAAGTTGTGAAGAGACTAAAAAAATAATTGATAAAGTTGTTGACTTAAAATTGCCGTATTTGGGAATTGATTTTCATGATCGCTATTTTTCAGATTCACACAAAACTTGGAAAGATTGGTATATGTGGTTGATAGAATATTTAGTAAGTCAAAAAATAGAGTTTGTTAATTTTAAACAAGCAGTTGGAGAATTAGATAATTCGACAATTAGATAATTTGACAATGAATAAAGATTAAACAAAAAAACATCAAACAAACAACAGCGACAAGAAACTTGAAACTTTTAATACTCACACAATATTTTCCTCCCGAAGTGGGCGCTCCTCAAAATCGTTTGTTTGAGTTGGCGGTTCGTTTAAAAAGAATTGGTGTTGATGTTGCTGTTTTAACAGCGATGCCTAACTATCCTCAAATGAAAATTTATGAAGGATATGAAGGTAAAGATTATCTGTACGAGGAAATAGAAGGTATTCCTGTTCATAGATCTTCTATTTATTTGCCAAAAAGCAAGTCAATTATTCAACGATTATTAAATTATTTTTCTTTTGTATATTCTTCAGCAAAAGTTGGTAAAAGCAAAATTGGAGATGTAGATGTGATCATGTGTGAGTCGCCACCTTTGTTTTTAGGTTACTCAGCTTTGTATTTAAAACGTAAGAAAAAAGCCAAATTGATTTTTAATGTATCTGATTTATGGCCCGAAAGTGCTGAGAAATTGGGTGTTGTAACTAATAAAAGAATGTTGAAATTGGCTTATAATTTAGAGGCAAAATTATATCGTAAATCTGTTTTAGTGACTGGGCAAACACAAGGTATTTGTAAGAGTATCAATGAACGTTTCCCAATGGTAAAAACATATTGGTTACCAAATGGCGTAGATGTTTCTTATTACAATCCTTCAACTGTAAAGGGTAATTGGAGAAAAGAAAATGGTTTTCAGGAAAACGATATTTTGTTTTTATACGCAGGTATTATTGGTTTAGCGCAAGGTTTGGAAATTATATTATCTGCAGCTGAAAAAGTAAAAGAGAATTCGAATATTAAATTTATTTTGCTGGGTAGTGGGCCAGAAAAAGAAAAGCTCCAGTCTATTCAAAAACATAAACAATTAACTAACGTTTACTTTTTTGATGCGGTTTCTAAAACACAGATGCCTCAAATTGTTCAGGCAAGTGACGTATCAATTATTCCTTTGCGAAAATTAGAATTGTTTTTAGGGGCTATTCCTTCAAAAATATTTGAAAATTTGGCCATGGAAAAACCTGTGATACTAGCAGTTGACGGTGAAGCTCGTGAGTTGTTTGTTAATCAAGGGAAATGCGCTTTGTACTCTGAACCGGAAAATGTTGAGGATTTAGTTCGAAATGTAATATTGTTGGCTAATGATTCTTTATTAAGAAAACAATTAGGAGAAAAGGGCAGAGTGTATGTTGAGCAGAGTTTTAATAGAAATACTATTGCCCAAAATTTTCATAAAATTTTAAATAATTTATAATGAGTTTAGAAGAGCAAATTATAAATCAATACAGTAAAAGGGCAGTAAATAGTAATTTATATGCTGGTGGACATTATGTTGATCATGTCCAAAAAGAAATCAAAGAAAATATTGGTGCTTTTTTAAATGAGGAATTTAAAGAATTTGAAAATTTAAGTTTATTAGAAATTGGTGCAGGAAATGGTACTAATGCTGAAATATTTTTAAATCTAGGATTTAAAATCCAAAATATAAGTTTTAATGAATTGTTGCCTGAAAGGATATCTGCTATTAAGTCTAATTATCCAAACAATGCTGTTTTTGAAGGTAATGCCATTGAAATTGATATTAATAAAAAATTTGATGTTATTTTTCAATCAACTGTCTTTACATCTATATTAAGTAAAGTGGATAGAGAAAAGTTAGCCGAAAAAATGTTAAGCTTGCTAAATCCAAACGGTATTATTTTATGGTATGATTTTATTTATAACAATCCTAAAAATAAAGATGTTAGAAAAGTTGATGTTAAGGAGTTGAAATTATTGTTTGCTAAATCAAGTCACATCTATTACAAAAAAATAACTTTGGCGCCACCAATTGGTCGAAAAGTCAAAAAGTTTTACAAATTGTTTAATGTACCCTTTCTTCGTAGTCACATATTAGCCATTATTAAAAAATAAACATTGCTTAGTAAATTTAAACATATCTATTTTTCTGCTGGCTATAATATTCCGTTAATTATTTCTTTCTTATTACCTTTTGGGATTAACTATGCTATATTTATTATTATATGGGCAGTTTGCTTTTTTGCTTTTGATGATGTGAAAAAAGGATTGCAGCGAGTGAATCAAAATAAATGGGGTTATGTTTTGCTTTTGTTTTTCTTTATTCATGTGTTGAGTTATTTTTTTTCAATAAATAAAACGGATGCGTTAAATGCCATCGAGATTAAATTAAGTTTTTTTGCATTTCCTGTTTTGATTTTTGCATCTCATTATAACGAAATGCAGATTAAAAAAATTGTCATTTCATTTGTTTCGGGCTGTGTGTTGGTTTCTGTTATCAATATATTTAGAGCCTGTTTTTTATATTTCTTCCAAGATTTTAATGCGTTTTTTTATTCGGAGTTCAGTTACTTTATGCATCCTAGTTATTTTGCGATGTATTTAGTTTTCGCTCAATTAATTATTATTTTATTTTACCCTAAATGGCTTTCACATCTGTCTAATTTGAATATTAAAATTGGGTTCATGTCAGTTATTTTTTTAATAACCATTTTTTTATGTTCTTCAAAAATGGGTTTAATAACTGCTTTATTAGTTTTACCATTAACGCTTAGTGTGGTTTTATATCATAAAGGTTATCAAAAAATAATTATTGGTTTATTAATTGGATTAATTGTTTTAATTGGGGCAGCTTATAAACTATTTCCAACACCATTTGAAAGAATGAAACAAGCCTTTAAAGTAACGTTATCGGCTCAAAATATTGATAAAACGGATGTAGAAAGTACGGCAGTAAGAATCTTAATTTGGAAAGAAGCTATTAAACTAATAGAAAACAATGTAGTGTTTGGAACGAGTGCTGGTGACGCAAATGATAAATTGATGGAAGCATACAAGCGTGAGGGCTTGGAAGGAGCTTTAACAAAAAAATTAAATGCTCACAATCAGTTTTTACAAACCTTTATTGGTACAGGTATTATTGGTTTTGTTCTGTTATTATTGATGACGCTTGGGGCACTAATTTATAGCTTTGCGAAGAAAAACTATATGTTATCCTTATTCAGTATTTTAATTATTTTTAATTTTCTAGTAGAGTCTATGCTTCAGGCCCAAGCTGGGTTTATTTTCTTTGCATTTTTCTTTTGTATCTTAACACAGTATAATTTTCATAAATTAAATAAAACGTCATGATTCCTTTCTCTCCACCACGAATAGATGATAAAATTATAGCCGAAGTAACAGCAGCCTTAAAATCTGGTTGGATTACAACAGGCCCACGTACTAAAGATTTTGAAAAGAAACTGACTGCTTATTGTGGTAATCAATCAACGTTATGTTTAAATTCAGCAACCGCTGGTTTAGAAATTATGTTACGTTGGTTTGGAGTAGGAGAGGGTGATGAAGTAATTTTACCAGCTTATACCTATTCAGCAACAGCAAATGTAGTTGTGCATTGCGGCGCAAAGCCTGTGTTTGTAGATGTGAATGCAGATGATTTTAATATTAATGTTTCTAATATTGAGAAGGCAATTACAGTAAATACTAAAGTAGTTATGCCGGTTGATTTTGCAGGCTTTCCATGTGATTATGATGAAATTAACGCTTTAGTGGTAAAACACAAGAATAAATTTAACCCTAATTCTAAAAATCAGGAATTACTTGGTAGAATTATGGTTTTATCAGATTCTGCGCATTCGTTTGGCGCTGATTATAAAGGTAAAAAATGCGGTTCCTTAACTGATGTATCTGTATTTTCATTTCACGCTGTAAAGAATTTAACCACTGCCGAAGGAGGCGCAGTTGCATTAAATTTTCCTGCTCCTTTGATAATACAGAGTTGTACAATTATTTGTGCATGTATACGTTGCACGGACAAAATAAAGATGCCTTAGCAAAAACACAAAAAGGTAATTGGAAGTATGATATTGTAGAAGCTGGTTATAAATGTAATATGACGGATATGTCAGCTGCCATTGGTTTGGTTGAATTGGAACGTTACGATAATGACACACAGTTAAAACGTAAACTTATTTTCGATACTTATCAAGCAGCGTTTTTAAAAGACAATCGTTTTCAGGTTCCAGTTTATCATACCGATTCGAAAACTGGGTGTTATCATTTGTATCCATTGCGTATAAAAGGAATTACGGAACAACAACGTGATGCGATTATGAAAGAAATTTTTGATTGCGATGTATCAGTCAATGTTCATTTTATCCCTGTTCCAGCTATGACGTTTTATAAGAATCTTGGATATGATTTAAAAAATTATCCTGTGACCTATGACAATTTTAGCAGAGAAATTTCTTTACCTGTGTTTTATAATTTAACCGATGAGCAAACTCAAACGGTTATTAATGCAGTGATTAGTTCGGTAAACAAAGTACTTGGCTAGTATTAGCTTTATTGGTTTAGGTAAATAGAAAATGCATCTTATGTATTAATTATTGAGATGGATTAGTAGATATATGAGGTTAATTTTATGTAAAGCTTAGTTGCAATTTGTATATTTGCCGAATATTTACAGCCCTTGTTTAAACGTTTATTCGACATATTTGCATCTTTTTTTGGAATTTTAATTTTGCTTCCGTTTTTTATCATTATCATTATTTTAATGATTGTAACATCTGGATTCCCAATATTTTATTTGCAAACGAGAGTCGGCAGAAATGGTCGGGATTTTAAGCTATTTAAATTCAGAACCATGCATGCAAATGCTGATAAAAAAGGCTTATTAACTGTGGGAGGTCATGATCCCAGAGTTACCAAGATTGGTTATTATTTACGCAAATATAAATTAGATGAATTACCACAACTATTTAATGTGCTTTTTGGCACCATGAGTTTAGTTGGACCTAGACCAGAAGTTAGAAAATACGTTGATTTATATACCAATGAACAACAAAAAGTATTATCTGTAAGACCTGGTATTACAGATTTTGCCTCTTTAGAATTTATTAATGAGAATGATTTGTTAGCTAAATCTACTAATCCAGAACAGACTTATATAAATGACATCATGCCTGCTAAATTGACTTTAAATGCAAAATATATCGAGCAACATGGCCTTTTAGTCGATTTTAAGATTATTGTGAATACGATTCTTAAAATCGTTCAATAGTCTTTAATAAATTTTGATATTCTTGTGAATTTATAACAGTATTCTTCGACTGTAAATATTTATATTTACCTATTAATTTAAATCATATTATGAAATAGCCATGTTTTCAAAAACATTAACAAATAATTAAACTGGCTATACCATATGACAATTTTAAAACAATAACAAAAACGTATGAAAAATCTTTCTTTAATTATTAATGGTGTTTTAGCAATTGCGGTGGCTATTTTATTTTATCAAGTACATTCTTTAAAAAATGGAGCTACTGTTTCGTCTAGTGATGGAGGAACTGAAAAAACAGAAGTAAAACCAGTAGTAGTAAGCAATACAACATTAGCTGATTCAAAAATTGCTTATGTAAATACCGATAGTATCAATGAGCATTACCAATATATTGCTGATTTTACTAAAGTGATTCGAAACAAAAAAGCGTCTTTAGAATCTCAAATGCAAAGTATGACAGCTAAATTTCAATCTGAATACGAAGCGTTTCAGCAATCTGCACAAGCGGGCGTTGCTCCTCAATCTGAATTACAAAAACAACAAGCAAGCCTAGAAAGACAACAGCAAGAATTGGCTAATAAAGAATTGCAAATGCAAAATTTAGGTATCGAGTTGGAAGAAAAGAACATGGAGTTAAATAAAAGCGTAAAAGATTATTTGCAAAAAATCAATAATGGACGTTTTGATTATATCTTATCTTACTCTGATTTAATGCCAACTATTTTATTGACGAATCCTAAATTAGATATTACAACTGAAGTTTTAAAAGGCATTAACGAAGAATATAACACTAAAAAGAAAAAATAATCATGGAAGATAGAAAAGCACTTTTAAATAAAATTATGCATGTTCATCATTTCCATGAAACATTTCAGATTGGAAATGCTGATGCTCCAACATTAATTGATGAGCGTGATTATACATTACGTTTCAATTTAATTAAAGAAGAAAACGAAGAGTATTTAGATGCTTGTAAAAATGGCGACATTGTTGAAATTGCTGATGCTTTAGGCGATCAATTGTATATTTTATTTGGAACTGTTTTAAAACATGGCTTACAACATAAAATTGAAGAAGTGTTTGATGAAATTCAACGCAGTAATATGAGCAAGTTAGATGAACAAGGACAACCTATTTTTAGAGAAGATGGTAAGATTTTAAAAAGTAATTTGTATTTCCGTCCAAATATTAAAGATATTTTAGAAAAATAATTTTAATGTTCACGATTGATCAAATTAAAGCAGCTCATTCAAAGGTAAAGAGTGGCGCTGATTTTCCTAAATATATTCAAGATTTAATAGGATTAGGCGTTGAAGCTTATAGTACATATGTTATTGATGGTCACGCTGAATATTTTGGAAAAAACGGCTATCAAATTAAATCAGATGCTAAATACGCTGGTTTGAATATCGCTGAAAAGAGTGATTCACAAATGTTTATCAATCGATTGAAATTTCATCAACAAGGTCAAAGCGATTACATGACTTTTTGTAATGATTCGGCTAGTAATGGAGTAGAAAAATGGATTGTTGACACGCAAAAAATGTCTTGTACGTATTACGATAAGTTAGGAAATAAGATGTTGGAAGAGAAAATCCCTACTGTATAGTATAAATAATGCCCTCTAAATACCTTTTATTTTTTTTTGTATAAAATACAGCAAAGCCGTTTTCCTCAAAAGCGGCTTTATATTTTGGGTTTAAATAAATACAATAAACTTTCCTTGGATGTTGCTTTACACTTTCTTTAATATTATCAATCACCTTTTGTAAAACCTCTTCTCCAAAGGGATTAAAAAAATAGAATACGTGAGCGTTATCTGGAATTAGATATTTAGTAGCATCTTCAAATAAAAAATTGATATTGCTTTGACTATTCTTCCTCACATAAACAGCTTTATTGGCATTAGCATCATCAATTAATTCTTTGGCAATATCAACTCCAATTAAATTAGTAAAACCACACTGTTCGGCCACAAACAATGCTCTACCTTTACCACAGCCATAATCAATTAAGGGAAAGTTTTTAGTTTCAATTGGTAGTTTCTCAAAAATAGAGAACAGGATATAGTAACTTGCTCCTTGGTAATGGTGATTTTGGTCAGAATTCTCTCCCGCAAGGGTTAATTTATCAAGGTTTACAATGCTATGAGTGTTTATTCCCAATTGTTTTTCATATTTACCTTCATAGCTTAATAACTTAAAAGTATTTACAAAGCCCCTGTAATAAAGCGATCTAAAAAAGTAATATATATATTGAAAAATTCGCATCGGATGTAAATTTAAGATTTAGTTTAATGTTTAACCGCAAAGGGGCAAAGTTTTTCGCAAAGGACACAAAGGTAAAATACTTAATTTATTAGTCTATCATACGTTGTTAATAGTGCGGTTGGTTTTGGCGAATTGCGAAGCACTCATTTATTCCTATAGTTCAATAAAAATGACATGAATAAAGAGAGCGAACCGCCATTCTGCGAACATCCAGCGGGGCAAATGGAGGTTGGTCTTTCGCCTTGACTTTTTGTTTCTTTTTCGTCAAGGAAAAAGAAAAATAAGACGAAAATTTTATGACTAAATTTATTGTGCCTTTGCGGTTAAACTTAAAAATATGTACCTTCATACACACAAACCGTATCTATGCAAATTGACCTAGAAGCAGAAAAAAAAGAGATTTTAAATCGCTACAAAAATTTAATAAAAGCCTGTAAACGTCGCTTAGAAAAAGGTGACAAAGAAATTATTCGTAAAGCTTTTGAAGTTTCGGTGGAAGCTCATAAAGAAATGCGTCGTAAATCGGGCGAACCTTATATTTATCATCCAATTGCGGTAGCACAAATTTGCGCCGAAGAAATTGGTTTAGGAACAACAGCCATTGTTTGTGCTTTATTGCATGATACCGTAGAAGATACCGACATGACTTTGGATGATATCAAAGGCATGTTTGGAGAGAAAGTAGCTCAAATTATTGATGGTTTAACAAAAATTTCTGGCGTATTTGATCATACTTCTTCTATACAAGCTGAGAATTTCAGAAAGATGTTATTGACTCTTTCGGAAGATGTTAGGGTGATTTTAATTAAGCTAGCCGATAGATTGCACAATATGCGAACGCTTGATCACATGAAGCGTGACAAGCAAATGAAAATTGCTGGTGAGACTTTGTATTTATATGCACCCCTAGCGCATCGTTTGGGCTTAAATGCTATTAAATCGGAGTTAGAAGATTTAGGATTAAAATATACCAACGAAGATTGGTATAGCCAAGTAGTACAAAAGTTAGAAGAAACAGAGCCCGTTCGTAAAAAATTCATTAAAAATTTCATTGATCCTTTAAATGATATTTTAAAAGAACAAGGATTTAAGTTTAAAATTTTTGGACGTCCAAAATCTATTTATTCTATTTATAATAAGATTAAAAATAAAGGTGTTCCTTTTGAAGAGATTTACGATTTATTCGCTATTCGAATAGTGATTGATACACCTTCAGAAAGAGAGAAAGCAGATTGTTGGAAAATTTATTCCATCATTACCGATTTTTATCATCCAAATCCTGATCGATTAAGAGATTGGATTTCTACTCCAAAATCTAATGGTTACGAGAGTTTACATACAACGGTAATGGGGCCAGAAGGTAAGTGGGTGGAAGTACAAATTCGTACAGTACGTATGGATGAATTAGCAGAGATGGGATATGCGGCACATTGGAAATATAAAGATGCGGCTGCAGAGAAAGAAAGTAATCTAGAGAACTGGTTACGCCGTATTCGCGAGATGTTAGATAATCCAGATCCTAACGCTTTAGAGTTTATTGATGATTTTAAATTAAACTTATTTGCTGATGAAATTTTTGTATTTACTCCTAAAGGCGAAATGCGTAATTTACCTACAACTGCAACGGCTTTAGATTTTGCTTTTGAAATTCATACCAAGGTTGGAGAACAATGCATTGGTGCTAAGGTTAATCATAAATTAGTACCATTAAGCTATCAATTAAAAAGTGGAGATCAGGTAGAGATTTTAACGTCGAGCAAGCAAGCGCCTAAAGATGATTGGATTAATTATGTGGTTACAGCGCGTGCTAAATCAAAAATTAAAAGTGCTTTAAAGGAAAACAGACGTAAGGTTTCTGAAAGTGGTAAAGAAATATTAGAGAAGAAGTTTTACAAATGTAAATTAGATTATACCATTCAAAACGTAAATGAATTTGTATCGTTTTTAAAATTACCATCGTCGGGCGAATTGTTTTATAGAGCGGCTTTAGGGAATGTAGACGTAAAAGAAATTAAAGAATTTGTTGATTTTAAATTACACCCTGAAAAATATAAGCCTAAGAAAAAAGAAAATAAAATTGAGGAATTAGTTACTAATGTAAGGGGAAGTTCCGACATGTTGGTAATTGGTGATGATATGCAAAAATTAGATTATGGCTTGTCGCCTTGTTGTAGTCCAATTCCGGGAGATGATGTGTTTGGGTTTGTTACGGTGAACGAAGGTATTAAAATACATCGTGTTAATTGCCCTAACGCTGTTAAATTACTTTCTAATTACGCATACCGTGTGGTAAAAGCTAAATGGAATAATGATCATTTAATTTCGTTTTTGGCGGGTATTAAAATTAAGGGGACTGATGAGATGGGCTTGGTGAATAATGTGACTAAGGTTATTTCGAGTCAGTTAAATATTAATATGCGTTCTATTAGTTTTGATACAGAAGATGGTATCTTTGATGGAACAATTATGGTGTTTGTGCATGATGCTAAACATTTGAACCATTTGATTGATAATTTAATGAAAGTAAAAGGGGTAACCAGTGTTACACGTATAGATAATAACTAATGGGAGATAAAATGACACAGGAAACTAAGGAAGCGGTTGAGAAAATTTTAACCGATTACCTTGAAAAAAATAAACACCGTAAAACATCGGAGCGTTTTGCAATTTTAAATGAAATATACTCTCACGAAGGGCATTTTGATATAGAAGGCTTGTATGTGATGATGAAAAATAAAAAGTACCGTGTGAGCCGTGCTACTTTGTATAATAACATTGAATTATTATTGGAGGCAGGATTAGTAACCAAACATCAGTTTGGCAAAAATTTAGCTCAATTTGAAAAAGCCTATAAGTTTAAGCAACATGACCATTTGATTTGTAGCGATTGCGAAAAGGTATTTGAGTTTTGCGACCCACGTATTATGCAAATTCAAAAAATGGCTGAGGATATGCTAAATTTTGATGTGTTTCACCATTCTTTGAATTTCTTTGCAAAATGCCAGAGGATTGAAAGAAAATGGGGTTTGTGAGCATAAAAAAACTATTTCCAAGTAAAGGTTAAGCCATTCTGAACTTGTTTTAGTATTTCTTAGGATTTTTGGAATAAATTTTATCTTCTTTTTTATTTCAATTTTAATTGTTAAATTTAAGGTATCAATTGCAAGTATTATGGTTCTAGATTATAGAATAACAGAAGAAAATAGTATTCAAATTTTAGTATTAAGTGGTGAGTTGATTGACAAAAATCAAGCAACGGGACTTATTAAGGAGATGGATGAGTTATTAGAATTAGATAAAAATAAATTAGTGATTGATTTATCTGATTTAAAATACATGAACAGTAGTGGCTTAAACGTATTAATTCAACTATTAACAAAAACTCGCACCAGTGGAGGCGATAGCGTTATTTGCCATGTAAGCAAAAAGGTAAACGACCTATTAATCATTACCAAACTAAATACACTTTTCAAAGTAGCAGATACTAAAGAGGATGCTATGAAGTTGTTGGGTTAATTTTTTAATTTTATTGAAAAACAAGGATAATATATTGCTGAATTGTATTTGGCTATTTTTTTTATGTTTTATTATCACCAAAGCCTCGTCGCAAGGAGTTTTTGCCCCAGATGTAGCATATTATTCAAAGCCAGTAAAAGCAAGTAATAAACCATTATGGTTCGAGTATGTGTTTAAAGAGTTTAAAGATAGCGGTTGTTATATAAATTCAATCAAAACAATAAACTGGTATAGTCAGTTTAAAAAATCACCATTTAAAGTCGAAAACACGACTTATTATAATCCTTCTTTAAAGTTTCGTAAAATAGATTCTTTACTAAAACAGAAAAAAATCACACTTAATTCATTGCATTATTATATTGATGTAAAAAGTGTGAAAAGTTTTGAAACTCATGCAGAAGTAAATACGAGATTACCGTATGAATATATCTATCAGCCTTTTTTTATTGGAAATGGAGAAGTTACTAATGCTGAATATCGAGAGTTTATGTATTATGTAAGAGATTCTATTGCTAGGACATTATTAGCTTATTCAGGAATAAAAAATCCGGGAGATTATGGTCATTTTGATAAAACAAACCAAAAAATGATTCTTAAATGGAATAAAAAAATCCCTTATAATTCAGATGATGAAGAATTACGCTTAGCACTTGCTCCAATATATCTTCCAGAGGGGGAGAGATTTTATAACCGTCAAGAGATAGATACAAGAAAATTAAATTATAAATTTTGGCTTATAAACGATTCTTTAGAAATTGTGATTAATATTGCACCAGATACATTAACTTGGGTGCATGATTTGATATTAAATAATGAAAATTCATGCAGTTTAGAGCCTTATTGCAACATGTACTTATGGCATCCTAGCTATAATAATTATCCTGTAGTAGGACTTACCTGCAATCAAATAAAGGCTTTTCTGTTTTGGAAAACAAAAAAACTGCAAAGAGAAATAGATAAAAAAGGATTAAAATTAGTTATAGAGTATGACCTTCCAAATGCGGTTGAGTTAGAAATGATTAGTCTTTCCAATAAATTAAATTCTAAATTATCATTTAGAAAAATAATTGCCAATTATTCTGAAATATCTAAAAATTATGATTTTGATTTGTATTTAAATGCTCATTCAAAAATTCACTACGAGTTTGATAAGCAATTAAATCTATCTAATAGGGCAAGATTGCTTATTAATAATACTTGTATTAAGTATAATAAATCTTATCATTCTATATTTCCAAACTCTAGCCGATATGAAAAAAATAAATCACATTCATTAAAAGATTCTCAAGGTTCTTTTTCTTATAAAGAATACCTTCCGTATTTTAATGGGAATGTATCTGAATGGATGCACGAGAATTTTTTTAATAATGATACTACAATATATGTTACTGATAATGGTAAATATAGAACTTGGATAAATAACTTATCCAACCGTTCTATTACATTTCCTTTTAAAGGAAATTTTGAAGACTCTTACTTGTTATATAATGATATAAATGGCATTTCCAATGATTTTGATGACTTGAAATTCAAATTGATAGATTCTACAATATTAAAAAATGATTTATGTAAACTTGTTAGAGGTTCTAATTGGTTTGATTCAGAAGATTTGGCAACAGGAATTTTCAAAAAAACATTTGTCTCTAAAGATTCTGCATTTTCAACGCTTGGATTTAGATACGTAGTAAGATTTAAGGAAAAGTAAATTTAAGCAAAAGCCACATGTTGGCAAGCTTTGTAAACCATTTGAAAAACATCTTCAAAACCTTGTTCACCTCCAAAATAAGGGTCGGGTACTTCTAAGTTCATGTCTGGGTTTGATGCATTTAATAATAAATCAACTTTTGCTTTATGTTCTTCGTTTGTAGCTAATGCTAATACATTTGCCATATTACTTTTATCCATCACATAAATTTTGTCAAACTTTTCAAAGTCAGATACTTTAAATTGACGTGCTCTTAGTGGCTTTACATCTACATCATGTTTGGCAGCATTTGCAATCGTTCTTTTATCTGGTGCTTCATCCACATGGTAATTAGATGTGCCAGCCGAATCTACACGCATGTTAATATTATTTTCTTTGATTAATTTCAACATGATGCCTTCTGCTAAAGGAGAAGCGGCAAATGTTACCTAAACATACCATTAATACTTTTTGCATTGGTTATTTTTTTAATTAGGCTTTTATCTTTCTTCAGGAACGAAAGAACTTTGTTCAGCATAAAACGCAATCTTAGTTAAAATAGCCACCACGTGTTCTTTAACTAAAGATCTTGCTTCGGTGGTATATTTTAAAAACACCGTTTCGTTTAATACCGCATAAGCTAATGAACTTAAACCATAATTTTTTTCGAGCAAGTGCAGCATAAAGCCTTCTCGGTTTCCTTCGGGCATGCCACATAAAGGTGCCACTACTTGAAAAATATATTGATTTTCTTGTTCCCACAAGTCAACCATAATATCAAATTTACCTTTTTTTAAATTCCATTGTCCTGGTTGTTCACCTCGAACTTCATCAGGGTTTAGTCCTAAATCGGTGATGGCATCATCAACCAATTTGTAAAATGTTTGTATCATGTTATTGTGCTAATTCGTTTAATTTCTCAGTAAAGAAAACCGCTTTTTGATTGGTGTAAAATTTATTTTTAAACTGTCCAACCCATTGTATTCCTTTAATGGCATTGGTTAAAAATACTTCGTCGCCATTGGTTAAGGTATGCACCGTTAAAGGTTGTTCAAAGGCCAGTAATTTATGTTGTGTGGCAATATCTAAAATTTGTTTTCTCATCACGCCATCTATACAACCATCAGTAATAGGCGAGGTGTATAACGTTCCATTTTTTACAACGAATATATTTGAGTTAATGGTTTCAATAATGTTTCCATTGTCGTTCACCAACAAACAATCATCTAAACGTAAAGAAGTTTTGTAATACCTGCCATTACATACACAAGGGCGCTCCAGTTTTGAGATTAAAATATAGCCAGGTGTCTCAATACTTTCTGATTCTATTAAAAAAGAAATATCATTTGTATCGGGCGTATAAAAACCACCTTCATTTCTAAAAACGGTCAATCTAATGCGAGCTTCTTTTTTTATATCGTTTTGTTCAACCAAGTGTAAAATAAGTTGCTCAATATTTGCTGATGTAAATTCTGCAGGCACATTCATTCTTAGAGTTGTCATGCTTAATTTAATGCGCTTGACATGATCTGCTAAAAACATAATTTTTCCATTGGTAAAACGAATGCTTTCAAATAAAGAATCTCCATAACGAAACGCTCTATTAGAAAAACTAATAGCTGGTTCGTATAAGCTTATTAAATGCCCGTTATATATACAATAGGAATCCTGCATGGCACATAAAAATAATTAAATATGCTGCAAAATGGGTGTATTGTTGAAAATTGTTGAAAAGAAGGTTGATTTTGGAGATTTTATGAATGGTTAAGAAATAGATAAAATGCTTCTCGACTACGCTCGAAGTGACATATCTTTAGCCATTTTCAACAAATTTTCTGTCCATTTTTTTGGAGAGATGGATTGCGCTAATTTATTGGAATAAACACTCATGGCTTGTAAATCTTGTTGAGGCGTATTTACAATGGTTTTAAGAACTCGGTTTAAATCAGCTATGTCTTGCGCTTTAAAGGTAAAACCATTTTTATGTTCTTGTAAAAATGATTCTTTAGCACCAACGGCATTGCTTAATAATAAAGGAAAGCCTGAAGCCGCAAATTCATGCACGACAACTCCCCAAGGCTCAAAACGACTAGGTAAAATAAACACGCCAGTTTGAGAAGTATATGTTGCTAAATCTTTTGGTTGCACAAAACCGAAGTGTTTAATTTTTGGATGATTAATAGGTTCAATATCCCCAATGCCTAAACACCATAGTTCCCATTCGTTAGGTTGTTCAGTTTGCATTTCAATAAAGGCTTGCCACAATTCTTTAATCCCTTTAAATTCATAATAACGCCCAACGTATAAAAAACGTTTAGGGAATTGCGATTGCTTTTGTACTTTTTGAGATTGGTAAATACTTTCGAAATGTTCTAAGTCGCAACTATAAAAACTAGTTTGAATATTTTGTTCTTTAAAACCTAAATTCAAAACATATTGTTTTTGAATTTGACCAGGAACCCATGCGTGCGAAAAAATATTTAATAAAGTGAAACGACTGATAATAGTTGCTAAACGTTGTTTAAAGCTTCCATTCCAATGTGTATCACAGGTCATGATAGTTGGAATTTTTTTGAAATAGGGCTTAGTTAGTTTTAAATAATCTTTATCAATCCAACCACTACAAATAATGGTATCTGGATTAATGCTCGCAACTAATTGCTGTAATTGATTGAAATCATAATCAGATTTCGAATAAATTTTATGATTGATTTTCTTGAAATTGAAACGGCGCTTCTTTATTTATAGGCCAGCGAATAATATGTACTTCACCATGCTTCGCCAACTCTTTGCAGCAAGCTAAAAAGTATTCAGCTATTTCGGTATATAAAAAAAGAAAGGTCATTTAAATGTCTAATGTACTAAATAAAAAAATCCACCAACCAAAGGAAGATGGATTTTTGAATATTATTAAAAAAAGATTACGCTTTTTTAGAGTAACGAGTTTTAAATTTATCGATACGACCTGCAGTATCCACTAATACTTGTTTACCAGTATAGAATGGGTGAGAAGTCATAGAGATATCTAATTTTACTAATGGATATTCGTTTCCATCTTCATGAACGATAGTATCTTTAGTATCTGCACAAGATTTAGTTAAAAAAGTGTAGCCGTTAGACATATCTTTAAATACAACTAATCTGTAGCTTTCTGGGTGAATTTCTGGTTTCATTTTATATTCAATTAATTTTAATTCAAAAAATTTGGAATGCAAAGATAGTAATATTCTTTAAACCACAAGTATTTTTCTCAAAAATATAATATAATTTCTTCTTTATCGTTATTATGTTATAAATTTGCTCTATGACTCGGATTATTGCAGTATTAATCGTAAGTGTTTGTTTATCAGTTAGTTTTATCTCTTGTAAAAAAGATAAATTCCTAACTGATCCTTCGGCAACCGTATCATTTTCTCAAGATTCTATTTTATTTGATACTGTTTTTACAACGATTGGCTCTACAACCCGAAATATTAGAGTTAGAAACAAGAACAAGCAAAAAATCAATATTTCGTCTATTCGTTTAGAGAAAGGACAATCTTCTAACTTTTTTTTGAATGTAGATGGAACTCCTGGAAAATCGGTTGAGGATGTCGAAATTTTGGCTCATGATAGTATTTATATTTTTGTGCAGGTAAATGTAAATCCAACTAGTGCATTAAGTCCTCTAATTATACAAGATAAAATACTGTTTGATATCAATGGGAATGAACAAAGTGTAAAATTAGAGGCTTGGGGACAAGATGCACATTATCATTTTCCTACAACAGCCATACAATATAAAGATGGGTATTTACCTTATTCAACAGTTTCTGCTGGCACAAATACAACGGTTATTTGGGGTGGAGGAACAGGAGCGTCTGACAATAAACCACATGTTGTTTATGGTTGGCTAGTGGTTGATTCTACCCAAAAATTAGTGATTAATCCTGGAGTTAAAGTTTATTTTCATCAAAACGCGGGCTTATGGGTTTATAGATACGGTACGCTGCAAGTGAATGGTGTAAAAGGTAATGAAGTTGTATTTCAAGGAGATAGACGAGAAGCTGATTATGCAGATATGCCAGGACAATGGGATAGAATTTGGATAAACGAAGGACACACGGATAATTATATCAATTACGCCATTATTAAAAATAATTTTATTGGAATTCAGGCTAGTATTTTATCGAGTGCTACTCAACCAAACAAACTAAAAATAACCAACACCATTATTAAAAACTGCTCTAAATGGGGTTTATATACTCAGTTTTTTGATGTTTGGGCTGCTAATAATGTGATTGCAAATTGTAAAGAATATTGTACAGCTTTAACTTGGGGAGGTAATTATACTTTTTACATAATACGTTTGCTAATTATTACAATCAAGATGGAGGCAGAGGCGGTCAACCTTGTGTGCATATTGATAATTATGATGGAACAGAATCTTGGCCAATTGATAGTATTTATTTTTCAAATAATATTATTGATGGAAGCCAAGGAAGTGAGTTAGAAATGGATATAAAAATATCAATTGCTAGCCCCGCCAACGTGTAAAATGAGTTACTCTCTAATTAAGGGCTCAATACCAACTAATACAATGATTACAGGTTCAAACAATGTGTTTAATGGTGATGCCAAATTTGTTAGTCCTGCAGGATATGATTTTAAAATTGACACACAAAATTCTGCTGCTAAAGGAGTAGGAGATTCGAATATTCCATTATTATATCCGGTTTGCCTTCCTGACATTATTGGAACTACTCGTTCAGGATTAATTTCTGCGGGAGCCTATCAGTAAACTACATTCTCTCAGGAACATCAATACCTAAGCACAACATTCCATTTTTAATAATTTCCGATGTTTTATCAATTAAGGTTATTCTAAATTCTTTAATGGTGTTGTTTTCTTCTTTTAAAACAGGACACTCATTATAAAACTGATTAAATAATTTAGTTAATTCATAAATATAATTAGCTACAACAGCTGGGTTATAAGTGTTTGCCGACTCTTCTAATATTTTAGCGAAATCGTATTGTAACTTAATTAATTCTTTTTCTTTTTCGTGAAGTATAATGTTGTTAGCAATCACAATTTCGTTTGCTTTACCTTCAAATTTCCGTAAAATAGATTTGATACGAGCGTGTGTATATTGAATAAACGGACCTGTATGCCCATTAAAATCGATACTTTCCTTAGGATCAAACAACATTTTCTTTTTAGGATCTACTTTTAAAATAAAATATTTTAAAGCGCCCATTCCAATAGTTTGGTATAATGTTTCTAGTTCATCTTGCGTAAAGCCTTCTACTTTACCTAATTCTTCAGTAGTTTCCTTAGCAGTAGCCACCATGCCGTCCATTAAATCATCAGCATCTACTACAGTTCCTTCGCGGCTTTTCATTTTGCCTTCTGGTAACTCAACCATTCCGTAACTTAAATGATAACACTCTTTTGCCCAAGCATAACCTAACTTTTCAAGAATTTTAAATAACACTTTAAAGTGGTAATCTTGCTCATTACCAACTGTGTAAATCATTTGGCTAATAGCAGGAAACTCCTTAAAACGTTCAATGGCGGTGCCCATATCCTGAGTAATATAAACCGAAGTGCCATCGCTACGCAATACTATTTTTTCGTCTAGTTTATCTTCTGTTAAATCAATGGCGACACTTCCATTTTCTTTTTTATAAAAAACACCTTTCGCTAATCCTTCTTGCACAACTTCTTTTCCTAATAAATAGGTATTGCTTTCGTAATACATTTTATCAAAATCAACACCTAGTTTTTTATAAGAAACTGCAAAGCCATCATATACCCATCCATTCATGGTTTTCCATAAATCAATGGTTTCTTTGTCGCTCGCTTCCCATTTTAAAAGCATTTCTTGCGTTTGTAACATAATGGGTGCTTGCTTTTCAGCGTCTTCTTTTGTTGCTCCTCCGTCTATTAAAGTTTGAATCTCTTTTTTATATTCTTTATCAAAAATTACATAATATTTACCTACTAAATGGTCACCTTTTAGTCCGCTAGATTGTGGTGTTTCTCCATTACCAAATAGTTTCCACGCAATCATACTTTTGCAAATATGAATACCACGGTCGTTTACCAAGTTTACTTTAATCACATCATGACCTTGTGTTTTCATGATAGTGGCAACTGAGTAGCCTAACAAATTATTACGAACGTGACCTAAGTGTAAAGGCTTATTAGTGTTGGGAGATGAGTACTCCAACATCATTTGTTTGCCACTACTTTTAGCTGCTTTTATGCCGTAGTTATCAGTTTTACTAATGTCTTTGAATTCATTTAACCAAAAATCGTTTGATAAAGAAAAGTTTAAAAATCCTTTTACTACATTAAATTTGGTAATAGAAGGATTGCTTTTTATGAGTTGTTCGCCAATTAACTCTCCCGTTTTTTCGGGAGTAGCTTTAGCTGCTTTAATATAGGGGAAGGTTACTAAGGTAAAATCTCCTTCAAATTCCTTTTTCGTTTTTTGAAGAATAATATCGCTTGGATTGCTTGATAATTCAAACAACTCATTAATGACTTTGGATATAGTTGTAGATAAAAAATGTTCAATGTTCATGCGGGCAAAAGTACACAAATTTTACATTATGATTTAACTATTTAAACACTTAATGTTAGAGGTATAATTTTACTATATTCGCTATTAATAAATAATAACCTTATCATTTATGAGAAAAATTTTAGTAACCGGAGGAGCAGGGAATGTTGGAGGAGCTTTAGTAGAAAAATTAGTTCAAGATAAAACAAATTTTGTAGTAGTGGTTGATGATTTATCTACTGGGTATTTGTCAAAATTACCATCTACCGAGCATGAAAATTGGAAGTTTATTAAAGCGAATGTAAATGATTATCGCGAGATTTCATCTATTATGTTGGCGTATAATTTTCATTATGTATTTCATTTTGCTGCAGTAGTAGGCGTGATAAGAACTCAAGAAAATCCAGTAAGAGTATTGAATGATATTTCTGGGATAAAACACATTTTGAATTTATCTAAAAACTCGTCAGTTAAACATATATTTTTCTCTTCTTCTTCAGAAGTTTATGGAGAGCCAGTTGAATTGCCTCAACATGAACATCGCACGCCTTTAAACTCTCGTGTACCTTATGCTGTTGTTAAAAATGTTGGAGAAAGTTTTTTAAAAAGCTACCAGCAAGAATTTGGCTTAGCTTATACTATTTTTCGTTTCTTTAATACATACGGACCAAATCAAAGTACTGATTTTGTTGTGTCTCGTTTTTTAGCATTAGCATTAAAAGGAGATGATATAACCATTTATGGTGATGGTTCTCAAACACGTACGTTTACATATATTGATGATAATGTGGATACCATTGCTACTATCATGAACAAAAAATTATTAGAAAATGATGTGATTAATATTGGTAGCGATAAATTAATGACAGTTTTAGATTTAGCAAAGTTAGTTATTGAAATAACAAATAGTAAATCAAAAATAGTTAATGTGCCGGCTCTTAAAGAAGGAGACATGACTCGCCGCCAGCCTGATAATACAAAAATGAAAGAAATTTTAGGCAGAGAATTAATATCAGTTGAAGATGGTATTAAAAAAATGATGGCTAGTGAAAAATACCTTAAATCAATAGGATTATAATCTATGTGGTATTACAGGAATTGTAGGTAATCAAATCAATCATTCGAACTATCATTCTGCTATTAAAAAATGAACGATGCCATTGCGCATCGCGGTCCAAATTCGGAAGGAGTTTGGCATGATGAGCATTGCTTTTAGGGCATCGTCGTTTATCCATCATCGATTTATCGGAAGCCGGAAATCAACCATTTTTATCACAAGATAAAAGATACATTATGGTGTATAATGGGGAATTATATAACTATAGAGAATTAAAGTTAGAGTTACAAAGAGCAGAGCATGGCTCAAAAAATTTACCCTATATTTTTAAAACTAGTACAGATACGGAAGTTATTTTAGCATCGTATTTACGATGGGGTATTGATTGCGTGAAACGTTTCAATGGCATGTTTGCTTTTGCTATTTGGGATACAGTTGAACAAAAATTAGTGATTGCTCGTGATAGAATGGGAATAAAGCCATTGTATTATCAATTTAAAAACAATGTATTGTTGTTTGCTTCCGAAATTAGAGCTTTGATACATTCGGGATTAGTTGACAAAAAAATTAATTTAAAATCGGTAGCCGAGTACGTTCAATACACTACCGTTCATGCGCCCAATACCATGATACAGGATGTTTTTATGCTAATGCCTGGACATGTTTTAGAATTGCAACACGGCAATTTAAAAGTGCAACAATATTGGAATATTAATGACTTTACTAAAACGAAAGGTGATTTATCATACAAAGAAACTTGCACGAAAGTCAATGAACTATTAACTGCGTCTGTTGAAAGACGCTTAGTGGCTGATGTGCCTTTTGGAGCGTTTTTATCAGGAGGGATTGACAGTAGTGCTATTGTTGGTTTAATGAGTAAAGTGTCTTCCGAAAAAGTACAAACCTTTAATGTGAGTTTTGATGAAGGTGAATTTTCTGAAGCTAAATACGCCAAGCAAATTGCGGAAAAATTTAACACAGAACATCACGAAATAAAATTAACACCTAACGATTTTTTAAAGCAATTACCAGAGGCTTTAGCTGCTATGGATCATCCAAGTGGTGATGGACCGAATAGTTATATTGTTTCAAAAGCTACTAAAAATGCGGGAATAACGATGGCATTATCTGGCTTAGGTGGCGATGAATTATTTGCTGGTTATGATATTTTTAAACGTTACTATGAATTAGAAAAAAAAGGTTGGTTAAATATTATTCCCGCAAAAAGGTTTAGCAGGGAAAATTATTAGCAGCTAAAAAGAAATCGGTTCAAGGAGATAAAACTTCTGAAATATTAGCCTTAGATACCATAAATGGTTTTAATGCTTATCCCATTAATCGTAAATTATTTAATCAAAAAGATTATGCTGGATTATTAAAAAGAAAACTACAACGCTGATAATTTTATTAAAAACGTTATCAAAAAAAGTGAAACAGATAAGCAGCAGTATTAAGCAGAGTATCTTTATTTGAGATACAAACCTACATGCAAAATATTTTGTTGCGAGATGCCGATCAAATGAGTATGGCAGTTGCTTTAGAAGTTCGCGTTCCGTTTTTAGATTATCAATTAGTAGAATTTGCGTTAAGTGTAAAAGACGAATACAAATATCCTCATACACAAAAGAAATTACTAGTAGATGCGTTAGGTGATTTGCTACCTGATAATATTGTCAATCGTCCAAAAATGGGATTTGTATTACCATGGAAAGATTGGTTAAAAAATGATTTGAAAGATTTTTGTGAAGAAAATATAGCACAGTTTGCTAAACGCTCTTTTGTAAACAGAGAAGCGGTTCTTTTAATTTGGAATCGTTTTTTAAATAATGATCCAAAAATTACATGGAGTAGAGTATGGCACTTAGTGGTTTTAAATAATTGGATAAATACACATCAAATTGAGTGCTAAAAAAACGATATTAATTTTGTGCGATTGGTTTTTGCCTGGCTATTTGGCCGGAGGACCTATTCAATCGATAGCAACACTTACCAAACAATTAGGTAATGATATTAATTTTAAAATTATTACCACTGATAGAGATTTTAAATCCAATAAACCATACGATACTATTAAGGTTAATGAATGGACTAATTTTGAAGGAAGAGATGTGTTTTATGTCAGTCATGAAAACATGAACCCAGATTATATTTTAAATTTAATTCAAAATACTCAACATGATTCCATTTATTTAAACAGTTTGTTTTCAAAGTTATTTGCTGTTAGTCCACTTAAATGGAAACAACAAGCTAAAATAAATTCAAATATTATTTTAGCTCCTCGTGGCATGTTAGGAGATGGTGCTTTGGCTATTAAAGCTTTTAAGAAACAATTATTTTTAATGTACGCTAAAACCTTTGGTCTATTTAAAAATGTATGTTGGCAATCCACTTCAGCTCAAGAAACTGCTGAAATTAAAAAACGGATTAGTATTAACGCTGACATTGTTGAAGTATCAAATTTGCAATTCTGCAACTGAACTTTTATCAATTGAGAAAAAGAAGGAGAATTAAATTATGTTTCATTTCTCGAATCTCAGAAAAAAAAAACCTGAATTTTGCTATCAACGTTTTAAAAGAACTAAAAGATACTATAGTTGTATTTGATGTATTTGGGCCAATTGAAGATGAAGCTTATTGGAATACTTGTCAGGAGAATGCAAAAGACTTACCTGAAAATATTAAATTTCAATATAAAGGTGTTTTAAAACCAACAGAGATTGGGAAAATAGTTTCTCAATATCACGCGTTATTTTTGCCTACTCAAAATGAAAATTACGGACATATTATTGTAGAAGCCTTACAGCATGCTCGTCCAGTGATTCTCTCAGATCAAACTCCTTGGAGGAATTTGCAACAGGAAAATGTTGGCTTTGATATTGCATTAAATGATAAAGCTAAATTTATGGAAGCCATTCAAATGATGGTGAATTTAAATCAATCCGAATTGGATGCCATGAGTAAAACCAGCAGTTCATACATTAATCATCAATTAAATTTAGAAAAAATTAAAGCAAAGTATTTAAAACTCTTTGCTTAAAATACATGAAGTTGTTTTTTAGTATAGTGTTTTTTTTGTTTTCTGAAAGCATCGTTGCTCAGGAAACGCCTATGAAATATTATACCGTTAAAGAAGGATTAGCTAATTCGCTCGTACCATCTATTTTTCAGGATAAGCAAGGTAATATGTGGTTCCCAACATTAGGAGGCGGCGTTTCTAAATTTAATGGCTCAGTTTTTAAAACATACGGAATAGAACAGGGATTAACTAATCAATTAATTAGAAGTGTTACTGAAGATGCAACTGGAAGGATTTTATTTGGTTCGATGGGTGCTGGTGTTTTTTATACAGAAAATGATACCATTTTAGCATTTAAGAACGATAGTTTACCAAAAGAAATTTTTGCTTTACAAACTGATAAAAAAGGAGTTATTTGGGCAGCTACTAATGGCGGCGTTTATCAATTGTTTGGTAAAGATAGCATCATTCCTTTTTCTGAAAACAATAAGTTACCCATTTATGCAGTGACTCATATTAATTGTGATGCTGATGGTAATGTATGGTTTGCTTATGATTCGGAATATGGCTTTGTATCGGTTTTCAAATAATAAATTAACTAAGTTTAATAAAGATAATGGCTTAACGAATGGTCGTATTTTAAATTCTTTTCATGATTCAGAAAAAAACACTTGGGTAACAGTAGATGATGGTTTGTTTTTAATTAAGCACAATTCAAATACCGCAGAGAGGATTACGAATGCTAATTTACCTCCATACTATTTGTTTGAAATAGTTGAGCCCAAAAAAGGGTTGTTGCTAATTGGCAGTCAGCAAAATGGCTTATTGTTTTTTGATGTTAAAACGAGAAAAAGTTATTAAGTCGATTGGTCAAAAAAATGGGTTTAAAAGTGCATTGATATTTAGAACCTTTTTAGATCAGGAAAATAATGTTTGGATTAGCAATTGGGGCGATGGAGTGGCGCGAATGCAATTGTTTGGTTTTACAAAGTATGCCGAAAACGCAGGAATTAAGTCGCGTATCGTTTACAATATTCAAAAAACAGAAGATGGATTATTATGCTCATCACCTAATGGAATTTTGTTAGCTAAAGATCAAAATTTTACTGCCGTACAACCTGACGAAATTAAAGGAACCGTATTGCAGGTTTTTAAAAATGGAGATGAAATATTTTGTGCCAGAGAAAGAGATCTTTTAATATTGAAGGGAAATTCTGTAAAAACCTATACGCAAACTAATTTACAAGCTGTAAAAGCTATTGCCAAAGATAAAAATGGTAAAGTGTATGTTGCAGGTTGGGGCGGAGCAATTGCTGTTTACGATGGCAAAACATTTATGCCGGTAGGAGATACTTCTATTGCAGCTATTAAGTATTACTATTGTGCTTTTGCCGACTCGAAAGGTAAATTGTGGTTTGGTTCATGGGACGCAGGGTTGGTATGTTATGATGGTGTTAAATGGAAACGCTATTCTCAAAAAGATGGATTGCCATCTGATAAAATAACCTGTGTTGCCGAAGATAAGAATGGTAATATCATTATTGGTACGAATGGTGGTGGCTTTGTAATATACAATGGCAAAACGTTTGAAATTATTAATAGCGCTAAAGGTCTTCCATCAAATTCTGTTTATGCAGTTGCTGTAGATAGGCGCAATATGTTATGGATTGGTTTTCAGGGAAGTGTAGTAAAATATAATTTAGAAAATCATGCGATAAGAGTTTTATCAATGGAATCAGGTTTTGATGGAGATGTCATGTATAGTGCATTATTAGCAGATAAAGATACACTTTGGATTGGAACCAATAATTATTTGTGGAAGTATGTGCAAGCAGATGCAATTGAATTGCATAAAAATTTGAGAGTATTTTTAAAAGATATGCAGGTCAATTATAACCCAGTTTCAATGATTGATAATGCAGTATTTGCGTACAATGAAAATAAAATCTCGTTTAATTACTTTACTACTCAAATTTATAATAATGCTTCTGTAAAGTATTCGTACAGGTTATTAGGAATAGATTCAGTATTCTCACCATTAACTAATCAAAGTGAAATTACATTTCAGGAATTGCCTCATGGCACATATACTTTTGAAGTAAAGGCTTGTATTGGAAATGATTGCTCCTATACAATGGCAAGCTATCAATTCACTATTGAACCTCCGTTTTGGAAAACCTGGTGGTTTATGACTTTGTGTGTTGTTGGATTATTGATTGGTATTAGATTTTATGTACGTTTTAGGGAACATAAATTAAAAGAAAACAACGAGAGTTAGAAGAAATCGTGTCTATTAGAACGCAGGAGATTTCAAACCAAAAGCAAATTGTAGAGCATCAAAAAGAATTAGTTCAAGAAAAACAAAAAGAAATCATTGATTCGATAACTTACGCAAAGCGTTTGCAGCAAGCTATTTTACCGCCAAAGCATTTTATTACGCAACATTTGCCTAATAATTTCGTGTTTTATCATCCTAAAGATATTGTAGCGGGCGATTTTTATTGGATGCATGTAGAAGGTGATTTGATTTTTATTGCGGCTGCCGATTCAACAGGGCATGGTGTGCCAGGCGCCATGGTCAGCATTGTTTGTAGCAATGCACTTGAAAAAGCGGTTAATGAATTTAGATTAACGGATACAGGAAAAATTTTAGATAAAACAACTGATTTGGTTTTGGATACTTTTGCTAAAAGTGGTGAGGAAATTAAAGATGGAATGGATATTTCGTTACTTTGTTACAATAAATTAACAAAGCAAATTACATGGAGTGGTGCAAATAATCAATTATGGTATATTTATAATAGTGAACTTATTGAAGTCAAAGCAGATAAGCAGCCTATTGGTAAAAGCGACCATCGTAAAAATTTTACAACACATCGTATTCATTGTGAGGAGGGAACCTTATTTTATTTAATGACAGACGGTTTGCCTGATCAGTTTGGCGGACCAAAGGGTAAAAAATTTAAGTATAAACAATTGCAGGAATTATTAATTGCAAATAGTAATAATAGTTTAAACGAACAGAAAACAGTTATTTCTAATCATTTTAATGATTGGAAAGGTAATTTGGAACAGGTTGATGATGTTACCATTATTGGAATTAAATTATAAATGATAAATAACGCAAACATAAATATACTTACTGCAAAGAAATTACTATTTCTTTTAGTGATGCTGTTGTGTTTTAGTATTCATGGACAAAATATTAGTGAGCAGAGTCGAACCATTGATTCCTTGAAAATTGTTTTAAAAAATGCTAAGCATGATACAGCGCGTTGTTATATTTTAAGTTTGATGATTGAGAATGAACCTGATGAAGAGGCATGGCCAGAATATAATACTCAATTAAAAAATATAGCAGAACAAAATTTAAAAGCAGGTGTAAAAACAAAAAGACTGCAACGTTTTTATTCAAAGCATTTAGCTAATACATTAAATGATGAAGCTTATTCCTTAATTAACTTAGGTGATATTGAGTCTGCATTGGAGTTATATCATCAAAGTTTAAACATCAATCAAAGCTTACACAACAAGGTAGGAATGTCGATTACATTTAATGATTTAGGAACGATTTATTTTAATCAGGGAGAAGTTAAAAAAGCTCAGGAATATTTTGAAAAAAGTTTAAGTCTGCAACATGAAGTAGGCGATAAGTTGGGAGAGGCTAATTCATTAAACAATATAGGCCTTACTTATAAAGCATCTGGCGACTTGAGTAAAGCACTAGTATATTATAACAAGAGTTTAGTTTTATTAAAGGAGATTGGTAATAAAGCATCAGAAGCGGTTACTTTATCCAACATTGGTAGTGCTTATAACGTGTTGAATGATGATTCAAAATCGATGTTGTATTTGAATAAAGCCATTGCTTTGCAAGAAGAGATAAACGACAAATCAGGAATTTCTGCTACCCTAAATATTATAGCTCGTCTTTTAGAAAAGCAAGGAAAGTATAACGATGCTTTATCTTATGCAACTCGAGGATTGGCTATTTCAAAAGAATTAGGTTATCCTGAAAATATTAGTGAAAATGCTATCATTCTTAAAAAAATATATAAACATCAAAACAATCCTGTTAAGGAATTAGAAATGTATGAGTTGTATGTGCAAATGAAAGATAGCATTACAAACGAAAAAAATAGAAAATCAAGTATTAGAAGTCAGTTTAGATATGAGTACGAAAAAATGGCGGCCGCTGACAGCGTAAGAGTTGCCGAAGAAAAAAAGATTACAGATGCGCAGTTAAAACAAGAGAAAACACAGCGTTTTGCTTTATACGGAGGCTTGGCATTAGTGGCGTTATTTGCCGCTTTTATGTTTAACCGATTCAGAGTAACACAAAAACAAAAAAACATTATCAGTCAGCAAAAAGAAGAAGTGGAATTACAACGACACGAAGCTGAATTTCAAAAAGAGTTGGTTCAAGAAAAACAAAAAGAAATTATTGATAGTGTTAATTATGCTCGTCGTTTACAAAATGCCATTTTACCGCCAACAGATTATATTAAGAAACATCTATCAGATAATTTTGTTTACTATAAGCCAAAAGACATTGTAGCAGGCGATTTTTATTGGATGCATATTAGTGAGGAGAAAGTTTTTATTGCAGCTGCCGATAGCACAGGGCACGGCGTGCCAGGAGCAATGGTTAGTATTGTATGCAGTAACGCATTAGATAAAGCAGTGAAAGAATTTGGCTTAATTGATACTGGAAAAATATTAGACAAAACAAGAGAATTGGTATTAGAAACGTTTTCTAAAAGTGGAGAAGAGATAAAAGACGGAATGGATATTTCGTTTTTATGTATTGATAAGCAACTAGAAAAAATAACTTGGAGCGGCGCCAATAATCACTTATGTTATATTAGAAAAAATGAAAATGCGTTGACTGAGCTTGTCGAAGTCAAAGGCGATAAACAGCCGATAGGAAACAGCGATCACCGCAAGCCGTTTACAACCCATGCTATTGATTTTGAAAAAGGAATGATCTGTTATTTGTTGACTGATGGTTATGCCGACCAGTTTGGTGGTGCAAAAGGAAAGAAATTTAAGTACAAACAATTAAAAGAAGTGTTATTAGCAAATTGTCATTTAGATTTGCCTAAACAAAAAGAAGTTTTAAATATTCATTTTCAAAATTGGAAAGGGAATTTAGATCAGGTAGATGACGTGACCATTATAGGCATTAAATTATAATATGAATTTATTTATAACAGGCATAGGAACTAACGTTGGTAAAACAGTTGTGTCGGCTATTTTAACGGAAGCATTGCAGGCAGATTACTGGAAACCTATTCAAAGTGGAGTCGTAGAAGGAAAAGATTCAGATACCGTCAAATCACTCATCAGTAATACAAAAACCGTTTTTCATCCCGAGACGTACTTGTTACAAGAACCATTATCTCCTCATTTTGCCGCTAAATTGGATGGTGTAGAAATTGAGTTAGATAAAATTAAATTACCAGTTACCATTAATCATTTAATTATTGAAGGCGCTGGCGGCTTATTAGTTCCTGTTAACGCTACTCAATATGTGATTGATATCGCCAAACAATTGGATTGCGAAATAGTATTGGTGATTTCAAGTTATTTAGGATGCATCAATCATTCCTTATTATCAATTGATTATTTAAAGAGAAGTCATTTTAAAATTAAAGCATTGGTCTTTAATGGCGAATTTGAATCGGAGGTTAAACAGTCCATAATCAACTATTGTCCAGAGTCCAAAATTATTGATATTCCTAGCTTAAACAATCTTACTAAACAGCAAGTTTTGGAGATTTCAACTAAAATTACGGCTCAAAATGCCCTATAATTGGGCTATTTTATAATTTTCTATCTCGTTAATGATTTGTATCTTTACAGCTCTTTAAAATAGGAAATTATGATAAAGCCAATCAAATTAATTGAAGTAAAAAGTGAAATAGGAGCAGGTACTCGCGGTGCGAGTATGGGAGTGGATGCGATTAAAATTGCAGCCTTAGATTTTGGAAGTAACTTTTTTAAAAAATTTAAAGCTGTTGAAGTTCAAAACGAAAACCACTTATTGTTAGAGCCAGTTGTAAATGATTATGCAAAACGTGTAAAAGGTATTTTTGCTTTAAACGAACGCTTAGCTAACGAAATAAAAAAGACATTATTAAAAGAAGAAGTTCCTATTGTTTTAGCAGGCGATCATAGTTCTGCATTAGGAACTATTAGCGGTATTAAAATGGCATATCCAAACAAGCGCATTGGTGTTATTTGGATTGATGCTCATGCCGATTTACATACTCCTTATACAACACCAAGTGGTAATATGCACGGTATGCCCATCGCTTGTGTATTAGGAGAAGATAATAAAGAGCGTCAGCAAAATAAGCCAGATGATGAAACCATTGAATACTGGGAAAAATTAAAAGCATTAGGAGGTATTACTCCAAAAATTAATTATAACGATTTGGTATATATTGCGCTTCGTGATTTTGAACCACAAGAAGAATTTTTAATTAAAAAGAATAAAGTGCGTGTGTTTAACTTACAAGAAATTCGTAAGAAAGCTGTTGAACGTGTAGCGATTGAATCTTTGAACTATTTAGACCATTGTGATATTATTTACGTAAGTTTTGATGTAGATAGTATGGACAGTCGTATCAGTAGCGGTACAGGAACACCAGTGCCAAACGGAATAACAGAAAAAGAAGCTGGAAATTTAATTTACTACATCATGCGTTCTAAAAAAATTGTATGTTTTGAAATGGTAGAAATTAACCCAACGCTTGATAAAGAAAATTTAATGGCAGAAAATGCTTTCGAGATTTTACAAAAAGCAACTAACCAGTTAAATAACGATTTCTAATAAGTTATAAGAGATGAGCTATAAGATATAAGTTTTATATCCTAGTGCATCTCTTATAATTCATCACTCATAACTAAATGCACTCTCTTAAATCCATAAACGCTTATTTTATCAAGTACAAATGGCGTTTATTAATGGGAGCATTGTTTGTGGTGCTTTCTACTATTTTCTCTATCTACCAAGGTGTTATTGTTAGAGATGCCACCAACGAAATCGTTGATTTAATAGCGAATCACAAAACGGTTGATTCTACAAAATTTATTTTGTTTGGGTTAACTTTATTAGGATTGGCTTTAACTAGTGGTTTCTTTTTGTTTTTAATGCGTCAAACTATTATTGTGATGAGTCGCCATATAGAGTTTGATCAAAAAAATGAATTATATACTCACTACCAAACTTTAGACGCTGCTTTTTATAAAAACAATAGCACAGGTGATTTAATGAATCGCATTAGCGAAGACGTTGGTAAAGTGCGCATGTACACTGGTCCTGCTATTATGTATTTAATTAATACATTTTCAACAGTGGTTATTGTATTGGTATTTATGCTTAAAATAAATTGGCAGTTAACCTTGTTGGTATTTGCTCCTTTGCCTTTTTTATCTTTTGTGATTTATAAAGTATCCGATTTAATTAATAAACGTAGTACGGTTGTTCAACAAGAATTATCGAAGCTAACGTCTCATGCTCAGGAAACTTTTTCGGCTATTCGTGTGATTAAAGCCTACGCGCGCGAAAAACATTACATCAATGAATTAGAAACCTTAAATACCGATTTCAAAAAACATAATTTACGTTTAGCTTTAGTAGAAGCTTTTTTTCAGCCAGTAATGGTGTTAATGATCGGTGTAAGTGTGATTGCTACCGTTTGGTATGGCGGACATTTAGTCATCAACAAAACCATTGAGCCAGGAAACATTACTGAGTTTATTTTATACGTGTATAAATTGACTTGGCCTTTTGCTTCTTTGGGGTGGGTAACGTCTTTAATTCAGCGTGCGTCTGCTTCGCAAACACGTATCAATGAGTTTTAAACAAAATCCGGTATCATTAATACTCCCGAAATTAAACAAATATTGAAGGCGACATTGAATTTAAAAATGTGAGTTTTACTTATTCGGATAGTAAAATTGAAGCCTTAAAAATCTGAATTTGAAAAATAGAAAAAGGTAAAACTATTGGTATTAAAGGACAAATAGGAGCAGGGAAGTCAACCATTGCTAATTTAATAACACGTCTATACGATACCACTTCTGGAGAAATTTATATAGACGGACAACCTATTAAAAAATACGATGTGTTTGCTTTGCGTAAAAGTATTGGTTATGTGCCTCAAGAGGTGTTTTTGTTTTCTGATACCATTCGTAATAATATTGCTTTCTCAACAAACCATGATTACTCTGAACAAGAAGTGATACAAGCGGCTAAAGATGCAGGCGTGTACGATAATATCATGGCTTTTCCAGAAGGCTTTGATACAGTGGTAGGAGAAAGAGGCGTGACTTTATCAGGCGGACAAAAACAACGTATTTCTATTGCACGTGCTATTATCTCCAAACCACAAATATTAATATTTGATGATTGTTTGTCGGCGGTTGATGTAGAAACTGAAGAATTGATTTTAAATAACGAAATCGATCATGAAAGATAAGAACATCGATTATCATCAGTCATCGAGATTCTGCTTTACGTTATGCAGATAAGGTGGTGGAACTTAATAATAATTGCAATCCCTTCGGCTTAATCAAAGCAAATACTGAATAATTCAACATATCCATGTAATTGGCATCTACACCTTCACCCACAATAGTTTGTCCTTTGTTATCTTCAATTTGTTTAACTCAGAAAATTTTCATTAAAATTAAATCGGTTAAAGAACTAATTCGCATATCACGCCAAGCCTCACCATAATCATGGTTTTTATCCTCCATGAGTTGTTTGGTTTTGTGTGGAGTATTTATTGTACAATTGTTCAACTTCTTCGTAAGGTAATTCAACTCGAGTGTCGTCCTTTAATTCTAATTGAATTAATGGAAATTATGCAGTAGTTAATTATACCAATGTATTCGCCCGTAATATCGTCCAAAACCTTTTGGGTACCTTTTTCTTCAATACTTTTAATACGTTGTGCTTTAATGAAAATTTGATCGGTTAGCGAAGTAGGGCGTAGGTTACGCCAAGCCGTGCCATAATCTTTCATTTTCTTTAAAAACAAATCCTTGCATAGCTTAATTGCAGCGTCGTATTGTGAAGATGTTGTGTTCATTTTATAAATTCTGTCGTTTATCTAAATTTTTAGTTATTTTGAAACTTTATTACTACTTTAACGGTAACACTTCATAATAGTGAACGCTAATTTAATTAAAATGAGCAAAACGTATTTAACAAATGGCAAACAATTGAGTTTTGAAAAAGCTCAGGTGATGGCTATTATAAATATTACCCCTGATAGTTTTTACGATGGCGGCAAGTTCTCTTCGGTAACTGATATTATTAAAGATGCTGAAATGAAAATTCATGAAGGCGCTACTATTATTGATATTGGCGCAGCATCTTCTCGTCCTAATGCTATAGCAATTTCTGTAAAAGACGAAATTATTAGGTTAAGAGAGCCTTTAATGAAATTAAGAAAAGAGTTTCCTAAAATATTTATTTCAATTGATACCTATTTGGCTGATGTAGCCGAATTTGCCATCGATTTAGGCGCTGATATCATTAACGATATTTCGGGCAGTCAAATGGATAAAAGTATGTTGGATGTGGTAGCTAAACATCAAATAGCTTACGTGTTAATGCATATGCAAGGCACGCCCCAAAACATGCAAAAAAATCCTTCTTATGATGATGTGGTAAAAGATATTTCACATTTTATATTTCAAAAAAATAGAACAATGCAAAAATCTCAATTTTGATAAATTGATTATAGATGTAGGTTTTGGTTTTGGCAAAACAGTAGAACATAATTATCAATTACTAAAACACTTAAGCCAATTTACATCGTTGGATTACCCTTTATTAGTAGGTCTTTCACGTAAATCAATGATTAATAAAGTGATTCATACATCGCCAGTAACAGCTCTAAATGGCACAACCGTATTAAATACGATTGCTTTACAAAATGGCGCAAAAATATTAAATACATGATGTAAAAGAAGCTAAGCAAGCTGTTGATTTATTTGAGTTCTATAAAAGCGTTTAAGATTAATCAGGACAAGTAAATCTTGTATTTAATGTAAATGTAGTATTAGTATTGTATTTCCAAGGTGCGTTACAAATAGTAATATCAAAGGTGTCTTGTCCAATCGTATTTACATATACTTTTGATCCGCTTTCTAAGGAAAAAGAACCCAACCAACCAACTTGAAATGATACAAATACATTACCAGATTGAGGATTGTAGTCATTTTCAGTAGTATAGATACCTGTTGTAATAGCTGAGCCAAATTTAAAATTTAAGGCATTTCCTGATTGTGGTGAAGCACTGAATTCCCAAAATTGCCAAGAGTTTGTAGGCACGCTTACGTAATAATAGCTTGTTGAACCATTGCCAGTTCCATTATTTAAATAACTAATGGGTAAGGTGCATGCCGGTGTTACTGGCGCTGCAATTATATTTCCTAATGATGTTTCGGTACCGTATTTATATCCGTATGAGTTTGTTGCCCATGTTCTAAAATAATAAACAGAGTCTTCATCTAATCCCTTATAAATAGCTGTAAATGTGCTTCCATTTTTTTCAGAAATGATTTGTCTGTCAGTTAAAGTTGGATTTGGTTTTGTGTTACAACAAAAACCTAAACGTTCAATTGGTGCATCACCTTCCGAATCGATTTTGCCAGTTACTAAACACTACCATCAGTTTGTATTTCAGCAGAAACAATACTCACTTTTGGATAGTAATCATCCATATTTTTGAGTGCTTTTTTACAAGAACTAACAACTGCAGCAATTAAAATAATCAAGATATAATGGATGATTGTATTTTTTTTCATTTTAGTAAATTTTATTAATCAAATTGATATCTAATGCCAACGCCATAATCATTAGCCCAGTTTAAAGCT
>JADJSH010000020.1 GCA_016711805.1 Bacteroidota bacterium
GTGAAAATAGATTGAAATTGGTCTTAAAATGAAAAATAATGATGAAATTATCTCAATTTAGCTCTTAAAACAACAGCAGTTATCACAGAAGTGATGGTGCCTAAAAATAAATTTTTAAATATTACGCTTGTACATTCTTTAAAAAGTGTCACTTGGTCAATTTCTTTTTTTATCAAATCAGGAATTTGAGCTTCAGATATTTTTAAATGACCATTTTTAATTTGCGTTTTTGCTAATTCAAAACCATAGGTTTGAATAAAATCAACTTTATAGGTTTTAAAATCTATGGTAAAAAATATCGCTTGAAAAATGACTAAAATAATAGTACTAAAAATTACAAATTTTAAGCCTTCTTTCACTAAATCTTTTCCGCCAATCACATTATTATAAATAGTTCGTTTAGAATAAATCATTGCCACTACACAAAATGGAATAATTAATAACCATCCAATAATTGTAACTGAATTAATTGATTGGCTGTGCCCTCCATAAAATACAATACAAGTTGCAATGATTAAAAGAGCGCTGTATAGTGACGGAAATAAAAATGTTTTTGGTGACATGGTAATGAGTTTTAACTACAAAAAATTGGAATGAATTATTTATTCATTCCAATTAAAAATTCTTCATTAGTTCGTGTTCTACTTAGTTGATTCAATAAAAACTCCATTGCTTCCACAGGATTCATATCCGATAAATGTTTTCTTAATACCCATAAACGTTGTAGGGTTTCTTTATCTAATAATAAATCATCTCTACGTGTTGAGGAAGAAGATAAGTCAACTGCAGGGAACACACGACGATTCGCAATTTTTCTATCTAATTGCAATTCCATGTTACCTGTTCCTTTAAACTCCTCAAAAATTACCTCGTCCATTTTAGAACCAGTTTCTGTTAAAGCTGTAGCAATAATAGTTAAAGAACCACCGTTTTCAATTTTACGAGCAGCTCCAAAAAAACGTTTTGGTTTTTGTAAAGCATTTGCTTCAACACCACCCGATAATACTTTTCCACTTGAAGGTGCAACGGTATTATAAGCACGTGCCATACGTGTAATACTATCTAATAAGATAACAACATCGTGACCACACTCTACCATACGTTTTGCTTTTTCTAAAACGATGTTTGCAATCTTTACATGTTTTTCAGCTGGTTCATCAAAGGTAGATGATACAACTTCTGCTTTTACGCTACGAGCCATATCAGTTACCTCTTCCGGACGTTCATCAATTAATAAAATAATTAAATAAACTTCTGGATGATTATAGGCAATAGCATTTGCGATATCCTTTAATAAAACTGTTTTACCAGTTTTTGGTTGTGCTACAATTAAACCACGTTGTCCTTTGCCAATAGGCGCAAACATATCAATAATACGTGTGCTGTTATTTTGTTGTGGATGACCGGTTAATTTTAATTTTTCGGAAGGGAATAAAGGAGTTAAATAATCAAAAGGAACTCTATCTCTAATATATGAAGGTTCTCGACCGTTAATTTCTTCAACTTTAACTAAATGGAAGAATTTCTCTCCATCTTTTGGAGGGCGAATTCCACCACGAACAACATCACCTGTTTTTAATCCAAATAATTTTACTTGAGATTGTGATACGTAAATATCATCCGGCGAACTTAAATAATTATAATCCGAACTTCTTAAAAAACCATAACCATCAGGCATCATTTCTAAAACCCCTTCGCCAATAGCAATTCCGTCAAAGTTATAATATACACGCTCTGGTTTTGGTAAATGTTTATGTTCATTTTCTTTAGCATCTTTAGCATCATGCATTTCCATGCCTTCTGGTGTTTGAGGCTTTTCTTCCGCTTCAATATTAATAGCTAAATCATTGTTAACTACAGGTTTTGATTCTGTATGTTCTGTTTTAGCAGGATTGTTATTATGATTGTGTTGAGGTTTTTGATGATTGTGAACAGGAACTTTGCGAATTGGTTCTTCTCTTTTTTCAATCACGCCATGGCGTGAAGGCTTCTCGTCCTTATTAACTTCGGTAACTGAGTTCGACTTCAGTGTATTTAATTCATCATTAGAATTATTGGCAACTGAGCTTGTCGAAGTTTCAACTTTTGCTTCTCCTTCAACAGGTTTTTGAATGCGAGGTTTTTTTACTTTTACGTCAGTTGTTTCTTTTGAAGCTACAACGCCACCTTTTTTAGGAAATTGTTCAACTAATTTAGTAGCTAATTCTTTATCAGCCGCTTGAGCATCAATGATTTTTAAAACCATGTCAGGTTTTGCTAATCCTTTCGTGTCAATACCAAATTGTTTACAAATGTCCTTTAGCTGAGGCAAAGCTCTGCTAGTTAAATCTAATGCTTCAAACATAGTTATGCTTAATAAGGGGAATAATAATAAAAGAGTTTTGTTATTTTAATTTTCTGTGATTTTATTACTACAAGATAATGCAGTAATGTTTCGATGATACAAGTATAAGCATTAATTTTATATTACAAAACAATTTAAAACATATTTTTATAGGCTAAAATGAGCTTCATTTTGGTAAATAAAATATCTTTGTTGTATGAGTAAGTTTTTAATAGTTGGCTTAGGAAATATTGGTGATGAATACGCCCACACACGCCATAATATTGGCTTTGAAGTATTGGACTACTTGGCTAAAGAAAACGATTTAAAATTTAAATCGGATAGATTAGCAGACGTTGCCGAATTGAAATATAAAGGCAAACAATTGATTTTAATTAAGCCAACTACTTATATGAATTTAAGTGGAAAGGCATTAAATTATTGGATGCAAAACGAAAAAATTGCCATTGAAAATGTGTTAGTGATAGTGGATGAATTAGCCTTGCCGTTTGGTAAAATTCGTTTAGGACCAAAGGGTAGTGATGGCGGGCATAATGGATTGAAAAATATTCAAGAAATTTTAGGTACAAATAATTATCCTCGTTTACGTTTTGGAATTAGTAATGAGTTTGGAAAAGGCGCTCAAGTAAATTATGTTCTTGGTAAATGGAATGACGAAGAAAAAAAGACTTTAAATGAACGCGTTAAAATTGCAGCCGATGCGGTAAAAGCCTTCGCATTTATTGGTTTAGCAAGATGCATGAATGAGTTTAATACTAAGTAAGAAGTGTCCCGCAGATTCCGCAGATCGTCGCAGATATTTTTGAGTTTTTAGTTTGGTAAATTAATCTGTTGTATTACTTGTTGCATTTTACTCTGCGGAAATCCGCGAAATCTGCGGGAAATAATTTAAATTTCGTAACGAGCTAGCGGAGTAGTTTCCAATCCACAAAACTCTTTATTCAAATATTTATAGTAACCTGTAATAGCAATCATGGCGGCATTATCGGTGCAATATTCAAATTTGGGAATATAGGTTTGCCATTGATGCTTTTTTCCTAATAATTCTAATTCGCTTCTTAAACCTGAATTAGCAGATACTCCGCCAGCAATGGCTATTTGATTAATGCCAGTTTCTTTACTAACCACTAATAAATTTTTAAGTAAATATTTAATTAAGTGGGCCTGATAGGATGCGCAAATATCATTTATATTTTCTTCAATAAAATTTGAATTTTGCTTAGTTTGTTCTTGAATAAAATATAAAAATGCTGTTTTCACACCGCTAAAACTATAGTTATTATTTTTTAACTGCGGCATAGGGAATTTATATTTCGTAGCATCTCCAAGTTTTGCATATTTATCAATTAGTGGTCCTCCAGGGTAGGGAAGTCCCAGTATTTTAGCGGCTTTATCAAATGCTTCGCCTACTGCATCATCTTCAGTTTCTGCTAATAGTTCAAATTGTAAATGATTGGTAATTTTTACGATTTGAGTATGGCCGCCACTTACAGTTAAACAAAGGAAAGGAAATTCAGGTTGTTTGTTTTCGAGAGCTGAGCCTGTCGAAGCATCTCGCACAAAATGCGCCAAAATATGACCTTGCATGTGATTAACTTCGACTAAGGGAATATCTAAAGCAAGTGATAATGATTTTGAGAATGATAAACCAACTAATAAACTTCCACTTAACCCTGGGCCACGAGTTACAGCAATAGCGTTTAATTGAGAGAGTGTGATGCCTGCTTTTTTTAAGGCAGCATCAACAACAGGAACAATATTTTTCTGATGATCTCTACTCGCCAATTCCGGTATAACACCACCATATTGTTGATGTATGCTTTGATTGGCGGTAACATTAGATAACAGCAATTCGTTTTTAATTATGGCGCATGAGGTGTCATCACAGCTCGATTCGATAGCTAAAATGTAAATATCTTTTATGTGATTATGCTCTGCTGCCATTATTTTATCAAGGTAATTAACCCTAAATCTTAATGATTATTAACGTCCACTATTTAGGTTATTTAGTTATTTTTATACACTATGAGTAAATTGGGTAAAATTACAAGAATAATATCGAAAACAGTACTGTTTTCACTGTTAGTTATTGTGATTTTTCTTGTTACGTTATTTTTCGCTTTTCAAACTGAAACATTTCAAACTTGGGCCGCACAAAAAGCAACTAGTTATTTGAGTGAAGAACTTGGAGCAAGGGTAGATATTCAAAGATTGAAAATTTCATTTATTAGTAACGTTACCTTACAAGGAGTTTTTGTGAGTGATAAACATAACGACACCCTCGTTTATGGTAAAGATATTACTGTGGATGTAAGTGGCTTTAATTTCGAAAAACATCAATTAAGTATTGATGAAGTTAAATTGAGTGATGTAAAAGTTAAATTGCTAAAATACAAAAATGAAGATGATTGGAACTTTCAGTATCTCGCCGATTATTTTGCTTCAACCGATTCGCTCCCCAATGATACCACTCCTTCTCCTTGGAAAATTAAGTATGGCGCTTTAAAATTAAACAATGTCGATTTTACTTATCACTTATTAAGAGATACAGATAAGGTCGTTCAAAATATGAATTACAATCATATTCATGTTTACAATGCTTTTGGTACACTTACAGAAATTGATTTTAAAGGTGATACCATTAAAGCTCAAATAACAAATTTAAGTGCTAAAGAACACTGCGGCATTGAATTGAAAAATTTAACTACTAAAGCATATGTCTCATCAACCGAATTACGTTGCGATAGTATTTATTTAAAAACGGCTAACAGTTTGGTAAAAGGCCGACTAAGTTTTAAGTACGATCATTGGGAAGATTATTTGGACTTCATTAATAAAGTATACATCAAAGGAAATTTAAAAGATAGCACTTTTGTAAACTTTAAAGATATTGCCTACTTCGCAGAAGACCTAAATGGCTTTAAAGAAGTGTTAGTAGTAAAAGGAAAAGTAAGAGGTTTTGTGAATGATTTAAGTGGAACCAATATGGTGGTTAGTTATCGAAGTAATACTCAGTTTATTGGAGATATGAGCATTACTGGCTTGCCAGATATTGATAAATCATTTATTCATTTTGATGCTGAAAAATTATCTACTTCCAAAACAGATTTAGAGAAATTTCCAATCCCACCGTTTAATAATCCCACGTATTTAGATTTGCCCACTGAAGTAAGTAGGTTAGGAGTTATATCATACAAAGGAAAATTTGATGGATTCTTAAATGATTTTGCAACTTATGGTAGTTTTAAAACAGACGTTGGAAATATTAAAACCGATTTGCGATTAAACACAAATAATAAATCTAAAATTATTGAGTATTCAGGAGCGATTACTACAACCAATTTTAATTTATCAAAATTATTTCCAAGTGTTAAGTCGGTTGGAGCTATGTCCCTTTCAACTAAAGTAAAAGGTAGAGGTATTACTCAAAAAGAATTAGATGCCACATTTGATGGATTGATTCAATCTATAACCTATAATAATTACCAATATGATAATGTGAAAATTGACGGAGCATTTAAAAAACAAATTTTCACTGGTTATGTAATGAGTAAAGACACCAATGCGAATTTTGATTTTAATGGAACAATTGATTTTAATAATAAAGTGCCTAAAATGGATTTTATTTCAACAATCAATAATTTTGATTTGGATAAAACTCACTTTTCAATTCCGCAATTAAACGGCCGAGTGTCTTCTCAAATATTAATCGATTTAAATGGAAACAGTATAGATAATTTAAGTGGTTTAATAAACTTTGATAACACTATTTATAAAACCTCTGAAAAAACATATAAACTCAGTAGTTTTAATTTAGATTTAGATCAATCAACAGCTACAAAAAATATTGAATTAAATTCGAGTATAGCTAATGTTGAATTAAATGGGAAATATAATTTAAGTACTTTGCCTGATGCTTTTAAACAATATCTAAATGAATATTTTCCCACATTTGTAAAAACTAAAACACGCTACATTTATAGTGATAAAGCCGACTTAAGTGTTAAAATAAAAAACTTTACTATCGTTAATGAACTGTTTGTTAAAGATTTAATGATAAGTCCTAATACATTGATGAACTGTGCTTTTGACGCTTCCATAAATTATCTAAATATTAAAACAACAAGTGACTTAATCAGTTATTCTGGAATTAAATTTAAAAACAACGACATTAATGTTAATTCTTTAACCAATGGCGTAAAATTAATCTATAGTGCTAAAGCTATTAATATTTCCGACAGTTTTGCTTTTCGAAATCCAACATTAACTTTCGCTGCTAATGATAAAATATCAGATTTTGATTTGAATTGGGATAATATGATGAGTCCTAAAAATGCTGGTGTTGTTTCCGGAATGGCGCAATTTGACAATAGTAAAGCAACCATCCTATTCGATAAAGTAAAATACACTATTGAGGATAGCGTTTGGCAAATTGTAAAAGCAAATCCTATAACTATAGATACAGCTTTTGCTATTAATATAAAACCACTCACATTTTATAATCAAAATCAATTAATCACTTTTGATGGTAAATTATCTAAAAATAGTGACGATAAGTTTGATGTATTTATTCAAAATTTTAAATTATCACAGTTGAATCCATTTTTAAAAGATGCTAAAGTTACAATTGATGGAAGTTTAACAGGTAACACAAGTATATTTGGTTTATTTGGAAAGCCACTCATATCAAGCGACATTAGTTTTCAAGGGCTTAAATTAAACGATAAATTAATTGGTTACGGTGAAGTAAAAAGTGAGTACAATCCAGAAAAAGAATTTGTAAGCATTAATGGCTTCTCTGCTTTTGCGAAAGACTTTGATGGAAATTTAATGAAGAATATTGTTTTTCAAGGCGCTTATTATCCAAAGAAAAAAGAAGAGAATATTGATATTACATTTAAAGCGGAACCATTTGATTTGTCGCTGCTTCAGCCATATTTAAAAGATATTTTAACGTTTAAGGTTGGTTTCTTAACAGGAAATGGGACAGTAACAGGTACGTTAGATAATCCACAAATTAATGCTAAGCTTAAATTTTTTAAGTGCATTATGATTGTTGATTTTTTAAATGTACAATACAGTGTAAGTGGAAATGTAGATATCATGCCGAAACAAATTAATTTCGAAAATCTTGAAGTTCGCGATAAAATGGGTAATTCAGGAATTGTTTATGGAAATATATTCCATAATAATTTCAAAGATATGCGTATCGACTTTGATATTAATACCAATAAATTAATGGTTTTAAATACAACATCAGCTAATAATCCTAGTTATTACGGAACAGCGTATGCTTCTGGAAATGCTGGTATTTATGGATTTTTAGACGATATTAAAATGGAATTGAATATGAAAACTAATGGAGGAACTTATTTTTATATTCCTTTAGATGGTCCTTCAGAAATCGGCAGTAATGATTTTATAAAATTTGTTACTAAAGACACCTTGAAAACCGTCGTCAAAAAATCGAAATCCAATTTTTCTCTCGACTTTAATTTAGAAGCCACTAAAGATGCAGAGGTACAATTAATATTTGATGAGAAATCAGGCGATGTGATTAAAGCTAGAGGAGACGGAAATTTAAATTTGAAAATTAATTCAAAAGGCAAGTTTGATATGTATGGAGATTATGTCCTTTCTACAGGAGATTATCTATTTACATTGGAGGATTTTGTTACCAAAAAATTTGAAATTGAGAAAGGAAGTTCAATTAAATGGAATGGTAACGTTTATAAAGCTAACATTGATATAGTAGCCAATTATAATCAGCGAGCTTCTATTAAACCTTTATTTCCAAACGATTCAGTAAATAATTATAATAAACGATATCCAGTGTATTGTAAATTATTTATGAAAGATAAATTAACATCTCCAAATATCACTTTTGGGATTGAACTTCCAACAATAGATGAAACAACTCGATCGGCTATAAAAAGTATTTTAAGCGACGAAAATGAAATGAATCGCCAAGTATTTGCATTGTTGTTGTTAAGGAGTTTTATTACCCCTGTATCCGTTTCGGGAGGAGGAGGCATTAGTGCTGGTGGTGCAGCAGCTGCTACGGGTTCAGAAATGTTAAGTAATAAAATGAGCAATTGGTTAAATGGTGTGACTAAAGATGTTGATATTGGAGTAAATTATAGGCCTGGTGGAACCTTAAGTAGTGATGAGCTAGATTTGGCTTTATCTAAACAATTGTTTAATAATCGTTTGGTAATTGATGGTAATTTTGGTGTTACTAATAATAACAATTCAACAACTACTACGTCGTCTACAAAAAGTAATAACTCCAGTAACTTGATTGGTGATGTCACTTTAGAGTATAAACTATCTGAATCCGGTAAATACAGAGTAAAAGCCTTTAATAGAAGTAACGACAATACGGAAGCGGCCACCAATGGCGGACCCTTCTCGCAAGGTATTGGTATTTTTTACCGAGAGGAATACGAAAATTTAAGTGAGCTCTATAAAAGATATATCGCTAAGTTCAAAAAGAAAGATCAAACGAAATAAGTTTTGAAAATCGGTTTTTTGTTATATCTTAGATTAAATATTTAAATTTTATTTATGAGATTATTTTTACTTACAATAGTTATACTTTGTGCGTTTAGTTTTAAATCGAAAGCATGTCATGGCTTAGCACTTACTAATGTAACTTATACAATTTCATCAACTGGTATTACTATAAGTGGCTCTTCTGATGCAGCAACATGTGGTTGTGGACCTTATTGGATGCAAGGAATTGTTTCAACAAATACAGTGTTTCCCGCAGCGCCTTCATTACTTGTACAATCGTTCGTTGACGCTGGTGCTGGTGGTGCTTCAGTATATAATTCTTTTCCATGGTATCATTCATTGTTAAACGTACCAAATTATACTTCGGTAAATGCTTGGCCAGATAATTGCACCGCCGAACCATATCAGAATGTATTTATTCCGTTTACTGATTTAACTTGTAGAGGTGTGTATTATTTTTCTGTTAGAGAATGGTTAGGAGGAAGTACAGCTGTTCCTCCAGCAGGTCCTTGGACTGCACCCGTTTCATTTACAGTACCAGGAAGTCCTGGACAGGATTTGTCTTTTTCTTTAAATACAGCTCAGGATTCAATTTGTAATTATGATAGCACATCTTTATCCGCTATAAATATTGTTAATGGTCCTATTACAAATTATAGTTGGTCTGATGGAGCCGGAACAACACATACAGTTAATGTAAGTCCAAATATCACCACATCTTATATTTTAACCGCAAGTAACGGTGGCGGATGCTCTTTTGCTGATACCTTAACAATCTATGTTAAACCAAATGCAAATCCCAATTTTATTCCCACTAATCCAATTATTTGTACTGGAGATAATATTATTTTTAGTGCTGTTGGAAGCCCAAGTTTATCATCTCATTATTGGAATTTCAATCCTAATTCTGGTGTAACGGTTAACAATTCAACCGTTACACCAACACCAGATGTAAATTTTAACACTAGTGGGAGTTATGTTGTAACTCATACAATATCTTCTATGGGTTGCTCATACACTGCAACAACAAATGTGATGGTAAACGTGTGTACGTCTGTTAACGAAGAATTTGAAAATTTATTTTCAGTATATCCAAACCCTAGTAAAAATGGCAATTTCAATATTTCTTATCCAGCTTACTATATAGGAAAACTGGATATTGAAATTTATGATGTGATTGGTAAAAAGATTTTCTCGAAACAAAATTTATCTGAAAATAAAATAGAGCTTAATCATTTATCTGGAATTTATTTCCTTAAAATTTCAAATGGACAACAGAAACAGTATTTCAAAAAAGTAATTATTGAGTAATCGGTTATTACTTAACATCAATAATGAACTGTTTCACGTCTGTAGTATCATTGTATTTAATTAAAGCAAATTTTACAGTTGTTTTTCCTGCTGCTAAGGCAGTAAAATTAAAATCGACGCCTTTTTCATTACCTCTAAATACCGAACCATAATAATCCAACACTTTATCATTAAACGTATTATTTATTTGCCACATATATCCAGTAGTATGATTTTCGGGTAGGGTAATTCTAAACTTTTCTCCTTTATTAATAACATTTTCTAAAGGAGCTATTTTATCTGCCTGTTGGTAAGTACAGCCTGCAAGGAACATTGCACATATACTCGAAATAATCATTTTTTTCATGTTATAAAGATAAACTTCAAAATTGCAACTATTTTAAATTTACATATTTTAACAGCTAATATTTTCGTAAATTTATATTGGCATAGGATTTGAAACTCCTATACCAAACTATTAAAAATGAAAACTATCAAACATATTGCAATTATCGCATCTGCTGTTACGGCTACTGTGGCTTTATGTTCAGCAGGCTACTATATTTCTTCTGAAGAAAAATTAGAACAAATTATCCCAACTAATATTGCTAGTAAGGAATTGCCTACAAATTCAAACGAAGCATTTAAAGAGGGCGAAATTTTATCTTATCGCTTGCATTACGGTGCTATGGATGCTGGTGTTATTTTAATGGAAGTAAAGCCAGAAGTAATGGAAGTTGCAGGCCGTAAAGTATATCACGTGGTTGGTAATGGTTATACCAAAGGTACATTTGATTGGTTTTTTAAAGTGCGAGATAGATACGAAACTTTTATTGATAAAGATGCGATGCTGCCTTGGATGTTTGTTCGTCGTGTTTCTGAAGGAGGTTATATTATAAATCAAGATTACACCTTTAATCACTATACCAACAAAGTGGATGTTGGTGCTGGCGAAAAAGTAGATGTGCCCGCAGGAACTCAAGATATGATTTCTGCTTTTTATTCGGCTCGAAACTTGGATTTAACCAATGCTAAAGAAGGAGATGTATTTACCATTAATAGTATTGTAGATAAAGAAATCTGGCCTTTAAAAATCAGATACGTTGGTAAAGAAAAAATTAAATGTGATATTGGAACCTTTAACTGTGTAAAATTTAGACCAATTGTGCAAAAAGGACGTATTTTTAAAAGCGAAGATGATTTAAACGTTTGGTTAACAGATGATAAAAACCACGTTCCTTTGAGAGCTCAAGCTAAATTATTAGTTGGCTCAATAAAACTAGATATTGTTAGTGTAAAAAACCTGGCGAACCCAACATCTGAAGTTAATTAATATTAAAGATTAAAATAGTTGAAAGGATATGGTGTAAATCCATATCCTTTTTTTATTTTTGGTAACTACGTATTTAAAAAAACTGCATGGAATTAAAAAAGGAAATTGTTGATCGAGTTAATCAGCTAGAAGAAAAATATAGCCAAATGGGTCAAAGTTTGGAAGGCTATTTGGATGGACTTTTACTATCAAACTATTTAACTTATTGGGATTATATCCAAGTAGATACATTATTAACTCTACAAAACCCTAAAACTGATTTTCCTGATGAAAAAATTTTCATCATGTATCATCAAATTACAGAGCTTTATTTCAAATTGTCTTTACATGAAATGGAGCAAATTGCCAATAATGGGCCAAACATTTTACCAAATGGTCAAAATTTAGGTTGGAAAGAAATTATTGATGTCAATTTTTTTGCAGAGCGTGTAACTCGAATCAACCGTTATTTCGAATCCTTAACCAAGTCGTTTGAGATTATGGTAGATGGTATGGAAAAAGAACAATTTTTACGTTACCGAATGGCATTATTGCCAGCAAGTGGTTTTCAAAGCGCTCAATACCGTAAAATAGAAATTTGTGCTACTGATTTTTTTAATTTAGTAGATAAAGACGTAAGACCAAGCTTAGTAGGAAAAAATCCCAGTATTGAAGAAATGTTTCAAAATATTTATTGGAACAAAGGTGCGACAGAATTAGCGACTGGCAAAAAAACGCTAACCTTAAATCAGTTTGAAAAAAAATACGGTACTGAATTTATTGCTTTAGCCAAGGAATATCAGTGTACTAACATTTGGGCAAAATATAAGTCATTATCCGCTCACGATCAGGCAAACCCTAAATTAATTAATGCGTTAAAAGAGTTAGATGTAAACGTTAATATTAATTGGCCTTTAATGCACTATAAAAGTGCGGTTCGTTATTTACAGCAAAATACCGAAGATATTGCGGCAACTGGCGGCACCAATTGGCAAAAGTATTTGCCTCCTCGTTTCCAAAAGCGTATTTTTTATCCTGAAATTTGGTCGGAGCAAGAACATGAAGATTGGGGTAAAGGTTGGGTAGAAACCAATGTTTTTAGAGCGGCTAAATAATCACACAATAAACCATACATTTAGGCGTTTATAATCATATTGAAAAAAATAGTCTCATATCTTTTAGTTTTATTAAGTACAACCGGTTTTGCTCAAATTGGTGGTACAAATACATTTAGCTTTTTAGACTTGCCTACAGCTGCTAGATCTACCGCTTTAGGCGGTGCTTCAGCAGCTATTTGGGATAAAGATGTAAACTTAGGATACGCTAACCCTGCTTTATTAAATCCAAATAGCTCAAATCAATTATCGTTTAACTATACCAATTTTGTGGCCGATTTAAATTATGGCAATTTTATGTATGCACGTCAATTAAAAAAGCATGGAACCTTTGGCGCTGGTTTACAGTATTTCAATTACGGAAAATTTGACGGTAGAGATGAATATAACGTTGAACAAGGTAATTTTAAAGCAGCAGATTATTCTTTGAATTTGTCTTTTGCAAAAACTATTAATAAAGACAGTACACTTTCATTAGGAGTAGCATTAAAAACATTATATTCTCACTACGATGTTTACACTTCTTTTGGAAACGCCATAGATGTAGGTTTAACGTATCATAATAAAAAGCAATTAGTAATTTCATTATTAGCTAAAAATTATGGGAGACAATGGAAATCATTTTCCGAAAATGGGCCTAAAGAAACGTTGCCTCAAAATGTAGTGATCGGGATTAGCAAAAAAGTAGCGAAAGCCCCTTTTAGAATAATCGTACAGTACGACCAATTGTTAAAATGGGATCTAACCTACGTTAACCCACAAACAGTGACGTCTGATATTGACCCTTTTACAAATAAGCCTATTGTTAAAACAAAAAAGCAAATCAGAAATGATAAAGTTAAAACTGGTTTAGATAAATTTGGTCGTCATTTAATTATAGGCACTGAGGTATTAATTGGTAAAAATATCATGATAAGAGTTGCTTACAATTTCAGAAAAGGAAAAGAAATGGCTCTACCAGATGTTAAAAAGGTAAATGGCTTGTCGTTGGGCTTTGGATTTAAGGTGTATAAATTTAATTTAGATTACGCCTATTCTAAATATGCTTTAACAGGCAACGCTCATACCATTGGTATTACTACAAATCTTGGCAGCTTTAATAAAAAGTAGCTAAAGTTTGTTTTTTCTAAATTCTCTCAATTAATTACCGTAATTTTGCTGCATGAAGGGTTTCAATGTTCGTGTATATGGAATTTTAATACATGAGAATCAGGTATTAGTTTCCGACGAACATATCAAAGGGATGAATATTACCAAATTACCTGGTGGTGGATTGGAATATGGTGAAGGCACTATTGAATGTGTTATTCGTGAGTTTAAAGAAGAATTAAATTTAGATATTGAAGTTGAATCTCATTTTTATACAACCGATTTTTTTGTGAATTCGGCTTTTAGCAACAATAACCAGGTAATTAGTATTTATTATTTGGTAAAAGCAAAGGGTGATTTTGAATTTAAAATAGCCTCTAAGCCTTTTGATTTTGCTAAAAAGAAAGATGGGGCACAATCCATGCGTTGGGTAGATCTAGCTAAAATTTCCGAAAACGATTTTACCTTTGTTATTGATAAACGAATTGGAGATATGCTGAATAATAATTGGAAGAATTTATTTTAGAAATCTATTCTTTTATTTTACTTTTTAGTAGTGAATTTATTTCTTTTAAATAAGTAATTTCTTTTTTCAAAACTTCAATTTCTTTTTTATCTACAAGTGTTTTCTTTGAATCTGAAATTGAATTAGCTAGTATTTGAAAAATATTTTCATTTAGTATTTTGCTTGCCCTTTCAATTGTTTCCGAATTCCAACTTTCATTTTTCAATAATGAATTAATGTTTTGCTTACTATAATGTAGTTTGTTAGCAAACTCGGTTTTGGACAAACGCTGTTTGCTTAAGATTTTAGAAACTATTTCTCCTACATGAAACTTCATTCAATGTAAAAGTCATTTAAACTGAGCTAATTGTGTTAAATTTAAGTATTAAAAATAGTACAATTGTAAAATAGTTTGGTACTTATTTAAATTGTTATATATTTGATTAACCAACAATTTAACTATGAAAAAAAATATTCCACTCAAAAAATCTTCAGTAGGATTTTTAATGATGTTGTTACTTTTAGTTAACATACTTACGTTTGCTCAAACCTATAATCCTCCGGTGCTTACTAATTTTCCTACTTGCGGCACTACAGATTCAATGATGATTTTTTTACCTAAAACTCAAGCATTAAATTGCACTAATAGCTCAGCTGCATATATTAATAAATATAGTAGACAAGATTTTCATATACCAAATAAGGCTACTGAGCCAGATATTACTATTAAAATCACATTTCATGTCATAAACAATACATCTGGTTCAGTTAGTCCATGGCCAGGAGTTGCTGGGGTTAACGAACTAACTTATGCAGCAGCCTATTTAGATTATTATTATTCAAACGGAATGTATCAACCCCGGTCAGCTAATTATACAGCACCTCTAGGATGTAATTATCCAAATTCAAATGACCCAAAAGTTAGTTTTGAGTTAACAAATATTTATCAATATTACGATAATGCAATGAACACCTCATCTAGCGGGCAAGCTATTGGTAATTATATTAATTCTATTGACCCTAATAGAATGACAGAGGGGTTTCCAATTTTTATAAATAATGCTCCTTTTGGATATTCGGGACAATTGTCTAGTTATAATGGCAGACCAGCTATACATACCGTTGTAAATTATAATAATAATGACGCATGGTATTTTGGTGCTCATTTGAAACATGAATTTGGACACGTTTTTGGGTTGTACCATACATACAGGTTTAATGGTTCAGAGCATGATTTTGGTTATAATTGCAATCACCCAGATTTTTTATGCGATGTATTTCCTGTAAATAATGGAGCATGCTCTGCAGCATGTCAAAGTACATGGTTAGGATGCGCTACATGCCCTGAAGATAATCCAAATGTTGGAAATGGTACCTCATGCAATACTTTATCAAGTAATAATCTTATGAGTGGTGGTTTTTCAGATTGGATCTCTGAGTTACAACAAGGTCGTATTCATCGTAATTTGCATTTAAACACAAATAACGACTTAAGGTTTTTTGTAAAAGAAATGAATTCTGATGCTGTGAATCCTTGGTTGATTACAAGTAATGAGGTGTGGGATTTTGATATTCAAATGTATAATGATATTGTTGTGAAGCCTGGTGCTACATTAACTATTAAATGCAAAGTTGGTATGGCTAATCATGGTAAAATAATAGTTGAACGAGGAGCCAGATTAATTATTGACGGCGGAGAAGTTTATCCTTGGGGCACAAATTGGCAGGGTATAGAAGTATGGGGCACAGCAAATAAAAGACAATTTATAGCTACCAACGGATTAAGTGTTGATCATGGTATTGTAAATATTATTAATCAGGGAACAATTAATTCAGCCGATGAAGGTATTACAACAGCAAAATACGATAATGCTGGTAGTATTGATTGGACTGGAGCAGGAGGTATCATTAGATGTGATAATGCTAAATTTATTAATTGCTGGCGTGCAATTCAGTACATGGCATACCATAATTTTATCCCAACAAATGGTAACAGAATTGACAATATTGGGTACATCAATAATTCAATATTTGAAACTAACAGTATTCGTAAAGACCCTGCACAACCTTACCCAAATACATTTATAAGTTTATGGGAAGTAGATGGCGTTAAGTTTTATGGTAATACCTATAAAAATACTGTAACTTCAGTTCCTTCGATTCAAGATAAAGGTGTAGGTATTTATAGTATTGATGCGAGTTATTATATTGATAGGTACAAAGTTTGTTCAGCATACGGCGTTAATGGCTGCACAAACTATTCAACTAATAATCCATCAACTTTTACGAACTTGAATTATGGTATTTATGTCTCTAATGCTTTACCTGCTTCTGCTGTTAGAATTAACGATAATGATTTTGTGAACTGTAATCGCGCAGTTTATTTTGAAGGCTCATTAAATACATCAGTAACAAATAACCGCATCAATGTTGGTGCAGGTTTTTCATCACAGCAATATTTGCCTTACGGTATTTATTCTAATTATTCATCTGGTTACGATGTTTCAAATAACATTATTAAATCAACTAATGGAACTTATAATACAAATTTAGCAACTGGTATTTGCATTAACGGTTCAAATGCAGTTACAAATAGATTATACCGTAATACGATGAATAACGTAAACGTTGGCACAACGGTATATGGCGATAATCAAGGAACAAATATTGGTGATGGTTTAAGTATACTATGTAATAGCTATGGACAAGGATCTGTAGGCTTAAATCAAACAGATATAAATATGGGAGCAATTTCTTTTACTTTTGGTAAAATTAATGTAATGCAAGGAAGCACTGCGCTAGGTGCTAATAATTTATTTTCGCATAATGCAACCCCACTTACTACTTGTATTAAAAACGATTTTTTAGATAAGGGGCCTGGTTGCTACCCTTCGAGTAACTTAGCTAATACCTTTAATTACTTTTTTAACCCAGCACCAGCTAACCTAACAAAGCCTTTGTATTATAGTACTTCGTTACTTGTAAAGCCACCTATCGCAAGCTCTTATGATGTGAATGCAATGTGTCCAGTTGTTTTTGGCGGCAGTTCTGGCGGCGGCACGTTTTCGCATAAATCTGTAGCTGCTGCTAAACAAACTATTGTTATTACAACAGCCAGCGTTAGTGCCTTATTAGCAATGGTTGATGGTGGTAATACTCAAACTTTATTAACTGCTATTAATAGCCAAAGCCCCGGTAACCTAAAAAATTTATTGGAAAGCAAGAGCCCTTATTTAAGTGATGCAGTTTTGATGGCTTACTTTGCAAAAACGAGCACGCCACCGGGTCATGTAAAAGAAATACATGATAAAAATAAACCAGTGAGCGAGGATGTGTGGCAGGTTATTTTAAACCGTAATTTACCAAATGGTATAATGAATCAATTGAATAATCAGCAAAGCGTAACAACTATTAACCAATTGGTAAAACTGCAAGCCCAAGTAAGTGATTTAAAACAAGCAAAGGGCTTTATAATTGATGAAACCATCAGGCAATTGATGGCCGATAGTGTAAATGGTTGGAGTGCAGATAGTATCATTGATCTAATGGATGCTGATAACCGATATTTAGCCAATCAAAAACTATTGGCAGCATATATTGCTTTCGATAAATTGACTCAGGCATCTGCATTATTAAATACAATAAAGAATAATGGAAATGGTCTTTTAAATGATTTTTGCCAGCTACAAGCATTAATATTAGACTTAAAGCAACAAAACAAAAACATTACTGATATAAAAAAAGATGGTACTTTTAGAAAAACGCTTGAGCAAATGGCAGGCAACACAAGTAATGCAGCATCTGTAAATGCCGAGGCTATCTTAAAATTTGTTTTTAATACCAATTATTATGAGTACCTTAGTTTACCAAACGTTGGTGGTAATAGTAATCGTATGATGAATAATGCGGATAATGCAATTGAGGTAACGCAAAGTGTAAGTTTATTTAAACTGTACCCAAATCCTGCTAACCAAAGTGTAACGGTGCAATTCATTGCAGAAGAGGCTTATAGTAGTAAGCAAATGATAGTGTATGATATAACAGGTAAGGTAGTCATTTCGCAAACTATTAATGATAATTTAGAAATCATTAATATCAATCATTTAACATCAGGGATTTACTTAGTAACTATGGTATCCGATGGTAAAGTAATTGGTAAACAAAAATTGATAAAAGAATAATTTAATTTAAGGAGCAATATAAAGTATTGCTCCTTTTTTAATTTAAAAAATGATGCGTTATTTTTATATCATATTTATTTTTTTTTGCTTTAAAGCAAAGGCACAAAAATTAGCGCCAAATTTTTTTAGCACCACAAGTAGTTATTATCCTTATCAAACGCAAAGTCAGTCTATTGTTAATTATTTTGATGATTATTTAGTCTCTCACAATGTAGTTAGAATTGATACTATTCCTTTTTTAAATATAGAATTATACGATTCCAATTTTAATTTAGTTAAAAATAAATTTCTAAAGCTTTTACCAAGTGATGGGCTTTTATTTTATAATAATAATCCTCCTCTTAGTATTAATTTGCCAGATAGTAGTGTATTTGTGTTTACCACAATGGCACATAATTGGGCAACTAACGGATTGTGCAATGGGTTAATTTTTAAGTTAAATAAAAATTTAGATACTCTCTGGCATAAGGAGTATCACAATGTAGGAGATTCATCACTCTACTTAACTGGTGCTATTAAACAAAGTGATGGGTTTTTAGTTTACGGTGCTAGTAGATTATATGATGTTAAAGCAGACGCTTTTATTTTAAAAATAGATTTTGATGGTAATGAATTGTGGCGTCGAACATACCAGAATTCAACGTTTTATGGAGGATTTAAAAAATTTATAGCTACAAAAAATAAAGGTTACGCAGGTTTTGAAGAGTGTGTCGATTTTCCTTCTGCCGGATATTCAGATATAAAAGTTAGTTATTATGATTCTTTATATAACTTGAAATGGGAGACTGTTTATAGCACACCTTATCGTGATTTATTAGGTGATTTGATAGAAACATCCGATAGCAATTTGATATATACGGGAGGTTTGGGTATTAGTCAAACTTTTCCACCAACAGGCGCATTATTTACTAAACAGTATATTAAAAAAATCAATAAAAATAATGGCAATCCTATTTGGGAAAAAACCTATGCTAACTTGCGTAATGAAGTACAGTTATGGGGTATATGTGAATCGCCTTCTAAAAAATTATATTCAGGTGGTTGGGCCGTAAGACCTAATGCTCAGCAACCAAGCCCTTATGTAGCTAGTTTATTGGTAACTAATCAATATGGCGATAGCCTAAATTATCAGGAAACTTTTCATGATACAATATCTAAGTTTTCAAGTTTGCTCAATTTACTTCCAATAAATAATGGGTTTATTTGCGTTGGACGTACTGATCCAGCAGTGTATTCAGGAACTGTAATTACTACATTCGATGACCGTAACTGGCTAATAAAAGCTGATACTAACGGTTGTTTTATGCAAATGTGTGCTGATGGTTTTGGTACCAGCGTTGTTAAGGTTGAAAATCAAGTGCCATTTTTTAAACTATATCCTAACCCTACTAACCAAAGTGTAACCGTACAATTTGTTACAGAAGACGTTTCCAAAGGAATACAAATGATCATGTATGATATAACAGGTAAAGTAGTGATTACCCAAGCCGTAAAAGATAATTTAGAAATCATTATTATCAACAACTTAACATCTGGTATGTATTTAGTAACAATGGTAGCTGATGGAAAAGTAATTGGAAAACAAAAATTAATAAAGGAGTAATCTATTTTAAATCTAGTTCAGGTTCAATAGCACCTTCATTCAAATTTGGAGCAGTAGCATTAATGGTTGGCAATACCTCAGTTTTAATTTTCTTTTTCTTTTTGTGAGGAATAATAACCGTTTCCTTTTTCGGTTCCGAAGAAGCATTTACAGCTTGGTTACTTCGCTGACTGAGCTTGTCGAAGTCTGTGGAGCCTGGTTTTGTTTCAATAATCTTAACTGGTTCCTCTTTTTTAGTCACAGTTTCTACTTCCACGTTTATTGAATTTGTAATAACTGGAATTGCAGTTGTATCTAAAACAGGTTTGGCAGCAGTGATGCTTGGTGTAGCAACAGATTTAGTTTTAATAATTGGTGTTGAAGATACTTCTGGTTGCTTTGAAGGTTCAATTTTTGCCACATAAGGAATTTCTTTATCAATGGCTTCTTTCTTTTTAAAGTCAACAAAGCTAAATAACATGGCCGATAAGCCACCAATTAACACAATAAATATAACTGGTACAATAATCGAACGACTAATACCAAAATTTACAGATGGAATATAATTGCCAATATTTGCGCTAGTTCGAGCTTGAGTAACCGACATTTCATCAAATTTATGCCACATAGCTTCGTTATAATCTAACTCAGCATCCTGCATCATCAATCTGATTTGACGTTCATCTAATTCGTAACTAAACTGGCTGCTCATTGTTACTTAATTTTAAGTTTTTTTCAATCGTTTTTTGTAAATTAAATCTGGCTTTTTCCAAATTCGATTTCACACTTTGTTCGCTTGTATCCAGTAATTCAGATGCTTCTGATAAAGCATAATTATCAATCACGTGTAAATTAAATACTAATCGTTGCGAAGGCACTAACTCTTGAATGGATTTCAACAATACTTCTTGATCTACATTCTTTAAATCAATGAATTTACTATCTAAAAATAAATCGTATGTTTTTTCTTTATATTCTACCGCTTTTACGGTGCTCGCTACATAATACTCGTTTCGAATATTTTTAATATATTTTACTACAAAGGAGATAAATTCTTTTTTTACGAATTCATCAAAAGATAACGTATTTTGCGATTTAAACTGACCAATGATAGATAAAACATGCGCAAAACCATGCAATACAACTTGTTCAGATTGCGCGGCATTTTTTGAATAACGAAGGGAAATGTAGGATAATTTGCTAAAATAGGTCTCGAAAAACTGTTTTTTAGCAGTTTTATCGTTTTTAAGACACGCCGATATGAGTTCAGCTTGGGACATAAATTAGGTTTCTGGCTAATTTATACACAATTAATGAACAAATGGTTACGTTTTAGTTAAATATTTTCACTTTATCGGTGTAGTTAACTGGATATTTCTTCTTGAAATAGAATTTCCCCACTTTTAAATCTCCATTGACTTCAATTTTACCTAAATTTTCGAGATTCAAGAGTCTTAGAATATCCATTGGGTTTAATTCTGATAATTTTGAGTTAAGCTTAAACGAATACACCTTTTCAGAATTGGCGTTCAAATGCACTCGCTTGCTCAATTTAGCCTTCCCTAATCTAATTCCACTAAAAATTACATCAAATTCGGATGGATAAATTGAAAATCCCATCTTGTTAGGATTATCAATTTTTACTTTTATTTCAGCATCAATGTTTTCCGTAGTTAATTTATTAACATAAAAACCTTCTACGCTCTTCACTTTTATTTCTTTTGCTTCTCTGCATGAAAACAAAAAAGCGCAAGAGATGATTATAAATAATTTGAACTTCATTTCTATTGGTTATAATTCGATTTCACTAATAAGTTACAAATAAACTAAAATGCTAGATATACACACTAATTTTTATAGTATTTTGTGTTTTTAACCACATAGAAACAGAGGTAATTTTGATGTTGAAGGATTAGATAGAGCTTCGCTTTTATCATAGTTACTATGTGTAAAGCAAAGCGCTTTGTATTACTGCAAAATTCATTACCATTTCTAAGTGTCTATGTGGTTAAACATTTTTTATCTAATTATCAATTTTTTAGCATGAGAATAACTATCTTCGGATTGTATGTCAATTGCTAGTCAAAATAATTTCATCGTTTATAAATCTTCGGCTGGAAGTGGTAAAACTTTTACTTTAGTTAAGGAATATTTGAAGTTAGCTTTAGTAGAAAAACATAGTTTGACTAAAGCATACAAAAGCATTTTAGCAATTACCTTTACTAATAAAGCAGCTTCCGAAATGAAGTGGCGAATTATTAAAGCACTCAAAGAAATTAGTTTAGAATCGAATGATATGCTAAGCTCTTTAATCGCAAAGGAATTGAGCATTTCTAAAGAAGATTTAAAAACAAGAGCAGAAATTGTACTCACGGATGTTTTACATAACTACTCCGATTTTTCTATTGGAACGATTGATAGCTTCACACATCGCATCATTCGAACCTTTGCCTTAGATTTAAAATTGCCTATTAATTTTCAAATCGAAACAGATTCGGATGCCGTTTTCAAAAAAGTAATTTCAACACTCATTAATAATTTAGGGAAGGATAAATTGATTACTGATTATTTAGTTCAGTTTTCGATGGCACAAATTGAAGACAATAAAAATTGGGATCCTGAACAAACGTTGATAGATTTTATTAAAGAAATTAATAAAGAAGGTGTGGGCGATTTAATTAATCAATTAAACGATAAAACCATTTCAGATTTTGATGTTATTAAAAAGCAACTAAAAGCTATTACCAAAGAATTTGAAAACTATTTAAAGTCGAATGGTGAGAAAGCACTAAAAATAATCAACGAAAAGCAATTAACCGCCAATGCTTTTGCAAGCGGTGGTTCGGGTATTTATAATTTTTATGTAAAACTAGCAACTTTAAAAACGACTTCGCAAACTGAATTATTTGGAGCTAACGTAGTTAAAACACTTGAGCAAGAAAAATGGCATGGTGGAAAAGCTAGTGTTGATGAGAAAGCTGCAATTGACACTATTAAAATAGAATTAGAAACTATTGCCAAAGATGTATTAGATTATTTGCAAAAAAACGAGCAACGTTACAATGCTTTTAGTTTGATTTACAAAAATATTTACGCCATGGGTTTAGTTAATGAACTGGCTAAGCTCACGAATGAGTATAAAAACGATGAAAATATTTTATTTATTTCTGAATTCAACGAACGCATTTCTCAAGTTGTCAATAACGAACCAACGCCTTTTATTTTTGAAAGGCTTGGAGATAAGTACAAACACTTTTTGTTAGATGAGTTTCAAGATACATCAGCTATGCAATGGCAAAACATGTTGCCTTTAATTGATAACTCATTAGGTAACGGACATTTGAATTTAATTGTAGGTGATGGCAAACAATCCATTTATCGTTGGCGAAATGCAGATGTGGAACAGTTTGTGAATTTGCCTAATGTGAATGCTATAGATAAAAACGATTTATTAATTGAAAGAGAGGAGTCATTAATTCGAAATTTTGAAGGCAGGGTGTTAGATACCAATTTTAGAAGCGAAAGTGCGATTGTTAAATTTAATAATACATTATTTGAGTATTTATCTAATACGGTATTAAACGAAGATTTAAAAAAAATATACCATCAACAAAAACAGTTACATAAAACAGAAGAGTTAGGCTACGTAAGTATTGATTTCCCAGAATTAGGAGAAGGTGATGCCGATACGGTGAACACACGTTTTATTTTAAACCACATAAAACAAGCAATTGTTGATGGCTACAGTTACAGCGATGTGTGTATTATCATTCGTCAAAACCGACACGGAAACACCGTTGCTAATTTTTTAATTGAAAATGGTATTCCTGTTGTATCCGCTGATTCTTTATTACTAGGACATTCAAAAGAAGTAACGGTTATTTTGTCTTTCTTAAAATATATTTCCAATCAAAAAGATTTAGTATCCGCTTCGGTAGTCATTAATTATTTATACGAACGTCAGTTTTGTAGCGAAGCACAATACATTTTGTTTTTAAGAGAATTAAATGTCTCCAAAACAAAAATATTATTTCATATTTTAAATGAATGCCATTTATCAGTTGATATTTTAAAATTAACTGCTTCTAATTTATTTGATGGTTGTTTAGAGATAGTCAACACTTTAAAATTAAACGAAAGCAATCCTCAATACGTTCGTTTTTTCTTAGATGAGGTGTTAGGTTTTTTACAGGGCAACACATCTAACACCACTTTGTTTTTAGATTGGTGGAATCGTCGTGCAGAGAAAGCATCAGTAATAATTCCTGAAGGAATTAATGCCGTAAATATTATGACCATTCATGCTTCTAAAGGCCTAGAGTTTCCTGTAGTTATAACTCCCTATTTAGCATGGGACATCGAAAAAACACAATCTATTTGGGTTGGTTTAAATGAAGACGAAATTGATTTACCAGTGGCGTTAATTAATACCACTAAAGCGGCCGACGATACGATTTATAAGCCTCTTGCCGAAAGAGAACGTCAGCAGCAAACCTTAGATAGTTTAAATATGTTGTATGTTGATTTTACCAGAGCTGTTGATAGATTACATATTATTTCTCCACAATTAAAAAAGAAGAGCGCTAAAAATTGCCATACTTGGTTATCTGATTTTGCAAATACACAAACCCAATTTGATTCAGCTAATCATATTTTAGAGTTTGGTTCATTAACTAAAAAATTAGCAGGTAAGCATCATAAAGTAGGCTTAGAGCAATTGCAAATTAAGGATTTAAACTTTAATCAAAATCCAGATGTGATTCAGATAAAAGGCGCATCTACTTATAATGCGAATGAAGAAGTCACTAAAGCTCGCGAGTACGGAATTTTAGTGCATTATATTTTATCCAAGATAAAAACCAAAGAGGATGTGGAAACGGTTATTGAGCAAGCTGTATTAGCGGGCGACATTACAGTGGAAGAATCTCAAAAAATGATGATAGAGATAAAGCAATTAGTCTCTATCAATTCAATTGCCTCATATTTTGAAAAAGGCGTTGAGGTAAAAAATGAATTAGAAATTTTAACCTCCACAGGCGAAATTTTGCGACCCGATAGAGTAGTAGTTACAAATAACCACGCTATTGTAATTGATTATAAAACGGGTAAGAAAAATGCTCAAAAATACCATGCTCAAATGCAGGATTACGAATTTGCCTTGTTAAGTCTGGGTTATACTTCCGTAAAAAAACTGCTATTATACATTCAAGAGCAAGAAGTTGAGGTCTTATAAAGTCTTCAATCCGTATTAATTTACTATCTACCGCCTGCTGTCAGCCATTCGCCTAATATGAGTTGCTTAAATGATCGCCCCAAATCTATATTTGCCTCATCTTACAACATTTTTTAACATTAAACGTTATATAAAAGGTAAAAAAATCGTTTAGGAAACTTGAAAGAAAAAATAAGTTTCCTAAGTTTGCACCCGAATATTCTATGATTATGAAGAAACTATTAGTATTAATTTTTATTTGCACCGTTTTTGGCATTAAAGCACAAGATAAATTTACAGTGAGCGGTTACGCCAAAGATGCAAAAAATGGCGAAGCCTTAATTGGGGTTACTGTTTACAAAAAAAATTCTCAAATAGGTACAAGTACCAATGAGTACGGTTTTTATTCATTAACGTTGCCTAAAGGTCAAGACACGATTGTGTTTTCTTTTGTTGGATATAAAACGGTTTTGAAACCAATCAATTTAACGTCTAATCTAACCGTAAGCACCGAAATTGGTGAAGAAGGTAAGGAACTTGAAGAAGTAGTGATCTCTTCGGAAAGAGAAGATAAGAATATCAAGAGCATGGAAATGAGTGTAGCAAAATTGGATATTAAACAAATTCAAAAAATGCCTGCTTTATTAGGAGAAGTTGATATTGTAAAAAGTATTCAGTTATTGCCAGGTGTTACAACTGTTGGAGAAGGAGCTAGTGGATTTAATGTGCGTGGGGGAAACATTGATCAAAACTTGGTTTTAATGGATGAAGCACCAGTGTATAATTCCTCTCACTTATTTGGTTTCTTTTCTATTTTTAATCCTGATGCGGTTAAGGATGTGAAATTGATTAAAGGCGGTATTCCAGCACAATACGGTGGAAGGGCTTCTTCGGTTTTAGATATTAGAATGAAAGAAGGTAACAGCAAAAAAATGGAAGTTAATGGTGGTTTAGGGACCATTTTCAGCCGTTTGTCTATCGAAGCTCCAATCTTCAAAGACAAAGCTTCTTTTATTGTAGCAGGTCGTAGAAGTTATATTGATGTATTAGCAAAACCACTTTTAGCAAAACGTCAGCCAGATTTAAAAGACGCTAAATTTTATTTTTATGATTTAACTGCCAAACTAAATTGGCGCATCAACGATAAGAATACCGTGTTTGCAAGTGGTTATTTAGGACGTGATATATTTGGTGCGGGCTTCGTGTTTAATTGGGGAAATACCACAGGAACCGTTCGTTGGAATCATATTTTTAATAGTAAGTTGTTTATGAACTTAACGGCCTTTTACAGTAATTATAAATATGAGTTAGGATTTAAAAATGAAGGTAACGCTCAAAAATTTGAATGGAAATCAAACATTATCAATTATAGTTTTAAACCAGATTTTACCTATTATTTGAATAATAAAAACACCATTAAATTTGGAGCGCAGGCTATCTTATACACTTTTAAACCAGGAGAGGCAATCATTACTTCCGAAAATGGCGATAAGTCAAACATCAGTTTAGATAATCAGTATGGCGTAGAATATGCTGCCTATGTTGACAACGAACAAAAATTATCTAATCGTTTTACATTGCAATATGGTTTAAGATGGTCTTTTTTTAATTATATGGGTAAAGGTACTAAATACACTTATCGCGATACGATTCCAAACGAAAGCAAACCATTAGAGAAAGAAGAAAAAATTGGAGATGGAAAAAATATTGCTACCTACAATAACCCAGAACCACGTTTAGCAGTTAATTATACTATCAACGATAAAAGCTCCGTTAAATTAGGTTACAACCGTATGTCGCAATATTTACATATTGTGTCTAATACAGCCGCATCTACACCATTAGATATTTATACACCCGTAACTAATAATGTAAAGCCTTTAATCTCTGATCAAATTACTTTAGGGTACTTCCGTAACTTTAAAGATAATATGTTTGAAACATCGGCAGAGATTTATTATAAGGACATGCAAAACCAATTAGATTATGTGGATAATGCGAACTTATTATTAAACCCACGATTAGAATCTGATTTAGTGCAAGGTAAAGGACGTGCTTATGGCTTTGAATTATATTTGAAAAAAGCAAAAGGTAAATTTACAGGTTGGGTAAGTTATACCTTATCAAAAACTGAACGTCAGGTACGTGGTATTAGTAACGAAGAATGGTTTTTATCAAAGTATGATAGAACGCATAATGTAAACACTGTTTTAATTTTTGATTTAAATAAACGTTTTAGTTTCTCTGCAAACTTTGTGTATCAAACGGGTACACCTGCTACATTCCCTACTGCTAAAGTAGAAGTTCAAGGTTATGTTATCCCATATAATACCGATAACAAGCGTAATAATTATCGTAATACACCTTATCATAGAGCTGATATAGGGATCACATGTAACTTATCACCAAATAATAAAAAAGGACGTAAACATGCACTCGTATTAAGTGTGTATAATGTCTATAACAGAAGAAATGCTTTCTCTATTTATTTTAGAAATAATCCTGATTATCCAGTAAATACAGAAGCAGTTCGTTACTCTGTTATAGCATCTATTGTTCCAGCGATTACTTACAATTTTAAATTTTAATTTTTTTAATATAGAATTATGAAGACTCTTAAATTATTTTTTGTTTTACTAACAGTTATCAGCTTGACGTCTTGCGAAGATGTGATACAAGTTAAATTAGATGAAGGCGATCCCATTGTAACTATTGATGCGTTTATCAACGATATGCAATTGCAACAGAAGGTTAGATTAACATACACCGACGGTTATTTTAGCCAAAAACCAAATGAACCTATTATTGGAGCAACAGTTACGGTGAAAGATTTAACTACTGGAGTAGATTATATATTTAACGACAATAACAATGGTGATTATGTATGGACACCAACTGATACACTTAGAGTAGGGCATAACTACGAACTAACAGTAACGCATCAAGGAAATGTGTACAAATCTACGTCACGCATGAATAGAACGTCGAAGGTTGATAGTATTATTTCTGAATTTAAAGAAGGTGGAGGCCTTGCCGCGACTGAGCCAGGTTATGATATGGCGTTTTTAGGTTTTGATATTCCGGGAGATACCGTTGATTATTATTGGATTAAATCTTACCGTAATGGTGTATTTTTTAATAAAGGTGGTGATATTAATATTTGTGCTGACGCTGCTTTTGGAGCTGGTGCCGATGGTTTCCCATTTATTACACCAATTGCGCAAGGCATTACACCTTTTGGAGAACGTTTTAATAAATTTGATGTGTGTCGTGTTGAAATACATTCTATTAATTTAGAAACCTACAATTTTTTAACGCAAGTGCAAACACAAACTACTAATTCAGGTTTATTTGCAACGAGTCCTGAAAACGTAAAAACGAATATTAAAAATACAACCAGTGATAAAACAAAAGTAGTAGGTTGGTTTTGTATGAGTGCCGTTGGTTTTAGAGAAAGAGTGGCGGAGTAGAGGGAGGATTAAAGATTTATGATAAAAGACGAATGATAATAATAGGTTTCTTTAATCCTTTGTCATTTATCTTTTATCTGATTTATAAATAAGGTTCATCATATCCTCATCTTTTCTATACACATCAATATATAGTTTTAGTCCTGTGCTATCAGCATGAGCGGTGTAATAGCGAGTGAAAATTGGCAATGCTTTTTTTAGTTTAATTTTCTTTTGTTCTTGTTTTACAAAATATACTTGTAAGCTATCATGCGTATAATGTACGCTATCATCTCTAATTAAAAAATCGGCAAAGTCAATAAAGTTTTCTAACCTGATACATCCGTGGCTTTGCGAACGAGAACTTGTTTTAAAGTATCTTTTAGAATTAGTGTCGTGCAAATACACACCAAAAGGATTATGAAAATTGAATTTTACAACGCCTAAACTATTTTCTTCGCCAATACGTTGTCTAAATCTCACTGGTAAATAATCTTTGGTATATTTTCTCCAAGGTATTTTTGTGTAATCTAATACTTTATCGCCAGCGCCTAATACTTCAAAGTTTTTTCTTCTGATATAAGAAGTATCGTGTTGTACGGCTGGTAAAATTTCTTTAGTTGCGATGCTTATTGGAACATTCCAATATGGATAAATTAGCATGTGATCGATTTTACTTTTTAAAATAGGAGTTTGATGGTCAGGTTTTCCACACACAACAGCAGATTGCATTACAACAGTATCTTTTTCAAAAACAGTTAACCAAAATGCAGGAATATTAATGAATGCATATTTTTCAGGAAATTTAGTTTCCCAACGCCAGCGTTCCATAGCCATACAAATTTGTTTAATAATCTTTTCTCGATTATAAGAAAATGCCTGAGTTGTATATTTTCCTATTTTACCATCTGGTTGGATAAACCATTTTTTTTGTAACTTATTTAAAGCCCTTGCTAATTTGGTGCTATCGTTAGCTTGGATAGTACTGTCATATAAGCCTTGCTTGATTAAACTTTTTTTAATGAGTTGTAGTTTAACGGCAGTATCTTTTTCGGTTACAAAAGGAATAGAATCTACCTGATACAAAGTGGGATTATTTAATATCGTGGCTAGTTCTTTTTTGAGCATTCGGTAATTATAAAACTTTGGCTCTAACGAATCTAATGATGCTTTTAAATTTGCTTGTTTATATCCGCTTACTAAAATACTATCCCAGCCTTTATCTAGTTTACTAAAATTAGTTTGTAGTAAAAGACTATCTGTATAAAATCGTCCTTTATTTAAATGAGCGCCCATTAAAAAATAGGCATCACTTAATAATAATTCAGCTTTTACTAATGAGGTTACATTAATTAATTCTTTGTTGGAATGAATCGAGTCAATATGACTTTTAATTTTTTGTAAATGATAATTATTTGGTATTAGACCATAGTAATTAATCTTTTCAATTAATTTCAGTAAGCTGTCTCCTTTTTGGTTGAAATTATCTTTATCAAACCACAATAGTTTATTGTTGTATTGAGTATTAAAATAACGGTAACAGGTTAATGGTATAGAATCGATAGAAATAATAGAATCTTTGGTAAGGAAAGAGGATAGTTGATTAACGGTTTCTTTCTCTAAATCTTGCGGCGTACTAACTTTTACAGTTTTAACTTCCTTTGTTTCGTTTGAACAGGAATAAAAAATAAATACGCTAACTACTACTATAAAAAAACAAAAGCCCATCCGCCAGCTGGCGGATAAGGCTTTACATTTAATTTCTATCATAAAAAAGTTATTTGCTCACGTTAAATTTATCAGATTTTAAAACTAGGTTGTTTTTGTCAACCACATGATAAATATACATACCGCTTGATAAATTTGATAAATTCATTTTAGCTTTCCCCATTTCTAAAACTTCCGTAGCAACTAATTTTCCTGTTACATCAAATGCCATTACTTTAGCAGCTTCTGGGCTTGTTGTAGCAAAGTTAATGATAGTTGCAGCTGGATTTGGATATACAGATAATTCGATAGAAGCTTTTTGAGATTCGTTTACACTAACAACGTTATAATCTCTTTGAACTGTTACGCTTTTTACTATATTAACTGTTGGACCACTAACTGAACTTAAATTAGCAGTGAAGTTTGAAATTGATAAAAGCGGAGCTCTAGAAGCACTAGGAGAATAAAAGTCATAATTCTCGCGAGTTACGGTAAATGTGATTGCAATTGGTGGAAAAGCAAGAGTTACATTGCCTAGCAAATATTCAGTTGTTTTAACTCGAATTGCATCTGTAAATGATTTTAAAGTTGTTCCTGCAGCTGCGCCTGGTACATCTAAATTTAATGTTCCTGTTCCATGCAACTGTTGCAGTAACAGTTCCTCCAATTACACCGGTATTACCAAAAACAACCAACAGAACCTGAAGGCGTAGAAGTCGTAGAAGTGTTAAGGCCATAGGATAAGTTGCATAAATAGCAGGGTTTGAATAGATAATTGTTCCATTAACTATGCCAAAATTACATCTCCACCATAATAATTTAAATCAGTAGCACTTGATTTGTAATAAGCAATATCAGTTGAAGCAGAGGATACAGAAACATCTGATGATGGATAAGATGCGTTTACTAGCAGCAATAGTTGAGTAATTTGCCACAGCCACAGTCGTTGTGTTTAAAGATGTGAAATTCCAAGTTGCAGCTGCTCCTGTTGCTCCGCCAGTTACACCAGTAGTATCACATTGAAATAAGTCGTAGTTAAAGCCAACTGTTGGTGCATGATTTGCTTGCGTCAACTGTGCATTTGCACCTAGACTAAATAATATTGATAAAGAAAGTAAAGTTTTTTTCATGTGTTTGTTTTTTATATTTATTCAAATGTATTTATAATTCAGCTAGTTGCAAAATTTATTTCCATAATTTCTTACCTGTTCATTGGATTACTTTATTGTTTTAGTCCTTTTAAATATGATGTATATTTGTTTTTTTTATTACTTAATTCTCATGTAATTCTATTAATAAGATGATTTTAAAATACCATCTTACCCGGGTTCAAAATCATGTTTGGATCAAATAATTTCTTGATGTTTCTCATTAATTCTAATTGATATTCTGGAAATACAATAGATAAATACTCTTTTTGAACTAATCCAATCCCGTGTTCTCCACTAATAGTGCCTCCTAGTTTTTTACAAAGTTCAAAAATTTCCACAATGCCTTTTGGTAATTCGGTTTCCCATACTTCATCAGATAAATCACCTTTAATAATGTTTACGTGTAAGTTTCCATCGCCTGCATGACCGTAGCACACACTTTTAAATCCGTATTTTGAACCAATTTCTTTAACGCCTTTTAATAAAACTGGTAATTCAGCTCTCGGTACAACGGTATCTTCTTCTTTGTACACCGAATTACTTTTTACTGCTTCGCCAACTTTACGTCTAATTTTCCAAAGAGATGCTTTTTGTTCAGTACTATCAGCCATTAATATTTCATCGCAACCATGCTCCGTCATGATGTTACTAATGGTTTCGCAGTCGTTAAATAACACATCCATGTTATTGCCATCAACTTCAATCAGTAGTAAGGCTTGCCATTCTGGTTTAATTTCAAAATTTACTTCGCCTGCATATTTTATACTCCAATCAATGGCGTCGCGTTCCATAAATTCCATAGCACTTGGTGTAATACCTGCTCTAAATGTTGCTCCAACGGCTTCACATGCTTTTTCTGCTGAGGTAAAAGGAACTAGCATTAATAAATCATGTTTTGGTAATGGAATTAATTTAAAAACTATTTTAGTAATGATACCTAAAGTGCCTTCGCTACCAACCATTAAATGCGTTAAATTATATCCTGTTGAATATTTTAATGTGTTAGCACCTGTCCAAATAATATCGCCGTTAGGTAATACCATTTCAATGTTTAATACATAATCTCTGGTTGTACCATATTTCACTGCTTTTGGTCCGCCGCTGCTGTGTGCTACGTTACCACCTAACGAACAACTTCCCCAACTAGCAGGATCAGGTGGATAAAACAAACCAACTTTTTTAACTTCTTCCTGAAATACATAATTAATTACCCCAGGTTCAACCGTAGCTTGCAAATTGCGTTCATCTATCTGTAGAATATTGTTGAAGCGTTCCATGCTTATAATAATGCCGCCATGAATAGGTAGTGCACCACCGCTTAAACCTGTGCCTGCGCCACGCGCTGTTACTGGTATTTTATGAGTATTAGCTAATTTCATAATTTCTGAAATTTGACTAACGGTTTTGGGCTTAACGACTACTTCGGGTTTAAAAATAAAATCTTCCGTTTCATCCTGACCGTATTTTTCTAAATTATCATAGTCAGTTAATACGTCTTGTGCATCAATTATTTTTTTTAATTGTTCAATGATGTTTTCATTGATTTTTGTGTAAGTCATTTTATAATATTATTTATTAAGGTAGAGATTAATTATTTTTTCAGCTTCCTCTTGTTGTTGAGTTCCAATTAAAAAAGGTTTGCCATTTGCTTGTATGAGTTTTATGCCGTAGTTCCCAGAAACATTATAACACCAACCATTGCCAGATACACTGTAACGAACTCCCCATCCACCATAATCTGTTAATGGAGAATATTTAATAACTGAAATAGATTGTATTTCGTTCCACGCTATATTTTTTTTAGCGAATGGAATGCCACGAAAATTAGTAAATATGCCATTTTCAGTAATGTTTGTTTCTAACTTTAAAAATAGAAACCAAATAAAAACTAAAATCAAAAAAATAATTATTAATATAAAAAATAAAGGTTCATTTTGATTGTTTTTTGTCTGCACATTTCCTGATTGAATTAAGAAAAACATTATAGCAGTAATAACAACAGGAAATCCAGCAATTAAATAATGCCACCATTTATTAAATTGTTGTATTTCGGTAAATGATGGATTCATGTTATGCTATTAAAGATTCGTATGGAACACCAAATGCTTCATGCAATAGTTTAATTGTGCGAAGTGTTAATTGTCTTTTTTTTGAAAAAAATTCGGATACAATTCCTTTGCTCCCAAAATAAGGAACTAAATCTTTTGGTTTTAAGCCATGCTCTTCCATAATATATTTAATGGTTTCTATAGGTGTTGGCGCAGATATGGGAAAATGAATTTCTTCAAAAGAGGCAACCAAAGTTCCTAAAACGTCTAACTCATCATATTCTACTGAGTTTTTTTTAGGATTTTTTAAGATCAAATCATCAATGCGTTTTAAAGCATGTTTATAATCTGTTTTTGTTCGGATGGGTTTTATAGTTTCCATGGTATTAAATTGTTTTTACATTAATTTTATCGTATTCGGTATGTGTTCCAATAAACCTAATATATATTTTTTGACCGTCAAAATAAATGACCACAATTAATCGGTAATGATTGCCTTTTATATTAAAAACAACTCTATTTTCTCCAGCATAGTCAGCAGATGGAAAATCTTTTTTTAATTCATTTATATTTTTCCAATTTGCTTTAGATACCTTACTGAACCAGTAACGCAACGCAACTTCTGAATCCTGATGCTTCGCCCAAAATGCAATTAGTTTTGTTCGAGAAATAACATGCATGATTTTGTTTTATGGGACAAAAATAGTAAAAAGTTCTCAAATTGAGAACAAATTATTTGAATTATCTTCTCAACTTAATAACAGCCCATTCGTTTTTATTGTAACTCTCTTCAAAAGAGAAACCAATGCCTGTGGCTAGTTGTTTCAATTCCTCTACATCGGCGGTAAAGAAGCCACTTAATAACAAGTAGCCTCCTTTTTTTAAGCAAGTAAAGTAAGCAGGCAAATCCTTTTTTAATACATTTTTATTGATGTTGGCTAATATCACATCGAAGGTTTCTTGTGTAGGAAGTAAAGACGCATCGCCTTTTTTAAATTCAATATCCGAAGCGTGATTGATTGCTGCATTTTCAATCGAGTTTTCAATACTCCATTCATCAATGTCAATTCCTAATAATTTTGTTGCGCCTAATTGTTTGGCTAAAATGGCTAAAATACCAGTGCCGCAGCCCATATCCAAAACATGAGTGTTTGCAAATGGAATGCTAAACATAGTTTTACTTACTAGCCAAGTTGTATCATGATGTCCGGTACCAAAACTCATTTTGGGAGTAATCACAATATCATGTTTGATGTTTTCGGCGGCCGGATGAAAATGGGCTCTGATACAAACTAAATCATCTACATAAACTGGATTAAAATTCTTCTCCCATTCTTCATTCCAATTGGTTTTTGGAATCACAGTTCTTATATATGAAAATGTAAAATCTTCAAAAGATAATTCCTTTACTAAATCTTCGTTTTCAAATTCCTCTTGTATGTACGCATCAACACCTGTGTCGTTTTGCGTAAAGCTTTCAAAACCTAAGTCTGCTAATAAAGCAATTAAGATATCAGAACCTGGTTCGGCTGGCGTAACGGTAAAAGAATATTGTATGTAGTCCATTTTAGTTGATTACTAATTAGAATACGAATTTACGAATCTGGATTTAAAGATTCGTCAATCTTAATCTTGATTATTTAATTTTCGAAATTAAAAAGAAAAAATAATCTTGCAAAAATCATCTGCGTTTAACGAGGCTCCGCCAATTAATCCGCCATCAACATCTTTACAAGCAAATAATTCCTGAGCATTCTGAGCATTGCAACTACCGCCATATAAAATAGAAACGTTGGCTGCTATTGCCGAATCAAAAATATCAGTAATTATACCACGAATAAATGCATGCATTTCTTGAGCTTGAGCAGCTGTTGCTGTTTCTCCTGTACCTATAGCCCAAACTGGCTCGTAAGCAATGATGAATTTTGAAAATTCAGTAACCGTAAACTCTTTTAATACCGTAGTTAATTGTTCAGTAATCACTTTAAAATGATTATCGGTTTTACGTTCGTGAATGGTTTCACCAACACAAAAATAGGGGAAATATTATTTTTAAGGGCTTCTTTTATTTTTAAAATAAAGTCGGCTTCTTTTTCTTTAAAGTATTGTCTTCTTTCGCTGTGACCAACTAATACATAATGGCACCCAACTGAACTTAACATATTAGCACTTACTTCGCCTGTAAATGCTCCACTAGCGTTTGTGTGACAATTTTGCGCTCCTAAATAGAAATTTTCTTTTGAGGCGAGTTGTTCTCCAACAGCATTTAAATAAGGAAAAGGTGGGATAATTATTTTGGTTACTTCATCAAAATCATTAACCTGATTTGTAATCATTTCTACAAGCGTTTTAGCGTCTTGTAGCGATTTATTCATTTTCCAGTTTCCGGCAACTATTTTTTGTCTACTCATTATTTTACTCTAACACGTGGGTCTAATACGCCGTAGGCGATGTCTACAAATATATTGGTAATCACAAATATTGTAGCAAATATTAAAGTAGCACCCATTACTACCGGTAAATCATTTTTAGTTAAAGCTTCAAATACTTCGTATCCAATACCTTTCCAGCTAAAAATATATTCCACAAATACTGCTCCAGCCATTAAACCTGCAAACCAACCCGAAATTGCTGTAACAACTGGATTTAAAGCGTTTTTTAAAGCATGTTTAATAATAATGGCATACATCGTTAAGCCTTTTGCTTTGGCTGTTCTGATGTAATCCTGACTCATCACGTCTAATAATGAACTCCTCATTAATTGAACCACGATAGCTAAAGGTCTAATTCCTAAAGTAATAGATGGTAGAATTAAGTTTTTCAACTTTAACTTTTCTCCGTCCCACACGTCAATATCATACAAACTACCTGTTGGCGAAAGCCCTGTATAGTCAGCTAAAACATAACCAAATAACCAAGCAATGATTAAACCCACAAAAAATGAGGGTGCTGCCATACCTAATACGGCTAATCCTAATGATAATTTATCATAAATACTATTGCGTTTTATAGCACTAATAATCCCCAAAAATATCCCAACAATGGAAGCAATAACAATTGATGTGAAAGCTAATACTGCTGTTTCAGGCAAGGTTTCAATAATTATATCAGCAACACGTCTTTTGGTAATGTATGAACGTCTTAAATAAGGCAGTTTCACAACAACAGATTTGTTAGTTCCAATGGTAAATAATGGTTTCCAGCTGTATTTTTCGGGACTTAAGTACCAAATACTTTGGTTATTAGTGTTATTGTGGATAGAAATAGGAGATAAATCGTTTAAATACAGGGCATATTGCTCCATAATTGGCCTATCAGTTCCTAAATCTTTATGAATAGCTTCAATGGCATCCTTATTAGCTCTTTGCCCAAGCATAATAGTAGCAGGATCTCCAGGTAATACATTAAACAAGAAAAATATTACGGTAATTACACCGTATAAAACCAAAATGCTGTATAATATTTTTTTAGTTATATATTTTATCACAATCTATAAAGAGACAAGGTCTATAATCTGCTAAGTAAGTAAAATATTTCAGTATATAAAATATTTTGGGCGAAATTTAAACTTTGTAGTTTCCATTAAAATTTTAAGGTAAATTTGTGAGAGTTGACAATTATATCCAAAATATTGATGGTTTACCACAAACTTTTGTGTTTTGTGGTCATTTTTGCTTGCCAGTATTCGTATGCTCAAAAAGTAGGCTTGGTGATGAGCGGCGGTGGCGCTAGTGGTATTGCTCATATTGGCGTTTTAAAAGCTTTAGAAGAAAATAATATCCCTGTTAATTGTATTGCGGGTACTTCCATCGGTAGTATTATAGGTGGTTTATACGCCTCTGGCTATTCTCCTTTAGAAATTGAGAAAATGGTCAAAGAGCAGGCCTTCTCCGACTTAACAAAAGGAGAAATGTCGCCTAAGTTTGGGTATTATGTCCGTAAAAGGGATGATTACGCATCATGGCGTACGCTAAAATTAAACTTAAATGGTAGTTTATTAAGCAATTTAGCTACCAATTTAATTAACTCAGTTCCGATTGATTTTTATTTAATGGAAACGTTTGCTCCAGCAAATGCAGCTTCTAAGTATAATTTTGATAGTTTATTAGTACCTTTTAGATGTGTAGCTTCTGATATAGAGAAAAAACAAAGTGTGGTTTTTCGAGATGGTGATATGCCTTCTGCTATTAGAGCCTCTATGAGTTATCCGTTTTATATTAGGCCAATATCTATTGACAGTACTTTATTATTTGATGGTGGACTTTATAATAATTTTCCTACCAATGTGATGTATGAAGAGTTGTATCCTGATTTTATGATTGGAAGTTCAGTTACCGAGAATTCGCAAATGCCGAGTGATGATAATTTGTATTTACAACTGAGAAACATGTTGATGAACAAGAGTAATTTTAATCCTGTTTGCGAAAATGGAATAATTATTCAGCCTTGGGCGGATGTGAGTATATTTAATTTTGAGTCTGTTCAACGTCTTATTGATAGTGGATATGTGGCCACTATGCGGCAAATGCCTAAAATAAGAAGTTGCATTACAAATTTTGAAAATCCTGAACAATTGAACGCTAAACGAAAAATCTTCAGAGAAAAAGTGCAAGTTTCAAAAATGGTTTACGATAAAATTGTTATACAAGGTGTAAGCCCTAAAATGCAAAAGTTTGTATCTAAAAGTATTTCTAACAAAGGCAAGCCAATTACATTTAAACAGTTAAAGCGTCAGTATTTTAGATTAATGGCCGATGAAAAAATTAAGTCAGCTTACCCAACAACTAAATTAGATACAGCTTCGGGAAAATATACGTTAACGCTAAACACTAAAAGGGATAAGCATTTATTTTTTGATATTGGGGGTAATTTATCTAATCGCCCAATTAGTAATTTCTTTTTAGCAGTGCAATATAATCATATTGGAAGAATTGGTTTTACAGCCTATGCCAATGGCTATTTAGGTAAATTAAACTCTAGTTCGCATACTAAATTGCGGTTTGAGTTTCCTACTAAAATTCCTTTTTATATTGAGCCTAGTTTTACTATTTCGCGTTGGGATTATTATAAAAGTAGCGCTTTGTTTTATGATTTTGAGAAGCCTGCTTATCTAATTCAAGAGGATTTGTTTGGGGAGTTGAATATTGGTGCACCCGTAGGTAATATTGGTAAAATTGTTTTATCGGGAGGGATGAGCGAATGGAAAAATAAATACTACCAAGCAGAAGTTTTTTCGAGATTAGACACAAGTGATGTCAGTATATTTGATTTTGGGTACGGACAGCTATCTTATCAAATTAATACGTTGAATAGAAAGCAATACGCTTCAGAAGGAACAAACATCTTAGTGAGAGCTAAATTGGTTAGTGGAGTAGAGCGTTATTATCCAGGTTCTACTGCATTAGATACGGTTCAAGTAATAAACGGACCAGGTCATGATTGGTTTAATTTTAAAATCACCATTGATAAATATATTAAACCAATTAAATATTTTAAAGTTGGCGTTTTTGCCGAAGGTGTATATTCTTCTCAAGACTTTTTTAGGAATTATCAAGCCTCTATATTATCTGCTCCTTCTTTTAATCCTATTCCCGAAAGTCAAACATTATTTATCGATGATTATCGGGCACATCAGTATTTAGCTGGGGGGTTAAAAGCTATCGCGACACCTTATAAAAATCTAGATGTACGATTCGAGGGGTATTTATTTCAGCCTGTTTACTCTATTATAAAGACAAAGGACAATAAAGCGGATTACAGCACAGCCTTTCTATATCGTCATTTTTTAGGTATGGGAGCTTTGGTTTATCACACACCTATTGGCCCAATAAGTGTAGGGGTAAATTATTATGATAAAAACGAAAACAGCTTTTCATTTTTCTTCCATTTTGGCTACACTATCTATAATAAAAAATCAATTGATTAATATTTTGATCAGTTTACTAGCCACTGTTCGCCTATCACTTGCTACTTTCACCTATTTCACTCATTTAACAAATTTTAAATATAATGTAATGGTTATTGGATTTAAATTTGAGAACGTAAAAATATAATCAGTCCTACATCTATGAAAAAATCACTACTTAGTTTTATCTTGATATCTTCTATATTATCTTCTTTCGCACAAGGTGGACATGATATTCGCATTAATTTTAAAAATTGCAAAGATACCATGATGTTTTTAGCCTTTTATCAGTTTGATAAATCTTATTTGGCAGATACTTGCAAGAAAGTAGTGAAAGGAAATGTAGTATTTAGGGGATCAAATAAATTAGATAAAGGTGTTTATTATTTGGTAAGTCAAGATAAGGTTAAATATTTCGAGTTTTTAGTAGATGATAATAACCAAAAAATGACCTTAAGTGCGGATACAGCCGATTTGGTTAAAAGTTTAAAATCTACTAACTCAAAACAGAATGATGATTTTTTTACTTACATAAAATTTTTCTCCTCTAAAAATAAAGAATATACTGACTTAAAAAGCAAAACAAAAGGCATGAATAAAAAAGATTCTGCTGCTTTTATGATGGAAAAAGGAAAGTTAATGAACGAAGAGGTTATTAATTATGAAAAAGCATTTTTTGAGCAACATAAAGGTACTTTTTTAGGAGATTTTGTTAATTTAAAAATGGAAAAAGAAGCTAAAGAAATCCCCAAAGCTTCAAACGGAAGACCAGATAGTTTATATAATTATAACTATTATAAAAATCACTATTGGGATGGAGTTAATTTTCAGGATGATGGAATCATGCGCACACCTTTTTTTGCTGATCGTCTGAAACGATATTTTAATAATGTGATTGTTCAGCACCCTGATACAATGAGTGTAGAAATAGATAGAATTATGACTAAAACCAAAATTGGTTCAAAAATGCATATTTATTTATTGTCTCATTTTACTTCTACTGCTGAATCATCTAAGTTGATGGGATTCGATAAAGTATTTGTACATATCGTTGATAAGTACTTTAAAACAGGTATGGCAAAGGATGTGTATCCAGATGATGCAATTAAGAAAATTATTGAACGTGCTGATATAATCAAACCATTGTTATTAGGAAGTGTTGCCCCAGATTTGTTAATGATAGATACGACTGGACATAAAAAAATTGCTAAAATGGGCTTTGATACTGTTAAAACAAGCCAAGGAGCTACCAAATTATATTACGATAATGCGCAAAATTTAGCGCAAATATTCACTCCTTTATATGGTGTTAAATCAGATTATTTACTACTTGTATTTTGGGATGTAGATTGTGGTCACTGTAAGCAAGAGATCCCAAAACTGATTGAAGAATACAATGCTCTAAAAAAAGAAGGGTATGATTTAAAAGTGTTTAGTGTTTATACACAACACGAGTATGAAAAATACAAAAAATATATCATCGATAATAAGTTAGATTGGATAAACGTATACGACGGCGTTCATATCAATAATATAAAAGAAAAATACGATATTTATTCAACGCCAGTAATTTATATGTTGGATAGAAACAAAAAAATTAAGGCCAAACGCATAGGCGTTGAGCAAGTAAAAGATATTATAAAGCAAATAGAAAAAGAATATAAGTTAGAAAAAAAATAGATTTATAAATATTTCATAAAAAGCCTTTCATTCAATGACTTTTTGTATTTTTATTAATTGTTAATATCGAATAATCATCCTATGAAAAAGTTACTATTAAGTTTTAGTTTATTATCTATTTTCACATCAACTTATGCTCAATCAGGGCATGATATCCGAATTAATTTTAAAAATTGTAAAGATTCGGTGATGTATTTAGCTTTTTATCAATTTGATAAATCGTATTTAGCGGATACTTGTAAAAAAGTAGTGAAGGGCAATGTAGTTTTTAAAGGACCAAAAACACTCGAAAAAGGTGTTTACTATTTAGTAAGCCAAGATAAAGCTCGTTATTTTGATTTTTTTATTAGCGACAATAATCAAAAAATCACCATGAGTACGGACACAGTAGATTTGGTGAAAAACTTGAAATCTACTTCTTCAAAAGAAAACGATGATTTCTTTAACTACATTAAATTTATTACAGCAAAGAACAAAGAGTATGCTGAAGTAAAAAGTAAGACTAAAGGAATGAGTAAAAAAGACTCGGCGGCCTTTATGATGGAAAAAGGAAAATTATTAAACGAAACCGTTATTGCTTATGAAAATACTTTTCTAGAATCGCATAAAGGAACTTTTGTAGGGGATGTGATTAGTTTAAAAATGGAAAAAGAAGCAAAGGATATTCCTAAAGCTTCAAACGGAAGACCAGATAGTATGTACATTTATAATTACTATAAAAATCATTATTGGGATGGTGTTAATCTTCAAGATGATGGTATTATGCGTACCCCATTTTTTTCAGATCGTTTAAAGAAATATTTTAATAATGTTATTGTTCAACATCCAGATACAATGAGTGTGGAAATTGATAGATTCATGGCTAAAACTAAAGCGGGAACCATGATGCAAAAATTATTAATTGCTCATTTCTTGTTCACTTCAGAGTCATCTAAACTAATGGGTTTTGACAAAGTATTTGTGCATGTGATTGATAAGTACATTAGAACTGGCATGGCAAAAGAAGTTTATGATGAAGCAACGATTGCTAAAATTAAAGAGCGTGGAGATATCTTAAAACCATTATTATTAGGCAGCCAGGCACCAGATTTATTAATGATTGATACTACTGGTCATAAACAAATTGCGAAAATGGGTTTTGATACAGTTAAAACGAGTGCTGGCGCAACAAAATTATATTACGATAATGCTCAAAATTTAGCGCAAACTTTCGTTCCCTTATATGGAGTTAAATCTGATTATTTATTATTAGTTTTTTGGGATGTAGATTGCGGACACTGTAAAACAGAAATCCCTAAATTACTTGATGAATATCATGCTATTAAAAAAGAAGGTTACGATTTAAAAGTGTTTAGTGTCTACACACAACACGAATATGAAAAATACAGGAAGTATATTATTGATAATAAATTAGATTGGATAAATATATATGATGGCGTACATATTAATAATATTAAGGAGAAATATGATATTTATTCAACACCAGTAATTTATGTTTTGGATAGAAACAAAAAAATTAAAGCAAAACGTATAGGTGTAGAGCAGGTAAAAGACATCGTAAAGGCGATGGAAAAAGAGTATAAAGCAGAGAAAAAATAGGTTTTTGCTGATTCAGTTAAAAAGCGGTTCAATTGAACCGCTTTTTTTGTATTTTTATATTTCATATCAAAAAATATTTCATGAAAAATTTTTCACTTTTAGTAAGCTTATGTCTTTTAGTAAGCCTAAGTAAAATTACCAATGCACAAATTAATATTAAAGTAGCCGTTAAAAGCATAGTAGTGTCAACTTCTTTAGATTGTGATGCTGGCGCAGATAATAGCGATTTTGTATTTGAATACAAAGCACAAGATAATTCGCCAGCGGCAAATACAAATAATAATCCTTTAGCAGGAAGTATAGGTATGTGTAATTATGCAGTTGTTAATGAGCAAAATGGAGCTTATGTTTTTACGCCTTCGGTGCCTGGTGCAGCCGTTTTTTCGCCAACTACTGGTTTATTTTTTGATAGAACATATAATTGTAAGCAGGATGTTCCAACCATGTTAACCATAACTTGGCGTGCTTATGAAAATGATGACGTCGCTGCTCCATCAGTTACACCTATTGCTAATGGTGTTGTTCCTGCCCAAGCTAATTCTTACACGGTACCGACTTCTAATGGAACATATACAACTCAATACACACAGACATCTACGGATGGTACTTGCCCCCAAACTTATATTATTGAATTTGATATTGAAAAATCAATCGGTACTTTTTCACCCTTAACATTGGGTGTTCCTGAAGCAAATGTGATTTGTACAGGCGCTTCAAATGGTTTTGTAGAATGCGACCCAACAGGTGGTTCGGGCACTGTATTATTTGATTGGAGTGTTGATGGTGTTGGAGATTTTGATGACTCTCACATGGAAACAGGTTTAATGGCTGGGTCATACACCTTAGTTGTAAAAGATGCGTTAAACTGTACAGATACAATTAACGTTAGTGTTTTTGAAACTGATGCACCAGCAACTATTACGGCATTTACAGCATCAACAGCTTCGGTTTGTACTGGGCAAACAGGCGTGGCTTATGCAGTTGCCTCACAAACCAATGTTGTTTTTTATTGGAGTTATTCGGGAGCGGGCGGCGTTATGAATGGAACGGGAAATGCTATTACGCTTGATTTTTTAAGTTTTGCTAATAGCGGTAATTTAAGTGTATACGCTCAAAATAGTTGCGCGATGAGTTCTGTGTTAAGTATGTCGATAGATGTGCAACAATCACCAAATGTAACAATAGGTGGTAATAACACAATGTGTGCAAATGCTCAAGAAGTATTAACGGCATCTGGAGCTACTTCATACACATGGAACACTGGTGCTACAACAGCCAGTGTAATAGTTTCTCCTTCAGCTATGACTGTTTATACAGTTACAGGCACAGGCCCAGGAGGATGTATAGCAACTAAAGAATTTACCGTGAATACATTGCCAACTCCAACATTGCAAGTAAATGTTTCTACAGTAGCAGTTTGTCCTAACCAAACAGTAACTGCTTCAGCAGTTGGTAATGGTAATTTGTTTTTTTGGAGTGATGGCTTCATCGGAGCAAGTCATAATGTAAAAGCATTAACCACTACTATTTTTACAGTAACCAATACCTTTACCAATTCTTGTTATACACAAATAACTTTTACATTAAATGTAATGCCAGCACCTATAATGTCTATTACAGGAAACACAGTTGTTTGTACTGGAGGAACGGTTTCTTTAACAGCAAGTGGAGCAGATACTTACGCTTGGAGTAATGGAGTGACAACAAATACCAATGTGTTTGTTCCGGCATCTTCCATGTCTTTAACAGCTATTGGAACGGGAACAAATGGGTGTATTGATTCAATTGCGCAAGCTATTAAAGTAGTTAGTACGGTAACAGTTAGTATTACTGGTAACGACACTATTTGTCAAGGTCAGTTAGCAACATTAGTTGCTTCAGCAAATGGAAATGTAACTTATGGTTGGAATAGTGGAGCAAATACATCTACGATTAATGTTGCACCTGTAGGTACATTTACTTATGTGGTTATTGCCGATAATGGTGGTTGCACAGCAACAGCTTCGCACGAAGTATATGTAAAATTAATACCAACCATTGACTTTACCGTAAACAATGCGTTGTTGTGCACTAATGATGCTGTCTTCACGTTTACGGCAAATCCGTCGGGAGGAATTTACTCAGGGACAGGAGTAACAGCCGATACATTTGATCCATCTATTGGGGTAGGTTCGTATCCTATTACCTATTCAGTTACAGTTAGTAATGGTTGTGTGGCAACGGCTTCGCAAACGGTAGATGTGCAGTTGTGCACAGGAATTAATAATTCTAATTCTAGTAACGAATTAATGTTATACCCAAATCCAACAGCAGCTGATATAACAGTTAGCGCTAATAAACAAATAGCTTCGATTTTAGTGTATGATTTTACAGGAAAATTAGTTCGTATTGTAGAAGTAAATACTTTTAAAACTACTATTGATATGAGTGCTTTAGCAACAGGTTTTTATACTTTTACAATAACGATGAGTGATAAAACTCAAAGTACGATGAAGGTGGTTAAGGAGTAGATTAATTGTATTCTAATTTTATGAGCAATATAAATCTTAATGGACTGTGGACTTTTGTAATTGTTTATGGACCTGAATATGAAGAGATGGAAAACAAGGAATTAGTTTTTGAGGCAGAATTTTCTCAAGATGAAGATACCTTTACCGCTGTGGGAATAGATAAAGATGGCGCTGGAATGAGTCCTGATTTAGCTAAAATTAAGGGTTTTTTAGATGGAGATAGAATTAGTTTTGTAAAACAATATGAATTTTCTCATTATGCTTCTGGCGATGGAAAAACCATAATTGATAATAATAATCCAGGACATGAAATAAATTATTTTGGCGCTTATGATTCTATTAACAATATGTTTTATGGTGATTGGGATATAACCACAAGGCCTAAAGGTTTTGGGTATGATGTAACAGCAACAGGCACATGGATTATGAAAAGACAAGCGTAAATTCTAAAATGAAAAAAACAGTAGGTTTATTTATATTTTTCGTGTCTTTTGCATTTAATGTAATAGCCTGTTTAAATGGTGATAGTAAAATATTAAAGAATGGCATTTATCTTTACGAAGATTATAAAGGTAAAATCCCTTATGGGCATTCCTTTCATATAGATAATGATAACTTCAAATCTGCTTTTAGAGAAATTGATAGCCTTTATAAATCGACCAAAGATTTAGATTATCTTTCAGATAAAGGTTTGCTTTTAATTTTATTAAAGGAATACGGAAAAGCAATTAATATATATCTTGAAATTGAAAAGATGAAGCCAGGAAGGTATTCAACTGCTTCTAATATTGGGACAGCTTACGAATTAATTGGTGATAATGAAAATGCTTTAAAATGGATAAAAAAGTCCATTGAACTTGATTCTAAATCTCATTATGAATCCGAATGGATCCATGTTAAAATATTGGAAGCAAAAATTGATTCTCAAAAATCTATTAATTCATTATCATTAATTAATACTGATTTCGGAACTGATTCACTGCCCAAAACAAGCCTGTCAAAGGAAGCTTTAACAAAATTAGGAGATGCCATATATTTTCAACTAAATGAGAGAATTTCATTTATTAAACCAAAAGATAAAATCGTTGCTCAACTATTATTTGATCTAGCTAACATTACTTGTTTATTAAAGAATGAACATGATGGAATGCCAACTTTTGATAAAGCAAAGGAGTATGGGTTTGATTCTACTATAGTTGAAATGAGAAAAATAGCTTTAAATCAGGCTAGTAATAAATATTGGGCAGATTTAAGAGCAAAAGGAAATATAGAAGTAGAAAAAAAATATCCAAATAATGATAAACTTTATGTTGGAGTAGCTCTTATTTCAATTATTTTAATTGTGATTGTTGTTATATTTATTAGACGTAAAAAAATAAAAATTACAAGATGAAAAACATTATTCACGTAATTATTTTTCTGTTTTTTTATTTATTCTTTTCTTCAGGAATAAGCGCACAAGAAAGACTTAGCCAGTCTGAAAATTTTAATAACCTGCTACAATCATTGAAAAAATTACCTTTATTAGATGAAAATGGAGTTAATCATAATTTGCCTGAGTTAAGAAATGAAATTGATTCAAAGTTGAATTATGCTCAAACATATTTAACTATTCAACTTTCGGGTTTAGTACTTTCTGATAGCTCAGATTATTTTGAGAAAAAACTAAAAGAGCTGAGAGAACTTGAAGGAAAAAAATTAAAAGGTAAAGACTCAATTATCCTGTTAAATGAAAAGGAGAAGCTTTATTTGTTGACTTCTGTACTAAGGCCTTTCAATAGTGACACATGCTTGTTTAAGTTAATTAAAATCTGGTTTGACGTAACAGTTCCTGTTGCTTTTACTTCTGCTCAAGAATGCGCTATCAACTATAAAATTTGGTTATATGAATTAGGAGAAAATAGATTTATAAAAGAAAAGGAAGTTAAATATTTTACTATGCGTAAAGAGGCATTGTATTTTAAAAAGGTGCAGTATTATGATGATCTTCCTTACAAAAGTATTTTTCTGGAAAAATTAAATTTAGAAAAGAGTAAGAAGTTATTAAGTTTGTCTGGTAGAGACAGCTTGGAATATATCTCTTATTTAAACAGATCCATAAAGTTAAGCGCTTTCAATTTGAATAGCAGAACTGATAGTTTGACAAAGTTTATTGAAGAACTATTGTTGAAAGCTTATGAATTAAAGCCAACGCAGTATAGTATAAATTATAATCTTTTTATTTTTTATTATAACGAAGGAGCAACTTTAATGAGATCAATAGAATATGATATAAGTGAAAAGGAGTTGGATAGGATTCAAGAGAAAGCAAAAAAACTTTTCGAAAAAGCCCTGTACCATGCTGAAAAAATTGGATTAGCAGATAAATATAGAGATAGACTTAAGGTAGATTAATCATCGGGTTTGGATTAAAATCACTTCGCAAACACAAAAAATATTCCTGTACAAAGCACACAACTTACAGCAATATTTATAAAAGCCCATGCGGTCATTCCTTGTTTGATGAGTTCAAAGGTTTCGTAACTAAAAGTGGAGAAGGTACTTAATCCTCCACAAATACCAATTAAAACTAGGTGCTTATAATTATCGGGAATTAAATTTTTTTCTTGATAGAGATAAATAATGGTTGCAAAAATAAAGCAACTCAATACATTAGATGATAACGTTGCCCAAGGCAATGATAAAGTGGTTTTACCAAATAACATGGCTATGATAAAACGCAGTAAGCTTCCTAATCCTCCGCCGATAAATACTAATAGATAGTTCATTTGTTTTTTTTTATTTCCCGCAGATCTCGCTGATGACCGCAGATTTTTTCTCTATATGGTTAATTTTTTTTCTGCGTTCATCTGCGTTATCTGCGGGACACTATTTCTTCCCTAAATACACCGCTCCCCCAATACTATCTCTGCTTGCTTTGGTTACAGAGTTTAATGTATTGATTTGTTCGTTTACTCTTAAAAATCCTAAGTACGCAAATATAATCGCTTCTTTAAATTGTATCACATCATCTGACGGAATATGAATCTCGCCATTATAGTTTGCTTTTAATCGCTCAATAAAAAATGTATTGTAGGCACCGCCGCCCGTTATTAAAACCGAATTTAAATGTTCTTGTTTTAAAATAGAGCTGATATGAAACACCATATACTCAACGCAAGTTGCTAGTTTATCATTCAAAGAAATGGATGAAGAAATTAAAATTGGTAAAAAATGTTGTTCAAACCATTCTCTTCCTATCGATTGTTGCTGTGTATTTAAATCTAATAAGTGTTGTAATAATTCACCATTACTTTTTCCAGAAGAAGCTAAAACACCGCCATCATCGTAAGCTTTTCCAATACTTTCGATTAAATAATTTAAAGCCATATTGGCAATGCAAATATCAAAGGCGGAAGTTTTACCATTTTTGTTAAAGGAAATATTAGCAATACCCCCAATATTTAAGCAAGACTCCGATTCTGGAAACAAATCTCTATCACCAATTGGTACCAAAGGAGCTCCTTGCCCTTTTAAAGCCACATCTAAACTTCTGAAATCACAAACGGTATCAATACCCGTTTTTGCGGCAATGGTTGCACCACAACCTATTTGAGTCGTAAACCCAAGCTGAGGTCGGTGGAAAATAGTGTGTCCGTGAGAGGAAATATAATTGGCTGTTTGGTTATTTTCCTTTAAAAAATCATTCACTTTTTCAGATATAAATTCGCCGTACACGCTATGTAATTTAAAGTATTGTTCGGCGCTTGCGTCATAGGCATTTTGCAGACGTTCTTTCCATACCGCTTCGTAGACAATGGTTTTGGATGCTAGTAATTTAAACGAAACCATCTTATTTTGCTCACTAAATTCACATAAAGCTAAATCGAGCCCATCCAAAGATGTCCCACTCATTAAACCAAGTATTTTTAAAGATTGTGCCTGCATTTTAAACTAAAGTTACTTAGAATTGTTTCTTTTTTGGGACAATTATTGAAATTCTCTCAACAAAATAATTTTAACAAATCGACGATTTAGACTTGATAATTCGAAATATCTTCTATTTTTGTGAGGATAATTCGTTCAACTATTAAAAACATACAACCATGCAATTTCAACTAACAGAAGAGCAATTGATGATTCAAGCAGCAGCAAGAGATTTCGCTCAAAACGACTGCAAACCAGGAGTAATTGAGAGAGATGAACACCAAAAATTTCCAGCAGAACAAGTTAAAAAGCTTGGAGAATTGGGTTTTTTAGGAATGATGGTTGACCCGAAATACGGCGGAGGCGGTATGGATGCTATTTCTTACGTACTTTAGCTATGGAAGAAATTTCTAAAGTAGATGCGTCTTGTAGCGTAGTAATGAGTGTAAATAACTCATTAGTTTGTTGGGGATTAGAGCATTTTGGTAACGAAGAACAAAAACAAAAATATTTAGTGCCTTTAGCTAAAGGCGAAGTGATAGGTGCATTTTGCTTATCAGAACCAGAAGCGGGAAGTGATGCTACATCTCAACGTACTACTGCTATTGATCAAGGCGACCATTATTTAGTAAATGGTACAAAAAACTGGATCACTAACGGAAGCAGTGCTTCTATTTATTTAGTAATGGTTCAAACTAATGTAGAATTAGGACATAAAGGAATTAACTGTTTAATTATTGAAAAAGGAATGCCGGGATTTGTGGTAGGTCCTAAAGAAAATAAAATGGGTATTCGCGGAAGTGATACTCACTCTTTAATGTTTACTGATGTAAAAGTTCCAAAAGCAAACCGTATTGGTGAAGAAGGATTTGGTTTCAAATTCGCGATGAAAACATTAGGCGGTGGCCGTATTGGTATCGCTTCACAAGCATTAGGAATTGCTAGCGGTGCTTATGAATTAGCATTAGCGTATTCGAAAGAGCGTAAAGCATTTGGTAAATTAATTTCTCAGCATCAAGCTATTCAATTTAAATTAGCAGATATGGCTACTCGTATTGAAGCAGCTCGTTTATTAATTTATCGTGCAGCTTGGTTAAAAGACCAAGGTTTACCTTGCGAAAAAGAAGGCGCACAAGCAAAAGTATTTGCATCAGAAACCGCTATGTGGGTAACTACTGAAGCCGTTCAAATACATGGTGGTTACGGTTATGTAAAAGAGTACCATGTTGAGCGTTTAATGCGTGATGCGAAAATTACTCAAATTTACGAAGGTACTAGCGAGGTTCAACGTATTGTTGTTTCTAGAGCGCTTTTAGCGGATTAATATTATTTTATTATAAATGAAAGGCTATCTCAATTGAGATAGCCTTTTTTATTACCTAAATTTTTTTAAAGATGTTTTATATATTTCTCTTAAAACTTTTCTGAATATTTTGCCGCCAATCAAACTTTAGCATGATTAAAAGCTTTCATTTTTTTTTTCCTTGAAGAAAAAGAAACAAAATTAAGACAATTCGCCGACTCCCATTTGCCCCGCAGTGCCTTCTCAGAATGGTAGTCCGCACCGAATTGCCAAGGTCAGCCGCACAATTACTAACGTATGATAAACTGGAAAATACACCTAAAAAATTAATTCTTAATTATTTTATACGATTGTGTTTGTTTACTACCAATTTGTAAAAAATAAATACCTGCTTGTAAAGTTTGAACATCAATGGTCGAACGCTCGTTTTCTAATTTCCCATTTAATACAGTTTGCCCTAATGTGTTTATAATAGCGTATGACTCATTAACTATACTTGTGGATGTATTAATGTGAAGAATATCATTTGCTGGGTTAGGATAGATAGAAAAGGTTTTGTTGTTTAATTGGTTTTCCTGAACACTAGTTGCTGATAAGGGCGCAAGTTTAATAATCCAATAATCAGCTGAACCATTAATGCTAATGACATCATCACTATATGAAGCAGTATTTCCGCAAATAGCATAGCCCCCATCGTTGGTTGGTATAATAGAACCAATTGGTGTATATACATTACCAGTGATTGATTTCTGCCAATTTATAGTGCCAACAGCATCAAGTTTTACTACCCATATATCACTAGATGTATGAGTTGTTGGTAAATCTCCATCATTAGATGACGTAGACCCCACCATGATGTAGCCATTATCTGACGTTTGTTTAATATCATAAAATGTATCCCAATTAGTTCCTCCGTATGTTTTTTGCCATTCTACATTACTGTTAGAATCAAGTTTAACAATGTAGTAATCATAATCACCATAATTATACGATAAATCTCCATCTGTTGATTTAGAAACACCGCCTATTATATATCCATGGTCTGAAGTTTGAGATATAGTTTTTGGAATTTCTGCTAATGAACCACCAAACGATTTTTGCCAGATGATATTACCAGTTGAGTTGATTTTTAAAACCCAATAATCTCCTGAGCCATGATTAAATGTTATATCTCCATTACTTGAAGCTGAATTACCAGCGATGATATAACCTCCATCTATCGTTTGTTTTACAGATAAGGCTCTATCGTAACTATTTCCTCCATATGTTTTTTGCCAAGCTATATTTCCAGTACTATCTGTTTTAATGACCCAATAATCAGCGACGCCGTGATTATTAGTTATTTGTCCATCATTTGATTAAGTAATTCCTGCAATGATGTATCCGTGATCTGCAGTTTGTTCTATACTATTAGCGCCATCACCAAGAGAACCACCGTAAGATTTTTCCCATTGTATATTTCCTAAACTGTTTATTTTTACGATCCACATATCTGTATTACCATAGCTAACAGATTTATTACCATCATTCGAATTTGAGGTTCCGCACAGTATGTAACCTCCATCATGTGTTTTACTGATCGAAGTTAAATCATCGTCGCCTGATCCTCCATATGTTTTCATCCAGTTATATGACCCGTTCGCATTAGTTTTTACTACCCAATAATCTTTGCCACCATGGTTGAAAACAACATTGTAATCATTTGATTCGCTGGTTCCGGCAATAATCAAACCGCCGTCATTAGTCTGTTCAATTTTTTTGAATAGTCGTGATTTGATCCTCCAAATGCTTTTGCCATTGAATAGTTGGTGCCTGGGCATAAGAGCTTAGTGCAAAGGCACTAACGATATAAAGTAAAGATAGTTTCATAATAGTTAATTTTAATGTGGATATAAATCGCAGAAGTTTTTTTAAATTAATTCTTAATTATTTTAGTTGATTGCGTTTGCTTGCCACCAATTTGTAAAAAATAAATTCCTGATTCTAATGTTTGAACATCAATGGTTGAATGTTCATTTTCAAGTTTACCATTTAGTATTGTTTGCCCTAAAGTATTTACAATGTTGTACGATTCATTAGTTAAACTAGTTGAGGTGTTGACGTGAATGACTTCATTTGCAGGATTAGGGTAAATAGAAAGGGTGTTAGTTAATTGTTTTTCGTGAATACCTACTGTATTCATATTTAATTTGAAAATCCATGCTTCCTCACAAAAACAATTCCATGTATAAGGATTAACAACATCGTGATCAATTGATGAAGTTCCACCAGACAAAACAAATTGGTTATCAATTGTTTTCGTTAATTTCGCCCCATTTTCCTGCATTGAACCGCCATACAGACTTTGGTTATTAATAATACCTACAGAATCTACTTCAATTAACCAAATTGCATCGCCAAGTACGTTATTAGTTATATCTCCATCATTTGAATACGTATATCCTGAACATATAATTTTATTTGAATTTAATTCTATAAAATCATCAATTCGATCCATGCCAGAACCTCCATAATTTTTTTGCCATATTAAATTTCCATTTGCAGAAAGAACATTTAGCGTCCCATCTATACCATTATTTGAAATGCAGGATGAAAACATGATTTTTCCATTACCTAATTCTTTAACGCATGTTGCACTTTTGTCATTATAAGGTGCTAAAAAAGATTTATCCCATACAATATTTAGTGTATTATCTATTTTGAAAATCCAAGTATCATAGAATCCGGCGGCAGCTAAATGTTGACTGACATCAAAGTCTGTTGAACGGGAACGCCCTAAAATTGCAATTCCACCATCGCTGGTTAGAGTGGCTGAATAAAAGTTATCGTCATCAGAACCACCATAGTTTTTTTGAGAAAGAATAGTTCCATTTGAACTTAGTTTAAAATATACAATATCGTTTTCATTCATTCCGTTACTATGAGAATTTATAATATCACCATCGTTCGACACTGTGTTTGCAAATACATGTAAATCGCCGTTTGTAGCTTCTATTAAATGACTATTAGTACTGAAACCTCCATCGCCAGAGCCACCATATCGTTGTTCCCAGAGAATGCCAGTATCATTAAATTTTATTAGCCAAATGTTTTTAGGTGTGGTGGAGTATGGAATGCTTAGTAAATCCCCATCTGAAGAATAACTTGTGCCGCTAGCTAAATAGTTCCCGTCATTTGTTTGTATAATATCTGTTAAGTAATCGGTATTAGAGCCTCCAATTGGTTTTTTCCAAACAAAATTGCCATTTACATCAATTTTCGAAATCCACGCGTCCCAACCACCATGGTAGTTGCTCAAATTTCCAGCTGTAGAAAGTGTAGACCCAACAGAATAAAAATTACCATCAGTAGATTGAATGGTTTTGTTTACAGCATCTACATTATTGCCTACAATTAAATTTTGCCATTGAATAGTTGGTGCTTGAGAATACGTGTTTAGTGCAAATGCACTTGCGATAGTAAGTAGTAGTAGTTTCATAATAGTTAATTTTCTATTACAAAAATACTAGCTATTAAAACTATAAAATTCAACAATGAGTAAATGGCGGGTTTGATTTGATAGGTGGTGGGTTTTTACCGATAAGTGATTCTTCTTTAAAACTTTTTGTCTTGATACAAAAAGTTGCAAAAAAATCAAGGCTTATTAAAATTTCGCTAAAATCTGCATAGTATCAAACTGATGATTTGAAGCGCTGCGCGAACAGCCCAAATCATCTCCACACATGCTAACGCATTTGATACCATTGGATTTTTAAGCTAAATTTTAATAGGTCAACTAAATTAAATACACACGTTTACTTTTCTAATGTAGATGTAAGTGTTGATAGGGGGAATCCGCCTTTTAAATTTAACGAAGAAAATCGAATTTATTTTTAGCAGGGATTTATGCGACGATTCTAGGCTGTTTGAGAGCGGTTTTTCACCGTTCGAGTTTCTAGAATCGGGCGGGAAAATAAGTTCAGATTTTCAAGGAAAATTTAAGAAGCGGTGATTTTTCTTTGTTCCTTTCTTTGCATGGTAGGCAAAGAAAGGAAGTACTAAAAGTATTATGTGGGTCGTAAATTTCTTTTTGTGACTTTTTTGTCAAGAAGAGAGGTTAGTTACACCCCTCTGGCCCGCAACCACAAGAAGAATTGTCAGAAGCAATAGGTTCAATCACACCATTTGCATGCTCTTCATAAGCTTTAGTTAATGCACCTAAAAAAGTTTCAGATTCTTGAGCGCCAGAAACTGCATATTTTCTATCCAATACAAAAAAGGGAACGCCTCGCACCCCAATTTGCTGTGCTTCGGTAATGTCTTGTTCAACGTCGTTAGCATATGTATCGCTATTTAAAACGGCTGTAATTTCTTGTTCAGGTATGCCTATGTCTTTACCAATTTGTAATAGGGTAGAGTGGTCGGCAGTATTTTTACCTTCGGTAAAATACGCTAAGAATAATTTTTCTTCTAAGTCGTTTTGTTTACCATACTTTTTTGCTAAGTGTGATAAACGATGTGCATCAAATGAATTTGCCACCACAGCTTTTTCGAAATGAAAATCCAAACCTACTTGTTTGGCAATGTTAGTTACTTGAGCCGTTGTTTCTTGCGCTTGTTGTTTGCTCCAGCCTTTCTTTTCAGCTAAGTTATCTATGGTATTTAAGCTTGTATCGGTTACAGTTGTTGGGTCTAACTGAAAACTTTTCCAGATGATATTGATGTTCTCTTTTTGAGGAAATTTTGCTAAGGCATTTTCAAATTTGCGTTTGCCTATATAGCAAAACGGACACATCACATCACTCCAAATTTCTACGTTCATTATTTTAGTTTTTATTTTTTTGTCACCCTGAGCGGAGTCGAAGGGCGTTTTCATTCATTACAAAGGTAGCTAATGTCATAAACTTTTGCAATGGTACAATACTTTAGGAAGTGCTATCATTCTTTTTTCTTTACACAGCTTCCTCTCGGTTGATTGCCTTCCTTTAGTACAATGTCGGAATGAAGAAATTGCGCAGCTTCTGCTGAATCTTTTACTTTTGTAGCGCTGCGTTCCAGCATTTCTGCTTCGAACTCCGTTAATACACTTTTTCTGATTCCAGCTTCTTTCCATTTGGATAAGGGAGCGCAATTTTTTGATATTCCTTTAGCTAATGCCAGTGCATCTAATAGCGCTTGATTGGCTCCTTGTCCTTTAAACGGACTCATCGGGTGAGCCGCATCTCCTATCAAAGTGGCATTCCCACATTTCTCTAATAATTCAGAGGTCAATAATTCTCGATCATACACCGGATAGCCAGAAACTAAATCTTCTTTAGTAGCTGCTAAAATTTGAGGAATAGGCTCATGCCACTGAGTTCTTTTGCAAGCTTCTTCCTTCAAAAATTTTGCGCCTTTAGCACTTAATTTTTTTGCTTCTTTTTCTGACATAGGAAAACTCAATTGCCACATCACCGAATCTGCATCATAAGGCATGATGTAAATGCGTTCATTACCATTAGCCGTTTGAAATACGGTGGCTGAATCTAGCAATTCACTATCAACATCTTTGAGGGCTGCTAAAGGACAAATCCCTAATATCACGATACAATCTAAATAACGTAATGGACTGCTATCCTCACCTATCAGTAAGTTTCGAACCGCACTGCGAATGCCATCAGCACCAACTACTAAATTGGCTTTGGCGTTTTTTATTTCTCCGTTTACCTGAAAACTTAAATTAATACCATCCTCATTTTCTTTTACATCAATTAACTGATGCCCCCATTGTACTGCATAACGTTCATCGATTTGCTCAAGAATAGCTAAGCGTAAAGACTGTCTTGCAATATGCATATTGGTGCGCCTCGGTGACGTTTTTGTATTTGATTGTAGCCACTTTCTCATGCCCCATTCTCCAACTATTTTTCCTTCCGTTGTATGAACCACATGCCGTGTTGAAATGATGCCTTTTTCTAAAGATGAAATACCCAATGCCTCAATAGCTTTCGTAGCTTGTTGCAAAGTGAGTCCATAACCTTGAGAGCGTGCTTCGAAGTTGTGATCACGTTCATACAATGTAAAAGGAATGCCGCGATGCATGCAGGCAACCGCCAAAGCTACACCTCCAATACCAGCACCAATAATTGCAACGTGTGGGTAATTATTGGTATCAGCTATTGTAGTATGATTAGAATGAACTAATCCAGTTCCGTGGCAATTTAAGCAAGAAACTAAAGGACTTTTAGGAGGAATAGGAGCGACAGCTTCACCCTTTGTTTTTTCAAATTCATGAATTGAATTTTGGTAATGGAGCCGTACTTTTTTACGAAGCCTCTGACTTTTTTTACCTCGTCCTTTACATTCGGTGCAAATAGTCCAGCTAGCTTTTTCGTTTATCCCCTTTTTCAATTTTTTATTTAACTCAAGTAAATGCCTTTTTTATTAAAAAAAAGCTACCACATTTGTGATAGCTTTCTGTTTTTATTTCGCTTCCATTTCAGCAGGCTTGAGTTTATTTAACTCTGCCATTACTAGTTTGCGTTTCTCGTTTAACTCAGTAATTTTTTGTTTCTCTGCATTAATCTTATCTTCTATTTCTTTCATAAAAGGATTCACGCCTTTGCTGCTCGATTTAAAGAAACCTAAATTGTTATCGTACGTTTTAATACGTCCTTGAATTTCATCCATTTGTTTTTTGAAATACTCTGCTTCTTTCTTTAATGCTAATTCAGGGCTTTCTCCGTTAGATAAACGCTCTAACTTCGTTTTAAATTGCATCATGAATTTTTCAGTAGCACTCACATTCATTTTATCATACAATTCATCTAAGCGATTATAAAACGCATCGTTCACACGTTTTTTATCTTTCATTGGCACCATGCCTGCAGCATTCCAATCAGCTGAAAACTGTTTTAAGGCGGCGTGGTTAGCTGCTAAATCTTCTGATAAATTAAAGTCTTGTAATTTTTTTAATAATTCTTCTTTCGCTACTAAGTTAGCATCATAGCTCGCGTCAACCGCACCAAAATGAGCTTTCTTTGCGTCAAAAAAGTGATTGCAAGCCGCACGGAACTGATTAAATAATTTAGTTTCATCCCCACCAGCGTGAGGTACTTTTTTCCAAGCGTCTTGTAATTTAATTAAGGCTAAACCTGTTTTTTGCCAGTCAGTGCTTTCTTTCAAAGCATTTGCTTTAGCAATTAATTCTTGTTTTTGAGTTTTAATAACACCCATTTTTTCGTGTACTACACTAAAAAATGCTTTCTTCTTTTCAAAAAACGAATCGCATAATTCTCTAAACTCTGCCCATACCTTATCGTTCTCTTTTGCGTTGGCTCTTCCAATGCCTTTCCATTCGGTTTGTAAAGCTACTAACTCGTTGGTTAAATTATTCCAAACTTGTCCGCTTGCTGTTTCCGATTTTGTGATGATGGCTTTAATTTTTTCTAGCAATTCTTTTTTGCTATTTAAATTCGCTTCTTTTTCTTCTTCAACAGAATTATAATGCGCTTTTAATTTTGAGTACGCTTCTTCTAAAGCCGCTCTAAAACTGCCTTTCAATTCATCCCATTTATCGTTAGGCACAGGCCCAATTTCTTCCCAATCGTTACGGTAAATTTTAATTAAGCGTTCTGCTTCCTTAATATTAGTTTGATCTTTAATACCTTTTATTTTCTCTAATAACTCCGTTTTCATTTCGTAGTTACGTTTCAAATCATGCTCTTGTAATTGCTTTGATAAACTTAATTTGTAGTTAAATTCTTCAATGGCTTTACTGTAATCTGCTTGATTTTCTTTGTATTTATGAGGAGACACAGCGCCAGTCACTTTCCACTGACCTTGTAACTCTACTAATTTTTTAATAGCAGCACCAATGTTATCACTTACCTGACTTAAGTCGTTTATTTTAGCAATAATCTCGTTACGAATTACCAAGTTTTTAGCTTGTTCAACGGCTAGTTTATTATCTTCTTCTTTTTTCTTTTTTTCTATTTTGTCAATCAGCTCCGAAATTTTAACATCTTCGGGCGATTTGGCATATTCAAATTCTTTTGCTTTGCCGCCTTCGTCAACAAATTGTTGTTTGGCTGTTTCAAATTCGGCTGTCCACAATTTTTGATACTCTTTTTGCAGAGTGCGCATTTGGTGAGCAACAGCACTAGCTTCAGGTTGCTGAAGCATTTCTTCCAGTTTTGTAATGATTACATTTTCATTTTGATAAGACCTTTCTTTAGGGTTCTTTTTTTAATTTATAATAGTGTTGTTTAAGCTTTGCCACTAGGTACGTAGGTTTTAATATTATTAAAGTTTTGGATAGAAGGCTTTCACTAATAGTGCTATGTGTAAACTTGTTTTCTATTTTACTTTCTATTCAGTGGTTAAATAATCTTAATTATTCAACCTATCAAAAATAATGTAAAAATTTAGTTTACAAAACAATTAAGGGTTTTTTTAAGTAAATAAATAGCAGTAAATAATTGTTTGGCGGAACGACTCCAAATCGATAAATTTTAAACAGTTACTTAAAGTCGCAAATGAATATCATTGAATCTGAAGCCCTCGAATTATTAGAGTTCTATAAAATAAAAAAATACGTTACTGAATTATGTTACAGTAATGGTGCTAAACAAAAAGCTTCACACATTTCTGTTTTTTCTGATAACGAAAACTTAACAGTAGAATTACATCGTGTTGATGAATTAAAGAACACCTTAAGTGGGAATTCATTTTTTCCTGACATTCAATTTGAAGACTTCGAAAAGAAGCTTCCTTATTGAGTCTGGAAGGAAGTATGCTCACCGAAGAACAGTTTTTATTAGTTAAAGAGTCTACCGAAATTAGTAATACGGCCATTCGTTTTTTGAGGAACAGAAAACAAGATTTACCTAATTTATCTCAGTTAGCAGATGAATTAGAAGATAACAAAGTTATTGTTGTAGAGATTGATCGCATCATTGATTTTGACGCTACGGTTAAAAATTCTGCCTCCAAAGAGCTTCAGAAAATCAGAAAAGAGTTATCTGAAAAAAAACGAGAAAGCGATATCAAATTTGATAGACAAGTGAATGAATTACGAAAACTTGGTTTTATCAGAGATAACGAAGAAAGCTTTTTTAATGGAAGAAGAACTCTTGCCGTTTTAGTTGAATACAAATCGGAAGTAAGTGGATTTGTGCATAACAAAAGCGAAACGGGAAAAACTATTTTTATTGAACCGGGCGCAACCATTAGTATTAACAATGATATTGCTGAGTTAGAAATTGACGAGCGCAGAGAAATCAATCGCATTTTAAGAGAACTAACGGATACGTTACGACCTTTTGCTTTTCAATTAAAACAATACAATGAGTTATTAATTGAATTAGATTTTTTAAAAGCCAAAGCAAAATATGCGCAATTAATTAATGCGTCTTTGCCTGTTATTTCTGCTAATTCGGAGTTAAAGTTAAATAAGGCCTTTCATCCCACGTTGTTTTTGCAGAACAAAGAATTAAAAAAGAACACCGTTCCTTTAAACATTCATTTAAATTCCGAAAATCACTTAGTGGTGATTTCAGGTCCGAATGCCGGAGGGAAATCCATCACTTTAAAAACAGTTGGTTTACTTCAAACCATGCTGCAATCTGGCTTATTGGTGAGTGTTGCCGAAAATTCGGTGATGAGTTTCTTTAAACATATTTTAATTGATATTGGAGATACACAAAGCATCGAACATGAATTGAGTACTTACAGTGCACGATTAAAAAATATGATCGCTATTTTAAAACAAGTGAATTCAAAAACCTTAGTGTTGATGGACGAATTTGGAAGTGGCACAGACCCAGAATTAGGAGGAGCGATGGCGGAAGTGGTACTTGAAGAATTAGTGAAATCAAAAACATTCGGCATCATCACCACGCATTTCCCGAATGTAAAATTATTGGCTAATAAATTAGATGGTGTTTTAAATGGAAGCATGTTGTTTGATTTAGAAACACTTGATCCAAAATATATTTTAACGGTTGGTGAACCAGGAAGTAGCTATACCTTTGAAGTAGCAGAAAGAGTAGGGTTCCCGAAAGATTTGATTGAAAGAGCTAAACAAAAAATTGATACAGAAAAAGTGGATTTGAATGCTTTATTGGCAGAAGTTCAGCAACAAAAAACAAAATTAGCAGAAGCAGTTGAACGAACAGAGCACGAAGAATTTTTAAGAAAAATTTCTAAAGAAAAATATGAAGTATTGTCTACTAATTTTAGAGACAAGATAGAGCGTGAGCGAGAACGAAAAATAGAATTAGCGCGTTTAGCAGATTTTGGGCAGAAGTATTTACGTTTGATGGAGGAGTGGAATAAAAACGAAGATCGTAAAATGGTGATTAAGCGTTTTATTGATGGCATTACTGCGGAAACCAATAAGCGCAAGGAACTCGCTAAACAAAACAAGCGTGATAATTTTGCGGAGAAGAAAGTGGCGCGTTTAAAGCCATTATTAAAAATTGGCAGTAAAGTCAAAATTTTAAATAGTACCGAAATAGGAATCGTAGAGTCAATGAAAGATGAGAAAGTGAGTATCACTTTCGGCATTTTAAAAATGACGGTTAATATGGAAAATTTGGAGTTGGTAAGGGATTAAAACCTCACCCTCGGTCCCTCTCCTAAAAGGAGAGGGAAGACTAGATGTAAAAAGTAATGATACAAATTAAACATAAACCATTTTATTCTTTGCATCCTCTGCGAAAAAACTTAGCGTCCTTTGCGGTTAAATTTTTTCTCCTTCTCTCTTTTGCCTCTTACTCTCAAAACCCAATCATCATTGCTCACCGTGGCGCCAGTGCCTACGCACCCGAAAACACCATCTCTGCTTTTGAAAAAGCCATTGAAATGGGTGCTGTTATTATTGAAACAGATGTGCATCAAACTAAAGATAGCGTAGTCGTGATTATGCATGATTTAAGTTTGGATAAAACAACAAATGGCGAAGGATTAATTAAAGATATATCTTCAAGTGACTTCAAACAACTTTCTATCAAACTGCAAAAAACGGTACTCAAAGAAAATCCTCCAACCTTAGAGGAGGCTATTATTGCAATAAACGGAAGATGTAAATTGTTAATTGAACTCAAAAAAGGGAACTCGTATTATCCAAATATCGAAAAGCACATTGTAGATTTAATCGCCAAATACAATGCACAAAACTGGATTAGCACGATTCATTCGTTTGAAAAAGAGCCTTTAATTAATTTCGCTAAAAGAGATAGTAGTATTAATTTGCAAAAATTGATAGTGTTTAATTTGCCTTTGGTGAGTTTTAATTTTGATAAGCATTTCAGTAAGGATGATTTCAAAAATTGGGAAGGCGTCAACGTGTATTACAAGTTTTGTAGCAAACGCGTGATTAAAAAAATACATAAACTAGGAAAAACGGTTTATGTATGGACCGTTAACAAACCCCGAAAAGCTCGAAAATTAGCCAAACGCGGTGTTGATGGAATTATTACTAATAAACCGGATATTTTAACGTTACAATAATTGTTACCTAAATGTGTTATATTAAGTGTAGCACTTAATATTTCGGTTTTTGCGTATCATTTCTCTCATATTAATAATCTGTGTGTTTAGCTCTTGTGCTATTCATAACAAATTTCCATTTATATGTTTTTTTCCAGATTGCATAAGAGGTCAGTTTGATATGAAGCCTTTGAAAAGGAAAATGCAAATGGCGATGGGTGGTAAAAAGAGAAAATTTAAATCGTCTTTATCCAGTTCGAGAAACAATAAAAAGAATAACTCTTCCTCAAAAAATTATAATCCTAAAAAAGTTTCTCCAACAGATAGTCTTATTAAAGATTCTACTATTGTTGCGGAAAATTCATCAGGAGGCTCCTTAGCTTTATTAGATACAGTTGTTCGGATTTATTATCAGGATTTAACGGATAGTGCTTTTAATAAACACAAAGTATTTATAAAATCGTTTATTAAGCGCATAGGAGTTAAACATATTTCTGAAATTTCCTTAACTGACTATTACTCGGTTGAGGGAAATGATGCTAAATCTATCAAATCTGATATTGCTAACTATATAACAAATAATGGTGTTTCTAAGCATCGCTTGTTTTGGAGAAAGAACAAACGATTAAAACTAGATGATTTAGCTAAAAAGCCTAAAAATCTATTGTATTTGGAGATTCATTTTTATTAATTTAAAAATTACTCACCAAGAAAATACTTCTGTTACCATAATGTGTTATATATTGTAAGCAGGTTATGATGAGTTTCAGTTCGGAAACATTAAGTAAAATAGTTAATAATAAAGACGAGTTTGTTAAGTGGCTTTATGAAAGGTATGCTAAAAAGCTATTAGCGTATACAATCAAAACCTATTTACCAGATAAGGACGATGCGTGGAGTGTTGTGTACAAAACACTCTATAAAATAGCCGACGTAGCAGCTGAACGTGAATTTGAAAATGAATTTAAATTCACTGGTTTTATTTTTAAAACACATATTAACTATTTACGTAATTTTTTAAGAGATAATAAATCTTTCGAAAAACATAATCAGGAAGTAGAATTGCATGAAAACTTTACGGATAGAGAGCCAGAAACACAGTCAACTCAAAACCTGCCATTAACTATTTTACAACAGGAATTAGAAAAGCTAGAAGACTGGCAACGCATATTATTGTTGATGCGCGGACAAGACATGCCTTACAGTAAAATTTCGGAATTTGTAAATAAACCTGAGAACCAATTGAAAGTGTACTATGCGCGATTAAAAAAACAATTAACAGAAAATGTAAATGCCGAATTAGAAAAAATTAAAACACCACAACATGTCAATTAATAATAAACATAAGGTTTCTGAAAAAGAGCTCGATAACCTGCTAGGTCAAGCCTTTTTAAATTTAGATTTTAATAAACCTAAAAACCAAGAACTTATGGAAACAATTTCAAATCAAGTGATGCATACATCTCCTGTAGGAATCATTAATAAAGCATTTTTTACAAAACTAATAAGTGTTGTTGCTATTATTGTAACTTCTGTTTTTATTTATTTTAATTATTTCAGAAATACTCATAATCAAACAATTAAAAATACAGCTTCTGAAACTATTATCAATTCAACGACTGAACAATCAACAGAAAATCAAAAACTAGAATCGGTAATAGTAAATACGAATAATGTTATTGATATAAAGAAAGAAGCAACAATTTTAGTTTCTGAGTCAATTCAACAACAAGAGCCTACAAACAACGAATCTCCCAAATATCAAATGCCTTTGTCAACCAACTTTACGAATGAAAAAAAGGCTAGGCCAGAAGATACTAGTTATGTATTTCCTAAACTTACTGATAAAGAAATAAAAGAAACTAAACGCCAAAAAGAAGTAATGGCTATGGCATTGTTAAAACCAAATAAATACTTGTATCCTTTAATTGGTGATAGCAAAGAGCATAAATATGCTTACGGGAAAGCTACGGATACGAGTTCTGTGTTTAATATATCAACTACTGAAGTAACAAATTTACAATACAGAACATTTTTGTTTGATTTATTGATTAATGAAGATAAAGAAACGTTTATAAAAGCAAAGCCTCATCAATATTTGTGGCTAAATGCACCTGGACATGCTAAAACAAAAGATATGAAGGATAATTATTTTTCTAATAAAAAATATAATGATTATCCTGTTGTAAATGTAACCCCCGAAGGTGCTGAACTGTATTGCCAATGGTTAAGTAATATTGTTGAAATTAGTAACGGAAAAGTTATTGCCAGGCTTCCTTATGAAAACGAATGGGTGAAAGCTGCTAGGCACAAAGGTGTTAATCCTGTATACCCTTGGCCAATCGATTCTATTCAAAATAGAGTTGGTTGTCATCTAGCTAATTTTTGTATTCAAAAACGGGAAGATCAATTGCGTAAAAACATGAGGTGCGTTCCTAAAAATAAAGACGCATATGCCTCTGCAGAGTTTATGTTAGGCGATTCGATGATGACCACAAAAGTATTTTCTTATAATCCAAATGATAATGGTACTTTTTGTATGGTGGGAAATGTGGCTGAAATGGTTTATGATAACAAAACAAAAACAGTTATTACCAAAGGCGGTAGCTGGAATAGTGATTTTGAGCAATGTAAATTATACAATAAAGAAGAATTGAATGGCGCTGTAAAAGCTAATCCTATGACCGGATTCAGGCCAGTTTTTAGAATTAAGAAAACACATTCTTTTGGCTCAATAGAAAGAGATAATGATGAAACTGGCGCACCGGTATTAACATCCGAAGAGATTGCATCAACATCAAAAGAAAAGAAAAAAATGATTGATGCACTTGTCAAATTCAATAAGGAAAAATACGTTATGATTCCGATGGGTTCATTTCTTTATAAAAAGGATACGTTTTCAGTTCAATCATTTTACATGGAAACAACTGAAGTTACCAATTTAGAATATCGTACGTTTTTAGCAGATTTATTAATTCAAAAAAGAAATAGTGATTATGTAATTGCAAAACCAAATCAGGAAGCGTGGATGACTAGGTTTCCAGATAGTTACAATGAACCAATGACTAATATGTATTTTTGGCATCCTGCTTATGATGAATATCCTGTTGTAAATATTTCTCGTAAAGGTGCTGAACTATATTGTGAGTGGTTGACAATTGAAGCTAATAAAATTTTGAAAGAAACAAATAAACCATTAATGAACGATTTGCGAATTCCAGTTGATTTAGAATGGGCTTATGCTGCTAGTAGTCGTAAAAATCAACCAAAGTATGCTAATGGAAATGAATATTTAAGAGACAGCAAAGGCAAATATGAAATGAATTATATGTGTTATTCTAAAGAGCAATGCAGATATGATAGCATCAAGAAATTACACGTTCCTAAAAAAGAAATTGTAGATTTAAAAAGTAAGGAAGAAAATCCTGGTTTTGTTGCAGATGGGGCATTTCATACAAGTACAGTAAAGGGATATAATCCTAATAGTTATGGATTATATGGCATGGCAGGTAATGTCTCAGAAATGGTTAATACTTTTGATAAGAAAACAATGAAATATTTGAGAATAGGAACAAAAGGTGGTAGTTGGTTTAGTTGCGATTATTTTTTAGAAATTGATGCAGATGATGAATATCCTGACGAAGTTGAGGCATCGCCATTAATTGGTTTTCGACCAGTATTTACAGCGCCAAAGGTTACTAAATAGTCCCTTTATTAAACAACATCTAACAAAGCAGAAATCTAGGGACGTTTCTGCTTTGTTTTTTTATAAATATAAAGGCAAATGCTATCTTTGCGCCATGCCTCGCTATTTTATTCAGTTAGCCTATAATGGTGTCAATTTTAACGGTTGGCAAATTCAGGATAATACTCCAAATACCATACAACAAGTGTTGCAAGATAAACTATCCATGATTTTATCCGAAACCATTGAAGTAGTGGGTTGTGGTAGAACAGATACTGGCGTGAGCGCTAAAGATTATTATGCGCATTTTGATTCTACAAAAACCAATTTACATTTAGATGAGTCGAATTGCGTTTATAAATTGAATAAAGTATTGCCTTATGAAATTGCTGTAAAAAAAATCTATTCTGTAAAAGACGAGGTTAGTGCTCGATTTGATGCTGAGTTTAGAAGCTACGAATACTTTTTACATTCGTATAAAGATCCTTTTTTAACGACAACTTCATTGTTACATTATGGCGATTTGAATATAGATGCCATGAACGAAGCCGCAGTCTATTTATTAACGGTAACTGATTTCACAAGTTTTAGTAAAGTGAATACACAAACCAAAACTAATAATTGTAACGTTACTTTTGCAAAATGGACTAAACTAAACGACACTCAGTTTGTTTTTAAAATAACCGCTAATCGTTTTTTGCAAAATATGGTGCGTGCTATTGTAGGAACTTTGTTGGAAGTAGGTAAAGGAAAAATAACTTTGGAAGAATTTAAAACAATCGTCAATAACAAAAATCGTTCGGATGCTGGTATGTCGGTAGCTGGGCATGCCTTATATTTAACCGACATACAATATCCAAGCTCTATTTTTAATGGCTAAAACAGAACCAAAAATAAATTTAGTTTTACGCTTTTAAAACGAATTCTTTCTTATAGTAAACCTTATAAGAATTTGTTTGCAGCTGCGATTATCATTACTCTAACTCTTTCTTCTTTAAGCATTGTTCGTCCTTTATTAATTAAACAAACGCTTAACACCATTGCCATTGTTGATTCAAATGAAAAAGGTTTTTTATCGTCTCCCGATAAAATTGATTTTATAAATCATATGGGTTTATTATTGTTAGGCGTATTAATAATTGAAGCCTTATTGCAATTCACTAATATTTATGTGACTAATTTATTAGGGCAAAACATTGTGAAAGATTTACGTTTACAGGTTTATCGTCACATCTTAAAATTAAAAAACACCTATTTTGATAATACGCCTGTGGGTATGTTGGTTACCAGAGCTATTTCGGATATTGAAAGTTTAAGTGATGTGTTTTCGCAGGGCTTTATTGTGATTTGTGGAGATATTTTAACCATTATTATTTTTGTATCGGTAATGTTACACACTAATTGGATGTTGGCATTAGTATCGCTTAGTACCTTGCCTTTATTAATAATTGCTACTAACTTATTTAAGAATGGCGTTAAAAAAACATTTACAGAAGTTCGTAATGCAGTAGCATCTTTGAATACATTTACCAACGAACATTTAACTGGGATGCGTATCGTTCAATTATTTAACCGTGAAAATATTGAGTACGAGAAATTTAAAGAAATCAATGAAAAACATAAAGTCGCTAACATTCGTTCTATTTGGTACTACTCGGTATTTTTTCCAGTAGTTGAAATTTTATCAGCGGTGTCTATTGCTTTGTTTATGTGGTTTGCGGGCGTAAAATCAAACACTTATAATATTCAGTTAGGAGACATTACGTTTTTTATCATGTTAATTAATATGGTGTTTCGCCCTATTAGAATGTTAGCCGATCGTTTAAATACATTACAAATGGGAATTGTGGCTTCAGAACGTGTGTTTAAAGTCATTGATACCGACGAAATTATTTCGGAAACAGGAACTGTGTCTGCTAAAAACATGAAAGGCAAAGTTGAATTTAAAAATGTGTGGTTTGCTTATAAGGAAGATAATTACGTGATTAAAGGAATTTCTTTTAAAATTAACCATGGCGAAACAGTTGCTATTATTGGCGCGACAGGAGCAGGTAAATCAAGCATCATCAATTTATTAAGTCGTTTTTACGAAATAAATAAAGGACAAATATTAATTGATGATGTGGATGTTTCCGACTATCAATTAAATGAATTACGCGAATCAGTTGGTGTAGTGTTACAAGATGTGTTTTTATTTAGTGATAGTATTTTAAATAACATTACACTTCATAATCCTAATATTACCGAAGAGCAAGTAATAGCGGCGGCTAAGCGAATTGGTATTCACGAATTTATTGCAAGCTTGCCTGGCGGTTATCATTATAATGTGAAAGAACGTGGCGCTATGTTATCTGCTGGTCAGCGACAATTAGTAGCCTTTGTGAGAGCTTATGTTTATAATCCTCCTATTTTTGTATTAGATGAAGCTACATCATCTATTGATTTAGAAACTGAAAAGTTAATTCAAATCGCCTCTGTGGAATTAGCAAAAAACAGAACGTCTATTATTATCGCGCATCGCCTTTCTACTATTCATCATGCTAATCGCATTATAGTAATGGATAAAGGAGAAATTATAGAACAAGGTGAAACCAAAGACTTGAAAGATAAAGTGGATGGTGTTTATAAGAAGATGCTGGAGTATAATTAAACATCTTATTTCCCGAAAATTTCGCTGATCTACGTGGAAGTATAAATCTGCGAACATCTGCGTTATTTGTAGGAAACTATTATTTCTCTTTCCTAAAACTGTTTAGAAAAAAATTAACTTTTTAGTCTATCTGATTTTGTATAGATTTATGGAAACTAAAATCTATACATGAAGAAATTATTACTTATTATCGCTTCTATCCTTTCTTTACAAACATTCTCAAACTCAGTAGGAGAGCATTTAATTACTAATCCGTATGACGCTTTTTTCAAAAAGCTTATAGTTTAAATCCTTCAATTCCAAAAGGGGTTTTAGAATCGGTGGCGTTTTCGCAAAGTCGTTTTGCGCATTTAGCCAACGAAGAATCGAGTTGTATTGGCTACCCAGCAACACATGGTGTGATGGGATTAATAGAAAACGGTCAGAATTACTTTAGAAATAATTTAGTGTATGTTTCTCAATTATCAGGCTATTCGGTTGATGATATTAAAACAAATCCCGAAAAACACATTTTAGCTTATGCTAAAGCATTTTCAGTTTTACAAAATCAATTATCCATTCTAGGGAATGATTTAAAAATGTATCAACCCATTTTTGTGGCATTAAGTGAGTTGCCATTAAATAATGATTTGCAAAATGATTATGCGATGAATTCACATTTATATCAATTGTATTGGTTTTTATCAAACGGTGAGTTCCAAGATTTTTATGGTTTCCCTGATTACTTAATTAATATGCAAGAGGTGTTTGGAGCTAATTATGAAGTGTTAAGTTCTTCAAAAACAATTATTGGCACAACAGGCATTACTAACACTAACGGCGCTGCTTACAAAACATCAGGTGTTAATAGTGTTCTTTCTTCACCAGATTATCCTGCCGGAATTTGGAATCCAACGACTTGTAATTATAGTTCAAGAAGCGGTACAGCCATTACAGCGGTTGCTATACACTTTGTTCAAGGCTCTTATGCTGGTTGTATCTCGTGGTTTAAAAACTGTAGTGCATCAGCGTCTTCTCATTATGTGATTCGTAGTTCTGATGGACAGTGTACGCAAATGGTTTATGAAAGTGATAAAGCTTGGCATGCCGCTTCTGCAAATCCATACACATTAGGAACAGAGCACGAAGGTTATATTAATAATGCCTCTTGGTTTACAAATGCCATGTATCAATCGAGTGCCGATTTAACCAGAGATATGTGTTCAAGTAATTCTATTAATCCTTTACGTTGTTATTTTGGTCCGGGTTGTAGTGGAACTACTGCACAATGCGAGCAAGGAAATTGTGTAAAAATAAAAGGACATCAAATGTTTGCTAGCCAAACACACAGCGATCCTGGTCCGTTATGGAATTGGGAAAAATTTTATAAACTCATTAATAATACACCAGTTGTAACTACAGTTACAGCCACAAGTGGTACTTTTTATGATAGTGGATTAGCGGCAGCAAATTATGCAAACGACGAACGTAAATTATGGTTGTTTCAGCCTTCAGGAGGTGCAACTTCAGTGAGTATGAATTTCACTTCTTTTAGTTTAGAAAATGCTTACGATTATTTATTTATATACGATGGTAATAATGTGAATGCTCCATTGATTGGGAAATACACAAGTACAGTATCACCCGGAAATATCAATTCAACAGGTGCTAACTTATTAGTGGAGTTTCGTTCAGATTGCGCTACTACAGCAGCAGGTTGGGTTGCTACTTATACAACCAATGGAGTAGGAACACCAACCACCACAGCTGATGTCACCGTGCCAACAACAACCATTAATTCGGTGGGAGCATGGAAAACTGCTAATTTTACAGCAACCTTTAATGATGCGGATAATGTTGGAGGCTCTGGTTTAGAAAAAAGTTACTATCAAGTGATAGATTATAACGGAACAGAGTGGAGAGGAAATTACACACACGGTTTTTTATCTGATAATTTTGATGTAGCAATTCACCCAGAGTGGACACAAAAAGTGGGTACTTGGGGAATTAATAATAATGCTTTAGAACAAACGGATGAACTAAGTACAGCAGCTGCAAACACAAATATTTACGCCGCTTTAACACAAACTTTATCTAATCGTTATTTATATAATTTTAAGGGAAAAATTGAAGGGACTGGAACTAATCGTAGAGCAGGATTACATTTCTTTGCAGATGCACCTGATAGTGTGAATAGAGGAAACAGTTATTTTGTTTGGTTTAGATTAGATAACCAAGCGGTACAATTATATAAAACATCTTACTCAGGAGGCGTTAATACATTTGGTGCTCCAACTTACACAGCTGCTGTTAATTTAGTAGCTGGGCAGTGGTATGATTTTAAAGTCATTTATGATCGCATCACAGGAAAGATGGATGTATATAAAGACAATTCTTTAATAGCAACTTGGACAGATCCCTCGCCATTAGCAAGTGGAACGCACGTTTCATTTAGAAGCGGAAACTGTAAATGGAGTTTAGATGAAATAAAAATTTATCGTTCTCGTCCTACAGCTTCTGTGAGTGTTTCGGTTGGTGCAGGTAATGCTAATGATATTCGTTATCAAAATCCAAACCCGACAACCTTTGCGGCCAAAGTAAAATCGATTGTCAATGATGTCGCAGGTAATTTATCATCCATTGATTATCATGATTTAAATATTGATTGGACGAATCCTTCAAATATTACAACCATTCATGATGGTAAAACATCAGATATTAATGTAGTTGTAACGAGCGATTCTTTATCAGCAAATTGGTCATCATCTAATGATCCAAATTCAGCTATTGCCGAATATTGGTATTCAATTGGCACAAGTCCTGGTGCGGTTAATACATTAACATGGACAAGCAATTGGGCAGATACAGCAGTTACAGCAAAAAATTTAGTATTAACTACTGGTACTACTTATTATTTTAATGTGAAGTCAGAAAATGGCGCTGGTTTATATAGTAATGTAATTAGCACTAACGGACAAACGGTTACTATTCCAACAGGCGTAAAAGAATTGACAGAAAGTAGTTTGGTGAACATTTATCCAAACCCATTTAATAATTCATTTGTAGTGTCGTTAGATTTACAAAACGATAGCGAAATTAACATGACTTTAATTGATGCAGCAGGTAGAGAAATTATCTCCTATCAATCAAAAGAAAGTGCAGGAATTTATGCAAAAACCATTGATGCTAATGCTTTAAAGTTAAGTAATGGCATGTATTGGATTAAGATTAGATACAATAATCAAGAGCTTTGTAAGAAGTTG
>JADJSH010000021.1 GCA_016711805.1 Bacteroidota bacterium
TGTGATTTGCTTTCAAAATGTATCTTTGACTTATTGATAAACACCATATAAGTCGAAAACCACAACAAAATCAATGGTTTTAGGTAAATTTATCAATAATAAAAATGAGGTTTTATCGAACAATTATCCGACCTAGAGTCGGATTTTTTGTTTCTATAAATGTTAAAAAAGCTCCAATTGTTGAGGAACATCGGGTAAATCATGCTTTTTTGTACCATAAAACAGTTCAATTTGCCCAAATTGCTTATCCGTAATTTGTAATATACCCACTTTACCATGTTCGGGTAAAAGCGTTTTTACTCGTCGTTTATGCACATCGGCATTTTCGCTACTGGCACTATGGCGCACATACATACTAAACTGAAACATGCTGAAACCATCCTGCATTAAATCTTTACGAAAACGCTGTGCAGCTTTTCGTTCTTTTTGGTTTCGGTTGGTAAATCATACATCACTAATGTCCACATAACTCGGTAGGCGTTTAAGCGTTCGGTGTTTAGGTTCATGGTATTTGTATTTTGTCAGTTCGAGCGTAGTCGAGAACCAGTAGAGTTTATGAGAACGCTTCTCGACTACGCTCGAAGTGACAGTTATTAAGAACTATAATTCAGGATACAGTATTTTACGTTGTTCGCCATTAAAACATTTCACGATGCTCACAGCAGTGCGTTGTGTTGCTAACATTAAAGGACTTTTTTCTCCATCAATAGTTACATCAATAGCGGGTATTTTTAATAAAACAGCTTTATGCTCTTTAGTCATATCATCAGTAGCTCCCATTTCAGCAACCATTTGATGTACTATTTGGTCAACATAAGGACGGTAAGGTTCCATTAAATCATCGGCTAAGCAATAGGCATTGTATCTGTTTTTATGAAAGATACCAAGGGTAGGGAGCAAGCCTGCGGCAACAATACTGCGAGCCATCGTAGCTCTTAGTATGGCGTAACCATAATTTAAAAAATTATTGGGTGGCGGACCTTCCACGGTCACGAACAAAGCCATTGAACATGCTGGAAATTGATTTCCAATAATAGACAGCTGCCATGCCTTCCGCAATTATCGGCATCACCACTTTTTATGTTTTTATGCAAGGGTATTAAATAATCCGATTGCAATTCCACAGCTATCTAAAGGGGCCGCTTGATTTTTTATTTTTTGTGTAACCGTTTGTTGCCATAATTGTTTTTTTAGCGGTTCACTCGCTGCTAATTGAGCATCGTAGCGTTCTTGCTGTATGCTATTACCCTCAATAGGCAATAACAAACTTTGTGGCATGTGGCGGTAATCACAAATAATCACCGCTACATTGTTTTCTTGCAAGGCTTGTAATAAGCCACTAGTTAAAGTAATTTGTGGGTTATCTATTACCACAATGCCAACATCCTCAATTGGTATGGTGGCTAAAGCATCTCGTTTAAATTCGGTAGGTAATAAATCGTTTTTCTCAACTTCGGGCAAACGAATGTTTAATTGAGCGTTTTTGATACTCAAATAACTGTACTCTAAATAAATTTGGACTAATTAGATGATAATTTTCAGAGTTTAATAAATCAATCTCATTTGGATTGAAACCACTTTGTTCATTCGGGAAAACAAAATATTCGTTTTGTTTCATTGTAAATAAAAACTGCCAGCCTTCTTTTCTTTATAAGTTTTATCAATTATAGGTATCCCTAAATTTACACGAGTTGTTGCATCAAAAAATGAAATAACGTTTTCTTGTAAATCTCCATTTTCATCTTTATAAATAGCTACATGGTGGTTATTTCCTGTATTAACAAAATCAACAGGAATGCCATTACCATTTTTATCAAGTATTAAACTGCCTTCTTTGTCTTTTTTACTATGTAGGGCTTGTGCATTGTTTATGCCTGTAATTGCAACTCGTTTTATTGAAATGCATTTTTCTTTATTTAACCAAATAGGATTTTCATCTAAATTAGAAAAGGCTTTTTTGCTATCGTTATTAAATTCTTTTAATCTGACATTTCCAGTACTTTTTTATTTTTGGGTCAACTACTTTTTCAATTTTTAATTCAGGTGTTATGTCTTTTCTTATTGTGTAAATTGTTTCTAGAGCAACCGTTTTAACTTTAATAGGCACTTTATACGTTTGCAACGTATCAAAGTATAGTGGATTTTTATCTAAACTATTTTTTGCTGTAAATGCTTTTTTAGGGTCGTTATCAAATTCAATTAATCGTTTTAATAAAGCTTCACGGTATTTTTTATTGGCTACTGTTTTAATTAATTCTTCATTGAAGTTAGCTCCTACCTTTTCTTCTTTAGTTACATACTGTTGTATGCTACCATATATAGTTTCTAAATGTAATTGTCCGCGAGGCGTTAATTGTTTCTTTTTATTTACCCCTCCTTTTTTTTTAGTAGTGTTTATATTAATGGTTGTTACTTTGTTTTTGCTTTTATAGAAACTAAGGTATTTTCTAATTGCTTTTTTGCTTCAGCTCTAAAATCATTTAATGGAATAGGCGGTTTGAATCTCAGTTTGTTTTTATCATCACGATATAATTCTTTTGTTTCAATACCATAAATACTGCTTGATTTTTCACTCCGTGCATTTAAATTATTTAAAGTACTGTATATGACTACGTTTTGTAAAAGCAATTGTTAAAGCGTCCATTGCATGGTGTCGATGGTCATTTCGTTTTGTCCAATCTTTAATTCGTTTTATTTTATGACCTTCTCTATTTTCAATAATTTCTGTTAATCCAAGTTTATTGTATTTATCCCAATTTAATTCTTGCATCACATCAATTAACTGCCAATCTTGTCTTAATCTATCGGTTACCATACCGCTAGTAGAAACAACATCTTTAACTAATTCTTCTAATATAGATTTTGCTTTTTTAGCAATGTATTGCGTATCTCTTAAATCACGAGCAATAAAATCACTAGGGATTTCAGAGCCAGACATTTTTAGTTTATTATATTTTGTTTTTGAAATTTTAAAGGCTTTATACAAATCTTCAATTCTAGTGATGTAATCTTTTAAGCCTTTATCTCCTTGCTTTGCATTAATATAATCATAGGCTGTTTCGTTAGCCTTTTCTATATTTATACTTCTACTTTCAAGAGTTTTATTGGAAAATGAATCGTCAAATAAACGTGATTGAGGTATAATATGCTCAATATCAAACTCCTTGCTAAATAGTTTATTTGGTTCAATGTAGCTATTAGAATAAAGCGTTTTGTAACCATTATGTTCTAATTCTAAATATAATTTATATCGTATGATGTCATTACGACTGATATGATTCAAGCCAAAATCTTTTTGTAAAATAGCTCTATATTTTTCGTGCTCGATTGTATTTTTAGCAACAACGCTAGTTAATTCTTCACGTTCTTTTGCACTTTTCTTTAATTCACGGGCTAATTCAATCCTAATTTCATCAGGTTTTCCATAAGTATCAATAGCAGTATTAACTACATTAATCATTTGGTTTAATATTTTTTCAACCACAGGATTACGTAAACTATTTTTAGGTAAAATGTCGAGTTTGTTTTTTAAAACCTTTTTATCTTTTTCTTCTTTAGTTAATGAGTTTTTAGAATGCTTATATCCTGCAAGCGTACATGCTACACTAAACTCGTTTCCTTCTTTTAAATATGGCAATATTTTACGAATAGCTTTTGTACTTAAACTGCCGTAATCAGGTTGGAAACTAATATTTGAAAGAATAGTTGCATATTCTTTTTCAAAACCGTAGTTAATCATTAATTTTTGAATCAAATTACCAGAACCTGTGGGCGTATTATCTCCTTCAAATGAATATAACAAATGCCATAATTGATAAGAGGCTTGTTTTTCGAAGGCGTCTCCTTCCAAATTTGTATCAAAAAATAAAATAGATGTATTATAACCTAGTCCTTCAAAAACGGAGGCAACAATTTCAATTACTTTTTCAGACTTAAGTTTACTAAAATCATATTCTCCATGCCCACTTAATTCAATAATTTTTGGTAAGTTTTAAATATTGAAGCATTGGTTTTATTACCTTCAATGTCCTTAAAATTAAAATCTAAGTCTTTATGGTTTTCATATAGAAGCTTTAATGCTTCTCCTTTTGAAAGTTTTTCTTTTAAATTTAATTCTTTAAATAGGATTTCTTTTTCTTCTTGCAATAGTTCGCGTTTAGCTCCATTGCCTTTTTCAATTAATTGAATATTATTTAATATTTGCCAAATTTTAAATTCTTGAAAAAGAGGAGATGATTTAGGGCAAACTTTATTTCCTATTGTTTTTGTTTTTTTCTTTCCATCTATTGTAACTTCAATTTGTTTATTTTCAAATTCACAAATACTTACTAATCCTTTTTGACTTTTTAATCTTCTTTGATAGAAAATAATAACATCACGGATTTCAGATTTCAATTCATCAGATAGTACTTTATGAAATTTTGCTTGTGTTTCCCAAATGGAATTAAATTCATCTAAATAATCTTGTCGGTAAAATACTTGGTTTTTTAATTTTGTATGAGGGTTTTCATCTAATTGCCTCATTAAATATTGTCCAACTGTTTCTTTGTTAAAGTAGAGTTCTTTACTTCTGTCACTAATGGAACCTAAGTAACCACTTGAATTGCTTATAGTCCCATTTAAATCACTTATTACGAAAGCTAATTCTTCTTGACTTAATTTTTTTGTTAATGATTCAACCCGCCATAGATAAGTTTGCATTCTTTTATCTGCACCTTTATTATCTGCAGTATAAATTTTATATTTTGCTAAGAATATTTTAGTCGTATTAACTTTCCCTTTGCCTATTATTTGCTCTTTAAATTCATTAGTTAATATATCTGCATGAAATGTTTTTTGAAAGTTCCAAATCGTATCAAATTCGGCTTGTAAATCTGAGCGATAAAAATCTGGAATGTATTTTTTATTTTCTTTTAATAATTCTAATACCAATTGCCCAGGTGTTATTTTTTCATTATACAATTTTTTCGCTATTTCCATCCCGTCAATTAGCTGACCTTCATCTTGGGATTTAGCTTTACGGCTACTTTTGTAGCCACGTTTTTTATTTATCATTAATAGAACTCGCGCAAATTCTTCAAGTGATATTTGTTCCTTGACAGCCTTTGCTCTTAGTCGATAGGTTTCAAAAGTCGATTTATTCCCATTTTCAGATAATAGAGTGTCCTTTGTTATAAATCCCTTTTCGCTAAGTATCTCAATTAAATTCTCCTTTCTTAATTTGAAACGTTGCAAATTCCTACGCATACTACGTTTTAATGTTCTATCTGCATTTGTAGTAATGCTTTTGCCTTTTTCAAAATTAGTTTGTTCGTCAACCGTTAATGGATTTACTCTTACGCCTAATTTTATTATTTCAGACCTTTCTTTTTCATTATCTGCTTCATTTACTATCGCCCAGCCAATAGATGTCGTGCCTAAATCTAAACCTAAAATCTTTTTCATATAATTATTTTGTTTAACTAAATATTATGTTGTAGTATTGTATTACATTTTGAAGCAAATCACAATAAGGATTATTCCGTTGTGAAAACATCCAAAGCGGGAGAGCAATCTCTCGCTTTTTTTATTCAATTAAATATAAAACTATTTTTTTGTAAATAAAAATAGCTAATCTTAATAAGATTGCTGTTTGATAATGATTTTTGAATCAAAATTCTTTTAAGTAAATTGCACTATGGCAAAAATTATCATAATGTTTTTTCTTCCACTCACGTTTTTTGCTCAAACATTAACGGTTCAATCTCCTATTCGTTTTTTAGCTTTAGGCGATTCTTATACGATTGGACAAAATGTTGCCGCCAATAAAAGTTGGCCAGCTCAATTGGTTGATTCATTAAATGCTAGAGGAATTGTAACAGATACCATGCGCATTATTGCTACTACTGGCTGGAGAACAGATAATTTATTAAACGCTATTATCAATAAGCAGTTAGAGCAACAACATTATAATTTAGTGTCTGTTTTAATTGGCGTTAATAATCAATATCAAAACAAGCCTATTTCTCAATATATGAGCGAGTTCCCACAGTTATTAGATTCTGCTATACATTATGCAGGAGGAGACACAAGTCATGTTTTTATTGTTTCTATTCCTGATTATGCCGCTACACCGTTTGGACAGGAAGCCAGTCCTTCTCAAATTAGCCAAGAGATAGATCAATATAATTTGATTAATAAAAATTTTGCAGATAGTTACCATATTAAATACTTCGACATCACGCCAATTTCGCGCTTTGGTTTATTTCAACCTTATTTAGTTGCTAATGATGGTCTGCATCCTTCGGAAGTACAATATAGCGAATGGGTAAAATTGATGTTACAAGGAAATTTGCTCTCAGTTTTTGAGGATTTGACAGCTAAAAAAATGAAAGTGTTTCCAAATCCTGCGTCGGATAACATTACAATATCCTATCCAGTAAGAATTAAAAAAACATTGGAACTTTATAATGCCACAGGAACCTTAATACTCAAACGAGATATGAATGATGAATCTATTGACATCTCGTTGAAAGATTTAAGCAAAGGAATATACGTTGTTCGTATTGCGTATAACGATCAACAATTTATAAAAGCAATTATTAAACAATAAATTATTTCTCTAATGCTTCCTTCACTAACTGATTCGCCATTTTAGGATCCGTTTTGCCTTTCCCCATTTTCATCACTTCACCAACAAATAAACCTAATAAATTAATTTTACCATTTTTGTATTCCGTAATTTTTTCAGGATATTTTGCTAAAGCTTGATCAACCAATTCTTGTAAAGCACCAGTATCGTTGCTTTGTATAATATCTAAACGCTGTGCAATACTTAATGGCGCTTCATCCATATTTAACATCAACTCTGGAAATAATTTTTGTGTAGCTGCTGCATTACTAATTTTTCCTTCGTCAATTAACGCAATTAAATCGGCAATGGCTTTTGGTTTTACTTTAAATTGTTCAATGGCAATAGCGTTTTCATTCAGATACGATTTAATACTTCCCATCATCCAGTTAGCCGCTGCTTTGTAGTTTTTAGTGTGAGACACTAATTCATTAAAATATAAAGCCAATCCTTTTAAGTCGGTTAAATTAAGCGCATCGTATTCTGATAAGCCAAATTCTTTTGTGAATTTCTTCAATAAATCGTTTGGTAATTCAGGCATGTGTGCCTTTACTGTATTAATGTATTCTTGTGTAATAAATACAGGTTGTAAATCTGGTTCAGGAAAATAACGGTAATCATTTGCATTTTCTTTACTACGTAAAGCAAAAGTAGAACCATCGGTTGCATTAAAACTTCTTGTCTCTCCAGCTATATCTTCACCAGCTTCCAATAAATCAATTTGGCGTTTTATTTCAAAATCAATAGCGCGTTGCACGTTACGGAAAGAGTTCATGTTTTTAACCTCTACTTTTTTTCCGTATTCCTTCGCATCTTTCAGCATCACAGAGACGTTTGCATCACAACGTAATGAACCTTCTTCCATGTTCCCATCGCAAATATCTAAATAACGTACTAGTTTTTTTACTTCCGTTAAATACACATACGCTTCGTCGCTGCAAGTAAAATCTGGTTCTGTTACAATTTCTAATAAAGGTGTTCCCGCACGATTTAAGTCAATTAACGATTCAAATGGATCGATGTCATGCATACTTTTACCTGCATCTTCTTCCATGTGAATACGCGTTAAATTAATGCGTTTCTCAGTTCCATCTTTTAATTTTACATCTACATAACCACCAGTACAAATAGGTGTTTTATCTTGTGTTATTTGATAGCCTTTTGGTAAATCGGCATAAAAATAATTTTTACGAGCAAACTGATTTTCTTCTCTGATGTTTGAATGTGTAGCAATACCTAATTTCACGGCAAACTCAATAGCGCGCTTGCTTACTTTTGGCAAGGTGCCAGGGTGACCTAAAGTAATCACACTGACATTGGTATTTGGCATAGCTCCATATTCGGCTACATCGTCGCTATACATTTTTGTTTTGGTTAATAATTGAATGTGACATTCTAAACCAATTACTGCTTTATATTTATCGTAAACGGACATGTTGATAGTTATGAGTTATAAGTTTTGAATTATGAGTTGAGTGTTTACTCAAATATTCAGAGTTTAAAGATAGTAAATTTTATAATTCCGTAAGGAAAACCAAAGTTCGAAATAAGGTTTTACCGCGCGAGGGATTGCAGCGAAAATCCTTTTTGTGCCTCTTTTACAAAAAGATTGGAGCGTAAAGCCCGACCGAAGGGCGCGCCCAACGATTTATTAATTTGTTTTTACAATACACAGATTGAAAAGAGGACATTTTACTTATATTTACTGTCCAAAACCACATTTTTTGATACCAAAGTTTACCATAGATAAAATTATTGATGCCGCCCGAGTTGAGGACGTTATTGGGGATTTTATTACCTTAAAAAAACGTGGCGCTAACTTACTAGGACTTTGTCCTTTTCATGGAGAGAAATCGCCGTCATTTACAGTGTCGCCAGCTAAAGGTATTTATAAATGTTTTGGCTGTGGTAAATCGGGTACGGCCGTGAATTTTATTATGGATTTGGAAAGTTTATCTTATCCAGAAGCCTTAAGGTATTTAGCCAATAAATATGGGATTGAAGTCGTTGAAAAAGAAGTGACGATTGAAGAAAAGGCTCAGCAAAACGAAAAAGAGAGTTTATACATTGTGATGCAATATGCACAAAAGTATTACACCAATTTGTTGATGAATGACGATATGGGGCGTTCCATAGGCTTAGGTTATTTCAAGGAACGTGGTTTTACCCAAGATATTATTGATAAATTTCAGTTAGGATATAGTTCTGAAGAAAGAAGAAAATTTTCTGAAACAGCTGTAAAAAATGGCTACAAACCTGAGTATTTGGTAAAGACAGGAATGTCGATTTTATCCAATAATCATGTAGAAGGAACTCCAATTACAGAAAAAGATATTTTTGATAGATACACAGGTCGTGTGATGTTTCCTATTCATAATATTTCCGGAAAGGTGATTGGCTTTGGAGGACGTATTTTAATTACGGATAAAAAGCAAGCCAAGTATATCAACTCTCCGCAAACAGATATTTACGATAAAAGTAAAACGCTGTACGGATTGTTTCAGGCTAAAAAAGCCATTATACAAGATGATAATTGTTATTTGGTAGAAGGTTATACGGATGTGACTTCCATGCATCAATCAGGGATTGAAAACGTAGTAGCGTCTTCTGGAACATCGTTAACCGTTGAGCAAATAAAATTAATTCATCGTTTTACTAAAAACATTACCATTTTATATGATGGCGATGTGGCTGGTATTAAAGCCAGTTTCCGTGGAATTGATTTGATTTTGGAAGAAGGCATGAACGTTCGTGTGTTGTTGTTTCCTGATGGCGATGACCCAGATTCTTATAGTAAAAAAGTAACGAACGAGGAGTTTAAAGAATTCATTAAAAATAATAGCAAAGATTTTATTGCTTTTAAAACAAGTTTGCTTTATAAAGAAGTTGAGCACGATCCAATTAAACGTGCCGAATTAATTAAAGATATTGTTGAAAGTATTTCTGTAATTCCTGATGCGATTAATCGTTCGGTATATGTGAAAGAATGTTCTAAAATTATGGACATTAGCGAACAGATATTGCAGATCGAAATCAATAAATTGATTCGTAAGAAAACAGGTAAGCAAAACACAAAGCCCTTCGACTCCGCTCAGGGTGACAGAAGCAACAATACAGGCTATCCAGATGAAATGCCTATAGAGGCGTATTTAGAAGAAGAAAAAGCAGTTGATCCAATATTAGATGGAGAAGAAAAAGAATTGCTTCGTATGATGATGCAATACGGAAATGTTTTGGTGGAAGTAGAGGCAGAGGATACAGACAATACAACTCAATCATTTCAGTTAACGGTTTGCGAGTTTGTGATATTTGAATTATGGAGAGATAATTTGCAATTTATTAATCCAGTTTATCAAATGGTGTTGGATGAGTTTCATCATGAATTAGAACATGGAAATATTCCTACGATGCATACTTTTACGCATCATCAAAATCCAGCAGTTTCTAGTATGGCTATTGATATCGCTTCTAACTCGGATACGGTAAGTTATAAATGGGAAAAATTTGGAGTGAATGTTCCACAAGAAATTCATTTGATTAAAAAGGGCATCGAACACCAATTATTTAGCTTAAAGGAGAAACGATTGAATCAAATTTTAAAAGAAGCCAAAGAGCTATTGAAAGTGGCAGACCCATTTGAAAATGTAAATGCTTATGAGTTTGTTATTATGCTCGAATCTCAAAAGAAGAGAGTAAATAAAATATTGGGACGAACAGTTATTAAATAACTTCAAATCTAGCCACACAGATAGATAGACCATTTAAAAAAATGGGAGTTAAAGATAGGAGCTTTGCTTTTTAACATAGAATCTATGAGGAAAAACGTAGTTTTCCTAAGCCTTACTCTTATTGTTTTTTCTATGTACCTATGTGGTTATATTTTTTTAAATAATCTAATGAGTAAGCAATTTGGTTCTTTATAGCTTTAATGTTAAATTTATCTTTCTTGAAAATAAAACAATACATATTTATCGCCTTATGTTTTTTTATTTTTAATGGTTATTCTCAAGTAACAATTAAATATTTAAAAAAATATAATAATCAAATTGCTAATTTGATTGATAATGCTGAGTATGATTCAGCTGATAGGAAAATAGACAGTTTATATATCATGTCTAAGCAAATTAATTTTATGGAAGGCGTTGCTGAGTCATATAATTTGCGCGGTGCAATTAATAGAGATCAATCTAACTTACGAGACGCCTTAGATAATTTTTTGAGCGCCCTAAAGCTATTTGATAGTTTAAAGTTGCCTGTAAAATCAGCTGGATTACAAAACAATATTGGCTTAATTTACGCCGAAATTAAGGAGTATAGAACAGCCTTGTCTTATTACTTTAAAGCAGAAAAAATCAATTTTTCTAAAAAAGAAAAAATAAATCTGGCAATCAATTATAACAATATTGCTACCTGTTATCAAAAATTAAAACAGTACACCTCTGCTCAAGTGTATTTAAATAAGTCCTTAGCGCTAAGGCAAGAAGTGAGCGATACCGTTGGTATGGCAATGGCTTATCATAATATTGGAATTAATAATCAATTAACCAATCATAATGATTCAGCTATTTACTATTTTAATAGATCGTTGAGTTATTTAACTGGCATGGGCGAAAATATAGGTCACGCATACAATTATTTAGAGCTGGGAAATTCATTATTGCAACAAGGAAAATTACAAGAAGCAGAAAAATATTTATTGAGTTCGCTGCGCATATCTGAAAATAATGAGTTGGAAGGGCTTAAAGTTGAAATTTATAAATATTTAAGCGAATTGTATCAGCAAAAAAATGATTACAAAAAGGCATTTGCTTTCCAAAATTTGTATATGTCATCAAAAGAAAATATTGAAAGCGATGAAAATAAAAATGAGATATTAAAAAAAGAATTAGAGTATGATTTTGCAAAGCGCCAAGAATTACAGCGTAAGGATGCGGAGAACAAACAAGCGATTTCAAATGCTGAAATTCAAAGTCAGAAAAAATTAACTACTGGCGCTGTAATAGCTTTAGTTATTTTGTCGGGATTAATTATTATAGTATTTAGAAGTTACAATCAAAAACGAAAAGCAAACGATATTATTTCTAAACAAAAAGAATTGGTTGAGCATAAAAACAAAGAGATTTTAGATTCAATTAATTATGCAAAGTACATTCAAAACGCCTTATTGCCTTCCGAAAAAGTGATCAGCGATTTACATGTTGATTGTTTTATTTTATTTAAACCAAAGGACATTGTTAGTGGCGATTTTTATTGGATACATAATAATCCATCAACAAAATCAACTGAAAACGAAGTATATATTGCTGCGGTAGATTGTACGGGACATGGGGTTCCAGGAGCTTTGGTAAGTGTTGTGGGAAACAATGGTTTAAACAGATGTGTCAAAGAATTTAGTATTCATGATACTGGTAAAATTTTAGATAAATTGTCCGAATTGGTGGAGGAAACCTTTGAAAAAAGTGAGAACGAATTGAAAGACGGAATGGATATTTCTTTACTGAAAATTAAGAGTGATACTTCTGCTTCTGCTGATAATAATTTAGTTCATATTCAATGGAGTGGTGCCAATAATCCTATTTGGATTATCAAAAAAGATTCTCAAATTTTGGAGGAAATAAAAGCCGATAAACAGCCTGTAGGCAAATTTGAAGACAGAAAAGACTTTAAAACGCATCAACTGACTCTGCATAAAGGAGATCGATTGTTTTTATTTACAGACGGTTATGCTGATCAGTTTGGTGGGCCAAAGGGTAAAAAGTTCAAATACAGGCAGTTAGAGGAATTGCTGCTATCAACAACACGTCTAACATTAAATGAGCAAAAACAGGCTTTGGAAAAAGCGTTTGATAGCTGGAAAGCTAATCATGAGCAAGTGGATGACGTATGTATCATAGGTATTTCTGTTTAACTAATAAATCAGCCCATTTTTTTAGATTTTGAAAATTGTACTTTTTTTGTCATTCCATCGAGTGAAAGTATCTATCTAGTTATTGAAAAATTGTTAAATTAGTATTGATTAAACTACTTTTATCAGATATTCTAAACCCATTTATCAGTATGAAACATCTTTTTTGTTTTTTTTTAACATTCGCATTAGTTGCTTTAGCAAACATTAGCGATGCAAATGCTCAACAAGTTAATGCTAAAATACAAGAAGTTCTGAGTGATAAAACGGAGGAGGTTTTAGCAAAATGACCCGGCTAGATTAGCGTTTTATAACGACATTATTGAGAAGAGAACTAAAGTGATGGAAGTTCCTATACATGAAAAAGAAGTATACGTTAAGTTGTCTACAATCCCCTATTGAATAAGTATAATCCAAATTTATCAAGAGATGTGGTATTTGATCCCTTAATTTTAATCCCTTAAAATATAGCTTTTCTTTTCTTCAACTAAAACAGAGATTTATCGTGTTGATAATACCGATTATTTAATCATTATTAAACCTCAAACATTTAAGTAAATAGCATTATTTATTTTGGCGATTTTTAATTCACTAATAAAATTTATACCACACTATAACATGAAACATCTTTTAACACTATTATTTTCATTCATTATTCTAACATCTGTTGCTCAAACCTTCACGATGAATGGTACTAACATTACTTCTTGTACGGGAACATTCTTAGATCCTGGTGGTGCAGGGAATTATGCGAATAGCCAAGATTTCACGGTGACTATTTGTCCATCACTGGCAGAGTTCGAAGGTTGTTGTAAATTTCCCTTCTTTTGTCAGTGAAAACGGTTGGGATTTCTTGTATATCTATGATGGAAATACTACAGGCGCGCCATCGTTAGGAACTATGACTGGAACGCTTGGTGCACTTGTAGTTCAGGCAACTACTGGTAATCCTACTGGCTGTTTAACGTTTGTATGGCATTCAGATGGATCAGGCGTTAGATCAGGTTGGGCAGCAACATTGTCTTGTACTACACCTTGCCAAACGATCAACTCGGTGTTTAGTAGTTCTTCGCCTGCCCCAGTTGGAGGTATTATAAAAGTTTGTCAAGGTCAAACGGTTACCTTTAACGGTACAGCTACCTTTACTGCAGGAGTACCAAGTTATAGTTGGAATTTTGATAATGGGCAAACGGGAGCTGGAGCTTCAGCCTCTACAACTTATACAGCGCCTGGTGTTTATGTGGTTAATCTAAATGCTACAGCAGCTGGATGTACTAACCAAAATAAAATTAATCAAATTGTTCAAGTATCAACTACCCCTTCTTTTTCTGCTACAACAACTAGTACTACTAGTATTTGTTTAGGACAAAGCGCCACTTTAATTGGATCGGTTACACCAACTCCATTTATTGCTAACTGTACTCCGCCAATTAGTGGAGTGACATATTTACCAGATGGTTCTGGAGTTTCTTATACTTCTGGAATTACTGTAGATTGTTATGGTTCCGCTGCTACAATAACATCTGCAGCAGATATATCAAATATATGTATGAGTTTAGAACATTCCTTTTTGGATGATTTAGATATTGTTATTAGATGTCCAAATGGACAAGAGGTTACGTTAAAAGACGATATTGGTGGAGGTGGTACCTATTTAGGAAATCCAATCGACGACGTTACTAGTGGACCTGGTACTGGATTTAATTATTGTTTTGCAATGAGTGGTGCTGCATTAATGATAAACGGACCAACTGTGACTTCTGGCACCCCCGCACAAGCATCTATTGCCGCTGGAACTTACTCACCATCACAAAGTTTAGCTGGATTAATTGGTTGCCCTTTAAATGGAGCTTGGACATTAGTAGTTACGGATAACGCCACACTAGATGATGGTTATATTTTTAACTGGGACGTAAACTTTAACGTAGCAATTCCTCCATCTCAATCATTTACACCAACTATCGTTTCACAAACTTGGTCAGGAGCAAACATTACTTCAACAGCAGGTAACAATGCAGTTATTACTCCAACAGCTACTGGCACTCACTGTTATACGTTAACAGCGGTCGATAATTTTGGATGTAGTTATACAACGGTAAGATGTGTAACGGTAACACCTGGTCCTTATGCAGGGGTTAATAATACATTAACGGTTTGCGGTAACGGAGCAACATCAAATTTATTTCCATTATTAGGAGCTGGAACTTCTACAACAGGAGCTTGGACTGGTCCATCAGCATTAGCTGGAGGTCATTTAGGAACATTTAATCCTGTAACTTTAGCTGCAGGAAATTACACATATACAGTTCCAGGCACAGGCTCTTGTCCGCCAGATGTAGCTGTTATAACGGTAATCGAAAACCCAGTTCCAGCTGCAACCTTGTCTTTCACAAATCCAAGTTGTGGTAATAATAATGGCATTATAGTTATTAATAATACATCTCCCGGAGGTCAAACCATTTCGAGTTTTGCAAGCAGCCTTGGTGCTATTGCGGGACAAACGGTTACTGGCTTGGGAGCAGGAACACCTGTGATAACTCTCACCAATAACTTTGGTTGTACCTTTACAGTGTCGGCAACATTAACCATGACGCCTGGCCCAACAGCTATAACAACAACAACAACTAACGCAACTTGTAGTCTTAATAATGGTAGTTATACATTTGGTACTCCAACAGGAGGAACAGCGCCATACACTTATGCTATAAACGGAGGTGCTTTTACAGCAACATCACCGGTTACGGGTCAGGCACCTGGAACATATTCAATAACGGTAAGAGATGCTAATGGTTGTTTATTTACAAGAACAGTAACAATTACTAACATACCTGGTCCTACCGCTATTGCTGGTACAACAACACAAGCAAGCTGTAATACAAACAATGGTACTTTTAACGTAACAGGAGTAACGGGTGGAACCGCTGCATATACATATAGTGTAAATGGCGTTTCTACTGGAAGTCTAACAACTGGTTTAGCAGCTGGTACACATACAATTTTAGTAAGAGATGCCAATGGTTGTACTTTTACAAGAACTTTCACCATCCCGACTTCTAACGGCCCATCAACCTTTGTAGTAAATACAACGAATTCAAATTGTGGATTAGCTAACGGAACCTCAACAGTTTCGGGAGTAGTGGATGGAACACCAACCTACAGTTTCTCATTTGATGGAGGAGCTTTTGGAACAGGAACAACAGCCACAGGATTAACAGCAGGTACACATACAGTAACAGTGCGAGATGTAAACTCATGTACATTAACATTAACGTATGTTGTAAATAATAACCCTCCTCCAACCGTATCTGTTACAAACTCATTAAATGTATTATGTAACGGAGCAGCTACAGGAAGTTTATCGGTAGCACCAGCAGGAGGAACCGCGCCATTTACTTATACATTAACAACACCAACACAAACAAATACAACAGGAAATTTCACAGGTTTAGTAGCAGGAACTTATAGTGTTACTGTAAGAGATAATGTTGGTTGTACAGCGACTGTAACCGCAGTTATTGCTCAACCAACACCATTAACAGGAACTGTATCGATGATACCAGTAAACTGTTTTGGTAATTCAACAGGAACTGTATCGGCAGGTGGAGCAGGAGGAACTTCTCCATATACATATTCATGGCCTGCATTAGGAGCTAGTACATCAGCAACTACTGGTGGCGCAGCAGCAGGAACTTATTCTGTTATTATAACAGATGCAAATTTGTGTACAATTACAAGAACAGTAACGGTAACTCAACCAACGTCATTAACTTTAACGTCAACATTAACAGCTGCAACTTGTGGTAACGCAAATGGTTCAGGAACAGTAACCGTTGGCGGTGGTACAACTCCATATTTATATAATTGGAGTAATGGAGGAACGACAGCTACATTAACAGCGGCTGCTGCTGGTACTCATACTGTAACTATAACGGATAATAATGGTTGTGTGTTGACAAGAACGGTTAGTATCACTAACATACCAGGCCCTACCGCTATTGCAGGAACAACAACTCAAGCAAGTTGTAATACAAATAATGGTACTTATAATGTAACTGGAGTAACTGGTGGAACGGCAGCATACACATACAGTGTAGATGGAGTTGGAACTGCAAGTTTAACAACTGGTTTAGCAGCGGGGACACATACAATTTTAGTAAGAGATGCTAATGGTTGTACTTTTAGTACTACGTTTGCCATTGGAACAGCAAACGGTCCATCAACGTTTGTAGTCAATACAACCAATTCAAATTGTGGATTAGCTAACGGAACCTCAACAGTTTCGGGAGTAGTGGGTGGCACGCCAACCTACAGTTTCTCATTTGATGGAGGAGCTTTTGGCACAGGAACAACAGCCACAGGATTAACAGCAGGTACACATACAGTAACAGTGCGAGATGTAAACTCATGTACATTAACATTAACCTATGTTGTCAATAATAACCCTCCTCCAACAGTAGCAGTTACAAACTCATTAAATGTATTATGTAACGGAGCAGCTACAGGAAGTTTATCGGTAGCACCAGCAGGAGGAACCGCGCCATTTACTTATACATTAACAACACCAACACAAACAAATACAACAGGAAATTTCACAGGCTTAGTAGCAGGAACTTATAGTGTTACTGTAAGAGATAATGTTGGTTGTACAGCAACAGTAACCGCAGTTATTGCTCAGCCAACACCATTAACAGGAACTGTATCGATGATACCAGTAAATTGTTTTGGTAATTCAACAGGAACTGTATCGGCAGGTGGAGCAGGAGGAACAGCTCCATATACATATTCATGGCCAGCATTAGGAGCTAGTACAACAGCTACTACAGGTGGTGCAGCGGCAGGAACTTATTCAGTTGTAATTACAGATGCAAATTTGTGTACAATAACAAGAACTGTAACGGTAACACAACCAACATCATTAACCTTAACATCAACTTTAACGCCAGCAACTTGTGGCAACGCTAATGGTTCGGGAACAGTTACTGTTGGTGGCGGTACACCAGGATATACTTACAACTGGAGTAATGGAGGATTGACGAATGTATTAACAGCAGTATCTTCTGGGATTTATACAATTACAGCTCAAGATTTAAATGGTTGTGTGATTTCAAATACAGTTAACGTGACTAATATACCAGGACCAACTGCTATTACAGGGACAACTACTTTAGCAGGTTGCGGATTATTAAACGGAACACACAATGTAACAGGAGTAACCGGTGGAACAGCAGCATACACATATAGTGTTGATGGAGTTGGAACGCCAAGTTTAACAGCTGGTTTAGCAGCAGGTACTCACACAATTTTAGTAAGAGATGCAAATGGATGTACATTTAGTACAACATTTAATATCAATACAGCAAACGGCCCAACAACAGCGACAGTGGTTACAACAAACGCTAGTTGCGGAGCTGCTAATGGTACAGCTACAATTACTGGTGTTACTGGTGGCGTAGGACCTTATCAATATTCATTTGATGGCGGCGCTTTCGGATTAGGAGCAACAACTTCAGGTTTAGCAGCGGGAACTCATTCAGTAATAATTAGAGATGTGAATTCTTGTACTTTAGCTATTACATATACTGAATTTAATAATAGTGGACCAACAGCATCAGTAACTAGTTCGTTAGATGTATTATGTAATGGTGCATCAACAGGAAGTGTAACAATAACTGCAGCTGGTGGAACAGCACCATTTACTTACACTTTAACAGCACCTACTTTAACAAATACTACAGGAAATTTCACAGGTTTACCAGCAGGTACATATAACATGATTGTTAGTGATAATTTAGGTTGTACAGCAACGGCTTCTGTTACATTAACTCAACCTACACCATTGACCTTAACTGTAACTGCATTGCCAGCTAGTTGTTTTGGTTCGGCAACAGGAACAGTTTCTGCTTCAGGATCAGGAGGTGTTGCACCATATACTTATTTATGGCCAGCATTAGCTTCAAATACAAACGCAACGGTTAGTAACGTTGCAGCGGGTACTTATTCAGTAACTCAAACAGATGCAAATGGTTGCACAATTACACAAGGTGTAACGGTAACACAACCAACATCTTTAACTTTAACATCAACTTTAACGCCAGCAACTTGCGGTAATGCCAATGGTTCAGGAACAGTTACGGTTGCAGGCGGTACACCAGCATACACTTATAACTGGAGTAATGGTGGAATTACAGCAGTATTGAGCGGAGCATCAGCAGGAACTTACACGTTAGATGTAACAGACTTTAAAGGTTGTGTTTTAACTAGAACATTAACAATAACTAATATCCCAGGCCCAACGGCTTTAACAGGAACTACTACATTAACAGGATGTGGATTATCAAATGGAACACATAACGTCACAGGAGTAACAGGAGGGACAGCTGCTTATTCTTACAGTGTTGATGGAGTATCAACTCCAAGCTTAACATCAGGTTTAGGTGCTGGTACTCATACCATAATGGTAATGGACGCTAACTTCTGCACATTCAGTACAACATTCAATATCAATACTGCAAACGGACCAACTTCGGCAACGGTAGCTACAACAAATGCAAATTGTGGAAGTGCAAACGGAACAGCGACAGTTACGGGAGTAACAGGCGGATCTCCTGCTTATCAATACTCATTTAATGGAGGAGCTTTTGGTGCAGGAACAACTATTACGGGCTTAGCGCCTGGAACTCATACATTAACGGTTACAGACATAAATTCTTGTGTTTTAACTATTAACTTCACTGTTGGAAACAATCCGTTACCAACCGCATCAGTAACTAACTCTATAAATATTAATTGTTTTGGAGGAAGCACAGGTAGTTTTACGGTTGCAGCTTTAACTGGAATAGCACCTTTCACTTATACATTAACGGCTCCTGCACAATCTAATACATCTGGTGTGTTCACAGGATTACCAGCTGGCTCTTATAATGTAACAATTGGAGATAATACAGGTTGTACAACAACGGCTTCTGTTACGTTAACAGAACCGACACCATTAACATTAACGGTAACGTCTTTACCAGCTAGTTGCTTTGGTTCGGCAACAGGAACAGTTTCTGCATCTGGATCTGGAGGGATTGCACCATATACGTATTTATGGCCAGCATTAGCTTCAAATACAAATGCAACAGTAAGTAACGTTGCTGCAGGTACTTATTCAGTAACTCAAACAGATGCGAATGGTTGTACAATTACACAGGGTGTAACAGTTACACAACCAACATCATTAACCTTAACATCAACCTTAACACCAGCAACTTGTGGTAATGCCAATGGTTCAGGAACAGTTACGGTTGCAGGCGGTACACCAGCTTATACCTACAATTGGAGTAATGGCGGTATTACAGCAGTATTAAGTGGAGCATCAGCAGGTACATATACGTTAGATGTAACAGACTTTAAAGGTTGTATTTTAACAACTACTGTTGCTGTAACTAATATCCCAGGTCCAACCGCAATAACTGGAACAACTACTTTAGCGGGATGTGGTTTATGTAATGGTACATATAACGTCACAGGAGTAACTGGTGGAACAGCTGCTTATTCATATAGTGTGGATGGAGTTGCAACAGGAAGTTTAACTGCTGGTTTAGGAGCAGGAACTCACACAGTTGCAGTAAGCGACGCTAATTTATGTACGTTTAATACAACATTTGTTATTGGAACTACCGCAGGACCTGTAACGGCAACTGTAGCAACAAGCAATGCAAGTTGTGGAAGTGCAAACGGAACTGCTACTGTAACTGGTGTTACGGGCGGAGATCCTGCTTATCAATATTCATTTGATGGTGGTGCTTTTGTTACTGGAACTACGACAACAGGACTAATTGCTGGCACTCATACATTAACTATTCAAGATGCAAACTCATGTGTATTAACGATTAATTACAACGTGTTAAATAACGGTACACCAACTGCTGCAGTTATTACAACAACAAATACTAGTTGTTTTGGTGGAAATAACGGAGGATTTACTGCAGCTGGAGCTGGAGGAAGTGGAGCTCCATTTACTTATACATTAACGGCTCCTTTTCAAACAAGTGGTTCAGGTACTTTCACTGGCTTAACAGCAGGAACATATACGTATATTACCCAAGACATTGCTGGTTGTACTGTAACTTCAACAGCAGTTGTTGGTGAGCCAACTCCTTTAACATTAACTGTAACATCAGTTCCAGCTTTATGTTTTGGAACTGCAACCGGTACAGTTAATATTGTTGGAGGTGGAGGAACGCCAGCTTATTCTTATAGTTTAAATGGAGGCTCTCCTCAAACAGCATCTTCTTATACAGCAGTGGGTGCAGGTAGTTATATTGTAACAATTAGAGATGCAAATAACTGTACAGCCACACAAACTGTTCAAGTAATAGAGCCAGCACCTTTAGCAATTCAAGTTGCTACACAAAATGCAAACTGTACTGCCGCTAATGGTATTATTACAACTACGGTTTCTGGAGGCACGCCAATATACACTTATACTTGGTCAGCTGGTGGCGCTGGACCGTCATTGAACGGTGTTGTAGCAGGTACTTATACAGTGACAACAACCGATGCAAATGGCTGTTCTATTACAACTCAGCCAGTTGTTGGTTTAACGCCAGGCGGAACGGCTTCGATTACGGCTATTTCAAATATTACTTGTAATGGCGCTAATGACGGAGCGTTGACCGCAAATCCAATTGGAGGAGCAGCGCCTTATACTTATTCTTGGACTCCAGGAGGCCAAACAAATTCAACAGCAACTAATCTCGCGCCTGGAACTTATACTTGCGAAATAACAGATTTCTATGGATGTAAAGCTTCAGCAAGTGCAACAGTAACACAGCCTACAACACTAACAGTTATTATGAACTCTAATAACGTGAAATGTTTTGGCACGGCAACAGGTACGGTTACTGCTGCGGGAACAGGTGGAACAGCTCCATACACTTATTTATGGCCAACTTTAGCTAGTACTTTATCTACAGTGCCTAATGTTGCTGTAAATGATTATTCTTGTATTGTAACGGATGCTAATGGATGTTCTATTACGCAAAGTATTACGGTAACAGAACCAACACCAATTGCTTTAACATCAACAGTAACATCTGCAAACTGTAACCAACCAAATGGATCGGCTACGGTAACAGCAACAGGTGGAGCATCAGGTGCTTACACTTATTCTTGGAGTGCAGGATCAACAACAGCAATTCAAACAGGAGTAGCTGCAAATACCTATACAATTGAAGTGACCGATGCCAATCTTTGTGTACAAACTTTAGCAGTAACAATTCCTAATATTGCTGGCCCAGTAATGACGGTAGCTAGCCAAACTAACGTAAGTTGTTTTGGGTTATGTGATGGTGTTGTTACCACAAGTGTAACAGGTGGAGAGCCAGGTCCCTACGTTTATTCGTGGAGTAACGGTCTTGTAAGTCCTATTGGAACTAACTTATGTGCTCAAATTTATACAGTATCAGTAACCGATCAAGCAGGATGCGTGGCCTCTATGAGTGTAAATATTACTGAGCCTACACAATTATCGGTAACTATACTACCAACTGATCCAAAATGTTTTGGAGCATCAAATGGTTTTGGTATTGCAGCTGGTTTTGGTGGTACGCCAGGCCCTTTAGGATATTCTTTTTCTTGGTCAGGTGGTGGAGGTCTTTCAGCTACTTCAAGTCCATTGTTGGCTGGTGGTTATGCTGTCACAGTTACAGATGCTAATAATTGTACTGCAACAAATAGTATGACCTTGGTTAATCCTCCTGCAATGGCATCGAGCATTACATCAACAAACGTATCTTGTTTTAATGCATGTAATGGAACAGCTATTGCAACCACTACAAATAATATTGGCCCTGTTGATTATGCTTGGTTTGGCGGAGCAAGTCCAATATTCTCTCAAACAGCTTTAAGCTTATGTGTAGGAACATATACGATGGTTGCAACAGATCAAAACTCTTGTACTGCAACAGCTCAAGTTATCATTACAGAACCAACATTGTTAACAGCAAACATTTCTTCAACTGGAAGTGTAACTTGTAATGGTGGAACCAACGGTTTTGCCGTAGTAACTCCAGGTGGAGGGACAGTACCATATACTTATACATGGACTGGTGCAGCAGCAGCAAATGGAAATAGTTCAAATGCTAATACTTTACCAGCAGGTACTTATTCTGTGACAGTAACAGATGCTCAAGGTTGTACTGCAACAACAAACACAACGATTATTGAGCCAGCACCTTTAGCTACTACATTAACAACAACTGATCCTTTATGTAATGGAATTTGTGATGGTACAGGTATTGTCACAACAAGTGGCGGTACTGGTATCCCTACATTCTTGTGGCAACCAGGTCTACAAGGAGGTAACTCTGTGAATACTTTATGTGCAGGAAATCAAACAGTAACTATTACTTATAATAACATCTGTTCAACCTCGTTAACATTTACCTTAGCTCAACCAGCATTATTAACGGCAGCTGTATCGGCTACTAATTCAAATTGTGGTCAGCCAAACGGTAGTGCTTGTGCTACAGTTAACGGAGGTACAGGATTATTAACTTACTTATGGAGTGGACCTGGTACGCCAACTGTACTATGTAATAATAATATACCAGCTGGTGCTTATAACTTTGTAGTAACGGATGCAAATGGATGTACTGCTAATGCAAGTGGTTTAGTAAATGACGTTTCAGGACCAGTAGTAGCTATTACTAGTCAAACCAATGTTACTTGTTTTGGTTTATTAAATGGTGGAGCATCTGCAACTATAGCAGGCGGTGTTCCTAATTATACGATTTCATGGTCTGGAACTCAAGCTACAGCTAATACAACAACTTTAACTTCTAATTTTGGTGCGGGAATTCATAATATTACTGTCACAGATGCAGCAGGTTGTGTTGGTACAGCTTCAGTTGATATTTCTCAGCCAGCTACATTTGTGAGTGCGATAGGTAGCTTCACAAACGTTAGTTGTTTTGGATTAAGTGATGGTGGCGCTACTATTTTAGTAAATGGTGGAACTGCTCCGTATTTTTATTCATGGCCTCCATCAATTCAAACAAACTCAGTACTTACAAATGTTCCAGCTAATACATATACTGGAAATATTACTGACGCAAATGGATGTGTGGCTTCTTCTTCTGTCATTATTTCGCAACCACAAGCTTTAGTGCTAGCAGCATCTAGCACAACTAATATTTCTTGTTTTGGTGGTAGTAACGGACAAATTTCTACAACGGTTCAAGGTGGAACTCCCGGATATACTTATTCATGGACCCCATCTCAACCTGGAAATAGCGGTAACGCAAGTGGAATACCAGCTGGTCCTTATACATTTACAGTTACAGATAATAATAATTGCGCTATATCTTCTAACTTTAATATCACAGAGCCATCTGCTTTAACTTCAAGCGCCAACTCATTGCCAGCAACTTGTGGTAATGCAAATGGTTCGGCTACAGTTACAGTTGGTGGCGGTACACCAAGTTATACTGTTAACTGGAATACAGCCCCTGCTTATACAGGATTAACACCTACAAATATGGCTCCTGGAACATGGACTGCTACTATTACTGATTCAAATGGATGTTTATTAACACAAACAGTTACTGTGGCTAATCCACCAGTTCCAACAATTACAGGATTTGTAACGACTAGACCTAATTGTTTTGGATATTCGGATGGAACGATTGCAGTGAATTACGCTTCAGGAACTGCACCATATACAGTTACTTGGTCTAATCCAATTTCGCAAACATCAACATCTTCTGCATTAACGCAAAGTGTAGCAGGTGGCGTTGCGTCAGGAGCCTACACGGCAACTCTTACTGATAGTTATGGTTGTTCTACATCAATGCCAGTAGTTGTGCCACCGACACCAATCTTAACATTGGTGCCAACACCTAATACAACAATTTGTTATAATCAAACAACTCAGCTTGCTGCCTTTGGAAATGGTGGAACGCCTCCTTATAGTTACACGTGGACACCTACACCATTTGTTGGTGGCGGACCACATACGGTAACTTTAACAACATCATCTGCGTTTGCAGTTACAGTAAGTGATGCTAATGGTTGTTCTCCAAATGCTCAAAATATTAATATCACTGTAACGCCATCGTTATCGATTGCTTCAAGTGCTATTAATCCTATTTGTCATGGTTATGGAACATTCTTGTCGCCAACAATTACCAGCCCAGGAAACGGAGGCCCATATTCATATTCTTGGACTCCAACTGGTGTAACAACAAATACTTTAGGTGTTACAGGAAGTGCTCCTACAGTTTCTACATCTGTAAACTATACAGTAACAGTTAATGATGGTTGTCCAGCACCAGCTACCGCAGTATTTACTGTAGTAACTAATCCGTTACCTACAGTTAATTTTGTAGCGAGTACAACAGTAGCTTGTGCGCCTGCAACGATTAGTTTTACAGCTATACCAGGTGCAATAGGAAACTACACATATGAATGGATTAACGATGGAAAAGATGTTATGGGAACAACAAATCCTATTTCATATACATATGGAACAGCTGATTCATTAGATGTGACAGTTATTATTACAAATACAGTTACTGGTTGTTTTAATGATTCAACGAAACATAATTACATTGTGATTCATAAACAACCAATTGCATCTTTCTATGCTGAGCCACAATCCACTAGCATCTTAGATCCAAATATTAATTTTATTAATACATCTCAAGGTGCAATAAATTATTTCTGGGATTTTGGTGATGTGAATGCTACTGGAAATTCTAACAACTCAATAATTACTAATCCAAGTCATTATTATAATGTTGTAGGAAATTACAATGTTCATTTAATTGCAACATCAGTCTATGGATGTAAAGATACGGCAATGGTAACAGTAGAAATTAAACCTGATTTCGCATTGTACATTCCAAATGCATTTACACCGGATGGTAACGGATTAAATGATATGTTCCAGCCTCTCGGAGTTGGTATCGACGAAGAAAATTATCGTTTAGATATCTTTGACAGATGGGGCGAAAACATCTTTACAAGTAATAGCTTCCGCAAAGGCTGGGATGGAACGGTAAAGGGTGGTTCTAAAATTGCAGAACAAGGTGTTTATACTTACAAAATGCTTGTAAATGATACCCAAGGAAATAGTCATCCTTATGTAGGCCACGTTACTTTGTTGAAAAAAGAGAACTAGACTTTAATTATAAAAATTAAAACGCCGTTAAGAAATTAGCGGCGTTTTTGTTTGGATAAAATTGTATTTTCGTGCCAATGAAGAATGTAGCCATATTTGCCTCCGGAGAAGGAACCAATGCTGAAAATTTATTTAACTATTTTAATAATGACAAAAGAGTTAAAATAAAATTGGTGGTTACTAATTCAGATACGGCTGGTGTGGTTGCTAGAGCAGAGAAGTATAAAAAAAATGTACAAATAATTAGTAAAACCGCATTGCAAGAGTACACTTCTCAAATCATTGAATTTTTACAAACAGAAAAAATTGATATTATTGTTTTGGCTGGTTTTTTATTGAAAATTCCAGAAGCATTTATTAAAGCTTTCCCTAATCAGATTATCAATATTCATCCTTCATTATTGCCAAAATATGGCGGAAAAGGAATGTATGGTATAAATGTACATAAAGCAGTTGTAGAAAATAAAGAATCAGAAAGTGGAATTACGATTCATTATGTAAATGAAGAGTATGATAAAGGTGAAATTATTTTACAAGCAAAATGTGATGTGAATCAAATCGATACAGCTGAAACATTAGCTGCAAAAATCAGAAAACTAGAGTTTGAGTATTTGCCAAAAGCAATTGAGAAAATAATTTAAGAAAGATCTAACAGGCACTGTTGCGTTTATCATACGTTGGTAATAGTGCGGCTGGTTTTGGCAATTCGGAGCGAACCGCCATTCTGGGAAGTTTAGGCGGGGCAAATGGAGGTTGGCGAATTGCCTTGACTTTTTGTTTCTTTTTCGTTAAGGAAAAAGAAAATAGATAAATCATCTTTTAAATAAATTCTAATTACCTTTTCTCATCTTTCCAACGGTAGTAACAATCCATTACACGGTAGTATAAATCGTAACCATCGTGGTTGATAATGTAATCGTTACTTAAATAGTAGCAGTATTTTCTGAACTTTTCAAAATCAATAGTTTCATCTCCTGTTAATTTTCGTAACACTTCAGCATTAAATTTTTTAGCGACGGCTTCCTCTATAAATATGTTTTCAAAAATTGCGGCTAATTTACGTTGCTCTTTTCCCTTCTGACTAAATTGCATGTATAACGCTGAGATAGGGCTTTCCATCGCATTAACCACATTTTGTTTTGATCCCTGAATGACTCGTTTCATATAATCCTTTTCGTAAGGTTTTAATTTAAAATCGCTCACCACAACTTGATTGAGCTTATAGGCAGTTTCTATCATCACCACTTTGGTTTCTTTAAACCCCTTATAAAGTTTAGAGGCTGGGATTTTAAGGCGAATATATCCTACAAACGAAAAAATAATCGAATCTCTATCATTGGCAATAATCGAAAATTTACCATTTCCATCGCTCATTTGCCCATGTCCTGTTGTGGAGTTAATCACATAAACAAAAGGGATTGGCGTAGTACTATCTGGCTGCGTAATAATCCCTTTAATAACGTTTTGGGAAAATCCTTGAAATGATAAAATAATTATCGAAATAAGTAATATACAACACTTGTTTTTCAAGAAAGGAGGTCGTTTTGATTAAATCAAATATATATACTTATTCACAAACAGTTAATAATTTAACCTTTTTTATGGCGATATAAACAGTAAATTTACCTCAATAACATGGATGATTTTATAGTATCGGCCCGAAAGTATCGCCCCCAACACTTTAATACAGTAGTTGGGCAGAGCCATATTACCAATACTTTAAAACAAGCTATTAAAAACGGAAAGATAGCGCAGGCTTATTTATTCTGTGGCCCTCGTGGTGTAGGTAAAACAACCTGTGCCCGTATTTTCGCTAAAACCATTAACTGTACTAATTTAACGGCAGATGGAGAAGCTTGCGATGCTTGCGAATCTTGTTTATCTTTTAATTCGGGCGCTTCATTAAATGTTTACGAATTAGATGCTGCTTCTAATAACTCAGTTGAGGATATTAGAAATTTAGTAGATCAAGTGCGTTTTGCGCCACAGTTAGGAGATTATAAGGTATATGTAATTGATGAGGTTCACATGTTGTCGAATGCGGCTTTTAATGCCTTTTTAAAAACATTAGAAGAGCCACCAAAACATGCTAAATTTATTTTGGCAACTACTGAGAAACATAAAATTATTCCAACCATTTTATCTCGTTGCCAAGTATTTAGTTTTAATCGTATTAAGGCGGAAGATATTACTGAACAATTAGAGTATATTGCAAATACAGAGAACATTACTTTTGAGCCTGAGGCTTTACAAATCATTTCTCAAAAAGCAGATGGTGGTTTACGTGATGCTTGTTCTATATTTGATCAAATGGTAACCTTTACGGGGAATCATTTAACCTATAAATCTGTTGTAGAAAATTTACATGTACTTGATTACGAATATTATTTTAAACTAACTGATGCGTCTTTAAATGGACGTTTACCAGAGGTAATGGTAACCTTTGATGAAATTTTGAAGAAAGGATTTGACGGACATAATTTTATTATTGGTTTTGGCGAGCACTTAAGAAATTTATTAGTTAGTAAAGATCAATACACGGTTCAGTTATTAGAAGTAAGTGAAGCCTTAAAAAAACGTTTTTCAGAACAAGCTCAATTGTGTCCTACGCCATTTTTGTTAAAGTCTTTGGCGGTAATAAATAAATGCGACATTCATTACAAATCTGCCAAAAATCAACGATTGCAGGTAGAAATGGCTTTGATGCAAATCAGTTATTTAAATGCCGCACCGCAAGATGCGGAAAAAAAAAATGAGTTAAACTCGGGTTTTGAAATTCAATCTGCTCAACCCAAAGCTATAGAACAATCTCTACCAGTAGCTAAATTTACAGCAACACCAACTGTTCAAACAAGTGCTAAGCCCGTTGTAGGGTTTTCTGAACTAAAAATTAAATCACAATTTTTATTACAAGATAATGCACAACGCAATCAAGCATTGGCTGTTGATGCAACGATTGTGGCAGAAGAGGCGGTAACGATAGATGTTGAATTAACCAGTGAAAGGGCTTTAGATGCTGTTAAACAATATGCCGAAGAAAAAAGTAAAAGTGGTAATAAACAATTGTATGCTACTTTAACCTCTAGTAAGATTAGTTTCCAAGATAAAACCATTGTTATTGAATTAAATAATGAGGTTCAAAAAGAAATGTTGGTTAATATCAAGCAAGATATGTTGGACGAATTGCGAAAATTAGTCAGTAACAAGCAAATGCAATTGGAAATTAAAGTTTCAGAAATTGTTGGCGAACTAAAAGCATACAAACCCGCTGATAAATTTAAATTGATGGCTGAAAAAAACCCTGCTTTATTAGAGTTCAAGAAACGGTTCGATTTAGATATTGAGTACTAGAAATCACTTAACATAAAATCTTCCCGATTGTGGATAGTAGTTTTATTTAACCACATAGAAACATAGATTGTTTTTAGTTTATAGTCTTTCATAGAAATAAATTTTTACACATAGTTTTTTATGTGAAAAGCGAAGCTTCTATCTCAAACTTTTGTTATTTATTACTACAATGTGTCTATGTGGTTAAAAAAAATATTTTAAATAAAAATTCAACTTTCCTACAACTTAATTACAATTACTGCGTATAAATTTTTAGTAAGTTTGACAAAAGAATTTACATTATCAATTATATATGGCAAAAACTAAAAAGATTGACCTTGCTTTGCAGGGTGGGGGAGCGCATGGCGCTTATACATGGGGAGTAATTGACAGATTGTTAGACGACGAACGTATAGAGATTGATGGTGTTTGTGGAACCAGCGCAGGAGCCATGAATGGTGTATGTACCGTTTATGGATTGAAAAAAGGTGGAAAGAATTTAGCGAAACATACACTCGTTAAATTTTGGCATAAAATATCGGAGGCTGGAAAATTATCTCCATTACAACCAAGTTGGTTTGATAAAATGATGAGTCCGGGTAATATGGATTTTTCTCCAAGCTATAAATTGTTTAGTATGAGTACCGAAAATTTTACACCTAAGCAATTAAATCCTTTGCAATATAATCCATTAGAGAAAATATTAAATGAGGTGATTAATTTTGATGAACTTCATAAATTAAATCCTCCAAAGTTATTTGTTTGTGCTACCAATGTTAAAACTTGTGAAGCACGTATTTTTGGTCACGAAGAAATTACCGCCAAAGCTATTTTAGCTTCAGCATGTTTACCTTATATGTATGATGCTGTGGAAATTGATGGGGAATTTTATTGGGACGGCGGTTATAGCGGTAATCCATTAATTCAACCATTAATTGATAATACAGTAGAAACAGATGATATTTTATTGATTCAGATAAACCCAAAAAATATAAAAACGGTTCCAGGAAAAATCGAAGAAATTAGAGATTGAGTAAATGAGTTGAGTTTTAATTCTTCTTTATTACTAGAATTGAGATTAATACAATTTAAGCAAGAGCTAATTAACAAAGGCATTACTTTAGATGGCGAATTAAAACCTGTGTATTTACATAACATTAGCGCCGATAACGAATTAGGAGATTTGAATTTATCATCTAAATTGAATACAAGCTGGGATTTCATGATGTATTTAAAAGACCTTGGTTACAAAGCCTGCGATGCTTGGATAGCAGAAAACTTTGAACATATTGGCAAGAAGAATACGTTGAAGTTGGTGTAGTTTAAATAGAATTTATTTTAATTTTTTATGGGCGTGCCCCTGTGGGTCGGGCTGTCGGTTTCAATCTTTTTATTCGTACCTCATAAAAAGGATTTACACCTCTATCCCTCACGCAATATATACAATTGACCTGCGTTCGGGATTGAGCGAAAATCCTTTTACGTAACGGAGTGCAGTAAAAGATTGCAGAGAAAGCCCATGCCGGAGGCAACGCACTAATGAATAGAATAAACCTAAATTTTTATGTAGGTTAGAATTTAATATAAATTTTAAAATCACAACAATTCGTTTAATCAGCATTATCCGCGTTCTATTTATCTAAAACCCAAATAGCTACAAATTGTAGCAATCAATCGCTATTAATTGCCGTAATTTTGATTTATAAAAATCAATAAAGTGGCAAAAACAAAAACATCCTATTTCTGTCAGAGTTGTGGCGCACAAGCGGCTAAGTGGGCAGGCAAATGCAATAGCTGTGGCGAGTGGAATACTCTTGTAGAAGAAGTCGTTCACAAAGAGTCTAAAAACGACCGATTGCAATTATTTTCGGCAAATAAAAACGAAAACAATCGTTCCAATCAATCCATTTTATTACAGGAAATTGGCATTGCCGAATATCCACGCATTCAAGTTCCTGGGCAGGAGCTAGCTCGAGTTTTAGGAGGAGGAGTTGTTCCGGGTAGTTTAGTATTGTTTGGTGGAGAACCAGGCATTGGTAAATCAACCTTAATGTTGCAATTGGCTTTACGCTTAAAAAATTTAAGAGTCCTTTATGTTAGTGGCGAAGAAAGCGAACAGCAAATTAAAATGCGCGCCGAACGCATTGGGATGACAACAGAGAGTTGCTTCATTTTGCAAGAAACCAATACACAAAATATTTTCACTCAAATAGAAAAAGTAGAGCCTCAACTAGTCATTATTGATTCTATACAAACTATTCATACGAGTTATATTGATAGTAGTCCTGGAAGTGTGAGTCAAGTGCGAGAGTGTGCCGCTGAGTTTTTACGCTTTGCTAAAGAAACCAATGTGCCTGTTTTTATGATTGGTCACATTACCAAGGAAGGAAGTTTAGCAGGCCCAAAAGTATTGGAACACATGGTGGATACGGTGTTGCAATTTGAGGGAGATAGAAATCACATTTACCGTTTATTAAGGGCTACGAAGAATCGTTTTGGTAGTACCAACGAAATGGGTATTTATGAGATGAACGGAGATGGATTAAAAGAAGTATTGAACCCATCAGAAATATTAATTACCAATCGACAAGAAGCAACAAGCGGCGTAGCAATTGCAGCAACCTTGGAAGGCAATCGGCCTTTATTAATTGAAACGCAAGCTTTAGTTAGCACTGCCGCTTATGGCACACCACAACGTTCATCCACTGGATTTGATTTAAGGCGGTTATCCATGTTGTTAGCAGTTCTTGAAAAGCGTTGTGGATTTCGTTTAGGCGCCAAAGATGTATTTATTAATATAGCTGGTGGACTAAAAGTAGAAGATCCTGGAATCGATTTAGCTTTGGTGTGTGCTGTTTTATCAAGTAACGAAGACTTGCCTATAGCGCAGAATGTTTGCTTTGCTGCTGAGGTTGGTTTAACTGGGGAAATTCGCCCCGTAAACAGAATTGAACAACGAATTTCTGAAGCACAAAAATTAGGTTTTGAAAAAATTTACATATCTTCATATAACCTAAAAGGCTTAGATATTAAACAGTTTAAAATCGATGTAATCGCCGTTTCTAAAATGGAAGATGTGTTTGCTAAGTTGTTTGGGTAAATAGTTAATTTATGAAAGTCTCTATTATATTATTTTGGCTACTCATGTTTAAAGTCGTAATTGCTCAAGGCACTAACGATTCATTGATAATTGTTGCTAAAATTGATAGTGCGAGAACATTGTTTACTATTGACCCCAAATTAGCAATCAAGATTTCAAAAGTTGCATTAAAAGATGCCATCACAATAAATAGTAAGTATCTAGAAAGTTATTGCTTAAATACAATCGGATCCTCTTTTTATTATGAGGGAACAATCGACAGTTCTATTGCATACCATAATAAAGCACTTAAAATTCAACTTGTCAATAATTTTAAAGTTGGTGTTGGTAGGAGTTATACTAATCTAGGAATATGTTTTATCGAAAAAATGAAATATGAAGAGGCCATTTCTTCTTTTATTAAAGCTGAGCCATATTTTGTAGCTGAAAAATATAATATCGGACTCTCTAAATTGTATAACAGTTTAGGAGTTTTATTCTATGAATTAGATCAATTATCAAAATCTGAAATATACTATCTAAAGGCATTAAAAATTGCTACTAGCGAGAAAGACAATACAACACTGTATAATGTTTATTCAAATTTGGCAAATATATATAGCGACTTAAGAAACTCAGACAAGTCGATTGAATATTATTTGCGTGCTTTGGATATCGCTAAAAAAGAGAGTATTAACTCTGATATTGTATTTATTTTAAATAATTTAAGCACTGAATTTATAAAATCTCAAAAATTTGATTCTGCATTTAGGTATAATTCAATGGCATTGGATTTAATTAAAGCCAATTCTTTGGATTATCATTTTAAGAAGAATAGTTACGGAAATTACGCTGAGTTATTAAATTTTAAGAAAGATTACACGAAAGCTATAGTATATATAGATTCTGCTATTTTATTTGCTGATCAGGATGAAGACTTGAATAAAATTTATCAGTTACAGATCATAAAGGAAAAAATCTTATTCAATTTTGGTAAGTATGATTTAGCGCATGAGTTGATGGTTAAAAACCGGTTTTTACTCGACTCAATTAATGATAATAATATGCAGTCTAAAACAAATGAGCTCGAAGCTAAGTATGAAACTGAAAAGAAAGAGTTGCAAATTAAGTCGCAAACGTTTGAAATTGAGACAAAAGAAAAACAAAACAAGCAAAAATCTTTCATCATTTTATTTGGAACATTAGCATTAGTTGGGACAGGCTTTTTTGCTGCCATCGCTTTTATTAATTTCAAAAAAACTAAAAAACAAAATCTTATCATTGAAAACCAAAAGATGGAGGTAGAGTTGAAGAACGAAGAGATTACTCATCAAAAGGAATTGGTTGACGAAAAACAAAAAGAAATTATTGATAGTATCAATTACGCTAAGCGAATACAACAAGCCGTATTAACTGGTGAAGATGTTTGGAATAAAATATCGAAAGAATATTTTATTTTATTTAAACCAAAAGATATTGTAAGTGGTGATTTTTATTGGGCTTATAATACACCTAACAATAGGTCTATTTTTTGTTTAGCAGATTGCACTGGGCACGGTGTGCCGGGAGGTTTTATGAGTATGTTAGGTAACAGTTTTTTAAATGAAATTGTGGTAGAGAATAAAATATTTAAAGCAGATCAAATTTTAAATAAACTGCGTTCTAAAATTATTCATGCCCTTGAACAAAAAGGTGGGACACAACAAAAAGATGGCATGGATATGAGCTTGTGCGTATGGAATAAATTAGATAATACCTTGGAGTTTGCGGGCGCTAATAATCCGTTATGGCTGGTAAGAAAGAATGAAAATGCGGTGACTGAGCTTGTCGAAGTCAAAGCCGATAAAATGCCAATTGGTTTATACTTAGAAACAGAAACACCATTTTCAAGTGTTACCATTCAATTACAAGCAGGCGATATTATTTATTTATGCACCGATGGATATGCCGATCAGTTTGGCGGGCCTAAAGGCAAAAAATTAAAATACAAACCTTTAATTGAATCTTTAATTAAAAATAGCGCATTGCCTATGTCAGAGCAAAAAATGATTTTAGACACTACCTTTAATGATTGGATGCACAAGCACGATCAAGTAGATGATGTTTCGTTGATTGGTGTAAAAGTAGTTTAGTAAGACAATTTATTCTATAAAATTCTTTTCCACGGCTTTCTTAACTTCCTCATCAGTTAAAAAATGAAAGGATTTGAAATTGTAAGTTCCATTGCCGCCTGTTAAATAACGATAGCCAACAATAGTATCTAAATCAGTTTGTACAACCTGGATAACAATAACCGTATCCACTTTATTCGTGTATGGATTAGCGAAAGATGCTAATCTTGGTAAATCCATGTCATACGCTTTAGCATCAGGATATACATTCGGTTCATAATAAATTAATGAAGTACCATCTCCTGCTTCCTTAAAAGTTGGAAGCCTTCTATTAAGCGCTGGCGCTTTGTTCCAATTTTTAATGCTAAGAGCAGGGAAGCCTTTATAATTATCTGGACAATGCCACCAATTGTTTTTATCTCTGTCGGGATTAAGTTTATAAGTTGTATTAGGCTTTTCATTATGGATGTTATTATATGGTTGAATAACAACTATTAAAAGTACTATAGAGAAAACGAGTATTAATAATGTCATCCTCATAAATTTAACAACCTCCGCTATTGGTATTCTTAATATATTTAATAATGCCGGCTTTTGTGGTTATATAATTAGTATTGCCGCCAAGCGAATAGCCAAACTGAGAATAATAATGATCGAACCATAAGTCAACAATTTTATCATTTTTGAATTTTATCATTATATTATTTTGTGTTTTTTTAATTCCACCAATATAATAAGAAATGAGTGCCATGTTTTTTCCAATACCACAATAAATTAATTGTCTCGGTGGAAAAGGCTTTGCCACTGAAGAGGTGGCATGTACAATAGCCTTTTTTTCGTTATTAAATCCATTTACCCAGCCGCCTTCCTGCCATGCTTCATCTGGATTTGCCATGTCAAATGTTTGGTTAGTTGAAATACCATCTAAAAATTTTTTGATAAAATCAGGAATCTCTTTTACTGTTTTTTTATCAATGAGTGTTTCAGCTTCTAGCGTAACAATTAATTTTTCTTTAATGCCATTATTGATAGCAATATTCGTATCAATTTTATAGTTGCCATCAATGATTGAAACGCTTGTGATTTCTAATACAGTATTATTAGCTTCTGTTGTGCTCTTATCATAAGCAATGAAAGACATGATCAATATAACTGAGGCTAAAACAAAAGTTCCAACTACTATTTTCGGATAACGTTTTGGGGTTGTTTTCATGTTTTTTTATTGTTTATCAACCAACTACCTTTTGTATTTCCGATACCGTTAAAAAATGGAAGTTTTTAAATAATGAACCTCCACAGCCTCCAGTTAAATAACGATAACCAACAACAGTGTCTTTTGCAGTTTGCACTATTTGAATAACTACTACGGTTTCGTATTGCTTGGTACGATTACTATAAATACTTGCTAAACGTGGCAAAGTCATATTATAAACTTTAACAGCCTTGTTTGCTTCTCCACCATAATGATGAATCGACATGCCATTATGTGTTTCTTCGTAAGTTGGAAGTCTTCCGTTAACAACAGAAATCTTATCCCAATGTTTTATACTAATTGGAGGAAAGTTTAAGTCATCCGGACAATCAAACGTTGTGAAGATATCTCCGCCTGCGCTTATGCCTTTGGTGTCTGAATATACAACATGGTTTAAATCGTAAACAGGTTTAACTTCTGTTGTATTAGTTTTAGCATCAACCTTAGGTGTATCTGTTGTTTTTTCATTTGCAATTGCTTTGTCGCACGATTGTAGTGACAATAAACAAATAACAGAAATAAAAAATAGGTTCATTGTTTTCATAAGTATATCTGTTTTAACAACCCTCACCGTTTTTGTATTTTAGATAGTCGCTGTAAACAGAACTGAAGTCATTAGAATATTTTTTATAACGTTCAAAATAAGGATGCCTTTTTGTATTAATGATTTTGTTATTCTTCACAGGTAATGCAACAACACTTGGCTTAATAGCGTTGCAGGATTCCTTTTTGCAAGTCACTAAAAAAAGAGCGGTAAGGCAAATGAATAAAATATATCGTGTCATAGCTTATAATTAAATGTACGGTAAAATTACCTATTTTTTTTCCAGTATTCTGTTAGCAACTAGTTATTGGCTTGTTAACGACTTGTTAACGTGCCACAATACATAAAGGAAAATCCCTAATTTTGAGCTACACAATGAAATTGAATCGAAATTATCTGTTTATAGGAATATCTTCCTTGGCTCTCATTATCGTGCTGATTATCCAGATAAACTGGATATACGAAACAGCTACTGTTAAAGAAAACATATTTAACGAAAAGGCTAATATGGTACTTTCTAAAACGGCCGATGCATTGGCTAAAGATACCACTACGGTTAAAAATTTAGAGCTATGTGTTGGTGTAAACGAAAAACGAAAAATTGATTCTCTCTTCAATTATTATATGAAGGCATACAACATTCAAATTGCCTATTCATTTTCGGTTAAACCTTTTACACCTACTTTTAAAAACGACCTTACTTTTCAAAACGAACTAAAGATGAATCAACAGGGTTGTTATCAAGCCTGTGTAACAGAAGCAGCGCCTGCCGACAAAAAAGGCCTTTTATCAAAAAATGGCATTGACCTCAAATTGGTTTTCCCTGAGAAAGATGAATTTATTATGGCAGAAATGGGGATTCCATTTATTAGTTCTGTTATATTAATTTTAATTGTACTCATTACATTTTGGCAAACTGTTATGTCGCTCATCAAAGAGAAACGTATTTCGCAACATACCACCGATTTTTTAAATAACATGACGCATGAATTTAAAACACCTTTAACTAACATTGCTTTAGCCAGCAAGATGATGATGAAGGATGCAAATATTCATCAGGAGGAGAAAATCAGGCATTACTCAAGCATTATATTAGATGAAAATGAAAAGTTGAGGTTGCAAGTAGAACAAATATTGAGCATGAGCGCATTGGAAAGGGGTGAAGTCCCATTACGCAAAGCAGAACTCGATATTCATCAATTGATACAAGATTGTTTGAAATGTATGAGTGTGCAAATTGAACATCAGCATTGTTTAGTAACTACTCATTTGGAAGCAAAACATGTTGTGATTAATGGAGATAAAACTCATGTAGCGAATGCGCTGTGTAATCTCATTGACAATGCTCTAAAGTATTCCAATCATGAACCCGAACTATTAATTCAAACCTCTAACAAGCAAGATGAATTGATTATTAGTGTTTGCGACAATGGCATAGGAATAGAACAGGAGTATCAAAAAAAGGTTTTCGAAAAATTTTTCCGTGTGCCAACTGGCGATATACATGATGTGAAGGGTTTTGGTTTAGGATTAACTTATATCAAAAGTATTATCGAATTGCACGGAGGAACTATTGAATTGCAAAGCGAGAGAGGAAAGGCATCGTCCGGCGGAGCTTCAGCGGAGTCGGGAACTGCATTTATTATTAGACTACCTTACGTGTAACGCAGAATGAGTTATGTATAAAGAAAAATTAAACATACTATTAGCTGAAGACGATCTGAACTTAGGAATGCTTTTGGTTGACTATCTTGAAACGGAAGGGTTTAACGTAAAGTTATGTAAGGATGGGGAATTGGCGCTGAAAGCTTTTCAGAATAATACCTTTGATTTATGCTTATTGGATGTAATGATGCCAAAGTTGGATGGGTTTACTTTAGCTAAAGACATACGATTAAAAGACAAAAACATTCCTATTATTTTTATTACTGCCAAATCATTAAAAGAAGATAAACTCAAAGGCTATGGTTTGGGAGCAGATGATTACATTACCAAGCCGTTTGATGAAGAAGAATTGCTTTGGAAAATAAAAGCGGTGATTAGAAGGATGCCTGAAAGCAGTAGTGAAGTAAAAACAGAAGTTAGTACTATTGGAAAATATACATTTGATTTTGCTAATCAATCGTTAACTATTGCTGGTAGCACCAAACGCATTACCGAAAAAGAAAGTGATATTCTTCGCTATTTATCTTTGCATCGCAATCATGTGATTAAGCGCGAAGAAATGCTAAAAGAATTATGGGGCGAAAACGATTATTTTTTAGGACGAAGTTTAGATGTGTTTATCACCAAGATTCGGAAGTATCTGAAAGAAGACCCTGAATTAAGTATCGAAAATGTATTTGGTGTTGGCTTTATTTTTAATGTGCCAGTTAAATAACGTCAATCAAATTATAGCACGCGTTTTTGTTGTTCACTATAAGTGATTGTTTTTTCGAGACGAGCAAATCTGGTTTTTTCTTGCTTGGCATTCATAATCCAGTAAATCATTATTTTTTTGTAGGAAGGTGCTTGAGCATTAAAAAAATCCCAAGCTATTTTATTTTTTTTAAATTGTTTTTCATAAGCTGGTTCAAGCTTAACCGGTTCTTTTTCGTGCGAATAAATTTTCGATCTATCTTCTTTTCTTAAATCAAAGGCTTTTTGTCCTTCAGGCTTCATTAAACCAAGCTTCTGAAGCTCTTCTACTTTTTTTATATTAATGGCACTCCAAATGCTTGTACTCTTTCTTGGGGTGAAACGAATACAATAGCTTTCGTCATCAATCGTTCGTCTTACACCATCTATCCAGCCAAAGCAAAGTGCTTGGTCAACCGATTGCGACCATGTTATACTGGGTTTATTGCTTGCTACTTTATAATAACCAACAATGAGTTCAGTTTTCTTGTCATGGTTTTTTTCTAACCAGTTTCTAAATTCTTTGGGCGAGGCAAAAAAAGTGGCTGTCATTTGTTTCTTATTTCACTGTAAATTCATACCACAAGTTTTTTGCTTCAATTAAGCAAAATATACATTGTATAATAAAATAGATAACTAAGGAATAAAAGAAAAATTTCTGACCATAGGATAGTCCTTTATAAGGAATTATAGAAATGACTAACGAGAGTATTAAACTAATAATAGCAATGCCAATTATTGAAGTAAAAATAGCGCTTATCTTCACGCTCCAACCACTACTTACTTGCCCCGTAAGGTCCGTAGTTGTGGAGTAGGGATCAATAACAATCATTAAAATATTTATAATTAATATAATGATTGACCATTTAAGAAATTGTTTTGCCTGAGGCTTTAAAATATCTGGAATTAATTGTTCATTCATATAATGGTTTTATTTAGGGAGTAGTTATTTTTTGTTAGTACACTTTTGGATATTTCCCTTTAAGCGACATTTTACAGTCGTCTATTAAGTTCGCATTTTGAACCGCCTTACCAAAACTATTTATGTCATGCGCGGTTTCAATACAATGGTTTAAAAAATTAGTTGTCAATTCTTTTTCCCAACCTGCACAAGCTACAGCTAAATATCGTCTTGAGTCTTCAAGTCCATATTCATGTCCAATTCGGTCTTTGTGTTTATTAATGTCCCAGCATATTTTAATAATCTCTTCAATTTCATTGCTAGTAGGAATCATTTTGTCTATAGCGAGAACGTATAATGCTCCATGAATCACAGATGTACTACCAAATTTTAAAAGTTCTAAAATAGGTTGCGCGTCTTGAATTGATTTGCGTTTTAGCTGAACAAAAGTTGTTGCTGCGCAAATAGTTATCATGTCATGCGGAATATTTTCATTAACAATTTCTTCTACTAGCTGCAAAGCTTTTTTGAAGTCTAATACACCGAGTGTCTTAATCATTTGAGACTGGGTTTCCCAAGTTCTTTTATCTTGTTTCTCTTTTAGATAAGCCTCATAGAGGTCTTCTGCCAATTCAAATGTTTTTTCTTTACATATTTGTTTTGCCGCCCTAAGTCTGTCAGTGGACTTTTTTGAATTTAATTTATCTTTTAATTCTTCAACTGTCATATTAGTTTGTTGTCGGAATAATTACCCTTAACGTTTTCGCGCTAAGCAACGGTTTGATTTGAAACCGTGTCTTGCCGAAATGGTATTAACAAAGATAACTGCTTATTGGACTTTTGCAAAGCGAAAATAATTGTCCCCGCGAAGCGACCGCTTTTGCAAAAGCCGAATGCCCAAATTAAATTTAGGTGCGGTTACCTGCTGGCGTTTTATCTACTAATAAATTACTTGCAGTCAATAAATTCTTTCTCTGTTTCGTAGTCGGGATGACCCTTAATTGCAAGCTTATAATCTTCGCAAGCTTTGGTTGTTAGTCCCAGTTTCCATTCCGCTTTGGCTTTTAGTAGATGAACACGTTCAGTATTTGCTAAATATTTAATACCAATGTCAAAATCCATTATTGCGTTTTTATAATTCCCCAATTTATACAGAGCTTCACCGCGCATTATATTTAGATCTGGGTTTAATTCTCCGGAGACCAATTCAAGTGTCTTGTTTAGTTGTTCAACGCATTTTTCGTATTCGTTGAAATTAAATAGTTGTCTAGCATAATTTCTTCTAGCTTGCCAGAATTTTGGGTCTAGTTTTACTGCATATTCGTATTCTTTCAACGCGACTAAATTTGTCAGGCTGTCATAAGGGCAATCTTTTGTTCTATTGTTTGCAGATTGAAAATATTCGTCCGATGTTTTTAATTTCCTAAACATTCGGCAGTAGTCATTTGTGTCTTGTAGAGAAATATTGTTAAGCAACAATGAATCAATTGTGCTTACTTCAACTGTTCTATTCTGTGAGTTAGTACAACTTAAAAGACTTAAAATTGCTATGATGTAAATTATATTTTTCATTGGTTAACAGTCAGTGTCTTTAGGCTCGCAGGTAACGTTTTCTCGGCTTGCTTTCGGCCGAATTGGAACCGTTGTCTACCGAAATGTTTAAATAAAGATACCATGTTGCTAGGCAATTGCAAAGAAAAAAATAAAAAAGTTTCTACCGCTTTTGCAAAAGCTTTGATGTCTGCCAAACTGTTGCCTTAGCGTGTGGTACCACCAGTTATTTTGTTAACCCGCTATTAATAAAGTCAGTTATTTTTTTGATGTCGTGTTCGTAACCAATAACTTGTCCTACTGGTTTTTTAATAGTGTCTATGAAACAGTACAGAGGTTGTGTAGATTGGTTAAAAACAATCTCTTGAAAATATTTATTTTGGTCGCCGATAGTCGTAAGAGTTCTGGTCTTGCCATACCAAAACACTGTCAAAGTAGTATCTTTTGCTTTTACCTTACTGTCTACAGGTAGCCAAACGATTTTAAAATTTGAGTTAATAAAGTTTGGGTCATTATAGTATTTTAAACTTTCCCAGTTTTTCTCTATTGTGTGTCCGCCAAAAACAACAAGGATATTTTGTTTGTCTTTTTTGGCATGATATATAGCAGAGTCCAGGTTTTTAAAACCATAAAATTTAACAGTGTCCGCAGTTTTTCTGTCGATCGCGTAAAAGGTGTCGGTATGCGAAGGAACAATCTGTCTGTCATTACAAGAGACTAAAATTGTCAAAGTGAATATTATTATGAGTGTCTTCAATAATTGGTGGTAACGTTTTCGCGGCTTGCTTCGGCAGTTTTGAAACCGCTGTCTACCGAAACGTTTAAATAAAGATACTATGTTTCTAGGCATTTGCAAAATGAAAATACTTTTCGCGGAGCGACCTTGAATTTGCAAATGCTTTGATGTCCGCCCGCATTACTGGTAGGTGCTGTCAGCTGCTGGCTTTTATGGGTTTGGCTGAACTTAGCTTTGTCAACTGGTCTACAAGTGTCGTATATAATTTTAATAATGAATTCAGTTGTCCTATTTCTTTTACTTCTGTTTCTGAAATATAGTACAGCATTACATTGCCTTCTTGAATAGGTTCCTTAAATATCCCTTCCTTGTCTAGTATTTGAAGATGAATGTCACTTTGTGCCAATATTAAATCTTTTATAATTTCATTAGAGAATAATGTTTGAACTTTAAATTCATCAGTTCCTTTAATCATAAATCTTTTGTCAAATGCCTTGTCGCCAATTTGAATGTCTTGCACACCAAATAGTTTACCAATGTTGTCTATGAAGCCTTGCTTCGTCAGTCTTAATTGAAGATTGTCATTTGATTTAAATTCAAGTCTAATTCTTGTATATTCTGTTTCATAGGATGTTCCGCCTACAACTTGGCAATGAATATATTGGTCAAAAACGATTTTATGATTCGAGTAATTTATTTCAACGCTGTCAAGATTGTCGTATTTACCAACGATATATGTGCCATTATTTTCAGCGGAAAATTGTCGCCACACTGCTTCATAGTTTTTGCCGAAAATGGAATTATATATGTCTTTTACGATTGTCATAGTATTTGTCTAAAGCTTGCAGCTAACGTTTTGGAGCTACCAGTAGTGCGGTTTGAAACCGTTGTCTACCGAAATGCTACTAACAAAGATACTATGTTCACAGACTTTTGCAAAGCGAAAATAATTGTCTTTCGCGTGAGCGACTGCTTTTTGCAAAAGCTTTGATGTCTGCCAAACTGTTTGCTTAGCGTGTGTTATGCAACCGTTTGTTTATTTTTCACAACTTATTTTTCTATCACGTGTCCTAAAGTCACCGCGATTATTGAACTTTATTACTCTTTTTACTATACAATATTTAAGAGGATTTGATGAATAAATGTCAACAATAGTTTCAATTTGTTTTGTCTTTTTGCCTTTATTTGAGAAGTATTTAGTTGTGATAACTGAAGGAGAGTCGCTAGCAAATACTTCTACGCTGTCTGTCTTTGAAGAATTGACGCTTGACCAAGTTTCAATTCTCTTAATAGTTTTGTCTTTCCTGTAATATTTCACATCGCCATTCATACCGTGAATTGTTGCACTTTTTTGTCCTTCGAATAACAAATTATTATTTGTGTCAAATACTTTTAAATAATATGTTTTGTTTTTGCTTTCCAAGATTACAATACTGTCTTGTTTATTTAGGTCGGCTAGTGAATAACTAAAACTACCGCTTCTTGGAAATAATGTTCTTTTATATGTCTTAAATGAAACACCGCATTTGTTTTTGTAAATATTGACTGTGTCTAATTTTTGCACAATGGTCTGACCACTTAAAATATAAGCTGTTTGTAAAATGAATATAATTGTCGAAATGATTTTCAATTGTGCTGTTGTCTACAAATGGTGCATAACCTTTAGACTTGCAGTTTTTTGCTATGTCAAGTTACGCATTTGAGCGCTAACCCGCAAAAAATTGTAATACTTTTGATGTGTCTATGTTATTCCAGCTTTCACTATACTGATGTTCAATTGCACAATAGTTTGGTGTCGCACGGATATTTTCTTTTAGTTTGTCAAAATGACTGTTGTCAAACTTTAGCTTTACGAACCAACTATAATCTAAGTCAAATGCTCCTTCCGTGTTATGTATTGAGTCAAGGATTATAATGAAGTTGCTTGTGTCTAACTTTATATGTGTCTTTTCGTTTACTCGATTTTGTATTGCAAGTTTAGGATTGTATGGTTGTTCAATGCAGTTTGAGCAAGATGTCAAAGTCGTAATAATTGAAAAATATATTAATGTCTTAATGTACATTGTCTAAGTATTATTCGAGCAGCTATTGCCACTAACGTTTTCGCGGTTTGCTTTCGGCCGTTATTGGAACCGTTGTCTACTGAAATGTTTAAATAAAGATAAATGTTTATTAGACTTTTGCAAAGCGAAAATCAACTAATTGTCTACTACTTTTGCAAAAGCCGAAACCGAATGCCCAAATTAGATTTAGGTTGGGTTAGTGAAAGTTCAGGAAAGAAAATTGCATCAGTATTTAATGACAAAGCAAGCTCAATAAATTTTTTGTGTGCTTCAATGTTTGCTGAAACATTCCCTTTGATTGGTTTTGTCTGTGCAATGCAAATTTTCATATGATTGTTTATTCTATTTTGCAGGTTGGATTACACTTTACTTCAAAATTCACAGAATTAGCTATGTAACATATTTCGTGAGCTTTATGGTGCAACTCAATAGCTTTTTCTACCATACTTTCATCTGCAACATAAAAAATTGGATTCAAAGTTACTTCTTTGAATCTTCCATCTCCACTTGTCTGTTCAATCATAATGCCTGAGGCATTGTCGGTGTAAGAAGTAATTACAATTCCTTCTAATGAACATACATACAAGTACGAAAGCATATGACAAGATGAAATAGCTGTAACCAATAAATCTTCGGGATTCAATTTTGATTTGTCTCCAACAGCAGGATTGTCCGTTGTTAGAAATAATTCAGGTTTTCCTTGAATGGAAACTGTGTGGCTGCGGTCATAGGTTCGCACATTTTTTGTTCCGTCACCTTTGTTACCTGTCCATACGGCAGTTAGCGTGTAGTTGTGTTCGTGTGCCATTGTTATTTAGTTTATTGTTCTTCAATTATTGATGTTCCTTTAGACTTATCTCCTGAAGTCCATTCCCATTTTTCGTGAAGGCGAATTTTTCCATTTTCAATAATTTCTGGTTTTGAAATACATATTCCAGTCATCAATTCGTCTTTGTCATTTACTTGGTGATAACGCATTTCTATATTCCCTAGATGGTCAACCAAACCAATTAGATGTCCATATTTAATCTTGCCCCCTGAATATTCAGAAGTAAGAATATTTCCGGCTTGCTTGTATTGAAAAAGAGTTTCATTTGAAGTTTCTCCGTTTTCAGTGTTGCTAATTGGTCTGAATTTTTTGTCGTTGTAGTTCATTGTGTCGTTTTTTTTAAATAACCGCTAACTTGCATATATGTATGAAGCATTCATACATATATCCCTATGATTGGGTGTTTTGTATGGCAGCCATCATGTTTATAAATCTACAAAAAAAGAGCCACTCATTTGAGTAGCCCTTTTTAATTTATTTTTTTATTCCTTGCGGTTGAGGTGGCGTTGGCACCGTTACCGTTACAATGGTTGCTAAACCTGATTTTGCTTGCGCATGGTCAGGTTTTAATTTTAAACATTGCTCCCAATACATTTTTGCTTTGTCGTATTGTTTGTTTTGGTAATAAGCACCTCCTAAATTATAAAAACCTTCTGGGTTTAATTTATCTAGGATGATGGTTTTTCTTAATTCATAAATAGCGCTATCCAATTGGCCACGTTGTGCTTTTTGGTAACCTCTGTTTAATAAATCATTATAAAACACAATGTAATAATTTTTTAAGTAAGGGTTATTTGGATATAACGCTTCGGCTTGTTTCCAGTAAAATAAAGCGTCTCTATCACGTTTTAATTTGTAGCTACCTAAACCTAAATTCAAATAACCGTTTACGTAACGTGGATGCAACTCAATAGCATGTTTTAAATACTTAATCCCTTTTTCTAAAGATTCGGTACGCTTAGCTACAAAGTTTTTAGTATCCGATAGGTCAATGTAACGTGCTCCAGCATTTCCTAATACTAATACAGAGTTTGGAACCGTTTCTACATCTTTTAAGAATAAAGTAATATCGTTTTTCCAATCCCAGTTACGCTCCCAAGTTTTGCAACCGTAAAGGAAAGTCATCGTTCCTAATAATAAAAAGAAAACGCTACGCTTCACCGTTAAGGTGCCCGGTATTTTGTCAACTCCTTTTAATATTAACCAAGCAAAGGCAATCACAAATCCAATAGTTGAGTGAAATAATAAACGCTCACCCATCGTTGCTCCAATGTCCATTAAGATGTTACCAATCATTAATAAAAAGGCAAAGTACACCGCAATAGCAAAACCTAAAGTATGTTTCTTTAAAATTAATTTTACACCTGCTATTAATAAACCAATGTGTAACACTAATGATACTAAAGTATCCCAGCTTGCAAAGGTGCGGAACTGAATCGTGTTAAATGAATAATCAGAAGATAATGGATGTGGGAACCAACATAGGTTAAAGTATTTTAATAATACATACACTTTTGTTGCCCATTGCTCATGTTGAGAAGCTAATAAGTACGGGTTATTTAAAATCTCTGTATCTGGTACACCTGGTTTTAATTTAACGGCTACCAAACGCATTCCTAAATAAAACAACATGATAAAGAAATGCCAGCTCATTAAGGTTGCAAACTTAGTTTTGATTTTAGAACCAATCACAAATACACCAATAGCTAAATACACAAATGGGAAAATCCAATATGAGGTTGTTGCTTTTTGTCCCGGTTGAATGTGCATGTCGGAGTTTCGTTTCACCAACAACATCAATAAGGCACTCACAAAGAAAATTCCGAATAAAGATAAAGCTTGTTTAAACTCTTTTGATTGGAAGAACGTTTTTGGATCGAAATCAATTTCTCCGTACACAAAAAATGCAATAGGAATTAGCATCACCAATACAACGGCGTATTCTTTTGATAACAAGGCTAATAAAAAGTTAAAGGCAGCCCAAAATAAGGTTTTAGTGCTTTTATCCTTCATGTATTTAAAGGAGAAGAAGAAGGTGAGGGATATAAATATGAGTGAGAAAATCTCATCCCTACTTTTCACATTGGCAATGGCCTCGGAGTGAATGGGATGCATTAAAAATATTAAGGCTGCTAAAAACGCTAAATCGTGATTGTCTTTAAAAATGTAGTTTCTGAAGAATAGAAACAATAACATCACACCAACAATTAAAGAGATGATATTTACAAAGTGGCGGATAGAAGCGCCTTTTACTTGGCAATCTACTTCATTAAATACACCATCATCATTAATATCTTCTTCTACATCATCTTTTTTATTATCGTTCGTATCCCAGCAGCGCGCAGGGTATAAACCATTTTTATATGGCCCAATAAACTCTTGCTCAATTGCAAAACTCACAACAGATAATGGACGGTAACGACCACCAGCTAATTGATCGGTTGCATTCATTCTACGGTAAAAACTCTCGTAGGCATCTTTAGTCATAATGTCCTTAATACCTTTTACACCTTTAATAACGTGATCGTTTTGGTGAATAATAATTCCATCATCCAAGGCATACTCATTATGCAATGAGGTTAAATTGAAAATTAACCCTAATAGGATAATAACAATAAATGGAGCGGTTTGATTTTTAAACGGAAAAAAATGAAACGTATTTTTCAGTTCTTGAAAAACCGGTTGTTTTGCACTCGTAGTTTGTTTAGCCATAAAAAGTAAGGTGTTATCATACAAATATACTTAAAACTTCAAAAAAATGATTTTTACAGTCAAAAAATTAGTTAAAAAACAGTAAATTGCCCTATAATATAAATGAAAAAGCTCCCTTTTAAATTATATGTTATTTTTAGTTGTGGCCTTTTATGCGCCCTTTTTTCCTATTTTTTATCCCAGAGTAATAATTATACCACAAAGGAGCTAGTAGCTGTTGCCGAACAAAGACTTCATGCTAAAGAAGATATTGCCAAATCTCATTTAGATCTAATATCAAATGCTTTAAGAGAGACCAAACCAAATGATTTGTTTGTAAAATACAATGGCATCATTTCAGATTTATTTAAAAATGAAGGTATTGCCGTTTATGTATATAGTAATGATAGTTTATGCTATTGGTCAGACAACCAACCTGCTGTAGATTTATTTGCCTATACCAACGAAACAGACGTTCAACTCATTAAAATTAGAAACGGTTGGTACGAATACATTAAACAAAAAACGGACGAGAAATTAAATTACACTTTAGTTGCCCTTATTTCTATTAAACCAGAATATGATTTTGAGAACCGTTATTTGAATAATAAGTTTAGTAAGTGGCTTCAGTTACCCGAAAACACTAAATTAATTACGCCAATTAATTATTTAGATCATGCGGTTAAATCAAAATTTGGACCACCGTTGTTTGAAGTATATAGGGAAGATGGCTTGTTTAAAAGTAAAAGTTCAAATACCTACGTTTGTTTTATATACATTATTGCCTGTATGTTGTTTTTATGGGCTTTGTTTTTACTTTTAAAAACTAAAATTCAAAACGACATAGTGTTTGTAGTTACTTTCAGTGCTGCTTGTTTAGTTATTCGTTCATTGATGATTTATTTTAAGGTCCCTACTGCTTTTTATAACGCAAGTTTATATGATGCTAAAATTTTTGCGAATGCGTCTTCGTTTTACTTTTCCTATTTGGGCGATGTATTAATTAATAGTGCTGTCATTTTTTTAATTGCCGCCTTAATTTATAAAGTTCCAAAAGGTGTATCTATCCAAAATAAATTTCTTCAATTATAGGCCGATGTGTTGTTTGTGGTTATTATCATTTTGTCTTCACTGCAAATTCGTTTATTGATTTTTAGTTTGGTAAACAACTCCACCATATCCTATAACATTAACGAGTTGTTTAATTTTAGTGCTTATAGTTTAATTGGAATTTTATCAGTTGGCTTTTTAATTTTTGCGTTTTACTTGTGTGTGGAGAAATTTATTATCATGTATGTCGATTACAAAAATTTTGCAGGAATGTTGTTTGCTTTTACAATTACATGTATTGCCACGGCTTTTGTATTAAGTAAATCAAATCAATCACATGTCTTCGATTATTTGTGGCCCTTATTGTTAGTGTTAATCTCTTATTTTTTAAGACGATTTAAAGCGTCTTACAATTTCATAAATATTGGTTTGATTGTATTAATGTCAACATTTATTGTGTCTACCTTATTTAGTAAGTACGAGCAATTAAATAAAAAGCAAACTTACGAGGCTATTTCATTAGGTTTAACGGATAGGCAAGATGTGATCGCTGAGAATGAATTTAATAAAATTAGTAGTGCTATTAAATCGGATGCCCAATTGAAAAACTTGTTATCGTTATTGCCCTTAAGTAATGAGCAAATTGAACAAAACATCAGACAACGGAATTTTAGCGGCTATTTTGAACGGTATGAAATTGTAATGTCGTTATTTAAAAATGATTGCACGCCAATTTTTATTCATTTAAATGCGATGTATCTCAACGAAGATTATTTTAAAGAACAAATTGAAAAAGGTGGTTCGCAAACTATTTGCGACGATTTGTATTTTATTGATAAGGATAAAAAATCGATTCGATACATTGCTAAAATTGATATTGAAGACGTTAATAAAAATCCTGACAAAACCTTTCGCTTATTTATACAATTAGAACCTAAATTAGCAGTAAATTTAGGCGCTTTCCCTGATTTGTTATTGGATAAATCTTTAGAAAATAAATTAGAATCTAAACAAATATCGTATGCCGTTTATGAATCTAATAAGTTGCTCAACACCTTTGGCGAATATCAATATCCATTGTTTGTTAAAAACAATACATTTAAACCAGCTTCAAACGATTCGTATGAGCATTTTATTTACCCAATCAAAAATAATGTGTCGATTGTAATTACGGATAAAGCTTTTGGTGCATGGGGACGATTTACGTCTAACTCTTATTTATTTATTTTCTTCGCCCTATTAGTATTACTGGTTGTTTGGTTTAACTCCATCATCATCAAACGTAGCGAACGATTTAGTTCCTTAAATAACCGTATTCAGTTTATCTTAGTATCTATTGTGGTCCTTTCTTTGGCGGCAGTAGTAATTGGTACAGTGTGGGTAGTAACCTCTCAGTTTGAGTTGAAAAACGAAAAGGATTTGGTTTTAAAATCACAATCAGTGCTAAAAGAATTACAGCAAACGGTTGGTCAGCAAGATGCTTTAGAGCCTAATTATAAAGACAATACAACATTTCGCTTAAAGCGGTTGGCTCAGTTATTTGGTAGTGATATTTCTTTATTTAATAAAAAAGGAATGTTGTATGCAACTTCTCAGCCTGCTATTTACGAGCAAGGATTAGTTTCTAAGTTCATGAATCCATCGGCTTATATGAATCTTACACGAGGTATTTTAGCAAATTACACTCAAAAAGAAAACATTGGGTCTCTTAATTATTTATCGGCTTATATTCCTTTTTATAGTAAAAACGACAAATTGTTAGGCTATATCAACTTACCATATTTTGCACGACAAAAAGATTTAGAAAAAGAACTAACGGCTTATTTAACAACACTCATTAATATTTACACTATACTGTTTGCTATTACTACACTCATCGCTTTATTGGTATCTAATTTATTAACGAAACCATTAAGAATTATTAAGCAGCAAATTTCAAACATTCAGTTTGGTAAATTTAACGAAGCCTTGCAATGGCAATCGAAAGATGAAATTGGAAACTTAGTGGCAGAGTACAATAATATGTTAATTAAGTTAGAAAAGAGTTCGGAACTATTAGCTCAATCAGAAAGAGAAAGTGCGTGGCGAGAAATGGCGAAGCAAGTAGCGCATGAGATTAAAAATCCATTAACTCCTATGAAGCTTAATATTCAGCATTTACAGCGAGTAGTGGAAACAAACCCTGACGACATAAACGATAGAGTAAATAAAGTATCAAAAATGTTGATTGAACAAATTGATACGTTATCTCATATTGCAACTGAGTTTTCAAACTTTGCTAAGTTACCAACAACTAATTTAGAAGTGGTAAATATTTGTGATGTATTGCAAAGTGTTACCAATTTGTTTCAACAAAATACGGAGTGTGAAATTTCATTAAATGCTCCTAATGCTTTATTAATTATGGCAGATAAAGAGCAGTGTTTGCGAATATTTACAAACTTATTAAAAAATGCAGAGCAATCTATTCCTGAAAACAGAAAAGGAAAAATTGAAGTCACTGCATTCGCTGATAAAAATAATGTGACGATTAAAGTAAAAGATAATGGTTGTGGAATTGCAGAAGAATTAACACATCGTTTATTCATTCCTAATTTCACTACTAAAACCACAGGTACTGGCTTAGGCTTAGCAATGGTAAAAAATTCGGTGGTGTCTTTTAATGGAACTATTTCTTTTGAAACGGATATTAATTTTGGAACAACTTTTATCTTAGTGTTTCCTGTTGTCAATCAATAATCATTTAATCTTGCTTCTAAAATTATAGCTTTTTCAAAATCTTTGTATTAGAATTATACAAGAAAGTACCATCCGTTTTTTTGCAATAAAATAAATAAGAAGTAATAGGGTCGATAACATTATACTCTGTATTTAATAATACTTCACCTTTGCCATTAATAAGACCCATTAATTCATTAAAAGATGTTCTGTATAGTGAGCCATTTAAATCGTCAGTTATATCTCCGTCTTTAAGAGTGAAGATGGATTTACCTTGGATGTTAATTAATTGACTTGTTCCTTTTTTAGAGACAATAGCAAGGTCATTTTTAAAATCTTGAGCTTCTTCAAATTCAACAGCAGTCACTGCTTTTAGTTTCCTATCTACATAACCATATTTATTGTTTTTTTGGATGCGTATGATGTCGCATTTTGCAAAAAATAAATTAGTGTAGGTTCCAAAGTTGATGCTGTATCTTCCATTGGCATCTACTAAGGCAACTTCATCGTCTTGAATTAATTTAAAATATTTCACGTTTGTGTAATAGTTTGTTGGAAATGCAGGATTGTAATCGTAGTCTATGGCGGTAACAAAACATTTTTCTTTTGAATTATAAAAACCATATAAATTATTTTTCACCACTAAATATATCTCATTTTGGTTTGGAGCGATGTAATCATATTCTACTGGCAAAATAATTTGCTCATGAATATTCATTAAGCCAAATTGATTTTTTTGTTTTACAACAACAATTGAATTAGTGTCAACATCAGAAATCCAATCCCACTGAGCTTGCAAAGCACTATTATAAATATCAACTAAGCCGTATTTATTAGAGAGATAATAGGCAAAATTGTTTTTAAAATTCCCAAGCTTAGTATAAGTAAAAGGAATTACAACTTCTCCTTTTGTATTAATTGCTCCATAAACGTTGTTTGATTTGCACACAAATAAGTTATCCGATGATTCATTTATATCTTGATAGCCTTTAGAAATATATTGCCCCGAACGATTAATTAAATAATATTGGTTATCTTTTTTTACAATAGCTACACCGTTTTTGTAACTTTCTGTTTCTTCAAAATAATGATTAGAAACTTTCTGACCTTCTTTGTTGATGTAAAAGCAGCTATCGTTTTTGCATACTGAAGCAAATCCTTCGCTAAATGCTGAGGCGTCATCAAATTGCGGTGCAATGATCCAATTACCTACAGTGTCAATGAAACCATACTTGTCTTCTAAATTTTTTAATGGCAATAAAATGTTTTGTGCTAAAGATATTTCTTTTATGATGGTTTCATTAAATGGATAATCGGGATATTTTTCTAAAAAATTGGTTAACTCTTCTTTGCTGTAAGATTTTACGGACGTACTATACAATAATTTCCAGGCGGCTTCTTCTGTTAAAGAAGTACTGTATTTTTTTATGAAGTTATAGATACTGTCGCTTGAATGCAAGGGCTGAATTAAATTAAATAAATTACTTTCCGCAATAGTAACATTAGGATTGTTTGGGTATTGCTTGATAAATAGCTGGTACTGATGAATCGTTTTATCAGGCGCTTGTTCGTTGTATTGATAGTCGTAATATAATTTTTTAGCTTTTATGTATAAACTACTTTGAGGATATTGTAATAAAAATTGAGTTACTTGCTCGCTCGATTGCGAAGCTAAAGCCTTGCTCAGTTGCATGCCATCTCTTTTAAAATAAGTTTGAGCTAATAAAGTACTATCCGAAAAATAGAAATGAGATAAAAAATAATTATAACTCTCAACAGAATTGTGACTGCTATATTTTTCGTAACCCTTATTTCCAACACTAATAGCTAGGGAGTTGATTGTTTCCTTGCTAATGTGATATAAAGAGTAAGTGGCGGTATCTTTAAACCGACTTTGACCAATGGCAATATATTTTGCAGCACTATCAATATTTGAAAAAGGATTATCGGTTCTGAAATAAATGTTTGCTAAACCATAAGATGCTTCGCAAGGATATTTTGATAGTGATTTATAAAATAATTGTTTGGCTTTAAAATAGTCAAATACAGAAAGTGCCTCGTAAGCATCCGAAATTTTACTTCCAAAAGCTTGCGATGCAAAACTTACTAATAAAATGATTACTATTTTTCTCATCAATTGCCCGTAAAATTATAAATTGCACCCAAAATATATCGAAAAGATGTTCACAACTGGTCAGATCATTTTCACCTCCCTTTTTTCACTAGTTTTTATAGTAGGAATGCTGTGGGCCTATAAGAAAGACAGTTTTACCAACAAAATGCACTTTAGAGGGGCTTCAAAAATCCTTTGGATTACCATTTTTTTGCTTTTATGCTTGTTTTTATATGTTAAAATGCGCCATCGCCTGTAATTTTTAGTGCTTTTTTCTCTATTTTTACATTATAATAATTACAATCTTAATTTAGAAATTAATGAAAAATCTATTTTTAATTTTTTCTTTTGTTTTATCTGCATTTAATTTATGTGCGGGCGTTTTAGTGGTAGAAGGAAAATTTCAAAATAAGAATATTTATATTCAAAATTCATTTGGTTCAAATGGCGTTGGCTTTTGTGCAACCGAAATTAAAGTGAATGGTAAAATCACAACGGATGAAGTTAACTCTTCGGCTTTTGAAATTGATTTAACTGCCATGAATATCAAGCCAGGGCAAAAAGTAACTATAGAAATTAGTCATAAAAGTGATTGTGTTCCGGTTGTTTTAAATCCCGAAGTTTTGAAACCACGTCCTACATTTGAAGTAGTTAGCATGAATATTAATAGTGCAGGTATTTTAAAATGGACAACCAAAAACGAAAGCGGACCTTTACCTTATGTTGTTGAGCAATTTAAGTGGAACAAATGGGTATATGTTGGCGAAGTTCAAGGATTAGGAAATCCAGAAAATCACGATTATTCATTTCAAGTATCTACCCATAGCGGAGAAAATAAATTTAGAGTAAAGCAAGTTGGTTTAGCAACTACGCCTAAAGTATCTTCTGCAGTTATTGTTAACTCTACAATTGATAAACCTTATTTTATGATTACTAAAGATAATAAGGCTATACAATTTACTAACGAAACATCATTTGAAGTGTATGACGCTTTTGGATCAGTTGTTAAAAAAGGATTTGGAAAAGAAACCGATATTAAAAATCTTTCAAAAGGTAAATACTACTTATGTTACGATAACCAAGTAGCAGAGTTTGATAAGAAGAAGTAGTATCAACGATATTTTATAAAAAAGCTGTTACTTATGTGACAGCTTTTTTGCTTTATATAGTCTGTATTTGTCAGTTCGAGCGTAGTCGAGAACAAATGACCACGGTGACAAACAACTTTGTGCCTTTGGGGCAAAAAAAGTTAAAACCTTAATCCCATTCCAAACTCTAACCAATTACTAAACAATCTAATTCTTGACTCTTTAATTGGAATGGTATTAAACTCAGTAGCATAAATAAGATTTGCAAAAAAATGATCTCCATTATAGCCTAATTGTGCTTTGGCAGTAGCATAGGTTGGCACATTAATCCAAAAACGCTTTTTATCGGTTTGCACATAACTCTGAAATTGAAAACCAGAGCCAGCTAATAATACTGGTGTAAAATGTACTTTTTTTATCACAAACTGATAGCCAAAGCCCAAATAAACAATGGTGCTAATAAAATTACCATATACCAATTTATCTAAATTTGGATACAAAGACCCCTGTGTAGGAGGCACAAAACTAGTGTCGGCCTCAATACGTTGATACCTCTCACTTAATCCCATTAAAAAGGATCCTGCACTTTTCTTTTGTCTTTCGCCTTGCGCAAAAGCAGCGTTCATCGAAAAGTTTTTGTTGAAGTTAAATCCTAAATTTATACCGCCTTCAATAATACGTAAACCTGGCGATTTTGGATAGCCTAAGGAGTCTTGATTCCAATTAGGATAATATTGTTTATAATTTGATAAATAGAAACCTTTATAATCTCTGTAAAATAAGCCCCAATTTACAATTCGGCCTTGAATATTAATGTTGATATTTCTAAATTTTGTGACACCGTATTTTTTCTTTAAAGCGTCGCTAGGAGGTAATTGTAAAGCGGCTGAGATATATACTTTTTTAATTTTTAATGATAAGCCTACTACACCCGGCATAGCTGGCATGTATGAAAATTTTTCTCCCTTCCCAAATAGTCGATTACTTACATTAACTGAAACAATGGGGTAAACAAAACGTGGACGAATTAAAAAATTACCAGGAAATACTTCAATATTTTCAGGAATTTTATTTTTCTCCTTCTCCTGTTTTTTCTTTTCTTTTTTTTCGGCTTTTGTTAGCTTTTTTTTCGGCTCACTTTTTTGAGCCAATACGGTTGTATTCGCTAATAAAACGACTATAAAAAGGAAATATTTAATAATACGTGTCATACACTACAAACTTAGGGAATAAATAGAAAATGAAATACGATTTTTGCAACTATATTTTTTTATTTTTACCGTCTAGTTATGACCGAATCTCAGGAGCACAAATTACAAGTAAAGCAAAAATTTAAACAGCTTAAATGCTGCGTGCTTGTGCCTACATATAATAATGCCAAGGCAATAGAAGGCGTTATTCAATCAACGTTCGAGTATTGCGATGAGGTGATTATTGTAAATGATGGCTGCACCGATAATACTGCTGAAATTTTAGCAAAATACCCTCAATTAAAAGTAGTTACACATCCTGTTAATCAAGGAAAAGGAGTAGGGTTAAGAAATGGCTTTAAAAAAGCCGTTGAATTGGGGTTTGATTATGTGATTAGTATTGATAGCGACGGACAACATTATCCAAAAGATTTTATTTTATTTTTAGATAAAATAGAAAAAGAGCCAGGTAGTTTAATTATTGGCGCAAGAAACATGACGGTTGAGAATGTGCCTAACAAAAGTACCTTCGGAAACAAGTTCAGTAATTTTTGGTTTTGGGCTGAGACAGGTATTACTATGCCTGACACACAAAGTGGTTACAGATTATATCCTGTTCAACGACTAAAAAAAATATGGTTGTTCACCACTAAGTTTGAATTAGAGATTGAAGTGATTGTAAAAGCAGCTTGGAGAGGAATTCCTGTTGTGTCGGTTCCTGTAAGTGTGTATTACGCTCCAGAAGGAGAACGTGTTTCGCACTTCATACCAAGCAGAGATAGCACACGCATCAGTTTTTTAAATACTTACTTAGTGATATTAGCGGCTTTATTTTGGAGACCAGTTATGCTAGTGAGAAGCATTAATTTAAAAAACTTAAAAAGAGTTTGGAAAGCAGAGGTAGTTGCCGCTCACGAAAGCACTAACAAAAAAGCATTGTCGGTAGGAGTAGGATTGTTTTTTGGAATTGTCCCTATTTGGGGATTTCAATTTGCATTAGCTATTTTCACTGCTGTATTTTTTAAATTGAACAAAATTATCGTTGGTTTAACGGCACAAATTTCCGTGCCACCATTAATTCCGTTTGTATTATATGCGAGTGTAAAAACTGGAGAATTTGTTTTAGGTCAAAAAGTAAATTTGGATTTCACAAAACTTCTATCAGTTGAAACACTGAAGAATTTATACGTCTATTATATTGGGGCAACCGTGCTTTCTATAGTGGCTGGTATTGCAGGCTTTTAGTGACTTGGATATTATTAAAAGTATTTGGGTATAAACCAACAGTTAATGAACCAAAATCCTAATCGTTATTTTATTATTAATAAGCCATACAAAATGGTATCGCAATTTGTTAGTCCTGATAAGGTTAATTTATTAGGCGATATTAATTTTGATTGGCCTGAAGGCACACATGCCATAGGACGATTAGATAATAATTCGGAAGGCTTATTAATTCTAACAACTAATAAACGTGTTACTAAATTATTATTTGAAAGCGATACACCACATAAACGCACCTATTTAGTTCATGTTGAAAAAGTAGTAACACCCGAACGATTACTTCAATTACAAACGGGGATTACTATAAGAGTAAAAGGTGGAGGTTATTATACTACAACGCCTTGCGAAGTTGAGATTGTTGCAAAGCCTGCAAATTTGCCAAAGCGTGCGCACGAATTTAGAGAAGATTTACCAAGTTCTTGGTTAATGATTACTCTAACAGAAGGCAAGTATCATCAAATACGTAAAATGGTATCTTCGGTGTACCATCATTGTAAACGCCTAATTCGTGTATCAATTGAAGATTTAGAATTAGGAGATTTGCAACCAGGTTGCGTTTTAGAGATTGAAGAAGAGGAGTTTTTTAGAAAGTTGAAGATTGATAATTGGAAAGAAGATCTAACCGCAAAGGACGCTGAGTAGGAGCAGAGAGTGCAGAGGAGTTTAGAGGATTACTTACTCTTCAAAAATTTATTCAAAGCTGCAATAATTTTTTTCGCTTCATCATCATCGAGTTGCATTCCAACTCTTATGTTTTTGCCTTGGCAATCAAACTCAATACGCTCACCGCCCTTTACCCAAAAGGTTTGACTAAATGTATCAGCAATACTGCCTGGTGTTAAAGTCACTAAACTAAAGTCAGAAACTAAATTCAAGTCAAATTCTTTAATTTTGCCTTTGCCGTTAATGTCTTGTTGGTATAAAAGCTTGCCATTTTTAATCCATAGTTTTTCTTTACCAAAACGTTTCCACATAAATACGCGGATAATTTTAAATTCAAAATACGCCCAAAATGCTAACCAAACAATTAGCATCATTTTAGCTTTATCTTGTGTTAGAGTAAAATAATTAGCCATTACAATAACGCCACTCACACTCCAAGCTAATAACCATAAGAACATGATATTTGTTTTTTTCTTATCACCTGTTGGTAATATCACTAAACTAAATACCTGATCTTTTATTAAAACAGAAGTACGTTTACTAATAACTTGAATGTTTTCCATAAAATAATTACAGTTTTACCAAGTATTTCCCCTCCATTACTGGAATAACAGGGCATTGATTTGGCGTTAAGCAATATTTAATATCACGTTCTAAATCTAATTTTGCTAAACGATTGCGGTGCGAAGAGTTTGATAAAAATTCAAACAATTCATCTTTAGCAATAATATATAAATGATTAGAGGCAATAGCAGAGTCGCAAGTAATTTCAAAACCTGATTCGGTAGTTAATTTGTTTACAACAGCTCCTGCAAAGATAGTGTCTTCTAAATTGAATTTATTTTTCCAACCAGCGCAAACTAAAATCACATCTTTTTTTTGAGAGGCTAAATACTCGCACAAGACATCTAAATTTAAAAAACTACCTACTAAAATCTTAGATGCTTTGCGACTTGCTTCAATAGCTTGCGTTCCATTTGTCGTTGAAATAGCAATGGTTTTTCCCTTTACTTTACTGTTCATGTATCCAAAAGGACTGTTTCCTAATTCAAAACCTTCAATCACTTCTCCATCTCTTTCGGCCGCAGCCATGAAACCATTTTTTTGATATTCTCTTGCTTCCTCTACTGTTGCAACTGGAATCATTTTGCTAACACCATTATAAAAGGCAGTAACAATGGCCGAGGTTGCTCTGAAAATATCAATTACAACCACAATCGAATTGTCTTTATGAAAAAGATTATAGGCTTGAGGTGTATAACAAACTTCTATGTTCATTTTAGTTCGATTAAAGATTAATGATACAAGATTAAAGACTTTGATATCCTGTATCTTTAATCTTGTATCTTTTGTCTAAATTATTTTTTCAAAAATGGTATTTTACAAACTTTAGCTTTAATGGCTTTATCTCTAATCACGATAAAAATTTCAGAATCAGCTTTTGCAAATTCCTTGTTTACATAACCCATACCAATTGCTTTATTTAGAGTTGGTGATTGAGTTCCAGAAGTTACTTTACCAATGACATTTCCATTAGCATCAGCAATTTGGTAATCGTGACGAGGAATGCCTCTGTCAATCATTTCAAAGCCTACTAATTTTTTAGTTACGCCATCTGTTTTTTGTTTTTCAATAGCGGCGCGATTAGTAAAGTCTTTTGTGAATTTTGTGATCCATCCTAAACCTGCTTCAATTGGAGAGGTAGTATCGTCAATATCGTTTCCGTATAAACAGAAGCCCATTTCTAAACGTAAAGTGTCACGAGCGCCTAACCCAATTGGTTTAATGCCGAACTCAGCACCTGCTGTAAAAATAGCATCCCAAATTTTTTCTGCATCTTCATTTTTAAAGTAAATTTCAAAACCACCAGCACCAGTGTAACCAGTGTTAGAAATCACTACATTGTCGATGTCATTAAATTTACCTTTTGCAAACGAGTAATAAGGAATGTCAGTTAATTTAACATCTGTTAGTTTTTGTAAAGTTTCTAAACCTTTCGGTCCTTGAATTGCTAGTAAAGAAGTTTCTTCTGAAATGTTTTTCATATCAACACCTTCAGTGTTGTGTTTGCTAATCCAGTTCCAATCTTTATCAATATTAGAAGCGTTCACGACTAACATGTATGTTTTTTCGTCAATACGATACACAATTAAATCATCCACAATACCTCCATCGTTATTTGGCAAGCAAGAATATTGTGCTTTACCATCCGTTAAAACAGAACCATCATTACTTGTTACTCTTTGAATTAAATCTAAAGCTTTATCTCCTTTTAAAATAAATTCGCCCATGTGGCTAACGTCAAAAACACCAACTGCATTTCTAACAGTTGCATGCTCATCGTTTAATCCGCTATAAGAAACAGGCATATTGTATCCTGCAAATGGAACCATTTTAGCTCCTAAAGAAATGTGTTTTTGTGTAAGTGCTGTGTTTTTCATATAAAATTATTGGGTTTACGAATGTATATATAATTATAATTTATTTTGACGTTTTATTTTTTCTAATTCTTCAACATCTAATTGATCTTTTAAACGATTAGCTGCCTTTTTTGATTCTATGAGCTGATTGATATGAAAGAAACGAACAGAAATATTTTCAATAATGGCTTCGTTAGAAGTTTCATAACACTCATCAAATTTTTCTTGTTCAAAGCCTTTTAATTTTGTCATCACATCTAGTTCAAAACCAGAAGGTAAATATATCGAAGACCATCCAGGAACGAAATCTACATTTTGTAGGTTAGGAATAGTGTCCAGTCCAGTTTCTTGAAGTGATTTTTGAAGAGCTTCTCTATTTTCTTTAGAATCTTTAATCCAGATGTCAATATCAGATGTTAAGCGATTGTATCCATTTAAAATTGAGGCAAATCCACCGACCATGATATATTTCAATTTGTTTTTCTCAAATGCACGCCACAAATCTAGAAGTTCATCATCTGCAATATCCATTCTTACTTTTGATTAGTATGTGTAATTATTTTTGCTTTAGATAGCATTTTTGAAATTCTTACCAAGCGAATAAAATTTTTATATCGCTGAACATATACTTCATTTGGAGTAGTATCTTTTTTAATGGGAGAATCCATAAGCAAATCTACTATTTTATTAGAGATTTTAAAACACCTAAATAGGTATCTTTATGAGCATTTACAGAGTAGTTTTTAACCACTGTATCTCGGCCTGCCTCCCCAATTTTATGACGTAAGTCGCTATTTTCAATTAAAAGAGAAAGACAATCGATCCATTCCTGCTCAGTTTGAGCTAAAAAACCATTTTTGCCATGTTCAATAATGTCTGAATTTACGCCTACATTACTCATAACAGTTGCAACGCCACATGCCATATAAGATAACCCTTTCAGCCCGCATTTACCTTTTACCCACTCATCGTTTGGAAGCGACATAATACCAATATCAAAACAGTTTAAATCATCAACTTCTGTTTTTGAACTCCAATTTTTACTTATCACTTTGATTTCTGGATGAGTATATGACCCTTGTCCAATGACGTGAATCTCTATTTTATCTGGGTATTTATTTTGAATTTGTTTTAAAGCAGGAATTGCCATTTCAAAATGCTTAATAGTGCTAATACTTCCGCTCCAACCAATTACAATTTTTTTGTCAGGCTGAGCGGAGTCGAAGCCCCTTAATTCTGGTTTTGGTTTGTGAAAATCTGTATCAATGGTTGTTGGAATGATAATCGTATTTGGATTAAATTGTTTAGCGTAATTTGCTAAAAAAGAGTTACCTGCAATCACGCGATGGGCATGAGCAATATTGATTTTGGTTTTATCTGGATTTTTTAAGAATTCAAATTTTTTGTTTTCTGGCGACGTATCCAATAACCAAATACTGTCATCAAAATCGAAAATAACTTTATGTCTTTTAAAGAATTGTTTTTCAAAATAAGAAGAACCTAATAACAATGCTTCGCGCTGAATAAAAATGACATCAAATTGTTTTGCTCGACGCAAATCGTTTAATCTAATAAATAGTGATTTAAAAAGAATCCACGCTTTTTTGAAATAGTTTCCTGGACTGTAAAATACTTTATCATCCTTTTGCGAAATGATTTCTGATAATTCCCAATCAAAGCCGTTTACTTTAAAATAATTTAAGTACTGCTCAAAACGGTAGCGTTGACTTGGCGAACGATTTAGACGATGGTCGGCTATGATTAAAATCTTGGGCAAAATTATTCGGTTATTTTATTGAAATACTTTGTGTAAAGTGGAATTGTAAATCCGAAGCAAGATAAAAATATTATAGGAATAAATCCTAAATAATGTCGGAACCCAACCCATGTTACCGTTGCAATATACTTATTTAAGAAAAAGGTGAGTATTAAAAAATACCCGAAGGCTAAAAAAGTGATTATGAGCCATATTTGGTTTTTGACTAGGCTCTTTAGAAAAAAAATACTAGCTACAATGTTTGTTGCTATTAGTAAAAAGACGGCTTTACTAACATCTAATGTACTATTGATAAAGGAAAGTTGAAATGCATCATTAGATAGAAATTGAATGAAATCTTGATAGCCAATTGCCCCTGCTGGGATATATATAGATAAAATATGGTGCATGTAAGCTTCAAATGCTTGATTTGGAATTGTAAAATGCTTCCAAGTGTAAAATAAAGCAATAAAAAACGTTACAATGAAAGTTGAAACTACTGTGTTTTTTATAGTTACATGACGTATAAATTTACTAAATACCAAAACTAATAGTATCGGCATGAGAAATATATTGGTTAAGGCTGAAAATACCGATAAGCAGGAAAGTCCAATGATAGAATATAATAACTTATCTGTTGGAATGTGATAGTACTTGATTATTAAAAGAAGTGTTGAATTTATGAATAAGGGCGACATTAAGTTATTCCCTAATCCATAACGTTCGTGCGTACAAATTAGTAAGCCAAATAAAGTGCAGGCGGTTCCTAAAAACATAGGTATTTTGTATCCTAAGTGTTGTAGAGCTTTATTTATAGGAATACAAATAAACATACCGAGTACAAACATGAGGTATGATAAAATCCTTAATGATTGCAGTCTTTGAAATATATCAATGCCCATTTTTTTTAGAATTAAATCAGGTACTGCCAATAAGCTGTAATACAATGGAGGATGTTTAGCTTGGTAGGAATTGTTTCCGAATCCTAGTTGTTCTCTTGTTTTAATTGTATCGCCAACAATTTTATTAGGATTATTTTTGATGTGTAAAAACAATTCATCTGATATAGGATCTGATAGTTTTGGCAAAGTTCCATGTTCTATCTTATCAATATAATCCATGTGAGCATATTCGTCAATCGGACTCCATTTATTTTTTTCTAAAATAAATTTTACAGACCATGCCATGGTAATCAGGCAAATCAATAGAAGTATATTATTTATAAGCTTTTCAGTTTTCAAATTAACGCATTAATTGTTTTTCATCCAATCTGGGTTAGCTTCAAGTAATTTATCAATGTCAGATTCTATTATTTCGTAAACAACGTAACCAGGTGTTTCGGTTTCAATTACTTCTAAAGTCATATTGTTACTCCATATATAAACACAGTCGCTAAAGTTTTCAGAAAAGAAAGTGATCATCAAATTAAAAAAGGAGTCTCTGTAAACAACGGCCTTTGGTAGCTTACTTTTTTTAATAGCAGTTCTTCTTGATTTTTGTTTAATTGGAGTAGCTGTATATGTTGTTGGATCTACTTCATCAAAAGGATACTTTGTTGTTCTGTTTAAATCTGTTTCATTATTTATTAGCATATTTTCTAGCGACAATTGCTTACTCAAATCAGCATTGTTTTTTAATACCATTCCTTCCTTATAATTTATCAATGTTATTGGCTTTAGGTCAGAATTATATTTCGACATTTCATTCATTAGTTTTTTGTAACCTAAATAGCCGCCATTAAAATTCCAATGAATATCATGTTTGTAATAAACATCTTGTGTTTCTTTTGCTTTTAATAATTCGGGGGTGACATCTATAATTTTCGCGGTACTGTTTTTTTCTAAAAAAGCACTTAACTGATTTAATTTAGAGATGTTGCTTTTCTTTTTTATGTTATCTGGCAAGTATTCTGGATAGATACTTGATTTTACGGGTAAAACCATGACAAAAAAGTGAATGCCTCTTTTTTCATGCCATTGCTTAGCTTCTTCTAAATTATGTTTAATCGTATTTAATTGTTCATTAGTATAAAGTGTTTTGTTTTGATAGTCACCACTGTTAATTGGATCAACAGAAAACAACCATCCGTTTTTTCCAACACATACTGAATTTGGTTTGGACGAGGTGTTAAATATTTTAAATTTGAATAAGCTGTTTACTGTACTAAGTTCTTTTTTAAATCCAAAATTATCTTCGTAGTAACCTGAAAATTCTTTTGGATAAGCAGTTACAGTTGTAAAATCAAAAACCGGCTTGGATTTTAAGATTCTATTTTCGGTTTCTGAAATTTTGCTTACTGGGAATAAAGTCATCCAAATACCAGGTAATGTAATCATTACAATAAAGGCAGCTAATATCAAATGTTGAGTAGTAATTTTCACTTGCAAAAGTGATAATGATTTTACTCTAATAATATATAAAACAAAAATAGCTAGGCAAATGCTAATTAATAGAGGAAATAAATAAATTGACGGAGTGATGCTTAATGTGTTTTCGTATTGTTTAAAATAAAATTGACTGATAATGTTTGAATCATTTCCGTTAGATTCAACAAATAAACTTCCGTCGTTATTTAGTTCATAGGTTTTAATATCGTTAGCTGCTGCGAATTTTGATTTTAGAGTCTCTCCTTTAAATTCAATCTTATTACTTAAGCCAATTAATGTTATTTTATGAATGTTCCACTTTCCTATAGAATAACTTGGGTCAATTCGCAGCCTTCCTATTTTTTCTAAGAGCGGAATGGTGAATACTACTTTATGATTTTTGGCTTCTGGAATGCGCAGGGTCTCTATTTTTTCAATTTTAAAACTTTTATTATCTTCTCCTATAAATTCCAAGCCCCATTCTTGAAACGCATCTAATACTATTTCTATTTTAATTTCTTTTTTTACAAAATCAGTTTTAATAATTGATCGATAGAGGATTGAAGCCACTAGCACTGCTAATAGAAATGGTAAAATATATGTGAACAGAATCCTTTTCATTAAAATCTAAAATATATAAATGGATTATAGCTTGTGTTTGCTAGTTCGCTAAGAGATAAAATAAAAAGTACTATCACACATATCATTTCAATAATCTGTTTTTGTTTTTCATTCTTTATTTTATTAAATAAAAACTCTACTGTTGGAATAGAAATAAGAATACCAATAACAAGAGTTATATACCATTCGTTGGTTAAATAGATGTTAAGCTTATTATAAGCATCGGGAGCAACAAAGTGAAATAATGATTTATAAAATACTTTTATTTGGTGTAAGTTGTCAATTGAGAAAAAAATAATGCTAAAGGCAGTCACAAAAAATACGTATAAACTTCTAATACCTCGGTGAAATACTTGCAATAGTTTTTCTAATCCTAAACGTTCAGCAATGATGAGTAAGCCATGAAATCCTCCAAATAAAATATACGACCAACTTGCGCCGTGCCAAAAACCAGTTAATAAAAAGATGATGCATAAATTAAGATAAGTTCTAAAAGCTTCTTTTTTACTTCCGCCCAATGGGATATAAACGTAATCTCTGAACCAAGTAGAAAGTGAAATGTGCCACCTAGTCCAAAATTCTTTCATTGACTGAGCGATGAAGGGATAGATGAAGTTTTCTTGAAATTTAAACCCAAACATTCTGGCTAAACCTATAGCCATATCTGAGTAACCAGAAAAATCTAAATACACTTGAATGGTAGCTGCTATAATACTTAACCACGACCAATAAGCATTCCAATCAGTTTCTGGCATGTTAAATACCATGTCGGGTACTCTACCGACAATATTAGCGACTAATAGTTTTTTTGATAGACCAATTACAAAACGTTTTATTCCAGAAACAAATAAATCTAAGTCAACTTGCCTGTTTGTTAACTGACTCTCTAAATCTTTATACCTAACTATTGGACCCGCAATTAATTGTGGAAAGAATGAAATATAAAGAGCTAGAGTTAATGGATTTTTTTGTGGTGCAGTGTGTTTTCTATAAACATCAATCATGTAGCTTATGCCGTGAAATGTATAAAATGATATCCCTAAAGGTAAAATCACTTTATTCCAAAAAACCGGATCTACTCCTAGAGTATGAGCAGCAAAATTGTAATTGTCAACTATGAAATTTGCATATTTAAAATAGAGTAGGAAGGATAACGTTATGGTAATTCCTACACCTAATATTATTTTTTTGTAGAAAGAGGATTGGGCTTTTTCAATTCCAATGCCAATAAAATAGTTAGTCATGGTTGATACGAGCATCATGGTTAACATTTCTACTTCGCCCCAACCGTAAAACAGTAAACTGAAAAGTAAAAGTACTCCATTTCTATAGACTTTATTTACTGTGTAGTATACAAAGAGTACTAATGGTAAGAACCAAAAAAGAAATATGGGGGAGCTAAATACCAAGTTGTAGTTTTAAATATTAATGTTAAAGTGTTCAGTGCCTAAAGATAAATTCGGATTATAGCAAGGATCATGGTCTATATATTTCATCCATTTTTTTCTAAACTTATTTACTTCTTTTACATGTCGTTTGTATGATTCAGATGTAGCATGTGGATGTCCTCGTGAGATTGATTCGTAATGGTACAACTCTACATGTGGCACGTATAAATTACGATAGCCTTCTTCTAATACTTTCAAGCAAAAATCCACATCATTGTATTCAACTACAAATTCTTCACTAAACCCTTTTGCTTTATCATACACCTCTGTTCGCATCATAATGCAGGCTGCAGTTAATGAAGAATAATTGTTTAGTAAATTGATATAGTTGAAATATCCGGGGCCGTCTCTGTCGTCGCCAATAAAGGCATGAGAAGCAACTCCAGCAATACCTACAATTACTCCTGCATGCTGAATTGTATCATCATCATATAAAAGTTTACATCCTACTACTCCAATTTCTGGCCGTTGCGCGTGCTCCATCATTCCTTCAATCCAATCAGACGTTATAACTTCTGTATCGTTATTCAATAAGATTAAATATTTTCCAGAAGCATTTGCTCTACCTACATTCATTAATCTTGCAAAATTGAATGACTTCTCATCCCTAACAACTTTGAATTTAAAATTCGTTTGATTTTTCCATTTATCAACGGCCTTAAAAAATCCTTTTTCATCGCTGTTATTGTCAATTAAAATAATCTCGTAATTTTTATAAGTAGATAATTTCGTAATAGACTCAATGCATTTAGTTAAATAGTCTTGTTTGTTTTTTGTTGGAATAATAATACTAACCAAATCATCTGTATTCTTTAAATCAATTCTCACTTGATAACCTCTAAACCCATCTAAGAAATCAAAATGACCATGATAACCTCTTCGCTCCATAGCTTCTACTAGTGCTTGTTGAGCCGCTCTATATGCGTATGGTTTTGCAGTTTCTGCCGATGCCGCACTTTGTTGGTGTATGCGCCAGTGATAAAGCACTTCAGGAATATGATAAATATTCGTGTACTTCTCGGTATATCTTAACACTAAATCGTAATCTTGACTTCCTTCAAAACCTACGCGCCATCCACCAATAGCTTTTAATTGATGTGTTTTAAAAACGCAAACATGCCCTAGATAGTTTCTTGACAATAAACTATCGGGGCTCCAATCGGGCTTAAAATGAGGAACAGAATGGATGTCGTTTTCATCAATTTTATCTTCGTCGGTATATATTAAATCGGCATTAGGTTTTTCGTTAATTAATTTTACAATTTCAAATAAGGCATTTTCGCGCAATACATCATCTTGATCCATGAGTAATGTATACTCTCCGGTTGCTATTTCTAAGGCAGAGTTAGAAGCTCTGGAGATGTGTCCGTTTTCTGTTCTGTAAACGACTTTAATATTTGAGTGTTTTTTGCGATATTCTTCAATAATTTGTTTTACTTCTTCATCTGTCGAACAATCGTCTGCCAAACATAGTTCCCAATTACTATAGTATTGATTGATGATTGAATCTAATGCTTTTTTGAAAAAATCAATAGGAGGATCATAAACTGGAATAACGATGCTTACTAAAGGTTTATATGCAAATGCTTTTTGAGTTTTTAAAATTTGTTTTTTCTTGTCTTTTGTAAGAATACGACGCGTTAAAAATTGGTTGTAATCCGCTTGATTGGATAATATGTCCGTAAAGACTTCTACAATCATTACTTTTTTGACTTCCACTAAAAGGTAAACATGCTTTAAAACTTTCGCAAAAATAACACGAGTAATTCGTGAACCTCTCTTAAAAACATAATTGTAAAGTATAGAAAAGATGTTTTTCTTATTTCCTTTTTTTACATTTCCGCGTAAGCGTTTTATGTAAAGAGATATGTATTTTTTAAATCGATAGTATTTACTACTCTCTAATTCGGCAACTCGTCTAATTAGCTGATCAATGCTTCTAAACGCATTTCCTAATTGTTCGTGAAGATGTTTGATATCGTTTTTTGACTTAACAACTTCATTTACCAATTCGTCTCTTGATTTTAATTTTAAATCAAGTAGTTCATTGCGTTCCTTTAAAGTAAGTTTATCTTTTATGTTTCCTTTTTGAGGCATTAACTAAATAAATTTAAATATTCTTTTACTGCTTTTTGTGAGGTATCGTCACAACTTATTTTCCCATGTTCTATACAAATTCCACGCTCACATATTTCCAATATTTCATCTGGATTGTGTGATACGAATAATATAGTAGCACCCGCTTGTTTTATTTCATGTATTCTTTTTTTGCATTTATCTTGAAAGCCTTTATCACCAACAGCCATTACTTCATCAATCATCATTAAATCGGGTTGAGAAGTTACGACACTGCTAAACGCTAAACGCGCTAACATGCCGGTAGAGTACATTTTTGTCGGCATCTGAAGTTGCTCCATGGATAGTTCAGAGAAATTCGCTACGCTATCAATAACTGAAGCAATTGTTTTTTTATTATAATTTCCACTAAGGGCATTATATATCTTTATATTTTCAATTCCAGTGAGTTCTAATTCTAAGCCTGCGCCTAAAGCTAGTAAAGGAGATATTTCTATATGAACTTTACAGGTACCCGATGTTGGAGTAATAATACCTGCTATAGTTCTTAGTAAAGTGCTTTTACCTTCTCCATTTCTACCAAGTATGCCCACTGATTCTCCTTTATAAACTGTTAGATTGATGTTGTGTAATACAGTTTTATATTCAAAAGGTGAAAATAGCCCTCCTTTTAAAACAAAATCTTTGATAGAATAAATACCTCTGCGGTTATGGATATAACTCACACATACATTATTTAATTCTATAGCAATTTTCTTCATTATAAATTAGAGATAAATCCGTTTTTAGTTTTTCTATAAATGAATATACTAATCAATACAGTTATAAAAGTGATAACTAGACAGAATATGCTATGATAAAATTCGGGAGCGCAACCCTGATGCAGCACATTGCGAATAATATATAGAAAATGATAAAGAGGATTGAATTTAAAATAGTAAGAATATTCTTGTGGAATAATATCGATGGCGTATGCAATAGGAGTTAGATAAAATAGCGCAGGGTTAAGCGTATTCCACAAAATACCAATATCTCTAAAAAACACATTTAAGGATCCAAGAATTAAACCAACTGAAAATGTGAAAATGGAAAACAGAATTATTATCGGAATAATGTAAAGGATGGTAATATTCACATTTAAGTTTAAATACACCATTAAGCCAATAAATAAAATGAAGCCCGCTAAAAAACTAACGAGCTCTGTTAGTTGTTCGGAGATCGGATATAATATTTTTTTAACCTGAAGGGATTTAATTAGATGTGTGTTTTTAATAAAGGTTTGTGATAATTGATTGCAGCTTCCAGAAAAGTAAACCCAAAATATTAAACCACTTAAAACAAACAAAGAATAGTTTTCGATTTCGGAAAAGGCTTTCGAAAACACAAAATTAAAAATCAATAAATAAAATAACGGATGTATAAAACTCCATACAAAACCAAGCAACGAATGCTTGTATTTTAATTGTAAGTTTTTGTATACTAAAAAATATAAAGTATATCCCTTGGTGTTTTTCATGAATTAAGCGAAAATAGCTTTTTTTGCCCATATTTTTTGATTTTTGAAGGCCTTTTTTATCTATATTTATGTTTGTGTCTATCAGTAAAATATACATTAATGGTAAGTTTTTAACTCAGGAATCAACGGGTGTTCAGGCCTATGCATTTGGTATGATGGAAGCAATGAAGAGGCAAAATATTCCCTTTGAAGTTTTATCGCCCAAATCTACTGAGCTATCAGATAGCTTTAATGCTAAAAAAATAGGATTCTTTTCTAATCTTAATTTATGGGAACAATGCTCGCTTCCTTTTTTTGTTAATAAGCAATCGAACAGTATATTAATTAACTTCTGTAATTCAGCCCCTTTATTTGCAAAACATCAAATAGTGACGATTCATGATTTAGCTTTTGAGCAAAAGGATGTTAAATGGTTTTCGTTTGGATTTAGACGTTGGTATCGTTTTTTGATTCCTAGAATTGTAAAAACGGCAAAGGTTATTTTTACAGTTTCTGAATTCTCTAAACAAGAAATAATTACTAACTATAAAGTAAATTCTAAGAACATAAAGGTTATCCCAAATGGGTTATACGCAAATATTAAAATTGCGTCCCAACAAATACAAGAAAACTACGTATTGTTGGTAGGCGGTAACAACCCTCGTAAAAATGCAGTCTTTATTATCGAACAAATTGAAAAGATTGAAAAACTAGGATTAAAATTAGTGATTTTAAATGCCGGGAATTCAGTATTTGATTCTTCTGAAATAGCAATTCACCCTTCGATAATTCAGCTTAACTATGTTGCGACGGAGCAATATTACTCTCTAATTAAATATGCTAAAGCATTAATTTATCCATCTTTGTACGAAGGTTTTGGAATACCTATCTTGGAGAGTTTATGTTTAAAAACTCCTGTCATCTGTTCTGATTTATTAGTTTTTAGAGAATCCTATGGTGAATTGCCACTTTATTTTGGCCCTACTAATTCATCTGAATTTAGCAAAGCTTTGGAGAAGTTAGAAGATGTAGTTATATCAGATTTAGATGTTGAAAAACTTAAACAGAAGTATAGTTTTGATGAGTCGGTTTCTTTAATTTTAAAAACTTTGCAAGAATTATAAAAATTGAAGATAGCGGTAGTACACGATTGGTTTAATGATATTGGCGGAGCCGAGAAGGTGGTGCGTGAGATTTTAGTGTGTTATCCAGATGCCGATGTGTTTAGTTTAATTGATTTTTATGACGAACATAAAAGAGAAAAATATCTTTTAGGTAAAAGAGCAAAAACTAGCTTTATTCAATGTATTCCTTTTTCTAAAAAATTTTATAGATTTTTATTTCCATTATTTCCTAGGGCTATAGAAAGTCTTGATTTGTCAAAATATGATTTGATTATTTCTTCGTCTAGCTCAGTCGCAAAAGGCATTCAAAAAACAGAAACGCAACTTCATATTTGTTATTGTCACAGTCCCGTTCGTTACGCATGGGATTTAAGACAAGACTATTTAAGTGTTATGAAAAATCCAGTTTCGAAGACTATTTTTAATTATTTTTTAAATAGACTTCAGAAGTGGGATTTGAAATCAAATTCACGAGTTGATTTTTTTGTAGCGAATTCCATGAATGTAAAAAATAGAATTGAGAAAAATTATAATAGAGAGGCTACTGTTATTTATCCTCCAGTAGATGTTTCTAGTTTTGAGATAACAACAAAAAAAGAAAATTATTATTTTACGGTTTCTCGTTTAGTGGCTTATAAAAAAACGGAACAAATTGTAAAGGCTTTTTCTAAATTCCCTCATATAATGCTTATTGTTGCTGGAGATGGACCAAATCGAAAAAAAATGAATAAAATTGCCAGTCCAAATGTCCAAATATTAGGCTACATACCCACGGATGATTTGAGGAAAAAAATTAAAAACGCCAAAGCTTTTATTGCTAATGCAAACGAAGATTTTGGAATAACAGTTGTGGAAGCTCAATCTTGCGGAACGCCAATTATTGTTCCTTATATGGGCGGTTATAAAGAAACAGTAAATGAATGTGTTGGTCAATTTTTCGAAAAACAAACCGTTAAAGATATAGAAAAAGCTATTGAATTATTTGAAACACAAAAGAAGGTTTATCATGAAGCTGATTTCATTAAAAACACAACGCGTTTTGATAAAAGCAGATTTCGTAATGAGTTTACCTCATTTGTAGACAGAACATATAAAGCATTTTACAATAAATGATTTTAGTGAAAAAAGAGAATATTGAAAAATTGAGACAAATTTTGTTTCTAGCTCTGTTTACTTTTCCAGTGATGCCTATAAAGTTCATTAATATTTTTTTTATATGTTTTGCCGTTTTAACTTTATTTTTTTATTGGAAAGAAAAACCAAAGTTTAATTTTTCTGTTTTTAAAATGTATGCTTTGTTCATCTTGCCCTTTGTACCGTATCTCATTGAATTTCTGTTATACTCAAATAACCAAGTTATTCGCTTTGAATTGGAAAAAAAGCTTTTGTTTTTTGTGGCTCCTGTTATTTTTTATTTAAGCGCTTGTTTGAGTCCTAAACTCGAAATTAAACATGCTGTAAATTGTTTTATTAGTTCGGTAGCTATACTTTCGTTTATAACAGTATTAAACTTATTATTTTGGGGTAATGTATTTTCAGAAGCAACCTATCAAAATGGTGCTTTTGAGTTCAGAAAATCATTTGAAGAAATGTCAGGGCAACATCCTATTTATTATGGCTTATTTAGTACAACCGCTTCTTTATGGATTATTTATTATTTTGATAAATACTCTAAAAATTTAAAATGGCTTTTAGGTGTATCACTATTTTTTATGTTACTACTAAATGTCGTAATTGCTTCCAAAATGCCTTTGATTATATTGATTCTTGGGCTGATATGGGTAGCTTATAAAAAAATTGACAATAAGAAAAAATTAGCATTGATTTACCTAAGTTCATTAGTTCTAATCATTGGCACTTCTCTAGTAATTCCATCTCTAAGAAACCGATTATTAGAAATACCAAATTATTTTTATAACCAAAATCCAAACAATACACTTATTGAGCGAAGCATTATTTTTAAATGCAGTCAGTCAATTTTTATTCAAGATTTTTTAACGGGTATTGGTGCTCGAAATACACAAGGTTTAATTGATTATTGTTATATATGGATAAAATTTTATAAAGGATTGAATGCTCATTTTAATTCGCATAACCAATTTTTAACTTTAGGAATAAATTATGGAATAGGGGTAATCATTTTATTTTTAGGCTTACTGACAATGTTATATCGAAAAATTAAAAATTTCCCAATTGGATTTATTTTTTTATGCTCTTCGGTTTTAGTTATGTTTACAGAATCGATACTTGAACGACAAATGGGAATTTATTACTTTTTATTTTTTGGATTATTGTTTCTTTTGCCTTTCCAAAATAAATACACTACAAATGCTAATACCACGAAAGCTAAGTAGGTTGCCCATTCCGGATATTCTTTATATGAGATCCCTCTGCTATGAGAATGCGTATGATTACCCCAAAAAATAAATATGTAATGATTACTCAACAACTAATTTCTTAGTAATTGATTTACCTTTTACTAAAAGTTTAATAAAATATATTCCTTTACTTATTTGCAGCTGATTGACGTTTATTTCTAATGTATTTATTCCTGAATGTATATCCAATACTTTTTCTTCAATTAATTTTCCTTGCGCATCAAATAAATTATAATTAATTTTTTCTTCGGATGAACTTATTAAACTAATAGTTGCTTTGTCGTTAGCAGGGTTTGGATAAATAGATAATTCGTTTAGTGCATTATTTTCTTCAATACCAGTTGACATAAGGTATATTACACCGTCACTTACTGTACTATCGCTTACTAAACCAGCATTATTTATAGCTTTTACCATGATGTAATACTTTTGGTTATTTACTAAGCTCAATCCTGTTTTGGTAGCTGATAAATTCAAGTTGTTTAAGGTCCAAGAAGTAATATTTTGAGAACCTGCCGTTGTGCCAATGGCATAGTAATACGAAGCAACCCCCGAGTTAGTATCTTCTGCCATTGTATAATTCAAATCTAATTGCGTTCCAACATAAGTTGTATCAATGTCATTTGCAGCTCCATCTTTAATAATAGATGAGGCAGTTGGTTTAGTCCAGTCGATATCAATATATTGATTGCTAATAACAGAAAGATTATTGGCATTATCTTTTGTAATACTACTAATATTTCCGCCGTATATGTTCGGCGAAATATTTTCGTTACGAAGATCGTTTGTATTGGCTGCCCCAACTAAAATGGAAGTAGATGCAGCTCTTGAACGAAATATTTTAAAATCATCTATTCTAAAAGTACTGTTACCGCTTCTAAAAGACACAGCTGTTCCAGTTGCATGAGGCGATGTGTCTATCCAAGATGCAATAAACACATTGTTTTGCCAAACTTTTATTTCTCCTGTAATTCTATCGTAAGATATTTTGTAATCATAAGTTGTTCCTGCAGTAATATTGATGCTAGCTGAGTAGGTTGGTAAACCAATAGTATTTGCTACTGATTTGTAAAACTCGACAGTACTTTGATCTGGTCTAAACCAAATCATATAACTGTTTCCACGCTGAGTTTGTGATGGATTGTCACAAGCAATGTAAATGCCTGCTCTACGGTTTGTATTACCTCCAGTAATGGTTCCCTTAAAGCAGTATAAATAACGGTTAGATAAACTTTGAGTGACAGTGGCATAAATGTTTGTATTTGCATTTGTTTCGTCGGTTTGTATTAAAGCCCCTGCATTTATACTCCAAGTTCCTAAGGAGCTTGTCCATTCTGGATGTATAGTGCTTCCACTAAAATCGTCATTAAAAAAACCTCTTGCGCCATTGGCTCTCCATTCTATACCATTGTAGTAACTTGGTTGGTAAAAACTTTTTTCAATACCACTCCCTCCAACATTATCAGCATCTGTATAAGTAGCTGTAAAGTTTTGTGTTATCCAACTATTTGGTGTTGTTATTTGTCTTGTTGGATTTGTGTTATCTTGTATGCATGTCCAAATTGCTTTAAATCCAGATTGCACAGTTCCACCATCCGATTTAAAACGAATTGTTACAGATGGGGAAGTAGAAGTTAAAGTAAACGTTGAATTTAACGTTCCTGTATATACGCCCAGTGTTGGTGAGGTAGTTGAGTTGCCATTGTAAATAAATAAAGTGTCGTAATTTGCTTCAGTAACAGCGTAACTGAAATTTAGTTTTACCGAACTCGCACCTGTAGGAGCAATGGTATAAACATAATTTTCGTTATCATAATAATTTCTGTTCGGCCCACCCATATCGTAAATACTATCAGTACAAGCAACGGTAGCACATGTCGAAAATTTATCTTTAATTAAGTTCCATAAATCAGAATAACCATCATCATAACCTAATGCCCAAATGCCAATGCCGCCAATGCCACGTTGGTTTACTAAATCAAATTTACGGCTGTAGCTATAGTTATCATCAATCCAACATTGGCGCCAATTCCCAGTGTTTTGATATGAATAGTAATTTTCAAAACTGTTATTTTCAAAATTTTTATTTGCCAGAGAGTAAGTAGCCGCATTATTTTTCACATAGGCATATGTTCTCGAAGAAGTAAAGCCGCCAGTTGTTGCTGAAGGAGCGGTACTTGCAACGGTTTCCCATTCTCTACCATACCAAGGTAAACCTAACAACAATTTACTTTTTGTTGCACCTTTATTTAAATAATGAGTAATTGATTTTGCTAAAGTGTAATTGTAAGTGGTTTGAAAATTATATAAGGGCGCTTCAGGACCAGCAGTAGTGGAACCTGAATAATAATAATCGTACCCCATAATGATAAAATTGTCTACTAATGGATTTAATGCTGCTATATCAAAGGTATTATTGCCCCATTCAACAGCATACAAAGCCATAGTTACTTTATAATTTGGATTAGCTGCATGTACCTGATTACAAAGACTTGTCATAAATGCTGTAAAAGGTACTTTATCGCTCGAACCCATCCCTTCAAAATCAATATTAATACCGTTACTGCCCGGACGAGAATTTAATAAGTTAATGGCATTGGTAATAAACGTTTGTTGAGCTGTTGAGCTTGCCCAAAAAGTAGAATGGCTACCAAATAGAGTAGCACAAAAATGAACGTTTACGCTATTACTAATAGCAGCCGTTACAGCTGCGCTAGTTGCCCAGGCGAAAGAAGCATTTGTATTATTACCTGTTGTAGGACTAACTGCATAATCAAAATAACAAAAGTCGCTAAGCATGCTCCAATCGTAGTTTGTGTAAACAGAACCTACCCAATATGGATGCCAGCCATATACTTTTTTGTTTAAAGTACAGCTTGTTGTTTTTTGTTGATTTGAATTGGCTTGATAAACGGTTCCGTTTTCAATGGTGTTTAAACTATCCCATTGGGTGTCTTTTGAAAATGAATAGTTTTTATAATGATTACTTTGCTCCTGAATAGTAGATTGCTGTTGAGCTAAAAAATTTAGGGAAATGAAAGATAATAGAAGTAATAGTTTTTTCATAGATGCAATTTAGGCTAGTAAATATAATAAAAAAGCCGCCCGTTACTACAGGCAGCTTTGTTAAAAAGGTACTAAATTGCTTTAGAAAAGCTATTATTTATGCGTTTTTTCGCTTGACACAGTTAATTTTTTACGACCTTTAGCTCTACGAGAAGCTAAAACTCTACGGCCATTTGCAGAAGCCATACGCTCACGAAATCCGTGTTTGTTTCTTCTTTTACGTTGCGATGGTTGGAAAGTGCGTTTCATGGTATTAGTATTTAAATGTTATAAGTTTTTCAAAATTGGACTGCAAATATAATGGATTTTTATTATGTGGCAAATTTTTTACGAATTTTAACCTTAAAATAGCCATTATTTTCACTTTTAGCCATCCTAAAACTGTACATTTGCACTCTAAATTTCCGCAAAATGGCAAAAGGCACTAGTGTAAAGCACAAAGCAAAAGACGATATTCCCAAGGCAAAACTTTCCAAAGCAAATTTCAAAAAATCTTTTCGTTTATTCAATTATCTTGGTAAAAGTAAGTGGATTTTTGTGTTAGGGATGTTTTTTGTGTTGGCAACTGCTATTGTGGGCTTATATTTTCCAATAATGGCAGGAAAAATGTTTGGCTATTTAGGGCAAACTACCATGGCGCCTAGTCTTTTTAAAGATGCTGTTTCAGGAACTGGTTTAGAACTTTTTGTACTCTTAGTTATTCAAGGATTAGTATCCTTTGGCAGAGTATATACGTTTTCAATTGTTACAGAAAATATATTAAAAGGGTTAAGAACAGATACGTTTAATAAATTGGTAAAAATGCCTATGAGTTTTTTCTCAAAAAATCAGGTAGCCGATTTAAGTAGTAGAGTAGCAACTGATATTAACGTTATTTCAGATGCTTTTGCGGTTAACATTGCCGAAGTTATCCGTCAAACAATTGTTGGTACTGGAGGATTAGTTTTGTTAGTTTACTATACGGGTTGGGATGTCGCTAAATGGTTTCTAGCAATCATTCCGCCAATCACAATCATTGCTATTATATACGGACGAAAAATTCGTAAATACTCAAAAGGATTTCAAGATAAAATTTCTGAATCGGGTATTATTGTTTCAGAAGCATTAACTGGCATTACAAGCGTAAAAGCATTTACTAATGAGCAATTAGAAATTAGCAAATATGATAAAGTAACCAATGAAATTAGAAGATTTGGAGTTCAATATGGCGTGATGAGAGGTGCCTTTTTTGCGTTTATCATTATGTGTGTGTTTGGTTCAATCTTTTTTATTTTATACCAAATGTTATTATTGCTTAATCAAATTGGACCAGATGGCAAACCTTTATTGAGTCCTGAAAATTTTGGAATTTTCATGATGCTTTCATTTTTTGTGGCAGCGTCGCTAGGTGGATTACCTGAGCAGTTGGCATCCATACAACGTGCACTTGGTGCAACCGATAGAGTGTTTGATATTATTGATGACACTCATGAAGAAATAAATTTAGCGCATCGCAATAATTTAAATTTGAACAGAGTAAAAGGTGATTTAGAATTTAAAAATATTCAATTTACTTATCCAACTCGTCCTGATTTTGTTGTATTAAAAAATATATCATTTAGTGCAAAAGCTGGTGAAACTATTGCCTTAGTTGGTAGTAGTGGAAGCGGTAAATCTACGTTAGCATCCATGGCATTACGTTTTTACGAACCTACTAGCGGAGAATACACGATTGACGGAAAAAAATCAACTGATTATGAGTTAACTGAATTACGTGATCAAATGGCAATTGTACCTCAAGATGTATTATTATTTGGTGGTACTATTAAAGAAAATATTTTATACGGAAAACCAAGTGCTACTGATGCTGATGTGATTGAGGCAGCAAAGCAAGCTAATGCCTATGATTTTATTATGAGTTTCCCAGATAAATTTGAAACCTTAGTAGGCGATAGAGGTATTCAATTATCTGGCGGTCAGAGACAACGTGTGGCTATTGCTAGAGCAGTTTTAAAAAATCCTTCTATTTTAATTTTAGATGAAGCAACCAGCAGTTTAGATAGCGAAAGCGAACGCTTAGTGCAAGATGCTTTAGATAAATTAATGATTGGAAGAACCTCTATTGTAATTGCACATCGCTTATCAACTATTAGAAAAGCAGATAAAATAGTGGTATTACAAAAAGGTGAAGTGGTAGAAATGGGAACTCATCAAGAATTAATGGCTAACGATTCTGGGCTTTATCAGAAGTTGAGTAAGTTGCAGTACGAGTTGAATTAAGATTTTAATAACAACTTTAAAGCAGCATTCTCTTTCTTTCTCATCAACTCAGCATCTGCTTTGGTTTTATCTTTGTAACCGCATAAGTGTAAAATGCCATGTATCATCACGCGGTGAAATTCTTCATCAAAGGTTACTTTAAATTTATCGGCATTTTCTAAAACTCTTTCAATGCTAATAAAAATATCGCTATTGATGGTTTTACCTTCTGTATAATCAAAGGTGATAATATCGGTAAGTGTATTATGATTTAAATGCTTGATATTGATTTCAAGCAATTCATCATCTGTGCAAAAATATAATTGATAGTTCCGAGTTTGTGTTTTTCTTTTTCGGTAACGGTTTTAATCCATTGCTTTATTTTAGTTTTTTCTTTAAACTTAAAAGCAATACTTTGGTTGTGGAAAGAGATCATCTTTAATTATGAGATTCTCGTTAACGAGCAATTATTAATTTTTTATATAAAATGCTTGCGCCATCTTCTATCTTAATAGAATACATTCCGGGTATAATGTTTTCAATATTAATTTCTGAATTTGCATTTATTTTTTTTTCCATAATAAAATTTCCGTTAACGTCGATAATGCTAATAATTACATGACTTTTTATGTTACTTATTGAGAAATATTTATTGGTTGGATTGGGATATAGAATTATATCCGTAGGATTGAATTCTTTTTGTTTTACTGAAGTTGTAAGAGAGTTTACACTGCCTTTTGCAAAATAAATATCAAAGGTATTACTGGAAGGATTTGTATCATGATTTGAAATGCTATATGGCGAAAGCGAGAGATATTTACTAATATAATTGCCTGATATGAATAAGTTGTCTTGTGAGTCGATTGAAACTAATGCTGACTGTCGAACATTCCCTGAAGTAATACTATTATTTGAAGATAACATATTTCCTTGTGAGTCAATGTTAAGCAAAAACAGTCCATAGGGTGTGTTTACGGTAGTAATGCTGTCATACATCAGAGATAAATCTTGTGTTGTTCCCGAAACAAAAATATTTCCATTACTGCTATGGCAAACTTTCATGGCAAAACCATCTTGGGCGCTTAATATTGCTTTTGCCCAAATTACATTTCCCATACTATCATATTTAGCAACGAATGCATTTTCCATATATCCAACGGAGGGTAATATTATATTATCAAATGGGCTAGCACCCACATGTTTCCCCACCGCGTAAATATTTCCGGAAACATCATCAATAGTTAGATCTTTAAAGGCATCTTTAAATGACCCTCCGGCTTTTTTAGCCCACAGTATTTGTCCGTTGTTATCATATTTAGCAATAAACATCCCAGAAAAACTGGCATTCGTTAAGTTAAAGCTACCAAAGTTCATTGGTGTGCTTACCTGCGTTTCACCGGCAATATATACGTTTCCAAATCTATCTGTTTTGATACAATTGGGAATATCTTTTCCATATCCTCCAGCTCTATTTGCCCAAATTGTATTTCCAGTTGAAGAATTTAATTTTGCTACAAAGACATCGCCAAAACAACCCATATTTGGATTAAGTAATGTTATATTATCCATTTTTAATGTGTCGGCATAAAAATAACCCGTAATTAAAATATCATTATTAATATCTACAGCTACAGATGTTCCGAAATCATAAGACCAGCCTCCATAATTTTTTGCCCAAAATAAATTCCCTGACGGATCAAATTTTGCTACAAAAACATCTGGTTGAGCAGTATTGTTTACTAAAGTAGTGTTTTCAATAATTAAAGAATTTCCTCCAAAACTACCTATTACTAAGATATTATTACTACTATCAAC
>JADJSH010000022.1 GCA_016711805.1 Bacteroidota bacterium
TAGGTAATAAGATTACCGTAAAACATAAATAATAAAATACTTTAAAAAATGCTAATGCATTAAGTAGCTTGGCTGTTAAACCGAAGAACTAAATATAGCGGCTTCTGGTTTTTGCCCAATAGCGTGTATCAAAGCACAAGCAGATATTTCTTAAAAATGCTTTGCCTGTTTCAGTAACAATCAATTTTTCGTTAATTACAGTTACTAAGCCATCTTTTTCTAGATCTTTTAACTGCTCTAATGCTTCTGGCAAGCTGCTAAATTTTTGTGCATCATCAAACCAACTCGTTTCATTTTTGCACATCATATTTAAAATGTGTTGACGAATAATCAAATCCTCTTCGGTTAAAACATGTCCTTTAAAAATTGGGAAATGCCCTTCGTTTACCACCTTTTGATATTCTTCAACCGTTTTAATGTTTTGTGCAAAAGCATCCCAACTATCGCTGATAGAAGAACAACCCAAAGCCACTAATAATTTTGTGGTGTTGGTGGTATAGCCCATAAAATTGCGGTGAAGTAATCCTTTTTTAGAAGCATCAAATAAGGCATCGTCTGGTAATGCAAAATGGTCCATACCGATATCATCATAATTAGCGGATAAAAACAAATCTTTACCAGTTTCATACAAGCTTCGTTTATAAGAATCTGCCGGCAAATCTTTTTCCGAATATTTTCGTTGTCCCGGTTTTAACCAAGGCACATGCGCATAACTATAAAAGGCGATGCGTTCGGGTTTTAAAGAAATGATTTTTGTAATCGTATCGTTAATGGATTCAACCGTTTGATAAGGCAAACCATAAACTAAATCAAAATTAATAGACGTGTAACCAATTTGGCGAGCATCATCCAGTACTTGTTTTACTTCTTCAAATGTTTGGTAGCGGTTAATGGTGTCTTGTACTTTTTCGTCAAAATCTTGAATGCCAAAACTCACACGTTTAAATCCTAAATCATATAAGGCTTGTAAATGTTCTTTAGTGGTATTGCCCGGATGTCCTTCAAAACTAAAGTCATACTCTTTTGAAATTTCAACGCTATTTAAAATGGTACTTAATAAATAGGTTAAGTTTTCGGGAGAGAAAAAGGTAGGGGTGCCACCTCCTAAGTGTATTTCTTTAATTAAAGGTTTTCCTTGAAATTGATTTAAGTATAATTGCCATTCTTTTAAAACAGATTCAATATATGGCAATTCTACTTTATGATTTACAGTAATTCTTGTATTGCAAGCGCAGTAGGTGCATAAACTTTCACAATAAGGCAAGTGAATGTATAAACTGATTCCATCTGCATTATATTTTATAAATGCTTTTTGAATGTGATCAATCCATTTTTCTTCTGTTAAGTTGTTATCCCAATAAGGTACTGTTGGATAGCTTGTATATCTGGGAACTGCTTTATTGTATTTTGTGACTAAATCCATAACTATTTGCCAAAGATAATTTGGATGTCAGAAGCAAAAACTGATATTTATCAGTTATAATTGTGATAAAAAATAGCTGCACTAAAACAAAAATAGCGAGAAAAAGAAAGCGACAATGATTACAGTTATTTCTGCACTAAGCTTGATTAGATTTTAAATTACTGAATTGTTCTTCTAAAGCAATCACTTTAGGAAATAAAATGTTGTTTTCAATATGTAAATGCACATGAAATTCTACTTCAAATTCTTTTAAATGCTCCATTAATTTTTGATATTCTTTAGGCGCATTTGCTTGACTTGAAAAATTTTGAGTAATCTCTTTTATCTCTTTTAAAACACTTGAGGCTTGAACGTGCTCTGCTTCTAATAATTGAATCGGTTTTTTGACAAATGAATTTTTTTGAGACGTATTTGTAAAAATTTTATCTCGTCTTAATTCATATAATTTGCGCATATATGGAAATAATATTTTGTCTTCCTTTTCGCAATGCTTAGTTAATTTGTCTTTAAAGTCAGTAAACTTCTCGTCCATTTTTTGAAGTATGGATACTAACGCTTTGTCGCAGTTAGGACTTTTGATGAGTTTTTTAATACTCTCTTCAATAAAGTCTAACACTTCTGCTTCATTTGAATGGTGCTGACCATTGATGAAATCAATTAAACGATCTACACTCATGTCTTCCAAGGTTAACATTGTGTTGGTTTTAGATAGTTTTTGAAGTTGATTTAATTCAGCATCTATTTCAGAAAAGATAAGTCCCTTTTCTTCGCAGGCATCTTTAAATTTTTGAGAACCATTTTGGTAGTAATTGAAATTGTATTTTTCAAACAGTTCAATAGATGCGGGAATGTGTATGGCTAATTCTGCTAATGTCATAATCCTTATTTTGAAAGTTGTTTTTGTTCGTTTTTTAATTCTGATAAAAAATTGTCAATGATGCCTTGCTTAACATGTGGCATCACTACAATTTTATACCACTCTGGATCTTCGTGATTGTCTGGTACTAAATGATATTTCATGGATAATTCACGACTCATGTAATTGGCGCGAATGGTGACGATATTTAAATTGGGGTGTCTGAAATATTTTACGTTCCATTCGTCTAATTTTTCACAAATAGAAGTGGTTTTATCCACTAATTGGTGCATTTTAACGGTCCATCCAACGGAGCCATGAATACGTAAAATCATCCATACACAAACAGCGTTAGCGCCTGAACGGCTTCCGCATAATGTATAGTCTTTTCCTTTCACATAACCAGCTTCATTGGTGCAAACATATTTCATGTATTCTTTTCTTATTAGAAAGATGCCGGTTCCATAAGGAGCTTGTAACATTTTGTGTCCGTCGATGGAAAAGGAAGTGATGTTTTTATTTTTGAAATTGAAAGAATTATTGGTATTAGTAAACGGAAAAATAAAACCTCCGTAAGCACCATCTATATGCAATTTGTAATTAATATGTAGTAAATTTAAAAAGGAGGTGATGCTATCAATATCATCTACAGAGCCAAACATCGTTGTAGACATATTGATATTGATGATGAAATATTTAACTCCTTTTGCTAAGGCAGCCTCTATTTTTTGTTCAAAATCTTTAATTAAAATTTGACGCGAGGTTTGATCTACTGCTAATTCTATTCCTTTAATGCGCAATAAATCTAAGGCTTTAGGAATAGAGTAGTGTGTGTCAGTAGAATAAACGACGGCAATCTCACTCATTTTTGCTTGATGTTCTTGCAGATAAAAATTTCTGTAAATCCATAAAGCTTCAATATTTGCTTCCGTTCCTCCGCTAGCTACGTAGCCATCATAGGAATGAGGTTCGGCACCAAAAATTTCTTCGGCACAAATTTTTAAAAGGTCTTTTTCAATTTCATGTGTACCAGCAAAAAAATCTTCGTGCTCATCTCCTAAAGTGTGAACTCCAATATGATTTGGGTTGGCGATTAAAGTCGATAAAAAAGGCGCATCTTTTAAAAAAGGCGCATCATCATAAAAGATATCTGTATCTAAAAAAGTTCCAGGAATACCAATTATGTTTTCTGTTCGGTAATTTGTGTTTTTACTTAACGATTCAAACACTTTACTTTTAATTTGTGAATATGTATATTTTTCCCAAAACATAATTTAATGACATTTTTTTGGCGAACATTTAATGATTTCTTTCCCGTTAGATGGTTTTTCGCAGCAATTTACTTCATGAGTTTCTTTTTCAAACTGAGGACTTAAGTAAGGGATTCCTAAATTTAATCCTCTAACAATTAACATTACTGCCATAATAGTTACTACATAAGGCATAGCATGACGAATATGATTGCGATACTTTAATGTAATAAACTGTCCTAAAAATGCTACGGCATACATAATAGGAACTGTGCCAATACCAAAGTAAAACATAAACTCAGCACCTTTTATATAGTGCCCTGTTGCAATGGCTCCAGCAATTCCTAAGTACACCAAGCCGCATGGTAATAAGCCGTTTAATAAACCAATAAAGAATAAAAAGTGTAAGCCTTTTTTATTAAATAAATTACCTAATTGATTTTTTACCGAGTTGATAAATGAATAAAGGAAGCCTAAACTTTTTGTACTATGTAATGATTTTGAATTTGTAAAGATTACTGACAGCAAAAGTAATGCTCCGATGACGATAGAAAGTATTTGTTGAAAGCCTCCTAAGAAAAAAGATTGACCTAATAAACCAAATATAACACCTAAGAAAGTGTAGGTAGCAACTCTACCTAGATTGTATAAAAAAATTCCGAAGTATTTTTTTAATGGAGAATATTGGTGAACAGGAAGAGCTAATGCAATTGGACCACACATGCCAATACAATGGAAACTCCCTAGGAGACCTAATGATATGGCAGCGATTATTAATGTCAAGTTGTCCGGTTTGAGAAACTGGTATTTCATATTTAATTAATAAAGATTACTTCTTCTTTAAAATATTTTTTTTGATTACTTGTCCACGATAATTGTAATTTATATGCGCCGTGGATTAATTGTTTTGAGTCGATAGATTGAGTATTGTTTACAAAGTTCATTTTTAATTGAATGTCTTTACTAGAATCAGACGGACGAAAAAAATGAATGGTTCCTTCAAAATCATTACTCAATAAACTAGAATCCACATTCAGTATGACTTCATTTTCATTTATGGTATGGTTTATTGAACCACCCAATGCTTTTTCGTTATTAATCGCATCAATTTTATCTTGAAATTTTATTTCTTGAGCATAGTAATCATCACTTACTAATTCAACCTTTTGTCCGTAACTCATTACTACAAGCGTAACAATAAGTGCTACAAAGCTTAAGTATAAAACGACTATTCTTCCTCCAAAATTCATATTTATTTTATGTTAGTTGTTGCTATTAAATTTAATGGGGCCTAAAAAATTTGTTTTCACTGTTTTTATTTTTTTACCATGAGAATAAACACCAATTTCTAATTTTATTTTTCTCTCTACGATATCCTTTTTGTTTAAGAATACAAAGAATTCGCCCATGGTAACCGCTTCGGGTTTTACTTCGATATCTTTACCAATTAATTGAATTTTGTAATCTTTAAAATTTTCTACTTTTAATTCTACAGGCAATTTTTCTCTTGTTTTATTTACAAGTTTAATTGTAAATAAATTACTTAATTGATCATTAGGTTGTTCTTGATACAACATGCCTTTTGCTCTTAAAATGGTGGCGTCATAATCAGAACGAGTTGTAAGCAAAACAGTTTCTACTCCAATTAAAATTAATAGTACAGCTGAGTAAGCTTTCATTCTGGTGGTAAAGGTCAACTTTACTTTGTCTTTAATTCCATTTTCAGAATCATAACGAATCAACCCTTTCTCAAATCCTACGGCTTCCATCATGTGATCGCAAGCATCTATGCAAGCTGTGCAACTAATACACTCTAATTGAGTTCCATTTCTAATATCAATACCTGTTGGACAAACCTTTACGCATAAATTACAATCGATGCAATCACCACCAGTTCTTACTTCATTCTTTTTAAAATGATGTCTATCTTCTCCTCTTACATAATCGTAAGCAACTACAACTGAGTTTTTATCTAATAAAACCCCTTGCATTCTTCCGTAAGGGCATACTATTAAGCATACTTGTTCTCTAAACCACCAATAAACAAAAAAGAAGACAGTGGTAAATAGCATAATTCCTAAAAATGCACCTAATCTTTCTCCTATGTTGTTTAATATATTAAATACATGATCTATACTAATCAAATAACTTAATAACGTCAGTGCAATAACGAAAGAGATACTATAAAATGCTAAGAATTTTAATACTCGCTTTCTGATTTTTTCGGCATTCCAAGGCGCTTTTTTTAATGCTTTTTGATAGTTAGCATCACCATCAATCCAGTATTCGATTTTACGGAAAATCATTTCCATAAAAATAGTTTGAGGACAAGCCCAGCCGCAAAATAATCTTCCAAAAACTACTGTAAACAAAGCAATGAATACAATAAAGATTAGCATTCCTAAGCCAAAGATGAAGAAATCTTGTGCCCAAAAAATGGAACCAAATAAAATAAATTTCTTCTCAGGAACGTTAAATAAAAATAAAGGCTCTCCGTTACATTTTATAAAAGGAACAGTGAAAAATACAATTAAATAGAACCACGTGAAATAAGTTCTTAAATCGTAGTACTTTCCAAACGGTTTAGTGGGATATACAAATGCTCTTTCTCCTTCTGCATTAATGGTGGCAATACTATCTCTAAAAGATTCATCATGTTGATCGTTATGTTTATTGTTTTGAGTGTCCATTATTTTTATAGTGCTTAAACATGTTGATAAAGAAATGAATCTTTTAGAAATAGCTGCTATTTTTTAACAGCAACAGTTCCGCTAACCGTTGCTTTTAAAGTATCTTATTTGATTTGAACATTTGAACTATCACTTGTAACCATCGTTGAATCATTTATTGGAGCAGCTCCAGCTTCTGAGTACAAATCACCTTGTGGTGCTTTTGGATTTGGAGGATTAGTTCCTTTTAAGGTTTTGATAAATGATGCAATTTGCGCCATTTGCATTGGAGATAAATCTTCTTTCCACGCCTTCATTCCTTTTCAACCCAACCATATTTTAGAGTTTTAAATAAGTCTTGTATACTACCGCCATGAAGCCAATAATCATCCGTTAAATTTGGCCCAACAGATCCCTCTCCTCCTTTTCCGTGACAAGCCACGCAATTTGCGATATATAAATCTTTACCAGTTGCAATATCAGTTGCTTCAGTTAATAATTTCACTGTGTTTTCATCTACATTATTTGCGGATGTTTTCATGAATTCATCAACTTCTAGTTTTGCCTGTGCCATTTCTTTATCGTATTCCGCGTTTTGTAAATCACCTGTTCCAATAACGTGATAATTTACTAAGTATACTATGGCGACTATTATTGTTAAGTAAAAACCGTATTTCCACCAAGGCGGTAAGTTATTATCAAGTTCTCTAATTCCGTCATAATCATGATCTAACATAATACTGTCTTCTTCTTCAATAGCAACAGCATCAGTTAAACTCATCATAATTTTAGACTCAGTAATTTTAGTTGCTTTAGTGTTTGTTTCTACTACTGTTACTGTTTTTACTAAATAATTAAATTGATAGATAATTAATGCTAATACAACTAATTCTATCAATATGATAATTGCCATAAAATAGAATGTAAATTGGTCTAAGCCTCCAATTCTACCATCGTCAACTTTTACAATAGCAGCCACTTTTTCTTGCGAAAACATTGAAAATGATAACAATAATAAAATTACAGAAGTTACATTTCTACTAGTAGAAGAATGATCATCATTTTTGTTGCTATATTTAGTTGTTAAATAATCGCTATCAGCAATATTTTTAAATACACCACTAAATGCAGTAATAACAATTGCTAAAATGATAATCGTAGCTAACAAAGTTAAAAACAATACATTCGAAAAATAAGATGAACTTTCTTTAGTTGTTTGCTCCTGACAGAAACCTATAGCAGGAATTAACATTGCAACAGCAAGTGTTTTTAGTTTATTGAAATTGTTCATAAGCATAGTTTAATTAGTTTCGTTATCGTTGATTGGAAGATTGCTTAATTTTTCGAAATGTTTTTTATTTCCTTTAATTACATATAAAGTAACCAAGCCAAAAAACACTACAAATACGATTAAAGATATTAATGGATAAATCCCAATTCCGGTGATACTTTCCAAATAGTTTTTAAATTTCATAAGAATTTTATTTAAATATTTTATAAATTATTTTTCAGCTTTTAAACCTTCAGCTTTAATGTCTTTTCCTAAGCGCTGTAAGTATGATATTAAGGCAACGATTTCTCTATCAGGCAAAGTTTCAATACCATCTTTTTTTAAATTAGCTGTAATTTCTTTTGCTTGCTTTTCCATGTCCTGAATTGCAATTTTATCATAACCTTCAGGATAAGGAACACCAAGGCGCTGCATCGCTTTTATTTTTGCAATCGTTGAATTAGCATCTAATTGATCTTCCAATAACCACGGGTATTGAGGCATAATTGAACCAGGTGACATTGATGTTGGATCTAACATGTGATTATAATGCCAGCTATCTGGATATTTGCCGCCTTCTCTTGCTAAATCTGGACCAGTGCGTTTTGAGCCCCATTGAAATGGATGATCGTATACAAACTCTCCTGCTTTAGAATATTCTCCATAACGAGCAGTTTCACTTCTGAATGGACGAATCATTTGTGAGTGACATGTATAACAACCTTCGCGCACATAAATATCTCTACCTTGTAACTCCAACGGTGTGTATGGTTTAACACTTGCAATGGTTGGAATATTTGATTTAACTAAAAATACTGGAACAAATTCGATTAACCCGCCAATAGCTACAACCACTAAGCTTACAATCATTAATTGAATAGGTTTACGCTCAATCCAACGGTGCCAGTGATCTTTTGAGTGAGCTTGATATTCGCCAACTAATGCAGGTGCTTGATCTTCTTCAATTTCCAAGAAAACGCCAGCTTTAATAGTTTTAATTAAATTGTATGTCATTAAGATAGCACCCACTAAAAATAATGTTCCTCCAACAGAACGAGCAATATAAAAAGGGATCATTTTAGTTACTGTATCCATGAACTGCCATTTTAATTGACCTTCTGGAGTAAAATCTTTCCACATAGATGATTGCATGAAGCCTGCCCAATACATTGGAACGGCATATAATACAATGCCTAATGTTCCAATCCAGAAATGCATGTTAGCTAATTTTTCGGAATATAATTTTGTTTGGAATAATCTAGGTATTAACCAATACAAGATACCAAATGTCATAAAGCCATTCCAACCTAAAGCTCCAACGTGAACGTGAGCAACAATCCAATCTGTGTAATGCGCCACAGCACTTACGCTTTTTAAAGATAACATTGGACCTTCGAAAGTAGCCATACCATAAGCGGTAACAGCAACTACTAAGAATTTTAAACCTACATTGTCACGAACTCTATCCCATGCGCCACGAAGAGTTAATAATCCATTAATCATACCACCCCAAGATGGTGCGATTAACATAACAGAGAATACAACTCCCAGAGATTGTGCCCAATCAGGAACAGAAGTATATAATAAATGGTGAGGGCCAGCCCAGATGTATAAGAAAATTAATGCCCAAAAGTGAATAATTGATAAACGATAAGAGTAAACTGGACGTTGTGCAATTTTAGGTAAGAAATAATACATTAAACCTAAATAAGGAGTTGTTAAGAAAAATGCCACGGCATTATGACCATACCACCATTGTACTAAAGCATCTTGCACACCCGCATACCAAGAATATGATTTCCAAAATGAAACTGGAATTTCAATAGAGTTAACAATGTGCAACATAGCTACAGTTACAAAAGTTGCAATGTAAAACCATATAGCAACGTATAAGTGGCGCTCACGACGGCGAATAATTGTACCGAACATGTTCCAGCCAAATACAACCCAAACTAAAGTGATTAAAATATCAATTGGCCACTCTAACTCTGCGTATTCTTTACCAGTAGTTTTGCCCATGATTAATGTAACGGCAGCTAGCACAATAATTATTTGCCAACCCCAAAAGTGGATTTTGCTTAATAAATCACTAAACATACGAGCCTTTAGTAAACGTTGTAACGAATAATAAACACCCATAAAAATACCATTACCTACAAAAGCAAAAATTACTGCATTAGTATGTAATGGACGCAAACGGCCAAAAGTAGTATATGGTAATGACAAGTTTGCGGCAGGAAGATATAGTTGTATAGCAGCGATTAATCCAACGAGCATGCCAACTAAGCCCCAAAGAATAGTTGCGTATGCAAACATCTTAACTGTTTTGTTGTCGTACTGAAATTTTTGTAGTTCCATATTATTTTGTTTTTTTGGTGTTTTTATTTGTTTCTTTTTTAGTTTCTTGGATTGTGGTGTTATCAAATAACATTCTTACAGAAGGAGTGTAATCGTCTTCATATTGATTACTTTTTACCGACCAAATAAAGGCTATCAAAAACCCTATTGCCAGTAGTAGGCTGGCTCCTATCATGATGAAAATTGCGCTCATATCGGGTGTAAAATTAGGTAGTTAACATTTTTTGTAATTGATGATAGTCAGTATCAAAACTGACTTTTATCAGGATTTAGTTTTTTGAGTTTTAATTCGTAAAATGAGCTCAAGCCTGTAGTTAATAAAACAATACTGATAGAACTGATTGGCATAAGAATAGCGGCAATTACAGGCTTTAAATCGCCCTGAACAGCGAAGAATAATCCTGCAAAATTATATAGGATAGATAAAACAAAACTTGAAAAAATAATTGTTTTTTGTTTTCTACAATAGTTTACCAATTCTTTTAATAAAGTGAAATTTTTTCCAGATAAAACAGCATCACATGCTGGAGAAAAGTTATTTGTATCATCACTTATTGCTATACCAACGTTACTTTGTTTTAAAGCACCAGCATCATTTAACCCATCACCAATCATTAATACTTTTTTATGATTATTTTGAAGGTGTTTAATGAAGTTTAATTTATCCTCTGGTTTTTGCTCAAATAGCATTTCTGTTTTATTTCCGAAAATAGTTTTCAAGTAATTCTCTTCAGAAGAATTGTCGCCTGATAATATTTTTAAATCGAATTGAGTATGTAGTGATGAAACAATTTTTTCTAAGCCATTTCTGTAGGCATTTTTTACAATGAAATAACCTATAAATTCTTCATCGACGCTCACATACACTCTACTTCCTGAAACTAATTGATCACTGTCTTTTCCTAAAACAAAATCAGAAGACCCCATTTTTATAAAATGTTCGTTGATAGTAGCGGATGTGCCAAAACCTTTAAATTCCTTATAGTTTTTAATGTTCAATCTTTTACTAAATGGTAAGAAAGACACAATGCTTTTACTTAATGGATGATTGGATTGATTGGCTAATGAACGAATTAACTGAGATTGCGCTTCTGATAATTCAATTCCTTGAAAAGAAATCTCAGATTTGCCTTGTTCTGTTATAGTGCCAGTCTTATCAAACACAACAGTGTCTATTTCCGACATGTATTCAATAACTGAAGCATTTTTTACATACAATTTGTATTTATTTAAAATGCGAATCATATTGCCATTTGTAAAAGTTGCACTCAATAACAAAGCACACGGGCAAGCAACAATTAATACGGCTGTTACAGCGCCCCACACTTTTGAAGGGTCATTAATAGACCAATAAATAGCCGCTATGGCTGCAATTGAAAATAGTACATAGGTGAAGTATCTGCTTACTCTATGAATAAAAGAAACTTTAACCTCTTCTTTATTTTCTTTAAAGGCTTCATTGTTCCATAATTGAGTTAAGTAACTTTGAGACACTTCTTTTACCACCTCTAACTCAATGGCGCCAGATGTTTGTTTACCGCCAGCATAAGCTATTTCGCCAATGGATTTTTCAACTGGTAAAGATTCGCCTGTTACAAAACTGTAATCGATGGTTGCCTTACCTAAAAATAAAATAGAATCAGCAGGAATAATCTCATCATTATGAATTTTAATTCTGTTCCCTACTTTTAAATCAGCTACAGAAATTTGTTTCTCAGTACCATCTTCATTAACAACGCTTACACCCAATGGAAAATACGAAGTGAAATCTCTATCAAATGAAATACTTTGGTAAGTTCTGTTTTGAAAATACCTTCCAATTAACATAAAGAATACTATTCCACTCATCGAGTCCAAATAGCCAGCGCCTGTACCAGATAATATTTCATATAAGCTTCTTCCGAATGTAATCAAAACAGCTAATGCTATAGGAGCATCGATGTTTAAGAATTTTTGACGAAGGCCTTTATATCCAGATATGAAAAACTCAGAGGCAGAATAAAAAAATACAGGAAGTGCTAAAAATAAATTCAAGTAACTAAACCAAGTGTTTAATCCAATATCATCCGATTTTGCCAACGAAAAATATTCAGGAAAACTTAACATCATGATATTACCAAAACAAAAACCAGCAATTCCTAATTTTACAATGGCAGTCGTATCATATTTTTTTACTTTGCCGGTACTTACATCATTTAAGCTGATATGAGGTTCATAACCAATAAGGGTTAATGCTTCCGCTACCTTTTTTAGTGAGGTTTCGTGAAAATTATAGATAATAGTTACTTCTTTCTTAATGAAATTAACTTGAGATTTAATAATACCTGAATTGATTTTATTTAGATGTTCCAAAATCCAAATACAAGATGCGCAGTGCATTTGAGGTAAATAGAAGATAACGTGCTGATGTGTATCATCTTGGAAATGAGTTAATTTTTTAATGATTTGAGTGTCATCTAAAAAATCGAATTTACCTTTTCTGATTTCTTGTTTTTGATTAATACCAGGATTTTGTTCTAAATCATAATAGGAGCATAAATCACTTTTATTGATTATTTCGTAAACCGTTTGGCATCCCCTACAACAAAAATTTTTTTCTTCAATATGGTAAAGGTCATCAACTGCATTCTCACCGCAATGGTAGCAAACTCTTTTGACTTCTGATGCCTTTTTAATCTTCACAATACAAATCTGATAGTAAATATATAGAATAAAACTGAAGTAAATCAGTAATTAAATTGATAAAAGTTAAAACAAATATAATAAAACTATTAATATATGATGCGTACACTTATTCAATAATAAATTAGTATTAATTTAATATTAGGTTAATGGAGAGTGATATTTGAAGTGGCTTTTTCAGATATTAACCTCATTGAGAAATACTGACATTTGTCATGTTTTTCTAATTATTCCCGTTTTTGGTAGCTACTGTATTTTATCATGGTGTAGTTGTGACTATTGTCATTTTTAATCCACTTCTTCTATAGTTCCTTTGCAAATTAAAATTTGAATTGAAACACACATTAAAATAGCCATTATGTCCCATATTAAATTTACCCACCACAACAAGCATGAACAGCAATTTGTAGCCACTTTAAGAAAAAAAGTTAACTTATATTTTAAAGAAAATAACATTTCTAATAAAGCCAACGCTAAAATGGTTATTAAAACCATCGCTTTAGTATCCATGTATTTATTGCCATTTGTTTTAATTTTATCAGTGCCCATGAATAATTGGTTAGCATTTGCTTCGGTTGTGGTTATGGGCATCGGAATTGCAGGAGTAGGTATGGGAGTTATGCATGATGCCTGTCATGGCGCATACTCAAAAAAGGAATGGGTTAATAAGTTATTATCGGGGTCATTATATTTATTAGGAAGTAATGTACTTAATTGGAAAATTCAACACAATGTTTTGCATCATACTTATACCAATATTTCTGGTTTGGATGAGGATATTGATTCAAAAGGACCGATTCGTTTATCAGAACATAAGCCATTTAGAAAGTTTCATAAATATCAATTTTTATATGTGTTTTTCTTTTACGGATTAATGACCTTAGTGATGTTAACTAATGATTTTACTCGTTTGTATAAGTATGCTCAAATGGGATTAATCAAAAGTCAGAATAAAAAACTAAGCACAGAGTTTTGGAAAATGTTATTTAGAAAAGTAGTTTATCTAACTGTTGTTTTTGGATTGCCATTATGGTTAACGCGTTTTAATTTTTGGCAAGTATTATTAGGTTTTGTGATTATGCATTGGGTAGCGAGTATTATTTTAAGTTTTGTATTTCAAATGGCTCATGTTGTGGAAGGGGCTGAACAACCCGAAAAAGAAAACGAGATGCAGACAGATTGGTATGTTCATCAATTAAAAACAACCAGTGATTTTGCGCGAGATAATAAAATATTAAGCTGGTATGTTGGAGGTTTAAATTTTCAAATCGAACATCATTTGTTTCCAAATATATGTCATGTGCACTATAAGAAATTAGCGCCAATTGTTCAGGAAACAGCAGCTGAATTTGGTTTTACATACAATATTAAACCAACATTTAGGTCAGCTTTAATTTCTCACTTTCATCGATTAAGAGAATTAGGAAAAGCATAGTTTTATGGTACATCAGAAAATTAGGGTTACAAAAAAGTTTACTTTTGATATGGCACATGCATTATATGGTTATGATGGACCATGTAGAAATATTCATGGTCATACATATCATTTTAGTGTTACATTGATAGGCGAAGCAATTCAAGACAATACACATCCAAAAAATGGTATGGTGATTGATTTTACAGAACTAAAACAAATAGTATCTGAAAAGGTGATACAAGTTTTTGATCACGCTTTAGTTTTAAATGCCAATTCACCTCATTCAAAAATGAATGAATTGAAAGATACATTTGAAAAAGTGATTTATGTGGATTATCAACCTTCTTGCGAAAATTTGATTTTGGATTTCTTAAGTCGAATTAAAAATTGTTTGCCTTCAACGATTAGTATACATAATTTGAGATTAGATGAAACCCCAACCTCTTATGCAGAATGGTTTGCATCAGATAATAATATCTAAATATGAAAAAAGACATTCAAGATAGAATTGATATAGAAATTTTAGTAAATAATTTTTATGATCGAGTGAAAGATAATCAATTATTAGGTAGAATCTTTGATGATGTGATGAAAGTTGATTGGGATAAGCATTTACCTAAAATGTATGATTTTTGGGAAAACATTGTATTTCAAACAGGAAATTATAAAGGCAGGCCGTTTTTACCTCATTTGGAAGTTAATTCAAGAGAAACATTGACATCAACTCATTTTGATCAATGGCTGCAATTATTTCATAAAACGATTGATGATTTATTTGAAGGACCAATTGCAGATGAACTAAAATTTAAATCTCAAAACATTAAAGAGGTATGGAATTATAAAATGACTTACATTAATAATTACAAGCCAGATACAGTTTAGGAATATTATTTTTAAGACTCTATCCTATTTAATTTACTTTCTCTTGCAATTACACTTTCTATTGAATAGCTTTAAACAATAATTAAGTATTATGAAGATTAGATTTATTGGCGCAACAGAAGCTGTAACAGGCAGTAAACATTTAATTATAACAGAAAGTGGCTCTCAGGTTTTGTTAGACTGTGGCTTATACCAAGGTATGGGCAAAGAAACAGATGAAATGAATAGGAAGTTGGATTTAGACCCTTCTAGTATTGAAGCTGTTATTTTATCTCATGCTCATATTGATCACTCTGGTAATTTACCAAGTCTTGTAAAACAAGGATTTACTGGCAGTATTTATTGCACGGAAGCTACGTTAGATGTTTGTAAAATTTTATTATTAGATAGCGCCCATATTCATGAAAGCGATATTAAGTATATAAATAAGAAAAGAGAAAGAAAAGGATTGTCGCCATTAAAGCCTTTGTATAGTATTAAAGATGCTGAAAGATGCTTAAAACACTTTAAAGCTATTCCTTATAAAACAGATTTTTTTATTAATAAAGAAATATCTTTTCAATTTACAGATGCAGGTCATATTATTGGTAGCGCAGTGGTACATATAACTTCACATGAAAGTGGGAAAGAGACAAAACTAACTTTTTCTGGAGATGTTGGTAGATATACAGATTTAATATTAAAGTCGCCAGATGTATTTCCTCAGGCAGATTATATTATCTGCGAGTCAACTTATGGTGATAGATTACACGATGTGTCTGTAAATGCAGAAGCAAAGTTGTTAGATATAGTTAATTATACGTGTGTAGAGAAAAAAGGGAAATTAATTATCCCTGCTTTTAGTTTAGGTAGAACTCAGGAAATTGTATTTGCACTAGATAAAATGAAGAATGAGAGGTTGTTGCCTAATATTAAGATATATGTAGACAGTCCATTATCTACCAGTGCTACAGATATCATGCGACATCATACCGCAAGCTTCAATAGCACACTTCAAAAATATATTTTAACGGATCCAGATCCATTTGGTTTTAATAATTTAGAATACATTCAAAGTGCAGAAGAATCTAAAGCGCTTAACACAATTTCAGGACCTTGTATTATTATTTCTGCTTCAGGTATGGGAGATGCAGGTAGGGTGAAGCATCATATTAAGAATACCGTCAGTAATCCACAAAATACGGTGCTTTTATCTGGTTATTGCGCGCCAGGAACTTTGGGTAGAAGGTTATTGGATGGCGAGCAGAGTGTGCATATTTTTGGAGAATATTATAATGTAAAAGCTGATATTGAATCTATTTTATCCTACAGTGCACATGCCGATTACAGCGAATTATTGAGATTCCTTTCTTGTCAGGATGCTTCAAAAGTTAAGACGATATTTTTAGTACATGGTGAAGATGAAGCTAAAGTATCTTTTAAAGGAAAGTTAATTGAAAAGGGGTTTAACGAAGTGATTATACCCGAAAAATTTAATGAATTTATTTTAGATTGACATTATTAGTTTTTTAAAGTCGATATTTATTCTTGACTTTTGTCATGCTGTTTTCTAAGATTAATCAATTTGGGGTTGTATTACAAAGTATAACTTTAAATCATGGAAACTATATTAATACCTACCGATTTTTCTGAAGCTGCAAATAATGCCGTTAAGTATGGTGTTGAGTTAGCTAAGTATTTTGATGCGAAGTTAGTGTTTGTAAACGCGTACCCTATTCCTCCTGCTAACTATGAGTCAGGGACTTCTTTTGCTTTACTTAATAGTTTAAAGGAGGCTTCAGAGCAAGCATTAGATAGTTTAAAATCTCACTATCCGGAACATCGCATAGAATGTTTTTCGGAAATGGGTTATCCGTATGATGTTATTGAGAATGCTGCAAGTAAATATAATGCCGACTTAATTGTAATGGGTATTGTTGGAGAGGCAGGAGGTCTTCAAAAAGTGATAGGAAGCAATGCTATACACGTAGCTCGAAATTTAAAAGTTCCCTGTTTTATTATTCCTGAAGAAATTGTCTATCATCGCATTCATAAAATTGCATTTGCTTGTGATTATGATACACTGGAAGAATCTACATTGCTATATGTTGCGAAATGCTTTGCCAGCATATGTGATGCAGAGTTAGAAGTTGTAAATGTAGATAATGAAGAAATGAATAAACAAAAATTAGATACTGAAAAATTTATTGACGAAAAATTACACACCATAAAACACACTATTTCTGTTGTTAATAATGATTCTATTTCAGACGGAATTACTGAATATTTAAGTAAGCATTCAGTAGATGTGTTAATGCTAAGCCCGAAAAAACATAATTTGTTTCATTATCTATTCAACGAAAATGTTACTAAGGAGTTAGCGTTTAAAGTTAAGCTACCATTGCTAACTATTCATTGATATAGTGAACGGAGTATTCTTCTTCTTTAGATTATTTTTCCGAGTTTTCGCTTAATATTTGCCCTTGTTCATTTTGTTTTTCAAGAGTCCAATTATTTGTAATATTCGTTTCAATCCAACTCTTCCCAGATTTTCTTGATACATTAATTTTTAAACCATATTCGTTGTTGAATAGACTTTCTAACTCTGCCACAGTCATATTTGGGCTAATAGTAATCGTTCCTTCTTTATGTGTTGTTCTGCAATCGGCAATAGTTTTGCTGCTTTTTTCTACAATTTTTTCGGATGCTGGTCCACCATGTCGATTCGATTTTGCGTAAAAATCTATTTTTAAATAAGGGAATTCTTTATTGAATACCTCTTGAATACTGAAAATTTTACGATTATCATTTATAACGGATTTCATAACTTGTAATATTAATGCTCAAAGATATTTCGATATGCTTATTTTTTAAATGAGTATCATCAACGTTATTATTGATTATCATCATAACTAAAATACTGTTTTATAGTGATTTAATTCTTAAATATGACAAAAGTCATTTTTCAAATTGATAATAATCAGCAAGTTCCGTTTTTGCTCAAATATCTTTGATTTTTATTAAGAGTAAAATGGCTATATTAGAAACTAAAAATAAAGTCGATATGGAAAGTTTAAATGCTCTTTTTGAATACGCAACAGAGGGTATTATTGTGTCTGATAAAACTGGTGCAATCATAAAAGCCAACCCTAGTGCTGAACGTTTATTTGGGTATTCAAGAAATGAACTTTTAGACAAAAAAATAGAAGACTTAGTTCCACGCCGTTATTCAGAAAATCACGTTAAGCATCGTGAAAACTATAATGCTCATCCACACGCTAGATCAATGGGTAAGAACATGGATTTGTATGCTAAAAAAAAGGATGATTCTGAATTCCCTGTTGAAATAAGTTTATCCTACTATAAGCAAGATGATGAACAATTTGTGATTGCTTTTATTATTGATGTTTCAGAAAGAAAACGTCAGGAAGAAAATATCAAAAAACTAAATCAGGATTTAGAACAAAAAGTTGATGAGAGAACAAAAGTATTGCATGAAGCATTAATTGAACTTGAAAACTCAAAAGAAAAGTTGAGCGAAGCTTTAGAAAACGAAAAGGAATTAAATGATATGAAGTCGCGTTTTGTAACCATGGCGTCTCATGAATTCCGTACACCATTAAGCACTATTTTATCATCTATTTCTTTAGTTAACAAATATAGTGGCGGTGAAAATGATGAGAAAATACAAAAGCATGTTCATCGTATTAAGTCGGCTGTTACAAATATGACTTTGATTTTAAATGATTTTTTGTCAGCTGAAAAATTGGAAGAAGGTAAAGTAACACTTAGAAATGAAGATTTGAATATTCAAGAACTTTCTGAGGAAATTATTAATGAAATAAATGGCATTTTAAAGTCGGGTCAAAAAGTAGTGTATTCTCATTCAGGTTTACCGTCAGCTAGTTTAGATAAACAAATGGTAAGAAATATTTTGTTGAATTTGATTTCTAATGCTATTAAATTTTCGCCTGAAAATAAAGTGATTGAACTTGTCACATCTATTGATTCGGATATTATAAAGATCACAGTTATTGATCAGGGAATGGGAATTCCTAAAGAAGAGCAAGAGCATTTATTTCAACGCTTTTTCAGAGCTCGTAACGTAACTAATATTCAAGGTACAGGCTTAGGTTTAAATATAGTTGGCAAGTATTTAGAAATTATGGATGGTAACATCACTTTTGAAAGCCAGGTTGATATTGGCACAACTTTTAAAATAGTAATACCAAATAAATAGTATAAAAATGAAGACAATTTTAATTATTGAAGATAATTTAGATGTACGAGAAAATACAGCTGAAATATTAGAACTTGCAAATTATAAAGTTTTGCAAGCCGAAAATGGTAAACAAGGAGTAGAATTAGCTCAACAAGTAAAGCCAGATTTAATTATTTGCGACATTATGATGCCAGTGTTGGATGGTTATGGGGTTATACATTTGTTAAGTAAAAACTCTGAAACCGCCAGCATTCCATTTATTTTTTTAACAGCCAAAAGTGAGCGGATGGATTTTAGAAAAGGCATGGAAATGGGTGCCGACGACTATATCAGTAAGCCTTTTGATGATATAGAATTATTAAAAGCAGTAGAGAGTAGAATTAAGAAAAGTGAAATATTGAAAGCCGAATTTTCAAAAAATGTTGATGGATTAAATAAGTTTTTTGATGAAGTAAAGAAGAATGATGACTTAAAAATGTTATCGGCTGATAGACGGATTAAGACATTTAAGAAAAAAGAAAGTGTTTTTAGCGAAGGAAATAGCCCAATTTATTTATATTTTTTGGTGAAAGGAAAAATTAAAAATTATAAATCACATGAATACGGTAAAGAATTAATTACAACTTTGTATAAAGAAGGTGATTTTTTTGGATATACCGCGTTGTTAGAAGAGCAGCCTTATGCAGAAACTGCTGAGGCGATGGAAGATTCGGAAGTTTGTTTAATTCCTAAAGAAGATTTCTTTTCATTAATGTATAATAACATGAATGTGATGAAAACGTTTGTTAAGATGCTTTCAGATAATATCGTTGAAAAAGAAAATCAATTAGTGAATTTAGCTTATAGCTCAGTTCGAAAACGAGTAGCGGAAGCTTTAGTTTTATTGCAAAGCAGGTATGATAATGAAAAAGCCAAAAACTTTAGTATTTCTATTTCTCGCGAAGACTTAGCTAACATTGTAGGAACTGCTACCGAATCATTAATTAGAACTTTGAGTGATTTTAAAGAAGAAAAATTACTAGAAGTAAAAGGTAGTAACATTACTATTATTAATCTTGAAAAATTGAAAAAACTAAAAGCGTAATCTAATCAGATTACGCTTTTAGTTTTATTGCTTATAAAAAAAGGTGAGTTAGATTAAATTCATTAAAATCAGAAGAGTACAAACAACTACTTCTAATGTAAATAGGTTAAAAATCCATTTTGTAGGTGCTTGGCCAATTGCCACTACATTGTTTGTCATTGCCACGCTCATACACAAAATTAGTTCCCAAATAGGAGCATCATTTTGTAAAATCATCATAGCGGTAATACCACCCAATATACTTCCGATCAGGATAGTCATACTGATTAATCCAAAATAACTGAAGTTTAATTTCTCAATTAATTGATTGTAAGATTTTGTTATTGCTGTCATAGTCTTAAGGTTTTTATGTTTTTCTAAATCAAATTTCGAAACAAACGAGCTTTATTTCATTGATGAATATCAGTTTTTAGAGATGATTTTAGTCATAAAGGACTTGAAGCTAGTATTTAAATTTGTTGTTTAAATTTCATTAATGACAGATATTGAGTATAAATACTATCTAATAGAACTTATTCCAAGAGTTTTTTGCGGAATCATTTTCCTTTTTCAGGGATATGATAAGTTGTTTAAGGTAAAGATACAAGGAGTTGTTGAAACCTTTTTGTTTGAAACTCAACATCGTCATGTACCAAAGTTTTTATTGCAGGGTATGGCGGTGTTTGCCTCTAATGTTGAGTTTATTGGCGGCGCTCTTTTAATTGTGGGTCTCTTTAAAACAGCTGTTTTAACTTTATTTGGACTTGATTTAATATTTGTAGCAATAGCCTTCTCTTATATGAATCCTGTTTGGGACATGAAACATGTTTTTCCAAGATTGATTCTTATCTTGATGTTATTTGTAATGCCAGACCGCTGGAATTACTTTAGTCTTGATCATTTATTTTTTAATCATTTATAATCATTTTATTTTTCTATTATGCAATTAACTATTAACGACAACCGAACAATTGAGGATATTAACAATGATTTTATGGCAGTTTTTCCTTATCTGAAAATTCAGTTTTTTAAGCATTGTCATAAAGAAAACATTGGTTCTCCTAAGAAGGAAATGATTCCAAATACAACAAAATTGAAAGCCATTAATCATACGAATGGAGTAATGGTTATTTCAGAAGAGCAAACTGTAGAGGAAGTTGAGCAATTCTTTAAGCTTCATTTTAACCTCAATGTGCAAGTGTTTCGAAAGTCTGGTAATAATTGGTTAGAAACTACATTAACTGATAGTTGGACTTTGAAAAAGCAAAATCAAGAAGGTATGGAACTAAGCAATTTACGTAGATAGTTTTCGATTTTATTCTATTTCTTTTATTTTCTTAAAAAATTGATTTGTAACAAATGTAACCGTTAAATGATTTTTATCATGCCACCTTTGTGCTGTATTAAAAATCATAATCATGGAAATAATAGGTTACTTCTCTTCTATTTTAATTGGAATCTCTTTAGGCCTTATCGGAAGTGGCGGGAGTATTTTAACAGTGCCAGTATTGGTATATTTATTCTCAGTTGATGCTGTTGCAGCCACGGCATATTCTTTATTTATTGTTGGATTTACAGCAGCTATTGGCTCGGTAGGCTATTTCAAAAAAGGATTAGTAAATATCAAAACCGCTTTGGTTTTTGGTGCACCATCTATCGTTGCCGTTTTTTTAACGAGAGCGTATATCGTTCCAGCAATTCCTAAAGAAGTGTTTTCAGTGGGCGATTTTATGGTTACTAAAAGTATTTTAATGATGTTGCTATTTGCCATTTTAATGGTTGTGGCATCATTTAGTATGATCAAAAAAGATAAGAAGAAAAAAGAAGAAGATTTAGGTCCGCAAAAATTTAACTACCCTGTTATTTTATTAGAAGGTGCAGTGGTTGGTATTGTAACTGGCTTAGTTGGAGCAGGTGGAGGATTCTTAATTATACCCGCTTTAGTTCTTTTATCTAAATTACCTATGAAAGAAGCTGTAGGAACATCGTTAGTAATTATTGCTGCTAAATCATTAATAGGATTTTTTGGAGAAGGTGGAGAAACAGTGATTGATTGGACACTATTAACCTCCGCAGCGGCTTTTGCAACAGTTGGTATTTTTATAGGAATTTATTTATCTAAAAAAATTGATGGCGCAAAATTAAAACCAATATTTGGATGGTTCGTTTTAATCATGGGTGTATATATTATCATAAAAGAAACGATCTTAAAATAAAATGTAACCATTGTTACACATAGTAAAATCAAGTAGTTGAGTGTAATAAATGTTACCATTAGAAAAATAAAACCACAGTATCTTTGACTCATAAAAATAAACAAATCATAAACTAACCATAAAAAATAAATCAAATGAAAATAGAACAAATTTATACAGGATGTTTAGCTCAAGGAGCTTATTACATTACTTCTAATGGAGAAGCAGCAATTATTGATCCGCTTCGCGAAACACAACCTTATATGGAAAGACTTCAAAAAGATGGTGTGAAATTAAAATACATATTTGAAACTCATTTCCATGCTGATTTCGTTTCAGGACATTTAGATTTATGCAAAAAAACAGGAGCGCCAATTGTTTATGGCCCAAGTGCAAAACCAGAGTTTGAATTTATCTCTGCTAAAGATGGAGAAGTATTTACAGTTGGAAAGGTGAAAATTAAAGTATTACATACACCAGGTCATACAATGGAGAGCACGTGCTTTTTATTAATTGACGAAAATGGAAAAGATCATGCTTTATTTAGTGGAGACACCTTGTTTTTAGGAGATGTAGGTCGCCCAGATTTAGCACAAAAAGCAGCATCTATGACTCAAGATGAATTAGCTGGTTTATTATATGACTCGTTAAACAATAAAATTATGCCTTTAGCGGATGATGTAATTGTTTATCCTGCTCACGGCGCTGGTTCAGCATGCGGTAAAAACATGATGAAAGAAACGGTTGATACTTTAGGCAATCAAAAGAAAATGAATTATGCTTTAAATCAACCAAATAAAGAAGAGTTTGTAAAAGCGGTTACTGATGGATTATTACCTCCTCCAGGTTATTTTGGAAGTAATGTTGCCATGAATAAAAAGGGTATTGAGAGTTTTGAAACTGTGTTAAATAACGGAATGAGAGCTTTATCTCCAGTAGCTTTTGAAGCAGCGGCAGAAACAACGGATGCTATTGTGCTTGACACAAGAGATGCGGCTGAATTTGCAAAAGGGTTTATACCTCGTTCAATTAATATTGGTATCAACGGAGATTTTGCTCCTTGGGTTGGTGCTTTGATTAAGGATGTTAAACAATCTATTTTGTTAGTGACAGAACTTGGAATGGAAGAAGAAACTGTTACGCGTTTAAGCCGTGTTGGATTTGATAATGTGATTGGACATTTGCAAGGAAGTTTTGCTAGTTGGAAACAAGCTGGAAAAGAAATTGATACAGTCAATAGAATTACAGCTGCACAATTTGCTAAAGAAGTTGATGTAAAAGCAGATACAGTTATTGATGCAAGAAGAGAAAGCGAATATAGAGCAGAGCACGTTGAAGAATCTTATAACAAGCCTTTAGATCAAATTAATGGTTGGTTTGCAGAGATGAACGATGAAAAGCCATTTTATATTCACTGTGCAGGCGGTTATAGAAGTATGATTGCAGCTAGTATTTTAAAATCTCGTGGAGTGCATAACTTTAAAGAAATTGAAGGTGGATTTAAAGCAATTGCAGAAGCTGGCGTAGCAAAAACAGATTTTGTTTGCCAAAGCAAATTACGAAAGCATAAATAAATTAACTGCCATAGTTGGTGAAACTGGCTGCGGCAGTTTATTAAAAATAAAACATGATAAAAATTAAATCAATTATTGCATTAATGATGTTAGTGTTTTCATTAACGCAATGTAATTCTCAAACTAAAACAACAACAACTATGGAAACAAATGCCGCAACAAAAACAAATACAAAAGAAATTATTGTAGACGTAAGAACAATTGAAGAATGGAATGAAGACGGTCATGCTGACTGCTCTGTAAATTACCCATTAGATCAATTTGCTAGTAAAATAGAAGAATTAAAAAAGTATGATAAAGTAATTTTAGTATGCCGCAGTGGAAATAGAGCGGGGATTGCTAAAGGACAATTACAAAGTGCAGGGTATACTAAGGAAATTGAAAACTTAGGACCTTGGCAAAATGTAACATGTAAAACTAAATAACATGAATTTATTAAAATCATGGGGTTTTATGCGAGTGCTTCGATTTGTTTTCGGAGCATTAGCTTTAGTTCAAGCAATAATAACCTTAGATATTGTTTTAGGAATATTAGGATTAGTAGTAGGTGGCATGGCATTTTTTAATGTTGGTTGCTGTGGTTCTAATGGCTGCGAAACAAATTACAAGAAGGATGATACTACCAAACAAATAACAGATGTTGAATATGAAGAAGTGGTTGCTAAATAATAAATTAACAGTAATAGGCGCAATTGCGGGAGCGATAGGAGGTTACCTATATTACTATTTTGTAGGATGTGCTAGTGGAACTTGCGGTATTACCTCTAGTCCCGTTAACAGTACTTTGTATTTTGCTATTTTGGGAGGTTTAATTGTTAATTTGATTAAGCCAACTGATAATAGTCAGAAAGAAAATTCTAATATGTGACAAATGTTACAGTACGAGTTGTTTTAAGATTGTAATTTTATGTCAAATTAAAAAACATACATATTATGAAAAAAAACATGGGTAACATCGACAAGATTATTAGAATATTAATAACAATTGTTGTTGCGGTATTATTCTTTACAAACATTATTTCAGGAACTCTAGGAATTGTACTTTTAGTATTAGCTAGTGTGTTTGTTTTAACTAGTGTAATGAGTTTTTGCCCTCTTTATACCTTAGTTGGCATTAATACTTGCCCTAAAGACAAGCAATAGGATTAATTAATTAAATATTACAAAAGCCTCTATTTATAGGGGCTTTTGTGTTTTATGTAACCTATGTAACAGAGTTTAAAATTCATGCTGATTAACTTTGACGAAAATTTATCACTATGAAGACTAAAATATTAATGATTGCTTTTATAGCATCAATGTTATTTGGCTATGCTCAAACTATTCCATTTGATTATTCAGTTAAATTAAAACCATTTACTATTTCAAATCTTTCTGGATTACATTCTTATGTGGTAGCTCAATCAGGCGGAAAGTGGTTGATTATTGGTGGAAGAAAAGATGGATTGCATGCTCGTCAACCATTTAACGCTTTTCCTGCAGCTAGTAATAATACAGATATTTATGTTGTTGATGTTAATACTCAACAGTTTTGGACATCTCCAGTGACTGTTTTAGCAACAGGTTTAGCTGAGCAAATGCAGTCTACTAATATGAATTTTTATCAAGATGAAGATTCATTGTATATGATTGGAGGTTATGGTTATAGCGCCACCGCTGCTGATCATATTACATATCCTAATCTAACATCCGTTTCAGTAAGTGGTTTAATAAATGCTGTCGTTAATGGAGCTTCCATAATTCCGTACTTCAAACAAATAACTGATCAAAATTTTGCAGTTAATGGTGGGCAATTGGGTAAAATTGATTCTACTTTTTATTTAGTGGGCGGGCATCGATTTGATGGAAGGTATAATCCAATGGGAAATCCAACTTATACTCAAACCTATGTGGATGGCTTAAAGAAATTCAAGATTAATAATTCAGGAACTCAATTAAGTTATACTAACTATACTTTGATTATAGATCAAGCCCATCTTCATAGAAGAGATTATAATTTGATGCCTCAAATATTTCCAAACGGAGAAGAAGGTTATACCATTTCTTCAGGGGTGTTTCAAATAGGAGTTGATTTGCCATTTTTGTATCCTGTTGATATTAAAAAAAGCGGACATACTCCAGTGACTTCATTTAATCAATATTTAAGTAACTATCATTCTGCTAAAGCTTCCTTATATGACAGTGTGAATAATGTAATGCATTCCATTTTCTTTGGAGGGATGAGCCAATATTCTTATGTTAATAATGTTTTAACTCAAGATAATAATGTCCCTTTTGTAAAAACAATCAGCAGAGTATCACGAGATGCAAGTGGGAATTTACAAGAGAATGTGTTTTTGACTCAAATGCCAGCTTTATTAGGTGCTAGTGCTGAGTTTATTCATAATCACTCTATTCCTCATTATAAATCTGAGGTTGTAAAACTATCTAAAATCACAGCTGATTCAGTTTTAATTGGCCACATTTATGGTGGAATTTATAGTCCTCAAATAGATGCGTTTACTGCTAATAATACAGGTGTTACAAATGCACATAATGTGATATACGAAGTATGGTTGGTAAAAGATCAAGTAACAGGTTTATTGCCTTTAGATGGAAAAAATCCATTAAAGTTAAATGTATATCCAAATCCAAGTAAATCACAATTAAGTTTGAATATGGATTTACCTTATAAAGGTAATTTAGAATTATATGTAACAGATGTAACGGGTAAAATTGTTTCTGAGAAATATTTTACGGATTTGCAAAAAGGAAAGCAATCATTAAATATCTCAAATAGTATAAAATTGACAAAAGGTGTTTATTTTTTCAATTTCACCTTTGATGGTAAGTATAGTGCCGTTGAAAAAGTAGTAATAGTGGATTAGAATTTGCCAACTTTAATTGAAAAATATAATTGACTATTTAAACTTTAACATATACTGATACTTAAGTGTCGTTGTATCTTGAGTAGCTAAATTAAATCCAGCCAATTTCATTTCATTAATAACGATTTGTGGTTCAATTTTCATGTCGTTTGGCGGACCATGTTCAAAATCTCCTTTCTTAAAATCAACAATGACCATTTCTCCATTTGGCTTTAACCCTTTTTTTACCATTGAAAAATAATCTTTTCTATTTTCAATGTGATGATACACGTCAACCATAAGCACAATATCAGCTTCTTGGTCTGTTATAGGAGGTTTTTCATACTCTGCTTTTCTTGAAGCGATATTCATTTTTTTCTCAGATACAATTCGTTCATCTATGTATTTAATAAATCGCTCATCAACATCCGCTGCTATAATTTTGGCAGATGGTTCATTCATTTTAAATTCAAAATAGCCAGTACCAGCACCAATATCAATAATGGTTTTGTTTTTTAAATTACCTAAAAAACGAATGACTTCATCAGGTTTTTGCCATTCGTTTCTGTCAGCAGATTCAAAGTTTTTCACTAAATCTTCAAACGACGATTTGTTCATGTGATGATTGGCGTGTCCGTGTTTGTGTTCGTGCCCTTCTTTTGATTCATGATGGTTATGTTCGTTGTTTGATTGACAACCTAATAGGATAATTAATGAACTTAAAATAGTTACTGATTTTAACATAATGTTGTGTTTTGAGATTGCAAAGTTAGTCATATAATTTATATCAATATTATTTTTAACTTGCTTCTTGATAAAATGCAAACTCTTTTAAAACATATTCAATTGATTCATCCTATTTCTAAGGAAGCCGAAAAGGCTTTGTTAGAAATTAGTAAAGAAGTTCATTTTCAAAAAGGAACGGATGTGCAATTGATTGGACATACGTGTAAAACCATTTATTTTGTAAAAGAAGGTTGCGTTCGTATTTATTATTTTAAAGAAGATATAGATATTACAGAAAGCTTTGAATTTGAAAATGCCTTTGTTGCTAGAGCTGAAAGTTTATTTACAGGAAAGCCTTCTTTAAAAGCTATCCAAGCCATTGAAGATTCTTCTTTAATTGCGATTGATTCAAATAAATTATTTCAATTATTTGATAAACATCATGATTTGGAACGCTTATTTCGTAAAATTATAGAGGCATCTTATGTGAACACGGTTAATCGTATTGAAAGTTTACAGTTTCACACAGCTGACGAACGTTACCATGATTTATTAAAAGAACACAAAGATGTTTTAAAAAGAGTTCCTTTAAAATATATTGCCTCTTATTTAGGAATTACTCCAGTGAGTTTGAGCAGAATTCGCGCTCAAAAATAATTTCTTATCATATGTAAAGTAGTTTCGTTTTTTCATATTGTAATTTTGATTTCATAAAACACTTAACTAGTGTTAAAAATGAAAATTAAAACTCTTTAATATGAAAAATTTAAAAGAACATTGGAATACTGTTTATTCAAAATCAAACACTCATAAACATACTTGGACGCAGGATGTGCCAAGAACAACATTATCTATGTTGGATTCATTAAAGCTGAGTAAAGAGGTTGAAATTATTGATGTAGGTGGTGGCGACTCTTCACTCGTTGATAATTTACTAGGGCTTGGTTATAAAAACATAACAGTATTAGATATCAGTGAAGAAGCTTTAAATATTACTAAGAAAAGATTAGGAGATAATGCTCATTATATTAAATGGGTGGTATCTGATATTACTGAGTATAGAACGGATAAAAAGTATGATGTATGGATTGATAGAGCAGCTTTTCACTTTTTAAAAGATGAAACATCTATTTTAACATATTTAAATCTTGTGAATACTAGTGTGTCCGAGAATGGTTATTTATTGATGGCTGCATTTAGCGATAAAGGACCAACTAAATGCTCAGGTCTTGAAGTGAGGCAATATAGTAATGAAAATTTAACCTCATTGTTCGAATCTAATTTTAATAGAGAAAGATGTGTTTTTGAAGATCATACAACTCCATCACAAATGAATCAAAATTTTATTTATCTTTTACTGAAACGAAGAAAGTTAGGGTTAATTCCATTACACAATAATGCTGCTGATGAGTTTGTAACCTACCAAAGCACCAATGCTTTAAGCACTGAGGGCTCATGTGATGTTAATAGCAAAGGCTGTTGCTGTTAAGACTTGCTATTAGTGTAGCTTTTTTATATACATTTACATATGATTAAAGTAAAACGTTTAGACATTATATATGTTACCATTCAATTTATTTTATTAACCATTTTTTATATTCCTTTTTTCTCGAATGTATTTCAAACTCCACTTATCGTCAAATATGCTGGAGCAATTGTTTCAATACTTGGCTTTTTAATTATTTTAATTGCTATTTTGCAATTAAGTAAAAGCCTAACTCCATTTCCAACACCTAAAGAAAATGGAGTTTTAATTAATACAGGATTGTATAAATATGTTCGTCATCCTATTTATTCAGGGATATTTATGGCAGCTATAGGTATTGCTTTTTATACTGGTAGTTATTGGCAATTGGCAATTTCATTGATATTACTCATCTTGTTTTATTATAAGTCAAAATATGAGGAATCTCTTTTGATTGAAAAGTACAATGAGTATGAGAATTACAAAAAAGGTACTCGCCGATTTTTTTGATTTTCGAAGCTGTATATCGTATAACAAAAACGCATCGTTTCTTTTGAAAACGATGCGTTTAAGAATTTGTCAAAAATTATTTTGGCATTACTACCGAATCAATAACGTGCACTACACCGTTACTTGCAGTTAAATCTGTGGCTGTAACAACTGCTTTGCCACCTTTTTCGTCAGTTAAAATTACTTTACCATTTTCTAAGGTAACAATTAAGTTTTCTCCTTGCACTGTTTTTACAACTGCTTACCTTTTCCGGCTTTAATAGCAGCTAAAACATCACTTGCTTTTAAATTACCTGCAACTACATGATAAGTTAATAACTTTACTAAAGCTTCTTTACTTTCTGGTTTTAATAAATTTTCTACAGTTCCTTTAGGTAACTTATCAAACGCACTATTTGATGGAGCAAATACTGTGAAAGGTCCTTTACCTTTTAATGTAGTAACTAAATCAGCTGCTTTTACTGCTGCCACTAAAGTGGTATGATCTTTAGAACTTATTGCAATATCAACTACATCTGATGTTTGAGCATTAGCAAATCCTGTGAAAATTAAAGATAAAGCTACTAGAACTGGTTTCAAATTTTTTTTCATGTCTTTTTTATTTTAGTTAATTTATAAATACAAACTTGTATTTTCATCTATATAACATCATTTCTTTGATATAGTTTAAAATATAATTAAAATTTCTAGAATACTTAAATATGTTACATTTTCCTGGCACTCTAGACAAATTGAATTTATTACTCTTTCAGATAATTGATAAGATTAACGAATTCACGTAAAGTATATTGAGATTATTTGCGGGACAGCTTACTAGTTTTTTAATCGTGTAAGAATAAATCAAATGATGATTGTATTGTCTTAAAACTTTATTTGTATTCATTCAACAATTAAAATCAGTGCTTTTGATGATTATTGTCAGTAAGTAAAACTACCATTTGAAAGTTTTATATCTAACTTTATCTTATCCTGTTCATTTATATATAGTACATGATTTAATACAATTATTATGGAATTCATTGATTACTATAAAATATTAGAAATTCAAAAAACCTCTACTGAGGCAGATATTAAAGCTGCTTATCGTAAGTTGGCTCGAAAGTATCATCCCGATTTAAATCCGAATGATGAAAATGCTAAAAAGAAATTTCAGCAAATAAACGAAGCCAATGAGGTCTTAAGCGATCCTGAAAAAAGAAAGAAATACGATAAGTATGGTAAGGATTGGAAGCATGCGGATGAGTTTGAAAAAGCGAATCAACAACAATCTCAATCACGAACTAGTGCTGGCGGGCAACAATCCTACGGAAGCAGTGGTGGAGATTTTTCTGGAGACTTCTCTGAGTTTTTTGAATCAATGTATGGCTCTGGTGCTGGAGGAAGAACCAAACAAACTAAATTCAGAGGTCAGGATTTAAATGCTGAGTTACATTTGAATTTAATGGATGTTTATAAATCACAACAGCAAACATTAACAGTTAATGGTAAAAATATCCGTTTAACTATTCCTGCAGGTGTTGAGAATGGACAAGTTATTAAAATTTCCGGGCATGGAACTCCTGGCGCAAATGGTGGACCAAGTGGAGATTTATATATTACGTTTACCATTGCAAATCATCCTAAATTTAAACGAGAAGGAAGTAATTTATATGCTACTGTAGATTTAGATTTATATACAGCTATGTTAGGAGGCGATTTACAAGTAGATACTCTGGATGGAAAAGTGAAATTAAAAGTGGCGCCAGAAACGCAAAGTAACACAAAGGTTAAATTAAAAGGCAAAGGATTTCCTGTTTATAAAAAAGAGGGTGAGTTTGGTGATTTATATATCGCATACAATGTTAAGCTTCCTACTAATTTAACCGAAAAAGAAAAAGAATTATTTACTGAATTATCTAAATTGAGAGCAAATGGAAACTAGAGATTTAATATTAATAGAACATTTTTGTGCCAATCACGAGCTTGAGTTTTCATTTATTGATTCTTTACATCAATTTGGATTAATTGAAGTGATTATTCATGATGACCAAAAATATTTGCATCAAGAGCAATTAAAAGAGGTTGAAAAAATGATGCGTATGCATTATGAGTTGGATATTAATATGGAAGGTATAGATGTGATTTCTCATTTACTAAAACGTGTGAATAGTTTGCAAGATGAGTTAAGAATAACACAAAATAAATTAAGATTATACGAAAACGAAGATTAATATTTAAAGGATTTATGACAAACGAATACACAAAATATTTATTCTTTACAGGAAAAGGTGGAGTAGGTAAAACATCATTAGCTTGCGCAACTGCAGTTGAATTAGCAGATAAAGGAAAAAAAGTATTGTTAATTAGTACAGACCCTGCTTCTAATTTAGAAGATGTATTGGGGTGTTCGGTTTTAGATAAAATTACTGCTCACAAAGAGTTACCTAATTTATTTACAATCAATATTAATCCGGATACTTCTGCCGATGAGTATAGAGAAAGAGCAATAGAACCTTTAAAGAATAATGCTTCGTCTGAAGAGATTCATAAAATTAAAGAAGGATTATCAGGTGCATGTACTACTGAGATTGCTTCTTTCGATGAATTTTCAAGGTTTATAACTGGCGAAGGTAATCCCGAAAACTACGATACCATTATTTTTGATACAGCTCCAACTGGCCATACAATTCGTTTGTTAGAATTGCCAGCTGCTTGGGATGATTTTTTAGATAAAAATCCGGGAGGAGCATCATGCATTGGTCCTTCTACAGCTTTGAAAAGCAGTAAGGATAGATATAAGAAAGTTATTACGAGTTTAAGAGATCCAAAACAAACAACCTTCTTTTTAGTTTCTCGAACCGAAAAAGCATCTCTAAAAGAAGCCAATCGAACTAGTATCGAGTTGAAAGCTTTAGGTTTAGCAAATCAAAAGTTATTAATTAACGGAGTTTATGATGCCATTGATAAAAGTGATGAATTAGGCGCCAAAATTGAAGCTATTGCTAAAAAGCAAATGTCTGAAATGCCTGAAGCTTTAAAGGCATTAGAAAGATTAGATTATCCTTTGTTGCCCTATAATGTTTTGGGTGTACAAAAATTAAGATCTTTATTTAATAAGGATTTACAAAAAATAATCATTGATAAAGAAATTGCTATAGGTCAGGAAACAACCAATACTTTAAGTAATCTTCATGAATTAGTAGATGCTTTAGAATCAGGTGGAAATCATGGATTAATAATGACCATGGGTAAAGGTGGCGTAGGTAAAACCATTGTAGCGGCTTCCATTGCAACAATGCTAGCTAATAGAGGGCACGAAGTGCTTTTAACAACAACTGATCCGGCAGCTCATGTGAAAGATTTTATAAATCAATTAGACGAATTGCCTACAACATTAACGGTTGAGCGTATAGATCCAAAAGTAGAAACTAAAGTTTATACGGATAAAATATTTGAACAAAAAAGTAAAAACTTAAACGAAGAAGCTAAGAAATTATTAGCCGAAGATTTAAAGTCACCTTGTAACGAAGAAGTTGCAGTATTTAACGCGTTTTCAAAAGCGATTAATAAAGCTAAGCGACAGTTTGTTGTGATGGATACAGCTCCAACAGGACACACTCTTTTATTATTAGATACAACAGGAAAATATAATCAAGAGATTTTAAAAACAACCACTTTAAACCCAGATAGAATTACAACGCCGTATATGACTTTACAAGATGGTAACTTTGCTAAAATATTATTGATAGCCTTACCAGAAACTACTCCAATGCGAGAAGCGGAAGCTTTACAAAATGATTTAAAAAGAGCAGGCATTGTCCCATATGGTTGGGTAATTAATCAATGTTTGTCGGCGGTTAAAAATATAAAAGACCCTCTATTAATGAAGCGTGCTTCTAATGAAGAGTCCATTATTAAAAATATTAAAGAGAATTTAACGAGTAGAACTTATATTTTGCCCTACATACCCGAAGAAAAATTATTACCTGCTATTTTATCAATTTATGATACGGTAGAGCAATAGTTATTAATCAATCCATTTTGGATTTCTTCGATCGCTTGCTGAATCTTTAATTTTAATGTGATAAAATGATTTTAGTTTTTCTGCTAAAGCAAATATTTCTTCTTTTTCTTTGCTTTCATGAACAATTAGTTTCCTGTTTTTATTATACACTAAGCTAATTTGGTAAACCGCTCCATGTCCATCTTCAAAATCTTCAGGACTGCAGCCTTCACATTTGATATATAGCGTTTTGAATAATAAGATGTAGTCAAACTTTGGCGTTTTTTTCCATGAACCTGAAGTCATACCTAAAACACTTTCGTAGGCTTTATATAATCCGTTTTGCAAATCTAATTGAGTTCCCATTTTTCTAAAGAAGTTAGAGCTAGCTCTTTTTCCAATAATGATTTGATTTTCCATGATATTTAATTTTAAGTAAAGGTACTATTGCCTGAGTAGGTTTATAAGTAACAATTGTTACTTAAGCAGCAGGAATCAAAAACTTTAGTTTAAAAACTGATATTCCTCATATCAATTTCATTTTAGCTAACCGAAATTTGTACCGTAAACATTAAACACTAAAATCATGTTATCAACTGTTATTTTTATCATTATCCTTCTTCATTTAGCTGTAGGTTTCGGCTATTTGATTTATAAATTATCCCCTACAAAAAAAGTAATTGATACGACGATTGATAATAATAAAACCCATCCTATTAATAAACTTTAAAGTAATTGTTATGAGTAAATGTGGAAGCAGATGTCCTTAACGTATTTTAACTAGCGAGGCATTAAATGAAAAATATAAATCTTAAAAAATAAATTAAAATGAAAGTAGAACAAATTTATACAGGATGTATTGCTCATGCAGCATACTATTTAGAAAATAACGGTGAGGCAGCAATTTTTGATCCATTAAGAGAAGTGCAACCCTATATGGATAAAGCAAAAAAAGATAATGCGAAAATTAAATATGTGTTTGAAACACATTTTCACGCTGACTTTGTGAGTGGGCATTTAGATTTAATGAAACATGCTGGAGCTGAAATCGTTTTTGGTCCAACAGCTAAACCAGCATACAAAGCAACTACTGCCGAAGATGGTCAGATATTTAAAGTGGGTAATTATAGTGTGAAAGTGCTTCATACACCAGGTCACACTATGGAAAGTACTACTTACTTACTAATTGACGAAAACGGTAAAGAACATGGTATTATTAGTGGTGATACGTTATTTATTGGAGACGTTGGTCGCCCAGATTTAGCACAACACGTCATTGCTGATTTAACCGAAGAGAAATTAGCAGGTCATTTATATGATTCGTTGCGAAATAAAATCATGCCTTTAAGCGATGATTTAATTGTTTATCCAAATCACGGTGCAGGAAGTGCTTGTGGTAAAAATATGAGTAAAGAAACAACGGATACGCTTGGGAATCAAAAGAAAGTAAATTACGCCTTGAATCCTAAATTAACTAAAGAACAATTCATTAAAGAAATTTTAACTGGCTTAGTACCGCCTCCGGGTTATTTCCCTCAAAACGTATTAATGAATATAAAGGGTTATGAAAGTATTGACAACGTTATGCAAAAAGGATCAAGAGCTTTATCTGTGGTTGAATTTGAAGTAGCTGCTAACGAAACTCAAGCCTTAATTATTGATACGCGTAAACCTCAAGATTTTAATAAAGGATTTATTCCTAATTCGGTAAACATTGGTATTGATGGTAGTTTTGCAACTTGGGTAGGAACATTAATTCCAAGTGTAAAACAAGAACTATTAATTGTGGCTGATGAAGGAAGAGAAGCTGAAGTGATTACACGTTTAGCCCGTGTGGGTTACGATAATGCCCTAGGATATTTAAAAGGTGGTTTTGATGCTTGGAAAGCTTCAAATAAAGATATTGATCAAATTCATTCAGTAAGCGCTGAAGAATTAGCTGAAATCAATAAAAAAGAAAAAGTAAATATTATTGATGCTAGAAAAGCAAGTGAATACAGCAGCGAACATGTTGTAGATGCAATGAATGCTCCTTTAGATTTTATTAATGATAGTATGACTAAAATTGATAAAGATAAAAAGTACTATGTACATTGTGCATCTGGGTATCGCTCCATGGTTTTTATTTCGATTTTGAAGGCTAGAGGATACAATAACTTAATTGATGTGACTGGAGGCTTTAATGCTTTAAAAGCAAGTAATTTGTTTAAGGTGACTGATTACGTTTGTCCATCAACATTGTTATAGTTTTCCATATTTTCTTATTAAAAGCGGCTATTTGGCCGCTTTTTTGTTATGTAACATTTGTAACCGTTAAAAAATGACTTAAGTCATAACTTTGTGTCATAAAAACGAAATACCATGTTATCAATATTCAAAAATTTATTTAAGTCTACTACAGTTGATTTAGCTCAATTGATTAAAGACGGAGCTGTGATTGTGGATGTTAGAAGCAAAGCAGAGTTTGCCACAGGGCATGTAAAAGGCTCTATTAATATTCCTTTAGAGCAGGTTGGCGCCAATGTAGACAAACTAAAAGCCCACAATCATGTGATTACATGTTGCAGAAGTGGAAACAGAAGTGGCATGGCAAAGCGCACTTTGGAATCTAAAGGCTTAAAAAATGTAACTAACGGCGGAAGTTGGCAAAATGTTAATCAATATAAATAAAAATGGAATCATTAAAAGTATTAATCCCAACCGACTTTTCGGTACAAGCAGAGTACGCTTACCTAATGGTGAAAAAACTGGAAGAAAAAATTCCTGTTGAAATTCATTTTATACATGTATTGGGTGTTCCTGATACAGTAACGATGGATAAAAACGGAAATATTCAAACCTGTGGAGAAATTAGTGTGGACTATGTTGTTTCTCAAAAAACAATTGCTGAGCGTAAATTGAATAATCTAAAAACATTATACGGGGCTGATATTCAATCTCATTTAGAGTTAGGTAAGTTAACGGAGAAAATAGTTTCTTATGCTCAATCCAATCATTTTGATTTAATTGTGATGGGAACAAAAGGTTCTTGGGGCTTAAAAGAAAAGTTATCAGGCTCTGAAACACAAATGATTGCTCGTCAATCAACAGTTCCATTATTATCACTCATGTGTGATCGTTCGGATTTAATTATTGAAAATATTTTATTAGTTCATGATTTTTCTAATCCAAAGAACGAAAACTTAGCATTACTTCATAAATTAATTAAAGCATTTAATACTAAAGTACATTTGTTACAAATTTCAAAAGATACATCTGATGTAAATAAGCTAACTGTTTTTTCAAGAATGGATGAATTTGCTTCAGCGAATAGTATTTCAAATTTCGATAAGCATGTATTAAATGATACAGATGTTGAAAATGGAGTGATTCATTTTAATCAAATGCAAGAAATGGATATTGTATGCATTGGAACGCACGGTAAGGGAGGTTTATTTCATCAAAGTGCTACCGAAAAATTAATCAATCATTTGTTTAAACCTATTATTTCTTATCATTTAAAAAATTAATCAATTATGTTAGAATTTATTCAACAACCATGGACATGGTGGGTGTCTGGCGCTCTTATTTCTGCTATTATGTTCCTTTTAATTTTCTTTGGACAATCATTTGGATTTTCAGCTAACTTAAGAACGATTTGTTCGGCTGCTGGAGGTGGAAAATTTGTAAAGTTTTTCGATTTTAATTGGCGCTCTCAAATATGGAACTTAGTGTTTTTAATTGGGGCTGTTTTAGGAGGTTTTATCGCTAGTCATTTTTTATCAGACGGTAATCCAGTTCAAATTTCAGAAAACACCATTGCTGATTTATCAAAACTAGGAATATCTGCACCTACTTCGGCACAACCCGACGAATTATTTAGCATCGAATCATTATTCACTTTAAAAGGATTTTTAATTCTAGCACTTGGAGGATTAATGGTTGGTTTTGGTTCGCGTTATGCAGGTGGCTGCACTTCTGGTCACGCCATTAGTGGATTATCAGACTTACAATTACCATCATTAATTGCGGTTGTTGGATTTTTTATAGGTGGCTTATTAATGACTTTTGTTTTACTTCCTTTAATATTATAAATACTACTATAACATGAAATTATTAAAATTTTTAGTACTCGGTACTTTGTTCGGAATTGTAATGGCTAAATCAGAAGCGTTTTCTTGGTTTAGAATTCAAGAAATGTTTCGCTTTCAAGCATTCCACATGTATGGCATCATTGGAACTGCTGTTACTCTTGGTGTAATTGGTGTAGCTTTAATCAAAAAATATAATCTAAGAGATGTCAAAGGAAATCCCATTCTATTTTATCCAAAAGATAAATCAACCATGCGTTACTTAATTGGAGGAACTATATTTGGTTTAGGTTGGGCTTTAAGTGGAGCATGTCCAGGACCAATGGTTGTTAATATTGGTTATGGATATATTGCAATGATTGTTGTATTTTTATTTGCCATTGTTGGCACTTATTTATACGGAGCAATAAAAGATAAATTACCTCACTAATTTAAAATGACGTTATGGAAGAGAATTCTAAAAATAATAATCCATTAGCACCTGTTGTTAGTAAACTAATAAATGTTATTATTTTATTAGTAGTTTCTATAATTGCTTTAATTGTTTTATTTGCTGTATTTGTTCCTGCGCCTGCGCCTAAGGTTGAGAAAAAAATGGAAGTTCCTGTCCCAGATAAAAATGGAAATTTTACTGAAGCTGCAAAGCAAGCTGCATTAACACCAAAGGATACAACTAACTATTGGACAGCGCCAGATATTGCCACTTTAGATCAAGATCCAAATAAAGAGTTGATCGTGTATGGTAAAGATTTAATTGCACATACCTCTGAGTATTTTGGCGATAATGGCAAAGTATTTAAGGCTTCAACTAATGGAATGAATTGTCAGAATTGTCATTTAGATGCAGGCACAAAAGTTTTTGGCAATAACTATTCGGCAGTTGCATCCACGTATCCAAAATTTAGAGCACGTTCGGGGGCTATTGAAAATATTTACAAGCGCGTTAACGATTGTTTTGAACGTAGCTTAAATGGTAAAGCATTAGATACTACATCAAAAGAAATGCAAGGTATTGTGGCTTACATTAAATGGTTAGGTAAGGATGTGAAAAAAGGTGAAAAGCCAATTGGGTCTGGATTTAAAGACTTAGCTTTTTTAGATAGAGCGGCTGATTCAGAAAAAGGTAAAACTATTTATTCCGAAAAATGTCAATCCTGTCATCAAGCAGATGGTTTAGGGTTAATGAATGGCGAAAAAACAGCATATACGTATCCACCATTATGGGGCAAAAACAGCTATAACGATGGAGCAGGATTGTATCGTATGTCAAACTTTGCAAAGTATGTGAAATACAATATGCCATTAGGAGCTAGTCACAATAGTCCTCAGTTAAGCGATGAAGAAGCTTGGGATGTAGCAGCATTCGTAAATTCACAAGCTCGCCCTAAAAAAGATATTAAAAAAGATTGGCCAAAAATTGAAGAGAAGCCTTTTGATCATCCATTCGGTCCATATGCAGATGGCTTTGACGAAAAACAACATAAGTATGGCCCTTACAAACCAATTAAGCAAAAATTGGAGGCGATGAAAAAAGCGAAGAAGAGTAAAGTATAATTTAAAAAATTAAATATCATGAAATCATTTTTCAATAAAGTATCAGTAGTCGTATTATTAGCATTGTTTTCTTTTACAGTAAAGGCGCAATCTAATTTAGATAATCAAAAACCAGAGCATAAAATTATTTTTCAATTAACTTCTGGCGATACAACGGCACATAAACAATTAATCAAACAGTTTAACAATATCTTAAGCGTATCACCAACTACAAAAATTGAAGTTGTTTGTCATGGTGCAGGATTAGATATGTTAGTTTCGGGTAAAACCATAGTAGAAGATAAGATTAAATCTCTTGCTGAAAAAGGAGTGGTGTTTAATGCTTGTGAATTTTCAATTAAAGAAAGAAAAGTAGAACGCTCAAAAATTATTTCTGTGTCTGGTTTTGTGCCAGCTGGAATTGTTGAAATAGTGAGTAAACAAGAACAAGGCTGGAGTTACATTAAAGCAGGAAACTAATATTTTAATAAAATAAATTAAATGAAAAATAATATCACCTATTATTTAATGGGATTGTTATACCTATTGACTAGCCAGTTATTCTCTCAAGAACATGCGCAACACAATGGAGTTGATAATCATCATATTTCTTTAAAACCAAAAGATTCGGTTTGCTTAAAAGATTGTTTTTTACAAGCGCATTGGGAAGCACGCACTCGTACTTTTGCCATGGGAACTATTAATGAAGGCGCTTTAAAAGATGATTATGCCTTAGCTTCAGGTGCAGGCATTGGAGTTCTAACTCGTCCAATTTATGGTTTTCAGGTTGGTGTAAGTGGGTTCTTTATTTATAACTTATATTCTTCAAAAATTGAATTACCTGATTCATTAACACTTAGTCCTAATAGATATGAAGTAGGCTTGTTTGATGTAGAAAATCCTGGTAATAAAAATGATTTGGATAGATTAGAGGAACTCTATTTAAAATATAATTTATCAAAGAGTGCTATCACCATTGGAAAAATAAATGTAAACACGCCGTTTTTAAATCCACAAGATGGGAGAATGCGCCCAACTATTGAGGAAGGTGTTTGGTTAAATATTAATGAGTCTAAAAAATTTGGAATTAACGGTGGTTGGTTTTGGAAAATTTCACCACGCTCTACGGTTCAGTGGTTTACAATAGGAAATTCAATGGGTATCAATCCTTCGGGAGTTAATATTGATGGATCAAAATCTGATTATCACGATCATTTAAGTAGTTCGGGATTAGCGATTGCTAATATATATATTAAACCAAACGATAAAATAAAAATTAATCTTTGGAACGGCTTCTTGGATAATGTGATGAATACAGCGATGATAGAAATTAATACCACTCAATCATTAAATAAAAAAACGAAATTGTATCAAGGTATCATGTATGTGCATCAAGATGCTATTAATAATGGAGGAAATATCGATCCTAAAAAACGTATATAAATAAAGGATTTCAATCTAATGTCATTAGCGCCCAAATTGGGATTAAGAATAAACGAATCAATACTTCTTTAAATTACACGCATATTACTGGTGACGGCAGATACTTGATGCCAAGAGAGTGGGGAAAAGAGCCTTTTTATACTTTTTTGCCTCGCGAACGTAATGAGGGTTTAGGGAACGTTCATGCATTTTTACTTAAAACATCTCTCAATGCTTTTGATGGAAAATTCAAAACAGGTTTAGGTTATGGTTATTATCAATTACCTGATGTCAAAGATTATCGTTTAAATAAATATGGCTTACCGTCTTATCATCAAATTAATTATGATGCATCTTATTCTTTTCGTAAATTTTTAAAAGGTCTAGATTTGAAAGTTTTGGTTGCCTATAAATTAAAAGAAGGTGAAACGTATAATAATTTAAAGTATATATATAATAAAGTGAATATGTTTAATTTTAATTTCATTCTTGATTTTAAAATTTAATTGTATCTTAATAATCTATTAAACACCACTATGAGAACTGAAAAAAACGAGCCAACACCTGCGGATAATCGCAGAGACTTTTTAAAAAAATCTGCTTTACTTGGTTTAGCAACTGTTTTCAATCCTTTATCAGAAGTGATTGCTTCTAACACAGTTTCAGAAGAATTAATAGATGATGCAGTAGCTCCAACAAAAAAAACGATTACGTTTTTAATCACAACGGATATACATTCGCAAATTAACACGCATGATGAGTTCTTCTGGGAAAACAATCAAGCGGTTTATAAAAAGCGTGGAGGCATGGCTGTTTTAAAAACCATGATTGATTCTTATAAAAAGAAAAATCCAGCTAATACCATTGTGTATGATGGAGGTGATTATTTTCACGGTCATGCCGTGGCATCTTTAACGGAAGGCGAAGCATTAATTCCTATTTTTAATAATTTAGGGTATGATTTAATGTTGCCAGGAAACTGGGAAGTAGTGTACAAGAAAAAGAAAATGTTGTACGATATGGGACATGCCAACGCTGCTAAAATTTGCGCTAACATGTGGCATAAAACTACTGATGCCGATAATGGAGAATTAGTTTACCAACCATATTGGATAAAATATATTGCAGGAGTAAAAGTTGGTGTAATTGGATACACCGATCATTTAATTCCTAAACGTCAGTCGCCTGCCTACAGTGCTGGTTTACGTTTTGATCATGCAGAAGTGAATTTAGCAAAGTACGTAAAGCTATTGAGAGAAGTAGAAGGTTGTGCGGTTGTGTTAGTTGCCACTCACATGGGCTTAGCACAACAAGTTGGTTTAGCAAATAATCCAGCAGCCGAAGGTGTAGATATGATTTTAGGAGCCGATACGCACGAACGTGTGCGTGTTCCTATTCAAGGAAAGTACACCAAAGTAATTGAGTGTGGTGCATTTGGTTCGTTTTTGGGAAAATTAGATTTGATTATTGAGAATGGAAAATTAGTAGATACTAAATATGAATTGTTAGATGTCGATCCAGTAAAATATCCTGCGGATAAAAACATGCAGACTATGATTGATAAAGCATTTGAACCATTTAAAAAAGAAATGCAAACGGTTATTGGAACAAGCACAACTCCTTTAGTACGTTACTTCGTCATGGAAACACCGATGGATAATTTAATAACGGATGCGATTAAATGGAAATTTAAACCAGACATTGCTTTGTCTAATGGATTTCGTTTTTGCCAACCTTTAGCTGTTGACCCTAAAACTGGAGTGGCAACTATTACAAAAGAATTTTTATGGAATATGTTGCCTGTTAATAGCGAAGCAAAAACAGCAGTCGTTACTGGTAAACAAGTATGGGATTGGTTAGAAAAAGAATTGCAAAATGCTTTTGCTAAAGACCCATCTAAACGTTTTGGTGGTTGGTTTGTAAGATACAATGGTATGGAAGTGAATTTTACGATTGGTAACGAATTTGGTAAACGTGTCAATTCCGTTAAAGTAGGCGGAGAGCCAATTGATTTAACTAAAGAATATAGTATTGTAGCATGTGAACGAGAAGGCGATCCAGAAGATACGTTATGTAGAATTGAGCATGTGAAAAATCCAAAAAAATCACCGTTGTTAATGCATGATGTGATTATAGAGTATTTAAAGGATCATTCGCCAGTAGCACCAAAATTGGAAGGCAGAGCAATTGCTACCGACGAACCACAAACTTTGTTAACACAGTTAAAAGGTACAACCTATGAATTCAGATAATCTGTAAATTTATTCGTTGTTTAAACACTAAAATTATGTCAGTAGGAATAAAAGAAAAATTAAGTTTAATACTTGAAAAAAAATTAATTGATGAAATTATTGCCATTGGTAATGTGATGACTTTTAAAGAAGGTGATGTGATTATGGATTATGGCAAAAAAATTAAATTCATGCCTTTGATTCTAAGTGGCACCATCAGAGTGATGCGCAAAGATGAAGAGGATCGTGAAATTTTATTGTACTATTTAAGTTCTAACGAAAGTTGCGCCATGGCCTATACATGTTGTATGGAAGCAAAGAAAAGTGAAATTAAAGCCATTGCTGAAGATAGTGTTGAATTGATTGGTATACCTCACGAAAAATTAGATGAGTGGTTAACTAAATACCCAAGTTGGAAAAGTTATATCTTCAATAGTTTTACGCAACGATTTAATGAGCTTTTAAAATCATTAGAAAGTATTGCCTTTAATAAATTAGATGAACGTTTAATTAAATATTTGAAGAATAAAACCAAAGTTTCTGGTAAATCCTCTATTCAATTATCTCATAACCAAATTGCCGAAGAAATGGGAACAAGCCGTGTGGTTATTTCTCGTTTGCTAAAACAATTAGAGAATGACAAAAAACTGATTTTGTATAGAAATGAGATTAAATTATTAAGTGGATTTTAGAATAATGGGTCTTAAATATGGCTTACATCCTTTCTAACAAAAAAACCACTTGATTATCAAGTGGTTTTGTTGTTTAAGTGACCCTGATTGGAACCAAATCGTGAAATGCACTGATATATAGCCATTTAGAAGTACTTGAAAAATCCAGGACTCAAACGAGCGATGTATTAAAAAATTAAATTAGAAAAGAACGGCACTTATTTTTCACTAACATAAAATTAGTGATTTATCTCTGATTAAAGAAGATTAATTTTTAAACTATTTTATCTGGTCAAATTTCTAGTTTTTGTGCCTAATTTGGAGAGGATAGACTCATGGAATTAAGAAATGAATTTTTTAAGAGCATAAATTCAGTTTCAACTTTCAGCACACCGATTTTAAAAAAGATTATTGGCGGCATTAAAGATGTTTGCCCGTCAATTTATGTTTTTTAAAAAGTAAAATATTTCGGTTTTGAATCCAAATTAATACCTCTTTGTTTTTTTGAGAATAATTAATTGTCCCCCTAAAAAAATAGTACCCTAAATTTTATAATTAAGTATTTTTTATTTAGGATCCTTTATTAATGGCTTAATCCTTATTAATCGTTTGCCCTTTAGAAAGTATTGCCTTGGATTTTTAGGGACAAAGGTTCTTCTTTTCAACCGAATCTATTGCAATATCTGCAAAGCTGTTTAGCCAATCAATAATCTCTTGAACTTCATCGTCCGATAAACCAACCGCGTCTTGTTCTAAAATATCTCTTGCCTCTTTAATGGTCATTTTACTTTCTGGAATACTTACGCCCGTTAACTCACATTTAATACGTGCCGTAATTTTCTCATCAAGTCTTTCCCATTCTAAAGGTGATGAAAATTGAGATTCAATGATTGATTTACTTTTATAAATTGCATCAAACAGACGTTTGTTATTTTCTTTATCTCCAGTATTAATATAAAGCTCTATTCTCATATAATCTCTAGTAGCAACACTATTAAAGCTGATGCCACTTGTGCCAGTTGCTCCGCCAATCCAACTATCTTTACTTGGATTTACGTTTGAATATAAACCAGTTACTTTATTTAATTCCTTTATAAATTCTGCCCAAAATTTCAATCTTACGGCAAACCTTCCTTTGTTTTCCTCTTGAGCACCAACTTCTTCTCGGTTTTTATTGGCCATACTAATTACGAAATCTTCTGCTTCCTTAATTGGAATGATTTGTTCCATATTTAAAAACAACTGCTCTTGCAATTTATAAGGGGTTGCTTTAAAACATTGCAAACGTAAACCATAATTTAATAACCATAGAACGGATGATGTCACTTCTTTTCTGAACTCACCAGCAATCATCATTATTCGTTGGGAGTTACCGATATTTAATTTCTCTCTAAAATCTTCTGTTTCTAAAAACTCTTGTAATACTTCTTCTGCACGTTCGGTGCGACCAACTTTGGCAAGGTATTGCGTATAAATTGTAATGATTTGGCTTGAATTAAGTGTCGCTTCAATAGGACGCATATTTAAGCACTTGCAAGGTTACATCCTTTCCGGTATCATCTAATTTATTTTCAATAATAACCAGGTTACCTTGTTTATCTATTGCCAGTAAGTCTAAACGTTCATAAGTATCATTAAATCCATCAAATTCCTTTTGAATAATGAGCAAATCTTCATTTAAACACGAAGGGTTATTAGCAATCCATTCTTGCAAATGCTCGCGCTCCTTAAAGCCCAACTGTTTGAAAGTAGTGCTTTCAATTTTTTCAATTCGATTTTTAGACTTATCAATTATATACATACGCTTTCAATAGATTCTATTTTTTAAAATGGTTTGCAAGTAATGCCGAAGATCGAAATCTTCTTTTGACTTGGTTTATCTCTATTATCATAAATGTGTCTAATGGATTTATTGGAAAGATTCATTTCACTGCTTCCGCTATTCATTCCATTTGATGCTTTCCACTGGTATTTAACCGAAAGATTAGTAATTGAGGAATTTTGACACAAATAAGCAATATAATCACCTATAGTTACAGATATATAATCCATGCAGAATTTACTTTGAATCACACTTGTAACACTGCTACCTACTAATCTGTTAGCCGAGTTAAATTGTTCTATTGTAGGGAATGTATTAGCACATCCTCCAACAGCGCCAATATATGACTCTAATGCTTCTGCTTTTTTCTTTATTTCTTTATATTCTGAAATTTCAGATGCAGAATAGTCCTCTTTTTTTAATTGATCATCAATATCGTCTGCTACCCTTGAAGCATCTCGCATAAGATCTTCAGAATCATCTTTGCTTATAACTTTTTCTTGGAAATCACGAGCTATGCGAGATAGTTTGTAATCAAAATCACTTGGAGTATCGTTATAATAAGTCCAACCTAATGGTAACAGAAATATGTATATTAAAAATGCTTTCATCATAATTATAGGTTACGCCACCCTCTTGTCATATAAATATTTCTGGAAATCAATAAACAACTTACTAATATCTCCAACGTTGCCTAAAACTTCTTTAGCGTCTTCTAATGATTGATATTTATTGGTAAGGAGTATTGGTAGTTTTTCCTGATCAAGTTCTTCCACGCCAGTTTCAATGTATTTGCTTAACACAAATTCAATAAACTCTTTTTGTTTATCGCTTAGTAAAGCAAAAATGGTTGCCTCGGCAGCTTAACTCTAGCTTCTCTTGTAAGCGCATTAAAATTGCTGTTAAATACATATTCTAATACATCAAACAAGTCGCTTTTTTCCATGTTGACTAATTGCTGTAATGTATGTAAATCATCTTTACTGAATCCAGCTTCATCTAGTTTTTCTAAAAGCGTTTTTCGGGTTAATGGATTACTCCAGATGGTCCTTAATTCTTCTTCACTTTTAAATAACTCTGGAAGTTTACCAAACAAGTTTTCCATAAACTCTGCTGACGAAATAGGTTTGCCATCTGCACTCCAAAATGACGTGACATCATGGATTGTATTTCGCGCACTTTACCATCAGCTAATTTTACTTTGATCTTCTTTTTCTTATTGCACACACAGGTAATTCGCCACAAATTTCGCATTCAGTAATTGGTGGTTTTTCGCAAATGCAAGGTGTTTGACCACAGACTTTACAAGGTTGTGAGGCGGCTTGGAGTGTCTATACACTCGCAAACTACTTTACCGCATACCTCACAAGGCAATGCGTCACCGTCCCATTCAGGGTCAGCAAAATGATGAAAGGCATCAACGAAATCATAAATTGTAAAAAATTCCTTTCCTTCAAATAAACGAGTACCTCTACCTATAATTTGTTTAAACTCTATCATAGAGTTTACAGGACGCAATAAAACGATGTTTCTAATGTTCCTTGCATCAACCCCAGTTGATAGTTTTTGTGAGGTAGTCAATATAGTTGTAATGTTTTTCGTTGTCTTGAAACTCACGTAAAAACGTTTCACCTATAGCGCCACCATTAGCCGTTACCTCACACAATAGTTTGTATCAGTACTTGTTTTGTATTGGTTCACTAGATCGCGAATAGCCGCGGCGTGTTCCTGTGTTGCACAAAAAATAATGGCTTTCTCTTTTTGATTAGCATCATCCATGTATTTTTTTACACGATACGCTTCTCTCTCTAATTTCTATAATGCGATTAAAGTCTTTTCTTCATATAATTTGCCAGACTCGATTTCTCCTTCTATCACATTATCATCGCTCGTGTACCTATAATCGTCTAAAGTGGTTTTAATACGCTTTACTTTAAACGGAGTTAAGAAACCATCGTTAATACCATCTTTTAAGGAATAGACATAGACTGGTTCATTAAAGTATTTGTATGTATCTACGTTATCCTGACGTTTTGGAGTGGCAGTTAAACCTAATTGAACGGCTGGCGAAAAGTATTCTAAAATAGCTCTCCAGTTACCTTCGTCGTTCGCGCCACCGCGGTGGCATTCATCAATAATAATTAAATCAAAATAGTCGGATGGATACTGACCAAAGTAAGCTTGTGGTTTACCTTCTTTGTCGGTGCCACTCATAAAGGTTTGAAAGATGGTGAAAAAGATACTACCGTTGGTAGGTACTTTACCATCTTTTTTTATCTCGTTTGGTTTAATGCGTATTAAGGCATCTTCAGCAAATGATGAAAATGAGTTGTAAGCCTGATCCGCTAGAATATTTCTATCTGCTAAAAATAATACACGAGGTCTTCGGCTTCCATCTCGTTTTAAATTCCAACGAGTTTGAAATAATTTCCAAGCTATTTGAAAAGCAATGGCAGTTTTACCGGTCCCTGTTGCCAAGGTTAATAGTATTCTATCCTTTTTATTGGCAACGGCCTCTAATGCCTTTAAAACGGCTAATTCTTGATAATAACGTAGTTGCCAGCTACCACCTTTATCTTCAAAGGGAACAGCTGCAAATTTTTCTCTCCATTCGTTTTGAATGGCGAAGGTTTTGTTCCATAATTCATCAGGTGTTAAAAACGTATTAACTAAACCTTCTTTACCCGTTTTTAAACAGATGCTGTAAATCTCTTTACCGTTAGTACTGTATGCAGTTTCAGTTTTAATTTCTCAGCATATATTTTTGCTTGTGCAACACCTTCTCCAACTTCTAACTTAACGCTTTTGGCTTCCACTACAGCTAGTTTAATGCCTTTATACACTAAGATATAATCAGCTATCATTGGCTTGGAACGACCACCACCAGTTTGAATTTTACCATCGGTAATTTTTTGCACTTGCTCACGAAGGATCTTAGAACCTTCAATAACTCCCCAACCGCAATTTCTCAAAATTGGGTCAATTAAATCTGCTCTTGTTTCGGCTTCGTTCATACTCTTGTATTTTCAAATTTTGGGTTACATTTCAAAATAAAAAATGCTTCGGCGAAGTGCACAAAGTTTTTACCAAAACTTGTTGGGATTAAAATGTTAAATCGTGTTGTTTTTTCCTTTATCCAATCGCCAACATTAGCATCACCTAACAATGCTTGAAATTCGGCGTCACCCAATAATGATTTTGATAAATTGCTATTAGAACTATTAGGATTATATGCTGTGATTGATAACGTGCATTAGAGTTCGCATTAACCTTACCAACCTTTAAATATGTATCATTCCATTTGAAAATATAAACAGCAGCTTTATTGGCTGGTAATTGTAATGGGATGTGATTTTGAATACCTAAATTCCATTGAATAAGTTCAATATCATTAGCATCCCCATTAAAACCAGCATATATTGCAGAATTGCACAATGCTTGAATATCTTGTTGTGTTATCATACTAATGCCGTTGCTGTTTTTAATTCACCACTAAACGCCTTTTGTAAAACTGATTTTTTAAGTTCTTCTAAATCATTTATTTTTTGAGTATAGATTGCTTCTAATTTTTTTGTTTCTTTTGATAGAGCATCCAGTTTTTGAACGATGGCTTGTTGTTCTTTTAAAGATTTCGGGACTGGAAAAACAAAATTTACAAGTGTTTTAATAGGTAATTGGGGTTGTGCTGCACCCGTTACTTGCTTTCTTATTTGTTCTTTGATGATTCCAGACCTTAGTATCTCAAAAAGATATTCTGACGTAATTTGCTTTAAATTGGGTCTAAAGATTAACATTCCTGAATTGATGCGAATATTGTCAAACTCAACATCACTATTGTAAACACCAAGATTACCAATAGTTCCTCTTGTTGTCATTACAACATCATTCCTTTTTAATTTTCCTTTTTCCCATTGCTTTGTCTTTTGCTTCACTGATGAACATTGTAGTGTCAAACTCAAATCCAGTGGGTCTAACATTTTTTGTGTTCATAAAAAGACAAAAACCTTCATCTGTAAAATCTTTTTTGAGTTGGATAGTTTTTTCCTCTATCACCATCAACAATTTCGATTAAATCACTTTCCCCTAATCGTCTCTCTTCCCAACCCTCCACATTATTCTCAAACACCCCTTGCAAATAACTTTCAAAAAGTTGTTTGGCGTTTTTGAGGTTTTGTTCGGCATTAATTTTTGCCTTGCCTATGGCGGCAAATGCTTCATCTAAGAGGGCTACGATGCGTTGTTGTTCTGGAAGGGATGGAATGGGAATTTTCAAATTACCTAAATTTGCTTGAGACAAAGTAGGTATTGCTGTGCCCCCAATAATTTGACGCTCTTGTTCTTTAAATTCTCTGCTGTTCATAAAGAAAAACAAATATTTACTTGAACACTTTAATTCTTTTAGAACAACAAATTGAGGATTGATTGTTGCTTTTTCGGGTAGATTTTCTATCAGTGCTATTTACCAATTGATGCAGTTTTACAATAAATAATATCACCATCAAAAATCTTAATTTCTGGAGACTCGTCATATTTGAACCAAGAAATATAAGTGCAATTTTTATAAATAATTTGGTTATCTTTTATGTTTGAAGGACTTAATGAAATCGCTCCTTCGCCTTCTTCAACCAAATCTTGTTTTGTATAACCTCTATAACCAATTCGCCCTTTTATCGTGCAGACCTCATCCAATGTCTTTATTACCCAACCTTTTTTCATATCAGTTCCAATATTGAGTTTAAAATATCAGCACTTTCTTCATCCAGGGCTTTCATTTCTTCTAAAATTTCTTGCGGTTGACGTAAAGCGGCCTCTTCTTTTTTGTTAGGATTTTTAGCGCTAAGGTCAAAGGTGCTTTGGTCAATGTCTTTTATGCTGATGCTCCAAGAGTTTTCGCTTTCTTTTTTAGTTTTTTGCAATTCAATAAAGTCGGCTAAATCTTTTTCGTTAAGGGCATTGGTCTTACCTAAATTTCTATCTAAATTCAATTGGTAAAACCATACCTTTTTGGTGGCACTACCTTTTTCAAAAAACAATACTACCGTTTTTACACCAGCACCAGTAAAGGTTCCAGCAGGTAAATCTAATACTGTATGTAAGTTACAGTTTTCTAATAAAGTTTTTCGGATGGCAACAGAAGCATTATCGGTATTGCTTAAAAATGTATTTTAATAACCACACCAGCTTTACCCCAGCTTTTTAGTATTTTAATAAAGTGCTGCATAAACAAGGAAGCCGTTTCGCCAGTTTTAATAGGGAAGTTTTGTTGTACTTCTGCACGTTCTTTTCCACCAAACGGAGGATTGGCCAATACTATATTGTATCGGTCTTTCTCTTGTATATCGGCAAGGTTTTCTGCAAGTGTATTGGTATGTATAATGTTTGGTGCTTCAATCCCATGAAAAATCATATTCATGGTACCAATTATGTAAGCCAATGATTTTTTTTCTTTACCATAAAAGGTCTTTTTCTGCAAAGTCGTTACGTCGGTAGTAGTTAATTTTTTACTGTTTTGTAAATAGGCAAATGCTTCACACAAAAAGCCAGCACTACCAGCAGCACCATCGTAAATTTTGTTTCCTATTTGTGGAGCAACAACTTTTACAATGGTCGTAATCAAAGGGCGTGGTGTGTAATACTCGCCACCATTTCGCCCAGCATTACCCATATTTTGTATTTTAGATTCATACAAATGGCTCATTTCGTGCTTTTCTGCGTGTGTACGGAAACGTAATTCGTCAATACGGTTTATTACTTCACGTAAGTTATAACCACTTTGTACGCGGTTTTTTAGTTCGCTGAAAATCTCACCAATTTTATATTCAATCGTATCAGGGCTTTCTGCTTCAGTTTTAAACTTCTTTAAATAAGGGAATAGTTTAATATTTACAAAGTCAGCTAAATCATCACCTGTTAAAGCTTTGTGGTGGTCTATCTTTCCATCCTTGCCTTTAGGTGCAGCCCAGGTTGTCCATTGAAATTTTTTTTCAATAATGGGTGTGTAATCTTTACCTGTTAATTCGGCGGCAGTAGCTTTGTCTTTTTCTAAATCATCTAAGTACTTTAAAAACAAAATCCACGAGGTTTGTTCTACGTAATCTAATTCACTTCCACAGCCTGCATCTTTGTGCAGGATATCATCCACATTTTTAAAAGTTTGTTCGAACATATATGAGTATTAATTTACTTTTATTAAGTTTAAGCTACATTAAGCTATAATTATTACGAAATATAAGAAATTTTAGGTGAATAATATAACAGAAAATATCCGTTGGTTACATTTGGGTAACTTGTCTAATTTCAAGACTTCTGACGTTTCTGGTTGTTATGTTTTTGTATATGATAATAAGCGGATTATTTACGTTGGAACTACTTCAAATATTGGTAAACGCTTATTGTACCATTTAGAAGCCATTAAATCAGGAAGGAGGCCAATTTAGGAGTGAAAGATGCGGAAGATGTTTATAGCAATAATGAAGAATCCTGGTAAGAATAGGATGAATAAATTAAAAGAATTGGCCTTAAATAACTCTATTTGGATTAACTATGAAAGCAATGAAAAGTGCGAGAATATTCTTAATCCCAAAGATGATTTTGAAAGCAATTGGAAGGAATATATTGAAAATGATTTTTTGCCAAAAATTGATATTTGGATAACAGATATCAATGGAAAAAAGGAATATTCTACTTTATTGGAGTCTCGTTTACAAATATTAATTAGAACCGCGTTTAAATTGGGTTCCTTACGAGGTAAGATAAATCAATCTTGGCTAGGGAGGATTGAAAATCCAAATATTTCTAATGAAGTGATATTTAAGTTCAAGAATTATCCAAAAGTGGATTCAGAAACCATTGCTATCCTAGGGTCGACTAATAAATCCCACTTAACCATCACTAGTGAGACGAAAGTAGGATTAAGAAAAAGAAAAGTTGAAATATATAACAACAACTACTTTCATAATTTCATCAGAGTAAATAGTAAGAAAGAAGTTACCAAGGTTGCAAAACAATCTGTAGAAGATACACTTAATGATTTAAAAGCTAACAGAGAACAGTTTAAGTTCTACAAGACTCATTGGACTAAATTAGAAGACAATATTTTAAAACTTATGGTGGAAAAGAAACTTGAAATTACAGAAATATCGAAAGAACTTAATCGATCACCACAAGAAATAGAGGTAAGAATTGTGAAATTGAAAATAGATTGACTTTAAAAACGCTTACAAACTGACATATTGAATTTTATTTCTTAATTTTTTTGTATATTTAAATAAAAAATAATGAAAAGACAAGGTTAATTATTTTAGGAATAGTATTAATTGGAGCTTCTGGCTTTGCTTATTCATATTTCAATAATGTTGAAGAGGCTTGCGCTAAATGCACCGGATCTTCGTCTTGCAGCGCTTGCACTAATTGTAAATATTGTAAGCATTGTAATGATGATAAAGGGACTTGCGGTGTTTGTAAATAGTAGATTTATTTACAACATCAGCGAATTTTACCTCAATTCTATTAATTAGTCAACTTGAAATGGTCTAAAATAAAATTGATCTAAATATTCTAAATAGTAGTTAATGCAAGTGTTTTTTATCTTTATTTCTTCTAATTGAAGTTTTAATTCATTAGGAATACTGTCAAAACTTTCCAAGTCATTTCCCATTTTACTTTGATAATCTTCTAATCTTATATAATCAAATACCGTTTCATCGAATAAGAAACTTCTGAAATAATTGTTTGCACTTTCCGTCAATGAACCTATTTCTGGAATTTCTATAAATTGTGCTAATTGGATGCGAGGAAAATACAAATTGTTAGCAATGTAGATATCTATCTCCCTAATAAAAGAAGATCTTTTTTCAGAGTTCGAGTGATTTTCTAAAGTTCTTTGTTTCACAAATCTCAAAGCAACATATCTTAGCCTCTTCTCTATATTATTGAAGAATAATCTATTTATTCTAAAGATTGCAAATCCACCAAATGAAGATTCATCAATTAATTTTATAGTGTTCTGTGCGTCAAAATAATAAGTGAGTTCAAAAACATCTGCTTTAATTTTTCAGATTTAAGAAGCTCCATTATTGAATTTCTTCCAGCATATCCACCTTCATTTAATTTTATGTTTGGTTCTAAATTAATTTATAATTTAGAATCATTAAAGGCATTTACAAAATCCCCTTTTTTACCATAACATAATGCCCTTAGGTTATAAGCATTGAAATCACTTGAGCCTGATTTTATAAGTTCTGTTAATAGATTAATAGTTAGATCGTAGTTTCCAGAGTGAAACTCGCCATTTGCCCTGTCGAAAAGTGCTTTTTTATGTTTTTTTCCAAATAAGTCAAACATTTCTAATTCGATGAGTGTTAGTTTACGTTATAATTATAAATAAATATAAGAAATTTTGGGTTAAAAAATACTACAAATTCACAGTGATAATCTCAGCTAATCTTGTGGTATATCGTTTCGATATTTTTTCTTGACGCATCTTCCAGGTCCGATCAAGGTCTTGGCTCGCTAATTTGATTTTTTTACTTCCAATATTCGCGTTTATGGCGTCAATGGCAGTCATCAATTTATCGTGTTTTGGATTCCGATTTTCAAACAGAGAAGCTTGGTAGTTTCATCAGGTGTGAAATCCATAACTATAACCCCAGCTTTTTTGTATTGGTAGCCTTCTTTAAAATTAGTAGAAGGCCCTTAACGGCGTAATCAAAATGTCGATGCTCGAATTGGAAGCGTATGGTAGTTTCATAACAATGCTTTTGCTGTACTGTGCTAAATCAGTCCTATGACCGTTAGTGTGCAGGAATATCATAATAGAGTTACAAGAAGACTTCTGGCGCCTCAGTTTCTCTGCACAAGTCACTGCGAAGGTTGAAACACGTTCAATTAAGTCGTCAATTTTTGTATAATTTTTTTCAAATGAACGAGTCGTTGCAATATTCTTTTTGGGCTTGATATCATCTAATTCTAAAACTGAAATCCCGTTTAATTCTTTTTGCAATCGAAGACCAACGATGGCCAAGTTTTTTTTAATCCACACTTCAGGTACCTGGGTGAAATCATATGCAGTTTTTACTCCGATATCATTTAGTCTTTTTGAGTGCTGGCGGCCGATGCCCCACACATCGCCAACTGGAAGCCATTTTAACGCTTTTATTCTTCTTTCATCATCATCTATTATGTGCACGCTTCCAGTGCGTTCAGGAAATTTCTTAGCTACTTTATTTGCCACTTTAGCTAGAGCTTTAGTGGGAGCAAAGCCTACACTAATTGGGATCCCGGTACCCTTAGTCACTTTCTCAATCATTGCTCTTCCTATCTTATCTAGGTTAAAATATTTGTAGCCATTGAATTTCAAAAAAGCTTCATCGATGGAATAGATTTCCATGTCTGGTGAAAACTCACTTAGTAATGTCATTACGCGCGAGCTCATGTCACCATAGAGCGCATAATTTGAAGAGAAAACATGAACGTTATTTGCATCAAACATTTTTTGATATTGGTATGCGACAGCACCCATAGGAACACCTACAGCTTTTGCTTCGTTGCTTCGCGCAATAACACAGCCATCGTTGTTTGATAATACAACAATGGGTTTCCCTATTAAATCTGGATCAAATACCCGCTGACAACTTGCATAGAAGTTGTTACAGTCAATTAGTGCAAACACATTTAAAATGACTTAATCACGTTTGTTACAATTCCCCAAATAATAAAATCATTGTCCTTTGTTACTTTAATTGGTTTGTATTTTTCATTAGCGGGTATTAACCAACAACAGTCCGCTTCTATTTTGATAGTTTTAACAGTAAAGGAGCCATCAACATAACAAACAGCAACAGCGCCGTTTTTAGGCTTCAGACTTTTATCAATTATCATCAAGTCGCCATTGTGTATTCCAAGATCTTTCATTGAATTACCCTTTACACGAGCGTAGAAAGTGGATGCGGGATGTTTAATGTATTCTTTATGTAAGTCAATCCCCTTATCTAAAAAGTCGTCAGCTGGACTAGGAAAACCTGCGCTTATAGTGCTTGAAACTAATGGAATTTCCATTGAGGAATTGATTTCTACTTTGTAGAGACTAACTTCTTGTGGCTGCTGTAAATTTGATGTTTTCATAATCAATGGTGTTAAAATGAAAATCAAATTTACTGCTTAATATCGGTTACTACATAATATAGTTATAAATTGCTATAAAACGTAGCATTATTTTGAAATCTTAGATTTTATTCTTATGTCATTAGCGCGATATAGGCTAGTTGAGCTAAAGAATTGATAGCATCTTCTGCTTCTTTGTCTGTGAAGTTTTCAAAACCTTTGTATTTTTTAATTCTTCAACTGTTAATCGAGTTGGTTTAGGTTCTTTCTGATTCATTATTTGAAATAGTATGATATTGATTCATTGAGGCCATGTGTTATGTTGTTTCTAAGTTCTTCAGTAGAAATAGATTCAGGTAATACTACCTGAAGGTGTCTATTGACGCCGGCAGTAATAACACTGCCATATTCTATTTTCACATTACGAAATATATCTGGATTGAAATGAGACATGATTTCAATTTTAATATCAGATTCCTTGATTAGTAACTGAACGGTAATAGTCAACGCAAAGAGTTCAATATCCTTTTTGTTTCCAACTTTAGCATTAAAGGCACCGGTTGTTTTGACTGAAAATAAATTTGAGTATAGAGTGCGCCATCGTCTGCTAGGAAAGATTTTCCATGGGTTACAGAGAGTACTTTGGCGATTTTAAATTTAATGACTGAAATGCGAACTTGTCTCGTCTAGTACTTTCAATAAATTTGCTTTTTTAAGTTGGCTAATTAAAATATTCCTTGTTTTTCTTTCTGATTCATTAAATGCAGCTTGATTTTCGAATTGTTCTTTTTGTATTTCAAGCCCTTTATTTATTCCACAAGTAAAATTATCACCTGGCATACCTTTTATTTTATTTAGTAGGTCAGCAGCCTCCTTTGAAATTCTTTGAC
>JADJSH010000023.1 GCA_016711805.1 Bacteroidota bacterium
TAATAAATCTGTAGTCATTAATATTGTTAATGGATTGTGTAGAAATAAAATGATTTTCTCAGCCTTTTTTTTTTTTTGTTGTTAGCGAAATTACTATATATTTGTTTACTCTATTTATTTTAAAATTGAAAATTATAGAAAAATTAGCTTTATTATCAAGCACTTTCGTTCCTTTTGTGTAACAATCTCTTCATAAAAATCGCACAGAAAATGTCCAGCTTACTCTAAAGCTGACACAACTATCTCTGCTAAAAAATCTGTTTAATTTTTTATGCTTTGTAGCTATAAAGTTAAGCTGATATTAGTCAGTTACAAGATATTATAAATCTTACTAAAGAACAGTCGCCTAATGGGTTGACTGTTTGCCCTTTTCGCTTTACCCATAGTACCAGATGTTTCTATTAGTTTGATGGCGTTGAATCGCCCCGAAACAGAGATGGATTGACAACGAAAAAATTCCAGCTTATTATTTGGATTTGCTAAATCACCGCGATATTTCGAATGAAATTGCGCATGTGTTTTCTATTGAACACTCTTCCCCTCAAGTATTATTAATTAAAAATGGCGTTTGTGTTTATAACGCTTCGCATACTGATATTTCTGCTGCTGATATTTTGAGAAGGCCTCCTATACCGTAGACACCCAGATGCCGCTGGTTGTTATGATTAAGTATGATTTTGTTTTGTAAAATCTATTTATCTTATTTTAATCATGCCAAATCATCACCATCAACGTTCTATAAAAAACGTTTACCAAATAAATTCAATTACTTGTTTAAATCTGGGTGTAAACTTTTGGCAACAGGGCATGTAAAAGCAGCGTGTTCATGCTCTTTTTCTTTTCTTTATCTGTATAATTTCCTTTTGGGAAAGTAACCGTAACGTGAATTTCACCTATACGTCTTGGTTCGGTAAACATTATTTTTTGTAACTTCGGCTGTTCCATCAGCGCATAATTCCCTCCTTCATCTTCTTAATTCCCATAATTGAAGATCATGCAACTTATTATCCTTGGTTGCCACTAAATCGATTGGCGAAAACATTTCCCTTTCCGTGGTTATCTTTTTTGGAGCATCCGTGTGAATGGTAGTATTGGATTGAAGATGAGTGGCTTCTGTTCTCAACTCTCTAAATAAGTGACTTTACTCATTAATCATCATGTTAATTTTAAACTCAAAGATAACTTTTTGAGGTAAACCATGTAATTTACTTCAAAAAATTAGTATTATTTAAAAATGAAAATAAGCCCTATTAATTCATCTATTTAAACGAGAAATTATAACTATTTACGACAACCAATGACAAAGCGATTTCACTAGTTTTTATATTACTTTATAAATGGGTTGTGTTTCCTCAAAGCACAGAGTCGAGCTGTGCCAACGGTCAAGATCCCAGTAATGTATTATATCGTAATGATGTCGTTTGGTATATTTGCTCCACAGCAGAGGTTTTGGTTTTAAATTTTATGAGAAGCTAAATATGTTCGGGGCAAAAAACGTTGTTCAAAAATTCAGGCTCTTAATATAAGGACATCCTAAAGGAATTAAAATTTCTAATAGTGCTGATAATTCTAAAAGGAATTTATTTACGGCAAATTAAATAATATTTTGTTATTTTATGAGCGTCGGTTATCAAACAACCATCTTTAAGCGTTCGGATAGAAAATCGGTCGAGATCAGAACCCTCTATTATTTGAGGTGGAATTTAAACTTTCGCGGAAGCCCCAATTATATTTTAAATTGTAGAGAGATAGTGCAGGAACTAAATACCAAGAATCCGTCAAAGAATGATCCTGAAGTTTATACAATTGATAGTATTTCGGGACGAGGACCTTTATTGGATGGATTGGGAGAAATAAAAATATATCCTGTGCTTATGCTAAATTTAATTTAAGTTTTGAATACGCTCCTTTTTCTGAATAAAGTAAAGGCAATTGAGACAGGAGTATATTGAACATTATCCTAAAGCTTTGCCAATTATGGCAAACAATCCAGCTGAAATTTTATTGTAACATTTATATATTGCTGTGTTTGGCAAAAAATGGTTCTAAAATGGAAAAATTCCAACAAAGATACAATTCTTGAAAAGCCCTCGTAAACCAGATTGGTTAAGAGGAAATGCCTATTGGGGAAGAATATTTAAAAGTAAGAAAAATTGTTGCAGATCTCAAACTACATACCATTTACGAAAGTGGTAATTGCCCCAATATGGGGGGAGTGTTGGGGCGCAGGAACAGCAACCTTTATGATTTTAGGAAACATCTGTACGCTGTTGCCCGGATTTTGTGCTGTGGCTACTGGTAAACCAAAACTGCAGATTGGGGATGAACCAAAACGTGGCCAACTCTGTAAAATTAATGGGCGTAAAACATTGCGTAGTACATCCGTTGATAGAGATGATTTAAAAGATGGTGGTTCTATCATTTGGGCTGAAACCATTAAAGCTATTCGTGAAATTAGTCCTGAAACAAAATTGAGTGTTTAATTCCAGACTTTGCAGGTAAGGGGATAACGCAGCGTATTATTGATGTTAAGCCAGATATTGTTTCTCATAATATGGAAACCTGTTCGCCGATGGTAACAGCTCAGGGGCGCATGCAGCTAAATACGACCGAAGTATGGAAGTATTAAAGCGACGACGAAGTAGGTGTAAGAACTAAATGCGGATTAATGGTTAGCTTGGGCGAACAGAGGAGGAAGTTTTAGAAACCATTGATGACTTTAGCAGCTGTACATTGTGATGTGATGACCATTGGACAATACTCACAACCAACACCAAGCATTTTACCAGTCGCTAGATTACGTTCATCCTGATGAATTTAAAAATGAGGTGAGATAGCTTTATCAAAAGGATTTAGATATGTAGAGAGCGGAGCGTTAGGTGCGTTCGTCTTACCAACAGAGAAGCATGTGTTTGAATTGGTTTAGCCACATGGATACACAGAAAAATAATAAGTAAGCAGCGGTCGTGTAAAAATTAGAATAGAAGAATAAATTTTTTACTAGTAGAGAGTAATTGAAAACTGAAGCTTCGCTTCAATACTGTGAAACTAAAATAATACGGATGCATTCCAAACCTAATTACACCAATAAAACCTATGTGTCTATGTGGTTAAAAACACATGGTTTAACCATTAAGAAATAAAAACTAATGAAATCTCTTTTCGTAATTCTTTTAAAAAATATTATTCTGTTGACATTAATCACCATCAGTTTAGTGTTTATGTTTACACAGCACATTGGCTTTAAGAAATTTGGTATTTGTTTTAGGTTTAAGTACTTTATATGTGTTATCATCGTACATGAAGCTTACGCATTATCTCAAGTAAAAAAGGAAACCAAGAAATTTATTTATTTTACCGATGGTTTTTTAGCAAACGTATTATTGAAATAATAATTTCCTTTATCTATTTAGGAGTTTTGTTGTTTTTTTAAGGACGTAGCATCATCAAGTACATAGCCTTGTATTTTTTTATTGCTTACAGAGATTGTTTGTAACGACTTGGAGATACATGAAACATCTTTTTTTGTAGCTCTAGAAGACGATCAGTTAGTATTATCGACTAATAAAATTGACATGACCAGCGCTAAAGAAATCTCAAAAAATTGAAGCGCTGCCAAGGCTGATGTATTTTGTAAACTTATAAGAAAAAACCGTTACCTTGTACCGATATGATGAGCGAAACGTTGAATTCAAATTAGCACTCTTGATAATTGGATTGATTCCAATGGTTTGAGGGGGCAAAGTTGTGGCGGAGTAGATTACCCTTCCATCCCGATATGTATCAACGCATCGCCTTGATTAACTACTGGTTGATTATTAATTACAACAATGTATCCATCCGCCGTTGAAAGCACCTTGTGTTCGATATTGCCAAAAGGATTGCAAATAACACCTAATAAATCGCTTTTGAAACATAAGAACCGTTCATTTTATTCATGTGAAACAAACCACTTGTATGCGCTCTATCCAAGTGTCTTTAGTGATTTTAACCGAATGATTTTTTGGAGTGTCATTATCAATCATGTGATAGCTTTCATTAAACGCAAACAACCATTTACACCTTCGTTAATAGCGGTATAATCAAAACGCAAGCTTTCTCCGCCTTCATAAACTAAAATAGGTTTGTTTTTTTTTTGGCAGCTTCTTTTCTAAAAGTTCCTTCTCTGTAACTACTATCAATAATTAAAGGTGGAGAAAATTTTTGAGCCAATGTAAATATTCTTGGAAAATTCAAATACACATCGTATTTGAGGAATATTGTTAATTTTAGCACCACCTGTATGAAAATCAATTCCAAAATCAATGAGTGGAACAATATGTTTCATTAAATCATAAGCAATTCGGCTTCCAAAGGAACCATTTTATTGCCGGGAAAACAACGATTTAAATCTCTGCCATCGGGTAAATCGCGACTACCATATAAAAAGAAACACTATTAATAACGGGGATGCAATACATTTCCGCAATTTAAGTGTTTAACTTCGTCGCGTGTAATTATTTTTCTTATGATTTCAATTCCATTTGTTTCTTCTCCATGCATCCTGCAGATAGCAAAAGTAGGTCCTTTTTTTTTAGTTGAAAACAAGAACAGGAATTTCAATTTTGGTTTTTGTGTGCAGTTCATAGGAATTTAAAACAATGTGTTTGCTTTCTCCGGCTTTAATTGCTTGGTCATTGATTAAAATCTTCCATTATTCTCCCGGCTTATTAAATTCGTTACGCTCTACATATTCAATTATTTTACTAGCAATATCAATCCTGTTGCGCCTTCAATGCCTTCTAATCCTGGCGATGAATTTACTTCCATTACTAAAGGACCTCTATGGCTTTGCAGTAAATCAACACCTGCAATTCCTAATCCTAATTTTTTGCCGATTTAATAGCAGTTGCTCTTTCTTCAGCAGTTAATTGAATTACGGTTGCCTTTCCTCCTCTATGTAAGTTACTTCTAAATTCGCCTTCTTTTGCTTGTCGCTTCATGGCACCAACAATTTGCCCATCTACTACAAACACGAATATCGGCACCTTTTGCTTCTTTATAAATTCTTGAACCAACATGTTGGCATCTAATTTTAAAAAGCCTCAATAACATTTTGCTGCCTTTTCATTTTCAGCAAAATAACACCAATGCCTTGAGTGCCTTCTAATAGTTTTACCACACATGGTGCACCACCAATAGCATCAATCACTTCGATTCTTTATCTTTTGGTTAGTTGGCAAAAGCAGTTTTGGAATCCAATACCAGCACGCGCTAATATTTGTAAACTCGTAGTTTATCTCGTGAACGAACTAAAGCTTGCGATTCAACAGCGGTAAAAATTTTCATCATTTCAAACTGACGAACAACCGCAGAGCCATAAAAAGTTGCACAGGCACCAATACGAGGAATTACTGCATTGACACCTGTTACTTCTTTTCCATTATAATAAATATGAGGACGGCTTTGTTCAATTACCAAAACACATTTCATGTGATCATAGTAATACTTCATGTCTCGCTCAGCTTCAATTAAACTTTTTGTAGAATACAAATTTTTTGTTACGAGATAAAATAGCAATTTTCATTTTTTTGATTTTTTTTTAATAAGGTATTTAAATTTAAGCCATTGGTGTAAATTAAATTCACATCTATGATGAATTTTCCTTTAAGTAATCGTCTTCCAATAAGCACCGGGTAACGCATATTTTCTCTATCACTTAAAGAAATGGTAGTTTTAATTTTTTCGACCAATCGAAATTAACGTTTTGATAATATAACGTTCTTCCATTTCGCCAAAAGAATTTTTTATTTTTGCGAGTAAATTCTTCAAATTGATAAGTTTATCATCCAATAAACGAAAAGTAAGAATTTTTTTACCGCCTTCATTTTTTAAATCAATATTATTGCAATGAATTGCACAAGTATATGCACCTGTGTCGATTTTTGCTTCAACTTTTTCAATATTCTAAAAAAGGAAATTGACATAATTCTCTTCTTGCCAATTATTTTTAGTTATGAGGTTGATAGGTAGCATATAATACTACTCCAAATTAATTAATTTATTGCTAAACTAAAAGGACAAGGGAAAAAAAAGGGGGGAAAAATTTTTTCCAATGTATTTTTTTGGGCTCTTTTTTTTTCCTTGTGGTATTTTCTATAAAAATTACTCTAAAAAATAAAAATCATCAAATGGTGAATTGATAGGAGACCCCAAATTGACTGGAGCCGTCCAAGTTTGCCATGTTTCATTCCACACTTTTAAAGATGTCATATTCTCCCATGTTTTCGAACCCTTTAGAAGAAAAATAAAGTGTTTTACCATCTTTAGATAGAGAAGGATATTCTTCGTCTAAAGGGCTATTAATGTTGGTAATGTTTAGTGGTGAAGGAGACCATTTTCCATTTGCCATCTTTTAACTGATAAATGTCTTTTCCATTTGACTCATCTTCACCATAGCTAGAATATAAAAGAGTGTTTTTATCTGCAGTTAAAAATAACAAAGATTTAAACTCTTTCTTTTTATCGATTTAGATCGCATATCATCAGTAATCACTAACACTTTACCTCCCGATTCTAATTGTGTTAATGAGTTTTGGATTGCATTTAAGTCAACATGTTTTCGACTATATACTTCTAATACCACTGGATTATTTACCAGTTTTATACCACTACTGGCAATGCATTATTTCTTCTTCAATTTTTAAAGACTTAATATCTTCAGGCTTACAAACTGCCATATATTTTTTATAATAGTTGATAGCAGTATATAAAACGGTAACTTGCATGATTAGATTTAGCTAAAAAGTAATACACATCAATTGGCACATTTTTATCATTACACATGATTCTAAAGCTAAAATGCAATTAGTTTTATCTTTCTTTAGTTTTAAACAAACATACACCATAACGGTACTCGTCTATAGGTTGTAAGTCGATAAATAAATCTAAGTTTTGGTATACTAAAGCTGCTTCCTGATAAACTTGTTGGTCATACAATTGAAGCGCTAATTTTAAATCTTCTTGGTCTTTGAGTGCTTCTTCAGCTGTACGTTTTGGCTTTTTAATTTTCGGGCGCGGGTAGGTTTATCGCCAGGCTTTGCAGCTATCGTACTTGTAGTTTTTGTTGGCGCGGCGTCAAAAGATATTTTTGCTGCTTCAGCTTCAGTAAAGTAGTTGCTACTTTAATTGTTTTATTGCCAGCGATGGTTTGTAGTTTAATGGTTTGTTTTAATTCAAACTCACCTTTTTTATCAGGCACATCAAACGATCCTTTTGTTCGGAATAACCTTCTGCATTCAACCGATATATCATATCTAGTTCCTGAGTTTAATATCATTAAATATAGTCCCGTATTTGGATTTGTTTTATAAACGCCCGAAATTTCACCGGTATTAGAATTGTAAATAGTAATGTAGGCATCTTTACTTGGAATCGAATCAAGGGTACTGAATTGACCCTTAATTATAGAGCTTGCTAATTCTTGTTGTGGTAATTTTATTTGTGTGTATTCGTAACTATTATTTTTCTGTTGGTGCAATAAGAGGCAGTTTGATTTGATTCATCAGGGATAAACAAAATATCATCGTAGGTTGAATTAATGGGATAACCTAAGTTTTGTGGTTTCGACCAAGGAGAAATGCTGTCTTTTCGAGTGATTTTAAAAATATCGTAACCTCCCATACTATTATGTCCTTTTGAAGAAAAATATAAAGTGTTTCCATCTTTAGATAAGTAGGGGTAGTTTTCGTCATAAGGACTATTTATTTCGGGACCCATACCAATGTATTGATTTGGACTAAAGGCACCATTAGGCAATAAGGTGTTTTTATATAGGTCTGTGTGATTTTGTTCTTTTTCTCCATAGCTTACTTGATAGTATTCGCGAGGGTTTGTACTACACATTAAAAGAGGGATTTGTTTTTTCTTATCAATAGTAGAATAAAAAATCTGTTTTCACTTTTACGATTTCATTTACTAAATCAGGATTGTAGTTTGATAATAAGTTTTCTAATTGAATAGGTGTGCGTTTTACTACTTCTACATTTACTTGATCACTCATGAGCATACTGCCGCTCATGCAATTTTTTAATTAATACGGGCCATAGTTTCCTTCAAAATCGTATGGTTTTACGCGAGCTTTATACTGCTCAAAGGCTTTGATAGCGTCATTAAATAGATAAGATAAATGGTAAGCTTTTCCTAAATAAAACCAAACGTCGGCAGGAATTTCTTTAATACCAGTAGCAACTAATAGCGAGTTGATGACTTTTGCTTTATTTAAATTTAATTTGAATAAACAAACACCATAATAATAATTCATGAAAGGATCGCCTGGATCATTTTTTAAAAGTGTTTCATAAAGGGACAATGCTTTTTCAAAATCATTAGCTTTAAATGCAGCTAAGCGCTTCTTCGGGTTTTTTCTTTTCTTCTTCTAATTGTTTTTTTACGAGTTCATCAATATTTGAATACAATTTTCCGTTTTTGTCAACTTGTTTAGTGAGTTCTTCAGAAGCGGCAATACTTTCATTAACTTTAACAGTATCTACAAATGATTTTAAATAAAACACTTTTTCGTTTTCATCAGCAAAAAAACTTTTGATGATTAATAAGGGTTTGTTTTTTTCGTTCAGTTTAACTTTTATGTCTTGTTGGCAAATTTCGTAATCAATTTTTAATGGGATTTCTACAATTTCCTGAGGAGCACCATAACCAGAGGCTTCTACTTTAAATTGATATTTGATATTAGGAGCTAAAATCAATAAGTATTTACCTGTATACGGACTTGTATTGTAAATGCCTACTAGTTCATTATTCGAGGCATTATACACACTAATTTTCGCTTTTTTTTCATTGGGATTCCCAATAATTTCAAATTGACCTCTAATAACAATTAATGCAGGCGCGGTACCGGGAGTAGTTTTAAAAATATCGTATTTATCATCATCGCTTAAGCGTGTAGAAATGAAATAAAAGTATTTGCGATTTCTTTTTGCATTCAATTCTTCTTTTACTTCAGCAGGTTTTGGCACTAGACTATCTTTTTGTTGCGCAAAAAACTAAAACCTATTACTTGAAATAGTGTTAAAAGAATTAGTTTAAAAATGAAGCCTTCATAGTGGAATTAAGGAAACACAATTTAAAAATAATTTTTATAATGCTAGAGTTTAATTATAAACAGGTAAATCTGTTAGATTTTTGTAAAATCTCTCATTCAACTAAATTATTTCCTAAACCGATTCGGATTTACTTCCTCATCAATAGGCATTTCGTTTTGAATATTTGAAACCAGTTGTTTGGCAAAATAAGGCGCTAACATCACAGCTTTTGTTCCTAATCCATTAAATATGTATAGGTTTTTATATTCCGGGTGATGACCAACAACAGGTCGCCTGTCAATCACTGATGGTCTAACTCCTGCATCATGAGAGACGATTTGATAAGGCGAAGTCAGAACAGAATTTAGTTTTTTTAGTAATTCGTCTTTCCCTTTTTCGGTGGGAATGTCATTTAGTTGTTCCCATTCATAGGTGGCGCCAACTTTATACAAATCATCACCTAATGGCATGATAAAAAAACCTTTATTTAAAATATCTTGTTTTAATTTTAGCGCTGTACTACGTATCGTTAAAACCTCACCTTTAGCTGGCTTCATAGATATCCAATTAAAATAAGGGTTTTGAGTGATTAAATGCCCGTCACAAAAAATGATGTTGCTAGCACTTAAAGAATTGTAGTTTACTTCATTTTCAGTAACTTTCAACTTATGATAATCAAAAATTTCTTCTCTGTAACTTTGGTTGTTTTCTAAATACGTTTTTGTTGTCTCTATAAAATTTGCAACATCTAAATTTCCAGCTTGTAAAACTTTTGAATAGGATTTAACCGTATAGTTTTCATCAATTGCTAAATCTTCATAAGTGTGTTTATCTAAAAACAAATTCCCTTCAATGGATTTTTTGATCCATAATTTTTTTTCTTGTTCTTCCGTAAAAGCTTTAATAATAGAGCGTTGATGAATGAGTATAGTATTTAATTCTTTTCCCCAAAATCCATAAAATGCTTGTAACTCAGGAACTAAGTCATCGGCTAGCCAACTTTTTGTTAAGCGTTTAAATACAATTGGATTCCAAATACCAGCGGCTATTTTTGAGCTCGTTGATAAATTTGGAGTGCTTATTACCAATACCGCATAGCCAGCGCTAATTAATGATAAGGATAAAACGGAGCCAGCAATACCTTGCCCAACAATAATAAAATCTATGGTATTATTTTTTTTGGTTGGATCATGGTAGCCATATTTTACGCCACGATAAGCGCTCGAAAAATAAAGAATAATTCTTGCGCCGTAAACCATTTGAACTTGATTATAGTCGCAAAATAGTTGTCCGCCAATTCCAACATCGTACTTTAATTTATAAACGGCTTCAATAACTGCGTAGCCACCCACTTGGTTATAAACCGTACCTAAGTTATAGCTGCTTGAATCGCTAAGTGGCCTTCTAAAATACGATAAAGATGGACCAATAAAAGCAGATAAATTGTATTTATTTTCTTCTTTTCTTAATCCATATCCTAAATGAAAACTATAGTTATTTGATGCGGTAAAATCAGTGCCACTTAAAAAACCTCCCGCTCTAAAATAATGTTGCTTAACATGAAAACTGAAATCAACTGCTGTATTTTTTTCGTCTTTAGGCCATCTGGTATTGTAGTTTGCACCCGCACCAACAGATAACCAGTTGTTATATACTCTATAACGTTTGCCGTCAAAAGCAATTTCTTTTTTTTTGTCGTATACCGTTGTATCCTTTTTGTTTTTAATGAGGATAGAATCTTTTGAGCAAAGTAACTTTCCAAAGAATATACAGAATGCAAGTATGAATAAGGTTTTCAACGGTACGAATATATAAAAAACTATTAACTATTTCTTGAATATGTGTAGTAGATAGTCTACCTTTAATATATTGAAAACGCTGAAATATATATTTAATTGTATTATTTGTGTTGTTTTTTAACTGCATGCTCAGAAGAAAAATTGCATCTGATAATTCTATCGGTAAAAGCGTGTCATTAAATTGGGTTATAGGTAATTATACACTTAAATCAGAATACGGTAATTACTTTGAAAATTGGGAAAAGTTGGATAGCACAACCTATTATGGATTGGGTTATTTTATGGATGCTGATAATGAAGATACGCTGTTTAGGCAACGTATGAAGCTTCATCAAACTCATGAAGGCTTATTTATGTTTTTTAATGTCAAAATCAAAATGATAATAAGGATGTAGAGTTTAGATTAACAAAACAAGACAATAAAACCTATACATTTGAAAATCCTTTTCGAGATTATCCTTCTATTGTAACTTATAAAATACTAACCGATACAACTATTAATGTAGTGATGCATGGCTTTAAAAATGGTAAGGAAAAGAAAGAAGACTTTATAATAACAAAAAAGATTATTATTTAGACATTACCCAAGCATTTGGAAATTCAGCTTTTACAGATAACAATAAATTTGCAGCCTCTTCTTTCAAATTAAATCCACCGCAACTTACAACGTGCAATCCTTTACTGTTAACACCGCTAATTCCAGCGCTTACATTTTTTTGCGCTAGCTCTTTCACTAATTTTTCTGCATTTTCTTCAACACCAAAACAACCAACTACTACTTGATATTTTCCCCCAAATGAGCGTTTATTACTCGAAACATACAAAGGTTTAATAACCGTTGTTTTGTCTGTTTTGGCAACACTATCATTAATACTAGCAACTAATACGTTACCCGATTCGGATAATTTAAAAGTAGCAAAGCCATTAGCGTCAACTAACAAGGATGGTTTTTCTATTGTAGGAATAAAAATTGCTTTATCAGTTTTTGATGTATTGGGCGTATATGTTTTTTCGGGAGTATAAAACGGATTAAAAGAAGATTCTAATAATGGTTTCATTGGTTTCGAATAAGCTGCAAATAATAAAAATGCTAAGGTTACCGGCACTCCGATAGCTAAGGTTGCTATTTTAGCATACGATTTTTTCTTCGAAATAATGGTTTCAACTACAATTTTTCTGTCTTCAAATGGTTTAACACTAATTTGTTTTTCAGGTTCAATTACTAATTCGTTAGCAATTACTGGTTCAAAACCAAAAGACTCTAATAAAAGTTGACATCTGTTTTCGCTTCAAAACGTAAACTATTCTCGGCATCAATATATAATAGACCAATATTATCTAATTCAAAACGTTTTTTGACTGATAATAAAGATTGAACGTAATCTCTATAATCTTCAATTTGTTTAGTAGCATCAGTAAGAGGCATATTGTTTTTTTGCATGAATGCAGAAATCAACAAGCCATCATTATGAACTAAATTTTTATTGAAAAGAATATGCTTTGATTGAGGGTAAAGTACATTACTTCCTTTACTAAAATTAGAATTGTAGTTTCTAGCCACAAAACCACCAAAATTTGGGACAATAACGCAATCGTGCTTAAACAAAAGTTCAGCAATTAAATGAGTTATTTGAGTATAGTGTAGCATTTTGGAATTTCGAAATTACTGTTTTTTTGACAGCTATTTACCTGTAAACTTAGTAAAAAGAAGGCTTTTAAACTAATCAGTTAATTACCAATCGATTAAGAATTGTTAATAGAAATGAACATTTTACACACATCTTCTTAACAATTTAGCCAAATTGTTGTTATGTTAAATAAGACTATTTAGATATCTATTTAAAAACGCTAAATTATTGTTAAACAGGCTGTTATTTATTTAGGTATGTTTTAAATAGGTTTAATATTATTAAAGATTATTTTACCTTTGCAGCCCATGTTTAAAACTCGTGTTCTCATACATTTATCCATTTGCTGGTGTTTTTTTTGGGAGTGTTTCTTTTGCTCAAAAACAACAACGCCTTCATCAAAAGAGGTTATTTTTAAAATGATCAAATCTATTCAAGATTTGGAAAGATTGAAGTATAGTTTAAAAATAGTTGAGCGCGGTAAAAAAGGATTTAACCATTATGAATCTTCTGTTAAGTTAAATAGAAAACCTCGTAAAATTTATTTATACATCAAAGGAATTGAGCTTTTATGGGTTGCTGGCTGGAACAACAACAAAGCGTATGTAAAACCAAATTCATTTCCATATGTTAATTTAAGTTTGGATCCTTTTAGGTTATTTAATGCGTCAAGATCAACATCACACTTTAAACGAAATGGGAGTTGATTATTTTGGAAGTGTAATTGAATATATTGCTTTAAAATATGGCGATAAGTTTGATGATTATGTGACTTTAGCGGGAGAAGAAAGAATTAATAATAGACCCTGCTACAAAATTATCATTGATAATAAAGATTTTGGTTACGAAAAATATACAGTGGGCGATAACGAAAGTATTACATCCATTGCACGTAAATTGCATATTAGTGAATACATGATTTTAGAAGTGAATCCAAAATTGAACGATTATTTTGATATTTTAAAGAAAGGACAAAATTAAAAGTTCCAAATGCTTATGCAAAGCATGTTACATTGTATATTGATCAACTCTACTTTTACCTATCAGCATTAAAATATTAGATGATAAAGGATTATTTGAACAATATGATTATCATTTTTTACAGGTAAATCCGAAGATTGATGATGCTGAGTTTACAAAACTTTTAAAGACTATAAATTTTAATTAATTTCATTTTTAGAATATCTAAAATCATGAGCGCCATAATAATTACAAAGAACACTGAATTAATGCAACGGGTAATTGATGAAATCAAAACCTGTTTCGACCCTGAAATACCTGTAGATATTTGGGAATTGGATTCATTTATGAATTAGATTTAAATGATGAAAGCGAACTTAAAATCACCATGACATTAACTTCGCCTAATTGCCCCGTTGCTGAAACACTACCTGCCGAAGTAGAAAATAAATTAAAAGTTAGTACAAGGTATTAAATCAGCCATTTTAACTTTAACCTTTGAGCCAACGTGGACCAAAGAAATGATGAGTGAAGTGGCTCAATTAGAGTTGGGTTTTATGTAAAAATAATATGTCAGATGAAATCATAAATAAAGTGGCTAACAGTGGTTTAATTACCATTGATTTAGAAGAGTTTTATCCAAAAGGAGAAAGCGTGCTGTTTGATATAAAGCACTTTTATTTCATGAATTAATTTTAAAAGAAAAAGATTTCAGAGAGTTTATTAAGCAACATGATTGGGCTTCTTACCAAGATAAAATGGTAGCTATTACTTGTACGGCTGATGCTGTAGTACCTACTTGGGCATATATGTTAGTAAGCATTGCATTAGAACCTTTTGCTAAAAAATAGTTTTCGGTGATCTAGAAACCTTAGAAGCAATTTTGTTTAGTGAGATTTTACATTCTATTACTTATTTCGATTATAAAGATAAACGTGTGGTGATTAAAGGTTGTAGTAATTTGCCAGTAAGTACAAATGCGTATGTTGAATTAGTTCGAGGATTAAGGCCTTTTTTGCTAAATCTATCATGTATGGAGAGCCTTGCAGTACAGTGCCTTGAGATAAAGCACCTCGATAAAGTAGTACAGAAAAGTAATTCGTGCATAATAATCCGTCTATTTTAATTGTTTTTAAGTCGTATATTTATACCTTGATTTACCAATTAAAATATTTAATAACCATATTACTTGCCTCACTTTTCTTGTAGCTGTCGGCACAAGAAGATGGAGGGAAAAAATTGCGCAACTGCGCGAAAAATCTTATGTTAAAACAAGAACAGGAATTTCGCCAGTTATTGGTTTATATAAATCAAAAAAAATCACACTACTGGCCAAAGCCTAAAAATGGCCTTTAATTTTCATTAAAAGAAGAAATTAGATTAGATAGAAATAATCGAAATTTTTTGAGTAGGAGCAGAGTATATGTTCATGGACTTAGTTTTAACTCTTATTATTTTTATGCGATAGTTTGAATTATACACTCCGATAGATTAAGATATAAATATAGTTTAACTATTCATGAGGTAGATTTTCCATTCAATTAAAACATTCATTTCAAAAAGAAACGAATACAATTTTTCGAGTTATATTTTTGCAGGCTATTGTTATAGATGGTACATAGAAGGAAATTTGAAAGTAACAGAAAATGGAAATGATTTAGTTGATCAAATATGAGTTATTAAATTTAAAACCCAGCGTTTAATCCCGTTAATAGTTCTTTTTAATATGGGCGCAGGTTTTCAAAAAATACACCACTGATGCATAATGCCGTGTATGCCGAAATACAATTTAGATATGGCTTATCTCCTTTTATTTTACTGAATCGTTTGCATTTAGCAGTATGTTTATTAATAGTCATTTTATTATTATTAACTATTGGTTTTAAAATTTAGTTTATGAACTTAAAATTCATAAAGCTCAACGGTATCAAACTACAATTCATTTACCTGGTTCTAAGAGCATTAGTAATAGAATCTTAATGATTAAAGCCTTATCAGGTCTAGATTTTTAATTCTAAATATATCCGATTCAGATGATACTAATCATTTAAAAGAGCGTTAGAAATTACAAAAAATTCAAACCTCATTAATGTTGGTCACGCAGGAACTGATATGCGTTTTTTAACCGCTTTTTGTCTTTAAAAAATGGAGATTTTGAATTAACAGGTTCTGATAGATTACAACAACGTCCTGTAAAAGATTTAGTAGATGTTTAAAAACACTAGGAGCAGATATTACTTATAAAAATAATGAAGGGTTTCCTCCACTACAAATTAATGGAAAGCAATTAATGGAGGTGGTGTGAAATTAGTGGAAAAGTAAGTAGTCAATTTATACGGCATTACTACTGGTGGCACCTTATTTTACAAAGGGATTAGAATTTAACATTAAAGATGAGTTAGTTTCTAAACTTATGTACATATGACGATTGAATTGATGAAAGAATTTGGAGCATCAGTCATTTGGATAGATGATAAAATCATTGTTCAACCAATGCCTTATACTTTACACTAAAAAGAATTTTTGTGGAAAGTGATTGGAGTGCTGGTTCTTATTATTATAGTATGTTGGCACTTTCAAAACTAATACATCCTTGTCTATTAAAGGTTTATTTAAAAGAGCTTTGCAAGCAGATAGTGCTTGTGCGAACATTTATAAAATTTTGAGTAGAAACTACTCTTTTAAGATAATGAAATTGTAATTTTAAAAATAGAGAAGCAAACATCGTTATTAGAATAGATTTTATTCAATGCCCTGATATTGCTCAAACTGTTGTATGCACTTGCATCGGTTTAAAAATCGCATTTAAATTTACTGGACTTCAAACATTAAAAGTAAAAGAAACGGATAGAATTGTGGCTCTTCAGAATGAGCTACAAAAATTTGGATGTGCAATTGAAATCACTGATAATTCTATTCAATGGCAAAAAATTAAATCTGAACCTTTTAATAATTTATCTGTCGCTACGTATCATGATCATCGTATGGCGATGAGTTTTGCGCCTTTGTGTTTGCTATATGAAAATATAATCATTGAAAATGCAGAGGTCGTTTCTAAATCATATCCTTTATTTTGGGAAGATGTAAAACACATTGGTATTAATCAAACTCAACTATTGACTTACACAGAGGATATAATCAGTTTCAACAATAGAGTTTCATTAATTCCTCTCGGCATTTTTCTTAAAATACATTTAAGTACTCTATCAGATAATAGTAAATTATATTTGCTGTGTTAAATATGGTTGGAGGGTATGCTTTTGCTTGCGAAGGAGTAATGTGAAGTTACTTAAAACCTTAACCTTTTATTATTTTAGAAGGCATGGAGTATCGGGTAGCTTTGATAGGCTTATATCAAAAGCCTAAAATAATAGATTTCCTTTGGCTTTTTTATCCTTAAATCTTCTACAAAAATTTCATGCACAATAATGAAAGCAGGATTCAATTTAATGGATTCAAAAATCGTAATGATTATAAATAACGATTATCACCTTTTATTAATAAAAAATAATCAGAGTTTTCTAATTCAGGTATCAATCTTGTAGTTTGGTTCACATCACCTGCAAATAAATCAAATTCTTTTGCTGTGCGCCCTCGATTTGGTTATAAGATGTTTGGTTGGGCAACAAATTAAATTGGCCATTTAATTCATCATGTGTAAAGGTATATAAAGGAAATAAAAAATCTTCACCTCCTTATGAGTAAAATCAAACAAATCATTTAATTGCAAGTCAATATTTAGAGCTTGACTTGAGCTCATGAACGACTCTATAAATACTCTCGGTGCAGGTAAATAGAGAAGATATTCAAATCAAAATGCTCTTCAGCGTTAATGTCTAAACTGTATGTTGCCATGTTAGTTTAAGCTGAAGAGCATTTAATTATATGTTTAATTTGTTATCCTTGAATTTTTTCTAGCAACTCCGTACTGATCCCTGTAGAGCCATAACCACCATCGTGAATAAATTTTGCATAGTTACCGCACGGGTAAAATCGCTGAATAATGCTAAACAATAATTCGCACAATCTTCAGCACTGGCATTTCCTAATGGCGATTGCAAATCAGCAAATTCATAAAAATCAGTAAAACCCTTAATTCCACCACCGGCTGTTGTTTTGGTTGGCGATTGCGAAACGGTATTGATGCGCACCTTTTTTTGCTTACCATAATGATATCCAAATGTGCGGGCAATACTTTCTAACATGGCTTTAATATCTGCCATATCTGTATAAAAAGGGTACACGCGTTGCGCGGCAATATATGATAATGCAACAACCGAAGCGTGATCATTTAAAGCGTCCATTTTATGCGCAACGGCTAGCATTTTATGAAACGACATTGCAGAAACGTCAACCCCTTATTAAAGAATTCGTAATTCAATTCAGTATGGAATATTCTTTCGAATGTTTACACTCATTCCAATAGAGTGGAGAACAGAAATCAATTTTCCTCCTAACACATCAATTGATTCGGAGTTACAGCTTTGTTAGATCCTCCATACTAGTTGCATCCGCAGGAATGATCTTAGAGCCGGTCTCTTCTGCCAACTTATTTATTTCTCCCATGCGCATGGCAATAGGAGCATTAGTTAATGTAAAGATCGCGCCTTCTTCATGGCATTTTGTGCCACCTTCCAAGCAATTGAATTTTCATCTAATGCACCGGTAATAATTCCGCGCTTTCCTTTTAATAAATTGTGTCCCATGTTTGTTTTTGTTTGCAATATACGATTTACTGTTAAATTTTAAGGAAATAAAAGCCTTAAAATTATTCATATAAAAAGTTGTTTTTCCTGATAAAATAAAGTTAGCAGATTCGTATATCTGCATCATATTTTTCTCCATACTATCTGCTTTTTGTTTGAATTGTGTTTTGTAATTGATAGGATCTAAATTTCTTATAGTTTCTTAAGTAAGTTTCTCCGTCTGCCAATGTTTTATAACAATAATAACCTTGATTATCAACGCAACCTACCTTATATCTGCCGAAAATACCACAAGGGTGTTGCTGTTTTAAAATATTAATCCCAAAGTTTGATTTGAATAATTTGCACAATAATTCCCATAACAGTTGCAGGAATATCTAGCTGATAATGTAAGGTGAAGAAATCGTATCGGCTTTAAATAATTTTGGTTGATGAATAATACAAGGAATATGGTTATAACTTAAAGGCATTTCTGTAAGTATGCCCCATTGATAAACCATGATCGCCTAAAAAATGAAACCGTATTATCGTGCCCTCCGTTCTTTTTACTTGATCTATAAATTTCCAATGCTCCAGTCAGTATATGGTGCAATTATCTTGAGGCGTTT
>JADJSH010000024.1 GCA_016711805.1 Bacteroidota bacterium
AAATGCTCTATAATCACATCGTGCATTAAAACAGTAATTTTTTGGATTTTTTACATGCTCAATTCTGCAAACGTATCATCCGGATCTCCTTCCCGTTCGCAGGCTACTATACTGTATTCTCTTTTTAAATCAAGCGCCGCCCAATCTTGACGGTTCACACGTTTGCCAAGTTCATTCCCAATGGTAAAATTTACCTCCATGCCGCTATAACGAACAAACCAGCCTCCAAATCGTTTGGATGGGTCTTTCAGAAAAGCGTTCTGCAATTCCTTTTCCAACCATTCCATAATTTGTCTCCCCGTTACAGTGCCTGTTTTTGCTTCGGAGTTCACAGGCACATATTCCACAAAAATTCTTTGGTAATTGTTGCTTCTCCTGTTTTTGGGTCGGGTGCCAAAGGCTGGCAAAAACGAAAACCGTTAGACAAAGCAATATCCGGTTTAAATTTCCATTTGATGGCATCGGTAATCATATTGTCCATGGGTGTTTCCATCACAAAATAACGCACTAAAGGTGTTTACTTTTCCAATACCTGTAGGCTCTTTTACAAACGGCTCGTTTGCGGTGGCAATCGTCTTCTGAATTCTTTTATCGTCGGAAATTTTCAGGATCCACATCCAACAATTGATAATTTAAACCTGTCAATTTTCCGTCTTTTATTTCCAAATCTAATTTTCCTAAAAACGAACCAAACGCACCACACTCAATTACTTTGGCATATTTTCCTTCAATGGGATACGTACACGTTCGTGTGTATCGGCGCCCATAATAACATCGCCCCCTTGCTGCCGGGTTGTTTGCTAAGCCAACCTGCTGGGCTAAACCCATGTGTGTGGCAATTATTATGACTGCGCAGCCCTCTACCTCACGCAGTAACTGAATATACTTTGCAATGTTTACTTCTGCATGTTCAAATCGCAAACCGCACTATAGGCAGGTGATTGACGCTTTGGAATAAGATGATCCGTGTAACCAATAAATCAACTTTTATTCCTCCAATATATTTTATCAATACGGTTGATAGACCAATTCATTATTATCCCCTTTGCCGTTGTACCACATATTGGCGCAAATTTTTGCAGCATTGGCATGTCCATATCATACAACATTTTTCTTTTGTATACCACCTCCCAATTGCCGGTAACATAAGATCATAGTTGAGTTCGTTAAAAATCGGAATCAATGCCTCTCCTTCTGTTAAAGAGGCCACTGCGGAACCGTGAAAATAATCACCTCCATCGTATAACAATGTATTGCCCGGATTTCTTTTTACGAGTATCAATCATGGTTTTAGAACCGCCAAGCCACCACCTTTTTGTAAACCGCCTGATTGTTTTCCACAAGAACTCGTCCCGTGCGTATTAAGTTTGCGAATGTATCAGTTGTGATTAAAAAACGTAATCGTTTTTTTGTTGAATTTCTGCATCATCTATTAATTCTTCTGAAACTGTGTTGTTAGAAGCAATCACTTCTGATAAGAGATTGAAAACAGTTGTTTAAACCAAGTAAAGCAGATTTTTTAAAAAGTCTCTGGAATTATCCGCGAGTGTTGGCTCGTTTTTCAGTTCTCATAAAGGTAAATTGTTTAATAGATTATTAAGATACAATTAAATTTTAAAATCAAGAATGAAATTAAAATTAAACATATTACTTTATTATATATATACTTCAAATTATTATAATTCTCCTTCTTTTAATTTATAGGCCTATTACCTTCAACTCTAATCCTCTTAAAAAATTATCAAATGTGTAAGAGCCATCATAATTTATTTGATGATAAGAAGGTAACCCATATTTGTTTAATCTATATTCTTTTACATCCGGAAGCTGATAGTAACCATAACCTAAACCTGTTTTAAATTTTCCTTTAAAAGCCGTTAACGAGGTTTTTGCCATAAAAGCATGAACATTACCCAGTCCTTCATTACGTTCGCGAGGTAAAAAAGTATAAAACGGCTCTTTCCCCCATTCTCTTGGCATCAGTATCTACCGTCACCAGTAATGTGAGTGTGAATTTAAAGTATTGATTCGTTTTATTCTTAATCCCAATTTGGGCGCTAATGACATTAGATTGAAATCCTTTATTTATATAAGTTTTTTTTTTTTGGGGTCGATGTTTCCTCCATTATTATTAGCATCTTGATGAAGGTACGCGACGCCTTGGTACAATTTCGTTTTTCATTCAATGATTAAGTATTGATAATTTCTATCATCGCTGTATTCATCACATTATCCAAGAAGCCGTTCCAAAGATTAATTTTTATTTTATCGTTTGGTTTAATATATATATTAGCAATCGCTAATCCCGAACTACTTAAATGATCGTGATAATCAGATTTTGAGCCATCAATGTTAAGCCCCGAAGGATTGATACCCATTGAATTTCCTATTGTAAACCACTGAACCGTAGAGCGTGGTGAAATTTTCCAAAACCAACCACCGTTAATTCCAAATTTTTTAGACTCATTTATATTTAACCAAACACATTCCTCAATAGTGGGACGCATTCTCCCATCTTGTGGATTTAAAAACGGCGTGTTTACATTTATTTTTCCAATGGTGATAGCACTCTTAGAAAAATTATACTTCAAATACAATTCTTCTAATCTATCTAAGTCATCTCTGTTTTTTGGATTTTCAATATCAAACAAACCTACTTCATATCTATTAGGACTTAGTGTTAATAGATCAGACAAATCAATTTTTTTGAAGAATATAAGTTATAAATAAAGGACCCACTTACACCAACACAAAACCATAAATTGGACGAGTTAGAACTCCAATGCCTGCACCTGAAGCTAAGGCACAATCATCTTTTAAAGCTCCTTCATTAATAGTTCCCATGGCAAAAGTACAGTGTGTGCTTCCCAGTGAGCTTCAAAAAACAATCTTTTAAACATACCGAATCTTTAGGTTTTAAAGATATATGCCAGTGATTATCAACTCCATTGTATTGCACTTGTTCTTGAGAGAATAGCTAGCTAGTATAAGGTATTATAATCCCATTAAATAATAGGTGATATTATTTTCATTTAATTTATTTTATTAAAATATTAGTTTTCCTGCTTTAATGTAACTCCAACCTTGTTCTTGTTTACTAACTATTTCAACAATTCCATATTGGCACAAAACCTGACACTTAAGAAATAATTTTTGAGCGTTCTACTTTTCTCTTCTAATTGAAAATTCCGCAAGCATTCAACTCCACTCCTTTTTCAGCAAGAGATTTAATCTATCTTCTACTATGGTTTTACCCGAAACTAACATATCTAATCCCTGCACCTAGACAGACAACTTCAAGTTTTGTAGTTGGTGACACGCTTAAGATATTGTTAAACTGTTTGATTAATTGTTTATGTGCCGTTGTATCGACAGAAGTTAATTGAAAAATAATTATATACTCTGGTTTTGATTATCTAAATTAGATTGCGCCTTTACTGTCAAAAGAAAACAATGCTAATAATGACGACTACTGATACTTTATTGAAAAGTGATTTCATAATATTTAATTTTTAAATTATGCTTTACTCTTCTTCCGCTTTTTCATCGCCTCCAATTTTTGTAATTTGGTTTTGTAAGGGCCATACTTATGTTGTTTTTTCGTCAAGCCATCTGCATATGGACCATGGATGGATGATCAAAGGCTTCTCTTCAATTTTGACAATCTTTTAATATCTTTTTTAGGGTAACTTGTGAATTTACGAATACTGCTTCATCCAAAATATTCTTCAACGCTTAACTGAGGACTATGGCGACTAGCTCCTAATGGCGTGTTGAATTTCACAGCTTTGCAAAGTTTGACCTGACATACAATTCTGCTCCATAGTTATAGCTGTTTTTGCCCCCATAATGGTGGATGAGCCTTATATACTGTTTTTCGGCATTCGATAACCCTCAACCATCTGCTTGATGACGGGATTGACAATTTTTCAGATAAAATACGTTTTACGCTTTCTGAATCATAAGCTCTATCACAAAAAGCTAAGTCTTCAAATCCAGATCCGATTAGCTTTTCACCTTTCTTCCACGTCTTACCTAACCATTTAATGTGAAGACACAATACCTTGCATTTCCTTGATGTAGTATCTAATGCTTTCAATTTCCAGCTACGTTCAAAACAATCGTTAGCGCGCTTGTAAATATTTTCAGATGGCCCCCGAACGTGCTGTAATTTTGGATACGTGGATGAACTGCCGAATAGTTATTGCCAAAAACTTTTGTGCCAGCATCCAAATGACAATTCTGACAATTCATTCCATTAGTTGAGCTTTAAATACTTTTCCGTTATCGACCAAAATACCCAGAGGTATGCGCAATTAAATCTTTACCATACACGATCAACTCTTTATCTGGATCTTGATCTAAAGTAGCAATATCTGGCGCTGTCCAATAGTTAGTTGTATCGCTTTGGTGTTAATGCAGCTTGCCTTGCAGCTTCAGTAAAATTTCCATTTTTATCTGGGACAGGAACTTCCGTTTTCCCCACCTTAGGCGCAGGCGCAGGAACAAATACAGCAAATAAAACAATTAAAGCAATTATAGAAAACTACTAATAAAATAATAACATTTATTAGTTTACTAACAACAGGTGCTAATGGATTATTATTTTAAAATTCTCTTCCATAACGTCATTTAAATTAGTGAGGTAATTTATCTTTTATTGCTCCGTATAAATAAGTGCCAACAATGGCAAATAAAAATACAACAATCATTGCAATATATCCATAACCAATATTAACAACCATAGGGCCTGGACAAGCACCACTTAAAGCCCAACCTAAACCAAAAATAGTTCCACCAATTAAGTAACGCATCGTTGATTTATCTTTGGGATAAAATAGAATTGGGTTTCCTTTTACATCTCTTAGATTATATTTTTTAATCAAAGCCACACCGATCACACCAAGTGTAACGGCAGTTCCAATGATGCCATACATGTGGAAAGCCTGAAAGCGGAACATTTCTTGAATTCTAAACCACGAAAACGCTTCTGATTTAGCCATCACAATTCCGAACAAAGTACCGAGTACTAAAAATTTTAATAGTTTCCTGTTATAGTAGTATTTATAATATTAAAGGAAGTAAAACAAAAGTCATTAATAACCCACCCATAAAAAATCCAACAACCGCAATTAATGATGGTAATTGTAAGTCTGATAATCCACCTAATGGCGTGACCAGAAGTGCAGCCACCTGCATAACGCGAACCAAAACCAACCATTAATCCTCCAAGTGCTAGAATTAAAAAATCCTTTTAAAGTGAATAATGATTCGATGCTAAATAACTCATCTGGTTGTGCTGATGTTGGTGCGGATATACCTAATTTTGATAAATCTGATATTGTATTTTCTGAAATTTGAACTGGATTGCCATCTGATAAAAAATGACTAGCGATAAAACCTCCTAACACAGCACCGATTAAAAAGACTAAGTTCCAAATTTGAGAGCGCCAATTAAAATCGAAAAACTTTACAAATTTTCCCCCACCAGCAGCCGAACAAATCGTTCTTAAGTTAGCTGAAAATCCAAATGATTGTCCAAAGAAAATTAAAAGGAACATAATAGCTGAAATAAGAGCGCCAGACACCCACCATGTCCATGGTTGTTGAATAAATTCTAACATAATTGATTAATTTTTTAAATGATAAGAAATAATAGGTTTAAACAAATGATTGATTAATTTTTCGGTAGCACTTTGATGAAACAAACCACCTTTACCATGCGTGCCAATGCAAATGATATCCATTTCCTGCATTTGATTAAAATGAATCACTCCATTTTCAACATCTGTATCATTTAATACATGCTTGTCGAAATTTGAAATACTATTCGCTGAAGCGAATTCATCCATTTTGAAAAACAATTACTTTATTTGCATCAGATGTATCTTTTGAAATTTGCAACAAATGCATTTTAGTATTAAATGCTTTAATTAATTATGAAGTAATGCTAAGTTTTCGTTCTTTGGATTAGAAAAATCATGAACTAATAAAATATTTTCAATGATTAAATCCGAACGATCACACATGAGTGATAATAATGGAACTGTTGATTGACGAGCAATCATTTGTGTTTCAGAGCCTGATAACTTTTCTTTTAAGCCCCAAGAACCTTTTGTTCCCATCACAATTAAATCAAAATGATTAGATTGAGCATAAGAAACTATTTTCTCCGTTAACTTACCTAACTCTAAATGAGATTGAATATCAGCCCGTATAATGTTTTTAGATTATTCAATTTACGTTCAGCAATTGTTTTTGAGAAACAACATAGTCCACACTAATTTCGCCACAGGTTTGAATATTTCCGTTTTTATCCATCGTTACTGTATCAGGAACACCCAATACATGTATAAAATGAATTTCAACAGGAATTTTTCTTCCAGTTTTTCACCATTAGGTAAGCGTACTCTGCTTGTACCGAAAAGTCGGTTGGGATTAATACTTTTAATGATTCCATTTTTATTTATATTGATTTACGTTTTGCCAGCTTCCGCCATTTGTTACATTTTTAAAACCTTTCGATTCCAAGGTGCGTTTTGCCATTCCGCTTCTGTTACCACTTCTGCAACATGTAATCACATGATTGTAGGCTTTTAATTTGTCTACATTTGCGCCTACTTGTTCTAAAGGAATATTAATAGAGCCTTTTACATGCCCTGTGGCAAACTCTGCTTTGCTTCTCACATCCACAATCACAGCTCCGTCTTTAATTAATTGAGCTAAATCAACTGTAGTAGACTTAAATAAATTTTTGAATATTGATAACATGGTATTTCGTTTTTATGACACAAAGGTATGACTTAAGTCATTTTTGGACGGTTACAAATGTTACATAACAAAAAAAGCGGCCAAATAGCCGCTTTTAATAAGGAAAATATGGAAAACTATAACAAGGTTGATGGACAAACGTAGTCGGTAACCTTAAACAAATTACTTGCTTTTAAAGCATTAAAGCCACCAGTCACATCAATTAAGTTATTGTATCCTCTAGCCTTCAAAATCGAAATAAAAACCATGGAGCGATACCCAGATGCACAATGCACATAGTACTTTTTATCTTTATCAATTTTAGTCATACTATCATTAATAAAATCTAAAGGAGCATTCATAGCATCAACAAAATGTTCGCTACTGTATTCACTTGCTTTTCTGGCATCAATAATATTTACTTTTTCTTTTTTATTGATTTCAGCTAATTCTTCAGCACTAACTGAATGAATTTGATCAATATCTTTATTTGAAGCTTTCCATGCATCAAAACCACCTTTTAAATATCCTAAGGCATTGTCATAACCCACACGGGCTAAACGTGTAATCACTTCTGCTTCTCTTCCTTCATCGGCAACGATTAATAGTTCTTGTTTTACACTTGGAATTAGTGTACCTACCCACGTAGCAAAACTACCATCAATACCAATGTTTACCGAATTAGGAATAAATCCTTTATTAAAATCTTGAGGCTTACGTGTATCAATAATTAAAGCTTGAGTTTCGTTAGCAGCTACTTCAAATTCAACCACAGATAAAGCTCTTGATCCTTTTTGCATAACGTTGTCAATACTTTCATAACCCTTTATATTCATTAATACGTTTTGAGGGAAATAACCCGGAGGCGGTACTAAGCCAGTTAAAATTTCTTTAATGAATTGGTCTTTAGTTAATTTAGGATTCAAGGCGTAATTTACTTTCTTTTGATTCCCAAGCGTATCCGTTGTTTCTTTACTCATATTTTTACCACATGCACTTCCTGCACCATGATTAGGATACACAATTAAATCATCGCTTAAAGGCATGATTTTATTTCGTAATGAATCAAATAAATGACCTGCTAATTTTTCTTCAGTTAAATCAGCAATGACGTGTTGTGCTAAATCTGGGCGACCAACATCTCCAATAAATAACGTATCGCCACTAATAATACCATGTTCTTTACCGTTTTCGTCAATTAGTAAGTAAGTAGTACTTTCCATAGTATGACCTGGTGTATGAATCACTTTCACACTATAATTACCCACTTTAAATATCTGACCATCTTCGGCAGTAGTTGCTTTGTATGCTGGTTTAGCTGTTGGACCAAAAACGATTTCAGCTCCAGCATGTTTCATTAAATCTAAATGCCCACTCACAAAGTCAGCGTGAAAATGTGTTTCAAACACATATTTAATTTTCGCATTATCTTTTTGCTTTATCCATATAAGGTTGCACTTCTCTTAATGGATCAAAAATTGCTGCCTCACCGTTATTTTCTAAATAGTATGCTGCATGAGCAATACATCCTGTATAAATTTGTTCTACTTTCATTTTAATTTATTTTTTAAGATTTATATTTTTCATTTAATGCCTCGCTAGTTAAAATAAGTTAAGGACATCTGCTTCCACATTTACTCATAACAATTACTTTAAAGTTTATTAATAGGATGGGTTTTATTATTATCAATCGTCGTATCAATTACTTTTTTTGTAGGAGATAATTTATAAATCAAATAGCCGAAACCTACAGCTAAATGAAGAAGGATAATGATAAAAATAACAGTTGATAACATGATTTTAGTGTTTAATGTTTACGGTACAAATTTCGGTTAGCTAAAATGAAATTGATATGAGGAATGTCAGTTTTTAAACTAAAGTTTTGGATTCCTGCTGCTTAAGTAACAATTGTTACTTATAAACCTACTCAGGCAATAGTACCTTTACTTAAAATTAAATATCATGGAAAATCAAATCATTATTGGAAAAGAGCTAGCTCTAACTTCTTTAGAAAAATGGGAACTCAATTAGATTTGCAAAACGGATTATATAAAGCCTACGAAAGTGTTTTAGGTATGACTTCAGGTTCATGGAAAAAAACGCCAAAGTTTGACTACATCTTATTATTTAAAACTTTATATATTAAATGTGAAGGATGTAGCCCTGAAGATTTTGAAGATGGACATGGTGCAGTTTACCAAATTAGTTTAGTATACAATAAAAACAGAAAACTAATTGTTCATGAAAGCAAAGAAAAAGAAGAAATATTTGCTTTAGCAGAAAAACTAAAATCGTTTTATCATATTAAAATTAAAGATTCGGCAAGCGATAGAAGAAATCCAAAATGGATTGATTAAATTAAAACGATGATTAGTACTGAAAACATATTAAAAGAATACAAAGGTGTATTGCTAGCAACAACGATTGGCTTAATAGCTTATTTTAGTTCGAGTTTTCTGCCGGCATCGCTTAATAGTATTTTACTAGCATTAATCATTGGAATGGTTGTTGGAAATTTTATGAAAATACCCGACAACTATCAATCTGGGATAGGATTTACGAGCAGTAAATTATTAGAGTTCTCCATTTTATTTTTAGCTTTTAGTATTAACTACACACATATTGCCAATTTAGGAGCAAAGAGTTTTAGCGTTATAGCTATTATGGTAGTTGTGATGTTATTAATTACGTATTACTTAGCTATCAAAGTAAAATGCCCCGGTTCTACAGGCTGGCTTGTTGGTTTTGGAACTACTATTTGCGGCTCTTCTGCTATCGCAGCCTTATCTCCTAGTATAACAAAAAATAAAGATGATATTGCTATTTCGATGGCCGTTGTAAATTTATTTGGAAGTATTGGGATGATTATATTACCCATTATATTACAAAATTTTAATTTAAATACGACTCAAATAGGATTAATGATTGGAGGCACACTTCATTCAGTTGGCAATGTAGCTGGATCTGGCTATTCTATTAGTAATGAAGTTGGAGAAGCTGCCATTACATTTAAACTAGCCCGAGTAGCTTTATTGTCTCCTGCACTCATATTTTTCAATTACTTAGTAAACAAAAACAACGTTAAAAATATAAAAGACTTTTTTAATTTGCCTTGGTATTTATGGAGCTTTATAGGTATCACTATATTAAGTTCTTTAATAGATTTTCCTTCTAGTTTTTTAGAAATCATGGAAACTTTAGGGAAAGTAATTTTAACCATTGCTATGGCTGCCATTGGTTTAAAGGTAAGTTTTAAGAAATTATATGTATCTGGAAAGAGTGGGATTGTATTTGGCCTAGTAATATTTATGTTTCCAAATTTTACTAGTAGCTGGGTTAATGCTGATTTTATAAATAAATAAATTTAATGCGATAAAAAGCGGATAAGATTAATTCTCTGCTTTTTAATTATACAGTTTCTAATAATTCATGCCTGTATTTATCCAATATACTAGATTTTGATAAAAAGCCAATGTAAATGTCGTTTTCTACAACTGGCAAATTCCATTGTCCTGATTCTTCAAACTTTCGCATAATTGAAAAAATATCTTCCTTTGTATCAATAACCATTGATAGTTTGCGCATCACTTCTTTGGCTGTTACTTTATCATACAACTCAGGATTAAACATTTCTTCTCGGATATTATCTAAATAAATAATGCCTAATAGTTTATTGTTCAATTTTACTACAGGAAATGTATTACGTTTTGAATGTTTAATGGTTTCTACAATATCACGTAAGGTGGCTTTAAAATGAATGGTAGCAAAATCAGTTTCAATCATTTCTTTAACATCAATTTTACTTAAAATACTCGTGTCTTTATTTTCAGAAATAATCGTTCCTCTATCTTTCAACCTTCTGATATCTAAGGATTGTGGATGAAAATGTTTCACAATAACATAACTAATTGATGAAACCATCATTAAAGGAATAATCAACTCATAACCTCCAGTAATTTCAGCAATTAAGAAAATAGCGGTTAATGGAGCATGAAATACACCACTTAAAATACCTGCCATAGCCACAATAGTAAAATTACTGACTGGTATATCTTTAAATCCAATTAAGTTTAAGAAAAATGAAAAGGCGAATCCCAAATAAGCTCCTACAAATAAAGATGGCGCAAAATTACCTCCATTACCTCCACTTCCTAAAGTAACAGCAGCGGCAATAGTTTTAAATAATAATGTTAAAATGATAAATAAAAGCAATAACCATTTGCTATCAATGAATTTTAAAAGCAAACTATCCTTTATTAAATCATCTGTTCTAAATTCAGATAATGCTTTAATACTTTCATAACCTTCACCAAATAAACTTGGAAACAATGCAAATAAAAAAGCTAATGAAATACCACCAATAACCCATTTCGAAAAACGAGACTTGATTTTATGAAATTTAGACTCTACTTTATCAAAAAAATTAACATAGTACAAAGAAACCATGCCTGCCAATACACCTAGTAATAAATAAAAAAGAATGTTATTTGAATCGAATGGTTGTTTCAATTTAAAAAATAACAAATTACTTTCGTGTAAAATAATCTTTGAAATTAATGCTCCTGAAGCCGCTGCAATTAACAATGGTATAAACGTTGTAATACTGATATCAACTAAAATAACTTCTAAAGCAAATAACACTCCAGCAATTGGCGCATTAAATGCTCCAGCAATACCACCTGCCGCGCCTGCAGCTAACAATAATGTTCTGTCTTTATAACTTAATTTATATGTGCGAGCAAAATTAGAACCTATGGCAGACCCTGTGCTTACAATTGGAGATTCTAACCCTGCTGAACCACCAAAACCTACTGTGAATGCACTTGTAATAACATGAGAGTACATTTGACGAAATGGTAAAAAACTACTTTTTTTAGCAATAGAAAAAAGAATATCTGTATTTCCTTTACTTAATTGATTGTGTAAAATATATTTAATAATTAAAATCGTAACACCAATACCAATTAAAGGAAGAACTAGATATAAGTATTTGAAATCATACTTTAATAAAAATTCATCTACTAAATAGTGACGGATAGCATGAACAAACAATTTTAATATAACGGCAGCTATACCCGCAGAAATACCAACTAAAATACTCGAGAAAATTAGAAATTGTTTTTCGGAAGTTTTCTCGTGAATCCAATTAATGGCTTTTTCTATAAAATTTATTTTTTTTAAGTTCACTTTAAAATTTATTCATGTAGTAATTTAACTCTTTCCGTTTCAAATTTAACAATTAGCCATTTTTTTATTTGACCAGCTTGTTTTGCATTCAATTTATTTTTACCATTCTTAACATAAACTAATAATAGCGTGTCTGTTTTATTATCCGAGAAATTTACAACTCTATCAATTATAAGTTCGTTTGGAACACCAAATAAAGTATAAAATTCTTTAATTGCCTCATTCTTTTTTACATTAAAATCATCCTGGAATAAAAGATTGCTCTTAAGGTCAATGATTTCTTTATTCTTTATTTTAAGAAGATCTTCTTGCCTTAAAAATAAATCTTGAATTATCCCTTCTTTAAGCTCATTAATATCAAGTTTACTTTCCTCATGAATGTTACTTTTAACAACAATAATAGCATTTTCCAAATCATAATTACATTTTTTTCGCTCAAGTACTTGTTTAATAGTATCAATTTTATAATCGTTAATCAATGTAATAATAATTTGCTTTTTCTCAGGTATAATTTTCTTGTTGAGTAAAGAATAATTAAACACTAAAGATTCTTCAGTCAAGAATTTATCTGCGTTTTGTCTAAATATTTCATTCTTAACGAAATAATAAGCCAAATATAAACTTGGCAAAATAGTTAATACAGCAATTAGTCCAACCCAATTTTTAATTTTTTTAGCGGTTAGTAAATCTACATGATTAACTGCTTTAAATTTCAAATATCTAACAATCAAGAAAGTTGAAATACTAATGAAAACGCTATTAATTAGATACAAATAAAATGCGCCAAAAAAATAATTCCATTGCCCAGTAGCCAAACCAAAACCAGCACTACATAATGGCGGCATTAAAGCTGTTGCTATTGCTACGCCAGGTATCACATTATTAAATTTATTGCGAGAACTTGCTACAATACCCGCCAATCCACCAAAAAACGCAATTAATACGTCCCAAATAGTTGGGGACGTTCTGGCTAACAATTCTGATTGAGCATAATGAAGTGGCGAAAGTATAAAATAAATAGTAGAAGCAATTAAACCAATTAAAGTAGCAATTACTAAATTTTTAAAGCCGATTTTATAAGTTCAAAATCATATATACCAGCGCCAAGTCCTATTCCCATAATAGGCCCCATTAAAGGGGAAATTAACATGGCTCCTATAATAACAGCCGTAGAATTTACATTTAATCCAATGGAAGCAATAATTATGGCAAATATTAAAGTCCATAAATTTATCCCTTTAAATTCTACTTCCTTTTTTATATTATCAATTATTTCATGTTTTGCAGCCTTATCTTCATCCAAATTCAAACGATATTTGATATTAGCTTTAATAGAATTAAAAATAGGTGATTTCATAGAGCGGAAAGATACGAGTTATAAAATTTATACGTCAACTTATTTAACTTCTATAAACTCATTATTCTCACAATACATTAATTTATAAAAGCCTTGCGCTCTATCGTTCCACGGTTGCACAGAACCTAACTCTCTATTTCGTTTTAATAAATTCAAATCCAAATCTTGATAAATAAGCATTTCTGCATTAGGGGTAGCTTCAGACGCTATGGCTTCTCTATGGAACTCCACATCAGATGGGGTAAATATGGCTGATTGAGAGAAATGCACATCTAAATTTTCTACATCAGGTAAATTACCCACACAACCAGTAATAATAACATAAACCTGATTTTCTATTGCCCTTGCTTGAGCACAATATCTAACTCTTAAATAAGCTCTTCTATCATCTGTATTAAATGGAATAAATAATATTTTAGCACCTTTGCTTACCGCAATTCTTGCTAATTCAGGAAATTCAGCATCATAACAAATAAGTATGGCAACTTTTCCTTTATCTGTATCAAATACTTTAATTTTATTGCCACTTTGTACCCCCCACCACTTTTTTTCGGACGGTGTAATGTGAATCTTGTATTGCTTATCAAACGTTCCATCTCTTCTAAATAAATAGGAAACATTATACAACTTTTCATCTTCAATTATAAAATGTGAACCAGCAATAATGTTTATATTATATTTTATAGCTAAATGTGTAAACAAAGATTCATATTGTGGGGTGTAATTATTCAATTCTCTAATAGCCTCACTAGGCTGTTTGTGTTCTAAAAAAGAAAGCAATTGCAACGTTATCATTTCAGGAAACACAACAAAATCACTTCGATAATCAGAAGCAGTATCTACAAAAAACTCACAATGTTTCGCAAACTCTTCAAAATTTTTAATGGTTCTCATTTGATACTGTATCGCACTTACTCTTACATAATGAGCATTTATAGGTTGTGGTTTACTTTGATGATTATAATTTATCCATTCAAGCAAAGTAGCATAGCCGCAAGATTCTTTGTCGTTTATCATATAATTAGGCAAAATTTTTCTTAAAGAAAAACCGTTTGATAATTGAGCAGTTAAAACAGGATCATATAAATTTTTACTAATCACCTGCTCAACATAGCTATCAATATCTAACACATCAGCATGCTTGTGATAATTAGGTAATCTGCCACCAATAATAATTTTTTTAAGATTAAATTTCTTTGCAAGTTCCTTTCGTGCTTCATATAAACGTCGAGATAATTTCATGCCTTGAAATTTAGGATCCACCATAATTTCCATGCCATATAATGTATCACCATACAAATTATGATTTGAAATATTGCCTGAATCTGTTAATAGATTCCATGGGGATGATTCATTATAATCATCAAAATTTATAATTAAACTACAAGAGGATGCAATAATTTTTTTACCATACAAAATGCATAACTGCCCTTCTGGAAAATTAATAAGCATGTTTTTAAATTGGGTTTCGGACCAAGGTTTCATACCGGCAAAACAGTAAGTTTGAAGTTCTGTAATGGCCTTATAATCGGTTAAAATTATTTTTCTTAATTTGATTTTTTTAATGATATTTTGTTGCTCTATAGTCTTCATGATTTCTTAGATTAGTGTGTGTCCCATAACTGGGATATTAGTTGTAGCGCTGATTTTATTATAAAAATTGTTATTGAAATAGGATTTCAATTTATGGTAATGTAATGGTGGGGAGATTACTATTAAATCGGCTTGTTTGTATTGGGCTAATAGTATAACATCTTCGTAATTTGCTTTATTAGAAAATTTCTCAGAACACTCATATTCAACATCAAACTTTCTTAAATAACTTTTACAATAATTAATATTAGCTTGTAATTTTTCTATTAATTCCTGAGAGCTACTATTTGATAGCCCAATAATAAACACTTTTGCATTAGAAAACTTTGCCAATACAGTGGTAAAAGGTATTTTATCAAACCAATTATCAACATCTCTAATGGGTAACACAATTTTGCTTAAACAATAACTCTCAAATTTTTTATTGAATGAAATAACTGGAATTTTAGTTTTTCAATGATATCCAATACGTTAATATTTGAAAACATTCTTTCAAATACATTCTTAGAAAAATTAGGTGCAATTATTAAATCAAATTTAGTTTGATTACATGATTGTATGATGACGTTGTTCCAACTTCCTAATTTTACAATCACTTCATCAATTAACGGCATCATTTGTTCACGATGTAGTTGATTTAATATAATTTGCCTTTTCTGAGCAACTGTTTTTTTGTATTTAAAAACAGGACATAATAATTTGCTAACAAACTGAGGACTAACTTGTATTGTAAAAGCATGTATTATCGTAATTTTACAACCAGTTTTTAGCGCAATTTCTTTAGCAATAACTAATGAGCTGTTAAATTGATCTTCAAAATCAAATGGCACTACTATTTTACTAATACTTGGAATACTCATACTATTATTTTTTTAAATTCCTCAGGGAAAAATTTCATCTTCTGTTTACAGAATTGTAATAGATTATATATAATCCCAATCAATTACAATAAGTGATGCGGATAATTATTGCTAGAATAATTTATTCTTACTGATAAACCAATAAATAAAAAACACAATTAAACATGTAATCAACAGTGCAATCAAGCAACTAATCCAAAACAAATTAAGGTATTCCATTATTCGAAACGTGCTTTTTCGTCATCAGTTACGTGCTCATTAAAAAAGCCATTCTAATTCTTCTTCAAAAAGAATTTTCTTCATCAAAAGCTGGCTTTAACTCATCCATCCATATTGCAGCTTCATCATACTTTGCAAAAAACGGTTTAGCAACCCAATCTGGGTTTCTGCCTTGTAACATCCTTAAAACAAATACTTTTTCTTCTTTTATTTCTGAAATACCTAACACTTGAACTTTGCCAGGTGTGCACGACATGCTCGGTCCTCTCACTGTTCGGCAAACACCACTTACTTTTTGATACGCATTACGAAATATGTGCCACGCATTTTCTAATGTGATAGCAAAATAATCTTGAGCCCCAGTATCTCTTGGTATAAACATGTAATATGGAATACAATTTAAATTCACTTGCTTACGCCACATCTCTGCCCAAATTTCAGGCTTATCATTTATATGTTTTAATACAGGAGATTGTGTTCTAATTTGAACACCGATGCTTCTTAATTTTTTAATTGCTTCTTTTACAATTGGTGTATCTAACTCTACAGGATGAGAAAAATGAGCCATAAAAGATAAATTAATTCCCTTTTTAATAATCGATTCAAATAAACTTAACAACTCATCTGAATCATCATCACTTGTAAATTTATAAGGCCAATATGCCAAGGCTTTAGTTCCTATACGTATCGTTTGTAAATTTGGAATATCAGCTTCTAACAACGGCTCAATATATGTAGCAAAAACCTTTGCCTTCATAATCATCGGGTCGCCTCCTGTAAATAAAATATCAGTAACTTGTTTATGTTCTATCACATAATCTCTTAATAACGTCGCTTCTTTTGTTGCAAATTTAAATTCATCCATGCCCACAAACTGAGGCCAACGAAAGCAGAAAGTACAATAAGCGTGGCAGGTTTGTCCTTGACTTGGAAAAAACAACACGGTTTCTTTGTATTTATGTTGCATCCCCATTAATTTTTCTCCATTTACTTCTGGAACATTATGTTCTAACTGACCTGCGGGATGGGGATTCAATTCATTGCGAATGATATTTGCTATATTTTTAATTTCATTCTTGTTATTAGTGTGTTCCACTACAATTTTCATCGCATTATAATGTTCTTTACTCAACATGCCTTTTTGTGGAAATGTCAACTTAAACATAGGGTCATTATCTATATTATCCCAATTAATTAATTCGTTAACTACATAATTATTAGTTTTAAATGGCAATACATTTCCTACTACTTCAATTGCCTCTATTTGTTCGGGAGATAATTTAGAGATTTGAGGAATATTTTTATAATTGTGTAAAGAGTAAGATTGTAATTTCATAGTACTTGTGTTTTATTATTCATTTAATTAGAAACAGAATCGAACTAATCTTGTATATTAAATGATTTGAATAGGAGTTCAATTAACATAGATCTTATTTTTAATCAATTGACAATTGTCAATTTATATTTTTAATTAAATTCAAAAATTGATGTAATAATCGAAATCACTAGTATTTATGGACATTTAATCATTTTCATGAACGAGCTCATTTAACATTTTTTAAAATTTCAACGCCCATTCTTTAGGTAAATTGTCTTCTAATAGCAATGTTCATTCATCAATTTTATCAGAATCAATTGCATATTAAAAACTAATATAGAAACTGAATAGAGATGTATAACTGAATCATCTATATATGAGAAAAACCTGCCAGCGCGTTGCACACTAACAGGTTTTTGCACAGGAATATATTAAGTATATCAGTACAAATGTACAGTAAGGTTTATGATTAAAAATTGACAATTGTCAATTTTGTTTTTATTAAAGATTAATATACTTATAGCATGGAGTTTAACATAGAAAAATATCATTTAAAATCATCTTCTTTGTTCGATTCATTATCTATTGCGGAATCTCAACTAATAAAAGAGGGAATAATCCGTAAAGAATTTTTAAAAGGAGAATGTTTATTTAAAGAACACAGTTTTTCTAAAGGTGTTTACATTATAAAGAAAGGAAAAGTAAAAATATTTCAAACTAATAGTGATGGCAAAGAAGGTATTGTTTACATCTATAAAAAAGGGGATTATTTTGGTTATCGACCTTTATTAGCAGAAGAGCCACATCCTGTATCTGCAGTTGCAATGGATAATGTTATTGTTTCATTTGTGCCTAAGAATTATTTTTAGAGATACTTGAAACTTCTGCAACTTTAGCAAAAGAACTAATTGTTAATTTATCGAAAGAGTTTTCTGTTTGGATAAACAAAATGACTATTTTTTCGCAACATAGTGTAAAAGATAAAGTAGCATTAAGTTTATTGATCCTAAATAAAGTTTACCAACGAAATGATGATTCAAGCAAAAGTGTTTTTATATCTATTAACAGAGATGATTTTGCTGGATTTGTTGGAACCGCTAAAGAAACATTAGTAAGAATGTTGCGCATTTTTAAAGACGAAAAAATTATAACTACAAAAGGAACTAAAATTATTATTTTAAAACATCGTGTTTTATTAAACATGGTAGAAAACATGTAATATGCAACTACAACTATTAAAATCCAAAATACACAACGCATTTGTAACCGAGGCAAATATTGATTATATAGGTAGTATTACCATTGATGAGGATTTAATGGATGCTGTTGATTTAATTGAAGGAGAACAAGTTCATGTAATTAATCACAGAAATGGGGAAAGACTAATTACTTACGTAATAACAGGAAAACGTGGTACTGGTGAAATATGTATGAACGGACCTGCGGCTCTAAAAATAAGTACAGGTGATAAAGTGATTATAATTGCTTATGCAGGGATGACACCAATTGAAGCAAAAGCATACAAGCCGAAAATTATTTTTCCTAAATCAAATAATTCAATTTAAAATGGAAAGAGAGTACTTAATATCATTTATCTTACTACATAATCCAGCTCACGACAAAAAACAACTTGAAGCATTAAGTACCCAATCCTTAGTAATGATTAAAATACAACTTGAATTTGAGCTAATGAGTAAAATCAAAATTTAGATAGTATAGATAGTTTATTAGAGATTAGTAAGATTATTTGACCTTGTTATCATGAAAAAATATATTAAATTAAAAATATCTGATTTTATATTAATAGCATTTGAATTGATTTTATGCGGGATATTAATTAATCTAGTTTTATTTAATGATTTCCCAATGGTTTCAGGTTTTTTATTAATCTTGTTTATTTTGATTTCTGTAATATTAATTATCTATTTATCTTATCGAGAAAGTCAATCAATTAAAAATGAATAAGGAGAGATTAATTTACATGCGTATACAACATAATACACCAAATAATTGGTATTCGAAGGCATGTCTAAAATGTAAAAAAAAATATACTATCAATAGAATTACCAAGCCCGAAATTGATGAAGAACTAAACTATTGTTTTGATTGTGTCCAAAAGGATGTTTATGATTACACAGGATAAATGAATTACAATACGTAAATTTTATCTTATCTTTATCTCCTATGTTAGAATTTTTTGCCATTATTATTACTATATCTGCTGTTTTTGGTTACATCAATCACAAATGGTTAAAATTACCTACCACTATTGGCGTTATGCTAATTAGTGTTGTATTGGGTATCGCTTTAAAAATTATTGAAACCATCAATCCTACTTATATTTCTCCATTAAGAGATTTTCTAACTGGATTTGACTTTAGTGCATTTGTGCTTGATTTTATTTTATGTTTTTTATTATTTGCAGGAGCATTACATGTAAAAATAGGACAGCTGAAAGGCGCTAAAGCAACTGTGTTTTCCTACGCTACTTTAGGTGTTTTAATCTCCACCTTATTAATTGGCCTAGCAACTCATGTAGTTATTGGTTGGTTTGGCATTCAGCTTGATTTAATTTCCTGTTTTTTATTTGGTTCTTTAATCTCACCTACCGACCCTATTGCTGTTATTGGTATTTTATCCAAATACAAAATTCCTCAAAAATTAAAAACTGAAATTATTGGTGAATCATTATTTAACGATGGTGTTGGAGTAGTAATTTTTGCTGTTATTTATTCGATTATATTGGGCGGTATAGAAGCCTTTACCCTTGGCAATATATTTGAAATATTTGCGGTAGAAGTTTTTGGCGGCATTGGTATTGGTTTATTAATTGGCTATGCAGGATACTTTTTAATGAAATCAATAGACCATTACCAAACCGAAATTTTAATGACGCTTGCTGTTGTTACAGGTGGTTACACCATAGCCTCACATTTTCACGCATCAGGCCCTTTGGCTATGGTAGTTGCAGGTTTAATTATTGGAAATAAAGGAAAAGAATTTGCGATGTCGGACACTACAGCAGAATATGTAGATAAATTTTGGGAGTTGATTGATGAAATTTGCAATACGATTTTATTTGTTTTAATGGGCTTAGAAATCTTTTTAGTGCCTTACGATACAAATTATATTTTAATAGGTTCTATACTTGTTATTGTTGCATTACTTGGACGTTACATTTCTTTACTTCCTGCATTCTTTTTATTTAATAGAAACGAAACAAGAAAGCGTTTGAATTTAGCCGTACTTACTTGGGGAGGATTAAGAGGTGGTATTTCTATTGCTTTAGCTTTATCTCTTACTAATAAAATAGAAGGCAGCAGTTTGTTTATTGTTAGCACATATTGTATTGTATTATTTTCGATATTGGTTCAGGGACTGAGTATAAAAAAATTACTATCTAAATATTAGCTATTTATGAAACCAAATTCGAATTGCACCATGCGCAAAAAATTCTTAAGCAATAAATGCTCTCTATGAGTTATTCAAAAGTATAAAATACACTAATTTTAGTCTTTAAATAATCTTAATTTATTTTGAGTTTCAATTAATTCCTTTTGTAAACTATTCATACGTTTCAATAAATGAGAAATCACATCTATACCTTCCATATTAATATCTAACTCATAATGCATACGCATCATTTTTTCAACCTCTTTTAATTGCTCTTGATGCAAATATTTTTGGTCATCATGAATAATCACTTCAATTAATCCAAATTGATGTAAAGAATCAATAAATGAAAACTCAATTTCATGATTAGCACAAAAATGTTCTATTAATATTAAATCTCTAGTTTCCATTTGTTCTCAATTTAGATAATTCAGTAAATAATTCCTTTTCTTTTTCAGTTAAATTAGTAGGAAGTTTAACATTGTATGTTATATATAAATCACCAAACTCACCTTCTTTTTTATAAACAGGAAATCCTTTGCCTTTTAATTTAACCTTTGTATTACTTTGCGTTTCTGGCGCAACTTTTAACTTTACTTTTCCATCCAAAGTATCTACTTGTAAACCACCTCCTAACATAGCTGTATATAAATCTAAATCTACAGTAGCATATAAATTACTTCCTTCTCGTTTAAATTTAGGATGATTTGCGATCGTAAACGTAATATATAAATCCCCATTTGGTCCGCCATTTGCACCAGGAGTTCCATGGCCTGCAATTTTAATCACTTGCCCATTTTCAACACCAGCAGGAATAGTTAAACGAATACTTTTACCATTAATTGTTAATGTTTGTTGTTGTGATTTATAAACATCCATTAAATTCAAATGTAATTCGGCATTCAAATCCTGACCTCTGAATTTCGTTTGTTTGGTCATCCCTCCGGCACTAGATCCATACATTGATTCAAAAAATTCAGAGAAGTCTCCAGAAAAATCTCCACCACTGCCTCCATAGAATTGTTGTCCGCCACCACTGGTTCGTGATTGAGATTGTTGTTGATTCGCTTTTTCAAACTCATCCGCATGCTTCCAATCCTTACCATACTTATCGTATTTCTTTCTTTTTTCAGGATCGCTTAAAACCTCATTGGCTTCGTTTATTTGCTGAAATTTCTTTTTAGCATTCTCATCATTCGGATTTAAATCGGGATGATACTTTCGAGCCAACTTACGATAAGCAGCTTTAATATCTGCCTCAGTAGAAGTTTTTTGAATTTCTAATATTTTATAGTAATCAATGAATTCCATAATAATTGTATTAAATCATGTACTATATATAAATGAACAGTAATAAGATAAAGTTAGATATAAAACTTTCAAATAGCAGTTTTATTTACTGACAATAATCATCAAATGAACTGATTATAGTTGCTGAAAAAAAACAAAAAAATTTTTTGTTTTATTCAAATATTTTTTTTTTTTTTTTTTTATTAAAAAAAAAAAAAAATTGTGGCAAAAAACAAAAAAAATTTATTTTATTTTAGGGGGTTTTTTTAATTTTTTAAATTAAATGAAAAAAAATAAAAAATTTATTAAAAAAAAAAAAAAATAACATAAAATTTTTAAAATTTAAAAAATTTTAAAAAAATTAAAAAAAATAAAAAAAAAAATAAAATTTAAAAAAAAATAAAAAAAAAATTAATAAAAAAAAAAAAAAAAAAAAAAATATAAAAAATAAAAAATAATTTAAAATATAGATTTTAAAAATTTTTTTTTAGGAATTTTTGAATGTTCAAAATTCAAAAAAGGGGGATGTGGAAAAAGGTTTAAAGATTATAAGAATTTATTGGGGTGAGTAAGGGGGAAGGTAAGTTGTTAAATTAGTTAAGAAAAGGGGGATGGTTTAAAGGGGTGTTTCAAAAAATTTGGTGAATAAATTTATTGGGAAAAAAAAAAAAAAAAAAAAATTAAAAAAAAAATTAAAAAAAAAAAATAAATTAAGGATTTTTTGAGGGATTTAAAATTAAGGGAGGGTTTGGGGAAAAAAAAAAAAGGGAGGAGGAAATAAGTTTTAAAAAAGAAAAAAGGGAAAAAAATTTAAAAAAAAGGGGGAAAGGGAAAGGTGGTTTTAAATGGGGAAAAAAAGGGGGAAATTAAATTTTTTAAAAAATGGGAAAAGGGGAAGGTAAAGGGGGGGGGTTAAGTGTAAGTTAAAGAAAAATGGGAAAAAAATTTTTTTACAAATTATTTAAAAAAAAATTTTAAAAAAATTTTAAGGGATTGGGTTTAAAAAAAAAAACTTCAAAATCAAAAAATCGGCGAGTACCTTTTTTGTAATTCTCATACTCATTGTACTTTTCAATCAAAAGAGATTCCTCATACTTTGATTTATAATAAAATAAAATGAGTAATATAAATGAAATCACTAATTGCCAATAACTACCAGTATAAAAAGAAATGCCAATAGCTGCCATAAATATCCCTGAGTAAATTGGATGGCGAACATATTTATACAATCCTGTATTAATTAAAACACCATTTTCTTTAGGTGTTGGAAATGGAGTTAGGTTTTTACTTAATTGTAAAATGGCAATTAAAATAATTAAAAAGCCAAGTATTGAAACAATTGCTCCAGCATATTTAACGATAAGTGGGGTTTGAAATACATTCGAGAAAAAAGGAATATAAAAAATGGTCAATAAAATAAATTGAATGGTAACAAGCAATAGGTCTTTTCTTTTTATCTTATAACCCATGATTAAAATTATTTAATCAAATTTAGCTTTTTATATACAATTCCTTGAGTTGTTTTAACTTCTATAAAATAAATACCTGAAGGTTGATTATCTGTATTTAAACTTACTTCTGTATCATTCAGTTTATTTTTACTAAAAATTAATTTACCAGAGTAAGTCATATAAAGTTACATCTACTATTTTCTCTTTAGAATTAAACTTTAATATCACTTTATCCGAAGCTGGATTAGGAAAAACTACTAAATCATTTGAATCAGAGTCAATTTCCTTAAGGCCAACAGTAGTTGGACAAATGACATTAAATTGCCCCATCATTCCATCATCTTCATGCGGTAACATGTGGCAGTGGTACATATAAGTAGCCATTGAATCACAAAATGTTTCAAATTTGGCAATAAATTTAATAAACTGTCCGCCTCCTGGCACTAACACCACATCTTTTCTTCCAGCCATATTTGCTGGTGGGGCAACTCCGTTAATTTCTGTAATATAAAATTGTACGTCATGAATATGAAATGGATGTGCAATTGGTGTTGAATTTATTAATGTCCAAACTTCGATATTATCAAATGGAATTGAATAATTAATCACATCCATATCAAAATGTGAATTATTAATCATAAATGGACCTTGTATAGCTGTAGGCCCCATATTAACAGGCATAAATGTCAATGTTCTTGTAGCATTGAGACTCCCAATAGACCATGGAGTATTTGTTGTTAAAGTAGTTGGGATTGTAGTAACAGGCGATGATGTTGGAGCCACAACATTAAAAGTCATTAATTTAAAATCAGCTCCATTTAACACATTTGCTGTATATCCTGGAATTGTTTGTCCCGCTCCCATACCAGGTTGTAAAGCACCATAAATGGCGCTGATAAATTCGGAAGCATAACTCATTAAATTAATTGTTTGACCATTTTTACCAGAAAAATCCACTAAAATCTCAGCCCTCTCTCCTGGCGCTAATCTCAATCTAGTTAAAGCAACTGGAGCATCTAATAACCCTCCATCCGTTCCGATTTGAAAAAAAGATAAATTTCCTTGTAGACCAACATTGTACACTCTTTCAGAAGAAGCATTTAATAATCTGAATCTCACCACCTGAGCCGGTGATGGTAAATAAGCATTAACCGTTCCATTAACTAACATCACACTATCAGATGCATTATCAATTACTATTTGCTTAGTAGCATCAAAACATTTAGATTGAATTACTAAAGGAAAATCATCCGTGCCGTATGTTCTTGGTAGATTTAATGTTCTCTCTGTAGAATCTCTAACAATAATTAACCCTGCTGCTCCCATAGAAGCATGCATATTGGTCATCATGTGTAAATGTGGGTGATACCAATACATCGCAGCGTGATCACGAACTTTAAACTTAGGGTTCCAAATAGTACTTGGAGGTATAACCATATGAGGTCCGCCATCATTCATTGCTGATACATGTAAACCATGCCAATGAATCGTAGTTGTATCCATTAATTGATTATTGACATTCATACTAACAGAATCGCCTTTATTTAAAAACAAAGTAGGTCCTAAATATTTAGCATTAACACCAAATGTATTAGTAGTATAACCAGGATAAAACACATTGGATGTATCTAAAATATTTAAATTAAAAGTTGTGCCAGACATTGTATCTGGAATCGCTAAGAGATTTTGACTTTTAGAAATAGTTGCAGAAAAGAATAGAGAAGATAAGATCAGTAAAACTTTTTTCATGGTTATAAGTTTATTAGGCATTGTGAATGTAAAAAAAATAAAATAACTACTGTGTGACAAATGTTACATTTCAATATATTACTCCCAACCAAAAGTTCCACCGCAAAGCCAATATGCGTTTTTAAATCCATATTCTATTAGTTTCTGAGAAGCATCGGTAGATCTTCCGCCGCCCTTTCCGCAAGCAGTTACTATTATATCATTTTTATCAAATAATTGGTTAGCTATTTCTATTTGAGACAATTCTATATGAATAGCTCCCGGAATATGACATTCTTCAAATTCCGCTCTACTTCTTACATCAATAATTTTAACTTGTTGTTTTTTTATAACAATAAATTGTTTCAATTCAGCTAAAGGCAAACAATGTTTAAGCGATACATTCTCCATGTGATTTATTTTTAGATGATAAAAAACTCCATAATTTTTTAGAACCATCATTTTGACATTTCATTCTGTATTGAATGATGAATGATGATAAAACCGTTAAAAATCCAATTGAAATAATTGAGGCATTAATGCCTAAAGCATCTGCGATAATTCCAGTTAAAATAGCTCCAATGGCATATCCCAAATCTCTCCACAAACGAAAAATTCCCAAACTTTTTGGTCTATCTATGGGATTTGTATTTTCAGCAACCGTTGCTAAAAACGTAGGATATACCATCGCTGTTCCCCAACCTAAAATAACGGATAAGAAAATGTAATGAGTCATTGTTTGAGCCCAAGGCATTATTAATAAAGCTATTCCTTGCAATAACATACCTGTAAACAACATATCTTTCTTACAAAAATAATCTGCCATTTTACCAGTTACTAATTGTCCTAAGCCCCACACTGCTGGATACGTTGCCGTAATTATTCCTATTTGCTCTAAACTAAAATTCTTTTGAAATAGAAGAATAGGAAAAATTCCCCACACCATACCATCATTCAAATTATTAATTAAACCAGCTTGTGTTACGGAGCCTAAATTTTTATTTTTCCAAGTGGTATCAAAAAAAACATGTTTCAGCAAAGGAATAGTGCTTGAATCAGATTCTTTAGCAACATGATGCTTGGTGTCTTTTATCAAAAACCAGCTTCCAAATAAACCTAATATTGATAAAACAATTCCAATCATAAACGGATAAGGTCTTAACCCATATTCTCCTGCAATCCATCCAGTTAAAAATGCAACAATTGCAACTGCTAAGTATCCCGCAAATTCATTTAAACCCATGGCAAATCCTCTGTGCTTTTCGCCCACTAAATCAATCTTCATAACTACGGTGCTGCTCCATGTTAAACCTTGATTAATACCTAATAACACATTAGCGGCAATAATCCAATTCCAATGATTAGCAAACATTAAAATAAAAGGAACTGGTAAAGCAAATAACCAACCAATCACTAACAGATTTTTTCGGCCAACTTTATTAGCTAAAGACCCAGTAAAATAATTAGTAATCGCTTTTACAATACCAAATACAATAATAAACGATAAGATAGCGGTTTTAGCAGCAATGTGAAATTCATCTTCAGCTATTTGAGGGAGAATGGCTCTCTCTAACCCAACCATACCACCAACAAAGGCATTAATAATAACCAATAAAGTAAATTGCTTCCAGTTTTCTTTTAGTCCTAATTTAATGGTTTCCATATCACAAAATTAGGGTGAGTAAAACCAGAACTACTTTACATATGATAAGAAATTATTTTTGAGCTCGGATTCTACTCAAGCTAACAGGAGTAATTCCTAAATAAGAGGCTATATATTTTAATGGCACTCTTTTTAAAACATCTTTGTGTTCCTTTAATAAATCATGGTAACGTTCGTCAGCTGTGTGAAACTGTAAACTTTCAATACGATTAACCGTGTTCACATAAGATGCTTCTATGATTTTACGAAATAAGCGTTCTAAATCATGATGGGTATCAAATAATTGAAATAATTTATTTGAATCAATCGCAATTAAAGAAGAATCTTCAATGGCTTGGATAGCTTTTAAAGAAGGCTTTCCTGTAAATAAACTTTCAGCTCTAGCAACAAAGGCATTTTCAAATTCAAAACTCTCTGTGATGTCAATATCTTCTTTAAAATAATAAATACGAACGCAACCTTCTTTTACAAAATAAATAGTTTTACACGTATGCCCAATCAATTGCACATCCGTTCCTTTTTGAAATTGAACTTCTTTACTAATTTCTAACAAAGCCTTTTCGGCTTCTTTTGAAATAGGATGGATAGATTGAATATGTTTTAAAAGAGATTTCAATTTTTAATGATAACTAAAAGTAAGCTATTTATTGATTATATAAAACAACAAAGCCTCTAATATTAGAGGCTTTGTTGTAAACTTTAAAATATCAAAGTTTATTTATCTTTAGGACATGTATTTACTCTAACTAAGGTGTAAAGTGGGCAAAAACTAATTAAACTTGTTAAAACAAATACACCAGCTAATACTAAGAGTACAATACCTAGTGTTCCTGAAATAACGTTTGTAAAGAATAATACAGCAATTACAATTGCAACAAGTATTCTAATAATCTTGTCGATGTTACCCATGTTTTTTTTCATAATATGTATGTTTTTTAATTTGACATAAAATTACAATCTTAAAACAACTCGTACTGTAACATTTGTCACATATTAGAATTTTCTTTCTGACTATTATCAGTTGGCTTAATCAAATTAATAATTAAACCTCCTAAAATAGCAAAATACAAGGTACTATTAATAGGACTAGAGGTAATACCACAAGTTCCACTAGCACATCCTACAAAATAGTAATATAGATACCCTCCTATCGCTCCTGCAATTGCACCTATTACTGTCAATTTATTATTTAGCAACCACTTCTTCATATTCAACATCTGTTATTTGTTTGGTAGTATTATCCTTCTTGTAATTTGTTTCGCAGCCATTAGTTCCACAGCAACCAACATTAAAAATGCCATACCGCCTACTACTAATCCTAATATGCCTAAAACAATATCTAAGGTTATTAGCGCTTGAACTAAAGCAAATGCTCCGAAAACAAATCGAAGCACTCGCATAAAACCCCATGATTTTAATAAATTCATGTTATTTAGTTTTACAAGTTACATTTTGCCAAGGGCCTAAGTTTTCAATTTCCTTAGTATAGCCTGCACTTTGTAATTGTCCTTTAGCAATACCCGCTCTATTACCACTGCGGCATACTAAAATCACTTTATCGTACTTCTTTAATTCTTCTATTTTACTAGCAAATTGATCTAATGGGTAATTTACTGAACAGTCAGCATGACCATCTTCATTCCATTCTTCTACTGATCTTACATCTACAATAATTTCTTTAGTAGCTGTTTGTGTTGCATTTGTTGTTTCCATAGTTGTTGTTTTTTTAGTTTGAGAATTACATTGTGTTAACGAGAACACTAACATAATTGTAGCAATAATTGATTTAATTTTTATCATGTTTTATTTTTAATAAACTACCACAGCCAGTTTCACCAACTATGGCAGTTAATTTATTTATGCTTTTTGTAATTTGCTTTGGCAAACAAAATCTGTTTTTGCTACGCCAGCTTCTGCAATTGCTTTAAATCCACCTTCAATTTCTTTAAAGTTATGCACTCCACGAGATTTTAAAATACTAGCTGCAATCATACTTCTATAACCGCCTGCACAGTGAATATAAAATGGCTTTTCATCGTTCATCTCTGCAAACCAACCATTAATTTGATCTAAAGGCTTGTTATAAGATTCTTCAACGTGCTCTGCTCTATATTCGCTTTCTCTTCTTGCATCAATAACTGTATCTGCTTTTACATCAACTTCTTTAGCAAATTGTGCAGCTGTAATTCTATTGACTGTATCAATTTCTTTTTCAGCTTGTTTCCAACTAACAAAACTTCCTTGCAAATGTCCAATCACATTATCAAATCCAACACGGCTTCAACGCGTAACAGTTTCTTCTTCCATTCCAAGTTCTGTCACTAACAAAATAGATTGTTTAACATCCTTAATCAAAGCACCAACCCAAGGAGCAAAATCTCCGTTGATACCAATATTAATTGAACGAGGTATAAACCCTTTTGCAAATTCAGCCGCATCTCTTGTGTCAAGCACAATAGCATCCGTTGTTTCTGCCGCTGCTTCCAAAAGCTACTGGAGATAAAGCTCTCATTCCGTTGTTAACACAGTTTCAAAACTCTCAATACCCTTTTTATTCATGGCAACATTACTTCCAAAATAACCTGGAGAGGTAATAATCCATCAGTAACCGCTTTACAAACTCTTCTTTATTTGGTTGATTTAAAGCATAATTCATTTTCTTTTGATTGCCTAAAGTATCAACCGTTTCTTTCATCATGTTTTTACCGCATGCTGAACCAGCGCCGTGAGTAGGATAAACAATCACATCATCTGCTAAAGGCATGATTTTATTATTTAACGAATCATATAATAAACCCGCTAATTCATCTTGAGTCATAGATGCAGCTTTTTGAGCTAAATCCGGGCGACCAACATCTCCTAAAAACAAGGTGTCTCCACTAAATAAAGCATGATCTTTTTCCGTTTTCGTCAATTAATAAAAGCACGTACTCTCCATTGTATGGCCTGGTGTATGTAATACTTTAATTTTCACCTTTCAACTGTAAATACTTCTCCATCTTTAGCAAAGATAAATTCAAACTCTGGTTTTGCACTTGGGCCATAAACAATTGGCGCTCCTGTTTTTTTGCATAAATCCAAATGTCCTGAAACAGAAATCAGCATGGAAATGAGTTTCAAATATGTATTTTAATTTCACACATCTTTTTAAGTCTCTCCATATAAGGTTGTGTTTCGTGAAGCAGGATCAATATTGCTGCTTCTCCATTAGAAGTAATGTAATAAGCTCCTTGAGCTAAACATCCTGTATAAATTTGTTCTATTTTCATTTGATTTATTTTTTAATTGTTGTTTTTATTTATTTGTTTATTTTATGAGTCAAAGGTATTGTGGTTTTATTTTTCTAATGGTAACATTTATTACACTCAAAACTTGATTTTACTGTGTAACAATGGTTACATTTATTTTAAGATCGTTTCTTTTATGATAATATATACACCCATGATTAAAACGAACCATCCAAATATTGGTTTTAATTTTGCGCCATCTATTTTTTTAGATAAATAAATTCCTATAAAAATCCCTCCTGTTGCAAAAGCCCCTACAGTTGTTAAAAGTGCCCAATCAATAACTGTTTCTCCACCTTCTCCAAAAAATCCTATTAATGATTTAGCAGCAATAATTACTAACGATGTTCCTACAGCTTCTTTCATAGGTAATTTAGATAAAGAACTAAAGCGGGTATAATTAAAGAATCCTCCTGCTCCAACTAACCAGTTACAATACCAACCACTGCACCTTCTAATAAAATAACAGGGTAGTTAAATTTTTTTGCGGACCTAAATCTTCTTCTTTTTTCTTCTTATCTTTTTGATCATACTAAATGATGCCACAACCATTAAAATGGCAAATAGCAACATCATTAAAAATACTTTTTTAGTAACCATAAAATCGCCCACTGAAAACACTTCTTTAGGAATTGCTGGAACGATATACGCTCTCGTTAAAAAAACGGCAACGATAGATGGTGCACCAAAAACCAAAGCGGTTTTGATATTTACTAATC